>NZ_JACHIU010000001.1:0-1200000 GCF_014207705.1 Sphaerisporangium rubeum
CGGATGCGAGAGCGTGGGCCTCGTCGGCGGTGACCCAGCGGAATGAGCGGGCTTCGTCCGTTTCGGTGAGGGTGCCGCTGATGACTTTGCAGCGGAAGACGAGGGCGATGATGCCTCGGGTCATGTTCTTGTAGACGCCGGTGAAGGTGATGGGGTCGATGTCCAGACCGGTTTCCTCGCGGACTTCTCGGCGTAGGCCGGTGAGGATGTCTTCGTGGTGTTCGAGGACTCCTCCGGGGGCTTCCCAGTGGCCGTTGTCTCGGCGTTGAGTGAGGAGGGCTCGGCCTCGGTCGTCGATAATCACGCCTGCCACGCTGACGGAGTGCGTGTTCTGGTGATCCATCGGGATTACCTCCGGCGGTGCGGGTGGCTACTTCGTTGAGTCAGGGTGACACCGATGAGGACAACGAGCATGCCGACGTCGGCGGAGCTTCGCCGGCGCCTGTGACAAGGCCAAGGTGCGCAGGGTCCACGTGCACGCCACCCGCAAAACCTGCGCGTCCCTGCTCGTCGCGCTCGATGTTCATCCGCGCGTGGCGATGCAGATCCTCCGGCACAGCCAGATCTCGGTCACGATGAACGTCTACAGCGAGGTGTCCTCGGAGGAGACGCGCAAGGCACTTCAGAAGCTGGGTGACCGGCTGGATTCGTAGCCGTTGCTGTACTTCCGTGCTGTACACAGCGGAAAAGGCCACTTCCCGATCATGGGAAGTGGCCTTTGACCTGGGGTGGAGCCTAGGGGATTCGAACCCCTGACTTCCTGCTTGCAAAGCAGGCGCTCTGCCAGCTGAGCTAAGGCCCCTTGGTAGGGAGAGCTTACCTGGATGTGGTGGCTACTGGGGTGGGGGTGGTGTCGAGGACGAGGTCGGGGAAGTCGGCTATGGAGTTGATTATTCTTGTGGCGCCGCCTCTCAGTAGGCGTTCTTGGCTGTGGACGCCTGTCAGGACGCCGGCGACTATGCGGGCGCCGGCTCTTGAGCCGCTCAACATGTCGCTTTCTGAGTCGCCTGCTACTGCTACCTCTCGGACGGAGCCGATCTTGAGGCGGAGGAGGGCCGTCAGGATCATGTCGGGCCAGGGGCGGCCGCGGCCGGCGTCTTCGGGGGAGAGGGCCAGGTCTACCTTGTCCATCCAGCCTACGGTGGCGAGGACGCGGCCCAGGGTGGCGCGGCTGAGGCCGGTGATCAGGCAGATCTTGATGTCGGCGGCTCTTAGTTTTTCCAGGGCTTCCAGGGTGCCGGGGACGGGGTAGAGGCCGGCGCGGTCTATGGCTCCCTGGTAGGAGCGTTCGAAGGTCAGGTTGGCGGCTTGGGCCTGGGGCTCGTTGCCGGGGAAGATGCCGCGGAAGACCTCGATCTTGGGGTTGCCTCGGGAGTGGTGGACGTGGACCATGGCGCGGGCGTACGCGCTGGTGCCGGGGACGATGCCTTGGGTGGCTATCGCCTCGGCGAAGGCGCGTTCCACCATGGAGGTGTCGCCGATCGTGGTGCCGGCCAGGTCGAGGCAGGCCAGTTTGATGGACGGGGCGGTCATGCCGGCGTCCTCACTGTGAACCGTGAGCATCGATGCACCGCATCGTCAGCCGGTGGTCAGTTGTCGCCGCCGGTCGCCTCGGTCCACAGGTCGAGCTCGGCCCTGTCGGCTTTCACCTTGCGCCAGACCAGCAGGCCTCCGGCTGCGAGGATCGCGAGGACGATCAGCTTCTTCACGGTGCAACCCCACTTCTCAACGGTCTCAGCAGGCTGAGACGACGCCGGGTTTCCTACAGATGATTGCAGCCTAGCAAGGGATCGTGTCGCACCTTTGGCCGCACGAGAAGCGGTTGTCGCCAATCTTCCGATAGGGAACCGTCTTCCCGGCGTCTGCCACGCGTCTCGGCGCGGCGCGATGGACGCGGAGGCCTCCCTCTGAGACCTCTTTACGCCTTTTCCCTGCTCCTCGCCAGGCCCTGTAGGGGTGAATCCTGTTACGCGGGTGGCCGTCCACAGGCTGTGGACGGCCGGCGGGGGTCAGGGGAGTTCGTAGTCGAGGACGTAGGTGTGGGTGCCGTCTTCCTCGATGGCGATGTCGCCGCCGCCGGTGACGCCACTCAGGTCACCGGTGCCGGAGTCCGGCAGGATCGTCCAGCTCAGTGACCGCGTGCCGCCTGAGCCTGTGGCGGTGTGGTGCAGGACGAAGGAGCCTTTGTGTCCGTGCGCGGTGCCGGTGAAGCGTTCGAAGGCGACGTAGGCGGCCGAGCCGTCCACCTGGCCGGTGGCGGTGAGCAGGTCGGCCGTGCTGGTGCCTTCGAGGTCGCCGTGGAAGGTCTTGGTGATGTGGACCCGGCCGATCGTGGCACCTTCCCGGTCGTCGATGGTGTCCTGGTCCCAGCTGTCGATGTGGAAGCCGCCGGTGGCGCGTGGCACGGGTTCTCCTTCGTCGTCGTGAGGTTCGAGGCTCATCCTGGCGGCTGTACCTGACACCTCACGTCAGGTACACGAACGGTCATAGGGCATCATTTCCGACAATCGACCTGGTACTGCTCTGGCCGCTACCATGCGAACGCGGTACTCGACCCGTGAGCAGCTCGTACGGCCCCGTATCGGCCCTGACGTAAACGGAGAGATGATGGCCCTGTTCGACCTGCCTTTGGAAGAACTTCGCGAGTACCGGCCGGAGCGGGACGAGCCCGCTGACTTCGACAGCTTCTGGAAGAACACTCTGTCCGAGGCGTCCGTCCACCCGCTTTCGGCCGACTTCAGGCCGTACGACGCGGCGCTGGCCGGTGTTGAGGTGTTCGAGACCACGTTCGCCGGGTGGGGTGGTCATCCGATCAACGCGTGGATGATGGTTCCGCGCGGCGCCACGGGGGTGCCGTGTGTCGTGCAGTACATCGGGTACGGCGGTGGCCGCGGCCTGCCGCACGACCACCTGGTGTGGCCGGCGGGTGGGTACGCGGCGCTGGTCGTGGACACCCGTGGTCAGGGTGCGCAGCACCACAACAGCCCGGGCTCCACGGCCGATCCGTACGGTGGCCAGAACATGCAGGCCCCCGGCATGATGACGCGGGGCATCCTCGACCCGGAGCACTACTACTACCGCCGTGTGTTCACCGACGCGGTGCGGGCCGTGGACGTCGCCGCCGCGCATCCGGCCGTGGACGCCGACCGCATCGTGGTGGCGGGGGGCAGCCAGGGTGGCGCCATCGCGCAGGCGGTCGCGGCGCTGCAGCCGAAGGTCGTGGCGGCGTTCATCGACGTGCCGTTCCTCACGCACTTCCGCAGAGCGGTGGAGATCACCGACGCCGACCCCTACCACGAGATCGTGCGGTTCCTCTCCACGCAGCGGGACAGCGCCGAGCGGGTGTTCCGCACGCTGTCGTACTTCGACGGGCTGAACTTCGCCGCCAGGGGAGAGGTGCCGGCCCTGTACTCGGTGGCCCTCATGGACCTGATCTGCCCGCCGTCCACCGTCTACGCCGCCTACAACCTGTGGGCCGGCCAGAAGGACATCACCGTGTGGCCGTGGAACGGCCATGAAGGCGGCGGCGGCAGGCAGATCGACATCCAGCTGCGCCACCTGCGCGACCTGTTCGCCGGCTGAGCCGGTCGAGCCGGCTGAGCCCGGTCACGGCGCCGCGGCGGAGGTGTCCACGCCGTACGCGCGCGCGATCGCACGTGCCCCGGTCAGCAGGGGTTCCACCAGCCGGGGCAGCTCGCGCGCCCGCCGGGACGACACCACGATGCCGACGGCGGCGATGGGCCGTCCGTCGACGATGATCGGCGCCGCCGCGGAGCACGAGCCGAGCGTCATCTCCTCGCTGGTGAACGCGTACCCCTGGGCCCGCACGGCCGCGAGGTCGCGGGCCAGCCTGCCGGGCTCGGTGACGGTGTGCGGGGTGGGCCGTTCCAGCTCGCGGGTGAGGTAGGCGGCGATGAACCCGTCGGGTTCGTGTGCCAGCAGCGCCTTGCCGACGCCGGTGGCGTGCATGGGGAGGCGCGCTCCGGTGCGCGACACGATGGGGACCGCGTTGACGCCGTACACCTTGACGACGTACAGCACCTCCATGCCGTCGCGGACGGCGAGGTGGACGTTCTCCCCCGTGGCGGCGAACAGTTCCTGCAGCCAGGGGTGCGCCACCTCACGCAGGCGGCTCGGCGCGAGCTGGCCGAGCTCCCACAGGCGGGACCCGATGTGGTAGCGGCCGTCGGGGTCCCTGGTCAGCGCGTGCGAGGCCTCCAGTTCGCGTACCAGGCGGTGCGCGGTGGACAGGGCCATGCCGCTGCGCTCGGCGATGGCGGTGAGGGTGAGGCGCCGGTGGTCGGCGTCGAAGGCGCACAGGACCGCCATCACGCGGGACGTGACCGACCGTCCCGGCTCACGTGAGCCACCGGACACCGCAGTCCTCCTGTGGTGGGGAAGTGTGCGGGAAATTGTGGCACCGGATGCCACCCAGTGGAAGCAAGGGCTCGTTAGGTACGGCCCGGCCGCAGCATGCTCGTAGTCATGCGGACCCAAGTCGCGATCATCGGGGCCGGCCCTGCGGGCCTGCTGCTGTCCCATCTGCTGCACCTGCGGGGGATCACCTCGGTGGTGCTCGAGTCGCGCGACCGCGCGTACGCAGAAGGCCGGGTGCGTGCCGGGGTGCTGGAGCAGGGCACGGTGGACACCCTGGTCGCGGCCGGGGTGGGGGACCGGATGCTGCGTGAGGGCATGCCGCACCACGGCATCGAACTGCGGTACGGCGGCCGGGGGCACCGCATCGCGTTCGAGGAGCTCGTGCCGGGCCGGGCCATCACGGTGTACGGCCAGCAGGAGGTCGTGAAGGACCTGATCGCGGCGCGGCTGCGGGACGGCGGGGACGTCAGGTTCGAGGTCACCGACGCGGCGGTGCACGACGCCGCCACGGACCGGCCGTACGTGACCTTCGGCGGCGAACGGCTGGACTGCGACTTCGTGGCCGGATGCGACGGCTTCCACGGGGTGACGCGGCCGTCGATCCCGGCGGGGGTGCTGAGCGAGCACCGGCGGGACTACCCGTTCGCGTGGCTCGGGGTGCTGGCCCGGGTCAAGCCGTCGTCCGAGGAGCTGATCTACGCGCGCACCGACCGGGGGTTCGCGCTGCACAGCATGCGTTCGCCGGAGATCAGCCGGTTCTATCTGCAGGTGGCTCCGGACGAGGACATCGCGAACTGGCCCGACGACCGTGTGTGGGCCGAGCTGAGGACCCGGCTGGAGACCGTGCCGGACTTCGAGCTCGCGACCGGGCCGATCCTGGACAAGAGCGTCACACCGATGCGGGCCTACGTCGCCGAGCCCATGCGGTACGGCCGCCTGTTCCTGGCCGGGGACGCCGCGCACATCGTGCCGCCGACCGGCGCCAAGGGCCTCAACCTGGCGGTCGCGGACGTGCGTCTGCTGACCGACGCGCTGGCCCGCTGGTACGCGACCGGCTCCGCCGATCTGCTGGACTCCTATTCGGAGGCATGCCTGAAGCGGGTGTGGAGCGCGCAGCACTTCTCGTGGTGGATGACGACGCTGCTGCACACCTTCGACACCGACGACCCGTACGGCCGGCGGCTCCAGCTCGCGCACCTGGACCAGGTGACCTCCTCGCGTGCGGCGGCGACGACGCTGGCGGAGAACTACGTGGGGCTTCCGTTCGACTCCTCGGGCTCCACGGGGACGAGCTCGGGGACCCGGTCGAGCGTCATGCCGAAGTAGGTCTCGTACGCGGCGAGCACGTCGGTGTCGGACCCGAGGTCGTGCTCGGTGCGCTCACCGGCGGCCGACGTCTCGATGAGCGTGCGGCCGCTCAGCGTCACCCGTCCGTCATCGGTGCGGCGTGAGCAGGCGAGCGACCGGGTGAAGTGGGACTTCGGCGAGGTCTGGTGCCACCAGCAGGTCGGCGTGAAGTCCCGCAGTTCGTACGGCCGGGGGTCGACGCGGTACTCCAGGGAACCGTCCTGCACGACGTCGATGTCGCCGTACTCACCGTGGCGGACCATGGAGAAGACCCCGGTCGGATCGTGCTGATCGCCTTCGTGGTCCAGGCGCAGAGGGTGGTCGCTGAACCGGCCGTACCCCACGTCGACCAGCCAGGGCTCATCGACGTCCACGCGGAGCACCAGGTGGTCGAACGGCGGACCGGGCTGCTCGCCGTCGAAGACCCGGGCCGACAGCAGGGACACGCGGTACCCGAGGGCCCGCAGCAACGCGCCGAACGTGCCGTTGAGCTCGTAGCAGAACCCGCCTCGCCGCCGCGAGACGATCTTGTCGAAGAGCGCGTCCTCACGCAGCTCGATGGGCTCGCCGAGATGGATGCTGAGGTTCTCGAACGGCACCGCCGTCAGGTGCGCGACCTGCAGGTCACGTAAGGCCTCTTCGCTCGGCGACGTGGGACGCTCCGCGCCGATCCGCGCCAAGTAGGCGTCCACCTGTGCTGGCTCCATCGGCCTCTCCTTTCCGTCCTCGGTCAACGCAGGGCCGATCCTGCCAGAAAGGCCGGACGGGCCAGGACCCGCCTGTGGACGACCGCCGGCGGTAATTCGATGGGAGCGGAACCGTCACGGGCCATAGGGTCGCCCCATGGCCACGAACACGACCGCGGGGACCGACGAGCGCACCGGCCGCAGAGCGCTGGCGGCCGCGGCCGTCACCGTGCTGCTGTGGGCCTCGGCCTTCGTGTCGATCCGCAGCGCGGTGCACAGCTACTCCCCCGGCGCGCTGGCTCTCGGCCGCATTCTCGCGGGTGCCCTGACGCTCGGCGTCATCCTCCTGGTACGGCGTGAGGGCCTGCCGCCGCGCGCGGCATGGCCGGGTATCGCGGTGTCCGGTGTGCTGTGGTTCGGCGTCTACATGGTGGCGCTCAACTGGGGGGAGCAGGAGGTCGACGCCGGCACGGCCGCGATGGTCGTCAACATCGGCCCGCTGCTCATCGCGCTGCTCGGCGGGTGGCTCCTCAAGGAGGGGTTCCCTCGGCGGCTGCTGCTCGGCATGGCGGTCGCGTTCACCGGCGCGGCGATCGTGGGGATCTCGACGTCGGAGCACATGGGGTCGTCGGTGCTCGGCGTGGCGTTGTGCGTGGTCGCGGCGGCGTCGTGGGCCGCCGCGGTGGTGGCGCAGAAGCCGGCGCTGCGGCACGCGTCGGCGCTGCAGGTGACGACGTTCGGCTGCGTGATCGGCGCGGTGACCTGCCTGCCGTTCGCGGGGCAACTGGCGTCGCAGGTGACCACGGCTCCCCTGGCCGCGACGCTGAACCTGCTGTACCTCGGCGTGTTCCCCACGGCGCTGGCCTTCACGACGTGGGCCTACGCGCTGGCCCGCACCACCGCCGGCGCGATGGGTGCCACCACCTACATCGTGCCCGCCCTCGTGGTGCTGATGGCCTGGGTGGCGCTCGGTGAGGTCCCCGGCCCGCTGACGTTCGCCGGTGGCGCGCTCTGCCTGGTCGGGGTGGCCATCTCACGCCGCAGGAAACGAGCACTTGCACCTGACGCGACGTGAGGTCCTAGCGTCGATGACGTGATCGAGGTGAACGGCGCCGGACGGCGGTGGAGCATCGGCGAGCTGGCGCGGGCCACCGGCCTGACCGTGCGCACCCTGCACCACTACGACGAGATCGGCCTGCTGAGCGCCGGTGAGCGCACGGCGGCGGGCCACCGCCGCTACACCGGCGCCGATCTGCGGCGGCTGTACCGGGTGCGTG
This sequence comes from Sphaerisporangium rubeum, assembly GCF_014207705.1. Classification (NCBI taxonomy): domain Bacteria; kingdom Bacillati; phylum Actinomycetota; class Actinomycetes; order Streptosporangiales; family Streptosporangiaceae; genus Sphaerisporangium; species Sphaerisporangium rubeum. The sequence goes on from NZ_JACHIU010000001.1 coordinate 7,688, forward strand.
CCCTGCGCGCGCTCGGGCTCTCCCTTGAGGAGATCGCGGACGCTCTCGCCGAGCCGGCACACATGCGGGACCTGCTCGACGCGCAGTTGCGCGAGCTGGACGCGCACGCCGCTCGGATCGCGGAGCTGCGCGAACAGATCCACGGTCTGCTCGGCAGGCTCCACGCGGCGCCGGAGCCCGATCCGGAAGATCTCATGACGACCTTGGAGATGATGTCGATGCTGGAGAACCACTTCACCGCCGAGCAGCGGTCACGGCTGGCGGCACGCCGGGACGAGATGGGCCCCGAGGCCGTCGAGGCGGCGAGGACGCGATGGGTGGAGCTGGTGGAGGAGCTCCTGCCGCACGTCGCGAACGGGACACCGGTGGACGATCCGCGGGTCGGCGAGCTGGTGGAACGCTGGGACGCGGTCGGTGCGGCGTTCCACGGAGGAGAGGACACCAAGGTCGCGGCACGGCGGATGTGGAGCGGCAACAGCGGTGAGCTGAGCCGCGCGCTGCCGTGGACGGCCGAGCAGCTGACCGGTCTGGTGGCCTATGTGAACCAGGTACGGGACGCACGCTGAGCCGGGGGTTCGTACGGTATAAGTCACTAAGACCCCCTTGTCGGAGCAACGTGAGGCGCCGATGCGATTCCGCCGCCGGGTGACCAAGGAGTTGTCCTGTGAGGTCGGCGCCCCTGCCGAGCGGGTGTTCTCGGTGTTCTCCGAGGTCGGCAACCACATCGGCAGGCATCCCTTCCTGCGGGAGATCGACGTCCACGGCGATCGGTACGAGGACGGCACCCGCCACCTGGAGTTCACCGCCGTCGAGCGGATCCCGGTGGCGGGGGTGCCGATCAACAGCAGGATCCGCGCGCGGCAGCGGATCGACCCGGCGGGGTTGTGGTACGAGGTCGACACGTGGACCGCGCCGGGTGTGGTCACCCACCAGAGAGCGGTCTTCCATGACCTCGGCGACGGCCGTACCCGCGTGGCCGAGCGCATGACCTTCGAGGCGAACGCGCTGCTCATCGGGTTCACCGTCAGCCAAGGCGTGGCGGCGCACGAGCGGACCCTCGCGGCGCTCAAGGAGGCCGTGGAGAACGGCGAGCCGTGACCGGCGGAGCCGCGAGGAAAATGTCGGTGGCGTGCGCCACCATGACGGCATGCTCGATCACTTCGGAGTTCAGTGCGCCGACATGGCGGCCAGTTCCTCGTTCTACGACACCGTGCTCACCCCGCTCGGCAGCGGCCGGGTCATGGATTTCGGCGTCGCCATCGGGTACGGCCCACCATCCGAACCGATGTTCTGGATCAGCGCGCAGGAGACCGGCGAGGGGTTCAGGGAGTCGCACATCGCCTTCGCCGCGGCGGACCGCGCGTCGGTTCGCGCGTTCTTCGACGCGGCCGTGGGTCACGGCGCCGCCGTCCTGCATGAGCCGCGTCTGTGGCCTGAGTACCACCCCGACTACTACGGGGCCTTCGTCCGCGACCCTGACGGCAACAACGTGGAAGCGGTCTGCCACAAGCCCGAGTAGGCGCCGCACGTCCTCGTGCCGGGTCGCGCTCCGGCGTCCCGGCGCGCAGGAGAGCGGTCCTCATGGGGATTGAGCGGCCGTTCTGGCGGGCCATCGCGGTCTATCGCGTCGCGTCGCTGTGTTACGCCGCCGTCCTGCTGCTGTCCGCCGGAGGGTACGCACGTCCCGTGGCGGGCTGGGCCGTCTTCGCCGTCATGGCGTTGTGGACGGCCGGCGCGACCTACTGGTACGCCAGCAGGCCCGGTCGCGTGCTCGTGGCGACCGACCTGCTCGTGACCGTGGTGTGCCTGCTCGCCTCGCGGTACGTCCAAGGGCCCGAAGCCGGGCCGTCCGGGGTCATGCCGGTGACGGCCACCTGGGTCGGCGGACCCGTGCTCGCCTGGGCCGTGTACGGCGGACGCCGCGCCGGCGCGACGGCCGCGATCGTGCTGTCGGCCGCCGACCAGTGGGTGCGCGGTGCGCGTGAGCTCGACTTCGGCGTCCTTCTCAAGGGGGCCGTGCTGATGCTGATGGCCGGTGTGGTGGTCGGCCATGTGGCCCGCCTCGCCAAGCAGGCCGAGGCGCGGCTGCAGCGGGCCGTCGAGATCGAGGCCGCGGGCCGGGAACGCGAACGGCTCGCGCGGGGCATCCACGACTCGGTGCTCCAGGTCCTGGCCCTGGTGCAACGGCGTGGCCAGGAGATCGGCGGTGCGGCCGCCGAGCTCGGCAGGCTCGCCGGGGAGCAGGAGGTGGCGCTGCGCGAGCTGATCCGCAGCGAACCGGCCCCGCCTGACGAGCACTCCGAGAGCAGCCGGGCCCTGGTCGATGTGAGCGCGCTGCTGCGCCGCCTCGGCACGGCGTCGGTCACCGTGTCCACCCCCGCGGCCCCGCTGCTGCTCCCCGCGGCGCACGCGCGCGAGGTCGCCGCGGCGGCCGGAGCGGCGCTGGACAACGTCAGGCGGCACTGCGGCGCGGACGCGCGGGCCTGGGTGCTCGCCGACAGCGGCGAAGGCACCGTCATCGTGACCGTCAGGGACAACGGGCCCGGCATCCCCGACGGACGCCTGCGGGAGGCCGAGGCGGAGGGACGGCTCGGCATCGCCAGGTCGATCCGCGGCCGGATGGCCGACCTCGGCGGCACGGTGAGCGTCGTGTCGCATCCCGGTCAGGGCACCGAGATAGAGCTGACGGTCCCGGTTCCCGAGGACGATCGGGGTCCGCGTACCGGATGGCGCGGCCTAGAGTGGCGGACGTGGAGGCCGTGAGGGTGATGGTGGTCGACGACCACCCGATGTGGCGGGACGCCGTCGCGCGCGACCTCACCGACGCGGGATACGACGTGGTGGCCACCACCGGCCTCGGCGCGCAGGCGCTGCGCGTCGCCGGTGCGGTACGGCCGCACGTCGTCGTCCTCGATCTGCGTCTGCCTGATCTGTCCGGGGTCGAGGTGGCACGCGGGCTGTCGGCGGCCGATCACGCGCCGCGGATCCTGGTGCTGTCGGCGAGCGGGGAACAGCAGGACGTGCTGGAGGCCGTCAAGGCAGGCGCCTCGGGATATCTCCTGAAATCGGCGAGCAGGGAGGAGTTCCTCGACGCCGTGCGGCGCACCCTGGAAGGCGACGCCGTGTTCACGCCGGGGCTGGCCGGCCTGGTCCTCGGGGAGTACCGCAGGCTCGCCACCCGGCCGTCCCCGAGCGACGGCCCCCGGCTGACCGAACGGGAGACCGAGGTGTTGCGCCTGGTCGCCAAGGGTCTGTCGTACCGGCAGATCGCGGAGCGGCTCGTGCTGTCCCACCGCACGGTGCAGAACCACGTGCAGAACACCTTGAGCAAGCTGCAACTCCACAACCGCGGTGAGCTCATGAGGTACGCGCTTGAGCGCGGGATCGACGGGGACTGACGCCGCACGCCGTCCCCGCTCCCTGTCCCGTGTCCCCGCCCCCGTGCGGGGGACCGGTCAGATCTTCTCCACTTTGAACGGGTCGTGCTCGGCGAGCAGTTTGTCGAGCCTGGCCTGGTCGACGCGGCTCGTCACGTGGGTGATCTCCTGGCGGTCGCGTACGCACTTGGCGAGGACGAAGGACGAGGTCACCGTGTACAGCACACCGACGGCAAGGAACGCACGCACCCACGTGTCGACCGGCAGGTACAGGATGCCGATGACGACGCTGCCGAGCGCGAGGCAGAACGACAGGACGCACTGCATGTAGTAAACGGTCGTCATGGTCGGTTGGACTGGTTTCGTCATACTCTCAAGGCTCGGCCGTCGCCGCCGTACCGGCATGAGTACACCTACTCAGTCCTCCCTGTGGACGCACCTGAGTGCCCCGCGCACACGAGAGGGCCGGATCACGGCTCGCGCCTCACCCCATGCGGAAGGTTCGGCGCACCCCGGCCCACGAGACCTCGCGTGCACCGTCGTCCTCTGGGCCGGCCTCCCGGCACGGAGGGGTCGCGCGCGTCCACGTGTACGCCGACTGGGTGTCGAGCTCCGGTGCGAGCCTGCCCGCCTCCGGAGCGCCGATGCGTTCGTAGACCGTGAGCGCCTGCCGGAGCAGCCTCGCGGCGGTGTCACGCTCGCCGAGCGCCTCGGCCGCTCTGCCGTCACCCTCCAGAGCACGGGCCTCCTCCAGCCTGTTGGGTATGGCACGCGCGAGCCGCAGCGCCGCACCGTGGTGCAGGCGGGCCTGCGCCGGGTCGCCGCACGTCAGCGACAGAGAGCCTGTGTTGTTGAGGGTTTCGGCCTCACCGTCCCTGTCGCCGATCCGCCGATGGATCTCAAGGGCCCTGCGCAGCAATTCCGCGGCTTCCCGCAGATCCCCGCTCAGCGAACGGACGACCCCGAGCCGGTTCAGTGCCGCCGCCTGCCCGCGGCGGTCACCGATCTCGCGGTAGATGCCGAGAGCCTGCCGCAGCATCGTGGTGGCACCCGGCCGGTCGCCGCCACGCCACCGTGCCGTCGCGAGCGCGACGAGCGCGTTGGCCTGACCGAGCCGGTCGCCGACCTGCCGGCAGATCGCGAGGGCCCGCGACAGGTCCACGTCCGCACCGGAGGTGTCCCCTGTGAGCAACCGGAGGGTGCCGAAATCGGTGAGCGCGACGGCCTCGCCGTGCCGGTCCCCGATCTCGCGGTAGATGTCGAGCGCCTGCCACAGCAGCACCCGCGCACCGCCGTAGTCCGCGCTCAGCCACCCGACGACACCGAGGATGTGCAGGTCGGAAGCCTGGTCGAGGCGTTCACCGACCTCTCGGTGGAGGTCGAGCGCCTGCCGGAGCATCCGGTTGGCGGCGGCGTGGCACCCGGTCAGGGTCCTGACCACACCGAGCTCGTGCAGTGCGTGGGCCTCACCGCGCCGGTCTCCGGCCTCCCGGCAGATGTCCCTCGCCTCGCGCAGCAGGTCCGTCGCACCCGGGTGGTCCCCCATGAGGCAGAGGATCCCCGCGAGGTCGGTCATGGCGATCACGTGACCGCACCGGTCACCGCTGCGCGCTGTCGCGTCCACAGCCGCGCGGTGCAGGTCGGAGGCGAGGGACCACGGACCTTCGGCACGCAGATAGGAGGCGACGGCCGCGGTGAGTGCCGCCATCCGGGCCGGACGGCGTTCGGCCGCCTTCTCGATGTACGCGAGCAGGTTGCCGCGCTCGTCGTTCAGCCATCGTCGCGCCTCGTCCCTCGTCCGCAGTTCGGGTGCCGCGGCCGGCACCGCCGGCACCGGGGTGACCGTGGGACGGCTGAGCCGGGCCAGGCGGGTGTCAGCGCGTGCCGCGGTGTGCTGGTAGTAGTCGAGCAGCCGTTCCACGGCCTGTTCGCGTTCGCCGGCGGGATCGGCGGCGGCGAGCACACGCGCGTACTCACGGATGAGGTCGTGCATGCGGTACCGCCGGAAGGCGTGTTCGTTGACGAGATGGTCCCCCTGCAGCGCGTCGAGGTGCGCGACCACCTCGTGATGGGGAAGCCCGGTCAGCGCGGCGGCCGCGTAGGTGTCGATGTCCACGCCGGAGTGCAGGCCGAGGTGGCGGAAGACGCGCTGCCGGTCGGCGGTCAGGTGGCGGTAGGACAGGTCGAAGGCGGCGCCGACGGTGTGGTTCTCCGCCGTGACGACGAGCAGTCTGGCGGCCGTCTCGGCGATCAGGTCCCCCATGCTCCAGGCGCGGTGTTTGGTGAACAACCGGGCCAGCAGAGAGATCGCCAGCGGCAGGTGACCGCACATGGCGACCAGTTCCCCGACCCGCGCCGGCTCGCTCGCCGCGCGCGGAGCCAGACGCAGGAACATCTGCTGCGCCTCGTCGGGATGCAGGGTCGCCAGTGAGACGGTGTCGACCGCGGCCGGCAGGTCACCCAGGTGACGGCGGCTGGTGATCAGTACGAGGCTCCCCGCCGCGCCGGGCAGGAGTGGCGCCACCTGGTCGCTGCCTGCGGCGTTGTCGAGGATCAGCAGCGCGCGTTTGCCCGCCATCCGGTCCCGCCACATCGCCGCGCGTTCCTCCAGCCCTTCGGGGAGGTCACGGGGATCCAGCCCGTCGGCGGCCAGCAGGACGCCGAGCGCGTCGGCGGGCTCGGTCGGCTGCCGTCCCGCGGTGTGCGCGTGCAGGTCCACGAAGAGCTGCCTGTCGGGGAACAGGTCGGCGACAAGATGGCCGACGTGGACCGCCAGCGCCGTCTTGCCGACCCCCGGCATGCCGTCGACGGCGTGGACGGCGACCATGCGGCCCGTGTGCGCCGCTTCGGTGGCCTTGGCGATGATCTCGCGCACCTGTGTGCCCCGGCCGGCGAAACCGGTGAGGTCGGCCGGCAGCGTGCACGCCACCGGCGTGACCGGCGGCGGCGTGGGGCCGCTCCGCGGGGCCGCGTGCGGGACGGCGGCCGGCGTGACCAGCGCCTGGTCGGCGGTGAGGATCTGCCGGTGCAGCCGTTGCAGCAGCGGCCCGGGGTCGGCACCCATCTGTTCGGCCAGGCAGCGGCGTACGTGCGCGTAGTGCTCCAGCGCGCGGGCCTGACGACCGCTGCGATACAGGGCGAGCATGTACTGACCGGCCAGGCGTTCGTCCAGCGGGTCGTCCTCGGCCCAGTCGCGCAGGTCGGCGAGGAGCGCGGTGTGCAGCCCGCGGCGTAACTGGATGTCGGTGAGGTCCAGTCGCGCCGCCTGACGCTGATGGATCAGCGTCCTGCGCAACGAACTGATCCACGGGGTGTCGAGGCCGGTGAAGGGCTCTCCGCGCCACAACTCGAGCGCCTGCTCGAACGTAGCCGCGGCCAGCTCGTCGTCGCCGGTCGCGCGAGCGCTGCCGAGCAGCGAGCGGAACCGTCGTACGTCGACCGCGGACGGGTCGCAGGTGAGCTGGTAGCCGGTCGACCGCCAGGCGATCGTGACGTCCTGAGCGGACGCGAGCGCACGGCGCAACAGGGTCACGCTGTGCTGCACCGCGCCGCGCGGCCGCCGGGGCAGCCGGCGTGTGCCCCACACGCGGTCGATCAGCTCGTCGACGGGGACCGTGCGGTTCGCCTCGATCAGCAGCACCGCCAGAACGCATTTCAGTTGACCATAACCGATAATAATAGGCCGCCTGTCAATGGTGGCCTCTATATCGCCGAGCAGACGGAACCGGGCTGCCATGGTGCCCCAATTGTCGATGCGGGTTCGAATGCCAGCGTAGGCGTTTCACGCGCTACCGGTATGCCGCGAAATTGCGCTATTCACCGGCTGCTCGAACGCCGGCGCCGCCTCCGCTATCAGGCCTGTGACCTGGTCACTCAAGCACCACCAATGCGTTGCCAACGCGTTGCCAATGTCCTGCCCTGCATGCTTGGCCGCGCGGAAATGAGGTGCTGATGCGAGGCTGGGAGGCTGAAGGACCGATGACCGCTGAGCGAGTGGTAGCGGTGGTGGACCCGGTGGCGGCAGGAGCGCCGTACGGGGCGGAGATAAGAGCTATGGGGCTCTCCGCGGTCGGTGTTCTGACACGCGATTTCGCGGATCCGTACACAGCACGGTCACTGCGTGACGAGGACTACGTCGAGGTCTTCAGGCACCGGGACATGGCCGACACGATCGGCCGCCTGCGAAGGCACGGGGTGGCGGCGGTCGTGCCGGGGGACCAGATGGCGCTGGAGTACAGCGACCTGTTCGCCGACGCGCTGAACCTCACGGGAAACCCGGCGGACACCGTCGCCGCCAGGTTCAACAAAGCGACCATGAAGGCGCACTGGGACCGGCACGGCGTGCCGTGCGCCGGCTGGTTCGAGTCCGGGGACCTCGGCGAGGTCCTCGCCTGGTCCGAGCGCCGCGGCTATCCGGTCGTGCTCAAGCCGAACGCCTCGACGGGCTCGTGTCACGTGTTCGTCTGCGCCGACGAGCACGAGGTCGTCAAGGCGTTCGAGGTCATCACCCAGGTGCCGGACCCGGACGGGAACCGGTACGACACCGTGCTCGCCGAGGAGTACCTCGACGGCGACGAGTACTTCATGAACCTCCTCCACGACGGCACGGGCCACAGCGAGGTCGTGTCCCTGGCGCGGTACGAGAAGCTCCAGCGCGACGGCCGGGCCAGCATCTACCGCACGATCCGGTCCATGCCGCTGGACGACCCGCTGGTGAGCGAGGTGCTGCCGCACATCCAGGCCGCCAACGCGGCCATCGGCGTGCGTATCGGGATCAACGACACCGAGTTCAAGATGACCTCACGCGGCCTTCGCGTCATCGAGGTCAACAACCGGCTGCCGGGTGCGGGGACACCGCGCATGATCCACCGCTGCTCCGGCCTGAACTGCTACCAGGAGACCGTGCGGCTGTTCCTCGGCGAGCACACGCCGCCGGCCGGGCCGTACCGCTTCGACCGGCACTACGCGGTGTGCTGCCTCGTCAACGACCACGCCGGACGGGTCACCGGCTACGAAGGTCTCGACGAGGTCGGCCGGCTCCCCTCGTACGCCGAGACGCGGATCATCGCGGACGTGGGCCGCGACTGGCCGGTGACGACCGACCTCGCGAGCGCGTGGGCCCTGGTGTGGCTGGTCAACGAGGACCAGGAGCAGCTGGACAGGGACACCGCCACGGTGCATTCCCGCATGAGGGTCGTCGTCGCGTGACAGGCGGAACGATGCGTACGCGCAGGACGGCCGCCACCGTTCCGCGTGAGCTGACGGCACGGTCGGTGGCCCTCGGGCTAGGCGTCGGGATGGCGCTCACCGCCGCCATCACCTACCTGGCCCTGTACTCCGGCGTGGCCATCTCGGCCGCCATCCCGGCGGCGGTGCTGTGCACCGGCATCATGCGGGTGGCCATGCGGGGGGCCACCGTGCTGGAGAACAACCTGGCGCAGACCATCGCGTCGTCGGGTGAGGCGCTCGCGGTCGGCATCGTGTTCACCATGCCGGCGCTCGTGCTGGCCGGCGTGCGCGACGACCTGAGCTACTGGGAGATCACCCTGGTGTGCGCGTTCGGCGGGATCCTCGGCGTGCTGTTCGTGATCCCGCTGCGCCGCACGCTGACCCTCGGCTCACCGGAACTGCCGTTCCCCGAGAGCACCGCCGCCGCCAAGATCGCGCGCGCGGGGAGCGATGGTGCGCGGAGCCTCGCGCCGATGGCTCTCGCCGTGCTCGCGGGTGCCCTGTTCAAGGCGCTGGTGAGCGTCGTCCAGGTTATCTCGGGGACGGTCGAGGCGGCGGTCAGGGTCGCGGGACGCGTCGTGTACGGCGGGGTGGACATGTCGCTCGCGCTGGTCGGCGTCGGGGTCATCGTCGGGCTGGAGTACTCGGCGTCGATGGTGCTCGGCAGCGTCCTGTCGTGGCTGGTCGCGATACCTCTGGTCGCGGGCCCCGCCAGGGGTGACCTGGTCGGCCTGGCCTGGGACACCTGGAGCACGCAGGTGCGGTACATCGGGCTCGGCGCGATGATCGTCGCCGCGCTGTGGTCGGTCGTGGAGACCCGTCAGGTGATCGGCAAAGGCCTCAGGTGGGCTTTCGCGGGCCTGCGCCAGAAGGCGGACGGCCGCACGCGGCAGGACGACGTCTCCCCGCGTGGCACGGCGATCGCCGTCGCCGTGACGGCGGTGTGCACGTTCCTGCTGATGCGCGTGGCCACCGGCTCGGACCTCGTCGGCCTGGTCTCCACGGTGGTCGTGCTGGTCCTGGTGTTCGTCTTCACCTCGGTCTCCGGTTACACCGTCGGGCTGATCGGCAACTCGAACAACCCGAGCTCGGCCTTCGCGATCTGCGCGCTGCTGATCACGGCGCTCGGATTCATGGCGCTCCAGCTCGGCAGGGACGCGGGCCTGACGGCCGGTGTCCTGTTCGTCGCGGCGTTCGTCTGCACCGCGTCGGCCACCGCCGGCGACACGGCGCAACACCTCAAGACCGGTGCGCTTCTCGGCGCGTCGCCCCGCAGGCAGCAGATCGCGCAGCTCGCCGGGGTGGTGGTGTTCACGTTCGTGGTCGCGCCGATCGTGGTGCTGCTGGTACAGGCCTACGGTCTCGGCACCGACCAGGCGGACGCGCTGCAGGCACCGCAGGCCGTCCTGTTCGCCAACCTCGCCGACATGGTGTTCGGCACCGGCGCGTTCCCCTACCCGATGCTGTGGACCGGCGCCGTCGCCGCGGTCGTGATCATCGCGGCCGACACGGTGCTGCGGCGCACCGGACGCTCCACCCGTCTGTACGTCATGCCGGTCGCCATCGGCATGTACCTGCCGCTCAGCCTGACCGTTCCGATGCTCGCGGGGGCCCTGCTGCCCGGGGTGCTGCGCCGCCTCACCCGCCGGCGCGGCGCGCGGGCCCTCGAAGCGGCGAACGACAGGTCCACGTTGCTGTGGTCCGGGCTGATCACCGGAGAGGCCCTGGTCGGGGTCGGGGCCGCGGTACCCCGCTGGCTCGGCGTCGACGTCCCTCTGGTGCTGCTGACCAGTCCCATCCTGTCGCTCGCCGTGTTCTGCCTGGTCATCGTCACCGTCGTACACCTGTCCCAACGCGAGGGTCCGCGCAGGGCCCGCACTTCCCGCACGTGACAGCACGTCCATCGAGAACCATCTGAGGAGAGACGCTGTGCCATCACCAACAGCCGCCCGCACCGGCAGGCGATCGGTTTCCAGCCCGTCCACGTGGGAGCCGAGGCTCGGTTACTCCCGAGGTGTCCGGATCGGCAACCAGGTCTTCGTCGCCGGCACCGCCGCCATCGACGGCGAGGACCGCGTGCACGGCGACGACGCCTACACCCAGACCGACTTCATCATCAGGAAGATCCAGACGGCGCTGCGCGAACTCGGCGCCGACCTCGAAGACGTCGTGAGCACGGTCACCTACCTGTCGGACCGCGCGCACTTCGACGACTACGCACGCGCGCACCGCGCGTACTTCCAGGACATCGCGCCGGTCAACACGACCGTGCTCGCGGCCCTGGTCCGGCCCGACTTCCTCGTGGAGATCACGGCCACGGCGGTGATCGCCGGGTGAGCACCGCTCAGGTGGGAAAGGTCCACATCCATCCCGTACGGCACGGCGTGCGCGGCGAGGTACGGATTCCGCACTCCAAGCCGCACATGCAGCGTGCCGTCCTGCTCAGCCTGCTCGCCAACGCGCCGAGCGTGATCGTGAACCCGGCGTGGTCCTCGGAGTCCCGCGATCTGTTCGAGGCGGCCAAGCTGTTCGGCGCCGACGTCGTGCACGAGGACGAGGCCAGGCTGGTCGTCACCGGCACAGGACGGTCGGCCGGCCCGCCGGCCACACCGGTCACGACGGCGGGTTCCGCGTTCAACTTCCGCACGCTCGCCGCGGTGGCCTGCCTCATCCCCGGCGAGACCGTGATCGAAGGCAACGCGTCGATGCGCGCGCGGCCCGTGACCCGGTACCTGAACTTCATCACCGACCTCGGCGCGCGGTGGGACGACGTCAGCGACGCCACGCACCTGCGGATCAAGGTGCGCGGCGGGTCCCGCCTGGCGGGAGAGACCCTCATCGACCCTCGGCACAGCTCACAGGCGCTCACCGCCGCGCTCCTCGTCGCGCCGCTCGCCGACGGCGAGGTGCGGATCAGGTACGACGGCGAACCGGTCGGTGAGGGCTACGTGGACCTGACGCTCGCCATGATGCGGGAACAGGGTGCCGCGGTGGAACGATCGGGCCCGTCGTTCCTCGTCACACCGAGCGCGTACCGGTCACAGGTGCACCTGATCGCGTCCGACTTCACCGCGCTGTCGTACGTGGCGGGTGCGGTGGCGGTGGTCCGCGACGCGGACGTCACCGTGGCGGGCTACCGGCCGTCGGGGCTGAGCTCCGAGAAGGAGTTCATGGAGGTGCTCGGCGCGCTCGGCGTCCACTGCCGGCACGACCCGGTGGCACGGACCCTGCGCCTGCGGCACACCGGACCGGCGGCGGCGTCGGTGGAGATCGACGGCAGGAACATGCCGACCGTCGTCCCGACCCTCGCCGCCATCGCGCCGTTCGTGGACGCGAAGGTCACCGTGCGCGACGTCGCGCACGTCAACAACCACAAATGTCCTCGGGTGTCGGTCATGCTCACCGAACTCGGCCGCCTGGGATGCCAGCTGACCCCCCTGCACCGGGCCGACGGGCTGCTCGACGGCTTCACCACGACAGGCAGGCAGAGCCCGCCTGGTGGTGTCGCCGTGGACGGTCACGGCGACCACCGGATCTTCATGAGCCTGGCCACCGCGGCGCTCGGCTGCCGCATGGGTGCGGTCGTCGACGGCGCTCACCTGCTGCCGGCCAGCTTCCCCGGCTACCTGGATGTCCTGACCCGGCTCGGCGTCCACTGGGACCCGTCCGGCCGTCAGCACCTCGAACCCGTCCCGACCGCTACCAAGGCGTTGATGTGACCATGGATGCCCTGCAGTACAACCAGATCCACGTCGCGCCGGCGAACCGGCTCGCCGGCGCCATCACCCCTCCGGCGTCCAAGAGCTCCTCGGCTCGCGCCGTACTCGCGGCGGCGCTCGCGCCGGGACGCAGCCACGTCGTCAACGTCGCGACCAGCAACAACGTGCGCGCGATGATGGACTGCTGCCGAGCACTCGGCGCGGAGATCACCGACACCGGCACCGGCGTCGAGATCGTCGGCCCGGAGGAACTGACCGCCGGCACCACACTGTGCCCGGGGAACTCCGGGATCGTGCTGCGCCTCCTCATGGGGGCCACCGCGCTCACGCGCGACGTCACGTTCATCACGCCGTACGTCGAGTCGCTCGGCCGCAGGTCCAACTCCGAGATGGTGGGTGCGCTGCGCGAACTCGGCGTGCTGTGCACCTCGACCGGCCCCGACGACCGTCTCCCCATCACGCTCGACGGTTCCGCCACGCACGGCGGCCATGTCGCGATCTCCGGAAGGAGAAGCTCGCAGTTCCTCAGCGGCCTGCTCTACCTCGGCGGCCTGCTCGGCGAGGAGCTGACCGTGACGGTGAAGGACCAGCTCAAGGCCAGGCCCATGGTGCGGACCACGCTGGACGTCCTGCGTAACGCCGGCGTGGACGTGCGGGCCTCCGACGACCTGATGGAGTTCCACGTCGACGGACGGCAGCGTTTCCAGCCGGCGCGGCACGTCGTCGGCAGCGACCCCGCCAGCACCGCGGCCCTGCTCGCCCTCGCCGCGTCGGTCGAGTCGGAGATCCGCCTGGAGAACTGTGTGCTGGAGGAGCTCGGCGGGGTCCTCGACTACCTGCGGGAGATCGGCGTCGATCTCGTCCAGGACGGGACGACGCTGACGGTCCGCGGCGGCGGGCCGCTCAAGCCGATGGACTTCGACGGCTCGATCGCCCCCGACGCCGTGCTGCCCCTCGCCGCGCTCGCCGCGCACGCCGACGGCACGAGCCGCTTCTACAACATCGAGCATCTCCGCTACAAGGAGTGCGACCGGATCAGCGACTTCCGCCACGAGCTGCGCACGGCGGGTGTGGACGCCGACGAGCGGCGCGACGAGCTGATCGTCCACGGCTCGTCCGAAGGTGTGCGCGGCGGCGTGGTCGTGGACAGCCACTACGACCACGGCGTGGTGTTCGCGATGACGCTGGTCGCGCTCCGGAGCGAGGACGGGCTGACGATCAGGAACCCCCAGTACGCCGGGCAGACCTACCCGAAGTTCTTCGACGACCTCGGTCGCCTCGGCGTGACGGTCACGGTCTAGGAGGCCGGCATGTGCGGAATCGCAGCGATGATCGACCCGCGCGCCGGCGCGGAGAGCGAGAGCGCCGTACGGCGCAGGGAGCAGGAGCTGCTCTCGATGCTCGGCCGGATCAGGCACAGGGGAGACGCCGAGTGTTTCGGTGAGCGGTGGGCCGGGCCCGGCGTCGCGCTCGGCACCAACCGCCTGGCCATCGTCGACCGCGAGCACGCGCGTCAGCCGCAGGCCGACGCCACGGGCCAGGTGCGGGTGGTGTTCAACGGCGAGCTGTACGGCTACCTGGACCTGCGCCGCGAACTCGAGGACCTCGGACATGTCTTCCGGACGTTCTCCGACACCGAGGTGCTGGTCCACGCCTACCTGGAGTGGGGTGCGGACTTCGTGGGCCGCCTCGACGGCATGTACGCCTTCGTGCTGTACGACGGACGGCAGGGGTCCTTCCTCGCCGCCAGGGACCATATCGGGATCAAACCGCTGTACTACGCCGTACGCGACGGCGTCTACTCCTTCGCGTCGGAGCAGAAGTGCCTGTGGGGCCACGGCGACGTGATCACCATGGCGCCGGGGACACGCATGCGGGACGGCGTGGTCACCAGGTACGCCGACCTGGAGACCGAACCGCCGGACCTGACGCCGGACGAGGCCGTCGCGACGTACCGGACGCTGTTCCACGAGGCCGTCAGGAAACAGGTCCAGACGGATCTGCCGATCGCCGTGATGTTCAGCGGCGGCATCGACAGCGCCGCGGTGCTGCACGTGGCGCGCAAATACCACCCGCGGGTCACCGCGGTCACCGTCGGCTTCCCCGGGGCCGCCGACATCGCGGTCGCGCGGCGGTACTGCGAGGAGTTCGGCGTCCCGCACATCGTGGCGGGCCTGGACCGGGAGGCGCTCATCGAGAGCATCCCCGACGTCGTGTACGGCTCCGAGCACTTCGAGGCGATCGACGTGTTCGACGCCTGTTTCGGCAACTTCGCCTACCACCAGGTCAGCCGGCACGGCTTCAAGGTCGCGCTGTGCGGCGAAGGCAGCGACGAGGTGCTGGCGGGCTACGACATCTTCCGCACCCACGAGGACCCGGTGGGCCTGATGCGCTACCGGGTCGGCAACCTGCACCGTACCGACCTGCAGCGCGTCGACCGGTCCAGCATGATGAACTCCGTCGAGACCAGGGTCCCGTTCATGGACCGCGACCTCCTCACGTTCTCCTACAACCTCCCCATGGACCTGAAACTCCGCGGCGGGGTGGAGAAGTGGATCCTGCGGCAGGCCTTCGAGGGAGACCTCCCGCCGTACATCGCGAACCGTCCCAAGGCACGCATGCCTGACGGCAGCGGCCTGAAGAACACGCTCGTGGAGTACGCGCGCCGGCCCGCCGACGTGGACGAGGACCTGCTGCGCGAACTCGGGATCGAGACACAGGAAGGCGCGTTCCTGCTGAGCGTGTACCTGAAGGCCGGCTTCCCCGTGCCGAAGGAACGGCACAAACGGCCCGGCTACGACTACCCCGCCAACGCCTACTTCGACTTCGTCTCTTAGCCAGTCGTCCCATGAAGGAGAGACCGCGATGGAATATCTGCCCGGCCTGACGGTCGAGAAGTTCGAGCGGCTGTTCGCCGAGAGGTTCCCCGAGATGGCGTCCGCGCTGTGGCTGCGGCGTCCCGGCGGGGAGGCGATCCTCGACCTCGGGAGGACCACGACCAACGAGTTCGGTTCCGACGACTCCGGCGGCAGAGGCGACTCGTTCCGGCGGGCACACGAACGCAGCAGCGTGAAGGCCACCGGGATGAGCAACCTGCTGGAACTGGCGACCGGCCTCACCGGCGTGGACCGCCTGCCCGCGGGCTTCCGGCTCCTCGACGTCCTCGGCGGCAGCGGCACCCTGGTGCGGGTCACGCGCGAACTGCCCCAATGGCGTACCGACAGGGACTGGATCCTGACCGGCGACGTCGCGCCGGAGATGGCCGCGCAGGCCTTCGACTACGGCCTGCCTGCCGTACGCCAGCCCGCGCAGTTCCTGCTGTGCCACGACGACGCGTTCGACGCCGTGCTGGTGGCGTACGGCGCGCACCACATCCCGGTGGAGGAGAGAAACGGCTGCTACGCGGAGGCCCAGCGGGTCCTGCGTCCCGGTGGCCGCCTGGTGGTCCACGACTTCGAGACCGGCACCCCCATGGCCCACTGGTTCGAGCAGATCGTCGACGCCTACAGCCCCACCGGCCACCAGTACACCCACTTCACCGCGACCGACTTCGAGAAGGACCTGACAGCCGCCGGCTTCACCGACGTGCGAACCGTCCGGGTCTACGACCCCATCACCATCACCGCCGACGACGCGGCGTCCGCAAGGAACCGCATGCTCTGGTACGTGCGCAACGCGTACGGCCTCACCCCCCCGGACGGCCCGACCACTGACGAGGAGGTCCTGAACTGGGTCGAGCACCTGGTCACCACCTGTCTGCGCTACACGAAGGACGACTTCGCCTCCCTGGAAGCAGTCCCCGAGCAGGTACGGTCCGCCGGAACACTGACCGTCTACGAGACCGATGAGGGCTTCCGTGCCGAACTTCCACGGATCGCTTACGTCGCGGTCGCCGTGAACGCCGACCCGGCGGCGTAGCCGAACAGATCGGCGTTCCGCCGGAACCCCACGCGGAACGCCGATCCTGCCGGCGGTCAGATCTCGACGAGGGCGAAGCACACGGTGTTGATCGGCACCACGCCGTCACGAAGCTCGACGACCGTACGAGTAGGCCCGTCGCAGTAGTGGTCGCAACGAAAAAGCCCCGCACCATGATCAGTGCGAGGCGTTCGGGCTGGTGGGCCTACCAGGACTTGAACCTGGGACCTCTTCCTTGTCAGCTCGATCCCTCTACCCGTGATGAGCTTCCGGCAGGCGGGGACGCGACACCGGAGTGAGCGACAGCGCTGGAGCCCGCAGGGCCCGCTTACCCTCGACCGGGATTGGGATTTCGCCACCCGGTGGATGCGCCGCCCGCAGACCGGTGTCGTGCGAGTCAGGCGGCACGGGCGGGCTCCGCCGATCGGCGCCGTCAGGGTCCGGCGGGCTGAAAGTTGCATCCGCGACCTGCATCCTCGCGACCCGCCTGGTCGCGTTGTCGACAGGCCGCGACACTCACTTCTACCGTCTGTGTAGCGCGTCGATCGGTATGCGGGCCACCGCTCCGCCTCCTGGCCGCCAGGGAGCCACCATGCAACGGCGAGTCATCTCCATCGTTCTCGCGGCCCTCGCCGCACTGGCCGGGCTCGGGGCGACCACGCCGGCGTTGTCGGCGACGGCTCCGGCGAGGATCGCGCCGCTCGCCGACACCACCCCGCCGACGGTTCCCACCGGGCTGAGCAGCACGGTCCGATGCAATCCCCTGTCGGTGACGCTGAACTGGACCGCCTCCACCGACAACGTGGGGGTCACCGGCTACGACGTGTACGGCGCGCCCTACAGCGGCGGCACGTTCGTCCCGGTCGGGACGACCTCGGCGACCTCGTACACCCAGCCGATCATGGGGCTGTACCTTTACGAGGTGCGGGCACGCGACGCGGCCGGCAACACCTCCGCCTTCACCGAGCCGGTTCGGGTCGTGCCGCCCCCCTGCCCGACGATGACGCCGGAGCCGCAGCCGCCCACGACGCCAGGCACGCCGACCGCGACCGTCACCTGCGGCTCGGTGACGCTGACCTGGACCGCCTCGACGGACAACGTGGGCGTCATCGGATACGAGATCTGGCGTGCACCCGGCGCCACCGGCGGCACGTTCGCCCTGGTCGGCACCACGACGACCACGTCGTTCACCCAGTCCGGTGTTGGGGTCTACCGCTTCCAGGTGCGGGCGCGTGACGCGACGGGCAACTACTCCGCCTTCACCTCACCGGTCACCGTCTACGTCCCGGCATGCCCGACCAGGGGCTGTACGGCCGTGTACAGCCCGGCCGGCGACTGGCCCGGCGCGTTCCAGGGGAAGGTGGTCGTGACCAACACCGGCACCACCGCGACCACCGGCTGGACGGTCACCCTCACCTTCCCCGGCGGTCAGCAGATCACCCGGGTCTGGAACGCCAGCCTCAACGACTTCGCCAACCCGTACACGATCACGAACGCGAGCTACAACGGAGCGCTGGCCCCCAACGCCTCCACCACCTTCGGCCTCCAGGGCACCACCACCAGCGGCGCCGACAACACCCCCATCACCACCTGCCTCCGCACCCCGTCCAGCTAGTGCGCTGTCCGGCGAAGGTTCACCGGCTCCGGCGTCGTAACAGGCGCCGGCGTCGCCGTACCACGACCCGCCGCCCCGGCGCCGGCCATCTCCTGCACATGGCCGGGGGTGGAGAGCCGGGCCCGCTGAACCCATGTGTCACCGCCTGGTGCACCGGCCGCGACCGACCCACGTTCAGGCATGCGCGGATCTCGGTCACGATGGAGATCTACACGCACGGGGACCAGGACAGTCACAGGGAAGCGATCAGCAGGATCTCAGGAGAGCTGTTCGGAGGCGGAAACGAGTGACGTTGCCGTCCCCGTTGCCGTCAAAGGCCCTGTTCCGTGATCGGAATAGGGCCTCTAGCTGGGTGGGGCTACCAGGACTTGAACCTGGGACCTCTTCCTTATCAGGGAAGCGCTCTAACCGTCTGAGCTATAGCCCCTTGCGGTGGTGCAGAGAACACTATCGCTTCCTCGGGGAGGAGGCGAATCGGTTTCCGACACCGGAAAGCTTACCTTGTGGTGGAGGTTGGGGGGACCGTTGAGGGCGCCTGACCGAGCCCTCAACGGTTGATCTTCCCCTGGGGCTCCCCGGTCCCTTCAGGGGTGGGGAGGGGTGGGTCATTCGGCTTCGCTGAAGGTCACCTCCACGCCGCCTACCAGGTCGGAGGCGACGTTGTAGATGACGGTGCCGAGGGTGGAGAGTGCGGTGATCAGGACTACGTTGACGGCGCCTAGGAGGGCTGTGTAGCCGAGGATTCTTACGGGTTCGAACCAGCTCTTGATGTCGAGGCCCGCGCTGGTGTTGCCGTCTGGGACGGTCAGCTGGGTCACGGTGCTGACTATGGAGTCGAAGACGCCCAGGGCGGACAGGACGCCGTACAGGACGGCTACGGCTACGAACAGGACGACGAAGCAGACCAGGGAGACGACGAAGCTGAACTTCATCGCGGACCAGGGTTCTATGCGGCGCAGCACCAGGTGGGCTTTGCGGGGGGCCTTGGCGGAGGGGCGGTCGCGCTGGTCGGTGCGGGTGGCGGGTTCTGTGGATGAGGCCAAGGCGGACATCGAACCTAGTCCGGAGGGTTTGGATGGTTTGGTGGGCTTGGTTGCGGGACGCGTGGCGGCGTCGGGGCGGCTTTCTGTGGGGCGAGCGGTGGGGCCGGCGCCTATGCGGGTGCCGGGGCGGGGTGGGGCGCCGGCGGAGGTGTCGGCGGCGGGGGCACGGGACGTGGCGGCCGGGTCGGGACGCGGGCCTTCACTGAAGCGTGCGGGGTCGCCGGGGCGGGGTGGGGCTCCTGGGGTGCCTGGGCCGGACGCCGGTCCCGGAGCGCCAGGGCCGGCGGCTCGGGAGGCCGAGTCCCTGGAGCCGGGAGGGCCGCCGGGGGGGTTGGAGGCCGAGGCGGCGGAGCCGGGGCCTCGGGGTGCCGTGCCTGGGGTGCCGGGGCCGGAGGCGGGGCCTCTGGATGTCGGGCCGCTGGGGGTGGAGGCGCCGGGGCCGGATGCCGAGCCGCGCGATCCCGGGCCGCCAGAGCCTGGGGTGCCGGTGTTGCCGGAGGCGGAAGGGCCGGATGCCGAGCCGCGCGGGCCGGAACCGGGGCCGCCGGTGTTGCCGACACCGACACCGACACCAGGGCTACCGAGGTTGCCGGGGCCGGCTTTGGCGGTGGGTGAGCCTGGAGCGCCGGGGGGTGGCGGGTCGCCTGCGCCGTTGGGGGTTGAGGCGCGGGGGTCGGTGGGCTTCTTCAGTGCGCGGGTGGGGCCGGCGGGGGTCCATGGGTCGTCCGACGGGACGGCGGACGAGCGGATGCGCAGGGTCGGGTCGGCGGGTTCGTCGCCGGCGCTCTTTGGCGAGGTGGCGGCATCGTCGTTGGACACGACGACCAGCCTGTCATCAGTCGGGTCCGCAGGTGAACGTCCCACGGGGGTGCCGTCCGATTTGTTTACGCTCTCCGTGACCTGGTCACGGGTCGGCGAGTTCGCCGAGGTGCGGGAGCCCTTGGCGGGGGGACGCTTGCGGCTGGTCGAGCCGGGGGGCTTGCCGGTGCCGCCGGAGTTGGACTGTGGGCTCATCGCGCGTCATCTCCCACGGTGTCCTCGCTGTCCAGTGCTTCGGCGTTGTCCAGCGCTTCGGCGCTTTCCAGCGCTTCTGCGTTGCGGGCGAGCGCAACCACGCTGTCTCCGTCCGAGAGGTTCATCAAGCGCACTCCCATGGTCTGGCGGCCGGACTGCTTGATCTCGCCCGCACTGGTCCGGATGACCCCGCCGGCCGAGGTGATCGCGAACACCTCGTCCTCGGGACTCACCATGACTGCTCCGACCAGCTTGCCACGAGCACTGACAATCTTCGCAGTCAGCACACCCTGCCCGCCTCTTCCCTGCACGGGGTACTGGTCGGCCGGCGTCCGCTTCGCATACCCGCCTTCGGTGGCGATAAGCACGTCGGGGCCGTCACTTATGACGTTCATCGCGAGGAGCTCGTCGCCGTCCATGAACCGCATGCCGATGACGCCGCTGGTGGCGCGGCCCATGGGACGCAGCGCGTCGTCGGAGGCGGTGAAGCGGATCGACTTGGCGCCGGTGGAGACCAGCAGCAGGTCGTCGTTCTCGGAGATGAGCCGGGCCGCGATGACCTCGTCGTCCTCGCGCAAGTTGATGGCGATCAGGCCGCCGGAGCGCGGCGAATCGTACTCGGCGAGCCTGGTCTTCTTCACCAGGCCGCTGCGGGTGGCGAGCACGAGGTAGGGCGAGACGTGGTAGTCACGCAGGTCGAGGACTTCCATGACATGTTCGTCGGGCTGCATGGCCAAAAGGTTCGCGAGGTGCTGCCCGCGTGCGTCGCGGCCGGCGTCGGGGAGTTCGTACGCCTTGATGCGGTAGACGCGGCCCTTGTTGGTGAAGAACAACAGCCAGTGGTGTGTCGTGGTGACGAAGAAGTGCTCGACGATGTCGTCCTGCCGCAGCTGCGCGCCGCGCACCCCCTTGCCGCCGCGCTTCTGCGCACGGTAGAGGTCGGTCTTGGTGCGCTTGGCGTAGCCACCGCGGGTGATGGTGACGACCATGTCCTCTTCGGCGATGAGGTCCTCGATGGACATGTCGCCGTCGTAGGCGATGATCTCGGTGAGGCGGTCGTCGCCGAACTTGTTGACGACCTCGGTGAGCTCGTCGGAGACGATCTGGCGCTGCCGCGACTCCGACAGCAGGATCTCCTGGTAGTCGGCGATCTGCGTCATCAGCGAGTCGTACTCGTCGGTGATCTGCTGGCGCTCCAGTGCGGCGAGCTTGCGCAGCTGCATGTCGAGGATGGCGCCGGCCTGGATCTCGTCGATCTCCAGGAGCTCCATCAGGCCGCCGGCGGCCTGCGACGCCGAGGGGGAGCGGCGGATCAGGGCGATGACCTCGTCGAGGCGGTCGAGGGCCGCGAGGAGCCCGCGCAGGATGTGGGCCCGCTCCTCGGCCTTGCGCAGGAGGTAGCGGGTCCTGCGGACCACGACCTCGATCTGGTGGCCGACGTAGTACTTGACGAACTGGTCGAGCCGCAGGGTGCGCGGCACGCCGTCGACCAGCGCGAGCATGTTGGCGCCGAACGTCGTCTGCAACTGGGTGTGCTTGTACAGGTTGTTCAGCACGACCTTGGCGACGGCGTCGCGCTTGAGGACGATCACCAGGCGCTGGCCGGTGCGCGAGGAGGTCTCGTCGCGGACGTCGGCGATGCCGCTGACCTTGCCGTCCTTGACCAGCTCGGCGATGGTGAGCGCGAGGTTGTCCGGGTTCACCTGGTACGGCAGCGCGGTGACCACCAGGCACTGACGGCCCTTGGGGTCCTCTTCGACCTCGACGATGGCCCGCATGGTGATGGAGCCGCGGCCGGTGCGGTAGGCGTCGTCGATGCCGCGGCGGCCGACGATCAGCGCGCCGGTGGGGAAGTCGGGGCCCTTGACCCGGGCGATCACGGCTTCGAGCAGTTCTTCTTCGGACGCCTCGGGGTTGTCCAGGCACCACCGGACGGCCTCGGCCACCTCGCGCAGGTTGTGCGGCGGGATGTTGGTGGCCATGCCGACGGCGATGCCGGCCGAGCCGTTGACCAGGAGGTTGGGGAACCGGGACGGCAGGACGACCGGTTCCTGGGAACGTCCGTCGTAGTTGGGCTGGAAGTCGACGGTCTCCTTGTCGATGTCCCGGAGCATCTCCATGGCGATCGGCGCGAGACGGCACTCGGTGTACCGCATGGCCGCGGCCGGGTCGTTCCCGGGGGAGCCGAAGTTGCCCTGGCCGTCGACGAGGGGGTACCGCAGCGACCAGGGCTGGGCCAGCCGCACGACGGTGTCGTAGATGGACGTGTCACCGTGCGGGTGGTAGGAGCCCATCACGTCACCGACCACGCGGGAGCACTTGAAGTAGCCGCGGTCGGGGCGGTAGCCGCCGTCGTACATGGCGTACAGGACACGCCGGTGCACCGGCTTGAGGCCGTCGCGCACGTCCGGCAAGGCTCGGGACACGATGACCGACATCGCGTAGTCCATGTAGCTGCGCTGCATCTCGGACTGGATGTCGACCGGTTCGATGCGGTTTGCAGGTGTCCCAGGAGGAATGTTGACTTCCGTCACGGGTGATGCGTCCTTTTCGAAGAAGAGTCAGTCTGTCAGGCCTGCGCTGCTACACGTCCAGGAACCGGACATCCCGTGCGTTGCGAATGATGAATGATCTGCGTGCCTCGACGTCCTCGCCCATGAGCACGGTGAACATCTCGTCGGCCTGAGCGGCGTCGTCCAGGGTGACCTGGAGCAGGACCCGGGTCTCCGGGTTCATGGTGGTCTCCCACAGCTGCGAGGCGTTCATCTCGCCGAGGCCCTTGAAGCGCTGCACGCCGTCGTGAAGGCGCGGGTCGCGCTTGCCCTGCTCGATGCCGGCCTGGATGACGGCGTCGCGCTCGCGGTCGGAGTAGGCGTAGCTCGCGTCCTCGCCGCGGCGGTCCCACTTGATCTTGTACAGCGGAGGCTGGGACAGGTAGACGTGACCGGCCTCGATGAGGGGCCGCATGAAGCGGAACAGCAGCGTGAGGAGCAGCGTGGTGATGTGCTGGCCGTCGACGTCGGCGTCCGCCATGAGGATCAGCTTGTGGTAGCGGAGCTTGGAGATGTCGAACTCGGCGTGCACGCCGGTGCCGAGCGCGGTGATCAGGGCCTGGACCTCGTTGTTCTTCAGCACCCGGTCGATGCGGGCCTTCTCGACGTTGAGGATCTTGCCGCGGATCGGAAGGATCGCCTGGAACTTCGGATCACGGCCGCCCTTGGCCGAGCCGCCGGCCGAGTCACCCTCGACGATGTACAGCTCGCATTTCTCCGGCTCGGTCCACTGGCAGTCGGCCAGCTTGCCCGGCAGGCCGGAGCCGGCCTCCAGCAGGGACTTGCGGCGCGTGAGGTCGCGGGCCTGGCGCGCCGCGATGCGCGCACGCGAAGCCTGGAGCGTCTTGTTGATGATGTCCTTGGCCTCGCCGGGGTTGCGGTCGAACCAGTCGCGCAGGGAGTCGTTACAGGTCTTCTGCACGAACGACTTGGCCTCGGTGTTGCCGAGCTTGGTCTTGGTCTGGCCCTCGAACTGCGGGTCGGCCAGCTTGACCGAGATGATGGCGGTCAGGCCCTCTCGGACGTCGTCACCGGTGAGGTTGTCGTCCTTGCCTTCTTTGAGGAACCTCTGCTCACGTGCGTAGCGGTTGACGATGGACGTCAGCGCCGAGCGGAAGCCTTCCTCGTGGGTGCCGCCCTCGGCGGTGTTGATCGTGTTGGCGAAGGTGTAGACCGATTCGGTATAGGACGCGTTCCACTGCATGGCGATCTCGACGGAGATGCCCTCGGCTTCGGCCTCGAAGTCGATCACCGAGGAGTGGACGGCTTCCTTCTTCGAGTTGATGTGACGGACGAAGTCGGCGATGCCGCCCTCGTAGTGGTAGGTCACCTCACGGGGCTCGCCGTTGACGTACTCGGGCCGCTCGTCCCGCAGGATCATCGTCAGGCCCTTGTTGAGGAACGCCATCTCCTGGAAGCGGCGCGAGAGCGTCTCGAAGCTCCACGTGGTGGTCTCGAAGATCTCGTCGTCGGCCCAGAACGTGGTCGTGGTGCCCGTCTCCTCGGCCGGCTCCCCCTTGGCCAGAGGCGCCTCGGGGACGCCTCGGACGTAGGTCTGCCGCCAGTGGTGGCCGTCGGTCTTGACCTCGATCTGCAGGCGGCTGGACAGCGCGTTGACGACGGCCGCGCCGACGCCGTGCAGGCCGCCTGAGACGGCATAGGACTTGCTGTCGAACTTGCCGCCGGCGTGCAGCACGGTCATGACGACCTCGACGGCGGGCCGCTGCTCGCCGGGGACCATGCCGACAGGTATGCCGCGGCCGTTGTCCTTGACACGGACGCCGTTGTCGGCGAGAAGAGTGATCTCGATGTGGTCGGCGTATCCGGCGAGCGCCTCGTCGACGGAGTTGTCGACGATCTCCTGGACGAGGTGGTGGAGCCCGCGCTCACCCGTCGACCCGATGTACATGCCGGGGCGCTTGCGAACCGCCTCAAGACCTTCGAGAACGGTGATAGAGCTAGCATCGTAGGACAAGTGCGAAATCCTCCTGCCGCGGACACGCGGCATGGGCACCATCATGTGGCTGCCCGTGCCGTGCCCGTCACCGTCGTGAGTGCCTCGATGCGACCACCCGGGGGATCGGCCAGTAAGCCGGGGTGACCCGCATGCGGACGTGTCCGGAATCCGATTTCATTCTACCGGTCATCCGCGGTTCAGGTGGCATTGACGGCCGCTGTGGTGGCCTGTCGGCCACTGACCCCCCCTTGCAGCACCCCCCCACCGGAGAGGGGGTCGGCCCCGCCACCGCGAATCTGATCCGTTCCGGCGGGGTCGGCGGCCTCTCATCGGCCGGAGTCGCGCCACTTGACGTGACGTCAGCCGTAGGTGTCACGAGGGCCGCGGCTCCCGGTGACCCGCAGCCCACCTCCGGGTTTCGGGCCGTTCTGCGGGCCCCGCACCTTCACACGCACCACGGTGCCGTCGCCGAGCTCTTCGTTCAGGCGCCTGACCAGGCTGGACGCGAGCAGCCTCAGCTGGGTGGCCCAGGCCGTGGAGTCGGCGACGACCAGCACCTCACCGTCGGCGAAGGTCTCGGGCTTGGTGTGCGCCGCGAGGTCGGGCCCGACGATCTCGGCCCAGCGGCCGAAGACTCCCCCGACGGCGACGGACTGCTCCCAGCCGCGGTCGGACAGAAGGTCACGGATGGCTCCGCCGAGGAGCTGGGGATCGGCGGCGTCCCTGCGGGGGGACGAACGGCGCCGGGGCTCGCGCCGGGGAAGCTGCCCCCGCTTGGCGGCGTCGGCCTTGGCCTGCGCGAGCTTCTCGCGAGCGAGGGCCGCCCCCTTGGCTGCGGTGGTCCCGGAAGTGGCCGGCGTCTCGGGCCGCGGCTCAGCGGACACGGTTCACACTTCCTTCCGCGACGTCGAACCAGGAGCCCGCGAGCTGCTCGGGTACGTCCTCGGCCACCGCGGCGGTGATCAGCACCTGCTCGGCGGAGGCCACCATCTCGGCGAGACTGCGGCGCCTGCGCGCGTCCAGCTCGGCGAACACGTCGTCGAGGATCAGCACAGGGTCACCCCCCTCGGCCTTGAGCAGGTCGTACGCGGCGAGGCGCAGCGCCAGCGCGAACGACCAGGACTCGCCGTGGCTCGCGTACCCGCGCGCGGGGAGGGGGCCGAGCCGCAGCAGCAGATCGTCCCTGTGCGGGCCGACCAGGGTGACACCACGCTCGAGCTCGGCCTGGCGGACCTCGAGCAGCGCGGCACGCAGTGCGTCCTCCAGCGCGGCGCGGTCGGCCACAGGACCGCGCGGGCCTGTGGACGACGAGGACTGATCCGTGGCGTGCTCCGGCCCTTCGTCCTCCGCCTGCGCGGTGAAGGTGGTCGCGCGGTACTCCATGTCCGCCGGAGCGGACGACGGGGCCAGTGTGGCGTAGGCGCGCGCGACGAAGGGACGTAGCGCCTCGACGAGGTCGAGGCGCGCGGCGAGGAGCTCGGCGCCGAAGCGGGCGAGCTGAGCGTCCCAGACCTCCAGAGTGCTCAGGGGGTCGCCGGCGCCGGCGGCGGCGAACGCGGCATCGGCCTCGTCGCGGCGGGCCCCCCTGCGGCGTCCTGGACGGCTCTGCGCGGCGGTGCGCAGCAGTGCGCCGCGCTGTTTGAGCACCCGCTCGTAGTCGGCGCGCACACCGGCGAAACGCGGGGCTCTGGCGACCAGCAGATCGTCGAGGAACCGACGGCGCTCGGCCGGGTCACCCTTGACCAGCGCGAGGTCCTCAGGGGCGAACAGCACGGTGCGCAGCAGCCCGAGCACGTCGCGCGGCCGCGGCACCGGCGCGCGGTTGAGGCGTGCGCGGTTGGCGCGGCCCGGGTTGATCTCCAGCTCCACCAGTGCACGGCGGTCGTCGCGGACGACGACCGAACGGATCACCGCGCGGCCCGCACCCTGCCGTACCAGCGGCGCGTCCGTCGCGACCCGGAAGCTGCCGAGCGTCGCGACGTAACCGAGGGCCTCGACGAGGTTGGTCTTGCCCTGGCCGTTCGGCCCCACGAGCGCCGTCACCCCCGGCTCCAGGGCCAGCTCCACGGTGGAGTAGGACCGGAAGTCGGTCAGCGACAGATGGGCGACACGCACCCAAGAAGGTTAGTGGGACGCTCCGACAACGGCAGCCCCCGCCGGCGTTCAGGCGTGCGGCGGGTTCACGTCGGCGCCGGGTGCGTCGGCGCCCTTGGCCCGCATGCCCTCGGCCGAGGAGACCGCGTGGCCGCCGAACTGGTTGCGCAGGGCCGCGACCATCTTCATGGCGGGGGAGTCCTCCTGGCGGGAGGAGAAGCGTGCGTACAGGGCCGCGGTGATCGCCGGCAGGGGGACGGCGTGGTCGACGGCGGCCTGGACGGTCCAGCGGCCCTCGCCGGAGTCCTCGGCGTAGCCCTTCAGCTCGGCCAGGTCGGGGTCCTCGTCGAGCGCGCGAACCAGGAGGTCGAGCAGCCACGAACGGATCACGGTGCCGGTGCGCCAGCTGCGGAACGCGCCGGGGACGTCGGTGACCACGTCGGTGGCCTCCAGCAGCTCCCAGCCCTCGGCGAACGCCTGCATGATGCCGTACTCGATGCCGTTGTGGACCATCTTGGCGAAGTGGCCCGCGCCGACCGTGCCGGCGTGCACGTAGCCGTCCTCACCCTCGGGCTTGAGTGCCTGGAAGATCGGCTGGAGCTTTTCCACATGCTGTGGATCGCCGCCGGCCATCAGCGCGTAGCCGTTCTCCAGCCCCCACACCCCGCCGCTCACGCCGACGTCGACGAAGCCGACACCGTGCTCGGCGAGCGCGTCGGCATGCTTTCTGTCGTCGAGATAGTTGGAGTTGCCGCCGTCGACCACCACGTCACCGGGGGACAGCAACTCGCCGAGCCGCATGACGGTGCTCCTGGTGGGCTCGCCGGCGGGAACCATGACCCACACGACGCGGGGAGCGACGAGCCGCGCGGCCAGCTCCTCGAGACTCGCGACGTCGCCGACCTTCGGGTCACGGTCGTACCCGACCACCTCGTGCCCGGCGCGGCGCAGCCTCTCGGCCATGTTGCCGCCCATCTTGCCGAGCCCGACCATGCCGATCTGCATCTGCGCCACCCCTCGTCGAGGTCGTCCGTGGTTCACCGGCGTACGGCTCGCGTACCCCGACCGGCCGGGAGCATGCCCCGTCGACCGGATCCTAACTGGACAACCTGATCGGCATGATGAGGTACCGGTAGTCGGGGGTTCCGCCGTCGTCCACAGGCTTTCCACCGGTGAGGATGGCCGGTTTGGTGGACGTCGTGAACTGCAGGCGTGCCATGTCGGAGTCGATCGCGCCGAGGCCCTCCAGCAGGAACTGGTGGTTGAACGCGATGTTGATCTCGTCGCCCTGGAACTCGACGGGAAGGACCTCGACCGCCTGGGCCTCGTCGCCGCTGCCGGCCTCCAGCACGACCTCGCCGCCGCGGAACGCCAGGCGCACCGGGGTGTTGCGCTCGGCGACCAGCGCGACGCGCTTGACGGCCTCCACGAAGGACGACGTCGGGATGTCGGCGTGCGCGGAGAACTCGGTGGGCAGGAGTGAGCGGTACTTGGGGAACTCGGGGTCGAGCAGGCGCGTGGTGGTGCGGCGGCCGGAGCTGGAGAAGCCGATCATGCCTTCCCCGGTGCCGCCGGTGGAGCTGAGGGCGATCTCGACCTCGGCGCCGGTGGTGAGCGACTTGGCGGTGTCGGCCAGTGTGCGTCCGGGGATCATGGCGACGGCCGAGAAGTCAGGCTGGCCCGGCTGCCATTTCAGCTCGCGTACGGCGAGGCGGTAGCGGTCGGTGGCGGCCAGGGTGACGGTGTCTCCCTCGATCTCCATCCGGACGCCGGTGAGCATGGGGAGCGTGTCATCCTTGCCGGCGGCGACGGCGACCTGTGCGACGGCGGAGGAGAACACGTCGCTGCCGACACGGCCGGCGGCGGGAGGCATCGCGGGCAGGGACGGGTAGTCCTCGGCAGGCATCGTCAACAGGGTGAACCTGGCGCTTCCACAGGTGACGACGGCCTTGGCGCCTTCCACCACGAAGTCCACAGGCTGTGCGGGAAGCGCACGGGTGATCTCGGCGAGCAGTCGGCCCGAGACCAGGACGAGGCCGGGGTCACCGGTCTGCAGCTCCAGGGTCACCTCGGCGGACACCTCGTAGTCGAAACCCGAGAGCTTGAGCTGCTGCTGCTCGGTGACCTCCAGCCGCATGCCCGCGAGCACCGGCACCGAGGGCCGTGCCGGCAGGCTCCGTGCGGTCCACGCGACCGCCTCCGCGAGTACGTCTCGCTCGACCCGGAACATCACGGGTATCCGCCTCCTGCTGTGTCGGCTGTCGTTGTTGATCGCTTGTGCCGGCTCCGCCCGCCTGGTGTGCGCTCGGTGCCGTGCACCCAAGTGTTCACTGTCCCGCGCGAGCGATGCGCCGGAACCCTTCTATGGGTCTTGAGTTCTTTGTAGGAGATACAGGTGGTCATAGTCATAGGGGCTGTGGATATGTGGAAGCTTAACGTCTTCGCAGGTCAGGGCCCGAACGTTGTCCACCGGGCCTGTGCATGGACGGTGGATATCCGAGGCCCGTCTGTGGACGGCCACGGGCTGTCCACAGTGCGTCCACAGATCGGGGGTCCGTCGTCCACTGGTTATCCACTGTTATCCCTGAGGTTTCCACCGGTTATCCACGGGGTATAAGGGGCATTTCACCTGGGGTTCCAACGCGTTCACAGGGCGTCCACAGGTTGTCCACGAGTTGTCCCCAAGTTCTCCCCAGGATGTCCCCAGATTTGTCCACAGGTTCTGGGATGGATTTTGTCGGCCGTGCGCTTGGTTGATCACGGGTTTCGCGAGTGTTCCGTACTTTCGCCCGTGCGGTCAGCGATCCACAGAGTTATCCACAGGCTGTGGATCATCAGGCGATGCGAGAGTTCTGCTTGATGCGGTTTGTCAGTTCTGTGACCTGGTTGTACATCGAGCGCCGCTCCGCCATCAGGGAACGTATCTTGCGTTCCGCGTGCATAACGGTCGTGTGGTCGCGACCGCCGAACTGCTGGCCGATCTTCGGCAGCGACAGGTCGGTGAGCTCGCGCGCGAGGTACATCGCGATCTGCCTGGCCGTCACCAGCACGCGCGAGCGCGAGCCGCCGCACAGGTCGTCGATGGACAGCCCGAAGTACGCCGCGGTCTGCGCCATGATCGTCGCGATGGTGATCTCGGTGCTGGAGTCCTCGGTGATGAGGTCCTTGAGTACGACCTCTGTGAGCTGCAGGTCCACCGACTGACGGTTGAGGCTGGCGAAGGCGGTGACCCGGATCAGCGCGCCTTCCAGCTCGCGGATGTTCGTGGAGATCTTGCTGGCGATGTACTCCAGCACGTCTCCCGGCGCGGCCAGCCCTTCTTGTATGGCCTTCTTGCGCAGGATCGCGATACGCGTCTCCAGCTCAGGAGGCTGCACGTCGGTGATCAGGCCCCACTCGAAGCGGTTGCGCAGCCGGTCCTCCAGCGTCACGAGCTGTTTCGGGGCCCGGTCGCTGGAGATGACGATCTGCTTGTTGGCGTTGTGCAGAGTATTGAAGGTGTGGAAGAACTCCTCCTGCGTCTGCTCCTTGCCTTCCAGGAACTGGATGTCGTCCACGAGCAGGATGTCGACGGCCCGGTAGCGCGCGCGGAAACCGTCGGCCTTGTGGTCGCGGATCGAGTTGATGAAGTCGTTGGTGAACTCCTCCGAGCTGACGTACCGCACCCGCGCGCCGTCGTACAACCGCTGCGCGTAGTGGCCGATGGCATGGAGAAGGTGCGTCTTGCCGAGACCGGAGTCGCCATAGATGAACAGCGGGTTGTACGCCTTGGCCGGTGCCTCCGCCACCGCGACGGCCGCGGCGTGCGCGAAGCGGTTGGAGGCGCCGATGACAAAGGTCTCGAAGGTGTATTTGGGGTTGAGCCGGGCCGGTTCGCTCGGTTTCGCTGCGGCCCGGTCACGGTTCTGGCCGTCCCAGCGGTTCTGCACAGGACGGTCGAACTCGTCGGAGTCCTGACGCGGATGCGGCGGCCGGCCCTCGGGACGGCCGGTGAACGAGGCGTCCGCCGGATATCCACCGTTCTGTGCGGGGGGGAACCCCTGGGAAGGCTCGCCGGGTGCGGCCGGTGGCGGAGCCTGGGGTGAGTCGCCGCCGGTTCTGCCAGGGAAATCGTCCTGGTGCGCGAAGTTCTCCGGCCGTTGGTACTCATCAGGCAGGTACGGCTGAGCGGGCTCGTCCGTGGAGCCGTAGGAGCCCTCGGAGTTTCCCCCGTAGGGATAGGTGAACGGCTGAGGCTGTGGGCGACCCTGTGGATAATCGGTGGACGACGAGGGGCTCTGGTACGGCGCACGGCCGCCAGATGCCTGTCCACCAGGGGATCCGTACCCGGTAGTGGGTTGTCCACCTTGTGGATAGCCGCCGGACGGCGCCTGTGGATAAGTGTCCTGCCGGGGGGCCGGGACCTCACCTGCGCCTGCCATCGGGTCGACCATGACCGCCACGCGCATCGGCCGGCCGAACTCCTGCGAGAGCGCCTGAGCGATCAGCGGTCTGAGCTTGGTCTCGAGGACGTCCTTGGCGAAGTCATTGGGTGCGGCCAAGATGATCGTGTCGTTGACCAGGCCGAACGGACGGGTCATGGTGAGCCACGCACGCTGTTGCGGAGGGACGCTGCCGTCCGCGAAGGTCCCAAGCGCCCGAGCCCAGACCGGGCCGAGGTCGACACCATCCATGGCTTCGGCCCTTCCTCCCATTGACGCGGCCCCCGCACGCTCGCCGCGGTTCGTTGTCCACAGGTGCGTCCGCGAGAGCGAACTCCGCAGGCGCCCCGCCTCGCGGCTGTCCCCACAGCGTTATCCGCAGGCGCCTTCCGCTGATCCACATCGTTTCCACACGATGTCCACAGCCCTCGTGATGCGCGACGGTGCGTATCTGCGAGGTAGAGGGAAGGTTCGGAGGGCCGACAGTAGCGCTGTGCACATCCCTGTTCAAGACGTTGTCCACAGACTAGTGGCAGGTTCGGTGAGACACGATGCACATCCTGTGGATGAAGGGTCCCCGGTGGATAACGGGGCTGTGGAATAGTGGATAACCCCAGCGGGGCAAGCGGCATCGCCGTTCTGGTTTGACCTTTGGGCCACCGGCCCCGTAACGTACGACGGTCGGCTTGTCGCGCGACGGCACTTTGGCGTGCCCGTGCATCCGGCAGGCCAAGCCCTGTGTGTCACTCGTCCGCACGCCGTGCGGGCGAAAATCCAGCCTGGAGCCCACTCGTGAGCAAGCGTACTTTCCAGCCGAACAACCGTCGCCGCGCGAAGACCCACGGCTTCCGGCTGCGCATGCGCACGCGTGCGGGTCGCGCGATCCTCGCCGCCCGCCGCCGCAAGGGCCGCTCGGAGCTCTCCGCCTGACGACGCGGAGCACCCGGGCCCTCGGTCCGCACGCCCGCCGGTCCCGCCGGCGGGCGAAAGCCGTATCCGGGCCCTTGTCACTCTGAGAGCAGGTCCTGTCGTGTTGTCCTCCGCCTTCCGCATGCGCCGCGGAGATCAGTTCGTCACGGCGATCAAGGGAGGACGGCGTGCCGGACGCCCCACCCTGGTCGCCCACCTGAGCGATCGCGGAGACCTGGCGGATCCCCCGCAGGTCGGGTTCGTGGTGAGCAAGGCGGTCGGCGGCGCGGTGGTGCGCAACCGCGTCAAGCGCCGCCTGAGACATCTCATGCGAGACCGCCTCCACTCCCTACCGCGAGGTAGCCTGCTTGTTGTACGCGCCAATCCCCAGGCGGCGTCCGCGCGTAGCGAGCTTCTCGCCGCCGAGTTGGATGTCGTCCTGGAGCGATTGATCGGCCGCCGGCACGGCGGGCCGATCGCCCGGCCGCGACGGATGGACCAAGATGAGCGGCGGTGAGTGGGGTGCCCGAGCCCAGGATCCCCCCGGGGCGAGTCACCGGCGGGCGGTCGTGACCGTGCCCGCCCCACGTCAGGCGGGGCCGGTCTCACCGGCGGCCCGCGTTCTGCTCGTCCCGATCCGGTTCTACCGCGCGTTCATCAGCCCGCTCCTCGGGCCGCGATGCCGGTTCGAGCCGTCCTGCAGTGCCTACGGGCTTGACGCCATCGCCGTGCACGGCGCACTACGAGGGCTGTGGCTGACCATCAGGCGAATCGGGCGTTGCCACCCCTTCCACCCGGGGGGTTATGACCCGGTGCCTCCGCGCCGGGTCCGGCCCGACGACGAAACGCAAGGGAGCTAGCTCGGTGGAGCTGTCATGGCTGAATTGGCTATATGAAGCAGTAGCCCAGGTCATCGCGTGGATCCACGCGGGCTACAGCACGTTCCTGCCCGCGGACAACGGCTTGAACTGGGCCCTGACCATCATCACGCTGACCGTGCTGATGCGTCTGCTGATCTTCCCGCTCTTCATGAAGCAGATGCGCTCGTCGCGGAAGATGCAGGAGCTCGCTCCCAAGGTTCAAGAGCTGCGCAAGCGCTACAAGAACGACAAGCAGCGCATGAACCAGGAGGTGATGAAGGTCTACCAGGAGGGTGGGGCCAACCCGCTCGGCGGGTGCCTGCCCATCGTGGCGCAGTTCCCGATCTTCATCTCCATGTTCACCGTGCTGCGGGCCATCGCCGAGGACCAGGCCAAGTACGGCATGACCCAGGAACTGGTGAACAGCGCTCGTTCGGCCCACGTGTTCGGCGCGCCGATCCCCGCGACGTTCTTCACCAGCTCCGAGCACATCTTGGCGCTCGACGCCGACCCGGTCGTCACCAAGATCGTTCTCGGCATCTTCGTGGCGGTCAGCTCCGCGACGACCTTCCTGACCGTGCGGCAGAGCGTCACCCGGTCGATGGCCCAGATGCCGGACAACCCGATGGCGCAGCAGCAGAAGATCCTGATGTACATCTCGCCGCTGTTCGCGATCTTCAGCCTGAACTTCGCGCTCGGCCTTATTCTTTACTGGGTCACCACCAACCTGTGGACGCTCGGTCAGCAACACTGGTTCTACAGCCGTCACCCGATGCCGGTCGTCGACGCCAAGGGCAACGTGGTGCAGCCCGAGCCGAAGCCCGGGTTGCTGAGCAGGTTCCTGCCCGGCAAGCCCGCCGCCGAGGAGCCCGCGGACGCGCCAGTGGACGAGCCCGCACCCAAGGTGATCCGTCAGCAGCCCACCCGGCAGCCGCGCAGCAAGCGCTCGGGAAGCAAGAAGTCCTAGCCGGTTGTCTCGAAGGGGAGTTCGGACGTGACCGAAGTGAACGAGGGGCAGGCCCCGCAGGCCGCGCCGGACATCAATGCCCTGGAGCAGGAGGGCGAGATCGCGGCGGACTACCTCGAAGGGTTGCTGGACATCGCCGACCTCGACGGCGACATCGACATGGACGTCGAAGGGGACCGGGCCCTGGTGTCGATCGTCGACATCAAGGGTGGCGACCTGGTGGGGGAGAACGGCGAGGTGCTCGAAGCCCTGCAGGAGCTCACCCGGCTGGCCGTGCATCGGCGCACCGGTGAGCGTTCCCGGTTGATGCTCGATGTCGGCGGCTTCCGTCACGGCCGGCGGATCGAGCTGAGCAAGCTCGCCACCAAGACCGCCGAGGACGTCAAGCGGTCCGGAGAGGCCCGGTCGCTGCAGCCGATGACGCCGTTCGAGCGCAAGATCGTGCACGACGCCGTCGCCGCGGCGGGGCTGCGCAGTGAGTCCGAGGGTGAGGAGCCGCAGCGTTTCGTGGTGGTGCTCCCCGCCTGAGCCGTCCGGCACGTGCAAGGGGCCGCCGATCCCGTGGGATCGGCGGCCCCTGCCGGTTCCCCGGCCCTTGAGCCGACGTTCGCTGTAGTTCGCTGGCGTCCGCCGAACGAGCCGGGCAACCCGATGCGTCACCTCCATTGGTAGTGCCTCTCCCCCGCTTTCGCATGGGTGTCGTGCGGCTTCCGGCGGAAATACGGCCAGGTTCTGACCGTCCGGAGACCCTTTGTTGACGGATGGAGCCATGCGGACCGTCCACAGCCGCTCGCGTCGATCACGTCGTGGTGGCCCGCGCCGGTTACCCTTACGCGGAAGATGTTGTGACCGGTCTGGTTGAGTGAGTGATGGCGGAAAGCGAACAGCTGCCCGAAGCGCCCGCGGAGGCGCAAGAGGTCTTCACCGGCGACGCGTGGCCTCGCGCCGAGGCGTACGCGGCGATGCTGGCCGGTCCAGGCGTGGTCCGAGGGCTGCTCGGTCCGCGTGAGGTGCCACGCGTCTGGGACCGCCATCTGCTCAACTGCGCGGTGGTCGCCGAGGCGGTCCCCGCGGAGGCGAGCCTTGTGGACATCGGCTCGGGTGCCGGGTTGCCCGGCATCGTGCTGGCCATCGTGCGGCCTGACATCACGGTCACCTTGCTGGAGCCGTTGCTGCGACGCACGACCTTCCTTGAGGAGTGCGTGGCCGGGCTGAAGCTGTCCAATGTCGAGGTGGTGCGCGGCCGCGCCGAGGAGCTGGCCGGCAAGCAGGTCTTCGACGTCGTCTCGGCCAGAGCGGTGGCACCGCTCGACCGGCTGCTGTCGTGGTCGATGCCGCTGCTGCGCGAGGGGGGTCAGCTGCTGGCGATGAAGGGGGAGCGCGCGGCGGAGGAGCTGGACGCCGCTTCAGAACAATTACGGTCGTATGGAGTGCGGACCGCCGAGCTTGTCACCGTCGGGCGCGGTAGGGTCGTTCCGCCCACGACTCTTGTCCGGGTGGTCGCCGGACGCCCCGCCCGGAGCGCGCAAGGTGCACGCCGCCGACGGAAGAGGTGACGGTCATGCCGGGTACGTCCACCGGCCTCGGCTGGCCGGATCGTCCCGTCGTCGCGTCGGAGGGGAGACCCTCCGGCCTCGGCTGGCCTTCCGGCACCATTCCATCCACCCCGGTGGAAAGGACGACGACCGTGTCCCAGCCCCCTTACACCCCAGGCGATTCGCCGCTGGTCCGAGAGGCGCTCAGCTCAGTGGTTTCACGTGAAACAGCCCCGTCAACCCCCGTTTCGATCGGCTACCTCCCCTCCCGGCAGGACGGCGACTGGCCCCGTCCGCCACGTCAGCGGATCATCACGATAGCCAACCAGAAGGGCGGCGTCGGCAAGACGACGACCGCCGTCAATCTCGCGGCGGGCCTGTCGATGCACGGTCAGCGTGTGCTGGTCGTCGACCTCGACCCGCAGGGCAACGCGTCCACCGCACTGTCGGTCGAGCACCGCGGCGACATCCCGTCGGTCTACCAGGTGCTGGTGGAGGACATGGCGCTGCGCGACATCGTCAGCCCGGTTCCCGACATGCCGAACCTCTACTGTGCACCCGCCACCATCGGGCTGGCCGGCGCGGAGATCGAGCTGGTCTCGCTGGTGGCCAGGGAAGCCCGGCTCAAGCGTGCGCTGGAGGCGTTCGACTCGATCGAGCTGGACTACATCCTGATCGACTGCCCGCCGTCCCTCGGTCTGCTGACCGTGAACGCCATGGTGGCGGCGGAGGAGGTGCTGATCCCGATCCAGTGCGAGTACTACGCCTTGGAAGGAGTCAGCCAGCTCCTGCAGAACGTCGAGCTGGTCCGCGTCCACCTCAACCAGTCGCTGCGGGTGTCCACCATCCTGCTCACCATGTACGACGGCCGCACCCGCCTGGCGTCGCAGGTGGCCGACGAGGTCAGGTCCCACTTCGGCGAATCGGTGCTCGACACGGTGATCCCGCGCAGCGTGCGGGTCTCGGAGGCGCCGAGCTACGGGCAGTCGGTGCTCACGTACGACGCGGGGTCCAGCGGCGCCATGGCTTACATGGACGCGGCGCGTGAGATCGCCTTCCGAGGCGCGGCGGTCAGCGGAAAGTGATCCGGCCTGGTGCCGGTACGCTCCTGTGGAGCGTGCCCGCGCCGATCCGGTGGAACGTCAAAATGAAGACGAGGCGCGGTCGGGGGCGGTGGTAGCCCACGAAAGACCGGTCGGGCGAGGAGGAGTCGTGGCCCAGCAGAGGCGTGTCGGACTGGGGAAGGGTCTCGGGGCCCTGATCCCCACCGGGCCGCTCGTCGACGTGCGGACTCCCGGCACGGTCGCGGCACCGCCGCAGGAGGACAACGGACTCAAGCCGATCGACGGCGCGTACTTCATGGAGGTGCCGCTCGAAGCGATCACCCCCAACCCGCGCCAGCCACGTGACATCTTCGACGAGGAGGCGCTGCAGGAGCTCGCCGACTCGATCCGGGAGGTCGGCCTCCTCCAGCCGATCGTGGTGCGGTCGACCGGCGCCGGCCGGTACGAGCTGATCATGGGGGAGCGGCGCTGGCGCGCCTCCCAGCTGCTCGACCTCAAGGTCATTCCCGCCATCGTGCGCGACACCCAGGACGACGCGCTGCTGCGCGACGCGCTGATCGAGAACCTTCAGCGCGAACAGCTCAACGCTCTGGAAGAGGCGGCCGCCTACCGTCAGCTCCTGGACGACTTCGGCGCGACCCACGAGCAACTGGCCCAGCGTGTCGGACGCTCGCGATCCCACATCACCAACACCCTGCGCCTGCTGAACCTCCCGACGGCCGTCCAGTGGCGCGTCGCCGCCGGCACCATCAGCGCCGGTCACGCACGGGCCCTGCTCGGCCTGAGCGACGCCGCGGCCCAGGAGCATCTCGCCGACCGCATCGTCGCCGAGGGACTGTCGGTCCGCACCGTCGAAGAGATCGTCTCCTTGGGAGAGGCCACCGCGGCCCCGGCTCCGCGGGCCCGCCGCCAGAAGGCACTGCCGGAACCCGCGCTCACGTCGCTGGCCGACCGCCTCTCCGACCACTTCGAGACCCGGGTCCGCGTGGACATGGGCCGCCACAAGGGCCGTATCGTCGTCGAGTTCGCCACCCTGGACGACCTGGAACGCATCATCACCACCATGGCCCCTGCCGCCGCCACTCCCCTCGACTCCGGCGACGAGGTCTGAGCTCCGCACCGGAACGCGGTGGCCGGCTGACGGGTCCAGCGGCTAGAGCCGTCTGATCGTCGCGAGCCAAGCCGGAGCGCCGTCGTCGTGGATCCTTGTCTCGACCCGGTTCGGCTCCACGGCGGTGACGTCCCACCCGGCATCACGGGTGAACGCCGCCGGAAGGTCGTCGCGGCCAACCGGGTGCGGGCCGGTGCCGGAACCTTCGTCGCTGAAGCACAGCACGTACAGGGTGCCGCCTGGCTCGGTCACGGAGGCGACGCTCGCCGCGTATTCACGCCGCTCGACGGCGTCGAAACTGTGGAACAACCCGCAGTCCAGCACCGTCTCGAACGTCCGCCGCAACTCCCCCAGACCGAAGGCGTCGGCTGTGACGAACTCGGCCCCGAGCCCCCGAGCCGCGGCCTTGGCCCGCGCGACCGCCAGCGCCGTTCCCGCCACGTCGACACCCACGACGGGCAGGCCCAGCGAAGCGATGTGCAGAGCGTGCTCACCGGTGCCGCACCCGACGTCCAGCACCGAACCGGAGAACGCACCTCTTGACGCCAGGCGTACGACAGCCTGCTGCGGCCGGCCGATGTCCCAGGGAGGCGGGCCGTCGTGGTACGACGCGTCCCACGGCACTCCTGTCATGCGTTCGTGGCTGGTGGGGAACCGGCCACCGAACGGATCGCCGGTCGAAGTCCCTGGTCCGTCGGACACCTCGTCCCTCCTTGGCACTGATTTCGTCCATCGCCATGCTGCGTCTGCCCGTGCGGAGCCGCCGGATTCGTCCGAGCGGGGTTCAGCGGTCGTGCCGCCGGCAGGGTGAGGGTGACCCGACTTCGACGCGTGCCCCCGGTGGCGGGTCGGCTCAGACGACGGACCAAGGGCCGCACATCACTTCAGGAACTCCCTGGCGCCACGCAACCTTGTCGCCAGATGCCTCTGTGTCGAGGCGCAGTCGAGTCGCACATCGAGCGGCCCGAGCAGATCGGTGCCGGCACGCCGTCCGGAAGGCAGACGGTCGGGGTCCAGGCCGTCGCGGACCGCGACAAGGCGGCCG
This sequence comes from Sphaerisporangium rubeum, assembly GCF_014207705.1. Classification (NCBI taxonomy): domain Bacteria; kingdom Bacillati; phylum Actinomycetota; class Actinomycetes; order Streptosporangiales; family Streptosporangiaceae; genus Sphaerisporangium; species Sphaerisporangium rubeum. The sequence goes on from NZ_JACHIU010000001.1 coordinate 46,118, forward strand.
AGCTCGTATCTGCTCATCGCGTCAGGCCCGGCGACATGATGGATTCCGTCGCGCTCGGAGCCCGCGAGCTCCAGGAGGGCCGCGGCCAGGTCGCCGACGTGCACGGGGCAGCGTACGTCGTCGGTGAACAGGACGCCTCGTGTGGGGTCTGCGGCGAGTGAGCGTACGAGGGTCTCCTGCGGGGAGTCGCCGTTCCCGATGATCAGGGACGTCCGTGCGATCACGGCCGCCGGGTCGGCCAGACGTACGGCCACCTCTGCGGCTGCTTTCGCCGCGCCGTACGGGGACACCGGGTCCGGTACGCGATCCTCGGTGTAGGTGACCGCCTTGCCGGAGAAGACCGCGTCGGTGGACACGTGCACGAGGCGTGCGCCGGTCGCGGACGTCGCGACCGCCAGGTGACCGGGACCGGTGGCCGTCGTCAGCCAGTCGGTCTGGCGATAGGCCGCATTGACGACGACATCAGGGCGGATCTCGCCGACCAGCGCGGCGACGGCCGTACGGTCGCGGACGTCCAGCGGCCGCCAGGTCACCTCCGGCTCCGGTCCTGGTCGCGTCAGGTAGGTCGCGGTCACCACATGGCCTGCCGCGGTGGATCGGCGGACGAGTTCGCCGCCGAGGAATCCGCTGCCACCCACGATGAGGGTTCTCATGGACGGTGACCGTAGTGGGTCGGTTCCTTGACGCGGTACTGCGCATGGCCCTGCTGTTTCACGTGAAACCGAGACGTGGGTCGCCGCGTGCCAGGGCCTTGTTTCACGTGAAACGGGGAGGGCTGGTTCAGGGCTTCAAGGTGTCGTGGATCGCGCGAGCGAACGTGTCCACGTCGTCCGGGGACGTGTTGAAGCTCGTCATCCAGCGGACGACACTGCCCTCCCAGACATGGAACAGGAAGCGGGACTGCAGCGCGGTGATCGCTTCCAGGGGGAGAGCGGCGAAGACGGCGTTGGACTCCACGGGGTACTGGATGTCCAGGCCGGGGAGGTCGCTCACGGCGGCGGCCAGGCGGCGGGCCATCGCGTTGGCGTGGCCGGCGTTCCTCAGCCAGAGCTCGTCGGTGAGCAGAGTCGTCAGCTGGGCCGAGATGTACCGCATCTTGGAGCCCAGTTGCAGGGTCTGGCGGCGAAGGTACGGTGCAGCCTCGGCCAGTTCGGGACGAAGGGTTATCACCGCTTCGCCGAGCAGGCCGCCGTTCTTGGAGCCGCCGAAGCTGACCACGTCCACCCCGGCGTCGGTGGTGAGAGCGCGCAGAGAACAGCCCAGATAGGCGGCGGCGTTGGCCAGGCGAGCGCCGTCCACGTGCAGAAGCATGTCGTTGTCGTGCGCCGCCTGAGCCAGGGACGCGATCTCGTCGGGGGTGTAGCAGGTGCCGAGCTCGGTCACCTCGGAGATGGAGACGACCTTGGGCTGGACGTAGCTGATGTTCCCGCGGACGTCGAGCCGGCTCGTCACGTCGCCGGGGGTGAGCTTGCCGTCGGGGGCCGGTACGGTGATCAGCTTGGCGCCGAGAACGCGTTCCGAGGCGCCGGTCTCGTGGGTGGCGATGTGCGCGGTCTCCGGACAGATGATCGCCTCGTACCGGCGGGTGAGCATCATGCTGAGCGAGATCATGTTGGCGCCGGTGCCGTTGAGCACCACGAAGCCGGACGCGTGCGCGCCGAACTCGGCGCGGATCCGGTCGTCCAGAGCGGCGGTCCACTCGTCGTCGCCGTAAGCGGGAGCGTCACCGGTGTTGGCCGCCGTGATGGCCTCCATGACAGCCGGATGCACACCCGCGTGGTTGTCGCTGGCGAAGCTCTTGGCGTAGCGGGATTCGATCACCAGCACAGGCTACGCCTGCTCGCGATGCCCCGCTCGGCCGGGGAACCGCGGCGGAGGACGTCAGCGGCGGCGCAGCGCGGCGAGCAGGAGGCCGCGGCACAAGGCGCCGAGGTCCTCGCCGGCCGCGGCGGCGGCCATCGGGAACAACGAGGTCTCCGTCATGCCGGGTGCGACGTTGACCTCCAGGAAGTACGGCTCGCCTTCGCCGTCCACGATGATGTCGGTGCGGGAGATGTCCCGCAGGCCGAGAGCGGTGTGCGCGGTCACGGCGAGACGCGCGCACGCGTCGGCGACCTCGGGACGCAGGCGGGCCGGAGCGAAGAACTCGGTGTGACCGGCGGTGTAGCGGGCCGAGTAGTCGTAGACGCCTTCGTCGGCGACGATCTCGACGGGGGGAAGCGCGACCGGGCCGTCCCCGAGGTCGACCACCGACACCGCGACCTCGACGCCTTCGATGTACTTCTCGATCAGCGCGGTGTCGCCGTAGGCGAAGCAGCCCACCATGGCGGCCGGCAGTTCCTCGGCCTTGCGGACGATGGACCCGCCGAGCGCGGACCCGCCACGGCACGGCTTGACGAACAGCGGCAGCCCGAGCCGCTCCACGATGCGGCCAAGTACCGCGGTGGCGCCGAGGTCGTGGAAGGTCTCCTTGGGAAGCACGACGGCGTCCGGGGTGCGGACCCCGACGGAGCGCACGACGGTCTTGGCGGTCGGCTTGTCGTACGCGACGCGGCACGCGTCCGGCGCGGCCCCGACGTAGGGCACCTGGAGGAGTTCGAGCACGGAGCGGATGGCGCCGTCCTCGCCGCTGCCGCCGTGCAGGGTGACGAACACGACGTCCGGCGGGTCGGCGAGCACCGCGGGCACCAGTGCGGCGTCGGTGTCGCGCGTCTCCACGTCGATCCCGTCGGCCTTGAGCACCTCGCACACCCGCCGGCCCGAGCGCAAGGAGACCTCACGCTCGTACGACAGGCCGCCCGCCAGCACCAGTACGTGGCCGAGTTCGAGCATGGAGGACCTTTCTGGCGTCGTCGGACCCGCTCGTGGCGGCCCGCGTGACAGGCCGCCAGAGCTTCCGCAGCGTATTACATTTTCAGGCTAGATCCGGACCCGGTGTGTCGACGCCGGGGCCGGGACGCATCGACCCGGTGCCGAACGTGTCGCGCATCACGAGTTCCTGCTGGATCACCCCGGCGAGCCGCCGCACGCCTTCGCGGATGCGGTCGGGCTCGGGATAGCAGTAGGACAGCCGCATGGCGGTGGCCCCTGAGCCGTCGGCGTAGAACCCGGTGCCGGGGACGAACGCGACCCGCTCGGCCACGGCACGCGGCAGGAGCGCCTTGGAGTCGAGCCCTTCCGGCAGCGTCATCCACACGAAGAAGCCGCCGGCGGGGCGGGTCCAGTGGCAGCCGGGGGGCATGAGCGCCGTCAGCGCGTTGAGCTGAGCGTCGCGGCGCTCGCGGTACAGCTCACAGAACGACTTGATCTGCTCGCGCCACGGCTGGGTCTCCAGGTATCGGCCCACGGCGAGCTGCGTGAAGCTGGAGTGGGACAGCACCGCGGACTCCATGGCCAGCACGAGCTTGTCCTTGATCGGGTGCGGCGCCAGGGCCCAGCCGACCCGGAAGCCGGGGGCGAGGGTCTTGGAGAACGACCCGAGGTAGACGACGTTGTCGGCGTCCTCGGCCCGCAGCGCGCGCATGGGCTCGCCGTCGAAACCGAGCAGGCCGTAGGGGTTGTCCTCCACCACGAGCACGCCGGCGCGGCGGCAGATCTCCAGCACCTGGCGGCGGCGCTCCAGGGTGAGGGTGACGCCGGCGGGGTTCTGGAAGGTCGGCACCGTGTAGAGGAATTTGACGCGGCGGCCGGCGGCGGCGAGCGCCGTCAGGGTCTCGGTGAGCGACTCGGGGATCAGCCCCTGGTCGTCCATCGGGACGTGCACCACGGACGCCTGGTAGGCGGCGAACGTGCCGAGCGCGCCGACGTAGGAAGGACCCTCGGCGAGCACGACGTCACCGGGGTCGATGAAGATGCGGGTGATGAGGTCGAGCGCCTGCTGCGACCCCACGGTGACCACGACGTCGTCGGGGCCGGCGTCGATGCCCTCCAGGCGCATGACCTCGCAGATCTGCTCGCGCAGATGGGGGTCGCCCTGGCCGGAGCCGTACTGCAGCGCGACGGTGCCACGCTGGGCCACGAGGTCGGCGACCAGCTCGCCGACGGTGTCCAGGGGGAGAGCGGTGACGTACGGCATGCCGCCGGCCAGCGAGACCACCTCGGGGCGGGACGCGACGGCGAAGAGAGCTCGGATCTCGGAGGCGACCATCCCGGTGGCACGTGCGGCGTACCGGTCGATGTAGGCGTCGATGCGCGACCCTTGGGCCGCGGTCCTCCGACCGTGATCCGGCTCTTGCGTCACGGTCCACCTCCTGGCGATGTGGTGAGTGATGTCGAATCGACGTTGCGAGACACCAGAGTACGGCAGCAGCCTCTACCCCATTTGGTAATTCTCACCATGAAAGGGGCGGAGTGGCGGGGGCCGATCGCCGCTCTGGAGGGCAGGCATGGCACGCATGTCCGTCGTGAGTAAGCGCGGCAACAGGGGGTCACTCGGCTACCATGCCACTTTGGAGACGCCGTAGTTCGTGCGCTTTTCTGCCGTGAACTCGCGTCCGTCTCGCAAGGATGGGGGGCCCGGGGTGTCGCGCCGGCTGGTGAATGTCACGTTGGACAACCTTGACGATCTGCCGCGCCGCTGCCGCCGGTGCGTCTTCTGGGAGCTCGACCCGGTCAGCGGCGAGCGGGCCCAGCAGGCGGGGGATCCGGGGCTGGAGAAAGAGGCGTGGATCTCCGCGACGCTGCTCGAATGGGGCAGTTGCGGGAAGATCTGTTACGTCGACGGGGTCCCGGCTGGTTTCGTGCTGTACGCACCACCGCTGTACGTCCCCCGTTCGGTGGCCTTCCCCACGTCACCCGTGAGCGCGGACGCCGTGCTGCTCATGACGGCGCACATCATCCCGGAGTTCTCCGGCGGCGGGCTCGGCCGCACGCTCGTCCAGGGGGTGGCCAAGGACCTGACGCGCCGTGGGGTGCGGGCCATCGAGGCCTTCGGCGACCTGAAGTGGGAGCAGCCGGGCTGCGTGCTCCCCGCCGAGTATCTGCTTGCCGTTGGTTTCAAGACGGTACGTCCGCATCTGCGCTTCCCGCGGCTGCGACTGGAACTGAAGACGGCCGCCTCGTGGCGTGAGGACGTCGAAGTGGCCCTGGAACGACTCCTGGGTTCCATGACCCCCGAACGTGCACTTCGTCCCGTCTGAGAGGCGCTCAGCGCCGCCTGTGCCCCTCCAGGCACAACCGTCACGCCGGTAACGGCCACTGAGGAACGCACAGAGCCCCTCGCGCCGGTGGCGCGGGGGGCTCCGCTGGGTGGGTGCCGCCGGGAGGCGGTGGTACGGCCGGATCACCCGGCCGCAGGGGCGTCCGGCCTTGTCACCGCACATGTGACCCCGGGGCCCCTGCCGTCGAGCAGGGGGCTTTTCGGGCCCGTGTCGGAGAACAGGCTTAGATGACGCCTTCGAGTTCGCGGAGCAGCATGGCCTTCGGCTTGGCGCCGATGATCTGCTTCACGACCTCTCCACCCTTGTAGACGTTCATCGTGGGGATCTGGAGTACCCCGTAATCGCGCGGAACGGACGGATTCTCGTCGACGTTCAGCTTGACGATGGTCAGCTTGTCGCCGTGCTCCTTGGCGATCTCCGCCAGGACGGGGGCCACTTGACGGCAGGGACCACACCATTCGGCCCAGAAGTCCACCAGGACCGGCTTGTCGCTCTTGAGGACCTCGGCGTCGAAGGTCGCGTCGGTCACTGCCTTGATCTCGCTCACGTTGTTCCCCTTGTCAACTGGTGTGGTCCGCGAGCCAGCGTTCGGCGTCCAAGGACGCCGAGCACCCGGTACCCGCTGCGGTGATCGCCTGGCGGTAGGTGTGGTCGACGACGTCGCCACAGGCGAAGACCCCGTCGATGTTGGTCCGTGTGGTCGGGGCCTCGACCTTGATGTAGCCCTCGTCGTCGAGGTCGAGCTGGCCCTTGAACAGCTCGCTGCGCGGGTCGTGGCCGATGGCGACGAACAGACCGGTGACCGGCAGCTCGGACTCCTCGCCGGTCTTCAGGTTGCGCAGCGTCAGGCCGCTGACCTTGGTGTCACCGTGGACGGCCGTGACGGCGGAGTCCCAGGCGAAGCGGATCTTCTCGTTGGCGAACGCACGATCCTGCATGATCTTGCTGGCACGCAGCTCGTCCCTGCGGTGGACCACCGTGACGGAACGCGCGAACCGGCTGAGGAAGGTGGCCTCCTCCATGGCGGTGTCGCCGCCGCCGACGACCGCGATGTCCTGGTCGCGGAAGAAGAAACCGTCACAGGTGGCACACCAGGACACTCCGCGTCCCGACAGGCGCTTCTCGTCGGGAAGGCCGAGCTCGCGGTACCCCGAGCCCGTCGCGACGATCACCGTGTGGGCCAGGTAGGTGTCGGTCACGGTCTTGACGACCTTGGGGTTCTGCCGCAGGTCGACCTCGACCACGTCGTCGGCGAGCAACTCGGCGCCGAAGCGCTCCGCCTGCTTGCGGAAGTTGTCCATCAGCTCCGGGCCGAGGATGCCGTCGGGGAAGCCGGGGAAGTTCTCCACCTCGGTGGTGTTCATCAGGGCGCCGCCCGCGGTGACGGACCCTTCGAACACGAGCGGGTTGAGATCGGCGCGTGCCGCGTACACCGCGGCCGTGTACCCCGCGGGTCCCGACCCGATGATGATCACATTACGGACGTCGCTCACGCTGTCGCCTTCCTGCCGCGGCCGTCGCCCGGCCGGCCCCCTTCCAGGGCGCCGGCGCCTGCCTCGACTCCGATTTCCTAGGGTGCCAGTGGCGTCAACAGATCCTAGGCGTCCGGGATTCCCGCCGGAGCCGCGACCCGCCACGGCCACCGCGGCCCCGCCGCCGACCTCGTGACGGATCCCGCGACGGACCACGCGACGGAAATGGAGAAGCCCCCGGTGAACGGACCACCGGGGGCTTCGGACGAGCCGATGAGGGAACCTACTGCCAGCGTCCCACCGCGGGCTTGCGCAGGGCCGCGCAGTTGCCGTCCACCACGTACACCCAGACGGAGTTACGGAAGCGGTCCTTCCAGAAGGTGATCACGGTGGCTTCGTTGCCCTGGTAGAGGCCCTGGTCCACGCCGATCGGGTTCGGCGCCTTGGTGACGCCGAGCTTGCGGCCCACCTGAGCGGCGATCCGCGACACGCAGCTCTCCACTCCGGTGTCCACCGCGGTGACGCCGCCGGAACCCGGGCCGGTCGCGCCGACGTATGTCGCCAGCGGGCCGTCGAGCACGGCGTCGGAGTAGTTGAAGTCGCTCTTGCCTATGGCGTAGTTGCGGGTCGGTCCGTCGTCGACGCTCGACAGACCACGACCGGGGCCCTGATACGGGTCGCGCTCCGGCGTGGAGGCGACCGGCGCGGGCAGCGCCACAGAGGGCCCCGAGGGCTTCTCCCCGGACGCCGACAGCAGGCTTCCCAAGCCGACCGAGCCGATCACGGCGGCCGCCGCGGCGCTCGCCGCCACCGGCATGAGCCAGGCGCGCCGCCGGGAGGCCTTCCTCGGCCTGCTCCTTGCCGGCACGACAGAGCCGTCGTCGGTCACCACGCCGAACGGCGTGGTCCCCGGAGGAGGACCCGCCTGCGGGGGCACCGTGGCGGCCGGGGCCATGGCCACGGCGGCGGGAACCGGACGTGCCTGCGGAACCGACTGCAAGCTCCGGGCCGGCGTGAGCACCGGCTCCGGCGCGGTCGCCGCGGGAACGGTCTCCCAGGGGGAGTCGCTCATGATGCGGTCCCAGTCAGGCGCCTCGTCGAGCCGTAGCCCGCCTCTCGCCGTCCTGGACTCGGACTCGGCGGCCAGAGCCTTGTCGATGCGCAACGCGACACCCATCGGCATCGCGGGAACCGGCACGGCCGCGAGAACCTCACGGACCGCCGCCAGCTCGGCGAGGCTTTCCCCACAGGAGTCGCAGACCGCGAGATGCTCGCGTACCCGCGCCGCTGTGGTGACGTCGAGGAGACCCTCGGCCAGCTCGGCCAGGACCTCGAAGTCGTAGTGCGTATCACCCGTCACGAAGTTCTGCTCCCTTCGGGGGATGAGACGCGACTCAGGTCGGAACGGTTCCGTAGATGCGAAAGAATCGGCGCGAGTTTGCCGCGGCCCCGCGCGCACCGGCTCTTGACCGTGCCGGCGGGTACGCCGAGCACCTGCGCGGCGTCCTCGACCGAATAGCCCATCATGTCGACCAGCACCAGTGCGGCCCGCTGGTCGGGAGGCAGCAGCTTGAGCGCGGCCGAGACCTCCATGGAGACGTCCCGGTCCCCGGTCTGGTCGGGGATGGGGGTGTCCCGTTCCGCGGCCTCGACGAGCTCGTCGTCGGCCACGGGACGGATCGATTTGCGCCGCATGCGGTCAAGGCAGGCGTTGACCACGATGCGGTGCAGCCAGGTGGTGACAGCCGCGTCGCCCCGGAAGCTCTCCGCCTTGCGATAAGCGGAGACGAAGGCGTCCTGCACGGCGTCGGCGGCCTCGTCGGGATCACCGAGCGTGCGCAGGGCGACCGCCCACATGCGGTCACGGTGGCGGCGGACGATCTCGCTGAAAGCGTGGGGATCGCCGTCGATATGGCTCGTCAGCAGGTCGGCGTCGGTCAACGCCGACCGTGCGGCGTGCTCGACCGCCGGTGGACTATCGGGAGGAGGGTTCACAACGTGTGTTCCTGTTATGCCGGTCCGGGAGAGTGCACGACTACGTCATAGATGGTGCCACGAAACTTCCCTTCAAAGGCTGGAAGGCGCGTAAACCAGATCAAAACGTACTGACCGCTGACGGATTTCTCCGGCGTGAGGGTCACCGTGCCGGAGGCGTTGTCCTGCTTGGCGGCCTTGCGGAGCGCGCCGAGGTCGGCGGCGTCACCGACCCGCAGCTCGATCGTGGCTCCCGGCGCGTCGCCGAGCGAGACGACCACATCGGAGATGGCGGTCTCCTTGCCCATGTCGAGCAGCAGGCCGACGCCTTCCTTGAGCCTGCCGAGCTCCGCGCTCTGGTAGGAGGTGGTGTGCCACTCGGTGGACCCCTTGCCGTCGACGGCGAGGCGGGCCAGCTCAGGGTGCTCGGAGCGGTCGTCGCCGAGCGGGTCGAAACCGGTGGCGCTGGAAGGCTTCACCGCGACGATCTCGGGGGTGGCCTCGGACGACGGCGTGGCGGACGCGACGGGAGGCGGCGTGCGCTTGCCGAGGCTGCGGCCGAGCGTCCACGCGCCGAGACCGACCGCCGCGATGAGCAGCAGGATGACGATCGCCACCACGGCGCGGCCGAGCGGACCGCCGGAGGATCGCGGCCTGGCATGACCACCGTGGCCGCCGTGCGCGCCGTGACCGCCGTGTTCGGCAGGCCGCGGTGGGGCCTGGGGCCGCGGCGGACGGCGGTCGTCGAGATCGTCGGGGGCCTCGGAGCGCAGGCTGAGCGCCGGCGGCATCGCCGACACCGGCACGGGGGCCGGTCGCGGCACCTCGGCCAGGGCCTCGGCCACGGCGGCGGGGGAGGACAGCGGCGGCAGCCCGCGGCGCGGCTCCTGGAACAGCGCGCGGCAGGTGATGGCGTCGAGGAACCCGGGAACCCCGGCGCGCACCTGACGCGGTGTGCAGACCTTGCCGTCGTCCCTAGGCGCCGCGGGAAGGCCGGTGTCGCCTTCGCCGGGCCAGTGGCCGGTCAGCGCGGTGTACAGCAACCGGCCGAGGCCCTCGGCGTCCTCACGGGAGGCGTCGTCGCTCTCGACCTCGCGCAACGTGGCGTCGACCGCGAGGCCGAGCAGCTTCACGGTGCCGCCGGCGGTCCAGATGAGGCGGTCGGGGGTCAGGCACAGGTGGGACAGGCCGGACTCGTGCGCGTGCGCCACCGCCTCGGCGGCCTCGGCCACCAGTGCGGCGGCACGCTCGGGGGCCATCGGGCCCGACGAGACGAGATCGGTCAGGGTCTCGCCGGTCACCCATTCACTGACGACGTACGCCTGGCCGTTCTCCTCGGTGGCGTCGAAGACCTGGGTGAGGCGGGGGTCGTTGAGACGGCTCGCGCCGCGCGCGGCGGTCACGACCTCGGCGACGCGCGGGAACTCCTGCGAAAGCGTCAGGACGGAGACGGGTCGCGCGAGGACCTCGTCGATGGCCTTCCACAGCGTGGCGCCAGCCGACTCGCTGACGCGGTCCTCCAGGCGGAACCGGTCGGCCAGGCGGCCGCCGGGCTCCACGGCCGGGGCGCTCATGAGGTGGTCCTCTCCCTGGTCGCGGGCGATGTCCGGGTGAATACCCCCACGCCCCTCCTGATCTTAGTCGGCCGGTGGATGCCGGTCGTCTCGTGCACCGGGCACCATCGTAGTCCGCGGCGGCTCCGGTCCGTGTTGCCGTTTGAACGCGGCGAAGCGGACTTCCGGGTTACTTATGACTAGCGGCCTACCCGCCCCGCCACAAGTCCAATGATCGAACTGATCTCCGCGATTCTCATGCGGTGTGAGATGAGAAGGTACAGCAGCCCACCTGCCGCTCCTCCCGCCACCAGCATGACGGCGGAGCTCAGAGGGCTGATACCCGCCAGTTCCGTCGTCACCCACAGCGCGGCGAGCGCGACGGCCGCCGCGGGGACGGCCGCGACGTACATGCGCGCGAGCGCGGTGCCGACCGCGCGGCCGCCGAGACCAGTGCCGAGCTTGCGCGCGGCGAGGATCCACGCGGCCACGGCGCCGCAGCCGTACGCGGCGGTGAACGCCAGCGCCAGCCCCATGACGATGAGATCAGGAGGCAGCGTGAGATAGAGGACGAAGCTCACGGTGGCGCTCACCGCGAGGTTGCCGAGCGCGATCAGCGCGGGGGTCCGGGTGTCGCCGAAGGCGTAGAAGACGCGCAGCAGCAACTGGTAGACGGAGAACGGCACCAGCGCCAGACCGAACACCTGGAGCACGTTGCCGATGTCGATGGCCTGCGGCACCGACGTGCTGCCGTGTCCGAAGATCAGCACCGTGACGGCGGGGCCGAGCACCATCAGCAGCAGACCGGCCGGCACGATGACCGAGGAGACCAGCCGCACGCCGGAGGCGAACTCCTCGGCGACGGCCTCAGGTCGTCCGTCGTGCACGTGGCGGCTCATGCGGGGAAGCATCGCGGTGATCACCGAGACGGCGATGATGCCATAGGGAAGCTGGAAGAGCTGGAACGCGTAGCTGTAGGACGCGATGCCGGCGACGTCTCCCGCGCCTTGTGCGGCCGCCTTGCCGACGGCGCCGGTGGCGAGGTTGGTGATGATCACGAAGCTGACCTGGTTGATCAGCACGAACGCCAGGGTCCACACCCCGGCCCGGCCCATCTCGCCGAGCCTGGCCTGCCGCAGACCGAGCCGCGGCACGAAGCGGAAGCCCACCCGGTGCACCGCGATGATCAGCACGATCGACTGCACGACGATGCCGGCCGTGGTGCCGATGCCGAGCAGCGCGAGGTCGCCGGAGGTCACCGCGTCGATGTCGCCACCCGCGTCACTGGCGAAGAGGTACAGCACGGCGACGACGATGACCACGACGTTGTTCAGCACGGGGGCCCACATCGGCGCGGCGAACCGGTCGCGGGTGTTGAGTATGGCGCCGGCGATCGCGCCGATGCCGAAGAACGCGATCTGCGGCAGGATGTAGCGGGCCAGCGTGACCGCGACGTCGTAGCCGCGCGGCGGCAGGTCGGTGGTGAGCAGCGACACCAGCAGCGGCGCGCACAGAACGCCGACGATCGCGATGGCGAGGAGCACCAGCGTCGCGATGGTCATCAGGCGCTGCTCGTAGGCGCGTCCGCCGTCGGCGTCGTGCTTCTGCGCCTTGACGATCATCGGCACGATCACGCTGCTCAGGACGCCTCCGATCAGGAGGTCGAACAGGATGAACGGGATCGTGTACGCCACGTTGTACGCGTTGCCGAGCGTGGCCACGCCGATGGCGGACGCCAGCACCGCCGTGCGCGCGAAACCGGTCAGGCGGGAGACCATGGTGCCCGCCGCCATGATCGCGCTGGCGCGCAGCACCCGGCTCATGACTGTCCCTCTCTGTGTGCGGCCACCGCGGGAGGCGGCGCCTGGGCCGCGCGGCGATTCGCCACGATGCGGCGCGACCGGCGGCGCAGCACGCGCAGCGCGATCGCGGCGAGCAGCACGGCGAACCCGCCGCCGACGATGACCAGCGCGATGGCGCCGTAGCCCGTGGTCGTGACCTTCAGCTCGACCGGCTCGTCGTACGGTGTGCCGTCGGCCGTCGTGAGCTGCACCTTGACGACGACCTGACCGCCGCCGCCGGCCTCCATCGGGATGTCGAGCTGGCGGGTGCCTCCGGGGCCGACGGTCACCGGTGACTCGTACGCGCCGATGGTGAGCAGCCTGCGGTCCGCCGAGGTGATCTTCACACCGACGGTGGCCTCCTGGTCGCTCAGATCGTTCCGTATGGTGATCGGCACGATGCCGTTCTTGCCGGCCAGGGTGCGCTGCTCTCCTGTGGTGACCGAGATGGCGTCGGTGCGCCGTGCGATGGCCCGGTCGACCTGCTCGACGTACGGCACGGCGCTGCCGGTGCGGCCGCGCCACGCCGAGGAGGTGAGCCGCAGCAGCGCGGTGTCGAACGGCCGCCGCCGGTCCCCGGTGACCGTCGCGGTGAGTGCCGCGCGGTCGCTGAGCTTCCCGACACCCGCCATGTACGGCCTGGCGAGCTCGGCGGCGCGGTCCTTGTCGGTGTAGGTCAGATCGGTGCGGGGCACCGAGGCGCCGGACGGCTTGATCGAGCCCAGCGAGACCGGCTTGAGCCACGGCACGGCCGACGCCGCGCGCATGAGGCCGGTGACGTACGCCGGATCGGGGTTCCAGCGCCGCGGCGGCGCGACGACCACCGAGCGGGCCGCCGGCGCGGTCTCCGCGCTGATCATCGCGGTCTCGGCGAGGAACCGCTGCCTGGCGAGCAGTCCGGTGCCCTCGGCCGGGGTGAGCAGGTCGCTCAGCACCTGGTCGGCCAGCAGGACGCGGACCTTGTGCGCCACGGTCTCCAGGGAGGCCGCCGCGTCGGGGGTGAAGGACGCTGGCGTGGCAGGCGGCAGCGCGGCGGCGCCGAGCAGCACGGTGCGCACGCCGCCGACGGCCAGCGCGTCCAGCGCGTCGTGGTCGAGCAGGCCGCCGACCGGCCAGTTGACGCTCGTGGTGACGTCCTTGCCGACCAGTTGTGTGGCGGCGACGGCACCCTTGGCGAGCGCCGCACCTGTGGCGCCGTCGAGGCCGGAGTGGACCAGGGCGGCGACGTCGGGGTCGGCGTACGGTGTGGCGTTGACGGGGACCTCTGTCAGTGCGGTGCGCAGCCGCGCCAGCCACCCGGCCGCGACCTGGTCCCCCGCCTTGGTGGCGCGTTCGCCGCCGTCGTCGCCGGTGGCGAGGGTGTAGCCCCGCGACATGACCTCGGCGTCGTCGAGGACCCCGGGGTCGACGAACCAGCTCACCCCCTTGGCCGGGCTTTCCGCGACCTTGAGCACGCGGCCGAGCCGCCCCTCGTCGGCGAGCGTGCGCCGCAACTCCTCGTCCACGAAGACGCCGTCGTCCGCGCGGTGGGGCTGGTCGACGAGAGGAAGTGCCCAGGAGATCTTCGTGCGGGACGGCACCTGGCCCTTGGGTGCGTACACGAGGAACGTGCGTTGCGCGGCGAGCTGGCGCTGAGCCGAGTCGATGAGCTCGATGGTGACCGGGTACACACCGAAGCGGTACATGCCGATCTCGGCGGGGGTGAAGGCGAACTCCCACGGCACCGAGGACGACGCGGGGAGCTGCGCCACCGGTACGGCACGCCTGCTGGTGTCGAGGATCTGACCCCCGGCGGCGAAGCTCTGCATCTGGTCACGGCCGGCGAACGGCTGGCGGGAGAACCGCAGGCGGATCTGCATCCACTGCAGTGGCGCGGCGCCGGTGTTGGCGACCTCGCCGCCGATGGTGATCGGGGTGTCCGGCGCGCTCGGAGCGTCCGGGGTGATCTTCTCCACCGCGATCCGGACGTCCTGACGGGCCGCCGTGGCGGCCGGCCCCAGTGCGCCAGAGGCCGCCGCCGGTGCGAACAGGAACGCGGCGGTCAGCAGGCAGATGAGGGCGGCTCCGCGGATCACGTGCCGGCCAGGGGTGGAGTTCGGCGCACGCGAAGAATGGTATGGCCTAAAGCCGAGCGGGCGGCGACCCGCAGCGAGGCGGGCTCACGACGGGCCGCACCTCCTTGGAACCCGGCAGCCGCACCGTGCGGTGCCTCGGCGCCTGCAGGTCCACGAACTTGCCAGGCAGGAGCGTGACCAGGTCCACGGCCCGCAGCCGCAGCGCGGTGCGGCGTTCGCCGGTCGGCGAGTACAGCGGGTCGTCGGGGTCGCGGATCTCGGCGAGACGGTCGTCCACCAGCACACGAAGGGCCGGCGGCAGCAGCAGAGGTGACACCGATGTGGCGGCGTAGTCGGTGGCGGCGTTGACCATGAACGCCGGCGCGGGACGCACCCGGCGCGCGCCGAGAAGCGCGGCGACGGCACCGGGCCGCGGCGGCGCCGCGACGGTGGTGACGACCGCCACAGGATCCCGCCAGTCGCGGGTCGTGACCTCGAAGACCGTGACCTTCACACAGGAAGCGGGTTCGACATCCAGAATGCCGGGCAGATCGTCGACACACGTTAACGCGCGTGGAAGCCTTACGATTTCGTGATGGATCTGGTGGGACAGGAGCCAACGGTGGATCGCGAGGGCGTCTTTCATCGCTTGTGCTCCTGTTCTCGGCGGGTGCCCCCGACGGATCCGCAGCCGTGACCCGGTGTCCGCCCGGGGTAGGTCCCCTGGCGGGGACGTACCGAGCCCGGTGCGGAGGATCGCAACCGCAATCGAAGGACCTACCCAGCTTGTCCGTGTCAAATCTGAGCGTCAGTCAGCAGAAGGCAGTGATCGACCTGTTCCGGCGGATCGCACCGGTCGCCGACGAGCTCGGCGACCGTTTCGCCGCGCACGGCCACCAGCTCGCCCTGGTCGGCGGGTCGGTTCGCGACGTCTTCCTCGGCCGCATCGGCAACGATCTCGACCTGACCACCGACGCGCGTCCCGAGCAGGTGCTCGACGTCGTCAAGGACTGGGCCGACTCGATCTGGACCATCGGCATCGACTTCGGCACGGTGGGGGTCCGCAAGGGCAACTGGGTCCTGGAGATCACCACCTACCGCAGCGAGTCGTACGACCCGAAGTCCCGCAAACCCGGCGTGGTGTACGGCGAGACGCTGGAGGCCGACCTGGAGCGGCGTGACTTCACGGTCAACGCCATGGCGGTCCGGCTGCCGGGCCACGAGTTCGTCGACCCGTACGGCGGCCTGCCGGACCTGTCGGCCAAGGTGCTGCGCACCCCCGGCCCGCCTGAGCGGTCCTTCGACGACGACCCGCTGCGCATGCTGAGAGCGGCGCGTTTCGCCGCGCAACTCGGTTTCACCGTCGATCCGGCCGTGGTGGACGCGATGACCGGCATGGCGGACCGCATCGAGATCGTCTCGGCCGAGCGCATCCGTGACGAGCTGGACAAGCTGATCTGCGGGGCCCACCCGCGCGAGGGTCTCGGCCTGCTCGTGGACACCGGCCTCGCGGCGCACGTCCTGCCGGAGCTGCCGAAGCTGCGCCTGGAGATCGACGAGCACCACCGCCACAAGGACGTCTACGAGCACACCCTGATCGTGCTGGAGCAGGCCATCGCGCTGGAGCAGGCCGGTCCCGACCGGGTGCTGCGCTGGTCGGCGCTGCTGCACGACATCGGCAAGCCCAAGACCCGCAGGTACGAGGAAGGCGGCCGGGTCTCGTTCCACCACCACGAGGTGGTCGGTGCGCAGATGACCAAGAAGCGGATGCAGGAGCTGCGGTTCCCCAAGGACGTCGTGGCGGACGTCGCGAGGCTCGTCGAGCTGCACCTGCGTTTCCACGGGTACGGCACCGGCGAGTGGACCGACTCGGCGGTGCGCAGGTACGTCCGCGACGGCGGCCATCTGCTGGAGCGGCTGCACAAGCTGACCAGGGCCGACTGCACGACGCGCAACCGCCGTAAGGCCCAGGCGCTGTCGCGGACCTACGACGACCTGGAGCGGCGCATCTCCCGCCTCGCCGAGGAGGAGGAACTCGCCAAGATACGGCCGGAGCTCGACGGCAACGAGATCCAGCGGCTCCTCGGCGTGCGGCCGGGCCCGATCGTCGGCGAGGCGTACAAGTTCCTGCTCGACATGCGCCTGGACAAGGGAGTGATCGGCAAGGAGGCCGCCGCCGAGGCGCTGCTGCGGTGGGCCGGCGAGCACGGCGTGGGGGACGGCACGGGAAGCGATCCCAAGGACGCGACCAAGGAAGCCGCCACGGACGCAGCCACGGACGCCGCCGCGGACGGCTGAGCCCGGCGTCGCGCGTCTGCCCGGCCGGTTAAGGTGGGCCGGGTGGACGCCGGCACGCTGAGTGACCTCGATCGCGCGCATCTGTGGCACCCGTACGCCTCGGTCGCGGCCCATGCCCACCCCGTGGCGCGGGCCGCCGGTGTGCGGCTGACCCTCGCCGACGGCAGGGAGCTGATCGACGGCATGTCGTCGTGGTGGGCCGCCATCCACGGTCACAACCACCCGCGGCTCAACGCCGCGGCGCGTGCGCAGCTCGACGTGATGCCTCATGTCATGTTCGGCGGCCTCACCCACGAGCCGGCGGTGCGGCTGGCGGTGCGCCTCGCGGGGCTCACCGGGCTGCCCAAGGTCTTCCTCGCCGACTCGGGCTCCGTGGCCGTCGAGGTGGCCGTCAAGATGGCCGTGCAGGCCACCGGCCGAGGACGGCTGCTCACCGTGAGGAACGGCTACCACGGCGACACGTTCGGCGTCATGGCGGTCTGTGACCCGGTGAACGGCATGCACCATCTGTTCTCCGGCCTGCTGCCGCGGCATGTGTTCGCCGACGCGCCTCCCGGCGACCACGGACGGCACCTCGGGCCCGAAGGGGAGCGCGAGCCGTCCGCGCCTGACCCGGCCTACCTGGCCCATCTGGAGGAGCTGGTGGCCCGGCACGCCGCCGAGCTGGCGGCGATCATCGTGGAACCCGTGGTGCAGGGAGCCGGAGGCATGCGGTTCTACCACCCCGCCTACCTGCGCAGGCTGCGTGAGCTGGCCGACGAGCACGGCCTGCTGCTGATCGCCGACGAGATCGCCACAGGCTTCGGCCGCACCGGCGAGATGTTCGGCTGCGACCACGCGGGGGTGCGGCCGGACATCATGTGCGTCGGCAAGGCCCTCACCGGCGGATATCTCACCATGGCGGCCACTTTGTGCACCGATGAGGTGGCCGAGCGGGTCGGCGTGCTCATGCACGGGCCGACGTACATGGGGAACCCGCTGGCCGCGGCGGTGGCGGGTGCCTCGCTCGACCTGCTGGCCGAGCGGCCCTGGCAGGAGGAGGTCAGGCGCATCGAGGAGGGTCTCGCCGCCGGTCTCGCCGAGGCGGCAGGCGCTCCGGGGGTGGCGGACGTCCGGGTGCTCGGCGCGATCGGGGTGATCGAGACCGTCGAACCGGTGGACGCCGGCAAGGTGCAGGAGATCGTGATGGGGCACGGCGTCTGGCTGCGGCCGTTCGGCCGGCTCATCTACACGATGCCGCCGTACGGCGTCACTCCGGCCGACCTCGCGGCCGTCACCCGCGCGATGACCGCGGCCGCCGCGGCCCTGCCGGCCTAGGGCCGGCTCAGGGCCCGGCCGGCGCCTACTGCTGCGGCACTTCCTCCGGCGCGCGGCGCGCGGTGGCGGCGCCGCCGGTGACCAGCCGGAACACGATCGCGGAGGCGATGTACCCGAGGCTCGCGATGGTCAGCACGACGTACGACTTGCCGTTGGCGGGGAGCAGGAAGGCGGCGACCGAGGCGGCGAGCACCAGCATGCCGTTGAAGAGCATGTCGTAGATGGAGAAGACCCGTCCGAGGTACACCTCGCCGACGTCACGCTGCACGATCGTGTCGGCGCAGATCTTCACGCTCTGACCGGTCACGCCGAGCACGAAGCCCATCGCGAGGAACCCCGCCTGGTGGAACGGCAGGCACAGCACCAGTTCGAGCGCGCCGCCGGTGGCGAGCATGATGGGGATCCACGTCTCCGGACGGAACCGCTCGGTGGCCCACGGGGTGATGAGCGCGGCGACGAAGAAGCCCGCGCCGGACGTCGCGAGCACCCCGGCGACCTCGCTGAGCCCCGCCTCGGCGTTGTCGGTGAAGTAGTACCGGTACAGCATGACGGTCATGACGATGGTCAGGCCGTACATGAACCGGTGGGCCGCCATGCCGCCGAGCGCCGCCGCCGGGGAGCGGCGGTGCAGCACGTGCCGCGCGCCGTCGACGAGGCCGGTGAGGACGTTGCGCACCGCCTCGCGCGCCTGGGGGAGGCTCGTGTCGTAGACAGGGCCGAGCAGGGTGCGCGCCATGGTGACGGCGACCAGCGCGGACAGCCCGAACAGCACACCGGAGATCATGAGGATCAACGCGGTGCCGAGATGTGAGGGCCCGAACAGCATGCGCAGCAGGAACCCCACTCCCGCGCCGACGAACGTGACGACGGTGCCTGATGTCGGGGTGACCGCGTTGGCGGTGAGCAGCAGCCGCTCCTCGACCACATGAGGCAGGCCGGCGCTGAGCGCGCTGAGGAAGAAGCGGTTGACGCCGAGCACGAGGAGCGCGGCGCCGTAGAAGTAGAGGTCCGGCGCGTTCAGCGCGACGAGCAGCGCCGCGAGCAGCAGCAGCGCACCGCGCACGATCGGCGCGATCACGAGGATCTGCCGGCGCGACCAGCGGTCGATGAGGACCCCGGCGAACGGCCCGAGGACGGAGTACGGCAGGAGGAGCACCGCGAACGCGACGGCGGCCTCGGTGGCGCTCGTCTGCTTCTCCGGGGTGAAGAACGCGTAACCGGCCACCGCGAACTGGAAGACGCCGTCGGAGAACTGGGACACCAGTCGGGTGGCGAACAGCCGTCTGAAGTCCCGGCCTCGGAGGACGACCCGGAGGTCGGAGACGAAAGACACGCGCGTCAGCCTACTGGCCGGGTGGCCCGCGTCACATCCGGAACAACCCTGATACAGCATCGACGAGCGGCGGCAACGCCTCCGGCGTGCGCCGGGATGAGAGCTGCCCCCCTCGGGGTGACGTTTGACTCTCCGGGAAGAAAGGCGCTACGACGCGCCGCGTCCGGGCCTCGTGTCGTGGACCGGGCGGGGCCACGTAATCTCGGACAGGTGAGCCTTGACGAACATGTCGTGCTTCTCAGCGCCGCCGGTGAGGCCGTCGGCACCGCGCCAAAGGCGGCCGTGCACGGCGCCGACACGCCGCTGCACCTGGCGTTCTCGTGCTACGTGTTCGACGAGGACGGCCGCGTGCTGCTCAGCCGCCGCGCCTCCCACAAGCTCACCTGGCCGGGGGTGTGGACCAACAGCGTGTGCGGTCACCCGCTGCCGGGTGAGACGCCGTCCGACGCGGTGGTCCGCCGGCTGTCGTACGAGCTCGGCCTGACGTCCGGCCGCGTCGACCTCATCCTGCCGGGCTTCGCGTACCGCGCGGTGATGGGGGACGGCACGGTGGAGCACGAGATGTGCCCGGTCTACCGCGCCGTCGTCTCCGGCGACCCGCGGCCGAACCCCGACGAGGTGGGGGACGCGCGCTGGATGCCGTGGAAGGAGTTCGCCGACGACGTGACGAGCGGGCTGCTCGCCATCTCGCCGTGGTGCGGTGAGCAGGTGCCCCTCCTCACCGCACTCGGACCTGACCCCGCGGCGTGGCCCGTGGGCGACCCGGCGGACCTGCCTGCCGCCGCGCGGCCCGGTGGTCAAGGCTGACGGGTCAGCGCTCGACCTCGCCGCGGATGAACTTCTCGACGGCGTCACGCGCGTCGTCGTCGGAGTACTGCTCCGGCGGGGACTTCATGAAGTAGGACGAGGCCGACAGGATCGGGCCGCCGATGCCGCGGTCCATGGCGATCTTGGCGGCGCGCACCGCGTCGATGATGACGCCTGCGGAGTTCGGCGAGTCCCAGACCTCGAGCTTGTACTCGAGGTTCAGCGGCGTGTCGCCGAAGGAACGGCCTTCGAGGCGCACGTAGGCCCACTTGCGGTCGTCGAGCCACGGCACGTGGTCGGACGGGCCGATGTGGACGTCGGCCTTGGCCATCTCGTGCGGGATCTGCGAGGTGACCGACTGGGTCTTGGAGATCTTCTTGGACTGGAGACGCTTGCGCTCCAGCATGTTCATGAAGTCCATGTTGCCGCCGAAGTTGAGCTGGTACGTGCGCAGCAGCTCGACCCCGCGATCCTCGAACAGCTTGGCCATGACGCGGTGGGTGATGGTGGCGCCGACCTGCGACTTGATGTCGTCGCCGACGATCGGGAGACCCGCGTCGGTGAACTTCTTGGCCCATACCGGGTCGGAGGCGATGAACACCGGCAGCGCGTTGACGAAGGCGACGCCGGCGTCGATGGCGCACTGCGCGTAGTAGCGGTCGGCGTCCTCGGAGCCCACCGGGAGGTAGGACACCAGGACGTCGGCGCGGGCCTCCTTGAGAGCGGCGACCACGTCGACCGGGGACTCGTCGGACTCCTCGATCATCTCGAGGTAGTACTCGCCGAGGCCGTCGTAGGTGGGGCCGCGCTGCACGGTGACCCCGGTGGGAGGCACGTCGCAGATCTTGATGGTGTTGTTCTCCGACGCCACGATCGCCTCGGACAGGTCGCGGCCGACCTTCTTGGCGTCGACGTCGAAGGCCGCGACGAACTCCACGTCACCGACGTGGTAGTCGCCGAACTGGACGTGCATCAGCCCGGGAACCCGGGTGGCAGGGTCGGCGTCCTTGTAATAATGCACGCCCTGGACCAGCGCCGCGGCGCAGTTTCCCACGCCGACGATGGCTACGCGCACGGAACCCATCGCACTCGCTCCTTTACTCATTCGATTCATCAGGAACGGGCTCGGCGGACTGCGCCTGCGCCCTCTCCGCTCTTGCTCGAACGGCTTGCGCGCGTTCGGTGTCGATCAGTTCGTTCAGCCAGCGCACCTCGCGCTCGACCGACTCCAGGCCGTGGCGTTGCAGCTCAAGGGTGTAGCTGTCGAGCCGTTCGCGCGTGCGGGCGAGAGCGGTGCGGACCGCGTCGAGACGCTCCTCCAAGCGGCTGCGGCGGCCCTCCAGGATGCGCAACCGCACTTCGGCCTCCGTGAGGCGGAAGAAGGCGAAGTGCACGCCGAAGCTCTCGTCCTCCCAGGACGAGGGCCCCGACTGGGTCAGCAGCTCTTGCAGTCGTTCTTTGCCTTCTGCGGTGATCTTGTAAACGATCTTCGATCGACGGCCGGTGAGCGGCGGGGCCACATCGCTCTGCGTGGCCGTGTCGCCGTCCTCCGGCGGCTCCTCCGCGATCAGGCCGTTGATGAGCAACTGCCGCAGGCATGGGTAGAGCGAACCGTAGGAGAACGCCCTGAACATGCCGAGCAAGGCGTTGAGCCGTTTGCGCAGCTCATAGCCATGTAGAGGTGTTTCGTTGAGCGAGCCGAGCACGGCGAGTTCCAGCACACCGCCTCGTCCGACCGCCACTGGAACCGCCCCCTCTCGCGCTGATGTATCGAGCCGATACATCAGCAGGATACGTCGGGTCGGCATAGTCTGCAATCAAGGGACTCGCTCGGCGATTGACCTCATTTGCGAAAAAAGTCGTAGTCTGGCGCTCATGTGGTCACAGCGACGGGTCGTGGATTACGGCCTCGCGAAGCGGGCGACGGTCCAGTCGCTTCGCTCGGGTCGCACGACCAAGCGTGATGTGTGCGATGCTCATCCCTACCTTCTGCGTGCGGCCAGATACCACGGCGAGCCAACGCAGCGCAGATGCCCTATATGCGAGCACCAGAACGTGACCCATGTCACATACGTGTACGGTGACCAGCTCGGCAGGGTCGCAGGGCACGTAAAGGCGACGTCAGACCTTGTTCAGATGGCCCGCGAATACCAGGAATTCCGGGTCTACGTTGTCGAGGTCTGCCAAGGTTGTGCATGGAATCACCTGACGGTCTCCTTCGTCCTAGGCACTGACGGGCCACCGGGCGACTCCGACTTGGGCCGGCAGATCGCGGAGACCTAGCCGGCCCCCGATCGAGTCTCTCTGTTCCCTCAAGGCGTGTTACAACCGCCTGCACAGACGTCGAAGACCTCCAGATCGCCAGTTGACCCGACGAGGACGCGTGAGTTACAGCAGCTATGGCCCCGAGCCGACCGGCCACCCCGGCCCAGCCGAGGGATCCGATGCATCCGCTCGTCAGGGGCGGCGCCGTCGCTCTGCTCAGGGGAGTGCTCCCGCCGCTGGACACCAGGCCCCGCCACCGGGCTGGTCGCAGGAACCGTCACCGGGACGCCGCGCGGCGCCACTCCGGCCCGAGAGCCGCGACCGTGCCGCACCCCAGCCATACGACGGGTACGGCGAGCAGCAGCGCCGCGCCACGGCCGAGCCGGGCCGTCGGCAGGGCGACCCGCGCGCGGCCGGCGGCGAGCGACGTGGGCCCTCGGGGGGCCCGCGTTCCCGGCGCGCCGAGGCGGCGTACGAGGACACCCAGTCGATGGCCAGGG
This sequence comes from Sphaerisporangium rubeum, assembly GCF_014207705.1. Classification (NCBI taxonomy): domain Bacteria; kingdom Bacillati; phylum Actinomycetota; class Actinomycetes; order Streptosporangiales; family Streptosporangiaceae; genus Sphaerisporangium; species Sphaerisporangium rubeum. Next base: position 68,691 of record NZ_JACHIU010000001.1, read on the forward strand.
TCGCGGGGGCCGCGTCCCCGGCCCGCGGTCCCGCCGACCGTGCCCCGGACGACCGTGCCCCAGGCGGCCCGCGCCGTGATCACGGCGGCCCTGAGCGGCGTGACCTGGGGCCGGCCGAGCGGCGCGGCCCGTCCGACGCGGAGACCGTGGTCAGCCGTGAGCCGGGCACCCGGGTCTCCCGCCGCAGAGGCGGCCCGCCCGGTGGCCCAGGCGGTCCCGGTGGCCCAGGCGGTCCTGGTGGCCCGGGTGGTCCAGGCGGGCCCGGTAGGCGCCGGGCCGGGAAGGACGGCGGCGAGCCGCCGCGCCGTAAGGGATGGCGCCGGTTCGTGCCGAGCTGGAAGATCATGCTGGCCGGCCTCGCGGTCCTGACGGCCGGGATCTTCGGCATGATCGCCGTCGCGTACGCCAACACCGACCTCCCCACCGAGAAGGACGCGCAGGACGCGGCCAAGGCCGAGGGCAGCACGTTCTACTACGCCGACGGCTCCACCATGGCGCGCCTCGGCACCGAACGCAGGGCCGTCAAGCTCGACGACGTGCCGAAGTACGTGCGGGACGCCGTGATCTCGGCCGAGAACGACACGTTCTACAGCGACGACGGCATCTCCTTCACCGGCCTGGTGCGCGCGGCCTGGTCCACGGCCACCGGGGAGCAGGTGCAGGGTGCGTCGACCATCACCCAGCAGATGGCGCGCAACTACTTCAAGGGCCTCAGCCAGGAGCGAGCGATCAAGCGGAAGGTCAAGGAGATCTTCATCGCGATCAAGCTCGACAAGGAGTGGAGCAAGGACAAGGTCCTCGAGTACTACCTGAACACCATCCCCTTCGGCCGCAACACCTACGGCATCGAGGCCGCCGCCAAGGAGTTCTTCGGTCACGGCGTCAAGAAGCTCACCCCGGCCGAGGGTGCCTACCTGGCGGGCCGCATCCAGCAGCCGGGTGCGTTCGACATCGCGGAGGAGAAGAAGAACTTCTCCGGCACGCAGTTCCGTTTCGGCTATGTGCTCAAGCAGATGGCCAAGCTGAACCCCCAGGAGTACAGCGCCTACCCGGCCACCCTGAAGTTCCCCAAGATCGAGCCGCGCAAGCAGTCGTCGGCGTTCGGCGGCCTGCGCGGTTACATGCTGACCGAGGCGCTCAAGGAGCTGGAGGCCAAGGGCCTGCCGCGCGCGCAGATCGAGACCGGCGGCTACAAGATCTACACGACCTTCGACCGCAAGCTCATGCAGGCGGCCAGGACGGCGGTGAACCAGACCACCGCCGGCCTCCCCAAGGAGGTCCACACCGGCCTCGCCGCCGTCGATCCGACGAACGGCCGCGTGATCGCGTTCTACGGAGGCAACAACTACCTCGGCAAGCGTCCCGACCAGTTCAACGAGGCGTTCCAGGCGCGCAAGCAGGCCGCGTCGGCGTTCAAGCCGTACGTGCTGGCGGCGTGGCTGGAGGCGGGGCACAGCCTGAAGAGCTACGTGACCGGCAAGCAGCCGCTGAAGCTCGAAGGCACGACCCCCATCAGCAACGGCCACTCCACGCCGTCCGCGATGGACATCATCTACGCCACGCAGCACTCCATCAACACCGCCTACGGCCAGATGGGGTTCGAGGTGGGTCTCGACGCGGTCAAGCGCATCGCCGAGGACGCCGGGTTGAGCAAGGACGCCATGGAGACGAGCGTCAACAAGCACAAGTACCTGTTCTCCATCGGCAGTGCCGGCGTCACCCCGCTGGAGCAGGCGGCCGGTTACTCGATCTTCGCGAACGCCGGTAAGCACTACTCGACGCACACCGTCATCAAGGTGCTCGACCCGAACAAGGTCCAGATCATCACCGAGGACAAGACACCCAAGCAGGTCATCGCCGAAGAGGTCGCCGCCGACGCGATCGTCGCGCTCCGGTCGGTGGTCAAGGGCGGCACCGGTACGGCGGCGGCGCTCGCCGACCGTCCGGTGGCCGGCAAGACCGGTACGAACAACGACAACAAGGAAGCGTGGTTCGTCGGGTTCACCCCGCAGTTGTCCACGGCGGTCGGCATGTACAAGGAAGACCGCAAGACCGGTGCCGAACTGTCCCTCGGCAACAACTTCGACGGCGGCACCGTGCCGGCCCGGGTGTGGCGCGCTTTCATGGCCGAGGCGATGAAGGGCAAGAAGGCCGAGGAGTTCCCGCCGCCGTCCAACATCGGCTCGCCGCTGGACCTCGCGCCGAAGCCGACCCCCACCCCGACACCCACTCAGGATGAAACTTTCCCCGACGGCGACGGCTTCCCGACCGACGACGGACTGCCGGACGACAACGGCATTCCGAACGACGGCTGTCTCCCGTGGGACGACGCCTGCAACAACGGCGGCGGACCCGACCCGTTCGGGGGCGACGCACCCGGTGCCGCGGCGACGACCCCTCCCCCCACCCCCGGCCCTGAACAGACAAGCGGACGACGCGCACCGGCGCGGTGAGGGATCATCTGGGAGTCCCGGCGCCATCGGGGTGCCGGGACAAGGTGATGGGATGAGGTCATGAACCGATCGACGTACGCCGCGGGAACGTCGGGTTCCGTGGCGCGGGCCGCGGCGCCGTTCGTGCCCCTCGCGCTCCTCGCGACGACGGGAGCGCTGCTCGCGTATCTGTGGAAGTGGCCGTGCCGGTTCAACGGCGCGTGGAACGACGGTACGCAGCAGTTCCTGAACTTCTGTTACACCGACATCTATCCGCTGTGGTGGAACGAGAAGCTCGACCAGGGTCTGGCTCCCTATTTCGGCCACCCTGTGGAGTACCCGGTCGGCATCGGCGCTCTGATGTGGATGATCCAGCGCATCGTCGGCGGGTTGAACGACCCTGGGGTGTGGTTCTACGACCTCACCGTGCTGCTGATGGCCGTGTCACTGGTCGTCGGGGTCGTGATCATGGCGAAGCTGGCGCTCCTGCAGCGCCGGCCGTGGGACGCCGCGTGGTACGCGCTCGCCCCCGCGCTGATCCTCACCGCGTTCATCAACTGGGACCTGCTGTGCGGCGTGCTCGCGCTCGGCGCCTTCCTCGCGTGGTCCCGGCAGAAACACTTCCTCGCCGGTGTGCTGCTCGGCCTCGCGGTGGCGACCAAGTTCTATCCCGTGGTCTTCCTCGGGCCGCTGTTCCTTCTCGCGCTGCGCACGAGGAAGTTCCCCGCCTTCCTGTACGCGGTCGGCGGCATGGTGATCACCTGGGTGGTGGTCAACCTGCCGTACATGCTGCTGGCCTTCCAGGGCTGGAAGAGGTTCTACGTCTTCAGCAGCGAGCGTGGCGCCGACTGGGGGTCGGTGTGGTTCTTCTTCCAGAGCAAGCAGTGGCCCTACCTCGGGGACTCGGCCAAGGTCGACACTCTCGGCATCGCGTCGTTCGGCCTGATGTGCGTGGCCATCGCGGTGCTCGCGCTCACCGCGCGCACCCGGCCCCGGCTCATGCAACTGTGTTTCCTGGTGCTGGCCGCGTTCATGATGACCAACAAGGTGTGGTCGCCGCAGTACGTGTTGTGGCTGGTGCCGTTCGCCGTGCTGGCCCGGCCCAACTGGAAGCCGCTCGTGCTGTGGCAGATCGCCGAGTGTGCGTACTTCTTCGCCATCTGGCTCTACCTGGTCCACCTCCAGCCCGGCAATGAGATGCTCGGCATCGGCGACACCGCCTACTTCGCCACGGTGTGGGGCCGGGTGCTGGCCATCGCGATCCTGGCCGCGTTCGTGGTGCGCGACATCCTGTGGCCGGAGCACGACGTGATCCGGCAGGGTGGCGTGGACGACCCCATCGGCGGTGTCTTCGACGGCGCGCCTGACCATTTCGCGCTGCGGCTGGACCGTCCGGCGGCGCGCGACGAGGCTCCGGCGGCCCCCGCCTGATCCGGCGGACGCGAAAGTTTCACGTTTGTCCCGGCCGTGCCGTCCTGCGTGGTGACGGCCGGGCTGATCAAGAATGTCCCGTCCCGTCAGTCGCCGTAAATCTGATCGAGAGTCCGGGATGACCGCCTATTCTCCTCTACGTGCAGACGTCCCCCCAGGAGACCGAGGCCGTAGCCGACGCGCGGCCTTCGGCCCGTGACACATACGCCGCCACGGTGGGACTGTGGACGCTGTCGCGGGCCGGTATCGTCCTCACCGCGATCGTGTGGATCGGTGTGCTCGCGCAGGACAAGGACAGCTCGTTCCTGGAGCGGTGGCTGCACTGGGACGCCAAACTCCTGGTGGACATCGCGAAGTTCGGGTACGACGGCGACCCCGCGGCCCCGCCGGACGCGGGCCTGCCGGCCTTCTTCCCCGGCATGCCGCTGGCCCTGCGGCTGGTGCACTTGATCATCCCGGACTGGTCACTCGCGGGACTGCTGATCTCGTTCGTCGCGGGGGCCGTGGCCATGGTGGCCCTGGCGCGGCTCGGCGAGCTGGAGGGCCCGCCGGGAACCGGCCGGCTGGCCGTCGTGATGCTCCTGCTGTGCCCCACCGCGGTGTTCCTTTTCGCCGGGTACAGCGAGGCGCTGTTCCTCGGGTTCGCGATCCCCGCGTGGCTGGCCGCGCGGCGCGGCAACTGGATGGCCGCGGGGCTGCTCGCCGCCGGAGCGTCGGGGGCCCGTATCACCGGTCTGTTCCTGGCGCTCGCCCTGATCGTCGAGTTCGTGATGCGCAGGCAGCCGGCGCGCAAGGCGCCGTGGCTGCTGGTGCCGTTCCTGCCGCTGGTGGCGTACTCGGCCTACCAGTACAGCCGTTCGGGTGACTGGCTCGCCTGGCAGCACGCGCAGCAGGCGGGCTGGGGCCGCGAGATGTCGTGGCCGTGGGAGTCGTTCTGGACGACGTGGCAGATGGCCTCCGGCGACGGGCAGTTCGCCTGGCCGTTCCGCATGGAGATCGCGGGAGCGCTGCTCGGGGTCGCGGCCCTCCTGTGGCTGCTGATCCGGCGGCGCTGGAGCGAGTTCCTGTACGTCGCATTGCAGCTCGGCGCGCTGGTGCTCTCGGCGTACTACCTGTCGATCCCCCGGTCGGCGCTGCTGTGGTGGCCGGTGTGGATCCTGCTCGCTCAGGCGGCGGTCAGGCGGAAGCCGGTGCTGTGGACGTACGCGCTGCTCGCGGGGCCGTTGATGGTGCTGAACGTGCTGACGTTCCTCAGCGGGGCCTGGGCCGGCTGACGCCAGTCACAGGTGCTCGCGCAGGAAGGCGATGTCGGCCGCCTGGCCGTCCGCCGGGGTCTCCACGACCACCGGCGCTCCGGCGGCGCGGCACACCGCGAGGATGAGCTCGGGGTCGATCGAGCCCTTGCCGAGGTTGGCGTGGCGGTCGGCGCCGGAGTCGAACGCGTCGCGTGAGTCGTTGCAGTGGACCAGGTCGATGCGGCCGGTGATGGCCTTCACCCGGTCCACCAGGCCGATCAGCTCCTCGCCGCCGGCGTGCGCGTGGCAGGTGTCCAGGCAGAAACCGACGTCGAAGCCGTCCAGAGCGTCCCACAGCCTGGCGATGCGCTCCAGGCGGCGCGCCATGGCGTTGTCGCCGCCCGCGGTGTTCTCGATCAGGACGGGGACGGGCTGCTCCAGCCGCTCGAACACCTTGCGCCAGTTGTCGAAGCCGGTCTGCGGGTCGTCGGTCTTGCCGACATGGCCGCCGTGCACGATCAGGCCCTTGGCGCCGATCGACGCCGCGGCCTGGAGCTGGGACGCGAGCAGCTTGCGGCTCGGGATGCGGATGCGGTTGTTGGCGGTCGCGACGTTGATGACGTACGGCGCGTGGACGTAGACCTCGACGTCGGAGGCGCGCAACGCGTCGGCGCTCGCCGGGATCACCGGGCCCTTCCAGCCCTGCGGGTCGCCGAGGAAGAACTGGACCACCTCGGCGTCACGGGCCGCGGCGTGGGCCAGCGGGTCGTCCTGGTCGACGTGAGCTCCGATACGCACCATGCGGTGCAGCCTAGCCGTTTCGGGGGGCGATGCAGGGGCAGTGGAGCGCCGCGTTGGTACGCCAAGAGACCCGCGTACCGTGACATATAGGAGACAAAAGTGGCCTACTACCGCCGCGGGGTCAGTCTTTTAGGGCTGATCTACATCCTGATCGGCATTTACGTGGCTTGGGTTCACGACTACATCACCCCCGCTCTGCTCAGGCAGATCGCGCAGGCGCTTCTCGCGGTTTTCCTGTGGTTCCTGATCCTTCTCGGCGTCGACCTGCACATCGGTGGCAAATGACGGCGCTGCGGCTCCCCGGCGGGGCGTGTTCGACAGCGCCCCGCCTGTCACCTAGAAGAGGAAGCCTCCGTGGTAGATGCCGAGAGCGGCTCCCACGAAGGACATGATGATGGCCACGATGTTGACCGACCGTTCCTCGGTCGTGGCCGAGACGTACTGCGCGTAGAGCCCGATCGGGAAGCCGAGCACGCCGGCCCATGACGCGGCGGCGTGCGCCGGGGTGACGAGCCCGCAGACCAGGGCCACGAGGCCGAGACCGAGCGCGGTCAGGGTGAGTGCGTTCTCCAGCGGATGCCTGCGGCCGTCGGAGTTGAGGGTCAGCTTCGGGGTCTTGAGTCGCAGCGGGCCTATGGTGTGCGGCATGCCGGCCGCCTCCTTCCTCCCTTTTGTCGTTCACTGTCTCTTCTCGGCATGACGTTCCCGGTTCGCTCTCGCCGTACGCACCTGAGCGTCGCCGGGTGGTGGCGGGTCGCTGGTAGACTCGTCCGAGCTACGTCGGCAAGTTGTGCGCGTGTCGTCACCGCGCGATCACCGCACCGCCTCCGAAGGCGGGGCGACGACGTCAGCGTCCTCCTGTCACGGCATGGTGTCGTGACCGCAGAGTCCAGAGGAGGTTGGAAGTCCTATGCGCCGTTACGAGCTCATGGTCATCCTCGACCCGTCCCTCGACGAGCGCACGGTCGCTCCCTCGCTCGACCAGTTCCTCACGGTGGTGCGCAACGACGGCGGCACCGTGGAGAAGGTCGACGTCTGGGGACGTCGCCGTCTCGCGTACGACATCATCAAGAAGTCCGAGGGCATCTACGCCGTCATCGACGTCACCGCCGCGCCGGCGACCGTCAAGGAGCTCGACCGTCAGCTCAACCTGAACGAAGGCATCCTGCGGACCAAGGTGCTGCGTCCCGACGTGCACTGAGCCGCGCCGCCGGTGCGGCCGAAGCCCGGTTTTTGTCGGACGATGGCCGTACTCTGGGCGCGATAGCAGCGCAGATTCACCCACGAAGGCGAGAGCGACCGATGGCAGCAGGCGACACCACCCTTACCATCGTCGGCAACCTTGTCGACGACCCCGAGCTGCGTTTCACCCCTTCGGGGCAGGCCGTGGCCCGGTTCCGCATCGCGTCCACTCCTCGGTTCATGGACCGCCAGACCAACGAGTGGAAGGACGGCGAGAGCCTCTTCCTGACCTGCAACGTCTGGCGCCAGGCGGCGGAGAACGTCGCCGAGAGCCTTCAGCGTGGCATGCGGGTCATCGTCCAGGGGCGGCTGCGCCAGCGGTCGTACGAGACCAAGGAAGGCGAGAAGCGCACCGTCTACGAGGTCGAGGTCGACGAGGTCGGCCCGTCCCTGCGTAACGCCACCTGCAAGGTCAACAAGACCTCGCGTCAGGGTGGCGGCGGCGGTGGCGGCGGCTTCGGCGGGTCCGACGACCCGTGGGCCTCGGCCACGCCGGCGCCGTCCGGTGGCGGCTTCGGCGGCGGTGGCGGCGGCTACGGCGGCGGCTCGCAGGGTGGTGGCGGCTACAACCAGGGTGGCGGCTTCGGCGGCTCCCAGGGTGGCGACCTCAGCGACGAACCGCCTTTCTGATCCACGTTCCATCCACATCCAGTAACCGATATCGACCATTCCCGCGTGAGCGGGGCTCTTCAGGAGGAGCACCACGATGGCGAAGCCGGCACTGCGCAAGCCGAAGAAAAAGGTTTGCCTGTTCTGCCACGACAAGATCTCCTACGTCGACTACAAGGACACGGCGCTGCTGCGGAAGTTCATCTCCGACCGTGGCAAGATCCGTGCGCGCCGGGTGACGGGCAACTGCACCCAGCACCAGCGTGACGTGGCGACCGCGATCAAGAACGCTCGTGAGATGGCCCTGCTGCCGTACACGAGCACGGCGCGCTGACGGGAGGCCGGAAGACATGAAGCTCATTCTGACCACCGAGGTCACGGGCCTCGGCGCCCCGGGTGATGTCGTCGAGGTCAAGGACGGCTACGGCCGTAACTACCTCATCCCCCGTGGGTACGCGCTGCTGTGGACCCGCGGCGGCGAGAAGCAGATCCAGTCGATCAAGAAGGCCCGCTCGGCCCGCGAGATCCGTGACCTGGACACCGCCAAGGAGGTCGCGGGTCGCCTCGGCAACCTGCGGGTGACGCTGCGCACCCGGGCCGGCGACTCCGGCCGGCTGTTCGGCTCGGTGACCACCGGCGACATCGCCGACGCGGTGAAGGCCGCGGGTGGCCCCTCGCTGGACCGCCGCCGCATCGAGATCAACAACGCGATCAAGAGCGTCGGCTCCCACCGGGTGTCCGTCCGCCTCCACCCGGAGGTCTCCGCCAGCCTCGACGTCGAGGTCCTCGGCTCCTGAGCTCGGCTCTCGCCGTCCCGCGGTGAGAAACGCTCGGCCCGCGACCCCTTTCCGGCCCCGCCGGTGAGGGGTCGCGGCATGTCCGCCTCTCAAGCGCCGGTGACGAGCCAGGCGTGGCCGTTGGCCCTGAGGGACAGGGTGCACGCTCTGGCGGCCATCCACAGTGCCAGAGCGGCCCAAAGGGCCACGAGTCCGCCGCCGAGGTGGGTGACGAGGTAGGCGGCCGGCAGGTACACGACGGTGGTGGCGGCCGAGGCCCAGGCCAGGTAGCGGCGGTCACCCGCGCCGATGAGCACGCCGTCGAGCACGAACACCAGCCCGGCCAGAGGTTGCAGCAGCGCCACCAGCCACAACACCGAAACCAGGTGTTCGGCCACGGCGGGCTCCGCGCCGAACAGGTGCGGGATGACCGGTGCGAGCGGCAGGATGAGCAGGCCGAGCACCACGCCGTACCCGATACCCCAGATCACCATGGTGCGGGTCGCGGCCCTGGTGCGGCGCACGTCCCCCGCGCCGAGCGCGTGCCCGGTGATGGCCTGGCCGGCGATCGCGATGGCGTCGAGGGCGAACGCCGTCAGGGTCCAGATCTGGGTGGCGATGGCGTGCGCCGCGAGCGGTGCGTCACCCATGCGGGTGGCGGCGCCGGTGGCGACGAGCAGCACGATCCGCATGCAGACGGTCCGGATCAGCAGCGCGATGCCGGCCGTCCCGCTGGCCCGGATCCCGGCGAGGTCGGGCCGTACCGGCACGCGGTGCCGTCGCGCGGCCCGGACCACGGTCGCGAGGTAGACGGCCGCTCCGGCGGTCTGCGCGAGCACCGTGCCCCAGGCCGACCCGGCGATGCCCCAGCCGAACCCGAGCACGAAGACGGCGTTCAGCACGGCGTTCAGCGTGAAGGAGCCGATGGACACGGTCAGGGTCGTGACGGTGTCGCGCAACCCGCGCAGCACGCCGGTGCCGGCGAGGATGACGAGCATGGCGGGGGTGCCGATGAGGCTGATCCGCAGATAGGTGACGGCCTGACCGGCGACGTCCGGGGTGGCGCCGAACAGTTCGACCATCCATGGAGCGAGCGGCCAGCACACCGCGATCAGGACGGCGCCGATGGTGATGGCCAGCCACAGGCCGTCCACACCTTGTTTCACGGCGCGTGGCAGGTCGCCGGCCCCCGCCTGGCGGGCCACCGCGGCCGTGGTGCCGTAGGCGAGGAAGACGCAGATGTTCACCAGGGTCGTGATCGCCGCGCCGGCGATGCCGAGCGCGCCGAGCGCGGTGGTGCCGAGACGGCCTACGATCGCGTAGTCGGCGAGGATGAACAGGGGTTCGGCGATCAGCGCGCCGAACGCGGGGACGGCGAGGCGGAGGATCTCTCGGCCGTCCGCACGCGATGTAAGGGCCACTAGGTTATTTTGCCCCTTACGTCTGCGTGGTCCGCACCCGGGGTGGGCCATCGGCGGCGTGTCGGGCCGACTTTCTTTTCTCCACAGCCGGTGGATACGGTTTCCGCTGCTCAGTATGGGTTGTGCACAACGGCCTCTGAGTTATCCACAGAGTTGTCCCCAGCTCACCCACACCCTGAGGCGAGAAGTCCACACGTTATCCACAGCCTTGTCTACAGGACACGTTGCCGGTTCTCGCGGAAAGGGCCAAACTGTCACCCCGGCCACCTCGGGGGTGCCGGTGGGTTCAAGGAGGGGCGCCGGGATGAGCAGCGAGATCGCCCCGTCGTTCGAAACACCGTTCGAGCGCACACCACCCGCCAACATCGAGGCCGAGCAGTCGGTCCTCGGCGGCATGCTGCTGTCCAAGGACGCCATCGCCGACGTGGTCGAGGTGGTGCGCTCCGACGACTTCTACCGGCCGGCCCACCAGATCATCTACGACGCCATCCTCGACCTGTACGGCCGCGGCGAGCCCGCGGACGCCGTGACGGTCTTCGGTGAGCTGTCCAAACGCGGCGAGATAGCCAGGGTCGGCGGCGGCGCGTACGTGCACACCCTCACCGCCGTCGTCCCCACCGCGGCCAACGCCGGCTACTACGCCAAGATCGTGCGGGAGCAGGCGATCCTGCGGCGGCTCATCGAGGCCGGCACCCGCATCGTGTCCTACGGTTACGGCGGTCAGAACGAAGAGGTCGACGAGCTGGTCGACCGTGCGCAGGCCGAGATCTACGCGGTGACCGAGCGGCGCACCAGCGAGGACTACCGGCCGCTGTCGGAGATCATGCCGGGAGCGCTGGACGAGATCGAGGCCATCGGCAGCCGCAGCGGCCAGATGGTCGGGGTCCCCACCGGCTTCCAGGACCTCGACGCGCTGATGAACGGCCTGCATCCCGGCCAGATGATCGTGGTCGCCGCACGTCCCGCCATCGGCAAGGCACTGGCCCTCGACACCCCGCTGCCGACCCCCGGCGGCTGGACGACGATGGGGGAGGTCACCCCCGGCGACCTGCTCATCGGCGCCGACGGCCGCCCCACCCGCGTCGTGGCCGCCACCGGCGTACTGCACGGCCGTCCCTGTCACGAGGTGGAGTTCGACGACGGCACCGTCATCGTCGCCGACGCGCTCCACCAGTGGCGCGTCACCGTCCCGGCGCTCGTCCCACTTCCTCGTGGTGCCGTTTCGGTCGCGTCCGGCGCCGCTGCCGTACCCGTGCTCACCCCCGAGCAGGCCGGTCCTTCTCGGATCGAGCCCGGTGACGTGCACACCGGCGAGTTCGGCCCCGGCCTCACGCTCCCCGCTGTGCGGTCCGCCGCGCGCTCCGTCGTCCTCACCACGGACCAGATCGCCGCCGTCCTGCCAGGACGCGACGTTCTCGTCGAGCCGGCCGCGCCGTTCGTGCTGCCGGCTCAGGACCTGCCTGAGCCGGCCTCAGCGCTCGCGGCACGGTTCGGCTCGCTGAAGCGTGTCCCCCGTGCCTACCTTCGCGGCTCCGAGACCCAGCGGCGGGAACTGCTCGCGGCTCTGTGCGCCGTCGCGGGACGGCGGGACGGCGATGTGGTCGAGCTGGACTTCGAGCGGCCCGGCCTCGCCGAGGACGTACACGAGCTCGCACTGAGCCTCGGTGCCACCGCCACGCTGCGGACCCTGGCCGTGCACGGCGTCTCGGCACCCCGACAGGCGGTGTGCCTCACGGTGGCCGAGGTCACGGGGGAGTCGCGGCGAGTCCGGCGGGTGGTGGCGGTGCGGCCGGTGCCGTCCCGGCCGGTCCGCTGCGTCGAGGTGGACAACGCCGACCACATGTACCTCGCGGGACGGTCCTGCGTGCCGACGCACAACAGCACGCTCGGCCTGGACTTCGCGCGGTCCGCCGCCATCAGGCACCACATGACGACGGTGGTGTTCTCGCTGGAGATGTCCCGCAACGAGATCACCATGCGCCTGCTGTCCGCCGAGGCTCGTGTCGCGCTGCACAGCATGCGCGCCGGCACCATGAACGACGACGACTGGACCCGGCTCGCGCGCCGCATGAGCGAGGTCGCCGAGGCCCCTCTGTTCATCGACGACTCCCCCAACATGTCGATGATGGAGATCCGCGCCAAGTGCCGCCGGCTCAAACAGCGCCACGACCTGCGTTTCGTCATCGTCGACTACCTCCAGCTGATGAGCTCGCCGAAGAAGACCGAGAGCCGTCAGCAGGAGGTCTCCGAGATCTCCCGTGCGCTCAAGCTCCTCGCCAAGGAGCTGGAGGTCCCGGTCATCGCCATCTCCCAGCTCAACCGCGGCCCCGAGCAACGCACCGACAAGCGACCCCAGGTGTCGGACCTACGCGAATCCGGCAGCATCGAGCAGGACGCGGACGTCGTGATCCTCCTGCACCGCGAGGACGCCTACGAGCGCGAGTCACCACGTGCCGGGGAGGCCGACCTCATCGTGGCCAAGCACCGTAACGGCCCCACGGCGACGGTGACGGTCGCCTTCCAGGGCCATTACAGCCGCTTCGTGGACATGGCGCCGCACTGATCAGTCGTCCGGCGCCTCCCACCGCGCTCGCCGGTCCCGGTTGACGGCGTCTCATCGTTCTTTCAGGGTGGTGAGCCGTCTGGCCGGCGACGCCGGCTACCACGACCAGTCACACATGACCGCGGAGTTCCGCGAAGTCGTGCACGTAACTCCGACGATGTTCGCCGCCGGCCGGCTCCCGGCCGTTCCCTGCTGACACGACCCCTCCTCCGTATCGTCCTTGAGTATGGTTGAGGTCCGCGAACGGTGATCGGTGGGTGCGCGCGTGAACGGGATCAGCTTCGAGCTCACCGTGGGGGAGTTGGCGGCGCGTAGCGGTGTGGCGGTGTCCGCGTTGCACTTCTACGAGCGGCAGGGACTGATCAGCAGCCGTCGGACGGCGGGTAACCAGCGGCGGTACCGCCGGGACATGCTGCGGCGGGTGGCGCTGATCCGTATGGCGCAACGGGTGGGCATCCCCCTGGCGGACATAGCGGCAGTGCTCGCCACCTTCCCGCCGGATCATGTGCCGACCCGCGCCGACTGGCGGCGCATGTCGGAGGTGTGGCGGGACGAACTGGACCAGCGCATCCGCCGCCTTCAGCAGATAAGGGATGACTTCAGCGACTGCATCGGCTGCGGCTGCATGTCCCTGGACCGCTGCCCCTTGATCAACCCCGGCGACGACCTGGGCCGCCAGGGGCCCGGCCCCCGCCGCCTCATCGGCGACTGACCCCCCATGTCCCACGCCTCCGGCTCCCGGAGTTTCGCGAACGGGCCGACCACGTCACCGACATGTCGGCTGCGCCGCCGGTACGCCGCCGGTACGCCGCCGGTACGCCGCCGGTACGCCGCCGGTACGCCGCCGGTACGCCGCCGGTACGCCGCCGGTACGCCGCCGGTACGCCGCCGGTACGCCGCCGGTACGCCGCCGGTGGGCCGGTACGCCGGCGGTGCCGCGAGGTGACCGCGGGTGACCTGGACGTGATCCGGGTCATCCGCGGCCGGGGTCGCGGGCAGGTCATTCCCAGCGGAACAGGCGGGCCGCCGCGACGCTCGCCAGCAGGAGCCAGGCGGCGAGCACGGCCAGGTGGAGCGGTTCAGGCGTCGTACCGGCCCAGGCGTCGCGCAACGTCTGGCCGAAGGCGCCGGTGGGGGTGAAGCCGCTGATCTGGCGCAGGACCTCGGGCATCGTCTCCCTCGGGACCCACATGCCGCCGAGGAACAGCAGGGGGAACATCACCAGAGCGCCGACGCCGCCGGCCGCGCGGCTTCCCGGCACCACGGCGGCGAGCAGCAGCCCGATGGCGAACATCGCGCAGACGCCGAGCACGAACGACACCACGAACCAGCCGAGCTGGACCGGGATCCGTGAGCCGAGCAGCAGACGGCCCACGACGATGGTCAGCGTGGCCGCGACCACGGCGGACGCCAGGTTGATCACGAGCTGCACCCCGAGCAGCCGGGAAGGTGGGAGAGGGGTGACCGACAACCTGCGCAGGATGCCACGCTCGCGGTACGTGGCGAGTGCCGCGGGGATCGCGCTGAAAGCCGACGCCGCGACCGACAAGATGATCATCATGGCGGGCAGTTGAGTGTCCACGACCCGCTGGCCCCCGAAATCCGGCAGCGGGACGCGAAAGTCGGGGATCGTCAGGCCGAGCCCCAGCAACAACCCGAGAGGCAGGACAAGCGTGACGAACGTCGTCATCGGCTCCCGCAGATAGATCAGCGTCTCGGTCAGCAGCAACATGCGCGTGCCCCCCACGCGCCGCCGCCGACCGACCGGCTCCGAGCCCTCCGCGGTCGCGGAGGACCTGACCGGTGTGGCCATGCTCATCTCTCCTCCAGAGTGCTGTCGCCTTGCGCGCCGGCGCTGCCGTGTGCGTCTTGGACCATCGGCCTCTTGCCCCCGGGCTCCGTGCCGCGGGTGGCACCGGCGCCTGGGTCGGCCGTGCCGCGTGTGTCCCTGGTCGTCGACCTCTCGTCGGTCTGGTGGGGGGTGTGTCCTGTCAGGGCCAGGAAGGCGTCGTCCAGGGTCGCGCGGTCCATCGTGAAGTCCCTTGGCGCGATGTGATGGGCCGCGAGTGCGGTGACCACCGACAGCAGGAGGTCGCCTGTGCCGGTCACGGTGAAGCGGTCACCCTCCACGCCGACGGTCACCGCCTCGGGAAGCGATCGCAGGACGGGACCGGCCTCCGGTGACGCGCGGAAGCGCAGCCGGTGGCTGCCGTCCACCCTGGCGATCAGGCCTTCGGGGGTGTCGACGGCGGCCACCCGTCCGCCGTCCAGGACCGCGACGCGGTCGCAGAGCCGCTCGGCCTCCTCCATGAAATGGGTGACCAACAGGATCGTGACGCCGCGTGCCTTGACCTGCTCGATGAGCTCCCACGTCTCTCTGCGCGCCTTGGGGTCCAGGCCGGTCGTGAGCTCGTCCAGGATCGCCACTCGTGGCGCGCCGACGAGGGCCAGCGCGATGGACAGACGCTGGCGCTGGCCGCCGGACAGCTTGGCGAACGCCGTGTGCTGTCTGGAGCCGAGGCCGACCTCTTCCATCAGGGTGCGCCAGTCGGCGGGATGCTCGTAGAAGGACGCATAAAGGCGCAGTGCCTCGCCGACCCTCAGCTTGTCCGGCAGCGTGCAGTCCTGGAGCTGCACGCCGAGGGTGCGGCGCAGCTCCGCCTGGTCCGCACGCGGGTCGAGGCCCGCGACGCTGACGGTGCCGGCGTCCGGCACCCGCAGGCCCGCGACGCACTCGACCGTCGTGGTCTTGCCCGCGCCGTTGCGGCCGACGATGCCGAACACCTCGCCTTCGGCGACGCCGAACGAGACGTCGTCGACCGCCGTCCGCCCCCCGTACCGCTTGCGCAGGCCGGTGATCTCGATGATGTCCATGGCATCGACGGTAGAAGCGGGGCCACCGCGGCCGGAATGCGCTTGCGTCCCCGGTGGGGGTGTACCTGGATACACCCCCACCGGGGGGCCACGTCCAATGACCTCGCGGTGCCGGTGCCGCACACTGGGGCTATGGTTCTTCGCACGTTCGCCGGGCTCGGCCGCAGCATGGTGCTGGTGATGCTCGCGCTCGCCAACCTCGTGGTGGTGGTGCCGGCTCTGGCACTCCTGCTGCTGACCTTCGGGCTCGGGCTGGTGTTCCTCTTCCCGACCAGCGTGCGGATGGTCCGCTCGCGTGCGGGTCAGGCACGTGCGATGGCGAAGTCGTGGTCGGGGAACGGCGTCGCGTCGCCGTACCGTCCGGCACCGCCGCCGCCTCTGCCGGACCGCGACGGGTGGTACCGGGAAGGACCGCTGCGCTACCGGACGTCTCTCGTCCCGCGATTCAACCGTGAGTTCACCTGGATGGTCGGCGACCCGGCGACCTGGCGCGACTACGCATGGCTGGTGTGCGACCCTGTGGTGGGTCTCACGATCGCGGCGGCGCCGCTGCTGATGCTCGCCGGTGGTGTCGCGCTCATCGCCACGCTCGGCCTGACGCAGGTCGTCATCGGCCTTCTCCTGCTCGCCTTGGTGCCGTGGGTGGCCGTCAACACTCCTGAGCTGCACGCACGGTGGACCCGCGTGTTGCTGCGGCCCACGGTGCGGGCCCGTCTTGACCGTCAGCTGCGTCATCTGGACCGGTCACGCACCGAGGTGGTGGACGCGCAGGCGACGGAGTTGCGGCGCATCGAGCGTGACCTGCACGACGGCGCGCAGGCGCGTCTCGTGGCCATCGGCATGACCCTCGGCGCGGCCGAGGAACTGGTCGAGAGCGACCCCGCCGCCGCCAAGGCCCTCATCGCCAAGGTGCGTGAGGCGTCCGCCGCCTCCCTCACGGAGCTGCGGCAGCTCGTGCGGGGCATCCATCCGCCGGTGCTCGCCGAGCGCGGTCTCGGTGACGCCGTGCGGGCTCTCGCGCTGGACAGTTCGCTCGACATCACGGTGGCGGTCGATCTGCCGCGCCGGCCGGAGGCACCCGTCGAGTCGGCCGCGTACTTCGTGATCAGTGAACTCGTGGCCAACGCGGGCCGGCACTCCGGCGCGCGATCGGTCACCGTGGACATCAGTCACCGCGGCCCCGCTCTGCGTGTCACCGTCATCGACGACGGCCACGGCGGCGCCGACCCGGCGAAGGGCAGCGGGTTGCGCGGCATCGAACGCCGGCTGGCCGCCTTCGACGGTGTGCTCGCGATGCGCAGCCCCGCAGGCGGGCCCACCATGGCGACGGTCGAGATCCCGCGGGCCTTCCCAGGCGAGCCGTGCGAGGCGCTGCCGGTGTGGCGGCGCCGCCTGATGAACCTCTCGTGGGGGCTGTTCTGGCTGCCATTGTTCCCGCAGGGCCTGGCCGCGGCCGGGCTGAAGATCTTCGGGGTGCCGGAGCGCAGCTGGTTCCTCGCGCTGTACATGCCGGAGCCGCTGCAGTGGCCGGTGATCATCGGCATGATCTCCCTCGGGCTGGTTATGGTGGGTTTCGGCATGCAGAGCCTGCGCATGGCGAAACGAGCGGAGCTGGGAACGATCACGTGAGAGTCGTCATCGCGGAAGACCTGTTCCTGCTGAGGGACGGCCTGGTCAACCTGCTCACGGCCCACGGATTCGAGATCGTCGCGGCGGTGGAGTCCGGGCCGGAGCTGCTGAAGGCCCTGCTGGTCGAGCGGCCCGAGGTGGCCGTGGTGGACGTGCGCCTGCCGCCGACGTTCACCGACGAGGGACTGCAGGCGGCACTCGCGGCCCGGCGGAAGATCCCCGGCCTGCCGGTGCTGGTGCTTTCCCAGCATGTGGAGCAGCTCTACGCTCGCGAGTTGCTGGCCGACGGCACCGGCGGTGTCGGCTACCTGCTGAAGGACCGCGTCTTCAACGCCGGCCAGTTCGTGGACGCCGTGCGCCGCGTGGCGGGGGGCGGCACCGCCATGGACCCCGACGTCATCGCACGGCTCCTCGCCAGCAACGCGCGCGACGAGCCCCTGGGCCGGCTCACCTCTCGCGAGCGCGAAGTGCTGGGACTCATGGCCGAGGGCCGTTCCAACGCCGCCATCGCGCAGCGGCTGTTCCTCAGCGAGAGCGCCGTCGCCAAGCACACCGCCGCCATCTTCACCAAGCTCGACCTCGCCGTCTCCGACGACGACAACCGCCGTGTCCTCGCCGTCCTCACCTATCTGAACGGCACAAGGAAGTAGCCGGGGTCGTCGTGCCGGAGGCGAACTCGCAGTGAGTTGCCGCTTGGACGTCAATTGTCTGTGTCGCGCGTTACCTTTGCGGTGACGGACGTTCCGGAGGGGATGAATCAGCGTGAAGTTCCAGGTGGACCGAGATGTGCTGGCCGACGCGGTGGCGTGGTGTGCGCGGTCGCTGCCGGGGCGGCCGGCGGTGCCGGTGTTGTCGGGGATCATGCTGGAGGCGTCGGACGGCGGGGTGACGCTGTCGGTGTTCGACTACGACGTCTCGGCAAGGGCCTTCGTCGAGGCGGACGTCGCCGAGCCCGGCACGGCGGTGATTCCGGGGCGGGTGCTGGCCGAGATCACCAAGAGCCTTCCCGGTGAGCCGGTCGAGATCGTCACCGCCGGCGGCGAGGCGGTGCTCACCTGTGGCAGCACGGAGTTCGGCCTGCTCACCCTGCCGGTGGACGATTTCCCGACGCTCCCGGCGATGCCACCGGCGGCCGGGTCCGTCGGCGGCGGTGTGTTCGCCGCGGCCGTCGGACAGGTCGCCGTCGCGGCCAGCAGGGACAATTCGCTGCCGATGCTCACCGGTGTGCGGGTGGACGTGGACGACGTCGACGTCTCGCTGGCGGCCACCGACCGTTACCGCATCGCGGCCAGGGACTTCCTGTGGCACCCGGAGACGTCCGGTCAGCGGCTGTCGGCCATGGTTCCCGCGCGCGTGATCGCCGATGTGGCCCGTTCCCTGCGGGCCGGCGAGGTGACCGTCGGGTTCGGCGACGGCATCGCCGGGTTCGAGTGCGCGGGTCGTTCGACCACCGTGCGCCTGATGGACGAGCAGTTCATCGACTACCGTTCCAGGCTCAGCGACGAGTGGCCCATCACGGCCGTGCTGAAGGTCGCGCCGTTCGTGGAGGCAGTCAAGCGGGTGGCCCTCGTCGCCGAGCGCCACACCCCGGTCCGGCTGTCGTTCACCAGAAGCCAGGTGCTGGTCCAGGCCGGCGGCGGCGACATCGGCCGCGGCGCCGAGGCGCTCCCCGCCGAGCTCGACGGCGAGGAGCTCCAGATCGCCTTCCAGCCGCACTTCCTGCTGGACGGCCTCGCCGGCGTCGAGACCGAGGACGTGCGGCTCAACATGGCGTCCCCGACGCGGCCGGTCCTCGTCACCGACCACGACGACGATCCGGCGTTCCGCTACCTGGTCATGTCCCTGCGGCTCGCCTGAGGCGCGGGCCTAGTCCTGCTCTCCCTCGGTGAGGGCGATGGCGATGTGCTCCATGCAGGCGTGCCCGGCGCGCTCGGCCGCGGCCGCGTCGCCGTCGGCGATGGCGCGTGCGATGGCGTCGTGCGGGATGTGGCCCGCGAGCGGTGCGCCGGCCGCGGCGATGCTGGCGCGCAGAGCGGTGGAGAAGTCCTTGTAGAGGTCGATGAGCACCCGGTTGTGGGTGGCCTCGACCACGGCGATGTGGAAGGCCAGGTCCGCCTCGACGAACGTGTCGGTGTCGGCGGCCATCCAGGCCTGGTCGCGGCGCTTCAGGGCCGCCTCGATGAGCTCGATGTCACCCTCGGTGCGGCGCACCGCGGCGAGCTTGGCCGCCTCGATCTCCAGTGCGCGGCGCACCTCGAGGATCTCCATGTGCTCGGCCGCGCGCAGGCGGCGCGCCATCGCCCCCGACAGCTCGCTGGTGGCCCGGACGTACGTGCCGTCGCCCTGGCGGCATTCCAGCAGACCCGCGTGGGTGAGGGCGCGCACCGCCTCTCTGACGGTGTTGCGCCCGACTCCGAGCTGCTCGGCGAGCACCGTCTCGGTCGGGATCTTGGCATGCATCTGCCAGGACCCCGAGGTGATCTGATCCTTCAGCTGCTCGATCACCTGATCGACGAGGGAAGCCCGCTGTGCCGTACGCAGACTCACAGTCTGCCTCCTCCGAGGTAACCAATCATCCCACGAGTCAATGATTGGTTGACCTTAGTTATTCCCGTGCCTCAGCGCCAAATCCGAGAAAGCGCGGGAGATGGAGGCCTACCTGGCGAACACCGCCGCTGTCACGACACCGGCGACGGTCGACCTCACTCCGACCGCTTCGAGTGCCCTACGATACGCTCGCGCCTGCTGATCACGATGACCGGCCCTTCCCCACAGATCGCCGAGCTCACGCCAGACCCGGGCGACCTCGCGGTCGCGGACCGTTCCTGTCGTGGGGGCGGCGGTCAGCAGGGCCACGGCCTGCCGCAGGCTGGACGCGGGGTCGCCGTCGGACCGTGCCAACGCCGCCTCGGCCTGCACCAGGTGCGCCGTGGCGGAGACGGCCACCGGGCCGTCCGCCAGCAACGTGAGCGCGCGGCCCGCGAGGCGGGACGCGTCGACGTGGTCGCCGGACTTCAACCTGAGCCTGGCCAGCACGATGAGGCTGCGGCCGTGCTCCGCCGCGGCGGCGGGCAGTGCCGAGAAGACCTCGCTCGCACCCGAGACCAGACGGTCGAACTCGTCGGCCTGGACGTTGCCCTGGGCCGCCGACAGCTCGGCCCAGCGCGTGGCCACCTGGGCCATGCGGGTGGCGATCCTGGCGGGACGGCCGGCGGCGAGCGCGTCGTCGGCGAACCGCACGGCGAGCGCGGAATCCTCACCCTCCGCGGCGGACACGCTGGCCTGCCACAGGGAGAGGATCTCGGTGGTGCGGTCGTCGGGGACCGGCACGCCGGTCGAGGCGAGCACCTGCTCGACGTACGACAGGCCGATCTCGGCCTCCGCGAGCGCGGCGGCGAGGTCGACGGCCACGTCACCGTGGACGAGGGGGAGCCGCGTGACCTGCTCCAGCGCCTGCGTGCCGAGGTCACGCGCACGCAGGACGTCACCCGCTCTCTGGTAGCAGCGGCACAGCGCCACGGTCAGCGGAAGGTCGGCCAGGCGCTCGGGGTGCGCGGCGGCCTCACGGCGGAGCCGCTCGTACGCCTCGACGGCGCTGCCGATCTTGCCCTGTGCCTCCAGCGCGCGAGCGCGGCCGAGCCGTGCGTGCGCCGCGAGGAGCGCGTTGTCCTCACCGGCGGCGCGGACGATCTCGCCGAAGCGCTCGGCGGCCAGCGCGGGGTCGCCGTGGTTGAGCTCCAACTCGGCATGGCGCAACCCGAGCTCGGTGTCGATCCGCTGGCGCGGCTCGATCCCGTGCAGGAGGAACTCGGTGGTGCACCCGAGCCGCTCGGCGAGCAGACGGGCCACGACCGGCGTCGGCGTGCGCTTGCCGGACTCGATGAGAGAGACATAACTGTCGGATAGGTCGGGTCCAGCCAACTGGGCCTGAGACATACGCCTGCTCAGCCGCAATCCGCGGACGCGGTCACCGATGGTTCCCTGACTCGGCATGTGATCTCTTAGGGCGAGGATTTGGTCAATGGTTCCGCCATGATGGCACGAAGGAGCCGAATCGGGTATACCCACGTCAAGAATCCCGAGGGAGAGCCATGTCTCACACCTCGGGATTCCGGACGAATCATCACTAATCGTCGTCGTTTGAACCCGGAAAGAGCATCTGGCAGACCTCCAGGTACAGAGTCTCCGGATAGGGGATGTAGGGGACCGTCGACAGCGCCTGGTCCTGGCCGGCCGACTCCAGCACGAACTCGCCGTACCCGAGCATGCGACCGAGCAGCGACCGCTGGAAGCTCATGTCGGTGACCTTGCCGAGGGGCATCATGTCGACCCGCCGCGTGATGAGACCTCTGGTCAGCAACATGCGCTTGGAGGTCACCACGAAGTAGTCGACCGACCACTCCGCTACCTTCCACACGAAGCGGATCAATAAGAGCAGCCAGGCCCACCAGACGATCACCAACGCCTGCGAGCCGGAACTCTCACCGAGCCACTTGCTGAGGAGCCCCGCCAGGATCAAGCCGCCGAAGACCTCGGCGACCGGCCGTAACAGCACCGCCGGATGGCGGCGTACCATGATGACCTGGTGCTCTTGGGGGAGAAGGTAACGGTTGACCGACGCCGGAGCAGAGTCCCCGTGGGTCACCAGCCTCATGTCAGCTTCGTGAAGAATAGAGCCAGCGAATCCGCGGCATTCACCACAGTGTCCATTGCTCCCTTGACCGCGCTGGCTGCGTCAGCCGGTCTGGTGAACAGGTAGAAAGCCACAAACGCTATGGCTGCGTACGTTAGAACCTTCTTGACCTGCACTGCCGCCTCCGATTAACCACTCACCCACTGCACCCACCGTATAGATTACCCAGCCACATGGCCGGGTAAAGCGCATCCTGACCCACCAGTCTTGCTTGAGGGGTGAGGATGCCGGTCCGCGTCACCCTTGATCGGTGGCGATCACGGCCAGCACCTGCAGGTGCTTGCGCGCGATGCGCTCCACCAAGCCCGGGTAGGCGTACCCGGTGACCTCCATCGCACCGTGGTGAGCCGCTTCGATGCAGCGGGTCACGGTCGCGGCGGGATGAACCCCGGCGAACTCCATCGTGAGCACGGACTCGACCTGTGCGTAGGTCTCGCCGTCCGGGTGATGGTCCATAGTTCTCCAAGGCGTGCCTCCCCGGCCGCGAGGCCGGAGACACGGATCACTGTCTTCGTCACTATGAGTACCCAGTGAGAGACGCGATGTAACAACCCGTATGGCAAGCTGCGGGAGAACGAAGGAAAAAGGGTTTCAGACGGACCCGTAAAGGCGGTCCCCGGCGTCCCCGAGGCCCGGCACGATGTAGCCGTTCTCGTTCAGCCGCTCGTCCAGCGACGCGGTGACCACACGCACCGGGGCGAAGTCGGCCAGGGCCTTCTCCATGTACGCGAGGCCCTCCGGCGCCGCGAGCAGGCAGATGGCCGTCACGTCCTCCGCGCCGCGCTCGAACAGCAGCCGGATCGCGGCGGCCAGCGTGCCGCCGGTGGCCAGCATGGGGTCGAGCACGTAGCACTGGCGGCCGGAGATGTCCTCGGGGAGCCGCGTCGCGTACGTCTGCGCCTTCAGTGTGCCCTCGTCGCGGATCATGCCGAGGAAGCCCACCTCGGCGGTCGGCAGCAGGCGGGTCATGCCGTCGAGCATGCCGAGACCGGCCCGCAGGATCGGCACCACCAGCGGCGCGGGACGGGCCAGCCGTACACCGTCGGCGGGGGCGACCGGGGTGTTCACGGTGGTCTCCACGACCCTGACGTCACGTGTCGCCTCGTACGCGAGTAGCGTGACGAGCTCGTCGGCGAGCCGGCGGAACGTCGGGGAGTCCGTTCGCTCGTCACGCAGCGCGGTCAGCTTGTGCGCGACGAGCGGATGATCGACGACGAGGGTCTTCATGGCTGCCAAGGTATCCTCTGTGACCCGATGAATGGTACAAGCGGGCCGGTAACGACCATCATGCGCACCCGAGGCCTGACCACTCGTTTTTGATCACAATTTGCCGGAGCGCCGTACGAGGGCCTAGTGATTCTGGGAGCATTGCCAACTGTGAGAACCGCGTCGGTGGAGTGAAGATGACAGACGTAGACGCTCTTGACTTCGCCATCGTGGTCTACCGTGAGGATGACCAGTGGGAAGCCGAGATGCTGCCCGTGGGCCTCACCGAGGACCTCCACGGCCTTGTTCACGCGCTCAGGCAGCAGCCGAGCATGGGTGCCACGATTGGCCTCGTCGCGGTGGGGGATGACTTCTTCGTGGCATTACGGGTCTTCGGCGAGCGCGTCGACGTCTTCCTCTCCGACATCACCGCGTCCTGGGACTGGCCACTGGCCCAACAGGTTCTTGAGTTCCTCGACGTACCCGTGCCCGAGGAGGAAGAACTCGACATGGTGCTCCCCGCGGGAGACCTGTCGATCTTCGCCGATCTCGGCCTGGACGAGATGGAGCTCGGCGCTCTGTCCGGCGATCTCGAACTGCTGCCCGACGAGGTGCTTTCCAGCATCGCCGCCCGGCTGGGCTTCTCCCAGCCTTTCGAACGTGCCGTCGACTCAGCCCTAGGCTGACCTCGGAGCCCCGATCATGCCCTCGAGACCTTCACGTGGTTCTCTGTTCGCCGCCGCTTTCGTCCGTGTCCCCGACGGGTGGAGCGGTGCCGAGATCGACCTCGGCACCGCCGAGATCGCCGACGACCTCGGGGACGCCGTCCAGGAGGTCCTCGGCCTCAGTGGGGACGAACTCGTCCTCCTGTGTGTCGAGGTCGAGGACGAATGGTTCGCCATCGCCCGCTACGAGGACGAGACGGACCCGAGGGCGTTCGTGTCGGACGCGCACGCCGCGGCCGGCGACCCTCTGGGTGAGCTGTTCAACGAGCTGGCCGGGGTGCTCGTGCCGGACAAGGAGGCCGATCTCGGCGTCCGGCCCGCAGGCGACTTCGAGTTGTTGAGCGACCTCGGGCTGTCCCCTGAGGAACTTCTGGAGCTGGCTATGGAGGAAGGCGTCCTCCCGGCCGACACTCTCTCGGTGATCGCCGAGAAGCTCTCCTTCGCCGACGAGCTCGACCGCCTGCGTTAGGGCAGGACCGAAATTCCGGTGAGCACGACGGCGACCGGGTTCGAGGAGCCCATGCGGCGGGCTCTCGCGCAGGCGGCACTCGCGGCCGTACGCGACGAGGTCCCGGTGGGTGCGGTCGTCGTGGGCCCGTCGGGGGAGGTCCTCGCCGAGGCCGGCAACGATCGTGAGGGCACGGCCGATCCGACCGCGCACGCCGAGGTGCTGGCGCTGCGCGCCGCGGCACGCTCGCTCGGCGGGTGGCGCCTGTCCGGCTGCACGCTCGTGGTGACACTGGAGCCCTGCACGATGTGCGCGGGGGCCGCGGTGCTCTCCCGGGTGGACCGCGTGGTGTACGGCGCGGTGGACGAGAAGGCGGGGGCCGTCGGCTCCCTGTGGGACGTGGTGCGCGACCGGCGTCTCAACCACCGTCCCGAGGTGATCGCCGGTGTGCTCGCCGCCGAGTGCGCTTCCCTCCTGCGGGACTTCTTCGCCGAGCGACGCGGCTGAATCACCGTATTCTTCGCTTTTTTCTACAGGCCGGACATAGGTCGTGCGCGAAGCGGGGGGCGGATCCGGTAGGCTGCTCGGCGGTGGAGTCGCCTAGTGGCCGAGGGCGCACGCCTCGAAAGCGTGTGATGGGGCAACCTATCCGTGGGTTCAAATCCCACCTCCACCGCCAGCGACGAAGGGCCTCGAGACCGGGCGCGACCGGTTCACGAGGCCCTTCGTCGTCTCATCTGGTCACAGGTCCTGGAACGGTGCGGCGTAGGTGAAGGGGCCACGCAGGTCCGGGGTATGGGTCGTGAGCGTGCGGGCCTGGAAGTGCGGGGCCCAGGCGGGGACCGGCGGTGTGACGCCGAGGTCGGCCGCGGGGCGGAAGCCGAAGCGCGGGTAATAGTCCTGGTGGCCGAGCAGTACGACCAGGGGCTCGCCGAGCGCGTCCGCCGCTCCGAGCACCGCGTGCATGAGCGCGTGGCCGGTGCCTTCGCGCTGCCGTGCGGGGAGCACGCCGAGCGGGCCGAGCCCGAGCACGGGCCGGGTGCCCACATGGGCCCGCGTGCACACGACGTGGCCGATCACCGTCCCGTCCGGGTCTTGCGCGACCAGGGACAGTTCGGGGAGCCACGCGTCGCAGGCGCGCAGCGCGTCCACCAGTCCGGCCTCCGGCGGGACCGTGTCCGGAGCGTACGCGGCGGCGAAGGCGGCGAGGTGGACGGCATGGATCTCGGGGACGTCGGCGGGGGTCTCTCGTCGTACCAGCACCGGGCAAGGCTTTCCAGGAGAGGACGGCGGCGTCAAGCGAATTAGCGCTCCGCGCGTTCCCTCTCCGCGTCCGGTGAATGCCCTTTGGAACGAAGAATTTCCGACGCACGCCGCGACCAAGGCTTTGCCGCGGCCAAGCCCTTCGTTGGATTCGCCCGCCTTAAGGTGATATTGGACATTTCCGCACCGTTTTCACGTCATACTGAGAATGGTGCGCCGAGCGCCCGGTAAATCCCGTGGCCGACCACTCGATTCGGAGTGATCTCCTATGCTCAGACACACTCTCGCCGCAGGCGCACTGGTGGCCTCCGCCCTGGTGATCCCAGGTGCGCTGGCGCTCAACGCCGCCGCGGCCTCCACCACGAGCCCGTCCGCCACCGCGGTCTCCTATGTTTCTGAAGCCGTTCCGCAGGCTCCCTGTCGCAACGGTCGCTGCAAGAGCAGCGGCCACAAGAACAAGAAGCACAAGAGGCACCACAGCGGAAAGCACAAGAAGCACAGCGCCAAACACAAGAAACACGGCAGCGGGCACCACAAAAAGCACAGCGGTGGTAAACACAAGAAACGCGGCGGTCGCTGATCGCCGGTCGCGGGCACCGATGCTCCGTCGCCCCGGAGGGACCCACCTGACGGGGCGACTCCGGCGGCCCGAGGACGGTCAGCCGCGGGTGGGGTCGTCGCCGTCCCCCTCGGGGGGTGTCGGCGTGACGTCGTCATCGCAGGGAGGAAGGAAAGGCAGGCCCTCACCGGCGGCCGGGCCGCGCGGGACCTGCCGCGGGATGGTGTACACGGTGTCCTCCGGCCGCAGCACCAGCGCCATGAGCTGGTCGACAAGCCAGTCCGCGGACTGCTCGTGAAGCCGGCTCCGCACCCTGTCGCGCAGCTCTCCGGCGAGCTCTTCACGGACCTGCGCCACGATCTGCGTCACATCTCGCATTGGTATCCGCCCGAGGTCTCGGTTCAGTGTCGCCCCTGCGACGGTGGCAGCTTAGGAAGCGGGAGACAGGCGGGGAGGCGGGACGGGGACTCTTTTACCTTCGGTGTACGCGACTCATTCGCTGCCGGGTCCCTGCTCGGCGGACGCGTCGACGTCCAGGACCCGCGCGTGCAGCACCGAACGCTGGTGCAGCGCCGCCCGCAGCGCGCGGTGCAGGCCGTCCTCGAGGTACATCTCGCCGCGCCACTGCACGACGTGGGGGAACAGGTCGCCGTAGAACGTGGAGTCCTTGGCGAGGAGAGAGTGCAGGTCGAGCACGGCCTTGGTGGTGATCAGCGTGTCCAGCCGCACCTGGCGCGGCGGTATCTGTGCCCATTCGCGATGCGAAAGGCCGTGCTCTGGGTAAGGGCGTCCTTCGCCGACTGACTTAAAGATCACGCTAGTCAGTTTAAGAGAGGTTCGAGTATCAGCCGTGCCGATGGGTCGCCGATGACCTCGCGCTGGGTCAGATATCACCGGCGAACGTGTCGCACCGGTCCGGCGCACCCGACTCGTAGCCCCTGGTGAACCACTTCATCCGCTGCTCCGACGTGCCATGCGTGAACGCCTCGGGATCGACGCGGCCCTGACTGCGCTCCTGGATCCGGTCGTCGCCGACGGCCGCGGCCGCGTCGAGCGCCTCCTGGATCTCGGTCTTGGTGAAGTCCTTCTCGTAGAAACCCGTGTTCACCGCGTTCTTCGACCACACTCCGGCGTAACAGTCCGCCTGCAGCTCCAGCCGTACCGACCCGCTTTCCGGTCCCTGCTGGTCGCCCTGCGCGCGTTCCATGGCGCCGAGCAGGTTCTGCACGTGGTGTCCGTACTCGTGCGCGATGACGTACGCCTGCGCGAACGGCCCGCCCTTGGCCCCGAACCGGCTCTGCAGTTCGTCGAAGAAGGTCAGGTCCAGGTACACCTTCTGGTCGTTCGGGCAGTAGAACGGCCCCACCTGCGAGCTGGCCTGCCCGCATCCCGTGTCGACCGCCTGGGAGAACAACACGGTCTTCGCCGGCGTGTAGCTCCCCGACGCCTCCTTGTCGAGCGCGCCGCTCCAGTACTCCTGGATGCTGTTCACGATGCCGACCACCCGGCACTCCTCGGACTGGTCGGCGTCCGCCCCTGTCTTGCACTTGTCCGCCAGATCGGACGAAGGCTGCACCGCCCCCGGGTCGCTCCCGCCGCCTCCCATGATGTCTCCGGGGTTCACCCCGAACAGCAGCGCCGCGATCAGCGCGATGATCCCCGCGGCACCGCCACCGATGGCGATGCCGCCTCTGCCGATGCCGCCACCCCCGCGGTTCTCGACCTGTGAGGCATCGAGATCGACATTGTCCCTGAAGTCCATCGCCCTGAACCCCTTATGTCCAACCCGCTGGCCGGGTGATCCCCCTCCTGAGTTCCCCCCAACCAATCGATCATGCAAACCTCAGCGTTTCCCCAGCTCATCCCCCTAACTCCGCCAACCACTCCCCCGCAAACCCCAAGAAACCCCACTCCTCCCGCGAGTGATCATGAACTCGACCCCCGGCAGCGGCTAGCTTCCCCGCTGATCACCGACACCGTCGACGGGGAGACCGAAATGCCACCAGACCTCCCACCCCCTTCGTACTTCCACCGCAGCACCCCCGTGATGTCCACCGCCACCTGGCTGAAAGACCTCACCAAAGCCCGAGCCCCCCTCCTGGCCGCCCTCACCCTGACCGCCGCCACCACCGCCGGCCTCACCCTCGCCCTCATCCCCACCTGCCCGGTGCAGCGTCCCGCGCCTCATGCGACGTCCACGGGCCCATGAGATCACGAGATCGGCGTGGCCCTGCCTGCCTCGTCAGTACGCGAAGGGGGCGACGGACATGACCGACTCGACCCCGGGAACTCCGTTGAGCGCCTGCTGGAGACGCCGGACCGCGTCCGGTCCGCTCATCTTCACTCGGTAGGTCTCTTTCATGGCGGCAAGGATCAACGGCGGGTCGGATCTGCTTGTCTCTGGGTGGTAGTGCTGCTGGAGGGTCAACGCGTGTTGTCTGTCCTCGTAATAGACCTGCCGCACTCCGTCGATCTCCCGGATCCGATCGAGTACCGCCTGCTTCTGCTCCTCGGTCATGTCGTGGATCAGGAACGGCGAACAAGCCTCGTCGGCGCTGGTGCCGCAGAGAGTCACCGTGACATCGGCCTTGCCGAACCAGAAGTCCGTGGACAGGCGTTGCGCTACGGCCATCCCCTTCAGCTTCGCCGCCACTGCCGGAAAGTCCGACGAGCGGCGCAATCTGCCGTCGAACGCATCGAAGAACACAGGACCGATCCCGTGTCCAGTGGCAGGGTCCATGATCGTGCCGGGGTGCTGCGACCCCTGAGATCGGTTCCTTGAGAACTTGATGGAAACGACCTCCGGCATCGACCGCAGAGCCGTTTCCACTCGCCTCACGTCACCGGGTCGCGGTGTCCCCGGGCCGGGACAGATCTCCTCCTGGCACAACCACACGATGAAACGGGTCTGCTCCGGCAGTGCGACGGCCGGCGGTGGCAGTGGCTTCCTGGACTGCTGGTACAGATGCCATCCGCCGCCGGCGATCAGCGCGAGCAGGACGATGGTGGCCGTGCCGATCGCCAGGACCTTCCGATGTGCGGCCACCCACCGGCGTAACCAAGGCTCCTGGTCGGGGTCGTCGCCGAACGACAACTCCTCGGCTCCGGGGCACATTCTCAGGCGTGTCCACCCGCACAACTCTGGCGACATCGTCCGGACCTGGTCAATCGCGGGAAAGATGCTTCGCCGGCGTCGCGGACAGGTGACATGGGCCCGGACAGCACGAAGGCCCCGGCTGGATCGGTCCGGGGCCTTGCGTGTTCTTGCTGCTCAACCAAGCGCGGAGGATAGGAGATTCGAACTCCTGAGGGGTTGCCCCCAACACGCTTTCCAAGCGTGCGCCCTAGGCCAACTAGGCGAATCCTCCGCCGAGAAGCTTACCGGACTTCGGGGGCGGTGGAGACCAGGGATTCGCGGGGAATCGGCGGGGATGAGTGGGGAGGAGATTCGTCGCGGGACGGCAGCGAGTGGTGGCCGGCGGGGCTAGACTGTCTCAGGACCCCTCGCATGGCGTCATCCTGTGAACCTCCCCAGGGCCGGAAGGCAGCAAGGATAAGCGGGCTCTGGCGGGTGTGCGAGGGGTCTTTTCGCCGGAGAACCGGGGCGGTGTCGCGTGTGATGGGGCGTCGCGGGGGTCAGCGAGCGCGGGACGGTGCGGCTCTTCGGCGGTTGACACTCCGGCCCCTAGGCGAGGAGACGGCATGAGTCTCGCCCTCTACCGTAAATACCGCCCTGGGACGTTCGCGGAGGTCAAGGGGCAGGAGCACGTCACCGATCCGTTGCGGCAGGCGCTCAGCACGGGGCGGATCAATCATGCCTACCTTTTCAGCGGGCCGCGTGGGTGCGGCAAGACGTCCAGTGCGCGCATCTTGGCGCGGTCGCTGAACTGCGAGAAGGGGCCCACGCCTGATCCGTGCGGCGAGTGTGAGTCGTGTGTGGCGCTGGCTCCTACGGGGGCGGGGCACCTCGATGTGATCGAGATCGACGCGGCGTCGCACGGGGGTGTGGACGACGCGCGTGATCTGCGGGAGCGCGCGTTCTTCGCGCCGGTGTCCGCGCGGTTCAAGATCTACATCATCGACGAGGCGCACATGGTGACCCGTGAAGGGTTCAACGCGCTGCTCAAGCTCGTCGAGGAGCCGCCGCCGCACCTGAAGTTCGTGTTCGCGACGACCGAGCCGGAGAAGGTCATCGGGACCATCAAGTCCCGCACGCACCACTATCCGTTCCGGTTGATGCCGCCGGGGACGTTGCGGGGGCTGCTGGAGGAGATCCTGCGGTCGGAGTCGGTGCCGTACGAGGCGGCGGCGCTGCCGCTGGTCGTGCGGGCCGGAGCGGGGTCGGCGCGTGATTCGCTGTCGATTCTCGACCAGCTGCTCGCGGGGGCGGACGACGCGGGGATCACGTACGCGCGGGCCGTTTCGCTGCTGGGGTACACCGATGGCGATCTGCTCGACGAGATGATCGCGGCGTTCGCGGCGCGTGACGGTGGCCGGGTTTTCGGCGCCGTGCACCGGGTGATCGAGGGAGGGCACGATCCACGACGGTTCGCCATGGATCTGCTGGAACGGTTCCGCGATCTCGTGGTGCTCGCGAACGTTCCCGACGCGGCGGGTAGTGGATTGCTGGACCGGCCGGGGGACGAGCTGGAGCGGCTCGCCGCGCAGGCCGCGTCCATGGGGCCGGCGGAGCTGACGCGGGCCGCCGAGGTGTTCAACTCGGGGCTGACCGAGATGCGGGGGGCCACCTCCCCTCGGTTGCTGCTGGAGCTGATGTGCGCGCGGGTGCTGCTTCCCGGTGCGGCGCAGGGGGAGTCGGCGCTGCTGGCCCGGTTGGAGCGGCTGGAGCGCGGAGGGGTGGCGGCGGCCACGCCGCGCGCGGCCTCTCCTGTGGCGGGTGACGCCGGGTTGGCGCAGCCGCAGGCCGCCACGGTGGTGCGGCCGCAGGAGGTGACGGTGCCGCCGCCTCCGGCGCGGACCGGCGGGGCCGAGCCCGCTGCGTCGGTGGCCGAGCCCAGGGCCGAGACCGACGCCTCACGTGCCGGTGACTGGCCCGCGGCCACGCGCGCCGGTGCGCAGGCGCGGCCTGATGACGTCCCCGCCGCTGCGCCTGCGCGGGCCGGGACCGGCGGCGGCGCGGTCCAGCAGGCCTGGCCGCAGGTCCTCGAAGCGCTCAGGCAGCGATCCCCCGCCGTCTGGTCGAACGTCAACACGCACGCTCGGGTCGCCGGGGTCGAGGGTGATCTCGTCACGCTCGCGTACACCCAGGTCGGCGCGCAGCGGTACTTCGTCAACGGCGGCAAGGACAGTGTGGTCGCGACGGTGCTCGGCGAGGTGCTCGGCGGGACCTGGCGGGTCGAGGCGGTGCTCGGCAACGGAGGTGGCGCGGCGCCTGCTCCGGCCGCGCCGGCGCAGGCGGTGCGGCAGCCCCGTCCGGCGCCGGCTCCGCAGCCGCAACGAGCCGCGCCTGCGCCTGTCAGGACCCAGGCGCCTCCTCCGGTGGACGAGTCCTGGCCCGACGCGCCGTCGGACGACGAAGGGCCCGGCCCCGCTGCGGGTTCCGGTTTCACCGCCGCTCAGGCGGTGCAGAGCCGTCCGCGCAAGACCGGTGCGGCGGGATGGCCGGACGCGGTCCCCGGACGGTCCACGGCCACCGGCGCGGAGACCGACGATGCCGACCCCGACGCCGACACCGACACCGGCCATCTCAGCGGCATGGCTCTGGTGCAGCGCGAACTCGGCGGCACGATCATCGACGAGGTCGACTGACCGTCCCCCGCTTCGTCCACATGGTGGGGTGTGGCGGTGCGGTGGGGGTGCGTGACGCCGTAGGCTCGGGGGACACGCGGAAGTCATGAGGAGCGCACGATCGTGAATCCAGGTGATGTGAATCTCCAGCAGTTGCTGGAGCAGGCGCAGCTCATGCAGCAGCAGCTCGCTACGGCTCAGCAGGAGCTGAACGACGCCGAGGTCGAGGGGTCGGCGGGTGGCGGGCTGGTGGTCGCCACGGTCAACGGCGGGGGTGAGCTGCTGGAGCTGAAGATCAGCCCGGCGGCGGTCGATCAGGGGGACCCGCAGGAGACGGCGGACACGATCGCCGACCTGGTGATCGCCGCGGTACGGGACGCGGTACGGGCCGCCGGCGAGTTGCAGCAGCAGAAGCTCGGGCCACTGGCGCAGGGGCTCGGCGGGGGCGGCCTCCAACTGCCGGGGTTCTAGCGGCCATGTACGAAGGCGTCGTCCAGAACCTCATCGACGAGCTCGGCCTGCTCCCCGGCGTCGGCCCCAAGAGCGCGCAGCGCATCGCGTTCCACCTGCTGGCCGCCGATCCCGCGGACGTGAAGCGGCTCGCGCACGCGCTGCTGGAGGTCAAGGAGAAGGTCCGCTTCTGCCGGGTCTGCGGCAACGTCGCGGCCGAGGAGGAGTGCCGCATCTGCCGGGACGTCCGCCGCGATCCCCACGTCATCTGCGTGGTGGAGGAGTCCAAGGACGTCGTCGCCATCGAGAAGACCCGCGAGTTCCGTGGCCGTTACCACGTGCTCGGCGGCGCGATCAGTCCGATCGAAGGCGTCGGTCCGGACGATCTGCGCATACGCGAGCTGATGACACGGCTGGCGGACGGCCAGGTCACCGAGCTGATCATCGCCACGGACCCCAACCTCGAGGGCGAGGCGACGGCGACCTATCTCGCCAGGCTGGTCAAACCGATGGGTTTGAAAGTGACACGATTGGCCAGCGGACTGCCCGTGGGCGGCGACCTCGAATACGCAGACGAGGTCACACTGGGCCGCGCTTTCGAAGGACGGAGACTGCTGGATGTCTGACGAGTGGAAGTCGCTCGCCGATCGCGTCGCGGCACACGCACAGAATTACCTCGACGGCCTGACGCGGCTCGCGGGTGGTGAGGGCGGCGACGCCATACTCCCCATGTTGCTTGTCGAGGTCTCTCAGGTCAGCCTGGCCGGTTCACAGCTCGGCGCGGCCGAGGACGTGATCCTGCAGGGCAATTTCGAGCCGGCCACCGGCCCTGATCCCGACCTCGACGGTGTGCGTACGGCGCTCGCCACGCGTCTCGGCGAGGTCGACGACTACGCCGAGGTGTTCGACCCCTACAAGGACACGGTCGTCACGCCGTACCGCCTGTCGGACGATCTCGCGGCCGTCGCCGCGGACCTCGTGCACGGCCTTGGCCACTACCGCGCCGGCCGGCCGCTTGAGGCCCTGTGGTGGTGGCAGTTCTCGTACTTCAACACGTGGGGCAACCACGCCGGCGCGGCCATGCGGGCCCTGCAGGCGCTGGTGGCCCATGCGCGTCTTGACGTGGTGGAAGAGTCCACAATCGCCTGAACCGTCCACATGGTGGTTATTCGATTCGGCCCTTCCAGGCGCGTCGATAGACTGTGAGCTCCGCTGTCTGAACCCTTGGGGAGACATCCCGTGGCGCTCGTTGTCCAGAAGTACGGTGGTTCGTCCGTCGCCGACGCCGCCCGCATCAAGCGGGTCGCCCAGCGGATCGTCGCGACGAAAAAAGCCGGCAACGACGTCGTGGTGATCGTCTCCGCCATGGGGGACACGACTGACGAGCTGCTCGATCTGGCCCAGCAGGTGTCGCCGCTGCCACCGGGCCGTGAGCTCGACATGCTGCTGACGGCGGGTGAGCGCATCTCCATGGCGCTGCTCGCCATGGCCATCGCCAACCTCGGCCACCAGGCGCGGTCGTTCACCGGCTCCCAGGCCGGTGTGATCACCGACTCGACACACGGCAAGGCGCGCATCATCGACGTGACCCCCGGCCGCATCCAGGAGGCGCTGAACAGCGGCCAGATCGCGATCGTCGCGGGCTTCCAAGGCGTCTCGCAGGACACCAAGGACATCACCACGCTCGGCCGCGGCGGGTCGGACACCACGGCCGTCGCGCTCGCGGCGGCGCTCGGCGCCGACGTCTGCGAGATCTACACCGACGTCGACGGCATCTTCACCGCCGACCCCCGCATCGTCGGGGCCGCGCGCCAGATCCCGCGCATCTCCTATGAGGAGGCCATGGAGATGGCCGCCTGCGGCGCCAAGATCCTCCACCTGCGGTGCGTGGAGTACGCACGCCGTTTCGACCTGCCGATCCATGTTCGCAGCTCGTTCAGCAACAAGGAAGGCACGTGGGTCGTCTCCGTCCACAACACTGATGAGGGAAACGAGATGGAACAGCCGATCATCTCCGGTGTCGCGCACGACCGGAGCGAGGCGAAGATCACAGTGGTCGGCGTCCCCGACAAGGTGGGGGAAGCGGCTGCGATCTTCCGCACGCTGGCCGACGCCGAGATCAACATCGACATGATCGTGCAGAACATCTCGGCGGCGGCCACGGCCCGCACCGACATCTCGTTCACGCTGCCGTCCGCGGACGGCACGGTCGCGGTCACCGCGCTCAAGCGCATCCAGGAGCAGATCGGGTTCGAGAAGATCCTGTTCGACGACCAGATCGGCAAGGTGTCGCTCGTCGGCGCCGGCATGCGTTCCCACCCCGGGGTCACCGCGAAGTTCTTCGGCGCGCTCGCGGACGCCGGGGTCAACATCGAGATGATCTCCACATCGGAGATCCGCATCTCGGTCATCGTCGGTCAGAACGAAGTGGACGCCGCGGTCGCCGCCGCGCACGCCGCGTTCGATCTCGACGCCGACCAGGTCGAGGCCGTGGTGTACGGAGGTACCGGCCGATGAGCGAGCGCAAGCCCACCCTGGCCGTCGTCGGCGCGACCGGCGCCGTCGGCACGGTGATGCTGGACATCCTGTCGGGCCGGCCCGACGTATGGGGTGAGATCAGGCTGATCGCGTCGGCGCGCTCGGCAGGCAAGCTGCTGCGGGTGCGCGGTGAGGACGTCGCGGTGGTCGCGCTGACCCCCGAGGCGTTCGACGGCGTGGACGTCGCGATGTTCGACGTCCCCGACGAGGTGTCCGCCGAGTGGGCCCCGGTGGCGGCGTCCCGCGGCGCGGTCGTGGTGGACAACTCCGGCGCGTTCCGCATGGACCCCGACGTGCCGCTCGTGGTGCCGGAGTGCAACCCCGAGCAGGTGGCCGCCAGGCCCAAGGGCATCATCTCCAATCCCAACTGCACCACGCTGTCGATGATGGCGGCCCTCGGCGCGCTGCACAGGGTGTACGGCCTGACCGAGCTGGTCGTGGCGTCCTACCAGGCCGTCTCGGGGGCCGGCGTCGTCGGGCCCGAGCGGCTGTACGACGAGATCGAGGCGATCGCCGGTAACCGCACGCTCGGCACCGTGGCCGGTGACGTGCGCAAGACCGTGCCCGACGTGGTGGACTCGCCGTTCCCCGCGCCGCTGGCGCTCAACGTGGTGCCGGCCGCGGGGTCGTACAAGGGGGACGGCTGGTTCTCCGAGGAGCTCAAGGTCCGCAACGAGTCCCGCAAGATCCTCGGCATCCCCGACCTGAAGGTCTCCGCCACTTGCGTGCGGGTCCCCGTGGTCACCACCCACTCCCTGGCGGTGCACGCGACCTTCGCCGGCCCCGTGACGCTCGCGGACGCGCGCGCGGTGCTGGAGGCGGCGCCGACGGTGGTCGTGCTCGACGACCCGGAGAACGGCGTGTTCCCGACGCCGGCCGACGTGGTCGGCACCGACCCGACCTACGTGGGCCGCATCAGGCAGGCGCTCGACTTCCCGAACACGCTCGACATGTTCGTCTGCGGCGACAACCTGCGTAAGGGTGCCGCGCTGAACACCGCCGAGATCGCCGAGCTGGTCGCCAAGGAGTTCACCTCCTGACCGGGTGAGGCCGCGGGTCAGGTGAAGGCGATGTCCCAGTGGCTGGGTTCGTCGGCGTACACCGTGTGGCCGCTCGGCCGGCGTTCGTGGTAGAGACCGGCGCCGTCTTTTCTGATGGCGCCGGATCTCTTGCCACGGATGAAACGGTCGACGCACCTGTTGTGCTCGATGTCGACCTTGTAGCCGTTGCCGTGGCTTCGCGTGCCGTGCGCGTGGCCGGTCTCGGTGCCGCCGGTGAGGACGACACGGCAGCCGCTGCGGCGCTTGAGGTCCACGACTCCCCAGAGCGTGCCGAGCCGTACCGTGTCCAGCGACGTGCACGTGGAACGGCGCCGGTCGACGCAGTTCCCTGAGGAGCGCCACCCGAGGCCGGCGTGTTTCAGCCGGTTCGCCGCCTGCTGGTGCGGGAGACGTAGGTCCCGGAAGAGCAGGTGCTGCCGCCACAACACCGGACTCACGCGGCCGGTCACCACGCCTGCCTTCAGCGCCGCCAGGGCCTTGGCCGTCCGGATGAGCCGCAGTGCCTTGACGGCGGCCTCCACGGAGCCCGCGGCCCTGCCGGTGGCCTTCTTCGCGGGTGTGGTCGTGCGGGCCGGTTCGCGCTGCGCTCTCAGCCGGCCGGCCGGCCTCGCGAGCCGGTGGGCCGGGACGGCTTCGGCGTGGCGCCAGGTGCGCGCGGCGTGTCCGGCATCCAGGCCGGGTGACGAGTACAGCCCGGCGTGCGGGCCGGACGGAAGGTTCCTGGTCGCGGCGGCACTGCCGTCGGCCGACGCGGGTGCCGGGGCCGAGGCCAGAGCGGTCACCGTGATCTGCACGGCGAGCAGCGCGCTGGCACCAAGCCACGCGGGCCCCCGTGTACCGGGATGCGAACCCATATAGATCCTCTGTTGCACGGACGCCCCTCCGCCAAGAGGATCTATCCCACCCGCGGAAAGTGACGACTCCCCTGCTCTGTGGGATTTGGTCGGAATATGGTGGCCATGCTGTGCGTCTGTGACCTTGGCCGTCTCCGGGTCGTACAGTGGGCCCGTGGCCGATTCGACGCCGAGAGCGCGTGGGGGAGAGAAGACCCGGCAGGTCATCGTCGAGACGGCCCTACGCCTGTTCAAGGAACGGGGATATGAGGCGACGACGATGCGGGTCATCGCCGCGGAGGCGGGTGTCTCGGTGGGGAACGCCTACTACTACTTCTCCTCCAAGGAGCAGTTGATCCAGGCGTACTACGACCAGGCGCAGTCCGAGCACGAGGCCGCCTGTGCCGGGTTGCTCGCCACCGAGCGTGCCTTCGGGGTGCGGCTGCGCGGGGTGCTGCGGGCCTGGGTCGAGGTGTCCGAGCCGTACCACGAGTTCGCGGTGAAGTTCTTCAAGCACGCCTCCGAGCCGGACAATCCGCTCAGCCCGTTCAGCGGTGAGTCGACTCCGGCGCGGGAGGCGGCCATCGGGGTGTACCGCGCGGTGGTGGAGGGCTCACGGGGCCACAAGATCGACGAGGAGTTGCGGGCCGAGTTGCCGGAGTTGCTGTGGCTGTCGTGGCTCGGGGTCGTGTTGTTCTGGGTGCATGACGGGTCGGCGGGGTGTGAGCGCACGTACCGGCTGATCGACGTGATGGTGCCGTTGATCGACCGGCTGGTGGGGTTGTCCCATTTGCCGGGGCTTCGTGGGGTGACGAAGGATTTCCTCATGGCGGTGCGCGAACTGCGGGCCTGAGGAGCTGTGGGGAGGACAAGGTCCCGTGAGCACCGCCGCGCGGAACCTGTTCGTGCCGTCCACGAGGGTCATCCCGCTGCCGGCCGTCCTCACCCCGCATACCGTCCGGTTGGTATGGTCGTGCGGCAGGAGGTGGGCCGGTGAAGCGCTGGGGAATCACGATCCCGTTCTCCGACCGGATGATCGCCGAGTCGGGAGACCTTGTGGGCGAGCTCGCCGGGCTGGGGTACACCGACGCCTGGACCGCGGAGGTCAGCGGCACCGACGGGTTCCTGCCGCTGGCTCTCGCCGCCGGGTGGTCACCGGACCTGCGGCTCGGCACCGCGATCGTGCCGGTGTCGACCCGGGGTCCCGGCCTGCTCGCCATGTCCGCCGCCACCATGGCCGACGTCGCGCCGGGCCGGTTCGTGCTCGGCATCGGCGCGTCGTCCCCTGTCATCGTGGAGCGCTGGAACGCCGGCACGTTCACGGCGCCGTACGGCCGCACCCGCGACACACTGCGGTTCCTGCGCGCGGCGCTCACCGGGGAGAAGGTGACCGAGCGGTACGAGACGTTCGCCGTGTCCGGTTTCCGGCTCGACCGGGCCCCGAAGGTCGCGCCGCGGATCATGCTTGCCGCACTGCGGCCCCGCATGCTGCACCTGGCCGCCGAGGAGGCCGACGGGGCCATCACCAACTGGCTCTCCCCCGAGGACGTCCGCAAGGTGCGGGCCGAGATCGGACCCGGCACCGAACTGGCCGCACGCCTGTTCGTCTGCGTCAGCGAGGACGCCGACCGGGTCAGGGAGATCGGCAGGCGCATGCTGGCCGCGTACCTCACCGTGCCGGCGTACGCGGCGTTCCACGAGTGGCTCGGCCGTGGTGAGACGCTCAGGCCCATGCGCGAGGCCTGGCACGCCGGTGACCGGCGCGCGGCGCTCAAGGCCATCCCCGACGAGGTGGTGGACGAGCTGATCGTGCACGGCGACGCGGCGACCTGCCGGGCCCGCGTCGGCGAGTACGTCGCGGCCGGTCTGACCACCCCCATCCTGGCTCCCATCGCCGTAGGGGAGGTCTCCGTCCCCGAGGCGGTACGGGCTCTCGCCCCGGCCGCGTCCTGACCTGGAGTGGAACTCCGCCGCCACCGCCGCGCGTTAACGAGAAGCACGCGGGGGTAGAGGGCCGGCGGATCCGGTCGCCCCGCGCACGCGGGGACGGAGGACAAGAGGTGGCCACGATGGGCAAGGCTGGACGCGCCGCCGCGACATGGCGGACCTACCGTGAGGTTTCCCGGCCGGGTTCCCCCGGCGTCATGGCTCGGATCAAGGCGTTCCCAAGGATGATCGGCGGCACGCTGCGCGGCGAGTACGGCGGCCTGAGCAAGCGCAAGCTGGCCCTCATGGGCCTCGGGATCGTGTACATCGTCTCGCCGATCGACCTGATCCCGGAGTTCCTGCCCCTGATCGGCGTCACCGACGACTTCGGCGCCTTCCTGTGGCTGATGGGCTCCCTGCTCGGCGAAAGCGGCCGTTACCTCGACTGGGAAGGCCAGGTGGTACCCGGCCAGGTCCTCCCGGACGAAGGCCACCGCAAGCCGCCGGTCCCGCCTCGCCACTAGATCCCGGCTCCGGCTGACCGGCATTCCCGCTGCCCGCCGTACGGCGGCGCCGATTTCGCCGTGGTGCGTTCTCGCCGTCGCGGCGCCGAGAGTGGGGGGCAGCGACGGGACGGGTGTGCGGTCAGGGGACGGGGTTCAGAGCTCTTCTTGGAGGAGCCAGGCGCGGGAGGGCAGGGGGTGGCCGAAGAGGCGGGCGGCGTTGCCGTAGGCGACTCTGGCTATGTCGGCTGGGGGGAGGCTGCCGAGGTTGCGGGCCAGGGTTTGCTGGACGTCGGGCCAGGTGGACTCGGAGCGGGGGTAGCCGCTTTCCAGGACGACGTGTTCGAGGCCTACGGCCAGGCGGACGCCGGAGAGCGCGTGGTCGTCGAGGGTGCCGAAGTAGAAGTTGCGGCGCAGGACCTCGCTGGGTTTGAGGCCGCCTTCCCAGGTGGCCTCGCCGGCCACGGGGTGGTCGAGAGCGTAGTCGGCGCGCGCGGCGAGCATGGGGACCCAGCCGACGCCGCCTTCGACGATGAGGATGCGGAGCTTGGGGAAGCGCAGGGGGACGCCGGACCACAGCCAGTCGGCGCAGGCGAACATCGCACTGGCCGGGATCATGGTGGTGATCGCCTCGATGGGGGTGTCCGGGGACGGGACGGGGGACCAGGACGACGCGCCGGTGTGGAGGCAGACGACGGTGCCGGTCTCCTCGCAGGCCGCGAAGAACGGGTCCCAGTGGCCGGTGTGCAGCGACGGCAGGCGCAGGCGGGTGGGGAACTCGGGGAACACGACCGCCTTGAAGCCGCGCGCGGCGTTGGCCCTGATCTCCTTGGCGGCGACCTCGGGGTCGGGCAGCCACGGCAGCTGGAGCGCGATGATGCGCTCGGGATAGGTGCCGGCCCACACGTCGCAGTGCCAGTCGTTCCACGCGCGGATGAGGGCGAGGCCGAGGTTCTGGTCGCGGGTGCGCGCGAAGGCCATGCCGGACTGCACGGCGAGCATGCCGGGGAAGTTGACGGCGGCCCAGATGCCCGCGGTGTCCATGTCCTTGACGCGGGCCTCGATGTCGTAGCAGCCGGGACGCATCTCCTCGAACCGCACCGGGTCGAGGGTCCACTGCTCGCGGGGGAGACCGGCCCCGGCGTCCAGCCCGACGCAGGGGTAGGTGGTGCCGCCGTACCGCCAGACCTGGTGGCCGGCGTCGGTCTCCACGACCTTGGGGGCCGCGTCGGCGTACTTCTCCGGCAGGCGGTCCTCGAAGAGGTCGGGGGGCTCGATCAGGTGATCGTCGACGGAGATGATCACATAGTCGCGCCGCCTGGGCTCGGGGTCAGGGGGCAGCGATGTGTTCACGAGCAAACCGTATGCCGCACGAATAACACGAGACAAGCTGGGAGGTCTCCGGTTGGTATCCGTTCGCGCGCGGAGCGGTGACCTGGTGTCAGTGGGTGACTGCCCGAAATTATGACGAATTCCGGACAAGCACTGTCAATGCACTCATCATTGATGGCACGTTCCCATGGAGGGCTCAGGGCCCAGGGGTCACTGACGTGGTCGCCGAGGACTCCGCAGGGGACTCCTCGGGTGGGCCGGACCTGCCTTCCTGCAGGTCGCGGGCCTCGCGGCGGATCAGCATGAACCAGCCGCCGATCGCGATGCCGATGAACAGCCACCACTGCACGCCGTACGCGAGGTTGAGCCCGCCGCCGGACCCGGTGTCGGGTTCGGGTACCAAATCGGGGGCCGCGGTCGCGGCGGGCTTCTGCTCGGTCAGCTCCACGAATCCCCCGAAGAGCGGATACGGCAGACGCTTGGCGATGCCGGGGGTGTCGATCAGCAGGACCTGGCCGGGAGGCAGGCCGGGGAGGTCGGTGATTCCTGTGCTGTCTTCTGTTTCAGCGGGACGTAGCCGGCCGGTGATACTTACCTGACCGGCAGTCGGTGGCGGCACCTCCGGCGGGGTCTCGGCGGTCGGTCCCATCGGCACCCAGCCCCGGTTCACCAGAACCGCGGGTCCACCCGGCGTGACCAGCGGGGTCAGCACGTAGTAGCCCGGCATGCCCTTCTGCACGCGGCGCCTGACCAGCAGCTCGTGGCCGGGGTCGTAGGTGCCGGTGGCCGTGACGCCGCGGAACCGCAGGTCCTGCGGTACGGCCGCACCAGGCTGATCGAGCCGTTCCAGCGGCACCGGTGTGGCGGCGATGTTCCTGCTCGCCAGATCGCTCGACGCGGACCGATCCTCGAACCGGCCGAACTGCCAGCGTCCCAGCAGCACGAAGCACGGGATCAGCACGAGGACCAGCAGGTGAAACGCCAGCCAGCGGGGCTTGAGGAGGAACCGGTACACGCTCTCAGCCTAGGCAGGACCACCGCCGGTCCGTGACACGGCCACCGGCGGCGCGGATCGGTCGCCGGTGGCCGCCGCGAGTTCCGGAGCGCGACGGGGCCCGGCACGCGTCGTCCGGGAGCGGTCCAAGATCTTTGCGAACGGGTCGCGGCGAACGGGACCATGACGTACCGTCATTGAGGCTTCGTCCCCCAGAGGCCCCTGTTTCACTCCCCGGCACCCCGCCGGTCCGCCCCTCCGGGAGCCCCCGCAACGATGACCCTCACCTCCCTCGTGCCTCTTCCCGGTACGCGGCACGTCGAACTGCCCCGGCTGTCGGTGCTCGTACGGCACGCGGTGCCGCGCGTGCTGGAAGCCATGATCCTTCCGGTGGTGGTGTTCTACGCGGGGCTGCTGGTCGCCGGGGTCACCGGCGGGCTGGTCATGGCGGTCGCGTGGGTGTACGGCGGGGCCGCGCTGCGGCTGGCACGCCGTGAGACGGTGCCGGGCACGGTGCTGCTCGCGATGCTGGCGATCACGGCCAGGGTCGCGCTCGCGCTGATCACCGGCGACCTGGTCGTCTACTTCCTCCAGCCGACGCTCGGCGTCTTCTGCGCGGGCTTCGCCTTCCTGACCACCGCGGGTGCGAGGCGTCCCCTGATCGAGCGGGTGACCACCGATCTCGTGCCGCTGCCGGGCCATCTGGTCGGCCATCCGCGCATGCGCCGCCTGTTCGTCCACCTGTCGGTGTTGTGGGGGGCCGCGCAGTTCGTCAACGGCACGCTGAGCCTCTGGCTGCTTTTCAGCGAGCCCATCAAGACCTATCTCATCGTCCGCACCGCCGCGGTGGCCGTGCTGATGCTCGCCGCGGCCCTCGTCACGCTGTTCGCGTTCCGCCGGGTGCTGAACGCCGTGCAGCGCGAGCAGGCCCTGGCGGGTTAGCCGGCCAGCCGCCGCGCGCCGGGACCGGGTCGCGGGGTGACCTCGCGGGGTGAGGGCACCTCATGGCCCTCCTCGCACACGAGCCGGCCGCTGATCGGCGCGCCGCAGTCGCGGTGGGTGAGGATCACCGGGGGGCCTTCGGGGTCGGCGAGGTAGCGGTCGCCCCAGTGCATGAGGCTCACCATGATCGGATAGAGGTCGCGGCCCTTCTGCGTGAGGCGGTACTCGTCACGGCGGCGGCTGCCGGGCTCTCGGTAGGGGACCTTGCTGAGCAGGCCCTCGTCCACGAGCCTGGCCAGCCTGGCGCTGAGCACCTGACGCGGGGCCCCGGTGCTCGCCTGCATGTCCGCGAAGCGGCGGACGCCGCTGAAGGCCTCACGCAGCACGAGGAAGGTCCACTTCTCGCCGACGACGGCGAGGGTGCGCTCGATCGAGCAGTTCTCCACTCGGAAGACGTCACGCTCGGGCATGGACGAATCGTAGGTCGTCATGTTCCTCCTCCCCAACCGTGCTTCACCACCCTGCCTCCGATCGTGCTAAGTCTAGTTGACAGACTCAGGTCGGGTCCGGGACCCTGAGTCCATGCTGGGAACTCAGGTGCGGTACCAGGGTGTGTTACCCCCTCCGGTCGCCACGCAGGCGCCGGTCGTCGAGATCCGTCCGGTGCGCATGGACGACGAGGAACGGGTCGCCGTCTTCATGGCGGGCCTGTCACCCCACACGCTCACCCGCCGCTTCTTCACCGGATGCAGCCGTCCGGACCGCAGGCTGGTCCGCGCGCTGATCGCCGCCGGTGACCGCAGGGACGTGCTGCTCGCCGTGGACGGCGAGGAGCGCGTGCTCGGTCACGCCATGGGCTTCCTGCGTGACGGCACCACCGAGATCGCCGTCATGGTGGCCGACGAGTGGCAGGGCCGAGGCGTCGGCTCCCGCCTGGTGCGCGCGCTGCTGCGCAGGGCCGTCGCGAACGGCGCGCGCGAGGTCGGCATGGACGTGATGGGGGACAACCGCAGGGTGCTCGCCATGATCAAGCGGCACTGGCCCGGGGCCCGCATGCGCGTCGAGGCCGGCACTGTGGAGGTCACCGCGCTCATCGGCCCGCTCTGAGCCGGACGCGAGCTGTTCTCACGTGACCGCTCTGGAGGCCGGTAGAATGGGGGCGCCTCCAGCGCGGTTTGCAGAACAAGGTTCTGTTGAGTCACCATTGACTTCGTGAAGAGCCCGAAGAACGGCCGCGACGGCCGCACCCGCATCATCGAGGGAGCGCTGCGCCGGTTCAGCCAGGACGGCGTGTCGGCCACCACCCTCGCGAGCCTGCGCCAGGAGAGCGGCGTGAGCGTCGGCAGCTTCTACCACCACTTCACCAGCAAGGAACACGTCTTCGGGGTCCTCTACGCCGAGATCCAGAGCATGTACCAGCGGGCCTTCATCGACGAGCTGCGTCGGCACGAGAGCGCGCGCGACGGCATCGAGGCGATCGTGGCCATGCACATGGCGTGGTGCGGCAAGCACCCCGAGCGGGCCCGCATCCTGATCAGCGAACGGCCGCCGCGCCGCGAGGAGCCCGGCGGCCCCGAGGTCGCCGAGGCGCGGCGCGCGTTCTTCCGTGAGGTGGCCGACTGGTGGCGTCCCCACATGAAGGACGGCGTGCTGCGGCCGGTCGCCCCCACGATGTGCTACGTGCTGTGGCTCGGCTCGGCCACAGAGATGTGCCGCCTGTGGTTCTCCGGCGCGCACCAGCCGACGCCGGAGGAGATCCAGGGCCTCTGCCAGGCGGCCTGGACCAGCCTGCGCGTGCCCTGACCCGTTACGTACGCGACGGCGAGCGGTGCGCGAGCCGGTTCAGCCGGGTGTGCACGTGCCAGACGTCCTTGTCCAGGCAGATGTCGAGCCGCAGGTCCTGGCGCTGGCGGCGCAGGCCCGGCACCTGGAAGCGGTCCTGCACGTCGAACCGGCCACGCCGGGGGTAGCCGAAGCCCAGCGCGTCCGGTAGGACGCGTAAATCATCCCGGTTGCCGCATCG
This sequence comes from Sphaerisporangium rubeum, assembly GCF_014207705.1. Lineage (NCBI taxonomy): Bacteria > Bacillati > Actinomycetota > Actinomycetes > Streptosporangiales > Streptosporangiaceae > Sphaerisporangium > Sphaerisporangium rubeum. The sequence goes on from NZ_JACHIU010000001.1 coordinate 112,948, forward strand.
GGGACATGTCCACGCGACCAGATCCATGCCGCGGTTGTAGTCGTGGCAGGCGAGGAAGAACTCGTCGGGCCGGAACCGGGACTCGCACGCGAAACACGGGATCAGCATCGATCCGCTCCTAGGACCATCTCGGGGCGGGCTTTTACGCTCCTTTGATATCGGTACCCACTTGACTCGTGCTTGCGAACCGCTTATCCCACCCGGCACCCCAGCTATGTCCGGCTGACCTGGGTGGACAGTCCCGTTTATCCTGCGTTGATCCGTCGTTGAGCAGGGCCGGGGACCCTCGGATGCAGGCACGGAGATTGGGGGTTCGAGATCCGTGCCATGTCCCGGCCGGTCGTCATCGTCAGGCGGCCCGGCCGCCGCGAGGTCGCCATCCGGTAGGCACCGGGCCCCCTGGCACCCCGCGGCGGCTGACGGCCGGCCGGGCACCTGATCGAGCCCCGTTCGGCGAAAAGGGACGCCATAGATGATCAATCATGTGTGGATGACACGCATCGACGACGAGCCCGGCTGGGACGTACAGGACCTAATCGCTGACCTGGTCCAGCTTCAGCAGAGCGCGCAGGTCGGCGGCCTCGGGGGAACCGAGCCGCGTGAAGATCTCCAGTGCGCGCCGCAGGCAGTCGCCGCTGCGCCGGACGCTGCCGGTGCCGGCGAGGGCCCGGCCTAACACCGTCAGCGACAGCGCCTCGCCGTACGGGTGGCCGATCTCCCTGCTCAGGGTGAGCGCCTGCTCCGCGTGCCGCACCGCGTCCCTGAACCGCTCCGCCGCGATGAACGTCTCGGCGAGCCGGCAGCAGACCCGCTGCTCCCACACCTTCTGCCCGCCGGCCCGGAAGAAGTCCAGGCATTCGGCGTGGTGCACCACGGCCTCGGTGAGCCGGCCGACACGGGTGAGCACGATGCCGAGGTGGTAGCGGGCCCGCGCCATGCCGGCGCCGCTGCCGAGCTCGGTGAAGATGGCGAGGCCGCGCTCCGCGGCGGCGATGGCGGCCTCCGGGTGGCCGAGCGCCAGGTGGTCGCGCGCCGAGTAGCTCGCCACCAGAGCCTCACCGGCCGCGGCCCCGATCTCCTTGTACGCGCGCAGCGCCGCGTCGAACCAGGTCAGCGCCTCCTCATGCCGCCGGGCCCGGCCGGAGACCACGGCGAGCCCGTTGAGCAGCTCGCCGGTGACGATGCGGTCGCCGGTGACCGTCGCGAGCTCCAGCGCCGCCTGGAACTGCTCCGCGGCGCCGGCGAGACGGTTCCCGCCGAACATCACGCGTCCGAGCACATACCGGCAGCGCAGTTCACTCGCGCGGTCCCCGACGCGCTCGGCGGCACTGAGAACGGCACCGGTACGCGCCACGAACTCCCGGACGTACGCCCCCGACTCCAGCAGCGGCTCCATGGCGAGCAGCAGGTCGGCGGCCGGCAGCAGTTCCTCGGGGGTCGCGCCGGACTCCGCGGTCTGCCCGATGGCGGCGAACAGCGTCTCGGCCTCCACGGTCAGCCACGCGATGGCCTCGGCCGCACCGGAGAAGCCACGGCCGGTACCGGGGACGGCCACCAGATGGTCGGCGATGACGCTGCCCTCGTAGGCGAGGCGGTGCGCCGCCTGCGCGGACGCGAGGTAGAAACCGAGGAGCCTGCGCAGCGCGAGCGCACCGGCGGCAGGGTCCTCGGTGGCCTCGGCCTGGCGCCTGGCGAACAGTTTCAGCAGGTCGTGGAAGCGGTACCGGCCAGGCGCCGGGGCTTCGAGCAGGCTGACGTCGACCAGGGACTCCAGCATGTCCTCGGTCTCCATCGGGCTCAGCGTCAGCACACCCGCGGCGGCGAGCAGCGAGATGTCCGGGCCGTTCGGCAGGGACAGCAGCCGGAACGCGCGGGCCTGGCCCGGGTCGAGATGGCCGTACCCGAGCGCGAACGTGGCGTCCACGGCGAGGTGGCCGATGCGCATCTCGTCGAGACGGCGGCGCTCGTCGGCGAGCCGCGGCACGAGCGAGGCGACCGTCCAGGCCGGCCGCGCCGCGAGCCGCGCGGCCACGATGCGCACCGCCAGCGGGAGGAAACCGCAGACGGCGACGACGTCCATGGCCGCGGCGCGCTCCACCGCGATCCGCTCGGGACCCGCGACCGCCGAGAACAGGCCGAGCGCCTCCTCGGGCTCCATGACCTCCAGGTCCAGCAGGCGGGCCGACGGCAGGTCGGCGAGCTTGACCCGGCTGGTGATGACCGCGGCACAGCCCGCGGTGCCCGGCAACAGGTGCTCCACCTGCTCGGCGTCCCTGGCGTTGTCCAGCAGCACGAGCATGGAACGGTCGGCGAGCAGCGAGCGGAACAACGCGGCACGCTCGGCGAGGCCGTCGGGGATGACGTCCACCGGGAGGCCGAGCGCGCGCAGGAACGCGGCAAGCACCGACTCCGGAGCGGTGGGCTCCTCGGTGTATCCGCGCAGGTCGGCGTAGAGCTGGCCGTCGGGGAACACCTCGTGCACCGAGTGCGCGACGTGGACGGCGAGCGCGGTCTTCCCCACACCTCCGATGCCGGACACCGCGACGACCGGCATGCCTTCGCTCCCCGTGGCACTGGTCAGCAAGGTGCGCAGCCGGTTGACCGCCTCCTTGCGGCCGGTGAAGTCGTTCACGGCGGCCGGAAGCTGCGCCGGCCGCGGCAGCTCCTGCACCGGCTCGTCGCCGTCCTCGGCGGCGGTCGTGTCGCGAGGAGGCGCGGCCTGGCGCACGGGGGGACGCACGGGGGGACGGGGACGCTCCGGTGTGTCGCTCGCGGCGGGGCCCGAGCGCGTGGCGCGGGACGGCGCGGCGGCGGTCCAGGCGAGGCCGGGGTCGGCCGACAGCACGCGCTGGTGCAGCGCGGCGAGCTCGTGGCCGGGGTCGATGCCGAGCTCGTCGACCAGGGCCCTGCGCGTGTCGGAGAACACCGCGAGCGCGTCGGCCTGCCGGCCGCAGCGGTAGTAGGCGAGCATGAGCTGGCCGCGCAGGCGCTCACGCAGCGGATGCTCGGCGGTGAGCGCGATCAGCTCCGGGATGACGTCGGCGTGCCGGCCGAGGCGGAGGTCCAGCTCCATCAGCGTCTCGACCACGCCGATACGGCGCTCGACGAGCCTGTCACGCTGGTTATCGATGTACGGCCCGACGGCGCCGGCCAGCGGCTCACCCGTCCACAGCGCGAGCGCCTCGCGGAGCGTCTCCGCGGCGCCGGCGTGGTCGCCGTCCCGGCGCGAGTTCTCCGCGGCGGTGACGCGACGCTCGAAGACGCCGAGGTCGAGCACACCAGGAGGCAGGCGTAAGGCGTAGCCGCGTCCGACGGAGGTGAGCAGCTCGGGACGGGTGCGAGGCGAACGACCCGGTTCCAGCACGGCGCGCAGCCGGGAGACGTACGTGCGGAGCGCGCCGAGCGCGCGCGGCGGCGCGTCATGGCCCCACACCGCGTCGATCATCTCGACCGGGGTGACCGCACGGCCCTCACGCAGCAGCAACATGGCGAGGATGGAGCGTTGCAGCGGGGTGCCGAGCTCGAGTTCCAGACCGTCCCGCCACGCCTGCACGGGACCGAGCACGGCGAAACGCAGGCCGGCCTCGCCGTATTGACCAGCCATAGCTCGTGTTCTCCACCCCTGCGACCCTGTTCGCGTAGGAAATAATAGATCCCCCGGGGCATTCTCCCTATGCGCGGCCCGTCTCGTTAATCCGCGCGTTGATTTCACGTCAATCTCCCGTTGAATTCCCCCACCCATCCTGGGACCACGGTCGAGCGCGACCCCACGACGCGGGGGCGGCCGCGCACGGCTGCCGGCCACCCCGCCGGGTCCGCGGAAAACCGGGCCCGGCGGACCGGCGCTTCCCCCGGGAATCCGGCGGCAGGCCTTCACCACGAGCGGCGAGCGGCACCCGGGCATGCCCGTCCCGGTGCCCGGACCTGGTAATTCCCGTCCGGCTCAAGCGCCTTGCAGGGAGACATAAGGACGTTGTAAGTGCATTGCAGGCGGTCGGATTTATCACTGAGTCACAGCGAAAGCCCCGGGGGGGAAGACACCGGGGGCCTCATCTCAGGAGAACCACCATGAACCGCTCCATCCGCAACATCCTCGGTCTCGCCGCCGCGTCCGCGATCATCGCGGTGGGTGTCCCCGCAGTGGCGGCCTCGGCCTCCGCGGCCACCGCGCCGGCGAGCAGCACCAGCTTCGACTTCGACGACCACTGGGGTTCCTACTACTCCAAGTGGTGGAACCACTCCTCCCGCGCCAAGGCCAAGGGTCAGGTCTGGGAGGACCACGACGGTGACATCCACGTCTCCGGCAAGCTGTACGACAAGAGCACCCCGTGGTGGCTGTGCGGCTACGTGCAGGTCAAGTTCGAGAACGAGGACGGCGACGAGTCGACCTACTGGGCCAAGAAGTGCGGGTCCAGCGGCTACCGGTCCTTCCACTTCTCCGAGAGCGACGTCGACAGCGCGCAGGTCCGGGTCTGCTACTGGAACGAGCACCAGGACAAGAAGCAGTACTGCGGCCGGTGGAACTACGTGTTCGAGGCCGACGAGGAGTAAACCAGGTGCGGCTGCGCGCCGACGGGGATCCAGGTGCCGGTAGGGGACGGACCTGGGTGACCGGGGGGATTCGGGGACGCGGGGACAGCCGCGGGGGACCAGAAGGGCCCGCCCGGACGCCGAAGAGGCGACCGGGCGGGCCGTCGCGGTTGTATGGCGGTCACGCGGCGGCGACGGGTCCTCTCATGCCGCCTGCGCGAGGCCGAGCCTCGCGTGCATCCGTTCTCGGACGGCCGGCCATTCCGAGCTCAGGATCGAGTAGTACGCGGTGTCGCGGACCGTGTCGTCGGCGCCTCGGCTGTCCGCCCGCCGCACACCGTCGAGATGCGCGCCGAGAGCCTCGATGGCGGCCCGGGACCGGTGGTTGCGTACGTCGGCCTTCAGTGTGACGCGGTGGACCTGCCAGGTCTCGAAGGCGTGCGAGAGCATGAGGAACTTGCTCTCACGGTTCACACCGGTGCCCTGCGCGGACGCGCCGAGCCAGGTGTAACCGATGTCGGCCACGGACGGGACCTCTCCCACGACGCCGCGCGTCCCCGGAGGCCACGGCAGGGGACCCTGCCAGTACTCGAGGTTCATGAGACGGGTGGATCCGACCACTCGGTCGGTGTGCAGCCACCTGATGGCGAAGGGCAACGTGCGTCCCTCCGCCTGCTCAGCCAGAGCGGCCCCGATGTACGAGGCCATCTCGTCCCGGCCTGTGGGAACCCGAGTGAAGGAGTAGGTGGAACGGTCCTCACTCGACGCGGCGACCAGGTCGTCCAGTGCCGCGAGGCTGAGCGGTTCCAGGCGCACGGAGCGTCCGGACAGGGTGACGAAAGCGGGCATGAGCAAATGATGGGGGGTGGGCCCCTTACGCCGCGTCAAATGTCACGCGACATCTTGGTGAGCGCTCGGAAACGCGGCGGTCATCTCGCGTACGCCGGTCGCCTTCGCGCTTCGAGTGTCGTCCGCGCAGGTGGGACGGGCCTGCCGCCGGGTCCTGGCGCGGGCCGGATCCGGCGGCAGGGCCGGTTGCGCTCAGCAGTCGATCAGGCCGGGACGCTGGTTGAGTATCTGCGCGCGAGCGGTGACGAACTCACCGAGCGCCTTCTCCGCCGTGGGGTCGAAGACGGCGACACGGTGGCAGTTCTGGAAGGCGAGCCGTACGCCGAAGTGACGCTCCAGTGCGCCGCGCATCGCGTCACTGGCCAGGCAGCGCAGCAGCTGGCCGCGGGCCGCCTCGTCCGGTGGCGGCGTCTCGTTGTCGGCGAACTCGGCCCCGCTCTCCTCGCGCCGCCGGACCAGGCCGGTGATCAGCGACCAGGCGTACGGCAGGGAGTCGCGGACGCAGGCCACGAAGGCCTCGTCGTCGACGTCGCCCGCACGCGCCTGGTCGAGGAGCTCGTTGGGAACGGTCAGCGACATGCTTGGTTCTCCTCTCGCAAGGGGACGGATCCGACGCTAGGCGCGGCGCCGGGCTTACTCCATGTGGCGTGACGGCGACAGTCGTGACTGAGGCCCCCGCGTGCTCGCGTGGTTCAGGCGACCACGGCGGTGCGCTCGCCGTAGACGAACTCCGGGTCGATCTGGCGCAGCAGGTCCTCGCCGGTGGCGCGGTTGGCCCACGCCTTGGCGTTGCGGGTGTGGAACTCGGCGGTCTGGCGGCCGAACTTGGCCCAGTCCTTGCCTTGTGTGCGCACCCGGGCCAGGAGCACCGAGAGCGCCTCCCGGTTGGCGGGCTCCAGGTCGTCGAGGGTGAAAGCGCGGCCCTGCTCCATGGCGCGTACGGCGGGGGAGTGCTCCATGCAGACCAGCAGGTCGTCTCCCACCTGGTCGCGCAGGAACGCGACGTCGGCCGGGGAGTGGACCTTGTTGCCGACGACCGCGATCGGCACGTCGAAGTCGCGTGCGTGGTCGCGGTACTGGCGGTACACGCTCACCCCCTGGCGGGTCGGCTCGGCGACCAGGAAGGTCATGTCGAACCGCGTGAACAGCCCCGAGGCGAACGAGTCGCCTCCCGCGGTCATGTCGACCACCGCGTACTCGTCCGGCCCGTCGACCAGGTGGTTCAGGAAGAGCTCGACCGCGCCGACCTTGGAGTGGTAGCACGCGACGCCGAGATCGTCCTCACTGAACGGGCCGGTGACCATGAGGCGCATGCCGTCGACAGGCACCGAGTGCCGCTCGGTGAAGTAGGGGTCGTCCAGGGTCACCAGCCGTGAGCCCCGGCCCGGCGGTGTGGTCTTCACCATGGACGCCGCCGAGGCGATGCGGGGGTTGTCACCCCGCAGATAGTCCTTGATCTCGGTCAGGTGAGCGCCGAGTGGCGCCGGCAGGTCACCCGGCGCGAGCCCCAGCACCATGCCGAGGTGCTGGTTGATGTCGGCGTCGATCACCACCACCGGGTCACCCTGGCGCGCGGTGTGCCTGGCGAAGAGCGACGACAGGGTGGTCTTGCCGCTGCCGCCCTTGCCGACGAAGGCAACTCTCATGAAGCCGATCCCATCTGATAACGAAAACCATTGCAAGTACCGTGGACGACATCATGCCACGGCGGCGACGGTTCCTCACGCGGGAACGACGGTTTTTACCCAGGTCAGCCCGGTGACCCGGACGATGGGGACAGGCCGGGCACATTGCGGCGTCACGGACCCGCGGCGGTTCCCCGCGAGTCACGTGCGAGGGACACGGCCGGGTCAGGCGGGGGGCTGGGGTGGCCGGTAGTACGCGAAGACGGCCTTCCGGGTGGAGGCGAGGTGGCGCCACTCCGAGCGGGTGGTGGTCCAGGTGATGACGCTCGCGCGGGTGCCGGTGACGATCAGGCGCTGGGTCTCGTGGTAGGCCACGCCTTTGACGGCCCAGCTGTGGTAGCCGGGGCCGGTCCAGGTGCTCTCCCACTCGGCGGTCAGGTCTTTCCTGCCGCGCACCTTCTCCAGGCGGACGCGGTGGTAGTCGCGGACCTCCGACGACAGGGCCGTCTCGGTCTCGCGCAGCAGGGCCATGGGGTCCCTGCCGTCGAGGTCGAGGACCGAGAGGCTGAGGTAGGCGGTGCCTTCCGGCTCCGACCAGGTGAAGGTGTCGTCCTTGGTGACCAGGCGCCAGCCGCGTGGCACGCCGGCCCGCCAGCCGTCCCCCTCGTGCCACTTCAGCCGCAGCCGGTCCGCGGCCGGGGACGGCGAGGCGGACGGTGTGACGAGCGGCGCGGCGGTGCCGGGGGTCCCCGGGGTGACGGGATGCGCGGTCGCGGCGGCGTCGGGCCGCAGTACGGCCCAGCCGCCGACGGCGCCGGCCAGCACCGCGGCGGCGATCACCACGGTCAGCAGTCGCGCGCGGCCGGTGCGCTCAGGCGGGGACGCGGGTGGCGCGGGGGAGGTGATGGCGTCGAGCAGCCGTTTGGCCTCCTCGGCCCCCATCCGTTTGGCCGGGTCCTTGGCCAGCAGGCCGGTCAGCACGGGCCGCAGTTCCTCGGGGGCCTTGGCCAGCTCGGCGTCCTGGGTGAGGAGTTTGGCGAGCGGCCCCATGTCGCCGTCGAACGGTGGACGGCACATCACCATCGCGAACAGCGTGGCGCCGAGGGACCAGAGATCTCCCGCCGGGGTGGCGGGTGCGCCGTCGGCGCGTTCCGGCGCGAGGAAACCGGGGGAGCCGACGGTGCCGCTGAACTGCGCGCGAGGGTCGCCGAGGCTGGTGGCGATGCCGAAGTCGCTCAGCACCACGCGGCCGTCGTACCCGATGAGGATGTTGGCGGGTTTGACGTCCCGGTGCACCACGTCGGCGGCGTGCGCCACCGACAACGCGGTGAGCACCTCGGACGCGATGGCGGCGGCCCTCGCCACCGACAGGGGGCCCTCGCCGGCGATGACCCGGTCGAGCGAACGGGACGGGACCAGCTCCATGATGATCCACGGTTGGCCGTCGTCCTCGGCCACGTCGAACACACCGACGATGGTGCGGTGGTTGAGCTTGGCCGCCGTGCGTGCCTCGCGCGACGTGCGGTGGATCATGTCGAGCCGCTGCCGGGACCCGATCCCCGGCGGGAAGAGCACTTCCTTGGCCGCGACCGGCCGGTCGAGGAGCGTGTCGTGCCCCTCCCAGACCATGCCCATGCCGCCCTGACCCAGAGCTCGCACCAGCCGGTAGCGCTTGACGATCAGTTGGCCCGGAGTGCCCATCCCAAAATGCCCCTTCGCAGGCTTAGCGAAGATATGCAGCAGATCGGAAGTCTCCCATAATCGACCACTTAGCGCGCTCCAACCGCACAGGAGCGTTTACGTACCGCGAACATGCCTCGCGGTCCGTGGTTCAGACCGGGACGATCGCGTAGGCACCACCCGCCGACGCCTCGAACACCACGGTGTCGTCATCGCACCGCGCGGACGGGGACGGCCCGCCGCGCGCCTCGACCCGGCAGCCGCCGAGGAACGCCACGTTGCGCACCCGGACCTCACCCCCCCGGCCCGAGTCCACGCGCGCCTCGGTCAGCGTGCCGTCCCGCCAGGTGGCCCCCACCGTGTGTCCCCCCCGCGCGCGCAGCCCGTCGAACGAACCGTGCGGCCATGCCGAGGGAAGCGCGGGAAGCACGTCGATCACGCCGCAGTGGCTCTGCAGCAGCATCTCGGCGACACCCGCCGTGGCGCCGAAGTTGCCGTCGATCTGGAACGGCGGATGCGTGCTCAACAGATTCGGCAGCGTGGCCTCGCGCAGGTGACCGGCGAGCAGGCGGTGCGCGCGGTCGCCGTCGAGCAGCCGGGCCCACAGGCAGGCCTTCCAGGCGCGGCTCCAGCCGGGGCCGTCGTCGCCGCGCCACTCCAGCGCCACCCGCGCCGCCTCACCGAGCGGCGTGCACGGCCGGATCCGCCTGCCGGGGTACAACGCGAACAGATGGGACACGTGGCGGTGGGTGTCACGCGGGTCGTCCAGATCGTCGTACCACTCCTGGAGCTGTCCGTGCGCGCCGACACGCAGCCCCTCGTCGAGGCCGCCGAGCGTGCGGAGCGTGCGATAACCCGGGTCGAGGCCGAGCAGGTCGGCCGCCTCCACGGTGTTGGCCAGCAGGTCCCACACGATCTGCTGCGACGCGGCGGCGCCGGCGGTGAACGGCCCGTGCTCCGGCGAGTGGCTCGGCGACACGAGCAGCCGGCCGTCCCGCTCGGTCAGCGTGTCCAGCCAGAAGTCCGCCGTCTCCCGCAGCAGCGGGTAGGCGCGCTCGCGCAGGAAATCGTCGTCCACGCCGAACAGGTGGTGCTCGTACACATGCTGGGTGAGCCACGCCGCGGCCTCGGGGAACCAGAACGACGTCGGCCAGTCGTGCACGCCGGTGAAGCCGAACGGGTTGGTGTTCTGGTGCACCACCCAGCCCGACGCGCCGAACATCGCGCGTGCGGTACGGCGGCCCGGCGCGCGCAACGCCTCGACGAACCGCACCAGCGGCTCGGCGCACTCCGGCAGCGCGGTCACCTCGGCGGGCCAGTAGTTCATCTGCACGTTGACGTTGGTGTGCCAGTCGCAGTTCCACGGCGGCGTCGTGCTGTCGTTCCAGATCCCCTGGAGGTTGGCCGGCAGCGGCGAGTCCTCGCGTGACGAGGCGATGAGCAGGTAGCGGCCGTAGGCGAACAGCAGCTCCTCAAGGGCCCTGTCCCCCGGCCCGCCGGCGCCGTACGCGGCGACGGCGCGATCGGCCGGCAGGGACGCGGCGCCGGCGCCGCCGAGGTCGAGGCGCACCCGGCCGAACAGGCGCCGGTGGTCGGCGACGTGCTCGACACGCAGGTCCTCGTACCCGCTCGCGCTCGCGCGGCCGACCCGCTCGGTGACCTCGTCGTGCGGGTCGGAGCCGCGGTAGCCGGGGTGGACAGGCCCGTAGTCCGTGCCGGCCGACAGCACCAGCGTGACGGCGTCCGCGCCGCGCACCTCGACGGCGTCGTCCAGGTCGCTGCGACGGCCGCGCACGGCCAGCACCTGGACCTGGCACTCGTACACCAGCCCGTTGTCGTCCAGCGACCCGGAGAAGGTCAGCCGTCCGCCGCGCGCCGTGGCGGGCCGCGAGGTCCGCACCGTGAGCCCGATCCGGCCCGGTCGGTCGGCCGCCAGCCGGACCACGACGACGCCGGCGGGGTTGCTCGCGAAGTGTTCACGGGTGAACCGCACGCCGTCCGCCGTGTACTCCACCGTGGCGATCGCGGTGGCGAGGTCCAGCGCGCGGCGGTAGCCGGTGACCTCGCCGGGGACGTCCACGGTCAGCAGCAGGTCGCCGAGCGGCTGGTAGGCGCCGAACCCCGGCACGTGGCCGTCCCCGGCGGCGGGGTTGCCGAGCAGGCCGGCGGCGTCCCGCGGCTCCAGCCGTCCGTCCGCCGCGACGCGCCGCCTGGCCTCGGCGAGCGCGCCGGGCCGGGGCACCGGCCAGTCGCCGCCGCGATACTCGCCGCCGGTCTCCGCCGAGCCGGGGCCGCCGGTCCACAGCGTGCTCTCGTTGAGCGCCAGCCGTTCGTGACCGACCCTGCCGAAGACCATCGCCCCGAGCCTGCCGTTGCCGATCGGCAGGGCCAGCCGTTCCCAGGCTTCGTGTTCCTCGGGCCCGTCCGCGGGACGGTCGTACCACAGGGTCAGCATCTCTCCCCGCTCGATGATCGAAACCAGATCCTAACGGGGTGAATCAGATCGAGTGACGAAATGGTGTAAGTGCCGAGGTCACCAGGTCACCGGCACCTCGGAGAACCCACCGGTCAGCCTTCCCGTACGCCGGGGCAGTGCCTCCAGCGGGACCGCGAGCTCCAAGGTGGGGAACCGCCGTGGCAGGGTCGCGAACGCCGAGCGCAGCTCGACGCGGGCCAGGCTCGCGCCGACGCAGTAGTGCCGCGCGTAGCCGAAGGCGATGTGCGGGTCCTCGGGACGCCGTGTCGTGTCGAACTCGTCCGGCCGGTCGAAGATCCGTTCGTCGCGGTTCGCCGCCGTCGGGCTGACCACCACGGCGTCGCCGCGCCGGATCGTCACCCCGCCGAACTCCAGGTCCTCCTTGGCGTACCGCACCAGTCCGTGGTCGGACGGCGACGCCACCCGCAGGATCTCCTCCACCGCCGCCGGAGCGCGTGCGGGGTCGGCGGCCAGCGCGTCCCACTGGGGCCGGTCGCCGAGCAGCAGGAGCACACCGAGGTCGATGCGGTTGACCGTGGTCTCGTGACCGGCGAACAGCAGGGCCGCGCCGAGCATCGCGACCTGCTCGCGTGGCGCGTCCATGGTGGCGAGGTCGGAGAACAGGTCCTCGGCGGGGTTCTCCCGTTTCCTCTCCAGCAGGGTGCCGATGTAGGCGCAGAGCTCGTCCTTGGCGGCGCTCGCCGCCACCGGGTCGAGCACGTCGGTCATGCCGTCGGCGAGCGACTGGAACAGGTCGCGGTCCTGGTACGGCACGCCGAGCAGTTCACAGATCACCAGGGCCGGCAGGGGGAGGGAGAAGTGCGCGTGCAGGTCGAGCGGCGGCGTCTTGCCGGCCATCTCGTCGAGCAGCCCGTCGACCAGCTCCTGGACGTGTCCGGCGAGCGCCTGCATGCGGCGGGCCGAGAAGGCGGGGGCCACCAGCTTGCGCATCATCTCGTGGTCGGCGCGCTCGGTCGCGAAGTCCCCGCTCGGGCCGCCGAGCAGCACCGAGCCCGAGACGCGCGCCGCGGTCTCCGGCGCCGGATGGGAACGGCCGAGGCGGGGGTCGGCGAGCAGCGCGCGTACCTCCTCGTAGCCGGTGACCAGCCAGGCCTCGTCCCCGGCCTGGGTGCGGACGAGGGTGACGGGGCCGGTCGCGCGCAGCTCGCGGTACTCCTGCGGCACCTGGAGAGGGTGCCGACGGGGAAACGGCAACTGAGGAAGATCGGACACCGGCGTGCCCCTTCTCTCGTCGGGTTTTCTTCGACGGTCGCACCCGAAGAAGTCGGACGCAACCACGATGGTCAAGAGATGTCATGACTAATGGTGATGATTGAGTCTTACTGCGGCTCGCTCACCAGTTCGCCGCTCCGGCGAAGGACGTCGGCGCGGGGACGTACCCGAGTCGTTCCCGCGCCGCCGTGATGTCCAGCGTGCGCTCCACGGCCAGATGCCCCGTCGCGTACCGGGTCAACGTCGGCGGATGCGGCCGGCGCAGCACACGGAACGCGGTCTCGGCCACCGCCGCGAGCGCCGTCACCGGGGCCGCCGGCAGGTAGCAGGGCCGTACGCCGAGACCGAGCTCGGCGATCAGCGCGCGCAGCGCCTCGTCGAGCGTCACCGGCTCGGCGTCGGTGATGTTGAACACCCCTGAGGCGACCGGCCCGTCCGCCGCGAGCAGGCACGCGCGCGCCAGGTTCGCCACGGACGTCAGGCTGATCCGCTGCCTGCCGTCACCCACCGCGAACAGCCGCCGGCCCCGCACGGCCCGCAGCACACGCGGCAGCAGCACCGTGTCCCCCGGGCCGTACACCGCGTGCGGCCTGAGCACCACGGCCGTCCCGGCGAGCACCTCCTCGGCACGTGCCTTCGACGCGCCGTACGCGTTGACGTGCCGCCGCGCGCGGCACTCGTGCTCGCCGGCCATGACGGTGGGCCGGAACGGGTCGTAGACGCTGGCCGTGCTGACGTGGACGAACCTGGCACCGGGGAACGCCTCGCGTACCTTGCGCGTACCGTCGACGTTGACCGCGAAGATCCCGGCCGCGGGGCCCCAGTCGGACACGGCCCCCGCGCAGTGCACCACGGCGTCCACCTCGGGAAGGTCGCGCGGCACCGGCCCGGTGACGTCCCACGAGCGGTAGACCCCCGGCGGGGTGTCGCGCAGCGCGCTCGCGGGACGCCGGCCGAACGCGTGCACCTGCCGGCCCTCGGCCGCGGCGAGCCGCCACACGGCGCCGCCGGTGAATCCGGACGCGCCGGTCACGGCGAGCCTCATCGCGCAACCAGGTCGCGCAGCCGGTCGCGGTCCAGCTTGGCGGACCGGCCCGCGCGGGGAAAGCCGTCGAGTACGGCGACGCGGCCCGGCATGGCGGCGGCGTCCACGACCTCCGGCAGCGAGCGGCGCAGCGCGGTCAGGGAGAATCCGTCCTCGGGGACGACGGCGAGCACGACCTCCTCGTCGCCGGTCTCCGGGTCGGGGAGGCCGAGCAGCGCGGCCTCCGCCACTCCAGGCAGGGCCGCCACCGCGGGCTCGTAGAGGCCGGGGTAGATGTTCACCCCGTCCCTGATGATCATGTCTTTCTTGCGGCCGAGCAGCACCAGACGTCCATGGTCGTCCAGGCGGGCCAGGTCGCCGGTCGCCACCTCGGTCAGCGGCGGCCCGCCGAGGTAGGCCGCGGCGAGATGCGGGCCGGAGACGAACAGCTCCCCGTCGGCGGCGATCCGCGCGTGTACGCCGGGAAGCGGTGCGCCGAGCAGGTCGCCTTCGGTGACCTCCAGCTTCTCCTCGGCCGAGGCGATCGCGATCGGCAGCGCCTCGGTGGTGGCGTAGACGCTGAGCACCTCGGCGTGCGGCGCGGCGGCGCGTGCGCGGCGCAGCACGCCGGCCGGCGCGGGGGCCGTGCCGAGCAGCAGGCACCGCAGCGTGGCAGGCGGCTCAGGGCCGGCGTCCAACGCCGGGCCGAGGCGCGCGGGGACGCAGAACGCGTGCGTGGCGCCGCGCGTGGCCAGCTCCTCGGTGAACGGCCGCGACCCCGGCAGGGACCAGGTGGCGCCGGCCATCAGCGCCGGCAGGCCCAGCATGAGCTGGTCGGTGTGCACGACGTCCCCCGGCGTCAGCGGCACGGCCCGCTGGAACAGGGTGGCCCCCTCCCCGAGGGAGCCGCGCGTGTGCACCACCCCACGGGGACGGCCGGTCGTGCCGGAGGTGAAGGCCACCACGGCCGGTTGGCCCGCGTCCCCACCGGAGGGGACGCCGTCCGCCGGCGGAAGGTGGCGCAGGCGCGCCGCGCCGCGAGGGACGCCGGGGAGCCATCGGCCTGCGGTCATGTGGCGTACCGGACGGCCGGGGATCGGCTCGCGCAGGTCCGGCAGCCAGAGGCCGCGGCGTCTGGCGAGGCCGCGCAGCGGGCCGGCGAAGGCGTAGGCGACCGAGTCCGCGACGACCCAGGCGGGAGGCGCGAGGGCCAGACGCGCGTCGGCCGCCGCCGGGGTGAGCCCCGGATCGGCGAGCACCAGCATGCCACCGGCCGCCACGGCGCCGAGCGCCGCCACCACCGCGTCCGGGCCCGGCCGCACCACGAACAACACCGCCTCCCCGTGAAGCGGCCCCATGGCCGCCGCGACGGCGCGGACCCCCGCGGCGAGGTCACGGTAGGTCAGTTCGCGGCCGTCGATCACGGCCGTACGGCCGGGGTGCCGGCCGGCCGCGGCCAGCACCGCGTCCACCACGTCACGGCTCATCTGCTGTGTCCCTCCTCGGTGCGCGCGCGGCGGCGGATCCACAGGTGCCGGTAGGCGGGGAGCAGGACCCGGCGCGCGGGTCCGCGGGCCACCACCTCGACGTCGTGGGTGAGCAGGACCTCGGTGACGGCGCGGATCTCGGCGAGCGCGAGCGGGTAGCCGATGCAGAAGTGCGGGCCCGCGCCGAACCACAGGCGGCGCAGTTCCGGTGGATGGCGCCGGTCCGGCCGGAAGGGGCCGTACGCGCGGGTGCAGTTCAAGGTCGCCACGACGACGCGGTCCCCGGGCCGTACCGCCACCCGTCCCACACGGGACGGCGCCGCCACCGACCGCAGCATCACCGGCGTCGGCGTGGTGTACCGCAACGCCTCCTCGATGAGCCGGTCCAGGTCGAGCCCGCTCCTGGCGTATGGCGACGGATCCTCGGCGGGGACCGGCGCGGCGCGGAGGGTGCCGGTGTCGTGCAGCAACGCGGCCAGGCGGGGGACGAAGGACGCGACGGTCTCGGTGCCGGTCAGGAAGAACGCGCCGGCCGCGCCGCGGGCCTCGGCGGCGGAGAGTCCGAGCGCGCGCATGCGGCCCATGACGGTGGTCTCGTCGCCGGTCTCGTAGGCCGCGGCGGCGATGGCGCCGACCCGGTCGAGCACCCGGCGTGCGACGGCGACCTGCCGTGGGGTGAGGCCGCGTGAGCGGAGCGACACCATGGACACGACACGTTCCCCGTCGGCGAACAGAGCGCGCGCGTCGGCGGCCGATACCTCCCCCATGCCGATCACCCGGCAGATGACCGCACCGGCCATCAGCCGCATCTCGTCCGCAAGGTCGACCGTCTCCCCCTCGCGCAGCCGCGTGGACAACGCGGCGAGCGGGCCCGCGAGCACGCCGGACACCAGCGACGCCACCGCGTCGGGGGTGAACAGCGGGGCCAGCTTCCTGCGCAGTGCCGTGTGCGCCTCGCCTTCCATGTTGAGGAGCACGGACGGGCCAAGCACCGGGGTCCACAGGTCGCCGGGTGAGCCGGGGCCGTCCTTGCGGAACGCCGCCTGGTCCATCAGGACGACTCGTGCGGTGGCGGCGTCGCTGACCACCACCCCGACCCCCGGCACCCGCACGACGGGGCCGAGCCTCGCGACCGCGCGCAGCAGCGGGTACGCCAGCGGGTGCGCGGCCAGGTGGAGGCGCGTCTCGTGATTCACGGGAAATATCCGGAAGGAGACACGCGCGAGATCCGGACGCCGGGACGGGGCCGGCTCGGGATCGGGAAGACCGGAAGAGGACATGAGGATCAGCGGATGTCGACCACGTCGGGACGGTAGTGGTGGTCGGCGTACCAGGCCAGGGTGCCGGTGAGGCCGTACGCGCGCAGGCGGCGGACCGAGCCGTACACCACCACGTCGCGGCGGGTGCCGTACGCGCCGGTGAGGCGGCGGACCTGGTTGACCAGGGCACGGTCCTCGTGCATCTCCTCGATGGCGACGCGGGGGAAGCCACCGGAACGCTCGTACAACGCGGCGGTGATGGCCACGGTGGCGCCGGGCATCATGACGTACGGGCCGAGGTAGGCGGGGTCGCGGTTGCCGGGCCGGAACCGGCCGAACGTCGCGGCCACCTCGACGAGGAACGGGATCAGGTGGCGCTCCCACAGCTTGAGCGGGAACTCGTCGGTGCGGGGCCGCAGCAGGCCGCCGACCATCTCCAGGCCGTCGGCGAAGCCCCTTCTGATCGCGCGCACCCAGTCGGGCCGCGGCAGGCAGTCGGCGTCGGTGCGCGCCAGGTGGGTGGCGCCGCGGGCCATGGCGTGCCGCATGCCGGTGTCGGCGGCGGCCCCGGTGCCCTTGCGCGGCTCGGTGATCACCTCGATCGTCATGCGGGACGTCCCGGCGTAGGCCCGCACGACGTCACCGGTGCCGTCGGTGCTGGTGTTGTCCACCACGACGAGCCGGAAGCGGTCGTCGTCCTGCGCCTCGAGCGCGCGCAGCGTCGCCTCGATGCCCTTGGCCTCGTTGTAGGCCGGGACGATCACCCACAGGTCCATCGGTGCCGCCTTCACAGGTCCGCGAACATCACGCCGAGGCTGATGCCGCCGCCGAGCCCGAGCAACGCCACCCGGTCCCCCGGACCGGCGGCACCGGCGTGCAACTGGAGCGGCAGGCTCGCCGACGCGCAGTTGCCGTGCTCCGGCAGCGTCACGACCAGGCGGTCGCGGGGAATGCCGAGCACGCGCACCAGCGCGTCGAGGTACGGCACCGCGACCTGGTGCACCGCCACGAGCGAGAAGTCGTCCCAGGTGAGGCCGGTGCGTTTCAGCGCGTCCAGGAAGATCTCCGGGCCGAGGAGCTCGAACGCCTCACGCAGCCGCCGTCCGTCGCCGCGGAAGAACGAGTGCTCGGGGTCACGAGGATGCGCCGAGCCGCCGCCTGGCAGCGTGCCGACGGCCCAGGCCGTGGAGTCGGCGCGGAACTCGCGGTAGAAGACGCCGCGCGCCGGATCGGCCGTGACGAGCACGGCGGCTCCGGCGTCGGACAGGGTGTATCCGGCGAACGCCTCGACGAACTGCGTGCGGCTCGACACCTGCCACCGCACGGCACGCGACGGCACCTCGCCGGTGCAGACCAGCACGGTGCGGTGCGCGCCGGTGCGGATCAGCGCCTCGGCGACCTGCACGCCGTTGAGCAGGCTGTTGCAGGCGTTCTTGACGTCGAACACGGGGCACGACAGGCCGAGCCGGGCCGCGACCATGTGCGCGGTCGCGGGTTCGACCATGTCCTGCGAGGCCGAGGCGAAGATGAGCAGGTCGGCGGCCCGGTGGTCGAGCCCGCGGGCCGCGGCGGCGGCGAGGTCGGACGCCTGTTCGTCCGGCGCGGCGACGTGCCGCCGCCTGATGCCGGTCATGCGTTCCACGATGCCGCGGTGCGGGACGTAGCCGTCGATCCGCGCCTCCACCTCGGCACTGGTGAGGGTGCTCTCTGGCAGGTATGTGGAGACAGCTGAGATGCGGGCCCACATGGCGACCCCCCGTGATGACCTGAACCGATCCCCCTGTGCGGGGCAATCTACCGAAATATCCAGATCATCGGGTGGTCAGGGACCGGTCAGCTCGCGGGGATCCAGCCGAGGCCGACCGCGGCGATGATCACGACGCCGAGCGCGACGCGGTAGACGATGAACGGGGTGAACCTGTGGCTGCTGATGTACCGCAGGAACCACGCGATGGCGGCGTACCCGACCGCGAAGGACACGATGGTGGCGAGGATGGTCGGACCCCAGGCCGGGGTCTCGCCGCCGCCGATCTCGAACAGCTCCAGCACGCCGGACATCAGCACCGCGGGGATGGCGAGCAGGAACGAGTACTCCGCCGCCTCCTCACGCCGGTACCCGAGCAGCAGGCCCGCGCCGGTCGTGCCACCCGACCGGGAGACGCCGGGGATCAGGGCCAGCGCCTGCGCGAGGCCGTACGTCAGCGCGTGCGGCAGATTGAGGTTCTTGTCCAGGGTGAGCTCGTTGCGCGCGAGGCGGTCGGCCACGGCGAGCAGCAGGCCGAAGACGATCAGGCAGGCGCCGACCAGCCGCAGGTCGCGCACCGTGGTCTCGATCTGGTCCTTGAACGCCAGGCCGAGCACCCCGATCGGCACGCTGCCGGCGATGACATACCACCCCATGCGGGCCGCCGGGTACTCGCGCAGCTCGGGGGTCCACAGCGAGCGGGTCCAGGTGGAGATGATGTCCCAGATGCGCTTGCGGAAGTAGATGAGCACCGCGGTCTCGGTGCCGAGCTGGATGACGGCGGTGAAGGCGGCTCCCGGGTCCTCCCAGCCGAAGAACGCGGACACCACACGGATGTGCGCGCTGGACGAGATGGGCAGGAACTCGGTGAGGCCCTGCACGAGGCCGAGCACGAGCGCCTCAAACCAGCCGATCAATGAAGGACACCTTCCGGGAACGCGCGGCGGCGCCGCGAGCGTGACGCGAGGCTAGTGAGGCTACCGAAAACCCGGGCCCGCTCAGGCCCGGATCGGACGCGCGGCCGAGGCGGGGCCGGACGGCGCGGGGAGCGGGGGCCGGTCCCGCGCGGCGACGGCGGCCGACAGCTCACGAGCGAGATCGGTCATGCCGCACTCGCGCAGGTGGCCGATCATCATGCGGAGGTCCTTGGCGACCCGCATGGACGGCACGTCGGCGGCCTGCTCGACCGCGTGCCTGGCCTGGTCGGCGCCACCGTCGCGATCACCCTCCTTGACGCGCAGCACGGCGAGACGGGTCTGGCATCGCAGGCTGGTGCGGGTGCGGTTCTCGCCGAGGACGGCCAAGGCGGACGCCAGGCGTTCACGTGCGCGCCGGTCCTCGCCGAGATGGAAGAGCGCGAGGCCGAGCGCGCTGTCGTGGTGGCCGGGGGACACCGTGATGTGCCGGGCCCAGGCCGGCACATCACCGGTGGCCGGGACCGCCTCGCCGGTCAGGGTCTCCTCGGCGAGCGTGATGTGGCGAAGGCCGATGGCGACGTCGCCGGCGGCGGCGCAGTGGCGGGCCGCCACGGCATGGAGGTTGGCGCGTTCGGCGGCCGAGACGCGCTCGTCGCCGAGGGCCAGGCGCAGGATCTCGACGCCGTCCCGTGGCCGGCCGAGATCGGCGAACACGGCCGACAGGTCGAGCATGGTGTGGGCCCGCAGGTCGCGGTCGGCGCCACGGGCCGCGGAGTCGAGCGCGAAGGTGAGCAGGCGCGTCGCGCGCTCCGGCTGGCCCTGGTCGTAGGTGGCCCAGCCGAGGCGGTCGGCGAGCAGGCCGATGGCCGAGCCGAGCCGCTCGCGGGTCGTGGTGGCCATCGGCTGGTCGCAGAGTTTCACGGCCCACTCGATGGTGCCGCGTGCCATGGCGACCGCCGCGCCGCTCCCCTTGGATAAGTCCATCCGCAAGGCGAGATCGGCCGCGGCCTCGACGGCCTCGACCTCCGACAGCCCCACGCGGGACGGCGGCAGCGCGGCCAGGCCGTCGAGCAGGCGGGTCAGCGGCTCACCTCCGGCGGCCCCTACGGATGCGGCTGCGATGACCGAGAGTAGGCCCCGTCGCTTCATGTCATCGACGTTACCCATTTCGGGGGTGTCGGCATCGGGGGTTTCCGGCAAGCCGTGACCCGAGAGAAGCAGACCTGTGGCGACTTCGTAGCGGTGCAGGAGCGACGGGGTGACCTCGCGGTCGCCTCGCTCCACCCTGCTCAGGTGACCTGCGGAGACGCCGATCATCTCGGCGAGGCGGCCCAGGCTGAGACCCGCACGTGTGCGGAGGTCGCGCAACTCGGCCCCGCTGGTCATGGTCACCCCTCGTGTTGCGGCAATGACGGTGCGGCATGACCGCAACGGTGACAGCCCGTCATCGAGCACTCACACTGACGGTAGCGCGGAAGTCACCGCGTGGACTGACGAAGCCACAAATGGCAGGCAGCGTAACCCTCGATCGGCCTGCCTTTCGTGCCTGGAAGTGAACGAGGTCCGATGCGTGAATCGCCGGCGGCCGTCCGCCACCCCCTGTTATCGGTGCGTCTCGACGAGATGAACCGGCTCGACGAACTCGACGAGTTCGACGAATGTGACGAACACCGTCCCACCGTCCTCGCGTCCGCGCCGCCGTCCCCGCCGGGCTGGAGCGTCTTCCGGTCCGACACCGGCCGCTACTGGGCCACCCGGCGGCGGTTCCGCGAGGCCGACGAGGCCGCAGGCGTGTGGCGCACCGTGGACGCGGACGACCCGGTGACCCTCACCCGGCTGATCGCCGAGCAGGAGCACCGGGCCGGCGCCACGTCCTGAGCGGCGCCGGCCGTCTCACCGGGACGGACCGGCGCGCGGCGGGTCAGATGTCGACCCGGCTCTCCGGCCGGTCCGGCAGCTCCCAGTGGGTGTGGTAGGTGCCGTCGCGGTCGGCCCTGCGGTACGTGTGCGCGCCGAAGAAGTCGCGCTGTCCCTGCACCAGCGCGGCCGGCAGGCGCTCGGACCGCAGCGCGTCGTAGTACGACAAGGCGCTCGCGAAACCTGGCACCGGGATGCCGGTGCGGGTCGCGGCCACCACCACGTCACGCCACGAGTCCTGCGCGGCCCCCACCTCGGCGGCGAAGTTGGCGTCCGACAGCAACGTGGCCGCACGCGGGTCCGCCTCGTAGGCGGAGCGGATGCGGTCGAGGAAGCGGGCCCTGATGATGCAGCCGCCACGCCAGATGGTCGCCATCGCCCCGAGGTCGATGTCCCAGCCGTACTCGGCGCTGCCGGCCTGGATCTGGTGGAAGCCCTGCGCGTAGGCGACGACCTTGGAGGCGTACAGCGCCTGCTCCACCTTGTCGGGGAAGTCGCCGGCGAACGACGACGCGGCGCCGGACGGCCCGGGCAGCTCACGTGCGACGGCGCGGGTGTCGGCGTGGCCGGAGATGGACCGCGCGAACACCGCCTCGGCGATGCCGGTGACCGGCACCCCGAGGTCGAGCGCCGTCTGCACCGTCCAGCGTCCGGTGCCCTTCTGCTCGGCGCGGTCCAGCACGACGTCCACGAACGGCGCGCCGGTGGCCTGGTCGGTGTGCGACAGCACCTCGGCGGTGATGTCGATGAGGTAGGAGTCCAGGCGTCCGGTGTTCCAGGTGCGGAAGACCTCGGCGATCTCGGCCGGCGCCAGCTCCGCTCCCTTGCGCAGCAGGTCATAGGACTCCGCGATGAGCTGCATGTCGGCGTACTCGATGCCGTTGTGCACCATCTTCACGAAGTGTCCCGCGCCGTCCGGCCCCACGTACGCGCAGCACGGCACACCGTCCACCTTGGCGGCGATGTCCTCAAGGATCGGACCGAGCGACTCGTACGCCTCACGGGTGCCGCCGGGCATGATGCTCGGTCCTTCGAGGGCTCCCTGCTCGCCGCCGGAGATGCCGGCGCCGACGAAGTGGATGCCGCGCTCGCGCAGCGCGGCCTCCCGCCGCCGGGTGTCCAGGTAGTGCGCGTTGCCGCCGTCGACCAGGATGTCGCCTGGTTCGAGCAGCGGAGCGAACTCCTCGATCACCGCGTCGGTGGCGGGCCCCGCCTGGACCATGATCACCATCTTGCGCGGACGGGCCAGCGCGGCCACGAACGCCTCCGGCGTCTCGGCCGGGTGGAAGTCCCCCTCGTGGCCGAACTCCTCCATCAGCGCCTTGGTCTTGGCCTCGGTCCGGTTGTGCACCGCGACCGCGTAACCGTGACGTGCGAAGTTGCGCGCCAGGTTGCGGCCCATCACCCCGAGCCCGGTGACGCCGATGACCGCCTGTTGTGCCATATGGGACCACCCTCCTTTGTTTCGGCAGTACGCCCCGGACCACGATCCGGTTCATGTACGAGCCAACGCTACGCGGAGGGTCCGAGCCGCCTGTCACCCGGTGAGCAGCCTGGCGATGGGGCTCTGGTCCAGGTGGTCGAGCAGTTCCGCGCAGTCCTTGTAGACCACACGCGCACCGGCGTCTGTGAGGGAGGCGGTGTCGATGCCGCCGGTCCGCACCCCCACGCACTCCACACCGGCGCCGCGCGCGGCGAGCGCGTCCCACACGCTGTCCCCGACGAAGACCGCGTCGCCGGGGGCCAGGCCGGCCTTGTCCAGGGCCTGGCGCACCGGCTCGGGGTCGGGCTTGGAGCGCTCGACGTCCTGCGCGTGCACGATGGCCGTCACCGCGTCCTGCGCGCCGGCGACGCCGATCAGTCGCTCCGCGTCGTCCTTGTGCGCGCTCGTCCCGACCACGACCTGCAGGCCGGCGCGGGCCAGCCGGTGCAGGAGCTCCCCCGCGCCGGGCACGGGACGCACCTCGCCGAGCCTCGGCTTGTACAGCTCGGCGTGCGCGTCCGTGAGCGCCTGCGCCTCCTCGTCGTCGGCGGACGGCAGGAGGTACTCGATCAGGGCACGGTCCGCACGGCCGATGGCGCCGTGGATGTCCATCATGAGGATGTCGTGTCCCCTGCGGCGGAACGCCTCCCACCACGTGACCACATGCAGATAGTTCGTGTCGACCAGGGTGCCGTCCAGGTCGAAGATCACACCGTTGCTCATCGCCACCGTCCTCGGATATCCCCTGCACCTGGCAATTACCCGAGGTGTCTGGTGCTAGTCGGCCGAGCAGGAATCCTGGGTCGCGTCGATGCCCTTGAGGCTCTCCTGGGAGACCGGTGCGGGCTTGACGCCACGCCAGTCGTCGCCGATGAGCAGCACGAGCCGGGTGGTCGTCGTGTCGGTCACCTCGGCGTAGTGGGAGGTCACGAGGTCGCGGGCCAGCGTGGGGGCCCTGGACCTGCCGTTCGGCGAGTACCTGACCTGCGTCTTCGGGTACGGCTTGTGGGGTGCGTCGCCGACCAGCACGACGCTGTAGCCGCGCTGCTCCAAGGTGGCGGCGACCTCGGCGGCGAGGCCGGAACGGTTGGTGCCGTTGCGCACCACGACCTCGATCTTGGACTTCGGCACGTCACCCTGGCGGCCCGTCTTGATGTGCGAACCCTTGATCTTGGTGTCGGTGGCGACCAGCCGGAAGAGCTGCCTGGCCTGCGGCTGCACCCACTCGACCCGGCCCCGCTGCGCCAAGGAGTACCGCCACGGCGTTGTGACGAACCTGATGTTCCCCGCGCTGAGACCCTCGGCGCTCGACGCGAGCTCCCGCAGCACCCCGATGTCGAGGCCGGGGTCGGTCGTCACGGACTTGGTGGCCGCGTCGAGGAAGGCGAACAACTTGGCCGGGTCGGTGAGCGTGGCGCCGCTCATGGCCTTCTTGACCATGGAGGCCAGGAACATCTGCTGGCGCTGGATGCGGCCGATGTCGGACCCGTCACCGAGGCTGTAGCGAGCCCTGACGTAGCCGAGCGCCTGCTCACCCTGGAGCGTCTGCCGGCCGGCGGGGAGCTTCAGCAGCGCCTTGGGGTCGTCGATCGGCTTCGGCACGCAGACCTCGACGCCGCCGAGAGCGTTCACCATGCTCTTGAAGCCGGTGAAGTCGACCTTGGCGAAGTGGTCGATGTGGATGCCGGTGAGCGTCTCGACGGTCTTCCAGGTGCAGGCGATGCCGCCGAAGTTGAACGACTCGTTGATCATGCCGACGTGCGCGCGCTGACCCGGCAGGCCTCTGCGCGCGGGACAGGACGGCAGCGCGACCAGCGAGTCGCGCGGGAAGCTGATCAGCAGCGCGTTGTCCCGCTGCGGTGACAGGTGAGCGAGGATGATCGTGTCGGTGCGCTCGCCGTACTCGTGGTGGCCGTACTTGATGTTGGCGCCGGCGCGGGTGTCGGAGCCGACGAGCAGGATGTTCAGCGCCTTGCCGACCTTGACCGGACGGGTGCCGAGCGCGGACGTCGGGACGTCGTCGTGCTTGATGTTGCCGCTGAGCCGCACATAGGCGCCGGTCAGCGTGACCGCGACGGCGACGGCCACACCGGTGGCCGCAGCGACCAGGCACCACACCCATGCCATCCACGGACGCGCGCGCCGGCCGGCGGGCCGCTCCGTGGTGCCTTCCGGACGCGAGGGACGCGTGTCGACTAGCCCGCCGTTCATGATCCCCACGAGAGGCCGGGGCTGTGGCCCCCAGGCCACCCGCCGCTCCAGGCGCCGGGTCCACCGCCCGGCAAGCCGTGGGTCAGTCTAGCGACGGGATGTTTCGCGGGAATCGTCGGTCGCGGTATTGACCGGAAAGTGGTGGGTTTTCACCTCAGGGGCTGGTCCCGCGGCGCGCGCCAGCCGTCGGCCGATGCGCTGGCCGGGAAGCTCGACGTACCGGTGGCCGAGTGCGGCGCAGGCGACGACGGCCGCGAACAGCAGGACCTCCCAGCCGAGCCGGGCCGGCAGCGACAGTCCCGCGGCGTCGGACGTGACGCGCCGGACGACCTGCACCACCAGCGGATGCAGCAGGTAGACGGAGTAGCTGACCAGCCCCAGCCATGCCAGAGCAGGCGCGGTGGCGCGGTGACGCCACGCGAGGCCGGCGGCGAAGGTCAGCCAGGCCGCCACGACGGCCGTCGACCAGCCCTGGACGAACTCACGCGCGGCGGCCTCGGTCATGCCCCACCCCGGTCCGTGCCACACCGCCGCGGCCACCGACAGCACCGGGACCGCCAGGACCGGCAGCAGCGTGGCGGGCCGTACGCCGGAGCGCTCCATGCGGTACAGAGCGGTCCCCGCGAACATGGTCGCCAGGATGATGAGGCTCTGCCAGGCGCCGATCCTGCTGTTGAGGACCAGCAGGACGAGGCCGAGGGCCGCGATCGCGACGGCGCCGCGCCGCCGCGTCGTCTCGCCGCCGGCGACCACCGCCGCGAGCCCCGCGACGAGGACGACGGCGGCGACCGCCGCCACCACCGGTGCGCCGAGCATCGTGGAGATCAGGCCGGCCGGCACGACGGCCCCGGCCACGACGGCGCAGCACGCGAGACCCGCCGAGGCGGCGGTGCTCGCCTTGTGCATGCCGAACACGAACATCGCGGTGACCAGCAGGTAGAACACCATCTCGTAGGAAAGGGTCCAGAAGACGTTGACCACGCTGTCGACCCCGAGCAGGTCCTGCAGCATGGTCACGTGGGCCAGTGCGGACGTCACCGGCTGCTCGCCGGCGTCCGGCGGCAGGCGGGTGTACACCTCGGCGAGCGCGAACACGGTGCCGAGCACGGCCGTCACCAGCCACAGCGGGTACAGGCGGAACACCCGGTTGACCCAGAACCCGCGGACGTCGCCGCGGCGTTCCAGCGAGACGGGGATCACGTAGCCGCTGACCAGGAAGAACACGAGCACGCCGTACTGGCCGAAGTTGAACCACGGGCTGACCGTGTTCCTGATCTCCGGCAGGAGCGCGTCCAGGGAGTGCTCGAACACGACGATCAGCGCGGCGACGCCGCGCAGCGCGTCGAGCCAGGACTGCCGGCCGGTCCGCGGTGGGGGTGGAGACGAAGGTGATGGGTACGGACGGGTCAGGACGTGCATTTCGCTCGCCCTACCCGAAGCCGCTCATCTCTCACCATCCCGGACACGATAGGAGGCCCTTGACGGTGAGGTCGAACCGATCATCACACAGTGTGGTGAACCTCGCCGTGAAGTCCGCCGGCGGTCGACTCGCCTGCCTGACCTGGTGCGAGAAGGCGGTCAGCTCGCCTGCCTGACCTGGTGCAGGAGGCCGGTGAGCACGTCCTCCAGTGTCACCACCCCGAGCACCGAGCCGTCGTCCCCGGTGATCGCGGCGAGCTGGGCCCTGCGCCTGCGCATCTGCGCGAGCACCTCCGCCAGGGTGGTGCGGTGATGCGCGTGCGGCAGTTCACGGGCCGGCAGCGGGCTGCCGGGGGCATGGCCGTTCAGCGCGTCGAGGACGTGCAGATATCCGCACAGCGACCCCGGCGCCTCGCCGCGCACCGGGAAGCGCGAGTGGCCGTACTTGCCGGCGTGGTGCTGCAACTCGGCGACCCCCGTCGTGGCCGGCACGCTGATCACCTCGTCGATCGGCACCATCACCGACGCCACCGGCCGCGCGTGCAGGGCCAGGCTCGCGATCATGCGGTCGTGCTCGTCCTGGTCGAGTAATCGGTGCTGACGCGACTCACGGATCAGCGCCGGCATCTCGTCGGAGGTGTAGACGGTGCGGATCTCCTCGGCCCGGGGGACGCGAAGCAGTCGCAGCACCGCCGAGGAGAGCGCGTCGATCACGACGAGCAGCGGCCGGGTGGCGCTCGCGGTCACGCGCAGCGGCGGCACCAGCCACATGGCCGCGCGGTCCGGCCCGGCGAGCGCGAGGTTCTTCGGCACCATCTCGCCGATGATCACGTGTCCCGAGACCACGACGAACAGGGCCAAGGCGAACGCGGCCGGGTGGACCAGGCCGTGTGGCACGCCGGTCGCGGCGAAGACGGGTTCGAGAGCGTGCGCCAGCACCGGTTCCCCCACCGCGCCGAGCGCCAGCGAGGCCAGGGTGACGCCGAGCTGCGCCGCCGCGAGCATCAGCGGCACCGAGTCCATGGCGGCGAGCACCGACTCGGCCCGGCGCGACCCCTCCCTGGCCAGCGGCTCGATCTGCGTCCTGCGTACCGAGATGAGCGCGAACTCCGCGCCGACGAAGAAGCCGTTCAGCCCCAGCAGCACCACGATGACCAGCCCGTCGAGCGGCGTCATCGAGCCCTCCCGGCACTTCTCCCGGCCGGCGCGGTGCGGGCCGGCGCGGTTCCCGGAGGAGCGATCCCCGATGGTGCGACCCCGGTCGGCGCCGCTCCCGGTGGCGCGGCTCCCGGTGGCGCGGCCTTGTGGGTCACCGCCGGTCGAGCGGTGTCCCACCGGGGGGTGGCGGGTTCGAGAGGGTCGCCGGAGTCGGTATCGGCGGGGTCGGCGGTATCGGAGGGTTCGTCCCTGCCGGTGGTACCGGCGGGATCCGAGGGGCCGGCGGTGGTCACCTGTCGTGCTCCTTCTCGCCACCTGGTGCGGTGAGCGTGATCTGCTCGATCCTGCGGCGCCGCACGGTGTCGGCGCGTAACGTCCATCCGTCCACGATCACGGAGTCCCCCGGTACGGGGAGGCGGCCGAGGCGGCTGACCACCAGGCCGGCCAGGGTCTCGTACGGGCCCTCCGGCATCTGGAAGCCGAAGCGCTCCTCGGCCTCGTGTCCGCGCAGCATGGCGGGGACCTTCGCGGAGGAACCCGGAGCGAGCAGGCCGGCCACCGGGCCGTCCGAGCCCTCCTCGGGGAGGTCGTACTCGTCGGCGATGTCCCCGACCAGTTCCTCGGCCAGGTCCTCGACCGTGACGATGCCGGCGAAGCCGCCGTACTCGTCCACGACCACCGCCATCTCGGCACGCGCCGCGAACAGCCGGTCCTGCAGCGCCGCGAGATCGAGCGACTCCGGCACCAGCACGGGTGTGCGTGCGATGCGCGAGACCGGTGTGGCCGTGCGGCCCGCCTCGGGTACGGCGAACGCGTCGACCACGGAGGCCACACCGACGATGTCGTCGAGCTCGCCGCCGGTGACAGGGAGCCGCAGGTGCCGCTCGGCGCGGGCCAGCACGAGGAACTCCGCCACGGTGCGGTCCGCCGAGATGGTCACGCAGACCGGCCGGGGTGTCATCGCCTCGGCGGCGCTGCGGTCGCCGAAGAGCAGAGCGCGGCGCAGCATGGCCGCGGTGCCGGTCGGCAGCGTGCCGGCCTCCGCCGACATGCTCATCAGCATGCTGAGCTCGTCAGGTGAGCGGGCCGAGGCCAGCTCGTCCTGCGGCTCCGCGCCGAACGCGCGCACGACGGCGTTCGCGGTGGCGTTGCACGCCTTGATCAGGGGGGAGAACACCGCGGAGAAGACCCGCTGCGGCGGGGTGGAGAGCCTGGCGACCGCCATCGGCCTGGACAGACCGGCGTTCTTCGGCACCAGCTCGCCGAGCACCATCTGGCTCACCGTGGCGACCAGCAGCGCGAGCATCGTGGACACACTGTCGGCCGCTCCGTCCGGCAGCACGCCGAGCGCGGGCCGCAGCAGATGCGCCATCGACGGCTCGGCGACCACCCCGAGCAGCAGTGAAGTGATCGTGATGCCGAGCTGCGCGCCGGAGAGCTGGAACGACAGGCGGCGCAGCGCGGCCTGGATGCCCTGTGCGCCGCGGTCTCCGGCGTGCGCGAGACGGTTGATCTCGCCGCGTTCCACGGTGACCAGGGAGAACTCGGCGGCGACGAACAGGCCGTTGGCCATGATCAGCGCCAGCGCGGCCAGGAGGAACAACAGATCGACGATCACCGTGGCGCCTTCCCGCGAGACCCGCCCCTGGGCCGCGCGACGTGTGCGGTGCCTTCGCCGGAACCGTACCGGCCCGGCACCACACCGGGGAATGCCGCAGCCGTTACCCCGTCACAGTTTCTTCAACCCCACCACGAACCGACACCCGAACCGGCCCCTCGACCGGCCACCCGGACCAGCCGGCCGAACCGGCCACCTGATCCGGCCACCTGATCCGGCCACCTGATCCGGCCACCTGATCCGGCCACCTGATCCGGCCACCTGATCCGGCCACCTGATCCGGCCACCTGATCCGGCCACTCGAACCGGCCACCTGACCCGGACGGCCAACCGGCACCCGAGTCGGCTACCTCAACCAGTCGGCCAACCGACACCCGAGTCGGGTCGGCTGGCCGGCATCCGAGTCGGGTCGGCCGACCGGCACCACTTGAACCGGCCACCTGAACCGGTCGGCCGACCGCCACCCGAACCGGCTTACCGAGTCGCTACCTGAACCGGCTGACCGAGCCGGCCCACCAACCGGTACCCCGAGCCGGAGGACCGGCCCTGGATCCCCACACGTCAACCGCGGCACAGACAACGGTCATGGATTCCGTGGCACCGATCCCGGCGCACGAGTCCGATGAGTCGGCTCCGGCACGCGACCGCCGTCCGGGATCTCGGTGGGGAGGCCGGACAGGGAAACGGTGAGGGCTCCGGGTGCCGGAGCCCTCACCGTCAGGTGTTTCAGTCCTTGAAGGCCTTCTTGACGTTCTTCGCGGCGTCCTTCACGCGCTCGCCTGCCTCCTTCATGCGGCCGGAGGACTCGTCGGCGCGGCCTTCGGCTCGCAGGTCCTCGTCGCCGGTCGCCTCGCCGATGCCCTTCTTGGCCTTGCCCTTGAGCTGCTCGGCCTTGTTGGAGATCTTGTCGTCCGCCCCCATGACGGTTCCTTTCGTGCGATGGATCGCTTCCCTAGTGCACCTCTCCGAGGACGTGGGGGATAAACGCAGTTCCTGCCTATCTGATGGGTTCAAGTCCTGCTATAACCCGTAAAGCCAGATATCGAGGTGCGCGACGGAAAGTTTCATCACGTGACCCGGCGTGATGAGGGGCTCCCGCCGTACGTTCCCCGAGCGCCTCGCTCCACCGGGGCCGCGTGGAGATACTCGATCACGGCGGCGACCGGGAACGGGAAGGCGGGAGAATGACCACCCCCTCACAGCGGCGGCCGGCGGTCTACGCGCTCATGGCCGCCGGTGCGGTGCTCGTGTTGTTCCTCGCCATGTGGTTCGGCGGAGCGTGGCCGGGCACCGAGATCCCGGGGCTGCCGACGCCTGGTGCCCTCACCACCTTGGGGCTGCCGGTGGTGCGTGTCGCGCACGACGTCTGTGCCGCTGTGACGATCGGCCTGCTGCTGGCCGCGGCCGCGTTCGGCGGCGGACCGGCGGAACGGCGCGGGGCCGGCCGGGCCGCCGCGCTGTGGGGGATCGGGTGGGCCGTGACCGCGGCGCTGACCTTGCTGCTGACCCTGTCGGACCTGCTGGGGCTGCCGATCGGGGAGGCGCTGGACTCCGGTTTCCTGCCGACCTTCGCCCTGGAGGTGCCGCAGGGCCGGGCCTTCCTGATCGTCGCCGTGGCCGCGCTGGTCATCGCGGCGGCCTCATGGCTGCTGGCGGGCCGGGCCTGGTGCGTCGTGCTGCCGTTGGCGGCGGTGCTCGCCGTGCTGCCTCCCGCGTACGTCGGCCACTCGGCGTCGGCCGCCGACCACAACATCGCGGTGTCCAGCCTGATGCTCCACATCGGCGCGATGGCCCTGTGGGTCGGGGGGTTGATCGCTCTGGTGGCCCGCAGAGGCGGTGAGAACCCCGAGACCGCGGCGAACCGGTTCAGCGCGCTCGCGCTCTGCTGCTTCGTGGCGGTCGGGGTGTCCGGGCTGGTCAACGCCTGGGTACGCCTCGGCTCGGTCGCGGCGTTCCTCGACTCGCGCTACGGCCTGCTCGTGCTGGCCAAGGTGGCGGCGCTGGCCGTGCTCGGCTGGTTCGGGTACCGGCACCGGGGACGCACGCTCGCCGCGATGCGGTCGGGCCAGGGCTCCCGGCCCTTCCTGCGGCTCGCCACCGGCGAGGTCGCCGTCATGGCAGGCACGTTGGCACTCGCCGTCGCGCTGTCCCGCACCCCGCCGCCGCGCGCCGAACAGGTGCACGGGCTGCACGAACTGCTCGGCTACGTGCTGCCGCCGCTCACGACCGGCCGGCTGTTCACCGTGCTGCGTCCCGACCCGATCCTGGTGCTCGCCGTTCTCGGTGTGGCCGCCGCCTATCTGCTCGGTGTGCGCCGCCTCGGCGGGCAAGGTGTGGCGTGGCCGATCGCACGGACCGCCGCCGCGTTCGCCGGCCTGGTCGTGATCCTGTACGCCGCCTCCGGGGGCCTCGCGGCCTACGGACCGGCCGTGTTCTCCGTGCACGCGGTCCAGTACGCGCTGCTCGGCACGGTGGGCCCCGCGCTGTTCGCCGTCGGCGCGCCGCTCGCGCCACTGCGTGTCGCCGCGCCGCTGGCCGGAGCGGCGCTCACCGGCAAGGTCGCGGCCAGGGCGGCGCATCCGCTGGTGGCCACGGCCCTGTACGCGGTCCCCTATCTGGTGCTGTACGTCACCGGCGTCTTCGAGGCCACCCAGTCCAGCCTCGCCGTCCGCCTGACGTCCCAGCTCGTCGTGGTGCTCACCGGCGCCTGGTTCTTCTTCGTGGCCTTCGCCGTGGACCCGCCACCGGCGGGGAACACCCCCGAGGTGCGCACCATGATGATCGTCGGCGCGCTCGCCACCCAGGCCTGGATCGCTCTGGTGCTGCTCATCGGCCCGATCCAGGGCCAGGACTGGTACGCGGCCCTGGCTCTTCCCTGGGCTCCCGACCGGTTCGCCGACCAGGGCACCGGCGTGCTCACCGGGCCGGTCGTGGCCGCGGCCGCCATCGTGATCCTGTTCGGCCTGCTGTCACTGCGCCGCCGCGAGCGTTCCCCCGAGCCGGAGAAGGCCGCGATCGGGGTGTGACGGCCCGCCGCGGCGCGTCAGAACAGCCAGTCGAGCAGACCGTCGCGTTCCTTCTCCGTGGGGGTCGGCGCCGGAGGCTTGGTGGTGGGAGGCGGCGGCGGGGAGGTGGAGGGAGGCGGGGTGGGGGTCGGCTCCTCCTCGACGCGCGGCTCCCGCTCATCGCGAGGCGGTGCGCTGGAACGCGGCGGGTCGGCGGGACGGTCGCGGGTGCGGGTGGGTTCCGGCTCCGCGGTCGTGGGGTCGGGTGCGCTCTGCGAGCGGGTGCCGCTCGGGACCGCCGCCGGAGTTCCGGACGGCGCCGAGGGGGTCGGCTCCGGGGTGAGCTCGGGGTCCACGGCAGGCGGAGTGGTCGCGTCCGGTTCGGTGTCGTCCGTGGGGCCGGGGACCGGGGGTGGCGTGGCGCCGCAGTCGGCGGCGGTGCAGGTGGCCTCGGGGGCGGGGCTCGCCGAGGAGGAGACGATCCAGCCGCCGGCGACCGCCAGGACGACCACGGCGAGCATGGCGAGGATCAGGCGGCGGTTCTGGTTGGGGCCTTCCTCATCCTCGGAGCCGTCGTCGCCGCGCCAGCCCGAGCCGAGGAAACCGCGGCGATCCTCGGCATCGGTGTCGTCGGGGCCGGGCCAGTCGCCGTCGTGGCCCTCGGGGCCGAGGTCGTCACCATGGTCCTCGGCAACGCGGCCGGGATCGCCGGGGACGTCCAGGTGGTAGCGCTCGCCGGTGGAGACGATCCCGTCGGCCACCACCGTGGCGCCGGACTCATGGCCGTCGCGCCAGTCGTCG
This sequence comes from Sphaerisporangium rubeum, assembly GCF_014207705.1. Taxonomy (NCBI): domain Bacteria; kingdom Bacillati; phylum Actinomycetota; class Actinomycetes; order Streptosporangiales; family Streptosporangiaceae; genus Sphaerisporangium; species Sphaerisporangium rubeum. The sequence goes on from NZ_JACHIU010000001.1 coordinate 145,384, forward strand.
GACAGCACGTCGCCAGGTGGGTCCGTCTCGTCGCGCCACTCCATGCCGAGTGGACCCGTCTGGTTGATGGGGTCCTCGTCGTGGTTCCTTGGCGTGCCGTCGCGGTCCATGTTCGATCCTCCGTAAGGTCCGCCGCTTGACAGGTCACCGCGTGGCGCGTGGTCCGGCGCCGCGAGTTTTCGGCCCGCGCAACTTCTTAGCAGGTTCGACTACGCGCTGTCCGGAAACTTCACAGTTTGCGTCGACAACCGCAACCTTAACGATAGTCACTTCAGTCACACTCATCTCAAACCGGACCCCGTGTCGGTGCGGCGTCAAGCACGTCGTACGTTGGTGGTGAGCCCGTCACATTGCGTGCGTACGACCAGGTGACGGGCAGGGCCGGACGTCCCCTCGGTGGATGCCGGACGACCCTGCCGGGAGGGGGCCGGACGGCGCGACGCTGAAGGGGACAGACCCATAGGAGGTGCGAGATGGGAGTCTGCCCCGACTGGGTGGTGCGATGCGCACGCCGTTACCGGTTCGACCGTAACCCCCTGCGCCGGCGATCGGACCGGATCGAAGGAGTCGCCGTCCTGCTCATTCTGCTGATCCTGCTCGCATGCCTGTGGCCCGCGCTCGCGGTCGCCGGTCAGGTCTACCGGCGGGGGATGGCCGAGGAACAGGCCGCGCCGGAGGTGCGGCAGCCCGTTGTAGCGGTCCTGCTCCAGGACGCCACGAGCACCACCACCGTCACGGCCCAGGGCACGGTCGTGCAGGTCAAGGCGAAGGTGCGCTGGCAGGCGCCGGACGGCAGCGAGCACGTCGCCGTCCGCACGGTGCCGGCCCAGGCGCGCGCCGGCTCGGTGACACGGATGTGGGTCGACGAGGCCGGCGACCCGGTGGCGGCGCCGCGCCAGCACGTGCAGACGGTCACCGACGCGGCGGTGGCCGGGTTCGGGGTGATGGTCGCGGCATCCGGCCTGCTGTTCTCCGGCCTCATGGTGGTCCGCTGGCTGCTCGACCGCCGCAGGTACGCCGACTGGGACGCCGCGTGGGAGTCGGCCGAGCAGCGGTGGCGGCCGAGGAAGCAGTGACCCGCCAGGGTCCGGTCCCACTGGGTCGTCATCGGGTCGTCACAGGATCCCCACGGTGTCGTCGCGGTGTCGTCGCGGTGTCGTCGCGGGGTCGGCTCGGGGTCGGCTCGGCGCTGAGAGGAACGACGCATGAACGGACATGTCGTGGTGGCGGCCGACGGCTCGCCTCCCTCGCTCGACGCGGTGCGCTTCGCGGCCGGCGACGCCGTGCGGCGCGGCGGCGGACTGCGGATCGCGCACGTCACCGAGACCTGGGTCACCGGGGTGCCGATCGCCTCGGCGCCTGCTCTCGGCCAGACGCTGGCCGAGCAGTCCGAGGAAGTGCTCGCCGCGGCGGCGGCCGTGGCGCGGGCCGAGGCCCCGGGTCTGCTCGTCGAGACCGTGCCGCTCACCGGCCAGGTCAAGGTCGAGCTGCTGCGTGAGGCGCGGGAAGCCGACGAACTCGTGGTCGGCACCAGAGGGCTCGGCGGCTTCATGGGCCTGATGGTCGGCTCGGTGTCGATCGGACTCGCCGGTCACACGGCATGTCCGCTCGTGGTGGCCGGTCACCCGCACGACAAGGTGCACGGACGGATCGTGGTGGGCCACGACGCCGCACCCGACTCCGAGGCCGCGCTGGAGTACGCGTTCGAAGAGGCGGTACGGCGCGGCGCACGGCTGCACGCCGTCTACGCCTGGCAGGTGTCGGCGTTCCTGCCGACGTTCCAGACCTACACCCCCGCGGCCGAGGAGGCGTTCGACTGGGGAAAGCAGGCCGCCAGGGACCAGCTCACCCCGTGGCGGGAGAAATACCCCCAGGTGGACGTACGCGACACGGCGGTGTGCGCGCACCCGGTAGAGGCGCTGGCCGAGGCGTCGAGCACGGCGGACCTGCTGGTGGTCGGCTCGCGTGGACGTGGCGCGCTCGGCTCGGCCGTGCTCGGCTCGGTCGTGCACGGCGTGCTGCACCACGCGCGGGGCCCGGTGGCGGTGGTCCCGTCGCGCACGGGGGAACGGCGAACGGAACCGGCCGCCGCGGTGGTCCGGTCGCGCACCGGGGAACGGCGAGCGGATCCGGCCGCGGGGGACGGCTGAGCGCCGGCTCAGCCCTCGCGGAACCGGAGAAGGAGCATCGCCGCGTCGTCGTGGAGCGGAGCGTCGACGTGCGCGACCAGGTCGAGGCGCAGAGCCTCCAGCGCGGCCTCCGGGTCGTCGTCCTTGAGCAGGAACGCGCGGTCGGTGAGCGGGTAGAACCGGCCCGCGCGGTCGCGCGCCTCGATGACGCCGTCGGTGTACAGCAGGATCTGATCACCCGGGCCGAAGGCGATGCGGTGCGGCGCGGGACCCTCCACCTTGAGGTCGGCGAGGCCGAGCGGCGGAGCGGTGTCGCTCAGCTCGACGAGCTCGATCGTGCCGTCGGCGTGCAGGATCAACGGCGGCGGGTGGCCGTAGTTGAGCAAGGTGAGCGTGCCGTCGGGGTCGGCGTCGACCAGGATGGCCGTGACGAACTCCTCGCCGGACAGCCGCCGGTTGAGCGCTTTCTCGAGCCGGCCGCTCACCGCACGCAGGTCCGCCTCGTCGTGCGCGGCCTCACGGAACGCGCCGAGCACGAGGGCCGCGGTCTCGACGGCGGCGAGCCCCTTGCCCTGCACGTCGCCGACGATGGCGCGCACCACCCCGGGCCCGGTCACGACCTCGTACAGGTCGCCGCCGATGCGGGCCTCGGCGGTGGCGGAGGTGTAGGACACGGCGGCGCGCAGGTGGCCGGCCCGCCGGGGCACCGGCCGCAGCAGCACCCGCTGGGCCACCTCGGCGACCGAGCGCACGCTGGCGAGCTCGCGCTCGCGGCGCTGCCGGCCGACCGTGGCGAGGATGCTCGCCGCGGTGACCCCCGCGATGGAGATCAGGCTCATGTCGCTGCGCCGGTCGCCGAGCATTTCGTCGTAGACCGACAGGGCCAGGGAGAGGCCGAGCGCCACCCCGCCGATGAGCACGGTGCGCCGGACGTCGCCGACCAGGCTGGCGAACGCCGGCCCCACGGCCAGCAGCGACAGGTAGCCGGGTTCCGGTCCGGTCAGCGCGTCGAGCGCGGCGACCAGGCACAGCGCGCCGAAGGGCAGTGCGGCCATCAGGCGTTGGGTTCTGCGGTTGACCTGGGTCATGGACCCTCCGCGCGTGTGACGCTCGGCTCGCGATCCGCGCCGGCCGCCGCGGGGGGCCGCCTCCACGGATCGGGTCGATTCCCGACGGGTAAGCGAACTTCCCAGCGTTCCGCGGTCACTGTAACAGGGGATGTGGCGCGCGGACAGCGCGGTGGCCGGGTGAATCGCGTGCCTGCCTGCCGCATACCTGGGCATATGGTCATCGGTGCCGAAACACGAGGTGTTACGGCCCGGGCCGCCGAGGTCATTCGGCGGGGCCGCCGGTGCGCCGGGGGACGTCCGGTGGTATCCGGCATTTTCACGTAGAAGGATAAGTCGGACAATTTTCTGTGTGCGTGAACCAGCACTTCGAGGACCTCACCACACGAACGGACGGGACGCGGCTCCGCGCGCCGGATAACCCTTTGAGCCTGCCCTGTCGCCTTGCGGACCGGGGGATCTCTGAAAGGCTCATGAATCGAACCTTACTCTGGGTTGAGAGCAGCGGTACGCGTTCGGCGGAGGTGGGAGAATATCCCCGCGACAGTGGTTTAACCTGTCGGGATAATCATTGTCATATGCCGATATAAATTGATCGGCTCGGGATCGGGATTTCCCGACCCTCTGGGCTCAGACCTGAGGCCGGGGCACCCGGCGCAGGTCGAGCTCGTCGAGCAACGTCTGGGTGGCGGCGGCCACGGCGGCGACGGCGCGGTCGAACGCCTCGGCGTTGCGCGCCGACGGCGCGCGGAAGCCGGAGATCTTGCGGACGTACTGCAGAGCGGCGGCGTGGACGTCCTCGTCGGTGACGTCGGCGGCGTACGGCTCACGGAGGGTCTTGATGCTCCTGCACATGCCACCGACGCTATGTCATGGCACCGACAGCCTGAGGACGCGGCCGAGGACGGTCAGACGGTAAGAAATCCCGCCAAGCGGCGTTACCGGCCGGGCCGCGGGGGGATGGCCCGGTGCGGTGCCGAGTTCAGGGGAGGTCGCCATGGCCGGGAGGGTCAGCCGGAGGCGTGGGGTGTGCGGCTCTGTGACGGCAGGGCTGCTCGCGGGGGCCGCGGGGACCACTGCGCTCACCATGGTCACCTATCTGGACCAGGCGACACGCGGCCGTCCGGCGAGTGACATGCCGGAGCGGACCGCCGAGCGGCTCGCGGAGGCCGCCGGAGTGCCGCTCGGGGAGCAGGACGCGGCGCGGGGCCGCGCGCAAGGTCTCGGCGGGCTGCTCGGCATCCTGACCGGGCTCGGCGTGGGGGCCGCGTACGGCGCGCTGCGCACGGTGGCGCCCCGGCCGTCCCCGATGGTGGCCGCGGCCGGGCTCGGCGTGGCGGTCGTGGTGGCGAGCTCGGCGCCGATGACGGCGCTCGGGCTGACCGATCCGCGCACCTGGGGTGTGCGGGGATGGCTGTCCGACCTGGCGCCGCACTTCGCGTACGGCCTGGTCACGGCGTACGCGTTCGAGGCGGTCGGCGGCTGACGAGCCGGATTGCCGTCCGGAGGTGGCGGGTATCAACCGACAAACCCGGCCAAAACGGACAAAGGGGTCACGTCTATGACCTTCAATCCTTTGGAGCAGCAGGGAATCCCGCTGGAGCGGCAGGTACGCAACTGGCGGGAGCTGAACGTGCCGCAGCTCGACCCGGACCACTCCGATCCCTACGCACGGTGCCGCGTCATCGCCATGAACGGCATCGAGATCGAGGCGATCATGTTCAGCCACCACTTCACCCGGCACTGCCGGGACCTCGAGGTCCGGCGGCGGCTGGCCGAGGTGCGGGTGATCGAGGCGCAGCAGCAGAAGGCCGTCAACTGGCTGCTGCCGGGCCTCGCCTCGGTGCTGGAGACCACGATCGCCTACGAGCAGGTGGCCGTGGACCTCACCGCCTGGGTGGCGCGGATGGAACCCGACCCCTACATCAAGCAGGCGTTCGAGTTCGGCCTGCTGGAGGACTTCGACCACCTCTACCGGTACGCCAACCTGTACGAGCTGATCGAGCACCGCAAGGCCGAGAAGATCGTCGACGGCCTCACCGAGGTCATGCCGGGACGTCCCACGCCGCTGCACCACCGGCATCCCATCGACAACGTGCGGGACCACTACGACAAGAACACCGTCCACCCGGCCTCGCGGCTGCACGCGCTCACCATCATGGCGGCCGAGCAGCAGACCATGAACTTCTACATGAACGTCGGACCCGAGTACATGGAGCCGATCGCACGCCAGCTCTACCAGGAGATCGGGATGATCGAGGAGGAGCACGTCACGCACTACGAGACGCTCCTCGACCCGGCGGAGAGCTGGTGGGAGCAGCTCGTGCACCACGAGTACAACGAGTGCTACATGTACTACTCCTTCATGGAGACCGAGTCCGACCGCCGGCTGCGGTCGCTGTGGGAGCTGCACCTCGCCATGGAACTGGAGCACCTGCGCATCGCCTGCGAGCTGCTGCGGCAGCACGACGACAAGGAGCCGGAGCAGATCCTCGCGCCGTCCCTGCCCGAGCCGGTGACCTTCGAGCCGAACAAGCACTACGTCCGTGAGCTGCTCGCCACCCAGGTGGACCTGACCACGCTCGGCACCGGGTACGTGCGGGACGCGCACGAGCGGTTCCAGCGCTGGCAGGAGGCCGTCCACGGCGGCGAGACCCCGCCGAGCGACCAGGTGCTGGAGGAGGCCCGGCACAAGTTCGGCTCGGACTACCGCATGGAGACCGAGGGCCCGCACCCGGTTCCCAGCATGCGGAGCACTCCGACCCCTCCCTGACACCGGCGCCGCGAGGCCCGCACGCCGGGAGAGCGCCGGGGACGACGTACGGCCGTGCGCAGCGAATGCGCACGGCCGTACGGCCGGACCGGTCAGGGCTCAGGGCTTCTTGGAGCCTTTGCCGCCCTTGCCGCCCTCCTTCTTCTCCCTGGTGGAGCTCTTGGCCTTGCTCATCGCCTGGCGGATCACGTCCCGTGCTCTGTCCATGATCGCCGTCGGGGTCCCCACCACGATGTTCATGGTGGCCGACTCGACCCCAGGGTGCGGGTGCGTCGGCGCGATCGCCTCGGCGGCCTTGACGCCGAGCGCCATGGTGCGCCGCTCGGCGTCGCTGGTCTCCCTGACGAGCTGGTTGAACTCGTACCTTTCCTCGGCGCGAGCGTGCTCCATGACGGCCTTGCGCAGCTTCTCCAGGTGGGAGGCGAAGGACGGGTCGTCCGTCCCGCGTTCCTCCATCAAGGAGAGCAGCTCCTTGGCCTCGTTCTCCTCACGCAGGCGTTCGTCGACGATCTCGTCCCCACCGTCGAGTGTGCGCCTGGCGTAGGGGTGCACGATCTCCTCCTCCGCCGTCTCGTGGACGGCGAGAAGCCGCACCAGCCGCTCGAAGGCCTCCGCTCGCGCGCCGCCGGTGGCCTGTTCCACTTCGGCGAACAGGTCGCGGATCATGGCGTGCTGACGGATGAGCAACCCCACCACGTCGTTCTCGTCGAGCAGTTCCGGCATTGTCTTGCTGTCTGCCATGGCATTCCTCCCAATGGGGGCAAATCCCCAGAGGTTCGCCGAGCGGAACCGGCACGACCTTCCCGATCGGGTAAGGAAAGCCATCGAACGGCTGGTGCGGCCGTGTTCACGGAGCTGTGCTCACAGACCCGTGTTCACGGAGCTGTGCTCACAACGCGGTGCAGGTGAACGCGGACGGCAGCGTCGTGCTGTTGTCCGGACGGCCACCCTGGAACCCGAACGACGCGGTCTGACCGGCCGCGACCGTGCCGTTGTAGCTCACGTTGCGCGCGGTCAGGGTGCCGCTGCCGGTGGTCAGGTTCGCGTTCCACGACCCGGTGATCGTGTGGCCGGACGGGAGCGTCGCGGTCACCGTCCAGCCGCTCATGGTCGTGGTCCCGTTGTTGGTGACGACGACCTGCATCACGTAGCCGTTGCCCCACTGGCTCTGCGCGGTCGCGGTGGCCGTACAGCCGGTGGTGCCGCCGCCTGTGGTGGTGAACGTCACCGTCGGCGAGTTGGCGGAGAGGTTGCCGGCGCCGTCGCGCGCGCGGACGTAGACCCGGTACACGAGCCCGGCGGTCAGACCGGTCAGGGTGATGGAGTTGGTCGTGCTCTGGCCGAGCAGCGCGCCGCCTTCACGGTAGACGTTGTAGCCCGCGAGGCCGGAGCCGCCGGTGTCGGTGGAGGCGGCCCAGGTCAAGGTGGCGCTCGTGGTGGTCACGTTGGAGGCCGCCGGGGTGCCGGGGGTGCTCGGCGGTGTCGTGTCGGTGCCGCCGCCGGAGGTGGTGGTGAAGGTCGTGACCGGCGAGTTGCCGGAAAGGTTCCCCGCGCCGTCGCGTGCGCGGACGAGGACCTGGTAGGAGGTGTTCGGCGTCAGGCCGGTGAGGGTGATGGTGTTGGTGGTGCTCTGGCCGATCAGTGTGTCGGCCGTTCCCTGCCTGCGGTAGACGTTGTAGCCCGCGAGACCCGAGCCGCCGGTGTCGGTGGAGATGCTCCAGGTCAGGGTGGCGCCGGTCGAGGTGATGTTCGCCACGGACGGTGTGCTCGGTATGCTCGGCGGGGTGGTGTCGGTGCCGCCGCCGCCGAAGATGGTGGCCTCGCGCGACGTGGACTTGATGCCGTTGGCGCCGTTGAAGATGCGCTCACCCCACGAGGTGAGGCTGCTCGCGTTGAAGTTGTTGGTCATGTCCAGGTAGCCGACGTCGCTGCTGTTGCCGCTCCACGACCAGCCGATGTAGCCGATGCCGCGGGTCTGCGCCTGCGCCATGATCGTGTCCTCGTCGGGGTTGCCGTCCGAGTGGTTGTGGCCGAACTCGCCGATCACCAGCGGGAGCTGAGCGGTGCGGAAGGCGTCGAGGTAGGCGTTGATCTCCGAGGCGGTGTCGAACACGCCGTACATGTGGATGGAGAAGACGGTGTTGCGCTGCGGGTCGGCGTTGAAGACGGTGCGCGCGTTGTCGCGCATCGTGAACGACCAGTCCTGGCCCCAGTTCGGCGCGTCGACCATGAGCAGGTGCTGGAAGCCGGCGGTGCGCAGCCGGGTGATCGCCGAGGAGGTGGCCTGGGCCCAGCCGGGGGTGACGGCGTTGTTGCCGATGGGCTCGTTGCCGATGTTGACGACCACGTAGTCTTCCTGGCCGGTCAGCGCGCTCTGCACGCTGAGCCAGTAGTTGACCGCCGCGTCGAGCGTGACGGCGCCACCCTGCTCGCCGTAGCCGGTGGTGTCGTGGTTCTCCAGCACGCAGATCAGCTTGTTGGCCTTGCACTGCGCGACCACGTTGGCGACGTCGGCGGCGTTGTTGGCGGGGGTCCAGCGGCCGCCGCTGAGCACCACGCGCACCGAGTTGGCGCCGAGCGACTTGATGCCGGCGAGGGAGGTGGCGAGCCGGTCCTGGTACCAGACGTGCGCGTGGCTGACGCCGCGGAAGATGAAGTTGGTGCCGTTGGCCTCGGTGATGTTCGTGCCGCTCACCCGCAGGCCCACGGCGGCGCTCGCCGCCGGCGGAGCGACGAGCGTGGCGCAGAACAGAGCGGCCAGCAGGGCCAGGAGGGTGGCCTGCCGTGGTCTCCTTCGCATGACGTGCCTTTCTTTGGTCACACCAATTAACCGGTTAAGTTCTGAGGCGCAGCCGAGGCCTGAGAACGCTTTGGGAGCGCTCCCATAGTGGGTGTGTTTCCTGCGCGTGTACAGCGTGTGTCACACGGGCCACGCGCGGGGCCGCGCGTCGACCCGCTCCCGCGCCGTGTGCCACATCGAAAGACATGGTCAGGCGGGTCCAGGGCCGCCGCGCGACCCACCGGCCTCCGGCGCGATATCCGTTGAAAGTTTCAAAACCGCACGTCCGAGGTGCCGTGGACGCCGGGTGGGCCGAGCGCCTGCGGAGCGCTCGGCCTCATGCCGCCGGCGCGATCAGGACGCCGTGCTCACGGCGGGAGCGGGACGTACGGCGAAGGTGAGGACGGCGGCGAGAACGGCCATGCCGGCGGCCACGAGGAAGCCGCCGCCGGGGTGGCCGCCTGCGGCGAGGCTTCCCGCCGCCGCGGCGGCCAGCGCGCCGCCACCCTGGCCGAGCGCGTTCAGCCAGGCGAACGACTCGGTCATGGCGTCCTCAGGCGCGACCTCCTCCATCGCGGTGAACTGCGCCGTCATCATGGGTGCGAGCGCCACCCCGGTCACCGCGAACAGCAGCGCGAGCAGCCACAGGCTCGCGACGACGGAGGCCACGGCGTACCCGCAGGCGAGCACGACGAGGAACACCCCGAGGTGCTGCGCGCTGGTGCCGCGCAGCTTCGACGCGCCGTACGCCAGGCCGCCGAACACGCTCCCCACGGAGAACGCCGCGATCAGCAGGCCGCCGGCGTCCGCGTTGCCGAAGGCGTCGGCGGTGGCGAGCAGCGCGACCTCCACCCCGATGATGCCGCCGGTCGCCAGCGCGCCGATCGGCAGCATCCAGCGCACCCCGGACGCGCGCAGCGGGCCGCGCCAGTCACGGGGGCCGTCACCGCCGGCGGGCCCGACCGCGCGTACCGCACGGGCCGTCGCCAGCGCGAGGCATCCGGCGGCGGTCAGCGCGGCCGTGACGCCGAGCGCGACCCGCGCGTCGCCGAGCACCAGCAGCAGGGCCACCGTGGAGGGCCCGGCGATGTAGACCGCGTCCACGACGATGGACTCCAGCGCGAACGCCGCGGCGCGCACCCCCTTGTCGGTGAGCGACCTGCTCCACAGCGTCCGCATGATCGGCGAGATCGGCGGCAGCATCACGCCGATCAGGAAACTCGCCGTCAGCGGCACGGCGACCGGAGCGCGCACGGCCAGCGCGACCAGCAGGCCGAGCATCGCCAGAGCCTGGCCGAGGCCCGAGACGACCAGCACGATCGCCGGGCCCCGCCGGTCGGCGGCACGGCCACGCAGCGGTCCAGAGACGCCGACGCCGACCGCGTACAGGGCCGCGGCCAGGCCGGCCACGCCGTAGGAGCCGGTGGCCTGCACGATGCCGACGACCAGGACCAGGCCGATCATGCCGCTCGGCAGGCGGCCGACCAGCGCCGCCAGCGTCATGGTCGCCACGCCAGGCGTGGCGAACAGCCTGTGGTACCGGCGCAGGCCGGTCGTGGGGGCCTCGGCCGACCCGGCGTCGGGTGAGGTCTCGGTCGTCATGCGTTCCCTCCTCGTGCGGGCAGGGTGTGCGGCTTTCAGGGGCGGGATGGTGCGGGACGGGTCAGTTGCATCCGTAGTTCACAGGTGTAGCGGCCGGCGTCGTCGCGCAGCCAGAGCTCGTCGGGACCGGGATACATCTCCTCCACCATGACGCGGGTTCCCGGCCCGCCGCCGAGCAGATGGCCGAGCAGTTCGGCCGCGAACGGCGACGCGGTGTCCACCAGGACGGGCTTGCGCTCGGACTCGACCCTGGCGAACACGAAACGCGGCAGTCCCTGTGCGCGCGCCAGGCGGCGCAGGCCGAGCAGCGCGGCCGGGCCGCGGCCACCCGCGGGGAACGCGGCGGCGTCGAGGGTCCAGCGTTCGCGCTGGTAGCAGGCGTCGCCGATCGTCACCCTGCCGAGGTGGCCGGTGTCGCCGCGCACCGGCGCGTGCAGCACCGCTGGGTGGGAGAGCGCGGCGAACGGTGGGTAGGTGGTGAGGTCGTTGAGCATCGGGTACAGCGTGATGGCGGCGCCGTCCGGATCGCGCAGGACCGGACGGCCGTCGTTCAGGGTCACCGTGCACTCCGCCGCGGAGACGTTGTCGTCGCGTCCCTCGGGGTCGGTGGCGGTGAAGACGAGCCTGCGTCCGGGGAAACGGTAGAAGCCCTTGTTGCGGCGGCTGGTGGCGAGTCCGGTCACGCCTTCCCCGTCGCGGGCCAGCCAGCCCGCCGCCACCTGGTCGAACGCGCCGGGGTCGGGGTGGAAGGTCGTGAGCCAGCCGCGCAGCAGCAGGTGGTGGTGCACGCGCGCGAGCACCACACGCCACGACCCGTCCACGGCCTCCTCGGGGCTCGTCATCGCGAGGCACACGTCGGGGAGCGAGTAGCGGGGGCCGGGTGCTGAGGCGCCGAGGGTGTCCGCGGCGAGCTTGACCGGTTCACCGTCGGCGGCCGGCACGTCCACCGGCCGCACCGGTGAGAAACGGCCCCCTTCCTGGTGCTCGGGCCTGGCGCGCGCCGCGTAGTCGAGGAAGCCGAGCGTGCCGCCTGCGGCCTCGACGACGGCGGCCATGGCCGCGCGGTCACCGTCCTGCACCTGGTCGCCGAAGGCGGCCGACAGTTCGAGCGCCGGGCTGAGCGCGCGGGCCAGCCGCCGCGCGGTGTCCGTGCCGACCGCCAGGCGGAACGGCGACGAGGCCTCCTCGAACAGCACCAGCCGGTCGGCGTACACCGCTCCCGCGCCGCGCCGCGCGGCGACGCCGGTCAGCTCCGTGAAGACCGTCTCCAGCTCGGTGAGCACCGCACGCCGCGTGCCGACGTCCCCCCCGGCGGCGGCGAACCGTCCGCACAGGTCCGCGAGGCCGTCGAGGCGCGCGAGCCACAGGTCCCTGCCTGGCGACTCAGGCAGCTCAGCGATCGAGGCGCGCAGGCCCGGCAGCGGGTCGACCGTCTCACCGGGCACCTCAAGGCCGCGTACCGCGACGCCGGCCGCGAGCAGCGGCCGTACCGCCTCGGCGACCCGCCGCACCGGCACCCCGGTGGCCTCGGCCAGGCGCGCGAGGCCCGCCGGACCGCGTTCGAGTTCCGCGACCACCTGTGCCGCCGGCGACCCCTCAGGCAGCGGCACCTCACGGTCCTCCGTGGCGATCCCGGCGGACGTGCGGACGGCGAGCAGGCTCAGCCGTACCGGGACGTGCGCGGCCAGCGCCTTGTCGCGGGCCGCGGCCCTCGACAGCTCGACGACGGCCCAGTGCGCGATGAACGCGCGCCGTACCTGCGGCCCCGCGGGCTCGACCGCGAAACCGGTGCCGCCGACCTCGCCGTAGGCCATCGGCCCGAACGCGCCTGCCGTCTCGTTCTTGGCGCAGAACCGCTGCAGGTAGTTGTAGAGCTGCCGTTCCACCCGCCGGTACTTGGCCGTGTCAGGGACCTCCTCCAGCGCGAGGTAGCTCGTCACCATCCCGTCGTACATCCCCGGGTTGGACGTGAACACCGCGTCCTGGAACCGGTCGGTCCCCGCCAGCTCACGCAGCCTGGCCCGCAGCCGAGGCGATTCCGCCGCGTACACCTCGCCGAGCCGGCCGAACGCCTCCTGCCACCGGCGCACCAGCCCCTTGGCCCGCGCCGGCACCGGTGGCGCGCCGCCTTGCGCCAGCACGCCGACGACCTCACCCACCGCGTCCCCGAGCACCTCCGCCAGCTCGTCCTCGACCGCCAGCACCTCGGCGCACGCCGCCAGCACCTCGGGACCGGCCCCGAGCGACTCGACCCAGTCGAACGGCATGCCGGCGTGCCGCATCACGAAGATCGCGCCGAGCTCCCAGTCCACGCCGTCACCACTCATCCGGCCTGCTCCTTCGCTGACATCATGAACACACGGAAAGCCCGTCGCACACCCGTACGGCACCCCAGTCCGATGTCCGGAAGCGGCGCCGCCGTGTCGTCATGTGCGGACCAGGAGGCCGTTGCCGACCAAGGTGTCGAGGATTCTGGTGCGGCTCGCGGGGGAGACGCCGGGGAGCGCGTCCGCCTCCGGCACGGGATGGCGGGTGGTGCGCAGGCGGGTCGCGACGCGGGGGTCGAGGCGGATGACGCGGCCCTGGCGCAGGTCGACGGCGTACCACTCCGGCGCGGGGCCCGCCACCAGCACGGTGTCGGGGGCCAGCGCGATCCCCGGGGCCCCGGCGGCGCGGGGGTCCTCGGCGAGGTAGGCGGCGGCGACCCGCGCGGGGATCAGGGTGCCGGTGCTCGCGAGCGTGGGGCCGATCTCGGCGATCAGGGCCTGGACGCCGGCAGGAGGCAGGGTGCCTTCCGCGTCGAAGCGGTGGTGGCGGGCCAGGTCTCCCGCGGCTGGGGTGACCTCCACCGGGGTGCCGGCCCAGTGGAGGCCGGTCCAGTGCACGGGCCAGTCGAACGGCCGCAGGCCGACGAGGCGGTCGACGGGGCCGTCGGCGGCGGTCAGCGTGGCGACGGCCGTGCGCGCGCGGCCGGCGCCGATGCCTGGCGCGCCGAGCCACAGTTCGGCCAGCACCGTGACGCCGGCGGCGCGCAGCCGGTCCACGGCGGCCCGCAGGCGTTCCATCGGCACCCTGCCGCCGCCACGGCCGACCACCTCGTGATCGGCGGCGCAGATCCCGAGGACGACCGTCGTGCAGCCGGACGCGATCAGCGCGTCCGGGTCGGCCACCGTCCTCGCGAGCCCGGCGCGACCGGCCCACGGCCCCGGTGGCACGGGGTCGCCGGCGCGTTCCCGCCAGTACGGGCCGGGGCCGTCCGCCGGCGGCAGCCCGGTCACCCGGTACCGCAGCGGCGCGGGAGGTTCGGCCAGGCGCGCCTGGCGCAGCGGTGGCAGGCCGGACAGCACCGGCCAGTACGCGCGCGCGAAACGGCCGGTGACCAGCGGCGGGGTGGTGAGCCGCGCGGCCATGGCGAGCGCGGCGGGGAGTTGCTGGTCCCGGTCGAGCACCAGCCAGACGTCACCGCCTGCCGACTCCGCCTCGGCGACGGCCTCGTCCACCTCGGGGTCGTACGGCGCCGCGCCGAGCGAGGCCCGCAGCGCCGCCGCCGAATCCTCGGTGGTGCCGTCGCGCAACTCCAGATCGTCCAGGGTGATCTCGACCGCCGCGTCCGCCTGGTGCACCGCGGCGGCCACGAGCACCGCGGCGGCCCGCAGCCGGCCGAGCGGCCCGGCCGGGTCGGCGAGCCCCGCGAGCCCGGCCCGCAACCGTACGACCAGTTCACCGCTGTCGTGCGGACCGGTGGCCGTCGCGTCCGCGGCGAGCAGACGCGCGGCGAAACGGCGACCCGGGTCGAGAACGCGGTGGCCTTCGGCCTGAGTCACCAGGGTGACGTCGGCCAGCGGGGGGACGACGACCGTCGCGGGGGTCATGGGGTGGGTCCGACGCGTGCGGTGAGCGCCACGCGGAACTCGCTGGTGTGGCCGCCGGTGGAGCGGTGGAGCCACAGCTCCTCAGGTCCGGGGAGCATCTCCGAGATCGCGAGCGGGCCGGCGGCGGCCAGCGTGCGGAGGTGCTCCTGGGCCTGCGGGACGTCGAGGTCCAGGCAGACGGGCTTGGTCTCGGCGGGGCTGAGCGCGAAGACGTGGCGCGGCCAGCCGCGGCGTTCCCGCTCGGCGACCACGGCGGCGAACAGTTCGAGGCGGGTGGCGGCGGCCAGGACATCGGGGAGAGCGCCGGCGGGGAGGTCCCAGCGTTCACGCTGGACCACCAGGTCGCCGAGCACGAGCCTCGGGGTGTGCTCGCCGGCGCGCAGCCGGGGGAAGTCCACCGGGACGGGAGCGAAGACCCGCAGGTGCGGGTGATCGTCCTCACCGATGTACAGCGACAGCGGGCCGTTCGGACCGACCAGCTCGGGGACGCCGTCCCGCAGCACGGCACGCAGCTCGCCGGCGGCGACCGCGCGGCCGTCCGGAGCGCCGGACCGGCCGGTGACCTCGATGAACGTGCCGGGGTAGGTCGAGCCGACGAGACCCTTGTGCTGACGGCGGTGCAGCACCGTGGCCGCGTGCTCCCTGCCTCCCCACACCTCCAGCACCGGCTCGACGTCCCCGGCCAGCTCGGCGGGGTCAGGAGCGAAGTGGGCCTGCAGGCCCCAGGCGAAGACGTACGGGTGGATCTCGCCGAGCACCAGCGGCGCGTCGTCGGCCGCCTGGAGCATCACGTCGGGGCTGACGAAGAACGCGCCGTCCGGCGGGTCGGTGAGATCGGCGACCGCCTCGGGGGTGAGGAAGGCCCGGCGGCCGTCGGAGACCGCGAGGAACCGGTCGAGCAGCGCGGTCCGCCACCGGCCCCAGGTGTCGAGCACGGGCTCGAAGGCGCCGGTCGCGAGGCGCGCGGCGAACACGTCGGCGAAGTCGAGGAACGGCAGCGATCCGCCGTGCTCGGCCAGCACCTCGGCCGCGAGTGCGCGCAGGCCTTCGTGCTGGACACGGCCGCCGGTGAGGCCGAGGCGCAGCACCGGGTCCAGGGCCCGCTCCAGCCGCCGCGCGGTCGCGGCGGGCCACCGTACCGGCTGGCCGTCGGCGTGGCAGTCCTCGAACAGGATGAACCGGTCGGCGTAGGTGCGTCCCTGGTTGCGGCGCGCGTCCGCGCCGGTGACCGACGTGAACAGCTCCTCGGCGGCTTCCAGGATCTTGGCGCGCTCGGCCACGCCGGGTTCCTCGGCGAACCGCGCGAGCAGCGCGTCGAAGTCCTCGGCGGCGTCTTTGAACCGCGCGGCGGCCGGGACGTCCGGCAGGCGTTCCACCACGTCGCGCAGGGGATACACGGTGGTCGAGCTCGGTTCCAGGTCCCGGCGCAGCAGCAGCGTGCGTTCCAGCGCGGCGACGCGACGCTCGGCCTCCTCAGGCCCGATCCCGGTGACGTCCCCGAGCTCGGCGGCCGTCCGCACGCCGTCGGCGGCGCGCACCAGCGCGAGATCGGCGCCGGTCAGCGGCACGGGGGTCCGGCCGGGTACGCGCGCGGTCCCGGTCTCGTCGATGATCGCGACCGGCAGCCGGCGTGGCGGCAGCCGCCTGCGGATGGACGGGATCGCGGCGGCGGCCCGGCCCCAGGCGACCGCCACCCAGAACGTCGCGAATGTTTCCCGTGAAGCAACGCCGGACGGCGTCTCGGGGCCGCACGCGATGGCGTCGGCCTCGGGGTCGACCCGGCCGAAGCAGACGGGGCCGAAGAAGCTCGTGGTCTCGTTCTTGGCGCCGAGACGCTGCAGGTAGGCGTACTCGCGCCGTTCGATCGCGCGGTCCCGCGCCGTACGCGAGGCGTCCACCGGTCGCTCGTCCCTGCGGACCAGCGAGTCCAGGAAGTCCGGCGAGAGCAGGAACACCGCCTCCCGCACGTCGGTCCGTCCGGTCGCGGCCCGCAGCCCCGCGGCGGCCGGCGGCTCCTCCTGCGCGAGCAGCTCACCGGCCCGCGCGGTGTGCGCGGCGGCCTCGTCCGACGCGCCGGTCCACTCCCGGTGGCCGGACACCAGCTCCGCCGACCACGGCCCGGCCGGCAGCTCGGCCGGCGCGCGCCGGCCGACACGGGCCCGCAGCTTGGACAGAGCGCGCAGCGCGGCCTTGTCGCCGTGCGCGCGCAGCCGCTCGACCTCCGCCGGAATCGTGCTCTCCAGCAGCCCGGCGCGGGCCGCCTCGGCACGCTTGCCGCACCGGTGCGCCGCACGCAGCGCCGCCGCGGTGCGCGGGCAGTCCAGTCCGGCCAGCAGGCCGAACGGGAAGCCCGCGCGCCGCAGCACGAAGGTGTCGAGCATCCGGAACGCGGTCATGCCGGTGTGGCCAGGTCGAGGGCGATCAGGCGGAAGGGACGGTTGAGCTTGGTGGTCGGCCGGGGAAGCGCGGCGGCCGGCGCCGCCGGGTCGTCGTCGTCCAGTGCGGCGATCAGCGCGGCGGCCTCCTTACGGAAGGCGAGACTCGCCGCGGCGAGTTCCCGCACGTCAGGCCCCGGCGTCTCACCGGCGGCGACGGCCCTGCCGGTGCGGGCCAGCGCCAAGGCGTAGGGGTCGCCGAGCGTGGTGGCCGCGGTCTCGGCCAGCGCGTACCACTCGCCGGCCCGCTCCCTGTCGCCGAGGTCCAGCAGCATGCCGCCGATCTCGGTGGCCAGGATCTGCTGGTGGAGCTGGTCGTCGAGCTTGCGTGCCAGCTCGTACGCGGAGGCGTACCCGGTGAGGGCCTCCTCGTCGCGTCCCGCGCGGTAGGCGAGCCCGGCGGCGCGGTAGGTGTGGTGCTTGAAGAAGCTGTCCCCCCACCCGGAGCTGATCTTGGCGAAGTGGTCCCACGTGCCGCTCGCCGTCTCGTACTTCTTCGCCATCTCCTGAAGCACACTGATGTTGGAGATCAGGTTGATCTTCAGGTGGGTCGCGTCGGCCGAGTGCAGCTTCGAGATCAGCGCGACGGCCTTCTTCTCCTCGCGCATCGCCTGCGGGTACTCCTTGGCCCGCACGTGGGCCAGCGCGCGGACGTTGCGCAGCCACGCCTGCTCGACCGAGGACACCTCCGACGGCACCTCGGCGAGCCGCCGCAGGCCGTGCTCGATGTCGGCGACACCGAGCGGCAGCGTGCCGGCGCGCTTGACGGCGAGCAGCGCGCGCAGCAGCAGCACCTGCGCCTCGCTCACCGCGTCCGGCGCGACGGCGGCGGCCTCGTCGAACTCCGTACGCGCGCCGTCGATGTCCTGCACCAGCGCGCGGACGACACCGATGGAGCGCCGCGCGAACGCGCGCAGGTGCTCGGGGGAGGCGGCGAGGTCCACGTGGACGCCGATGGCGGGGGTGCCGTCGCCGGGGTCGAGCGCCGTGAAGTGCTCGCGCACCGCGGCGCAGTCGAGCTCCGGCACCGTGTCGAGCAGCGCGAGCAGGGCCTCGGCGGCGAGGATGCCGCCTACGTGGTTGGCGCTGAAGAAGCAGGACCGGATGGCGAGCAGCGCCGACGCGGCCGTACGCTCCGGCGGCCCGGCGGGCTCACCGAGGACCTCCGACAACTGGCGGTGCTCAGGCACGTCGGCGGCCGGCAGGTCGTCGGCGAAGCCGGCGGACCCGGTGGACGGCTCGGGGACCGTCGCGTCGAGACCGAGCCGGTCGAGCAGCGCCGTGAGGGTCGCGTGCCGCACGGCGGCGGCACGCGCGGACGTCGCGGCCGGCTGGTCCAGGCCGGTGAGCCACAGGCCGGTGCCGGTGGCGCCGCTCAGCGAGAGCCGTTCGGCGATCCGTGGCAGGGCCCGCAGGCTCACCACGTCGGCCTGACCGACGCCGCGCAGCAGCAACGGACGGCCCACCGCCACCAGGGCCGCGGTCACCGCCTCCGCGCCGGCGTCGAGCACCCGGAACACCTGCTCGGACTCGGCGTGCAGCCGCCGCTCCGACGGCGTGCCGGCGAGGTCGGCGAGCAGCGGCGCGCCGGGGAACGTCCCGGGGAACAACCATTCCCACTCCGGCGCGCGGCGCCGCGCGACCGCGTCCACGGCCTCGGGGGCCAGCGCGGTCAGCGCGGTCAGCACGGCACGCAGGGACGAGAAGGCGACGGGGAGCCGGGTACCCACGGCCACGACGACGGGCTCCGCGCCGGCCGCGGCCGGCGCGAGGCCGCCGACGTGCAGCACGTCACGCGGGGACTCCACCAAAGTATTCGTGACCATTCGCACCAGGGCTCCCATCGCGATCCTGTGGAATTGGAAAAAGATGTCTCAGCGGTGAACCGCCGTTTTTCACAGGCCCGATGTGTCAGGCGAGCGGAGCG
Organism: Sphaerisporangium rubeum; assembly: GCF_014207705.1. Taxonomy (NCBI): domain Bacteria; kingdom Bacillati; phylum Actinomycetota; class Actinomycetes; order Streptosporangiales; family Streptosporangiaceae; genus Sphaerisporangium; species Sphaerisporangium rubeum. The sequence continues at coordinate 163,968 of NZ_JACHIU010000001.1, forward strand.
ATGCGGTTCTCGATTTCCTCGAGCAGGAACTCCATGTCGTCCAGGTCGCCGAGTTCATCGTCGTCCGCGGCGTCCTCCACCACGGAATCGACCGCGGATTCCGGAGCGATCTCCTCGTCGGCCATATGATGGCTCCTTTTCGAAGGTCGGTGGCGACCCGCTCATGACGCGTGTCACCAGGGTGTTCCTTGACCGTGCCGCCGCACGCACGGCGCGGGGCCAGGCATGGTGAAACGGCGGGCCCCGCACTTCCCGGCGTCCCGGTAGCGCGGTGCCTGTCGTTCACAGATCCTGCTAACGGCGGCCCCTCGGTGTCTTCTTCTGACGTGCCGAGTTCGAGGCGTGCGGCGGCAGGAACGCAGCATTCTGGAAGACGGGCCGCGCGGCCTGGTCGGCTTACGGTTGGCGTCGAGCCCGTTCCGGTTCACGGCACCGGCGACCTCTCACGCGACCCCGGAGTTCACGCACCATGGAACGGCCCTTGATTTCCAGGCGGCGCCATGACGCCTGATCCGGCCCGGTGGCACCCCGCGCCGCTGGCCCTGCTGCGCCGCACCGGCTTCCCCTTCGAGTCGCTCGGTCACCTCACCTCCGGTGAGGTGACCGGGTCCCTGACGGCGTACCGAGCGGCCCGCCGGCACGCCGAGGAGCTGTACGCGGAGTTCACCGGCGAGGTCTTCGCGAACGCCGTGCGCGAGCAGGAGGAGGCCGGGGCCGCGCCGCCGGTGTTCAAGGCCCTGTACCGAGTGCGCCGCGCCGCGGAACGGGCCGAGCCGCCACCGGCTCAGGCACTGACCGCACTGGAGTCCTTGGGTCCTGAGACCGCCGGGTGGGCCGCACGGCTGCGCGCCGCCTCGGCCCGGCTGGACGCCTGCCGTACCGAGGTGGAGACCACCGCCGAGAAGGCGCTGGCCCGGTCCCGCGCACTGCTGTGGGAGACCGCCGCCACCGAGGACTTCCGCGAGGCCGTCCTGCTGTCCAACCCCGGCGCCTACGAACGCGTGCTCCACCGGCACACCTCCACCGGCAGGCCCGTCCCCGCGCCTGCCTTGTCCGCTGGGAACGGCGCGACCCCGGACAATCGGGAGGTCGCGGTCACCGCAGCCGGTTCCTCCACCCCCACTGCCCCGGCCACCCCCCTTCCCGCCACGCGGAACGCGAAGACGCGGCGTGAGGAGGGGCTGCTGTACGCGTACCTGCAGCGGTTCTGCGCCAAGAACGAGTCGGTGAGCTTCTTCGGGCCGGTGGACGCCGTGCGGGTCGAGCCGGAGTCGGCGGTCTCGCTGGAGATGACCCGGCGGCCCGGCACCTTGCAGGCGCGCTGGACGCGGGCCGCGCACTGGGCCGCCGAGGCGCTGGCGGCCCGTGCCGCCGCCGATCTCGCCGACCTGATCCCGCTGCGCCTGGCCCCGGGTCTCGCGGCCACCCCGGACGGACGGCGGCTCACCCTGCCGGACGGCCGCGCCGCGCGCCTCGACCCGGCCTCCGCCGCCGCGGTACGCGCGTGCGACACCGGTCTCACCCTGACGCGTTTCACCGAGAAGGCCACCGGCGAGGAGGCCGCCGCCGCGCGGCGCCTGGTGGACCGCGGCGTCATCCGCCGCGACATCCCCCTCCCCACCGCTGTGGACGACCCGCTCGCCACGCTCCGCGCCGCGCTCGCCGAACTCGGCGACGAGCGGTGGACGGCGGAACTGGACCGGTTCGCGGCGGCCGTGGCGCGGTTCGCGGCGGCGGGGGACGCCGAGCGGCTCTCGGCGTTGCAGGCGGCGGAGCAGGTGTTCGCCGAGCTGAGCGGGACCGAGCCGCGGCGGGCCGCCGGCACGATCTACGCCGACCGGCTGATCGTCACAGAGGACTGCCGTGGCGACGTCGTGGACGCCGCGATCGGCGGGCCGCTGCTCGCCGAGGTCTCCGCGAACCTCGATCCGGTGCTTCGGCTGTGCGCGGGTTACGGGCTGACCGTCGCCGACGCCGTCCACGAAAAGGCGCTGGAGCTGCACACCGAGCTGGCCACCGGTGGCGTGATCGGTTTCCTGCCGTTCATCGCGGCGCTCGACGCGCGGGTGGACATGGCGGCGATCACGGCCGCGCCGCAGGTCGCCGCCTGGCTGACCCGGCTCGCGGGCCTCGTGAGAGACCGGGACCGCGACGGCCTGGCCGAGCTGCCCCCGTCCGACGTCGCACCGCTCACCCGGCCCCTGCCACCCGGTCTCAGCGTCTCGCCGGACATCTTCCTCGCCGCACCGGACGAGGAGGCGCTGCGTGACGGCGCCGCCGAACTGATCGTCGGCGAGATCCACCACGGCACCCAGATCTGGACGCACCTCGGCGCGCTGCTGCCGGACCACGACCGCGTCGCCGCCGGCCTCTCCGCGCTGCTCACCGTGGACGGCGAGCTCCCGGCGGCCCTCGTGCACCGCCGCACCCAGGGCAAGGCCTTCGAGCGCGACCTGCCGGGCCTCGACATCGAGGTGCTCGGCCGGTCCGCCAAGGACCCCGGCCGCCGACTTCGTGCCGCCGACGTGACGGTGGTGCGCGGCCCGGCGGGCCTGCGGCTGCGTCACCCCGGCCACGCGGAGCTGTTCCTGCGGCCGAGGGATCCGCGCGCCGCGTCGAGCTGGCTGTTCGGCCCGCCGCCTGTGGTCGCGCCGCCGCTCGCCGTGGAAGGCGGCTCCCCGCGTGTGCGCCTCGGTGGCGTCACGCTGTGGCGCCGCGCGTGGGACGTCCCCGCCGCCGCGCTCGACGACCTGCTGCGCGCCGCCGGCCCGGCGGACGCGCTGCTCGCCGCGGACGGGCTGCGTGCCGCGTACGGCCTGCCGTCCCGGGTCTTCGTCCGGGTGCCGGGTGAACGCAAGCCGTTCTTCGCCGACCTGACGGAACCGCTCAGCCTGGAGCACCTCGCGCACATGGCGCGCTCGGCGCCGGGCCCGCTGCGGTGCACCGAACTGCTGCCGGGACCGGACGGCTGGTGGCTGGCCGACCGGCGGGGCCGTTACAGCACCGAACTGCGGATGACGTACGTGACCAGCACCGAGGGACCTCGCGGAAAGGGAAACCCATGACCCGATACGACATCGCCGTCATCGGCGCCGGAGTGGTGGGTGCGTCCACCGCGCGCCTGCTCGCCGACCAAGGCGCCTCGGTATGTGTGCTCGACGCCGGTGCGCGCGGCGGACGCGGCTCGCGCGCCGCGGCAGGCGTCGGGGTGCCGTCGGTGCGCCTGCTCGCCGACCCGGTGATGCTCGGCTTCGCCGAGGCCGGCCGCAAGCAGTTGCTCGCCGACCTGGACGAGCTCACGGGGAACGACCCCGGCAGGCTGCGCACCGAGGCCGGGGTGATCCGGGTGGTGCGGACACCGCAGCACCGTGAGGAGCTGGAGACCGCCGCCGCCGGCCACCCCGGCTACCTCGGCGAGTGGCTGGAAGGCGAGCGGCTGACCGCCACCGAGCCGCTGCTGAGCATCGCCAAGATCCACGGCGCGTACTTCGACCCCACCGGCCTGGTGATGGACGCCGACGGTTACGTCACGCTGCTCCAGCAGGCCGCCGTCGCCGCCGGCGCGCAGCTGCGGCTCGGCACCCAGGTGTTCGGCGTCGAGTCGTCGGCGAGCGGTGTTCAGCTGCGCACGCAGGACGGCGCCATCGAGGCCGACCGGGTCGTCGTCGCCGCCGGCGCGTGGTCCGGCGCCATCCCCGGCCTCACACCGTTGCCGGTCCGTCCGCTGCGCGGCCAGATGCTGCGCCTGGACGCCACCGTCACCCTGCGGCACGTCGTGTCCGGTTCGGTGTACGCCGCGCCGAGCAGGTCCGGCACGGTCGTCGTCGGCGCCACCGAGGAGAACGCGGGCTTCGCCGAGTCGGTGACCCCCGAGGGCCTGCTGGTGCTGACCGCGTTCCTCGGCCGCATGCTGCCGCGCCTCGCCTCCGGCACCCTGCGCGATGCCTGGAGCGGCCTGCGCGCCACCGCGCCTGGCGGCCGTCCCCTGATCGGCACGGTTCCCGGCGACGACCGCGTGATCGCCGCCACCGGTCACGGCGGCCAGGGCATCCTCACCGGGGGGCTCACCGGACGCGCCGTCGCCGGTTACCTCGCCACCGGTGACGACGAGTGGGTGAGAGCGTTCACCCCGGCGCTGGAGCGCGGGTGACCCCGGCGGAGCCTTTGTCCGCCGGAGCGCGGGTGAGCGCGGTGGAGGAGCACCTGTCCGCCGGCGCACCCCGCTGGGAGCTGCATCCGTCGTTCATCCTGCGCAGCACCGGGTTTCCGTTCGCCGTGCTCGACCGCGTCTCCTTCCCGCGTACGGCCGCGCTGATCGACGCGGCACTCGACGCCGAGGACGCGGTGGCGCACGCGGCGGCGGAGGCCGTGGCGCACCTGCGCGACCACGACGGGGTGACCGACGGCCGGCTGCGGCGCAGGCTGTGGAAGAGCCTGTCGCGGCACCGGCCGCTGCCGGCCGGGGAAGGTGAGGACGCCGACGCCGCGACCCGTGCGCTGCTCGCGCGGTACACGGTGGCACTGGAGACGCGTGAGCAGGCGTGGGAGGCGGCCCGTGCGGGACTCGCCGCCGAGCTGCCGGTGCGGCGTGAGGCGCTGCGGGACGCCGCGGCGGACGAACGGTTCCAGGAAGCGGTGTGGTTGTCCAGCCCTCAGATGTACGAACGGGGGCTGCGCGGCCACGTCGCCGGGGACCTCACCGGCCCGCGCACCGGCAGGGTGCGGTCGCTGGAACGCCAGATCGCCGGGTACCTGCAGCGGGTCGCCGCCAAGAACGAGACCGCGTCGTTCTTCGGCCCCATCAACTACGGCGACTTCAGCTCCCCAGGCGCGGAACGGCCCCGCGGCGGCACGGTGACCCGGCGGCACGCCTACGTCGCCTACTGGGTGGTGCGCGCGCTCGCCGACCGGATCGCACAGGAGCCGTCGGTACGTCCTCATCTGCGGCCCCGCCTGTCCCCGCTCGCCACCGTGTCGGTCGCGGCACCGGTCGCGGGGCCGGCCCCGGGCTCCCCTCCGGCCGGTGCGCGTGTCGAGGTCACCTTGGCGCGCAGCCGCACGGTGCGCGTCACCGGACGGGCCGCCGAGGTGCTGCCGCTGGTGGACGGCCTGCGGGACGCCGCCGAGCTGGCCCGCCTGACCGGCGCACCGGTCGCCGAGGTCGTGGCCGCGCTGGACCGGCTCGCCGGAGCACGGTTGCTGACGTTCGGCCTGGACCTGCCGGTCACCGAGCCGCGCGCGCTGGAAGCCCTGTTCGGCCGGGTCGCGGAGCTGCCGGGAGACTGCGCGGCACGCGAGGAGTGGCTCGGACACCTGACCGCGTTGCGTGCCACGCAGCAGGAGTTCGCGCAGGCCGGCTTCTCCCGCCGCCAGGACCTGCTCGACGACCTTGAGCGGACGGTGGCCGGTCTCACCGGGCTCGAACCCCGGCGCGAAGGCGGCCGCCTGTACGCGGACCGGCTGGTGATCACCGAGGAGTGCCTCGGTGACGCCACCCCGCTCAGGCTCGGCGGCGCCGTGCTCGACCGGCTCACCGCCGAGCTCGGCCCCGTGCTCGACCTGCTGGCCGCCGCCGCGATCGGCTCGCACGCCGCGCTGACCGCGACCGCCACGACCGCGCTCGGCCTGACGGAAGGCGGTCGCGTCCCGCTGACCCGGTACCTGGCCGACCCCTGGCCGGAGCGGCCCGTGCCGCCGGTGCCTCCGGCCCGGTGGCGCACGCTGATCGAGGAGAAGGCGGCAGGCGGCGAGCCGGTCGTGCTCGACCCGGCGGACGTCGCGGTGCCGCCGGACACGCTGGCCGGACAGGCGCTGGTCTGCTCGCCGGACGTCATGATCGTGGCACGGGACCTGGACGCCGTCAGAGCGGGGGACTTCACCCTCGTGCTGGCCGAGTCGCACGACACCGCCTTGATGTGGGGGTGGGCCCTGCAGTTCGCCGAGGACCCCGCCGCCGCGCAGGCCGAGGTGGCGGCGTTGCTCGACCGGCTGGACACGACCCACCCGCTGGCGAACATGCTCACCGCCAAACGCGCGAAGATCGTGCCGTTCGAGTTCCCCGGCCCCACCGTGGAGGCCGCGCAGCCGAGCCACCGCACCGACGGCCGCACCATCCCCGCCGGTCAGGTGGACGTCGTGGCGCGAGACGGCAGGCTGCTGCTCGCCGCGCCTGGTCACGACGGCTTCCTGCTGTACAACGGCGAGCTGGACTCCCCGGCGCACAACGTGCTGGCCCCGCCTCGGGTGCGGCCGGTCGCGTTCGGCGGCGACGACGGCGCGCGGCACGTTCCCCGTGTCACGGTCGGCCGCACCGTGATCCAGCGTGAGCGGTGGCTCGTGGCCCGCGACGAGCTCACCCCGGACTCCCCGCCTGGCACCCCCGGCGAGGAGTCGGCGTTCGCGCTGTTCGTGGCGGTGCGCCGCGCGGTACGCCGGCACGGGCTGCCACGCTGGTCGTTCGTCAAGATCCCCGGAGAGCGCAAGCCGGTGCTGCTGGACACCGAGAGCCTGTTCCTCGCCGAACTCGTCGCGCATCTCGGCGAGCCCGGCAGTGATCTGACCCTTTCCGAGATGCTTCCCGGCCCCGGCGACCTGTGGCTCCCCGGACCGGACGGCGCGCACTGCGCGGAACTGCGCCTGGTCGCGGCACGCGCCGTCCCCCTGCCGCGGGAAAGCGCGGCGGCCCCGGTGCTCCAGACGGCCGGGGTACCCGGATGAGCACGCCGCTCGTCGACGGGGACGCCGCGGTGCGGCTCGCGGCCACCGCGGGGACCGGACGCAGAGCGGAGGTGTTCGCCGAGTCCTGGGTGCTGTCGCGGGTCGTGGCCGAACAGGACGGCCTGCGGCTCGGACAGCGCCGCAGGGAGGGAATGGGGTTGTCCCTCGTCACCGAGCGGGGGGTGCACCACAGGCACCTGCCGTGGCTGGCGAGCGAACGGCTGCCGTTGCTGCTGAACGACGCCGCGCGCGGCGCCGACGTGTACGGCCCGCCAGGCGCCGACTGGGACGGCCCCGACGTGGCCACCGACACCGACATCGCGACCTCCGCCACGCTGGCCCGCATGGTGGGGGTCGCCGCGGCCGAGGCCGGCGCGGCGTACCCGGGGGTGACGGTCGCGCGGGTCACCGGTGAGTTCACCGAGCGGTCCACGCTGGTCGCCAGGGAGGACGGTGTGCTGCGCCACGGCGCGCACGCGCATGTGGAGCTGCGGGTCCACGTCACCGCCAGGCGCGGCGGTGCGACCGCGCGGGTGATGCGTGTCGCGGGGGCCGAGGTGCGCGACCCGGGGACCCTCGCCACGTCGGTCGGCGACGAGGTGATCCGGGCCGCGGCGCGCGCGGCGGCCGACGCGGCGGTGCGCGACCTGGACGCCGTCGATCCCCCCGCGGGTGAACTGCCGGTGGTGCTCGCGGCCGGCGGGCCCGGCGCGTTGCTGCACGAGGTGTGCGGCCACGGGCTGGAGGCCGACGTCGCGCTGCAGCCAGGCGCGGCGTACGGAGGGGTGCTCGGGGAACTGCTCGCGCCTTCGGGGCTGACGCTCGTCGACTCGCCGCGCGCGCCGGCCGGCGCCGGGCTGTACCGCTTCGACGACGAAGGGGAACCCGCCGCGTCGGTGGCCCTGCTCGAAGGCGGTGTGCTGCGCTCCTACCTGCACGACCGGCGCACGGCCGCCGCGGCGGGGACGCGGCCCCATGGCCACGGCAGGCGCCTCAGCTACGCCTACCCCGCGCTGCCGCGCATGAGCTGCACGTACGTCGTCCCCGGCGCGCTGGCACCCGAGGAGATCATCGCGGCGACCCCCTTCGGGCTGTACGTCGAGTCCATCGTGTCCGGCGAGACCGACATGAGCTCCGGCCGGTTCAGCGTGCGGGTCACCTCGGGCCGTCTCATCGAGAACGGCAGGCTCACCGCGCCGATCCGCGAGGCCACCCTGTCGGGTACGGGTCTCGGTGTGCTGCGCGACATCGACCTGATCGGTGACGACCTGCGTTTCATGCCGTACGGCTATCAGTGCAACAAGCTCGGCCAGTTCCCCGTCACCGTCTCGGTCGGCCAGCCGACGCTGCGGGTGGCCGCGATGGGGGTGAGCGGCCCGTGACCGCCGAGCACCTGCTCACGTCGGCGAGACGGCTGCTCGACGCGGTGGCGGACGCCGGAGGCGACGCGGCTGACGTGCAGACCGTCACCACGTCGGTGCGCGCCACCCAGATGTTCGCCGACGGCACCCACAGCAGCCGCGACGGCGTCACCACGGTCACGGGTCTGCGGGTCCGCGCCGAAGGCGGCGTCGCCGGCCTGCTGCTCGGCGCGCCACCCGGTTCACCCGCGCAGGTGGCGCGGCTCGCCGTCGAGATGGCCCGTCGTTCCCGGCTCACCACCGATCCCCACGACCTGCCGCCGCCGGTCGCGGCGCGCCGGCCGGTCGAGGCCGCGATCCACCCGTCGGCCGTGGAGCCGGACGTGCCGTTCGACTACTGCCGTGCTCTGCTGTCCCGGCTGCTGACCCCCGTGGAGGGCCCCGTCGCGCTCGGCGCCGAGCATGTGCGCAGCCGGAGCTGGACGGTGGTCGCGGACGCCGCGGGGACGGCCGTGGCGTACGAGCAGGCGGGCCACCACGCGTGGCACTGGCTGGAAGGGCTCGGCGGCCACATGGTGGACGGGCTCGCCGCCACCCGCTTCGGCGAGCTGAGCTGGGACGTCCTCGCGGACCGCGCGCGCGAGTTCCGTGCCGTCCACCTCGCGGGGCCGCGCGCGGTCGTGGAGAGCGGATCGCACCGCGTGCTGCTGCACCCCGAGGTCGCCGCGCATCTGGTGCGCAGCCTCGGATTCCTGCTCAGCGCCGGCAACGTGCTCGCCGGCATGCGTCCCCTGCTGACCCGGGTGGGCCGCAGGATCGCGGCCCCCGCCGTCACCCTCGTGGACGACCCACCCACCCCGGTGGACGCGCAGGGCACGCCGACCCGGCCGCAGACGCTCCTGGAGAACGGGGTGCTGCGCGGTTTCCTCACCGGCCGGGACAACGCGGCGGCGCTCGGCGTGGCCCCGTCCGGCTCGGCACGCCGCGAGGCGCCGGACAAACCGGCCGTGGAGAGCCCGTCCCGCATCGCGCTCGTCCCCGGCCACCAGTCCATGGACGAGTTGCGGTCCGCCATGGACGACGGCATCGAAGCCGTCGGGGTCGTGCATCCCGGCGCCATCAGGGGCCGCCGCGGCACGTTTTCCACGGTGGTGCTCGGCTGGCGGGTGCGCGGCGGTCGCCGCACGCACGCACTCGGCCCGGTGCGGCTGTCTCTCGGCGTGTTCGAGCTGCTCCGCTCCATCGAGGCGGTGGCCGACGAACCGGCCCGTTCGTTCCTCGCCGCCGGCGCCTCCACCCCCGGTGTGCTCGTCTCGCGCATGGACGCCGGCTGAGCGCGCCTGACAGCAACCGGCATGCGGCTGACAACTAGCTGACATCGTCTCACCTGGTCCGGGGCTCACGAAGCTCGGAGAGTTACTGCTAGCGACAGCGAACTCCTCCAGCCCCGTGAAGAGGCCCAGATGACGCATGCCCTGCCACGTCCCGCTCCGTGGTCGTTGCTCGACCACCTGGTGGTGCGCACGACCGGGTTCCCCTACGAGGCGGTCGAGGAGCTGAGGCTGCCGGCGTCGGCCGAGGCCATCGACGCCGTGCTCGCCGCGGAACGCGCGGCCGGTGAGCACCGTGCGACGCTGCTGCGCGACACGTTCCCCGCCGCGGTGCGCGCCGCCGCCGGTGACAAGGCCGCGGGACGGCTGCTCAGCAGGCAGCGTGCGGCGGTGGGCCGCTTCCGTCCCGTCGCCGTCCCCGAGGCGTACGGCGCGGCCGTACCGACCGAGGCGCTGACCGAGGCGCTGACCGAGTGGAACCGGCTGCTGGCGGTGACGGCGGAACTGGCCGAGCGCGCCGAGGCCGCGCACCCCGCCGAGCTGGCCCTGTGCGGTGAACGGCTGAGGGCCGTCGCCGCCGATCCGCGCCTGCAGGACGCGATCTTGCTGCTCAGTCCGGCCTTCCACGACAGCCTGCGCAAGTACGCCGCCGGATCGGCCAAGGACGCGCGCCAGGTGGAACGGCGGCTCGCGGCCTACCTGCAACGCCTCGCCGCCAAGAACGAGACCAACAGCCACTACGGCCCGGTCAACCACGGCAGGCTGGACCCCGGGCTGACCGCGCCGCTGCGCGTGGTTCGTGACCCGTCGCGGGTGACCCGCACGGTGTTCGCCGCCGCGCGGCTCGCCGACGCGCTGACCGCCGCCGTCCACGCCGACCCCCGCATGCGTCCGCACCTGCGGCCCCGCCGCTCGGTGGCCTTCCAGGTGGCGGACGGCCGCGCGACCCACACCGGCACCGGCCGGGCCGTGGCGCTGTCCCCTGAGGACGTACGACTGATCGAGGCCGCCGACGGCACGCGCGGGGTGGCCGAGCTCGCGGCGGACCTCGGCGAGCCGTGGACGTCGGTCGCGGCCCGGGTCGCGGCGCTCGTCCACCGCCGCCTGCTGGTCTTCGCGCCACCCGCCGCGCCGGACACCGCGTACCCGCTCGCGGCGGTGGCCGGCTGGCTCGCGAGTTGTCCACAGGCTGTGGACGACGATGCCGACCAGGCCGTCAAGGAGTGGAGTTCCACCGCGCAGGAGCTGACCGGCCTCGTCGCCGCGTGCGCCGCCGAGCCGCGCACCACCGCGATGACCGCGCTGCGGCGGCTGGAGGAGCGGTACGAGGAACTGTCGGGGGAGGCCGCGCGGCGCGGTGGCGGGACGATGTACGCCGACCGGACACTGGTCTTCGAGGAGTGCAGAGGCGACCTCGCGCGGTTCGAGCTCGGCGGCGGCACCGCGCGGCGCGTCGGCGACGACCTGGTCCCGGTGATCGAGCTGTGGCGCACCGCGGCCCTGCTGCGGAGCCACGACCAGCGGCGGCAGGCCCGGCGGGTGCTCGACGCGCTCACGCCTCGCGGCGACGTCCCGCTGCTGCGCTACCTGCGCTCGGCCACCGCGGCCGTACCGGACGGCGGCCCGGTTGGCGGCCCGGTGGATGGCACGGTTGGTGGCACGGAGGACACCGCGCTCGCCGGCTTCGGCCGCGCGCTGCGCGGGCTGCTCGACGGCCACGGCGACGCGCCGCACGTGGAGCTGGCCCCGGAGCGGCTGGCCGCCGTGTCGGCCGGCGCGCTCGCCGCGATCGACGACGTGAGCCATCCGTCGTTCACCTCGGTCGACCTGATGCTCGCGGCCGACGGGCCCGAGGCGGCGGCCGAGGGGAGGTTCCGGCTCGTGGTGGGTGAGGGCCACGCGCCGGCGTTGCTGTCGGTGTTCCCGACCGACCACTTCCGCCGTGAGTCCGGCGACCCCGACCGGGTGGCGGCGCTGCTCGCGAAGGTGTTCGCGGACGCCGGGGTGCGGGTGGGCCAGGTGCTCATCGGCCGCGGCACCAAGATCTTCCCGTACCGGCTGGCCGACACCCTGATCGAGCTGCGACCCCACCTGCCCGGCCCCGGCGGCGTTCCCGCGGCCGCGCTGCGCGTGCGCGCGGACGGCCACGGGGTGGCCCTGTACGACGACGACGGCCCCCTGCTGCTGCACCCCCAGTTGCGCCGCGCGCCGGGCTTCGACCCGTTCGCGCCGTTCACCTTGCCGGCGGTCGAGGACCATCCCGTCACGCTGCCTGAGCACACCCCGAGGATCACCGTCGGCGGTGTCGTCTACCAGCGGGAACGGTGGCGGGTGCCGGGCCTGCCGTGGGACGCCGGGCTCGGCGGCTGGGGGCTGCTGCGCGCCGCGCGCGAGTGGCGCGCGCGGTCCGGCATGCCGGAGCAGGTGTACTACCGCACGCCGGAGGAGCCGAAGCCGTTGCTGCTCGACTTCACCAGCCGCCACCTGGTGGAACTGTTCCACCGGCACGTGGCGCGCGGCGCGGGTCCGGTGACGGTGAGCGAGATGCTCCCCGCACCGGACGACCTGTGGCTGACGGGCCCGGACGGCCGCCACACCATGGAACTGCGCGCCTTCGCCGTGCACCCCGGCGGCGCCGGCGCCACGGGCTGGCGCCTGCACCGCGGGTGACGGCGCTCAGAGCAGCTTGTCGAGCGTGATCGGCAGGTCGCGCACGCGCCTGCCGGTCGCGTGATGCACCGCGTTGGCCACCGCGGCGGCGACGCCGGTGATGCCGACCTCGCCGACGCCTACCAGGCCGAGCGGCATCGTGGGGTCGGGATCGTCCAGCCAGTGCACGTCGATCGGGGGGACGTCGGCGTGCACCGGGACGTGGTACTCCGACAGGCTCGGGTTCATGATCCGTCCCGTGCGCGGGTCGACCAGCGTGGCCTCCGACAGCGCCATGCCGATCCCCATCACGATGCCGCCGCGCAACTGGCTCGCCACCGTCTTGGCGTTGATCACGCGGCCAACGTCGAACGCCGCGGTCCAGCGCGTCACCCGCACCTCGCCGGTGTCCGGATCGACCCGCACCTCGCAGAACTGCGCACCGGACGCGGCACGCACGAACCGCCGCCGATCACGCAGGAACCGCGCCATGAACCTCACCTGGCCGGCCACCTGACCGACCCTGCTCCGCGACCCCACGGCGGCCTCGGCGTGGTCGCGGCCCGCGCGGGCCAGGATCGCCGTATAGCTCTCGCCGGTGCCGGCGACCGGATGCAGGCCGCCGTCCCGCGCCACGACGTCACGCGGACGCAGGCCACGCAACGGCGAGCCAGGCGACCTTCTGGCCATGGTCAGCAGCGACCGCTTCAGCTTGTCCACCGCTTCGAGCAGCGCCGCCGCCACGGCCGCGGTCTGACCCGACCCGCCGGCCGGCGGCCCCGGCGGCAGGTCGGTGTCGCCGTACTCGACCCGCACCGCGCCGACCGGCACACCGATGGCGTCGGCCGCGATCTGCGCGTGCGCGGTCGCGCCACCCATCCCCATCTCCTGGAACCCGCACCGCACGAGCACCGTGCCGTCCGCCGAGAGCCGCACCGTGATGTCCCCCCAGAACAGCCACGCGGGGTGGTACGCCGTCGCGACCCCCATGCCGACCAGCCAGCGGCCGTCCCGCATGGACCCCGGCTCCGGTGTGCGGTCCCGCCAGCCGAACCTGTCGGCGCCGAGCGCGTACGCCTCGCGGAGCATGCGGTGCGAGAACCTCTTGCCGTCGATCGGGTTGCGCTCCGGCTCGTTGCGCATGCGCAGCTCGATCGGGTCCAGGCCGAGCCGGTACGCCAGCTCGTCCATCGCCGCCTCGACGGCGAACGTGCCGATCGCCTCACCCGGCGCGCGCATGGTCGCGTTGGAGAGCATGTCCAGGTCGACGAGGCTCTGCCTGACCAGGATGTTCTCGGCGTCGTAGAGGTGGCGGGACTGCGACGTCACCTGCTCGGGGCCGCCACCCACCCGGCCCTTCGCGGTGACGCTCGTGTGGATCAGCGAGGTCAGCCGGCCGTCGGGCCGCGCGCCGAGCGCCACGCGCTGCGCCGACGGGGTGCGCGCGCCGACCGTGCGGTACACGCCTTCGCGGGTGAGCATCATGCGCACGGGACGGCCGGTCGCGCGGGCCGCCATCGCGGTGAGCAGCGTGCCGGCCCAGACCGACGCCTTGCCGCCGAACCCGCCGCCGACGTACGGCGCGATGACGCGGATGTTCGCGGCCGGCACGCCGAACCGCACGGCCAGGTGGTCCCTGACCCAGACGATGCCCTGCGTGGCGTCGTGCACCGTGAGCCGGTCGCCGTCCCACACGGCGGTCGTGGCGTGCGGCTCGATGGCGTTGTGGTTCTGCGGCGGCGTGGTGAAACGCAGGTCGAGCGACACCGGCGCCGCGGCGAGCGCGGCCTCCGCGTCACCCTTCCTCTCCTCGCCGCTCGACAGCAGGTCGCTCTTCTGGAGGACGGCGTCCGGTTCGGCGGCGGTGAAGTCCACCGTGGCGGGGAACTCCTCGTAGGTCACCTCGACCAGCGTGGCGGCGTGCCGTGCGGCCCCGATGGTCTCGGCGACCACCATCGCGACCGGCTGGCCGTTCCAGTGGACCTCGTCGGTGTTGAGGTAGGCCACCGACGTGCCGGACGCCAGCGTGCTCGGGTTCATGGGGGTCGGCTTCGGCGCCGGCTTCAGCGCAGGCGCGTTCAGGTGGGTGAGGACGGCGACCACACCGGGTACGGCGGCGGCCCGCTCGGTGCCGACGCGGGTGATCCGGCCCCTGGTGATCGTGGCGTGCACCAGCGCGCCGTGCGTGAGGCCGGGGTAGGGGTACTCGGCGGCGAACAGCGCGGCGCCGGTCGTCTTGGCCGTGCCGTCCACCCGGTCCAGCGGCCTGCCGACATAGCTCTCGGCGGCCGGCGCGGGCCGGGTCTCGGTCTGGGTCATGCCGCGCTCCCCTCGGTGAGCAGCCGCGTCAGCGTCGCGACGACGGTGCGGCGAGCCAGCTCGATCTTGAAGCCGTTGTGCGCGTCGCCGGTGGCGGCGGCCAGCTCGGCGTCGGCGGCCCGCAGGAACGTCTCCTCGGTGGCCGGAGCCCCGGTGAGCACCCGCTCGGCCTCGTGCGCGCGCCACGGCTTCGGGGCCACCCCGCCGAGCGCCAGCCGCGCCTCCCGCACGGCGCCGTCCCCGACGTCCAGCGCGGCGGCCACCGAGACCAGCGCGAACGCGTACGACGCGCGGTCGCGGACCTTGCGGTAGCGGGACACGGCCGCGATCGGCAGCGCCGGCAGCTCGACCGCGGTGATCAACTCGTCGGCGGCCTTCACCGTCTCGATGTGCGGGGTGTCCCCCGGCAGCCGGTGGAAGTCGCCGAGGGGGACGCGGCGGGTGCCGCGCACGCTCTCCAGCTCCACGGTGGCGTCCAGCATGGCGAGCGCGACACACATGTCGGAGGGGTGGGTCGCGGCGCAGTGCTCGCTCGTGCCGAGCACGGCGAGACCTCGGGTGAGACCGCCGGCGGCGTCGCAGCCGGCGCCGGGGTCGCGGCGGCCACAGGCGGCGGCCTCGTCGTAGAAGTACATGCAGCGGGTGCGTTGCATCAGGTTGCCGCCGACCGTGGCCATGTTGCGCAACTGCGCCGAGGCGCCGCTCAGGATCGCCTGGGCCAGCACCGGGTAGCGAGCCCGGATCGCGGGGTGCGCGGCGACGTGGCTGTTGCGCACCAGCGCGCCGATGCGCAGGCCTCCGTCCGGCAGCTCCTCGATCGCCGACAGCGGCAGGCGGGTGATGTCGATGACGGTGTCCGGCCGTTCGACCCCCTCGCGCATGAGGTCGACGAGGTTGGTGCCGCCGCCGAGGAACCGCGCGTTCGGCCGTTCGGCCACCTCGCGCACGGCCGTCGCGACGTCCGGCGCGCTCACGTAGTCGAACGTCCTCATCGGGCCCCCTCCGCCGTCGCGACCTGCCGGATCGCGGCGACGATGCCGTTGTAGGCGCCGCACCGGCACAGGTTGCCGCTCATGCGCTCGCGGATCTCGGGCTCCGACAGCTCGCACGGGCCGGCCGCCAGGTGCTCGGTGACCGCGCTCGGCGCGCCTGCCGCGTGCTCGGCGAGCATGCCGGCGGCCGAGCAGAGCTGGCCGGAGGTGCAGTAGCCGCACTGGAAGCCGTCGTGCTCGACGAACGCCTCGCGCAGGCCCTCGGCCGCGAGGCCCTCGACCGTGGTGATCTCGCGGCCGTCGTACTGCACGGCGAGCGCCAGGCAGGAGTTGATCCTCGTCCCGTCCACCAGGACCGTGCAGGCGCCGCACGCGCCTTGGTCGCAGCCCTTCTTGGTGCCGGTGAGGCCGAGATGCTCGCGCAACGCGTCGAGCAGGCTGACCTCCGGTTGCAGGTCGAGCGGCGTGGTGACGCCGTTGACCCGTATGCGTACCTCGACCACGTTTCCTCCATCAGCGGGCTTTCCGCCTCCCCAGGGGACGCTAACAGAACGCCGTATCCTTAACAAGAGAACGTCGTTCTTTTAAGCTGGGAGAATGTCCCCACGGAGTCGTATGCTTGCGTGGACATGAAGCAGGCACCGTTCGCCCGGGCCAGGCGGCCCGAGCAGAAGCTCCAGCGGCGGGAGGCCATCCTCGACGCGGCCAGAGACCTCGCCGTACGGCACGGGGTGCGCGACGTCAGCCTCGGCGGCGTCGCGAGCGCCGTCGGGCTGGCCAAGTCCAACGTCATCCGCTACTTCGGCACCCGCGAGGAGATCTACCTGGAGCTCGCGGCGGAGGAGTGGCGCGCCTGGCGCGACGACGTCGTCTCCAAGCTCGGCCCCACGTCCGGCGCGTCCGGCGTCGTCGCCACGCTCGCCGGCACCCTGGAGTCCCGGCCCCTGCTGTGCGACCTGATCGGCCACGCGTCCCTCAGCCTGGAGTACAACGTCTCCCTGGAGGCGGCCCGCGCGTTCAAACGCGTCGTGCTCGGCGTCGTCGACGACCTCGGCACGGCCATCGCCGCGAGCGGCGCCGGCCTCACCGCCGGCGAAGGCGCCGAGCTGGCCGGTGCCGCCAGTGCGCTGGCCGGCACCCTCTACCCGATGGCCAACCCCTCGCCGGTCCTCAGCCGGCTCTACGCCGAGGACCCCGACATCGCGGCCGCCTGCCCCGCCTTCCGGCCGACGCTCGTCCGGGCCCTGTCCGCGCTCGCCGTCGGCATCCCGGCACTGCGCTGACCGGCCCGGTCCGGCCGGTCAGCCCTTGGTGGCCTCGGTGAGCGCCTGGCGCAGGCCGTCGGCCGACAGCGTCTCGCCGGTGCTGAGGGCCCGGCCGTCCAGGAACAGCGCCGGCGTGCCGTTGACCTTGCCGTCCTTGAACGTCGCGTCGGTCCGCTGCCGGACCGTCGCCGCGTGCTGCTGGGAGTCCATGCACGACAGGACCGACGAGTCGGTGATCCCCGCGTCGCCGGCGAAGCCCTTCAGGTCGCCGACGGTCAGCGCCGTACGCTCGTCCGGCTGCTTGGTGAAGACCGCGTCGTGGAACCGCATCCAGGAGTCCCCCGGCACGCACATCGACGCGGCGGCGGCCCGCAGCGAGCCCTCGGGGTTCACGAACGCGAGCAGGTGGTAGACGACCTTGATCTTGCCCTGCGCGGCGAACTCCTTGATGACACCGGAGCTCGTGTGCTCGAACTCCTTGCAGATGGGGCACTGGAAGTCCTCGTAGACGTCCAGCACCGGCGTGGTGACCCCCGGCTTCGCCATGGTCGCCGTGACCTGCGCCGGGTCGACGGTGACAGGGGCGAGTTCGCCGGCGTACCGGCTCGGCTCCGCGCGGTTCAACGAGTAGACGACCCCGCCGGCCACCACGGCGATCACCACGGCGACCACAAGGCCGATCAGCAGCAGACGGCGCCGTTTGTCCTGCTGTTGCTGCCGGATCCGCTCCTCGCGCAGGCGATCGCGCGCCGACTGCCGGGACGCCTTGCTCATGACCCTGGAACCCATCTCTCGCCAGAATGGCGGCCCGAACCCCGCGGGCCCACCGGGACGTTCCTCACAAACGCTACCGGCTCAGGTGGGTGGTGCCGCCGTCAGGGCACCCCCTCGATCATGCGGCCCGGCCGTGATTCAGGAGTGGTCCGGCCGGAACGCGACGGCCCGCACCCCACGCGGCCGCGCCGCGCCGGAGGGGCCGCGCAGCCGTCCGGCCTCCCGCCACGTCCACCGGTGCCGTCCCCCGTGCCGTACCAGCATCGACCGGCATTCCTCCGGTGTGAGGAACCGGTGCGCCGGCCGCGGCAACCGCCGCCTGCCGAGGCGTATCTCCACCGCCGGACCCGCCTGCAGGTCGCGGTACCAGTCGCTGCCGTCCCCCACGACGTACACCGTGCCCTCGGCCCGGTCGAGATGCACGACCTTCAACGTGCTCTCCGCGGCCGTCTCCGTGCCGGCCCTCCGCGTCACCAGGTAGAGCACCCGCCGTCCGAGCGTCCACCCGAGCCCCAGCCGATAGAGCCACACCGGCGCGCGCAGCGCCTCCCAGACCCGTCCACGGCGGTCCATCGGCCCCATCTCAGCTCTCCTCGGCGGTTCACGACGGCCAGACGCGGCCACGGCGACCGCGCAGAGGAATGGTATGACCTGCGGCATTTGAGGTGGTATGTGGCTTTACACGAATTTTATCCGAATCAACCCGGCAGTGCCTCTCCGGTAGCGGCAGGGAACTCATAGGTGTCCGCCAGGGACTTGGGGGCCGTCAGGTACCAGGCCTCGGTGACGAGCTCGGTCAGCTCGTCGAGCTCGATCTTGGCGAGGTGGACCACGACCCAGCCGAAGCGGTCGGTGGTGAACTGCTTCTCGAAGACGTCGGGACGCTCGGAGACGAGCGCGATCTGCTCGTCGATGGTGGCTTTGAGCCCCACGGTCTCGGTGCGCTCCCACAGGTAGCCGAAGCCCTTGTCCCGGACCTTCATCGCCACCCAGTCACCGCCAGGGACCTGCCGCACCTCGGGAAGCCGGTCCAGAATGCCGAGGAACTCATCGATGGTCACACCCATGGGTCCGGTGTACCAGGCGGCTGTGACATTCCGGGAAACGGCATGGCTTCCCCCTGCGAGGGCAGGCGGTGTGGCGTGCTGGACGAAGGGCTGGTGCTGCTGCTCGCCTGGGGGCAGCTGATCGCGATGGTCGGCGCGCTCGCGTACTTCCTGCTACGGGGGAGGGTATGAGCGCGCGGGCCGTCCTCGTCGCCGTGCTGGTGGTCGCGCTCGGCGGCTGCGTCGCGCCGGCCTGGGGAGAGCGGGACTACGAACTGAAGGCCGCGGCGACGGCCGAAGCGGCGGCGTCCACCGTGGACCTGGCGCGGCTGGCGGTCGAGGCCGAGGACCGGCTCACCGGGCCGTACCTGAAGACGCTGCTCACCCGCGTGGTGGACGACCTCGGCACGGTGAACGACCAGTTCGGCGCGGTGCAGCCGCCGTCAGGCGAAGCCGACCGGCTGCGCACCGAGGTCACCGACCTCACCTCGGAGGCCGAGGTGAAGGCCCAGGACCTGCTCATCCAGGTCAAGAGGGACGGCATCGGCGACCCCGCCTCGGCGGGCCGTGAGCTGGGGGAGATCGCCGAACGGCTCAGGAGGGTCGAGGAGACCTACCAGTGAAGGGCGGGAAGCGCGCGCGAGCCGCCGCCGAACGGGCCACGACGGGGGCCGTACGGTGAAGAAGCTCTTCGCGGTCACGCTCGGCATACTCACCGCGTTCGGCGGGTTCGTCGACATCGGGGACCTGGTCGCGAACGCGCTGGTCGGCGCGCGGTTCGGCATGTCGCTCGCCTGGGTCGTGCTGGTCGGGGTCATCGGCATCTGCCTGTTCGCCGAGATGTCCGGCCGGATCGCGGTCGCCTCGCAGCGGCCGGTGTTCGACCTCGTACGCGAACGGCTCGGACCGCGGGCCGGGCTGACCAACCTCGGGGCGTCGTTCTTCATCAACGTGCTCACCCTCGCCGCGGAGATCGGCGGCGCCGCGCTGGCGCTCGAACTGGCCACCGGGATCGACTACCTGCTGTGGGTGCCGGGTGTGGGGCTGGTGGCGTGGCTCATGATGTGGCGGGTGCGGTTCGAGACCATGGAGCGGGTCTTCGGGCTCGCCGGGCTGGCCCTGGTGGTGTTCGCCGTCGCGGTGTGGAAACTCGGCCCCGAGTGGGGCACGCTGGCGCACCAGACGGTACGTCCGCCGCCGGACGAAGGCATACCGACCTACTGGTACTACGCCATCGCGCTGCTCGGCGGCGCCATGACGCCGTACGAGGTGTTCTTCTTCTCCTCCGGCGGCGTCGAGGAACGCTGGACACGCAAGGACCTCGTGACCTCGCGGGCCAACGTGTTCGTGGGCTTCCCGCTCGGCGGGTTCCTGTCCCTGGCCATCGCCGCCTGCGCGGCCACGGTGTTCCTGCCGGCCGGGATCCAGGTCGAATCGCTCGACCAGATGCTGCTGCCGGTGGGTCTCGGGCTCGGGCAGATCGGGCTGGCGCTGGTCATCTTCGGGGTGTTCGCCGCGACCTTCGGCGCCACGCTCGAGACGGCGCTGTCGTCGGGGTACACGATCAGCCAGTACTTCGGCTGGCAGTGGGGCAAGTTCGTCCGGCCGCGGGACGCCGCGCGGTTCCACGTGGTGGTGCTCGTCGTCACGATCGTCGCCGTCGCGCTCGTGCTCACCACCGTGGACCCGATCAAGGTGACCGAGTACTCGCTGGTGTTCTCCGCGATGGCGCTGCCCCTGACGTACCTGCCGGTGCTGATGATCGCCAACGACCCGGACTACATGGGGGACCAGGTCAACGGCCGGTTCTCCAACGCGCTCGGCACCGTGTACATGGTGCTGCTGCTGGTGGTCGCCGCGGCGGCCGTACCGCTGATGATCGCGACGAAGGCGGGTCAATGACCGAGACGGCCAGAGTGCTGCACGCGCAGCTCCACCTGCTGGACCGGCAGGTGGTACGGGCCCGCGACGGCCGCATGGTGTGCAAGGTCGACGACCTGGAGACGGCGCTCGACGCCGGCGGCCGGCCGTACGTCACGGCCCTGCTGTACGGGCCGCTGGCGCTCGGGCCGCGCGTCGGCGGCGTCCCCGGCGCGCTGATGACCGCCGTCACCCGGCTGCTGCGGCCCGAGGAGGACCCCGCGCCGCGCCGCATCCCCATGTCGCTGGTGTCACAGATCGGCAGCGCGGTCCAGGTCGGAGGCGAACCCGGCCACCCGGCGCTGGAGCGGTGGGCCAGGGACAACATCGTCTCCCGCATCCCGGGGAGCGGGGACGCCGCGACTGACACCGCCGAGGGACACGAGCATCCCGGCGAGAACACACCAGGCAGGGGACGGCTCAGCGCGCTGATCGGGCTCCAGGTCACCGACGCGTCCGGAGCCACGGCCGGCCAGGTGGCGGACGTGCGGCTGACCCAGGACGGGCCGCTGCTCGACGAGACGGGACAGGCGTTCCAGGTGGCGGGGTTCGTCGTGGTGCCGCGGCACACCGGCCAGCTGTTCGGGTACGAACGCGGCCCCGGCGGCCAGGCGCCGCTGCTGGTCCGCGTGATCATCCGCCGGCTGCACCGGGGGAGCCGCTACGTCCCCTGGTCCGCCGTCGGGTCGGCCGGCGCGGACGGCGTGCGCCTCACCGTCCCCTTCGATGAACTGCCTCCGCTGACCGAGCTCTACCGGCGCACCTCGCACAGCAACGCGTCCCAGTCCTGAAGAAACCGCGTCAGACCGTACCGGCTCAGCGCGGCGGCGCGTGCCGCCTTCCCCGCCTGCGCGGCGCGCGCCGGATCGGCCGCGAACGACGCCAGGGCCGCCGTCAGCGTCGCGACCCTCGTGGACACCACCCCCGCCTCGGCCGGTACGGCCTCCACCGCCTCGGTGCAGGCAAGGGCCACCACCGGCATGCCGAGCAGCATGGCCTCGATCAGAGAGAGGCCGAGCGACGTCCAGCGGTACGGATGCAGGTAGACCCGGCGGCGGGCCAGCTCGGCGTGCATCGCGTGCTGCGGCAGGTCCTCGAACGTGTCGTAGGGAAGCCCGGTGACCTTCATGCCGAACACGTCCAGCGGCACGGCTTCCGCGAACCCCGGCAGCAGATCGGTCCCCGTGACCCGCGCACGCCGCACCGGTTCGTTGACCACGACCCCCGCGCGGGGCAGCTCACCGGTGTAGCGGTGCCCCGGGTCGACGACACCGTGCTCGATGACCCGGGCCGGCGCACGGCCGCTGTCCCAGAACAGGTCGTTGAAATGCGTCACGTGCACCAAAGGGATGTCGTCCCTGCCGGCCAGCGGATGCACGGTACGCGGCACGTCCCCCGCCGGCGCGTTGTGCTCCACGTACACCGCCGGCACGTCCACCCCTGGACGACGGCCCAGCCAGCGCTCGGCCAGTTCGATCTCGTGCGGCCGTTGCAGCACGACGACGTCGGGCTCCTCCTCACGCAGCCGATCGGCCGGCACCTCACGCACCGACCCCGGCCACACGTACGTCCGCGCTCGACCCCGTCCGTCCGGCCCCCTGCCGGGAACCAGCGGCACGACGTACTCGTGACCACCCTGCACGAACGCCGTCGTCCACGACCCGTGCACATGCCAGAGCAGCACCCTCATCGCAGCACCCTCATCGCAGCACCGCGTCCACCGCCGCGCTCAGGTCGGCGACCACCTCGGCCGCCGCCGCCACATCGTCCGGCGACGTCACCGGCGTCGGCACCAGGATGCCTCTGGCCCCCGCCGCACGCGCCGCCTCCATGTCCCGGCCGATGTCCCCGATCACCACACAGTCCTCAGGCGCGACACCGAGTGCCGCCGCCGCACCCCGCACCATCCCCGGCATCGGCTTCCTGCAGTCACACCCGTCACCGTCGTCGTGCGGACACACCATCCACACGTCGAACGGCCCCAGCAACTGCTCGACCCGCATGTTCACCTCCCGCAGCGCGTCCTCCCCGATCAAACCCCGCGCGACCCCCGCCTGGTTGGTCACCACGCCGATCGGGATCCCCGCTCTTCTCAGCCGGTCAAGCGCCTCCTTGGCCCCGGGGAACGGCCGCACCAGGTCGGGATCGGTGTTGAAGGGAACGTCGACGACCAAAGTCCCGTCCCGGTCGAACAGCACCGCGGCGGGCCGGGCATAGATCGGCA
The DNA here is from genome assembly GCF_014207705.1 of Sphaerisporangium rubeum. Taxonomy (NCBI): domain Bacteria; kingdom Bacillati; phylum Actinomycetota; class Actinomycetes; order Streptosporangiales; family Streptosporangiaceae; genus Sphaerisporangium; species Sphaerisporangium rubeum. The sequence goes on from NZ_JACHIU010000001.1 coordinate 186,566, forward strand.
TCGGCTTCCGATACCCCGCCGGTCCCGTGACTAACAACTACTTTCCGTAAAGAAGCGCAGCTCTTTCCCCCCGCGGCACCTCCGACCGCCTCAGCACCTGTTTGAACCCCCCTCCTCCAGGTAGTCGGAAGTGTCCGCACCATGCCATGCCTGGCATTCCTTGTGCCCCGATCGGTGTCCAGGCCCTCAAGGTGACCCTCGCCAGGCGCACCGGGAACAGACCCGAGCGGCCGGCGCGCGCCGCCATTTCCGGAAGGAAGTACCCGAATGAGGATCGTCGTGACCGGAGGCGCCGGTTTCCTAGGCGCTCACTTGTGCGAACGCCTGCTCGACCGCGGCGACACGGTGATCTGCGTCGACAACTTCCTCACCGGCTCCCCCCGAAACGTCTCCCACCTGCTCGGCCGCCCCCCGTTCCGCCTGGTGGAATGCGACATCACCGGTTTCGTCCACGTCGCAGGCGACGTCGACATGGTCCTCCATTTCGCCTCCGCCGCCTCCCCCTTCGACTACCTGCGCTACCCCATAGAGACCCTGAAGGTCGGCAGCATAGGCACCCTGCACGCCTTAGGCCTGGCCAAGGAAAAAGAGGCCCGTTTCGTCCTCGCCTCCACCAGCGAGGTCTACGGCGACCCCATGGAACACCCCCAGCGCGAAACATACTGGGGCAACGTCAACCCGGTAGGACCCAGAAGCGTGTACGACGAAGCCAAACGTTTCGCCGAATCCCTCACCACCGCCTACCGCACCGCACACGGCACCGACACCGCCATAGCCCGCATCTTCAACACCTACGGCCCCAGAATGCGCCCCTACGACGGCCGCGCCGTCCCCACCTTCATCCGCCAGGCCCTCAACGGCGAACCCCTGACCGTCACCGGCGACGGCACCCAGACCCGCTCCATCTGCTACGTGGACGACACCATAGACGCCATCCTCGCCTTGGCCGACAGCGATTACGCAGGCCCCGTCAACATCGGCAACCCCACCGAAATGTCCATCCTCCACCTGGCGGAAACCATCCGCGACCTGACCGGCTCAACCTCCCCCATCCACTACATAACCCGTCCAGAAGACGACCCCGCCATCCGCTGCCCCGACATAACCCTCGCCGGCAAACACCTGGGCTGGCACCCCCGGATCGACCACCTGGACGGCCTCCGCCGCACCATCGACTGGTTCGACGCCTACTTGCACGGCGGCCGTGCCCGTGCCACCAGCCGTCACTGACTTCGTCATGAAATATCCATGTGGTCTGGATCCTCGCACCGATCCATGACCGGCAGTCGCTTCGCGCGGTGAATTTGCCCTGTGACGGTGAATCAGGCATCATCGTCCTATCGGACATGTCACAGGAAAACCTCTCGCCTCATCTGTCACAGAAACGGCTGCGAAATCGCAATATAGAGGCAACGCCATAATGCAATGGTCTTAGCGGCGGGTTGACGAGACTTTCGGATTTCAGGACCATGTAACGGCGTAGTCGGTCATTCGGCACTGGTAATTCCGGTCCACATGCGGTGGGCCGGTGGGCTGCTCACCCCCACCGGAGCGATCATCGGTTCCCATCGAGGAGAGCGCGGACCGAACGGTCACGTCAATGAGACGAGCGGCACAGTTCACGGCCACCTCGTTCAGGCACGTGACGTTCACGGTGGAATTCATGTGCACCACCAAGCCGCCGCGTTCCCCACTCCCGCGCAACTTCCTGCGCCGGGAATATTGATCGGCCGGACCAATTCGCTGAGCATGCTCGACGCACTGCGCTCCGGTGACGCCGCGGAAACACCGCGGATCGCCGTGGTGAGCGGACCGGCAGGCATCGGCAAGACCGCGATGGCGCTGCACTGGGCACACCAGGCTCGCAAGGAGTTCCCCGACGGCCAGCTCTACGCGAACCTGCGGGGCCACGCCGCCGACGATCCCGTGGAGCCTGCCGAGGTGCTCGGCCTGTTCATCCGCGCTTTCGGCATGCCACCCGATCGCATACCCGGCGGACTCGCCGAACGAGCGGCCCTCTATCAGTCGCTGGTGAGCGACCGCCGCCTCATCGTCGTACTCGACGACGCGCTGTCCGCCGCGCAGGTCATCCCGCTGCTCCCGTCGTCCGCAGGCGGCGTCACCATCGTCACCAGCCGCCGGCGTCTCGCGGGACTGCGCTCCCGCGGAGCCGTCGGCGTCCAGCTCGACCGCCTCAGCGACGAGTCGGCCCTGGAACTCCTGAGCCGCACCCTCGGAGACGACCGCGTCCGCCGGGAACACGAGGCCGCACTCGCGCTGGTCGATCTGTGCGCATGTTTCCCCCTGGCCTTGTGCGTCATGGCGGCACGCCTCGCCACCCGGCCACGCTGGGCCCTGGCCGAGATGGTCGAAGCCCTCACACAGGAACGTCGGCGCCTCATCGAGCTGCCCCTGGAGGACGAGATGCCGATCCGCGCCGCACTGACCCTCTCCTACCGCAACCTGCCTCCAGACGCGGCCCGCGCGTACCGGCTCCTCGGTCTCCTACCCGGATCCACCTTCGACGACTGGACGGCGGCCGCGGCCCTCGACGTCCCGCGCACACAGACCGGTGACCTGATCGCCGTCCTCGTCGACGCCAACATGCTCGACGACGCAACCGGCGGCTCCTACCGGTTCCACGACCTCACCCGGCTGCACGCCAGGGAACTGGCCGTACAGGAGGACTCCGCCGAGACCCGTGAATCGGTCATGCGCCGTGTCCTCGACCGGTACCTGACCACGACCTGGACGGCGAGCCGCACGATCATGCCGTACCGCCTCGCCTGGCACAGCCTGGAAGGCGAGCCGGCGGAGGGTCACACGTTCACCGCACCCACGCAGGCCCTCGACTGGCTGGACCACGAGTTCGGCAATCTGCGTGCCGCGGTGCGGGCCGCCGTGGACCTCGGCATGTCGCGTACCGCGTGGGAACTGGTGGACGCCATGTGGCCGCTGTTCGTCCACCGCGGTCACTACGCCGAACGGCTGGAGATCGACCTGCTGGGCATGCGCGCGGCGCAGGCCGACGGCAACCGGTACGGCGAGGCCAAGATGCTGAACCGTGTCGGCCTGGCCCAGCGCGCGCTCGGCCACACGGAGAAGGCGGTCCAGTACTTCGAACAGGCCCTGGAGATCTGGACCAGCCTCGGGGAGCGAGGCCGGATCGCCGGCAGCCGCCGCAGGCTCGCGATCATCGAGCTCGACCGGGAACGATCCAGCCAGGCCGCCGCGCTCTTCCGGCAGGCATTGGACGACTACCGCGCACTGGGAGACGTCCGCAGAACGGCGATCACCGCCTGCGACCTCGCCGACGCGCTCCTTCGCGGTGGAGACGAGCAGGCGGCACTCGGGCACCTCGGTGAGGCGCAGCGGCTGCTGGAGGCGGTGGACGACAGGTACAGCCGTGCCCGGGTGCTCATCCTGCTCGGCCGCGCACAGTTCGCCGGGCCGGAGACCGCGGCCACGCTGCTTGAGCAGGGCCTCCAGGGGATGCGCGACCTCGGCTCCGTGCACGGCCAGGCGCGAGCCCTGGAGGCCCTCGGTGAGCTGGCCCTGCGCCTGGGACGACGGACTGAGGCACATCAGCATTTCCTCAGTGCGCAGAACCTGCTGGTGAAAGCCGGTGCCCGCAGCGACCGGCTGGCGGAACTGCTGTCACGGCTCGGCGACGGATGAACATCCGCCGGCCGACCGGCTCCCCTCATCTTCTCGCGAGCCCACGTGACACACCGACACGCGGGGGCCGTGCGACTCCACCAGAGCCGACAGCTCCTGGTACGTGAGAGAAGCCGCGACAGGCGCCTGGTGACCGATCTTCCAGCCGGCGTGTGTCACCGCGTGCCGCGCCGCACGCACCGGATCGCCGTACCGGCACACGAAGTGCAGAAACGTGGAGAACAAGGCGTCACCCGCGCCGCACGTGTTGACCACCCCGCGCGGGGCGACGGCCTCCACCCGCACCAGCCGGCCGTCCCTCAGCGCCACCAACACACCGCGTGCCCCGAGTCCCACACCGACGACGGCACAACGCGGGTACCGTCGCAGCAGTGCCGCCGACCAGGCCTCCGCGGAGCACGGAAGCCGCTCATGGCTGCAGAAGACGATCGTGGCCGCCTCCAGCCACGGCTGGTTGTACGGGTCGTCCAGGTCCGCGATGAGATGGGTGTCAACGGCGATGGGTATCCCGAGGCGGGCCGCGTGCGGCACCAGCGGCCGGACGAACTTGGCGTTGGTCAGGACCAGCAGACCGGCGTCACGAGCCAGCGCCTCGAACGCCGTCGGCGGGTAGTCGACCCCGTTGACCGGTTCGAGGTACGGGAACCCCATGCGTGGACCGTCCGGCCCGACCAGCACCACCCCCGCCGACGACCGTTCGCTCTCCACGATCCCCGGCCCGTCCAGCCCGAGCCGGCCGAGTTCGGCCCGCATCCCGGTGCCGAGCAGGTCGCGTCCTATCACCGAGCACAACCGCACGTCGTCCCCGAGGGTCCGCAGAACCCGCGCGATGTGTCCTCCCGCGCCTGCCACTCCGGTGGCGAACCAGCGGGGCAAGGCTGTCGGCGTGTACGGCAGCGGGAACTCCTCGACGCCGAGCGACATGTAGAAACTCACCGCACCCGCGACCACGATGGACCGTCCCATGGCGCTACCCCCTCACCATGCCGCGAACGTTCCGGGTGACGCCGAACCGCACCCGGCCCGCGACCTCGAAACACCTCGGCCGTCCCGAGTCCGGCCCGGAGTACCGGCCGACGATCACCGAGGCCTCGGTCAGCCCGTCGAACGGCATCTCGGCGACCAGCCACCCGTACAGCAGCGACCCGTACAACCCGGGCCACGGACGCGAGAGGGACGAGAATCGGCCCTCCTCGCTGATCGAGACGACCCTGCCGTCGCGCAGTCCCGCGAGGTGCCCGTGCCTGCGCCGGTCCACGGCGACCTCGCACCCCGGGTATCTGTCGAGCACTCGCGCGACGCCACCCGGCCGTAACGGCAGGGCCCGCCTGTCCCGGCCGACCAGCACATCGGCGACCCCGCACCATTTCTCGGCCGCGCTGTTCAACTGCGCGACGATGTGCGTGCCCCCGAACATCCGTACTCCCGGCGGTGTGCCGCGCAGCCCGCACGTGACGCTGAGGATCATCAGGTGCGGCTCTCTCAGCGGCCCGCCGCGCGGGATGACCAGCACCGCAGGCGTTCCCGGCGGGGCCGCGCCGTTCGCGGGGAGCCGGCTGAGGTCGAGTGCCTGCTCCAGCCGGAACAGGTGAGCCGTGACGAGTTTCTCCCACATTGTCTGACTCCGTTTCGACGGTCTAGTCGACCAGGAAGGGCGGATACGCCGGGCCGGTGGCCGGAATGGTCGGTGGCTCCCGTAACTGGAGCAACCGGTACATGAGCTGCCGCATGTTGCGGTCGAACCGGCCGGGGGCCGAGGTGATGCCGTCCGCGAGCTCGCGGTATCTCTCCGGCCGGAAGTCCGCGACGGCCCGGTGCAGCTGGCCGTGCAACGAGCCTCGCCGGGACACCCGCGGCGCGAACGACGCCAGGTGCGCGGCCGGGGACGCCGGGTCCACCTCGGAGCTGGAGAATTCCGCCAGCATGATCGGGACTCCGGCGACGGCCCCGTACAGGGTGACCGAGCCGTGGTCCCCGATGACCAGGTCGGCCGCCGCGATCGGGCCCTCCCAGTGCGCGTCGGGGGACACCAGGCTGAGACCTTCGCGCATGCAGCCGGCCAGCCATGCCTTGATCTGCCAGATGCCGTGCGCGAACCACACGTTCGGATGGAACAGGGCCACCACCCGGTACTCCTTGGGTGGCAGCTCCTCCATCAGACGCTCGTACAACTCCGAGCGCCGTCCGAACAACGACTCCGGCCCCCACGTCGAGGTCACCACCACCACCTTCTGGTCGTGCCCCACACCGAGCGCCTGCCGGTAAAGCGCACGATGCTGCATGCTCATGACCAGCCGGTCGTAGGCGAAGTCCCCCACCACCTCGGCCGCCGGCAACGCCTCAGGACACGACCTGCCGAGCCGCTCCACCTGCGACCGGTGCTGCAACGCGATCGCGGCAGGCAGCACCACCCCGTTGTGCACCAGCCGCTGCGCGTCCAGCCCGTACGGCACGCGATCCGTCGCGACCGCCGCACCGTTCCCGCGCGCCGGCAGCTTGTTGAACCCCGCACCGTGCGGCATGACGATCAACGGCGCGTGCACCTCGTGCAGCCCCCCGAGGCTGGCCGCGATCGCGAGGTCGAACGGCTGCCGCGTGGCGTGCTCCCACGGCAGCGACATGACGCCGAGGCTTTTGATGAATTCACGCACCCCGTTGCTGAAGACGTCAGGCGCCGCTGTGAAAATCACCTGAATTCGAAGATCGGATTCCACGAGCCGCAGCGCGTCCCGCAGCCGCTGTCCCGACGTGACCGTGTGCACGACGAACAGCAATTGCTTGCAATCCCGGCGCGTCACCCACCGCCGTGCATCGATTCCGACCGGTACCTTACTCCAACCGTGACCAGACATATCGATCGTTCAGCCCCCTAGTTCCCCACCAGGCCGACAGGCGAGGGCCCTCGCCTCTTTGATTCGATGTTCCGTGTCCGGCCTTGCGGAGAACCTTGCGGTCATCTGGCGGTGGGAGGCCAGTCGCACATGTGAGCGAATAAATCGGTGTCACTGTTTCACGGATGACTCTGGATTTGACAGTTGCATCAGTGAAAAATATGTAGTCCAGGAACGCAGGCTCCCGAAAGGGGCTCTAATGGAGTTCCGGATTCTCGGCGACATCGAGTTCTGGTCCCGTGGACAGCTCCACCCCGTGGGGTGGACCCAGGCGCGCCACCTGCTGGCCATCCTGCTCATGCGTCCTGGACAACCGATACCGACGGAATCCATCATCGGCAAGATGTGGGGTCACGACCCGCCACCCAATCCACGCGGCACCATCCATGTGAACGTCACACGACTGAGAAAACGCTTCCAAGCTGCAAGGGAGGACGTGCGCCTGATAAATCGGTCCGGCGGCTACAAGCTGGAGATCGACAAAGAGGCGATCGACTATCACCGATTCGGGACACTCCTTATCCAGGCCCGCTCGATGGAGGAAAGCGGTGAGTTGGAGCGCGCCGTACAGCTCTACCGTGACGCCACACGATTATGGAGGGGGGAGCCCCTGTCCGGCCTGCCAGGTGATTGGGCCAACCAGACACGGGAGATGATGGAGGAGGAGCGCCTGGCCGCGACGGCCAAGCGCATCGAGCTGGAACTCCAGCTTGACCGGAATGCCGAGGTCATACCAGAACTGGCCGAACTGACGCGCCGGCATCCCCTGCACGAGAAGTTCGCTGAGTTGCTCATGCTGGCGCTGTATCGAAACGGCCGTCAGGCCGATGCGTTGGCCGTATACCAAGACATCCGCCGGCGCCTGAGGGAAGAACTGGGTACCGAACCGCAGCCGGCGTTGCGGAACCTGCAAGTGCGCATCCTCCGGGCTGAGCCCGACCTGATGTCCGTTGCGCAAACCAGGGACGGTGAGCCACCGAACACGCTGCCTCGACGCAACGAGACCTTCACGGGCCGTACGACGGCGCTGGAGCAGTTGCTCGGCGCGCCTACCGGCAGGACCGGGCCGACGGTGATCGTCATTGAGGGCATGGCCGGAGTCGGCAAGACCACGCTCGCCATCGAGGCGGCATACCGGCTCATGGACGCTTATCCCCATGGACAGCTCTATCTTGACCTGCACGGCTACTCCAAGGAGCGTGAGCCGCTGGACCCGGCTACCGCGCTGGCCCGGTTGCTTCAGCCCATAGGCGAGCGAACCCCGGAGTTGCCGCGGAGCCTCGACGAGCGGGCAGCCCTGTGGCGCAGCCGCTTGGCCCACCGCAAGGTCCTGATCGTCCTCGACAACGCAGATGGCCACGAGCAGATCCGTCCCCTTTTACCTGGTGGCCCTGGATGCATGGTGATCGTGACCAGTGGACGGCGGTTGTCGGGCCTGGATGACGTGCGGTCGATCCGTCTGGACCTGCCGCCTCCCGAAGAAGCCGCCATGCTTTTCGAGAACGTTGTGGGCCCAGGCCGTGAACTTCCCGCGGACGACGTGGCCAAGGTGATCGACCTCTGTGAACGACTGCCTCTCGCGATCCAGATCACCGGCAGTAAGCTCCGGCATCGCACGTCGTGGAGCGTCGCGGATCTCGCGCGCAAGATGGCCAAGACCTACCACGAGCTGAGCGAGTTCCGCGGAGAGGACCGCCGCCTCATCGTCGCCTTCGAGCTCTCCTACAAGGGTCTCGACGCACCTCAGCAGGAGGCGTTCCGCCGTCTCGGCTTGCACCCCGGCATGGACATCACCGCTGAGAGCGCCGCTGCCCTGCTCGGCCTGAGCCGCGTGGACGCGGAAGGACGGCTGGACAAGCTCAGCGACCACTACCTCATCGCCGAGCCTCGCGTGGGGCTCTATCGAAGTCACCAGCTCGTCAGCGAGTACGCACGGATGAAGGCTCAGGAAGATCTGCGGCCCGTCCAGATCGAGGCTCTCCAACGCCTCTTCGACTTCTACGTGGCGGCGGCGTGGAGAGCCGACCGGCTCCTGTTCCCACATCATGCTCCCCTGGGGCCCGAACCCACCGGCATACAGGTGACCGAGGACCTCTTCGATGACATGGATGCGGCTTTGTCCTGGCTGAACGCTGAAGGGGACAACCTGCCGGCTGTCGTCCGGCAGGCCGCCACGCAAGGGTGGCGACGTCAATCGGCCGTTCTACCTCATCTTCTAAGTCGTCACCTCGATGCCGAAGGGCGATGGGTGGAAGCGGGTGAACTGCACGAATACGCGCTCAGTGTGTGGCGTGAGCTCGCCGACCGTCCGGGTGAGGCCCGTGCCCTTGCCGATCTCAGCCGGATTCGCTGGAGACTCGATCAGCACGACGAGGCACTGCGACTCGCCGCCGAGGCCCTTCCTCTGGGCCGCATGTTGGGGGACGAGCATGTCGTCAGTGAAGTGCTTGAGGTGCTCGGGCTCGTGCACTGGTACCGGGACGAGTACGACCGAGCGCGGGAGTACATCGAGCAGGCGCTGGACCTCCGCGAACGGATCGGCGATCGCCGGGGACAAGGGGCGGCTCTCAACCTGCTGGCGGCCCTGCGCTCACGCAAGGGGGACTACGCGGAGGCGACACGCTGCCTGCGGGACGCGCTCGCCATCTACGAGGCGGAAGATGACAAGCGCGGCCAGCAGACGACTCACAACAACATCGCCGAAGCCGAACTGCGGCTCGGCCGGCCCGAGTCGGCTCTGCGCCATTACGAACAGGTCGGTGCGCTGGGCCTGCGTCTCAGCGCGGTGAACGAGGCGATCTTGCTGAACAACATGGCCAACGCGTACGGGCAGCTTCACCGGCGGGAGGAGGCGCTCGACCACCACCGCCGGGCTCTGGCCTTGTTCCGCCGCATGGAGGACCGGCGCCACGAGGCAGAAGTCCTCAACGACCTTGGATTTTGTCTCATCCAGACGGACAGGGATGACGAAGCCCAGATCCATGTCCAGGCCGCACTGCGCATCTCGGTGGAGATCGCGGCTCGTCCTCTTGAAGCGCGCGCGCTCCGACAGCTCGGAACGATCCACCACCGCGCGGGCTGCTTTGACGCCGCCTTCCAGCACTTCCGCGCCGCACTGGACATCGCGCGGGACATCGGTGATGTATACGAAGAGGCGTGTGCACAAAACCAAATCGGCTACGCCTATTTCACTATTGGGGACCAGCCAAAGGCGGTGGCCCACTGGCGCCACGCTCTGGAACTGTTCACACAAGTAGGGGTGCCTGATGCGGCTACATTCCGGACGAAGCTGTCTGAAATGGACAATAGGGCAGGCGCGTGACCTGGGCTCCTTATACCCGCAGACCCCCCAATCCCGTCCACATCGTGACTGCTGGTAGGTTATGCTGATCTTGCGGCAGTGATCCACAACCGTTCGGATCTGGTAAGATCGAGATGTTATATTGGTTTCTCAGGTCCGAAAAGGTAAAATATGCACATCGCTACGGCGATTTTCATGGTGGCCGGCATCTGGATGATCTACGTCGGCGGCAAGTAGCCGTTGCTGATCACGATGCCACGCTTGATCAAAGAGGTCACCAGCGGAGGCGGGACACTCGGTGTCCCGCCTTTCTCATGCTTCACACGTTGCCGAGGACGCGGTTGACTTCGATCTCCAGCACGACGCGTGTGGGGTTGGGACGCGGGGGTTTGTAGCGGATCGTGTAGCGGTGTTCCGCGTCGGAGACCGATTCTGGGTCGGTGCGTACTACGGCTCGGCCTTCCAGGGTGGACCAGTGGCGGCCGTCTACCTGGCACAGGGATACGGGGAGGCCGGGGGTGGCGGCTATGAGGCGGGCCTTGTGGCTGGTGGCTGAGGTTATTACTCGTGCCGTGCCGGTGGGGAGGTCCAGGGTCACGCCTACGGGGACGACGTGGGGAGAGGTGCCGGGGCGGGAGGTGGAGAGGGTGGCCAAGTGGCGTTCCTGCCAGAAGGCGGCGAAGGACGGGCCTTTGGTTGTGAGATCCACCTGGATGCCTTCCGTGGTGAGGTCCCGGTCATCGTAGCCGGTCAGGTGACCTTGGGGCTGCGGCGTTCTATGAGGGTGACGTCGCGCCAGGTGTTGTGGTGGCGGCCTACTTGGCGGCGGGTGCCGACTATGCGGAAACCCAGGCGGGTGTGGAGGGAGAGGCTCGCGGTGTTCTCGGGGAAGACGCCTGACTGGATGGTCCAGACGCCTGCGGTCTCGGTGGATTCGATCAGGGCTTTGAGCAGTTCGGTTCCTATGCCTCGGCCTGCGGCTTCGGGGGACACGTAGACGGAGTGCTCGACCACGCCTGCGTACACGCATCGGGACGAGACGGGGGTCACGGCGGTCCAGCCGAGGACCTGGCCGGTGGTGGTGTCCACGGCCACGTGGCGGTGTTCGGGGAGGCGGGTCTTGTCGAAGGTCTCCCAGGTCGGGGCGGTGGTCTCGAAGCTGGCGTGGCCGCCGTCGAGGCCGGCCTGGTAGATGGCGAGCACCTCGGTGGCGTCCTCGGGACGCATGGCGCGGATGGTGACGCCGGGTACTTGGCCGGACCATCGCCGCGCGTAGAGGCGGTGGCCGTCGGCGATGACCATTTCGGCGTAAGCGAGCAGGTCGCGCCGGCGTGCCATGGGGGTTCGGTAGCGTGACCGCTCCGTCGAGGTGGGGGATGCGCGGCGGATGCGCAGTGCCTCCTCCAGTAGGCGGTGCCATCGGTCGGGGAAGATCTCCAGGCCGTAGCGAGCGGCGGACTCCTTGGAGGTGATGTCTCCGGTGGCGAGGGTGTAGTGCAGCCTTGTCACTCCGGTGGCGGTCCAGACGGTCGCGTACGGGGTGAGTGCGGCGGCCGACCTCAGGCTGAGTGGCCGGGAGGCGCGGGTGTGGAGGCGTCGCCAGTACGAGTCGAGGTTGGCGTCGGTCCAGTGGGCCAAGGCACGGTCGTCGCGCCATATCTCGGGCTTGGCGGGGCCACGGCAGGTCAGGCCGTAGGAGGCCAGGGTGTGCCAGGTCACGGGGGTGACCGGGACGGAGCCGAGGCGGCCGTGTGTGACGCCGGGACGGGTCTCGATGCTTTCTGGGCCGGTGCGCAGGTCGTCCCAGGTGAGGTACACGCCGTCGAGGAACGGACGGCGGTAGCGGTCGCGCAGGCGCGCGTGGGTGCGGCCGAGTGCGGCGAGTGCGGCGCCTTCGGGTGGGGTGGCGGTGATCGCGACGAAGTCGATGTCGCTGACACGGGGTCGGAACTCGCCGAGCGCGGTCGAGCCTTCCAGGTAGAGGCCTTCTACCAGGCCGGGTGCCTCGGTGTCCGCCGCTGCCAGGTAGGCGGCGACGACCTCCTCCACGAGCGAGGGTGGCGTCATGTGGTCAGAGTCTGCCGGACGCGCGCCAGGACCGTCCATCGGCGGGTGGGGTCACGCGGGGAGAATCGGCTGAACAGTGCTGGGGCTGTTCATCGTCGGGTGGCGTGGAGCCGGGCCGGTCGGACGCGCGCGGGGGACGTTCATCGGCCTGGCAAAGGTCCGGTAAGGGTGGGGGCCCTTGTCGATCAATCGCGTGATGGACGTTGAGTGGCCGGGTAAGAGCGCTGTGTCACTAGGGCCAGGGGTCGCCGCATTCCGATGATCGAGGTGTACACCGAATGGACTCGCGAAACGGGCCGAGGCGAGTCGCCGGGGCCGGACGGGTCGCGCTCGTCGTCTCGGCGCTCGTCCTGTCCGCCGGCGTCGTGTCACCGGGTGGCGTGGCGGACGCCGCGGCGTCACCGGGCCGGCCGAGAGCGCACAGGCATGACGGCCATCACTCGAACCGGCTGAGGATCGGGAACGGCAAGGGCAACAAGGTGTTCGTCGAGTGGAACAGCCCGGCATACCTGAACGGTGCGCAGCACGGGGAGAACAGTGCCATCGGGGGTGCGGTCTTCTCCGCGTCGGCCATCTGCAGGAGCAGGCATCGAGTGTGCAAGATCCGCCAAAGGCTGAGATGAGGCGACCACGCGCGATGAGGGGTGTGTTCACGCTCACGACGCTCGCCTGTGCGGCCGCTCTCGCCGTCGCCTCCTCCGCGAACGCCGCCGGTGGGGGGAAGCGGTGCCACGCCATGCCGGCCGCACCACGCGGCGACGGTCCGGGAGAGATCAACGCGGCCAACGGCAAGCACAACCGCGGCATCGTCGAGACCAACAGCCCGGTGATCCAGCGTGGCACTCAGCACACCTCGACGGAGACCCTTGGCGGTGTGACGAATGTGCAGAGCGCGTTCTGCAGGAACGTCCGGATCTGTCACATCACGTTGCAGGTCGTCGTACCGGCAGCGAAGAAGCACAAGGTCACGACCACGCAGGAGATCGCGCGTCAGGAGGACGGAGAGCCGGACGGCGCGGCCGCGACGCAGGACGAGGGGTGTTGCTGCGCGGATTGACCTCGTGCCGTGTCGCGGTCCTGTCCGCGTTCCAGGTGAACAGACGCGCTGTGCGGTCAGGTGGTCTTCCTGAGGCGGCGTGTGGCGCGGTCGCGTATCTCCTGCGGCAGGGACTCCACCGGTGGCAGCAGAGGGAGAAGCCCGGGTTCCAGGGTGATGGCGCGGAAGGTGACGCCGACGGTGACCTCGTGCTCAGGACGGTGCTCGACGACCACGGGGTCACCCGCCTTGATGGCGCCGGGGGTGATCACCCTGAGGTACGCGCCGGGGCGGGCCTCCTCGGTGAAGCGCTTGATCCAGCCCTGCTCGTCCATCCAGTGCGCGAACGTGCCGCAGGGGATGCGGGGGCAGGACACTTCGAGCAGGACGTGGTCGCCGACGCGCCAGCGTTCTCCGATGAGCGCGCCTGTGACGTCGAGGCCGCGCGTGGTGATGTTCTCGCCGAACATCCCCTCGGTGAGCGACCGGCCGAGCTCGGCCTCCCAGTGGTCGAGGTCCTCACGCGCGTAGGCGTAGACCGCCTGGTCGTCGCCGCCGTGGGAGGCGACATCGAAGATCTGGTCGCCGACGAGGCCGCTGCCGAGGCCGGCGTCCTTGGGGCCGGGGGCCCGGACGAGGACGGCTTCCGCGGTGGGCCGCTTGTCGATGCCGGTCACCCCGGTGTCCTTGGCGGGGTTGGTCCGCGGCACCGCGAGGTTGACGGAGATGAGTTCCCCCATACAGGCACGCTATCGGCAGCAAGGAACCCCGCGCACGCCCTTATTTCCGGCACCGGAAGGTAGATCACGATCTCGGCGCGAGCTCCGGTCCAGCATTTCCAGTAAAGTGGATAGGTAATAGCGGAAAATTGAGTATGGCAAGCTCAGACCGACAGCGTGAGGAGTGAACACCCGTGGACCTTGCCCGGCCGCTACCAGCGGTGACCTCAGTCGAAGGGGACGCGAGCGTCGCCGAGCTCGACGACCTGCTTCCCGTACCCGACCGCTCGGCCGTCGCGATCACCCCGCAGGTGGCCGGGGAGGGCCACTGGGTGGGTGCGCCGAGCGCCGTGCTGGCCGACGGCACGATCTACCTGGCGTACCGGCTGCGGCGGCCGGTCGGCGAAGGCCGCGGGTACGGGGTGGCGATCGCGCGCTCCACCGACGGCACGAACTTCGTGAACCTGCTGACGATCCGCCGCGAGGAGATGGACGCCGAGTCCCTGGAGCGTCCCACGCTCGTGCACACGCCGGAGGGACGCTGGCGGCTCTATCTGAGCTGCGCCACGTACGGCACCAAGCACTGGCGGGTCGAGGTGCTGGAGGCGGACGACCCGGCGGGCTTCGACCCGGCGACCCGCCGCACCGTGCTCGCGGGGGACGCGAGCGTCGGCGTCAAGGACACCGTGATCGTCAGGCACGGCGGAGTGTGGCACCTGTGGGCCTCCTGCCATCCGCTGGCCGACCCCGAGCAGGCCGACCAGATGGTCACCGACTACGCCACCAGCCTCGACGGGCTGGAGTGGACCTGGCACGGCACGGCGCTGCGCGGCAGGCCCGGTGAGTGGGACGCGCGCGGCGTGCGGGTCAGTGCGGTCCGCTTCGCCGCGGACCGGGTCGTGGCGTTCTACGACGGCCGGTCCTGCGCGGCCGAGAACTACGAGGAGAAGACCGGTGTGGCGGTCGGCGCCACGCCTGACGCGCTGACCGCCGTCGGCACGGCGCCGCTGGCCGCCTCGCCTCATCGCGGCGGCGGCCTGCGCTACCTCGACCTCGTCGACCTGCCAGGCGGCGGCACCCGCCTCTACTACGAGTACACCCGCGCCGACGGGGCCCACGAACTGCGCACCGAGCTGAGGTGACCCGTCATTCCCGAAGGCCTGGACGGCCGTTGCGCGCCTGCCGCTGACCCGGTGGACGTGCGCCGACCAGGCCGCCGGAGCGTTCGCGCGGGCCGAGCCAGTCGCTGAAGTCCTCGCCGGTGACCCGGCCGAGCAGTGCGATGTCGTCGGCGAAGTAGGGCAGCAGCCGCTGCCGCTGTTCCCAGGTGAGGGGCCGCCGCGGCGCGCCGCGGCGCTGGAGCGCGCTTTCGATGTGTTCGATCGGCGTGCGCGCCAGCCGCTCCGGCAGGTGGTGACCGGCCCTGGCCAGCGCGCGCAGCGCCATCGACAGCACCTGGTGGCGCCGCCCCTGCTCGGGCTGCGCGGTGACGTTCTCGCGGGGGATCTCGGTGAGCAGGCCGCGCGCCACGCCGAGGAAGCCGCACACCCGGTCGAGCGTGCGCGCCGGCTCGTCGAGCAGTTCGCGGTACCGCAGGACGAGCACCTGCTCACGGGGGAACAGGGTGAACAGGTGGGCCAACTGCTCGCCGTACCGGCCCTGGCTGACGTAGTGCCAGAAGTGGGCCCAGCCGGCGGCCTTGCGGCGTTCGTCCTCGGCGCAGGCCTTCACGATGTCGCCGATCGGTTCGAGCCCGGCCGACCACAGATGCGTCCAGTTGGAGTGGGCCCGCTCGACCGGATCGCGGAGAACGGCGATGAGGCGCGCGCTCGGGATGGTGGCGTGGATGCGGCGCTGGGCCGCCAGGTCGTACAGATAGAAGGGTGTCGACTCACCGCGCAGCGCACCGTCCGGCGCGCCGGCGAACAGGGCTTCGTAGTCCTCGCGCCGCCAGACGTGCTCCCGGTAGGTCGTGGCGTCCCCCGGGCCTCCCCTGTCCGGTGGCGGGCCGTCGGTGAGGAAGTACTTCGGCTCCTTCACCGGGGACATGTACAGCTCGGGGTGGGCTCGTAGAGCCGCGTGCAAGGCGGTTGTGCCTGATTTGGGTACACCGATGACCAGGAAGTCCGGAAACGGCATCGACGGTCCTCCCAACGCTCCAGTCGACAAACCTTATATTCCTACCAGATGTATGGGATAATCCTGGTCATGAGTTCGGATCCGGTCCGCCGAGGCGGCGGACGCGCCGAGACTCCGCTGAGCGCCGCGATCGCGGCGGCCCGATGGATCAGGTCCTCGGCCGTCGACGACCAGGACGGCAGGCACTGGAAGGCCAACCCCGACCTGGGTGGCCGCTCGGCGGGTACCCCTGAACCGGCTTCCCTGTACGCGGGGGCCGCCGGCATCGTGCTGTTCTTCCTCGAACTCGCCGAGGCGACCGGCCACGAGGCGTACCTGGAGGACGCGCGGGCCGGTGCGCGTCACCTCGCCGCGACCTGGCGCCGTCAGACGGACCTGTCGCTGTACCACGGCCTGACCGGCACGGTGGTCGCGCTCACCCGCGCGGGGTGGGCACTCGGCGACACCGCTCTCGAGGACGCGGCCGTGGCCGCCGCGGACCACATCGTGCGCCGGGTCCGGATCTTCGACGACGGCGTGGGCTGGTCCAAGGACCCCGCGCAGCGCGGCGACGGCGGTGTCATCCTCGGGCTGCTGCACGCCGGAGCGGTGCTCGGCGTGCCGGCGTACGAGGAGGTCGCCGTCGAGGCCGGCCGGCGGGTCGCGGAGTCGGTCGTGCCGGGCCACCTGTTCGGCGACGCCGCCGACCTGCCGGTGGACGCGGTGACGCCGGGCTTTTTGTCCGGTACGGCGGGTACGGCGTTCCTGATGGCCCGGCTGTACGGCGTCACCGGGGACGAGCGGTTCCTCGCCGCCGCGCGGCGCGGCGCCGGGTTCGTGCGTCAGGTGAGCACGGTGCGCGGCCGGTGCGCGGTCGTGCCGCATCACGTGCCGCAGGGTCGTGACCTGCACTACCTCGGCTTCTGCTCCGGCTCGGCCGGCGTGGCGCGCATGTTCCACGAGCTGCACCAGGTGGCGGGTGACCCCGGTGACGAGGAATGGGTCGAGCTGCTCGCGCACGGCGTCATGACCAGCGGTGTGCCGTGGGTGCGCACGGCCGGGTTCTGGGACGTCGCGTGCCAGTGCTGCGGTGTGGCCGGGTTACTCGAGTTCTTCGTCGGACTGTGGTCGGCGACCGGCCGTCAGGCCTACCTGGCGTTCGCGCGCACGCTCGGCGAGCACCTCGTGGGCTCGGGGACCGACCCCGACGGCCGCGGGCTGCGCTGGCGGCAGGCGTACCGGCGGGTCAGGCCGTCGGAGATCTCCGCCGACACGGGGTACATGGTGGGTGCGGCCGGCATCGGAGCTTCGCTGCTCCACCTGCACGCGGCGCTCCAGGGGGACCCGTCGCGGTCGATCATCCTGCTGCCGGACAACCCGTTCCCGGTCATCCCGGTTCCCGCGGTCATGGCGAGGCGCGCGGGCCCCTGAGAAGCACATGCGCGAGGCACATCCTTGTGCCAAATTCATGTATATCAGGTAGGAAATATTGACTTATGGAGTGCGGAGCCGTAGCGTGAAGGACATGAGCCAGGGCCAATACCTGACCCGGCGCCCGTACGTGGACTTCGGGCGCGTCGTCGCCTCCCAGTGTCGTTGATCATCCGATCCGTCCTTCTCTCGCCCGGGGCCGGTGTGCGCGGCCGTAGCCGCCTCGCCCCGTCTCTCCCCCGCGTGGCCGACGACGCTCACGCCCCTTCCATGTGCTTTCGCATGTCCTCGCGCGCCACCAGAGCCGCGCGAGCATGCCGTTCTCCGTGAGGACGAGAATCCCGTGATCAGAATCAGGCAACTGCTGCTGTCCGCCGTGCTCGCCGGAGCGCTCGCGATCGCGCTCACCGGCTGCGGCGGCCAGGGGGCCGCGGCGACCGGCGGCGCCGGCGTCACCGAACTCCGTTACCAGGGCAGCGTCGGTCAAGTCACCTTCGCCGAGCTCGCCGCCGACCTCGGTTACCTCTCCGGTGTCAAGCTCAAGTGGATCGGCAACACCATCTCAGGGCCCCAGGACATCCAGTCCGTCGCCACCGGCCAGATCGACTTCGGCGGCGCGTTCAACGGAGCGATCATCAAGCTCAGAGCCGCGAAGGCGCCGATCAAGGGGGTGATCGGCTACTACGGCTCCGACAAGGAGAGCTTCAGCGGCTACTACGTCAAAGAGGACAGCCCGATCAGGACGGCGCGCGACCTGATCGGCAAGAAGATCGGCGTCAACACCCTCGGCGCGCACCACGAGGCCGTGATCAAGGAGTACCTCAAGCGCAACGGCCTGACCCCCGCGGAGATCAAGCAGGTCGAGCTGGTCGTCGTCCCGCCGGTCAACACCGAGCAGGCCGTGCGGCAGGGGACGCTGGAGGTCGGCACGCTCGGCGGCGTGCTCAAGGACAAGGCGCTGGAACGCGGCGGGCTGCGGCCGCTGTTCACCGACGTCGAGCTGTTCGGGCCGTTCACCGCGGGTGCCGTCGTGTTCCGTGAGGACTTCATCGCGCGCCACCCCGAGACGGTGAAGAAGTTCGTCGCGGGATTCGCCAAGGCCATCGACTGGGCCCAGACCCATCCCCGCGACGAAGTGATCGCCAAGTTCGAGCAGATCATCGCCGAGCGCGGACGCAACGAGGACGCGGGTGCGGTGAAGTTCTGGAAGAGCACCGGCATCGCCGGGAAGGGCGGGGTGATCGCCGACAGCGAGTTCACGACCTGGATCGACTGGCTGGAGCGTGAAGGCGAGATCCGTCCCGGTCAGATCAAGCTCGGCGACCTGTACACCAACGAGTTCAACCCCTACGCGAACGGGAGCGTCTCATGACCGCCACCCTCGACCAGGCCTTCTCCTTGGAACCGGCCACGGCGCTACCGAAGATCAGCATCAGGGACGTGCGCAAGGAGTTCCCCGTGCGGGACGGCGGCCGGCCGTTCGCCGCGCTGACCGGCATCTCGCTCGACGTGCGCGCCGGGGAGTTCCTCACGCTGGTCGGGCCGAGCGGGTGCGGCAAGTCCACGCTGCTCGACCTGGTGGCGGGCCTGACCACGCCGACGTCAGGGGAGATCCTGCTGGACGGCGTGCCGATCGGCGGGCCGGGGCTGGACCGCGGCATCGTGTTCCAGCAATACGCGCTGTTCCCCTGGCGCACCGCGCTGGCCAACATCGAGTTCGGCCTGGAGTCCAAGCGGGTGCCGCGACGCGAACGCGCCGAGCTGGCACGGCACTACCTGGAACTGGTCGGGCTGACCGGTTTCGGCGAGCGCTACCCACACGAGCTGTCCGGCGGCATGCGGCAGCGGGTCGCCATCGCGCGCAGCCTGGCGTTCGACCCGCAGGTTCTGCTGATGGACGAGCCGTTCGCCGCGCTCGACGCGCAGACCCGTGAGTCGCTCCAGGAGGAGCTGCTGCACATCTGGGACAAGACCGGCAAGACCATCGTCTTCATCACGCACGGCATCGACGAGGCGGTCTACCTCGGTCAGCGGGTGGCGGTGATGACCGCGCGGCCCGGCCGCATCAAGGAGATCTTCCACGTCGACTTCGACTCCCGCGACGGCGACCTGCGCGCCAACCCCGCCTTCGGCGAGTACCGCCACCACGTGTGGACGCTATTGCGCGAGGACGAGACCCCGCGTGAGGCCCGCCGTGGCTGACACGCGCACCGCACCGGAGACCGCCGGCGGCACGAGTGTGGCCCTCGCCGAGGGGACCCCTGAGGAGAAGCAGGAGGAGTACCCCGGCGACGTCCACTGGTACGACCTCCCCGACGACGACGCCGCGCCTGAGGAGGACGAGCGGCGACGGGCCTCGTGGCGGCGGTTGTGGAGCGCGGTGAGCCGCGGCGGCTCACGCGCGGCGCGCAACTCGTTCGCCGTCGTGCTGCTGCTCGCGGTCTGGGAGACCCTGCCCCGGATCGGCGTGGTGGACCGGGTCTTCGTGCCGCCGTTCTCCGAGGACCTCGTCGCGTGGTACGACCTGCTGCTCAGCGGACAGCTCGGTGAGCACTTCCAGGCCTCGGTGATCAGGTCGCTGTCGGGCTTCGGGCTGGCCATCGCGCTCGCCGTCCCGCTGGGGCTCGTCATCGGCTGGTACAAACCGGTGGCCGACCTGCTCACACCGCTGCTGGAACTGTTCCGCAACACCTCGCCGATCGCACTGCTGCCGGTGTTCATCCTGATCCTCGGCCTGGGGGAGCCCTCCAAGATCACCTTCGTGCTGTACGCCTGCGCGTGGCCGATCCTGCTCAACACCGTCAGCGGCGTGAAGACCGTGGAGCCGATGCTGATCAAGTCGGCCAGGTCCATGGGGCTCGGCCCCGTCACGCTCTTCCGCAAGGTGATCCTGCCGGCGGCCGTGCCGACCATCTTCACCGGCATCCGGCTGGCCGGAGCGTACTCGATCCTCGTGCTGCTCATCGCGGAGATGGTCGGCGCCAAGGCCGGCCTCGGCTACCTCATCAACGACGCGCAGGCCAGTTTCCGCATCCCCGACATGTACGCCGGGATCATCACGATCTCCGTGGTCGGACTCTCGTTCAACCTGCTGCTGCTCCTCGTCGAGCGCCGTTTCTCCACCTGGAGGACCACCTGATGTCCCGCCGTCAGCTGCACCTGAACGCCTTCCTCATGGGAGTGGGTCACCACGAGGCCGCGTGGCGCCACCCCCGCACCGACCCGGCCCTGATCACCGATGTGCGGCACTACCAGCGGCTCGCCGAGATCGCCGAACGCGGCACGCTGGACTCGGTGTTCCTCGCCGACGGACTCGCCCTGCAGGGAGACGTCCGGCACAACGCGCTCGGCACGCTCGAACCGCTCACGCTGCTGTCGGCGCTCGCGGCGGTCACCGAGCACGTCGGCCTGATCGCCACCGTGTCCACGACGTACAACGAGCCGTTCCACGTGGCGCGCAAGTTCGCCTCGCTCGACCACATCAGCGGCGGCCGCGCCGGCTGGAACATCGTCACCTCCGCCGGCGAGGCCGAGGCCCACAACTTCGGCATCGAACGGCCCGCGCACGCCGCGCGGTACCGGCGGGCCACCGAGTTCCTCGACGTGGTCACCAAGCTGTGGGACAGCTGGGAGGACGACGCCGTCCTGCGTGACCGCCGCGCCGGCAGGTACGCCGACTCGGCGAAGATCCACCCGATCCGGCACGCCGGGGACCACTTCGGTGTCGCCGGGCCGCTCAACATCGCACGATCCCCGCAGGGCCACCCGCTGCTCGTGCAGGCCGGCTCGTCGCGGGACGGCATCGAGTTCGCCGCGCGGCACGCCGAGGCGGTGTTCACCGCGCAGCAGACCCTGGCGGACGGCCAGGCGTTCTACGCGGACCTCAAGGGACGCCTCGCCGGGTACGGCAGGCGGCCCGAGCAGGTCCTCGTGCTGCCGGGGATCTCGCCGATCATCGGCTCGACCGAGCGCGAGGCGCTGCGGCTTTCGAAGGAGCTGGAGGACCTCATCATCCCGGCCTACGGCCTGGCCCAGCTCTCGCAGATGACCGGCATCCACCTCGGCGAGGACGACCTCGACCGGCCGCTGCCCGACGTCGGCGTGGAGACCGAAGGCGCGCAGAGCCGCCGCAGGCTCGTCGTCGAGCTGGCCCGCAGGGAGAACCTCACCGTGCGGCAGCTGCTCGGCCGCCTCGCCGGTGGCCGGGGACACCGCGTGGTGGCGGGGACACCTGAGCAGATCGCCGACCAGATCCAGCTGTGGTTCGAGAACGGCGCCGCGGACGGCTTCAACATCATGCCGCCGGTGCTCCCCGACGGCTTGTCGATCTTCGTGGACCATGTGGTGCCGGAGCTCCGGTCCCGCGGCCTGTTCCGCACCGAGTACACCGGCCGTACCTTGCGGGAGAACTACGGCCTCGGACGTCCGCCGTCCCGCTTCGCCGGCGCGGACGGCGCCGGACAAAGAGACCTGGTGGTGGCGTCGTGAGCGGCCTCGTCGCACTGATCGGCAACCCGAGGGCCGGGTCGAGGACCCGCACGGTGGCGTTGCGCGCCGCGGAGGTGGTCGGCGGACGCGCCGGCCTCACCGAGCCTCTGGAGGTCGTGGACCTCGCCGCGCTCGGCCCGCACCTGCTGTCCCCCACGCCGTCACCCGGCGTGGAGGTGGCGCTCGAACTGGTGGCAGGCGCGCGGGTGCTGCTCGTCGCGAGCCCCACCTACAAGGCCACCTACACCGGGCTGCTCAAGGCGTTCCTCGACCGGCTGCCGCCGCGTGCGCTGCGCGGCACCGTCGCGCTGCCGCTGCTCGTCATGGGTGACCCCCGCCACGCACTGGCCGTCGACGTGCACCTGCGGCCGCTGCTGCTCGAACTCGGCGCCACCGTGCCGACCCCCGGCCTCCCGCTGATCGAGGCGCAGATCCCCGACCTGGACGCGGTGCTCGCCGAGTGGGCCGACCAGGTGGCCCCCCAGGTGGCCGCCTCGGTGCTGCGGCAGGGGGCGGGGACGTGACGGAGATCCTGCCGGGCCCCGCCGTCGACCCGGCGCGGTTCCGCCGGGTGCTGTCCGCGCACGCCGCGGGGGTCGTCGTCATCACCGGCCAGACCGAAGGCATCCCGGCCGGCCTGACCGCCACGTCGTTCTCGTCGGTCAGCCTTGAGCCGCCGCTGGTGTGCTTCTACGTCGACCAGAACTCGACCACCTGGCCGAAGCTCAAGGACGCCGACCAGTTCGCGGTGAACATCCTGGCCGGGAACCAGGCCGAACTGGCCGCGCGGTTCGCACGGCCCGGCATCGACCGGTTCGCCGAGCCGACCCGCTGGCGGCCAGGTCCGCTCGGCACGCCGCTGCTCCGCGACACCGCGGGCCACCTGTTGTGCACGCCGTACACCAGCCTCGACATCGGCGACCACATCCTCGTCATCGGCCTCGTCACCGACGCGCTGGTGCACGAGCCCGACCAGCCGCTGCTGTACCACCGGGGACGTTTCGGGAGGTTCATGCCGCACAACTGACGTGCGCTACACGTGTGTATAGTGTGCTGTACACGCGAGTAGGAACCTGTACAGATGTGGAGCGAGCATGGTGGCAGGCCCGTCCCCGGCGGCCGAGGATCTGACGGCCCGAGCCCGGATACGTGACGCGGCTCTCCAGCTGTTCGCCGAGCGTGGCATCGGTAAGGCCCCCATCCGGGACATCGCCGCCGAGGCGGGGGTGTCCCCGGGGCTGGTCCGCCACCATTTCGGCTCCAAGGAGGCGCTGCGCGACGCGTGCGACGCCTACGCCATGGACCGGCTGGACGAGATCCGCGCGGAGCTCTTCCAGGCAGGCCACGTCAACTCCGGTTTCCTGATCGAGGTCCATCCGTCGGTGCTGCGCCTGCAGCGCTACCTCGTACGGTCCATGATGGACGGCTCCGACCGGGCCACGGCGATGTTCGACCGCAACCTCAGGCTCGGCGAGGAGTGGCTGGCCGAGCAGGGCATCGCCGTGTCCGACCCACGGGCCTACGTGGCCGTGATGCTCGTCATGCAAATGGGGCTCTACACCATGCACGAGCAGCTCTCCCGCGTACTCGGCGCCGATGTGCAGGAGACCGAGGGATACGTCCGCATGACACGGGGGCTGGTGGATTTCTACTCGCACGCTCTGCTCAGCCCGGAGGTCGCGGCGGAGCTGCACGCCACGCTGGAGCGGCTCCAGCGCGGTTCCCCCACAGGCGGCGCGCGGCACACCGCGCACCCGAAGGAGTACGACGATGACCGAGGCGATCCACGCTGAGGGCTTGGTCAAGACATTCGGCCGCACCCGCGCGCTCGACGGGCTGGACCTGTCGGTGCGCACCGGAGAGGCCCATGGTTTCCTCGGACCGAACGGCGCCGGGAAGACCACCACGATCCGTGTCCTGCTCGGCCTGATCCGGCCGGACGCCGGGACCGTACGGCTGCTCGGCGGCGACCCCTGGGCCGACGCCACCGCGCTCCACCGCAGGCTCGCCTACGTACCCGGCGACGTGACCCTGTGGCCGGGCCTGTCCGGCGGCGAGATCATCGACCTGCTCGGCCGGCTGCGCGGGGGGCTGAACAAGCGGCGGCGCGACGAGCTGCTCGGCCGGTTCGACCTGGACCCCTGCAAGAAGGGCCGCGCCTACTCCAAAGGCAACAGGCAGAAGGTCGCACTGGTCGCCGCGCTGTCGTCCGACGTGGAGCTGCTTCTGCTCGACGAGCCGACCTCCGGCCTCGACCCGCTGATGGAGGAGGTGTTCCGCGAGGTCGTGCGCGAGGAGCTGCGCCGGGGTGATCGCACGGTGCTGTTGTCGAGCCACATCCTGTCCGAGGTCGAGGCCCTGTGCCACCGGGTCACCATCGTGCGCGAGGGCCGGGCCGTCGAGAGCGGCACCCTGGACGGCCTGCGTCACCTCACCCGCACCTCCATCGACGCCGAACTGTCCACCCCGGTCCCCGGCCTCGCCGATCTGGACGGCGTGCACGGCCTGCGCGCCGACGGCGGCCACGTGCGGTTCGAGGTGGACCCCGGCGCGCTGGACCCGGCCCTGCGGCAACTCGCCGCCGCCGGAGTGCGCAGCCTCGTGAGCAGGCCGCCGACCCTGGAGGAGCTGTTCCTGCGCCACTACGAGCGCGACGGCGCGACGAGCGCGGCGGAGACGGTCCGATGAACGCCTTGGCGGGGACCGGGAAGCTGGCACGCCTCATCCTGCGGCGCGACCGCGTCCTCATGCCGCTGTGGGTGATCGTCCTCGGGGTCGTGCCGGTCTCGTACGTCGTGTCGATCAACGAGTTGTTCCCGACGGCCGAGGGACGCCAGGGATACGCCGACGCCAGCACGGGGAACGCCGGCTTCATCGCGCTGTACGGGCCGTTGACCGGGTCGAGCGTCGGCGAGCTGGTCGCGTGGCGCGCCGGGTTCATCCCGGTCGTCATCGGCCTGTTCAGCCTCCTCACCGTCATCCGGCACACCAGGACCGAGGAGGAGACCGGCCGCCGCGAACTGCTCGGCGCCACGGTGACCGGACGGCACGCGGGCCTCGCCGCCGCGGTGCTCACGACCGGAGCCGCCGGCGCCGTGCTCGGCGTGATCCTGGCGCTCGGCATGCTCGGACAGGGACTTCCCGCCACCGGCTCCTGGCTGTTCGGCCTGCAGTTCGCGGTGTGCGGCTGGGTGTTCACCGCGGTCGGCGCCGTGGCCGCGCAGCTCACCGAGAGCGCCGGCGGCGCCAGGACCTTCGCCGTCGTCACCCTCGGCGTGGTGTACGTCCTCCGGCTCACCGGCGACGTCAGCGCTCTTTCCGGCGGACCGCTGTCGTGGCTGACCTGGCTGTCGCCGATCGGCTGGGGCCAGAAGATCGCGCCGTACAGCGGTGACGACCCGGCGCCGGCCGTGCTCGCGGTGGCCGTCGCCGTGGCGCTCGTCGTGGCGGCCGTCGTCCTCGCCGCGCGCCGCGACGTCGGCGCCGGCCTGCTGCCGCCGCGGCTCGGTCCCGCGTACGCCGGGCCCGGCCTGCGCTCACCGCTGGCGCTCGCCTGGCGGCTGCACCGCGGCCTGCTCGCGGGGTGGCTCGCGACGTTCGCCGTGGTGGGCCTGCTGCTCGGCGGCGTCGCCGACAGCGTCGGCGACCTGGTGGCGGCCAGCCGGGAGATGTCCGACATCGTCGCGCGGCTCGGCGGCGTGAGCGGCCTGGTCGACGGCTACATCTCCGCCATGATGAACCTGTTCGGCCTGATCGCCGCGGCGTACGGCGTCCAGGCCACCTTGCGGCTGCGTACCGAGGAGAGCGAGGGCCGCGCCGAGCCGGTGCTCGGCACCGCGAGCGGCCGGCTGCGCTGGGCCGGCAGCCACCTGGTGTTCGCCGCGGTCGGCCCCGCCGCCGCGCTCGTCACCTCGGGACTGGCGCTCGGGCTGGGCTTCGGCATGAGCGCCGGCGACGTCGGCGGCCAGGTCGCACGGGTGCTGCCTGGAGCGCTCGCGCAGCTGCCGGCCGTGTGGGTGCTGACCGCCGTGGCGGTCCTGCTGACCGGCCTGCTGCCACGCCTGGCCACTGTGAGCTGGGCCGCGCTCGCGCTGTGCCTGTTGATCAGCCTGGTCGGCGGCGCGATCGGCGTGGACCGCTGGGTGCTGGACATCTCACCGTTCACCCACGTGCCGCATCTGCCGGGTGGCGAGGTGACCGCGACCCCACTCGTGACGCTGACGGCCGTCGCGGCCCTGCTCGCCGTCGCGGGCCTGGCGGCGCTACGGCGCCGCGACATGCCTGTCCTGTGAGGAGGGTCCGGCTACGAGCGTGCGCGGACGATCTCCCTGAGGTCCTGGTGGTTGAGGTAGAAGACGATGCGCAGGGTGCCGTCCGGTGCGCGGTGCAGGATGTAGGCGGAGGAGAGGTCCAGTGGCTCGCCGCCTGGGGTCGCCGGGGTGCCCTGCCAGCGGGTGTCGACGAGGATGTAGTGGTCGTCGAGTCTGGTCTCGGTGAGGGAGGTGAGGTGGATGGAGCCGACGCCTATGGAGGCGAAGAGTTTCTCGCGTGCGGGGAGTGCGGCGAGGAAGGCGGACCTGGGTACGGGCTGGGTGCCGGATGGGTCGGCGCTGAGGAAGGTGTCGGCGAACTGGGTGGAGATGGCGGTGGTGTCCAGGGTGTCGCCGGCGCGGGAGAACTCCTCGAAGAAGGTGCGGACCTCTTCGCTGACCTGGTCGGACATCGGGGCTCCTCGTGGGGGGTCACAGGTTGTCGGCTAGGCGTTCGAGCAGGGGGATGGCGGCCAGCACGTTTCGGCGTTCGGCGTCGTCGAAGGTCGCCAGGGTGCGAATGAGCTCGGCCATGACGGCCTGTTCGCGGGTTTCGAGCAGCGTGCGGCCGGCTTCGGTCAAGGTGACGATCACGCGGCGGCGGTCGCCGGTGTCGGGGGTGCGGTCGACCAGCGCGCGGCGTTCCAGTGCGGTGAGCACGGGTGCGATGGCCTGCGCGGTGACGCGTTCTCCCGCGGCCAGGGTGCCGGGGGTCGTCGGGCCTTCGCGGTACAGGCGGGACAGGACGGCGAGTTCGGTGAACGTCGTGCCGCCGGCGCTCGCGGGGGTGGCGTAGAGCTGCCGCATGCGGCGCGCGACGCGGCCGACGGCGACGCGCAGGTCACGAGCGAGAAGGGTGGTGTCGTCCACAATGTTTAAGCTAGCTTGATTAAGATAGCTTAAGCAAGTGTTCTGTGGCCTGGACATCGGATTCTTTCCGGGACGTCGCCGCACCCCACCCGACCGGTGAAATCCCTGGTCACGACCGGCGGAGCAGCGACAGGACGGCGCGTTCCACATCGCCGTGGGTCGCCAGCCGGCCGTCGGAGGCCTGCGAGCCCAGTTCGGTGAGCGCGCGGTCGATCGTGCAGCCCTTCTCGTAGGCCTCGACGACACGGGGGTCCACATAGGAGGCCCTGGCCACCGCCGGGGTGTTGCCGAGGTAGTCGGCGACCTCGCGCATCACTCGCGCCACCGCCTTGGCGCGGGCCCGTGCGGACCGCGCGCGCACCGAGACGGCGAGGCCGACGGCGGCGAGCACGGTGGCGTGCCAGGTGCGGAAGTCCTTGGCCGTGGCCTCGAACTCCATCGTCTCCCGCAGGTACTCGTTGATGTCCTCGCTGCGCACGTCCACCCACCGGCCGTCGGCCTTGTAGCGCAGCAGCTCCCCGCGGTCGTCGTCATCTCCGCGCCGCAACGCGGTGACGACCTTGCACACCTCGGGATCGCTGATCCGCACCTCGCGCGGCTTGTTGCCTTTGGCGGGGTAGGAGCACGTCACCCGGCCGGCCGAGCAGGTGACGTGCTCTCTGCGCAGCGTGGCCAGCCCGAACGAGTCGTAGGACTCCCCGCCGACGCGGAAGAACCCGCTGTCGAGCATGCGGGCCGCCGTCGCGAGCACCCGTTCCCTGGTCAGGCCGCGCTGCGTCAGATGGCCGGCCACCCGGTCGCGGAACTTCGGCAGCCGCTCCGCCATCTCGGCCACCCGGTCGAACTTGATCTTGTCCTGCTCGGCCCGCCACACGTCGTGGTACCGGTACTGCCGCCGGCCCGCCGCGTCGGTCCCCACCGCCTGGATGTGGCCGTCCGGCCACCGGCAGATCCACACCTCCGACCACGCGGGTGGTAGAACCAGCGCCTTGATCCTCGCCAGCGTGGCGCGGTCGCGCACCGGTCGTCCGTCGGCGTAGAAGTAGCGGAACCCGCGGCCTTTGCGCCGCCGGATGATTCCCGGTTCGGCGGGATCGCTTTGCCGAAGCTCGTCCACTCGCCTCCCCTACCCGGGAAACAACCGATCATTTCGGTAAAGGCGCATTTCATGCCGGGTACGCGTGCGTCTCCGCCGCCTTCACCGCGGCCCAGATCGACTGTCCCGGCGCCAGGTCGAGGTCGGCGAGCGCGGCGGGTGTGATGTCGGCGAACGCGGTGACCGGGCCGCCGAGGTGCACACGCACGTTGTCGCCGTGCCGTTCGATGCCATCGATGCGGGCCTGCCACAGGTTGCGGGGACTGCCGTCCGGCCGCGTGCGGTACAGGGCCACCGCGGCGGGGGAGAAGGCGACGAACGCGGGCCCGCCGAGGTGCTCCGACGCGCTCAGCGTCAGCTCACCCACCGTGACGCTTCCGCCGTCCGCCGTCCCCCGGTACAGGTTGAGGCCGACCAGGCGTGCGACGTAGTCGGTACGGGGCCGGCGCGCGACCTCCTGCGGGGTGCCGCGCTGCACGACGGCGCCGTCCTCGATCACCACCAGGCGGTCCGCCAGCACCATGGCGTCCAGCGGGTCGTGCGTGACCAGCACCGTCGCGCCGTCGAACCCGGCGAGGCGCCGCCGCAGCCCGGCCCGGATCTCCAGCCTGGTGTGCGCGTCCAGCGCCGCGAGCGGCTCGTCCAGCAGCAGCAGCCGGGGCCGTACGGCGAGCGCGCGGGCCAGCGCCACCCGCTGCGCCTGCCCCCCGGACAACCGGCCCGGCCGCACGGCGGCGTACCCGGCCAGCCCGACCCGGTCGAGCAGCTCCGCCGCGACCCGCCGGGCCTCGGCGCGGCCCGCTCCCTGGCAGCGCGGGCCGAAGGCGACGTTGTCCAAGGCGGACAGGTGCGGGAACAGCAGGTAGTCCTGGAAGACCATGCCGATCGGCCGCCGGTCGGCCGGCAGGGTGTGCAGCGCCTCGCCGCCGAGGCTGATCTCGCCGCCTGCGGACAGCGCGGTCAGCCCGGCCAGCGCGCGCAGCGCCGTGGTCTTGCCGGCGCCGTTCGGGCCGAGCAACGCGACGACCTCCCCGGCGGCGGCGTCCAGGGTGACGTCCAGCCGGAAGGCGGGCCGCTCGACGACCAGGCGCGCGGTCAGCAGCGGGCTCACGGGCCGCTCACCCACCGGTCACGCAGGCTGGCGAGCACGGCCACCGAGACCGCGAGCAGCACGAGGCTGAGCACGATCGCCGCCTCCGGTTCGGTCTCCAGCGCCAGGTACACCGCGAGCGGCATGGTGCGGGTCGTGCCGGGGAAGTTGCCGGCGAAGGTGATGGTCGCGCCGAACTCCCCAAGCGCACGGGCCCAGCACAGCACCGCACCGGCCACGACGCCGGGAGCGATCAGCGGCAGGGTGACCCGCACGAAGGCCGTCCAGCGCGACGCGCCGAGCGTGGCGGCCGCCTCCTCGAACCGCTGGTCGGCCGCGCGCAGCGCACCCTCCACACTGATCACGAGGAACGGCATCGCGACGAACGCCTCGGCCACCACGACCCCCGCCGTCGTGAACGGCAGCGTCACGCCGAACGCCGACTCGAGCCACTGCCCCGCGAGCCCTCGCCGGCCGAGCACCAGCAGCAGCGCCACACCGCCGACCACCGGAGGCAGCACGAGCGGCACGGTGACGAGGGCCCGCACCACCCGCCGTCCGGGGAACTCCATCCGCGCGAGCAGCCACGCCAGCGGCACCCCGAGCAGCAGGCACACAGCCGTCGCGATGGTCGCCGTCACCAGCGACAGCCGCAACGCCTCAAGCACCTGCGGCTCGGCGAGACGCCGCGGCAACGTGGACCACGGCGCACGCACCAGCAACCCCGCGAGCGGCAGCACGAGGAACGCCAGCCCGAGCACCGCCGGCACCACCAGGCCCCACGGCGGACGGCCGGTGGCCGCGCCGGGCCCGGTGTGCCGAGCGGGTGGCGCCGAGGTCATCAGGCCGTGTCGAACCCTGCCTTGGCGAGCACGTCCTTGCCCTGCCGCGACACCACAAGGTCGACGAACCGTCGGGCCAGGTCACCCGCCGGGGCCTTGCTCAGCGTCGCGATGGGATAGTCGTTGATCGCCTTGTCGGCCTCGGGGAACTCGATACCCTTCACCTTGCCTCCCGAGGCGATCACATCGGTCCGGTAGACCAGCGCCGCGTCCACCTCGCCGAGCTCGACCTTGGTGAGCGTGGCCTTGACGTCCTGTTCCAGCGTGACCGGCGTGACCGTGAGGCCCGCCGCCGCCAGCGCCTTGACCGCCGCGGCCCCGCACGGCACCTGCTCGGCGCACAACGCGACCTTGACCTTGGGGTCGGCGAGATCCCGCAGGTCGTCCACCTTGGCCGGGTTGCCGGCCGGCACGGCGATCTGGAGCTTGTTGCGCACGAACGTCACCGGTGTGCCGGCGAGCCCCGCGTCGGTGACGGTCTTCATGGTGGCCGGGCTGGCGGCGGCGAACACGTCGGCCGGCGCGCCTTGTGTGATCTGCTGCGCCAGCGTGGCGCTCGACCCGAAGTTGAACTTCACCGTGGTCCCTGCATCAGCCGCCTCGAAGATCTTGCCGAGCTCGGTGAACGTGCCGGTGAGCGACGCCGCGGCGAAGACGGTCACCTCCGTGGCGGCGGCCCCGGAGGAGGCAGGCGCGGATCCCTGATGCGCCGCCGGCTGCGGCGATCCGCACCCGGCGATCCCCAGCACGAGCACCAGGCCGGCGGCCCACCGCGGAAGTCGTCCGAACAGCATGAGGACTCCTGTCTATCCGGCCGTACGCGCCGGCTCGGGGATCTCGACGACGACGTTCGTGGACTTGATCACGGCCACCGCGACCACTCCAGGCTCCAGCCCCAGCTCGTCCGCCGCCTGCCGGCTCATCAGCGACACCACACGGAACGGCCCCGCGGCGATCTCGACCTGCGCCATCACCGCGTCCCTGACCACCTCGGTCACGATCCCCCTGAACCGGTTGCGCGCCGAAGACTGCCCCGCCCCCTCGTCCTCAGCGACCCTCCGCCGCGCGAACGCCGCCAGATCGGCCCCACTCACCAGCCGATGCCCGTTCCTGTCCCGCTCCGCCGCCAGCCGCCCCGCATCCACCCACCGCCGCACGGTGTCGGCACTGACCCCGAGCAAAGCGGCGGCCTCACTGATCTGGAACATCGTCACAAGAGATCAGCATACATTCGCATATGCAAGGCTAGATAGCCCTTTAAGTCAGCATCAGCGATACCTGTTCCTGGTTCTTCATCGTATCGGCAAGGTCATGTCGGGTCGGTGATGGGTGGGCCCGAACGCCAGTTTCCGTACGACGTGACGAAGCTCGACTCGTAGAACCCGGCGCCTCCCACCGGAACCTTCCACGTCAGCTCGAACCTGGTAGGCAGCTCCGACCCGTCGATAGTGATGGAGTAGGACAGGTACGTCGCGTCGAGGTTCGCGTTCCACGGCCCGAACAGCTGATGCAGGCCGACGCCGGCGGAACTGGTGGAGATGCTCGCCGAGTACGTGCGGCCTTTCCGCCGCACGCCGCGGCTCGCCGCGATGAGCTCCAGGATCGTGAGCACGGACGCGGTGGCCGCCACCATGGAAGCGGCCTCCGCGTACGCCGGACGCTCACCTCCGCCGGGCTCGGCGTAGAGATCGAACGCCTTCTTGCCGTGGTTCATCGCGTAGCCCGTGAGGCCGAGCACCACCACCCGTTCCCCTGACCCGCGCACACGTATGTCGAAACCGGGTCCGTCCGGCCCGGCGGGGCCGTACGCCAGGCGTCCGGACGCGCGAGCGAAGGCGCTGCTCTCGGCGAAGCCACCCATGAACGAGAAGTCCGCCACCGGCCGGGCCGTCACCGCGGTGTCCATCGCGGCCGCCAGCTCGATCGCGTTCGCCGGCGGCGGCGCCACCCGGGACGGTGAAGGTGACGGCGTCGCGCTCGCCTGGCTCCGGCCGGCCGGCGATGTCACCGGAGGCTTCGGCTCCTCTCGCCTGGCGGTGGCGTACGCCAGCACCGCCCCGCCACCCGCGACCACGACACCTCCAGCGACAGAGGCGAGCAGCGTTCGCCGCGAGACCGGCTTCCCCGGTGCCGTGACGCCATCTGGTCCGCCGGCCGGCACGGGGACGGCGACCTCCGCCGTCGTGTCCCCTTTGTCGTCGAGCAGCCGCAGCAGTACGTCCTTGGCCGTGGGCCGCAGCGCCGGGTCCTTCGCCAGGCACGGCGCAACGACGTTCCGCAGCGGAGCGGGCAGCGCGCCGAGATCGGGCTCGTCGTGCAGGATCCGGTAGGCGATGGCTGCCAGCGTGTCCCCGCCGAACGGCGGCGCTCCTGTCGCCGCGTAGGCGATCGTCGACCCCCAAGCGAAAACGTCCGCCTTTGGCCCGATGCGTTCTCCTTTGAAGTGTTCCGGCGCCATGTAGGCCGGCGAACCCGCCGCACCTCCGGTCGTGACCGACGCACCCGTCAACCGCGCGATCCCGAAGTCGATGACCCGCGGCCCGTCCGCTCCGATCAGCACGTTCCCCGGCTTGAAGTCCCGGTGCACCACTCCGGCCCGGTGGATGGCCGCGAGCGCCGTGATCGTCGTGATGGCCAGCCGGTGCAGTCCCGCGCCGTGCCGCGGCCCGTCGTTCTCGATCACATGCTGCAGGGTCGGCCCTTCGACGTACTCACTGGCGATGTACGGCGGCCGGGCCTCCAGCCCGATCTCCAGGATCCGCACTGTGCAGAACTCGGCGACCTGCCGCGCCGCCGTGAGCTCCCTGACGATCCCCGACTCCTGGCCCACCCGGACCGACGAGTGGAACACCTTGACCGCCGCTTGTTCTCCGCCATCCGCCACGCCGAGGTAGACGACTCCCTGGCCACCCTCTCCCAGCCGTGCCACGATCTGGAACCGTCCGACCCGGCGCGGATCCTCCACCCGCAGCGCCTCGCGACCCACAGGCGTTCCACCATCCCCGGCCGAAGACCACTCTCAGAAGGACACCAGTCTGGAGCAGAACTTCTCACATAGCGGTGTGTTCCACCGCAGAAAGTGCTCAGTAGACGTCGCGCGCGTAGCGGCGGTCGGCGGTGAGTTTCCTGAGGTAGGCGTCGGCGGCTTCCGGGGTGAGGCCGCCGTGGAGGTGGGCTATCTCGCGGAGGGTGCGGTCGACGTCCTTGGCCATGCGGGTGGCGTCGCCGCAGACGTAGAGGTAGGCGCCGTCCTGGAGCCAGGACCACAGGCGTGCGCCTTGTTCGCGCATGCGGTCCTGGACGTAGACCTTGGCGCGCTGGTCGCGGGAGAAGGCCAGGTCGAGGCGGGTGAGGACGCCGTCTTCCTGGAGGGACTCCAGTTCCTCGCGGTAGTAGAAGTCGGTGGTGCGGCGTTGTTCGCCGAAGAAGAGCCAGTTGCGGCCTTGGTGGCCGAGTGCGCGGCGGTGGTCGAGGAAGCCGAGGAAGGGGGCCACGCCGGTGCCGGGGCCGATCATGATCATGGGGGTGGCGGGGTCGGCGGGGGGACGGAAATGGGGGGAGCGGCGGACGAAGACCGGCATCGCGGTACCCAGAGGCACGTCGGCGAGGTGACCCGAGCAGACGCCGCTGCGGCGGCGGCCGTGCTGGTTGTCGAAGCGCACCACCGACACGGTCAGGCTGATCTCGCCGGGGCTGGTCAGGGGGCTGGACGAGATGGAGTACCTGCGGGGTTGGAGCCGTTTGAGTGTGGCGGCCCATTCCTGCGCGGAGGCGTCCACGGGGAACTCGGCGAGGACGTCGACGGCCTGTCTGCTCCAGGTCCACTGGGCCAGCTCGTTGCGGTTGTCGGGACGCAGCAGCTTCCTGAGCAGGCGGTCGTCGCGTGCGCGGTCGGCGACGAAACGCAGCAGGTCCGGGGAGATCCTGGTGATGTCGTGGTGGCGCAGCGCCTCGCTCAGGGGGAGGTCCTCGCCTGAGACGGTGACGACGGCGGCCGGGTCGAGGCCGGTGACGGTCAGCCATTCGGCGACCAGCTCCGGCGGGTTCACCGGCCACACGCCGAGCGCGTCACCGGTCTCGTACGGCAGGGGCTCCTCACCGGTGTGGAAGGTGAACCGCCGTACCTCCTTGGTGGCGCCTGGCAGGCTGAGCAGGCGGTTGCCGGTCAGCAGCGCGGTGCCGGTGACGTCCAGGGGCTGCCGTTCGGTGACCGGAGGGCTCGAAGGCGCGCGGGACGGCGCGGGTACGGGGAAAGAGACGGGTTCGGCGGGGACGGGTTCGGTGCGTACGTGTTCGGTGGGGGCTGTGGTGGTCAGGGCCTGGATGACCTGGTCGAGCCACTGGTGCGCGGGTTGTTCGTCGCCGGGTTCGACGTCCACGCGGGGGGTGAGCCGTACGGCGCCGAGGTCCTCCAGGCGCTTGTCGAGGCGGCGGCCGTGACCGCAGAAGTCGGCGTAGCTGGTGTCGCCGAAGGCGAGGACGGAGAACCGCACCTGCTCCAGGCGGGGAGCTCCGGGGTCGGCGAGCCGGTCCCAGAAGTCGGCGCCGTTGTCGGGTGCGTCGCCGTCGCCGAAGGTGCTGGTGATGACCAGCAGGTCCGCGCCGCCCGGCAGGCTGGCCGGGGTGCAGTCGGCCATGCTCAGCAGCACCGGCGCGCGCTCGGCGTCGGCGAGCGCCTGCGCGGCCGTCACGGCGAAGTTCTCCGCGTTGCCGGTCTGCGAGGCCCACAGCACGATCAGCCGGCGTTCCTCGCTCGGCGCGGGCCGGGGGAGGGTGGCCGTCCCCGTCGCGCGGGAGAACATGCCGGCGAGCGCGCCGTCCACCCACAGAGCGTGGCCGGGGTCGAACGGCGCGCCGTGCGGCAGCACCGGCACGCCGGTCGTGTCGGCCGCGCCGAGCCCGGCGAGGAAACCGGACAGGTAGCCGCGTTCCCGCTCGTCGAACGGCGGCGGCGCGGTGTCGATACCGAGCAGGCGTGCGAGCGCCGCGACGTCCGGTGCGGCGGCACCCGGCCAGCCGTCCGCCGGGTCGGCGGCGGGGATCGTGGGCCGGGTGCCGGTGGCCGGGGTGGCGGCGGGGATCGTGGGCCGGGTGCCGGTGGCCGGGGTGGCGACCTTGGTGAGTGCGACGGCGCAGGCCTTCAGTTCCGGCTGGAAGGAGAGGGGGTCCACGGCGTCGTTGGTGACGGCGTTGACGCTGAGGTACTCGCCGAACAGGTCGTTCCAGTGGAACGGTGCGAAGCAGTCGCCGGGCCGGACCCGGTCGGTGACCACGGCCGGCAGGACGGCGCGGCCGCGGCGTGAGGAGAGCTGCACCTGGTCGCCGTCGGTGATCCCGAGGGACGCCGCGTCGCCGGGGTGGATCTCCACGAACGGGCCGGGGTTCAGCTTGTTGAGCTTGGCGACCTTGCCGGTCTTGGTGAGGGTGTGCCACTGGTGCTGGAGCCTGCCGGTGTTCAGCACGAAAGGGTAGTCGTCGTCCGGCAGCTCGGCGGCAGGCATGTGGGGACGCGGGAAGAACGCCGCGCGGCCGCTCGCGGTGGGGAAGACCAGGCGGGGACGGCTGCCGTCCTCACGTACCGCGAGGTGCTGGCTCGTGCCGTCGTTGAGGTAGCGGATGGGGTTACGGCCGTCGCCGCCGGCGGTGGCGCTCGGCCACTGCACGGGGGTGGCGCGCAGCCGGTCGTAGGTCACGCCGCGCAGGTCGTACCCGGTCTTCGGGTTCCAGGCCTCTTTGATCTCCTCGAAGACCTCCTCGGCGCTGCCGTAGGTGAACGCGTCGGCGTACCCCATGGCGCAGGCGACGCGCGCGATGATCTCCCAGTCCGGCAGCGCCTCACCCGGCGGGTCCGCCGCCGCGTTCAGCAGGGTGAGACTCCGCTCGGAGTTGATCATCACGCCTTCGCCTTCGGCCCACAGCGCCGCCGGCAGCACCAGGTCGGCGTAGGAGTTGGTCTCGGTGTCGGCGAAGGCGTCCTGGGTGACGACGAACTCGGCGGCCTCCAGGCCGGCGATCACGGTCCTGCGGTTGCCGACCGACGCCACCGGGTTGGTGCAGATGATCCAGCACGCCTTGATGTCGCCGTCGGCCATGCGGGAGAACATCTCCACGGTGCCCTTGCCGACGTCGGTGCGCAGCGTGCCAGGGGGGAGGCCCCACAGCTGCTCGGTGAAACGGCGGTCCTCCGCCACCAGCACCGAGCGCTGGCCCGGCAGGCCGGGGCCCATGTACCCCATCTCGCGGCCACCCATGGCGTTCGGCTGGCCGGTCAGCGAGAACGGCCCGCTGCCGGGCCGGCAGATCGCGCCGGTGGCCAGATGCAGGTTGCACAGCGCGTTGGTGTTCCAGGTCCCGTGGGTGCTCTGGTTCAGGCCCATGGTCCAGCAGCTCATCCATTCGCCGGCCTCGCCGATCATGCGGGCCGCCTGGCGGATGTCGTCCTCCGGCAGGCCGGTGATCTCGGCGACGCGGGCCGGCGGGTAGTCGGCGAGGAACGCCGGCATCGCCTCCCAGCCCTCGGTGAACTCGGCGACGAACTCCTCGTCCACGTGGCCGTCCTCGACGAGCAGGTGGAGCAGGCCGTTGAGCAGCGCGAGGTCGGTGCCGGGCCGGATCGGCAGGTAGAGGTCGGCCTTGGCGGCGGTGGCGGTACGGCGGGGGTCGACGACGACGAGCCGGGCCCCGGCCTTCACCCGGTCCATCATCCGCAGGTACAGGATGGGGTGGCAGTCCGCCATGTTGGCGCCGATGACGAGGAACAGGTCGGCGTGCTCGAAGTCCTGATACGAGCCCGGCGGGCCGTCGGCGCCGAGCGACAGCTTGTACCCGGTGCCGGCGCTCGCCATGCACAGCCGCGAGTTGGACTCGATCTGGTTGGTGCGCACGAAACCCTTGGCGAGTTTGTTGGCGAGGTACTGCGCCTCCAGGGTCATCTGACCCGACACGTAGAACGCCACCGCGTCGGGACCGTGCTCGTCGATGATCTCGCGCAGCCGCCGCGCCGTCTCGCCGATCGCCGCGTCCATCGGGGCCGGCGTCGGGACCGACCCGCGCGCGGACCGGACGAGCGCCGTCCCGAGCCTCCCCGGCGCTGCGAGCATGTCCGCGGTGGTCGCGCCTTTGGTGCACAGCCTCCCGAAGTTGGCCGGATGCGCCTTGTCGCCGGAGGCGCGCACGGCCGTACGCCGGCCGTTCGCGTCCGTCGCGACGTCGAGCACCATGCCGCAGCCGACGCCGCAGTAGGAACAGACCGTCCGTACCGCCGTGGTGGCGGTACGCCCCGACCCGGTCACCGTCACCTGACTCCCCTCTTAACGACCACCCGACAGCGGTGGCGGGAACGTCACCCCGGCACCATAAGAAGGAGCTGTTACACGCTTGTCACTTCCGCCGACGTGGCCGGGTTACATCCGCTTTACCGGCGCAGCATCGAGTTCACTGTCCTCACCGTCCGTGGGGGCCGTCCGCACGTGGGAAGGTGGCGTCATGAGTGCTGCGCGGCCGGGCCGGTTCGGTGTGGTGGGAAGCGGATGGCGATCGGAGTTCTTCCTGCGCCTCGCCGAGGCGCTACCCGAGCGGTTGTCGGTGTCGGGTGTGGTGACGCGCACCGCCGCGCGCGGCGCCGAGGTCGAGGCGCGGTGGGGGGTGCCGGCGTACCGTTCCGTGGCGGACATGCTCGCGGCCGAGCGGCCGGAGTACGTCATCGCGTCCGTCCCGTGGCCGGTCACCCCCGGGGCCACCGAGGAGATCGTGCGGCACGGTGTCCCCGTGCTCGCCGAGACACCTCCGGCCCCGGACGCCGACGGACTGCGCGACCTGTGGGCCGCCGTCGGGGACAGCGGCCTGGTGCAGGTGGCCGAGCAGTACCTGCTGATGCCGGGACACGCGGCGCGGCTCGCGGTGCTGCGTGACGGCGTCATCGGCCGGGTCACCTCGGTGCAGGTCTCCTCCACGCACCTGTACCACGCGGTGTCCCTGATCAGGCACATGCTCGGCGCCGGTTTCGAGGACGCCGCGGTCCACGCGCGGTCGTTCACCGCGCCGCTCGCCGACCCGCTGTCCAAGGACGGCTGGTCCGGTGACGCCACGCCTCAGGACCGGGCCACCACGATCGCCACGCTGGCGTTCGCGAGCGGCACCGGCCTGTACGACTTCACCGACAACCAGTGGTGGAACCCGCTGCGCGCGCGGCGGATCGTCGTGCGCGGCGCGCTCGGCGAGATCGTGGACGACCGCGTGGTCCGTCTCGTGGACCCGAGAACCCCCGTGGAGTCGCGCCTGGTGCGCCGCCAGACCGGCATGGACCTCAACCTGGAGGGCTTCGACCTGGACCACATCGCCTTCGACGGCCGTGTGGTGTACCGCAACGAGTACCAGGGTGCGCGCTTCTCCGAGGACGACCTCGCGGTCGTCGACCTGCTGTGCCGCATGACGGCCTGGTGCCGCGGCGAGGGCCCCGAGCCGTACCCGCTGGCCGACGGCTGCCAGGACCACCTGATCGGCCTCGCGATCGATGAGTCACTGCGCACGGGGACGACGGTGACGACCGGCCGCGAGGCCTGGGCCCGCTAGGGAGCGGCGACGCTCGGTCAGAAGGTGACGTCGCTGCAGAAGTAGTACGACTGGTCGGTGTGGGAGGCCTGCCAGATCGTGTACACGACGTGGCGGCCGGTGCGGCTGCCCGCGTTGATGTTGTTGATGTAGTAGTTGCCGGCCTGCGCGTAACGGCCGGTCGTGGTGATGAGCTCCAGGTTGCTCCAGCTCAGGGGTGTGGTGGTGGCGTTGTAGCCCTGGCGGGTGATGTAGACC
Organism: Sphaerisporangium rubeum; assembly: GCF_014207705.1. Lineage (NCBI taxonomy): Bacteria > Bacillati > Actinomycetota > Actinomycetes > Streptosporangiales > Streptosporangiaceae > Sphaerisporangium > Sphaerisporangium rubeum. The sequence goes on from NZ_JACHIU010000001.1 coordinate 225,311, forward strand.
TTGATGTAGTCGGCGCCGTGGTGGGCCTGGTCCATCAGGTTGATGTTGAAGGTGCGTGACAGCGCGGTCGTCTTCCAGGCGCCGGGGGTGTCCATGGCGCGGTAGCGGCCGTTCTCGGTGCGGCCGCCGCTGCAGAGCTGGCCGTTCGGGATGGCACCCTGGTGGTTGCCGGCGACGCCTTCGCGGAACAGCCCGTTCCAGTTCCACATGGCGTTGACGTCGGTCTGCCACGCCTGCCAGCACATGGGGTCCTGCTGCTGCATGTTCGGGTTCTGGAAGTCGTTGCCCCAGCGCGACCAGCAGCCGTAGTTGCGGGACGCGGGGTTGATCGTCGAGCCGTGCGCCGACGCGGTGCCGGTGAGGCCGACGGTGGACAGCAGGGCCGCGCAGGCCAGCAGGGACATGGTGCGAAGCGTCCGGCGCGGTGAGGGACGGTGAGACATCGTGCGGTCTCCATTTTCCGGTCGGGGTCCGGGGTGATGGGAGCGCTCCCGCATCTGCGAAAGTATCTGACCCGATGCGGACACACAAATGACCATGCCTGGTCAACAGGCTGCTGACCAGGCGAATGGATCACAATTAGTTGGACGACCAGCCATAAGAATGCCGGTCGATCACTCACGGTTCAGTTGAAAATTTCACCTCGGCCATACGCGCCGTGTGATTTCGCGCGCAGCGGCGGCCGGCGGGCCCAGGTGACCCACCGCCAGAGCCATTCGAGCGGCCCCTGCGTGAAGCGGCGCAGCCACAGCGCCGAGAACAGCCACTGCGCCGACAGGATCGCCGCGGCGACCAGCAGCACCCGCGTCGCCGGCCAGGTGTGCGGCGCGCCGCCGAGGAACGGGGTGATCGCCAGCACCAGGACGGTGGCGGTGAGGTAGTTGGTGAGCGCCATGCGTCCGAGCGGCGCGAACGCCACCCGCAGCACCGGCCGCAGCGGCGTGTGGAGCAGCACCAGCAGGACGCAGACGTACACCCCGGCGACCAGCAGCCCGCCGGCCGGCATCACGTACCGGAACGCCGGAGCGTCCGCCGGCATGCTCGCCTGCCACCACAGCACCGGCGCCGCCGCCGCCGCGAGCAGCAGCCCTGCCACGGCCGGTGGCCTGGCCGACCGCTCGATCCCCGCGACCACGCCGTACCGCGTGAGCGCCGACCCGAGCAGGAACAGCCCCGGCACCAAGGCGAGCTGTCCGCCGCCGAGCCCCACCGCCGCCACCAGCAGGCCCCCCGCGAGCCACGCGACGGCCCACCGCGGCAACCACGTCGACGGCAGCAGCACCACCAGCCCAACCACGGCGTAGACGGCGAGGATGTCCCCCTGCCACAACAGCACGTGATGCGCGGCCCCGACCACCAGCAACGCCACCAGCCGCCGCAGCAACAGCACCCGCGGAGCGGCGCCGCGGGCCGCCGCGGACTCCGCCAGCAGCGAGAACCCCACCCCGAACAGGAACGAGAAGATCGGGAAGAACCGCATTGTGGTGAACAGCCCGAGCCACGTACCGGCGTCCTCCGACGGCACCCCGGCCGTGTCCGGCGTCACCACCAGAGCCCCGGCGGCGGCGATCGGCTGCACGTTCACCACCAGGATCCCGCACAGCGCCACCCCCCGGATCACGTCGAGCGCCGCGATCCGCCTGCGCCGCGGACCGGCGGCCGTGCCGTCGTGCTCGTGTCCGCCGGGATCCGTACCGGACCGCGGCGCGCCGCCGGCGTGGCGGCCTTCCCTGACAGGTGTGTCGTCTGCTCGCATGAGGCCTCATCCTGTGCGGCCGCACGCGGGACGGCATCGGCCGGAAAGAGGGATCCGGCCGGGGACGACCGTACTTTCGGCCGGTCCGGAGGGAGCGGGGGTTCTCGTAGCCTGAGCGGTGTGGACGTGCGGGAACGGGTCGCCGGGTGGCGAGGGATCACGGTGGACGGGTGGCTCGGGGCCGGGTTCGCCGTGCTGCTCGCCGGGTGGGCCGCGCAGCTCGCTCATGCGCGAGGCGGCGACCAGTGGTGGTTCGACGTCGCGGCCGGAGCGGTGGTGTGCGCGGTCGCGTTGACGCGCGACCGGGGGAGAGGACGGATGGCCGTCGCCGGTCTCGTGGTCGCCGGGGTCGCGACGGTGGCGGCCCGGGTGGCGGGGTTGCCGGGGGAGCCGGGGCCGGCCATGACGCTCGCGCTGGCGGTGCTCGCGGGGGCCGCGATCCGGACGCTGCCGGTGCTGCGCGCCGGGGTGATCGCCGGGATGGGCCTCGTGGTGGTGGTGCTCAGCGGCCTCGCCGCTCGGACCCCCGGTGTGCCGCCGGTGCTGGTGCTGAGCGGCGCGGGGTGGTGCGGGGCCCTGGCCGTGGGGCTGAACCTGCGGCTGTTCGACGCGCACCGCCGCGTGGTCGCCGGCACGGTGCGCCGCGACGAGCGGCTCGCACTGGCCAGGGAGCTGCACGACGTGGTCGCGCACCACATCACCGGCATCGTGGTGCAGGCGCAGGCCGCACGGCTGGTCGCAGGCAGACGTCCCGAGCAGGCGGTCGAGGCCCTGGCCGGCATCGAGACGGCCGGCTCCGACGCGCTCGACGCGACCCGCCGCGTCGTCGGCGTGCTGCGTGACACCGCCGACGGCCCGCCGGCCACGTCCGGGCCCGAGAGCCTTTCCGACCTCACGGCCCGGTTCGCCGGCCACGGCCCCGCCGTGCGCCTGCGGCTGCCGGCCGCCGAGCCGTCCTGGCCGCCGGAGATCACCAGCACCGTCTACCGCGTCGTCCAGGAGTCGCTCACCAACGTCTCGCGCCACGCGCCGCACGCCACCGCCGTCACGGTCACCGTCACCGAGAACGGCGCCATCGGTGACGGCGGCTGTGTCGTCGTGGAGGTCGCCGACGACGCGCCGCCTGGTCAGGGCCGGCCGCACCGCGGCGGCTACGGGCTGACCGGCATGCGGGAACGGCTGGAGGCCCTCGGCGGCACACTGTACGCCGGACCGGGGGACGCGGGCTGGCGCGTTCGTGCGACCCTGCCGATCGGTGACCGGAGGCGCCGGTGACGATCAGGGTGCTGGTGGCCGACGACCAGGCCATGGTGCGCGGCGGGCTGCGCATGATCCTTGAGGACCAGCCGGACATCACCGTGGTCGGCGAGGCGGCGGACGGCGCGGAGGCGGTGGAGCTGGCGCGGCGGCTGCGGCCGGACGTGTGCCTGGTGGACATCAGGATGCCGCGTCTGGACGGCATCGAGGTGACCCGCGCGCTCGCGGGGCCGGGGGTGGCCGATCCGCTGCGGGTCGTGGTGGTCACGACCTTCGACCTCGACGAGTACGTCTACGGCGCGCTGCGCGGCGGCGCCGTGGGGTTCGTGCTGAAGGACGCGGGACCCGGTCTGCTGGTGGAGGCGGTGCGCGCGGCGGACGCCGGGGACGCTCTGGTGTCGCCGTCGGTGACGCTGCGGCTGCTGCGCCACCTGACCGGGCCGCCGGCGGCGGGTGCGCGCGGCTCCGAGCGGCCGTTGACGGACCGGGAGGCGGAGGTGGTGCGGGCCATCGGGAGAGGACGCACCAACCAGGAGATCGCGGCCGAGCTGTTCATCTCACTGAGCACGGTCAAGAGCCACCTTTCCGGCATCCAGGCCAAGCTTGGGCTGCGCAACCGGGTCGAGGTCGCGGCCTGGGCCTGGGAGAACGGTCTGATGGGCCAACGGTAGGACCCCGTTTCGAACCTGTGTACGACTCTGTGGAAACTGTGGATAACTCCGGCGCCTGTGGACAAAAGACCTGTTCAGCGGGGTCTCGCCGAATTGCACAACCCTGGCGTCCTGTTGACGGAACGCAGGACCGGCGGGGGAAAACGCGAACATAACGTGAAGTCATGCCACGGGACGGACACGGAGGGATCCACGACCGGGAAGGCCCCACCGGCGGCGAGCGCGCCGAGAAGGAGCGCGTGACCGCGGGACGGGACGCGTACCCTCCCATCGCCGAGCACGGCCTGATCGGGGACCTGCGCACGGTGGCCCTGGTCGACACCAGGGGGACCGTCGACTGGTACTGCTCACCGAGGTTCGACGCGCCGAGCGTGTTCGGCTCGCTCCTGGACGCCGAGCGCGGCGGCTCGTTCCGGCTCGGCGCGGACGTGCCGGAACGCAGGACCAAGCAGTTCTACTTCCCCGACACCAACGTCCTGATCACCCGGTTCTACGCCGCCGACGGCGTCGGCGAGATCCAGGACTTCATGCCGATCCCCGCCGACCCCCGCGAGGCCGACCGGCACCGGCTGATCCGCCGCGTCGTCTGCGTGCGCGGCGAACTGCCGTTCACCGCACTGGTGGCCCCCCGGTTCGGGTACGGCGCCGAGTCGCACACCGTGCGGACGTACGAGGACCGCGCGGTCTTCACGGCCCCGTCGATGAGCCTCACCCTGGAGGCGACGGTGCCGCTGGAGCGGGACGGCGTGGACGTGCGGTCCCGGTTCACGCTGCGCGAGGGGGAGACCGCCGTCTTCGCGCTCGATCGCAGCGACGTGTCACTGCCGCGCCGGCACTGCCCCATCGCCGAGGCCGAGGAGCAGTTCACCGCCACGGTCGCCTACTGGCGGCGCTGGCTCGCGAGGTCGCGGTACCGGGGCCGGTGGCGCGAGATGGTGCACCGCTCCGCGCTGACCCTCAAGCTCCTCACGTACGCGCCGACCGGCGGCATCGTCGCGGCACCCACCACCAGCCTGCCGGAGATGGTGGGTGGCGGACGCAACTGGGACTACCGGTACGTCTGGATCCGTGACGCCGCGTTCTGCGTGTACGCGCTGCTCAGGCTGGGCTTCACCGAGGAGGCGGAGGCCTTCATGGGCTTCCTGTCCGAGTACGTCCCCCTGTGCGAGGACGGTCCGGCCGGGCCGTTGCAGATCATGTACCGGATCGACGGCGGCAGGGACATCCCCGAGAGCGAGCTGCCGCACCTGTCGGGCTACCAGGACTCGGCGCCGGTCCGCGTCGGCAACGCCGCCGCCGGCCAGTTGCAGCTCGACATCTACGGCGCGCTCATCGACTCCATCTACCTGTACGACAAGTGGGCCGACCCCATCTCCAGCGACCGCTGGGACGAGTTGTGCGTTTTGGTCGACTGGGTGTGCGCCAACTGGGACCGTCCGGACGAGGGGGTCTGGGAGACCCGTGGCGGCCGTCAGCACTTCGTGTACTCGCGCCTGATGTGCTGGGTCGCCATCGAACGCGCCATGCGCATGGCGGCGCGCCGCGGACTGCCGGCCGACATCCCCCGCTGGCGGCGCAGCCGCGACGCGATCTACCGCCAGATCATGTGCCGGGGGTGGAACGCCGAAGTGGCGGCGTTCGTGCAGCACCTCGACGGCGACGTGCTCGACGCCTCGGTCCTGATGATGCCGCTCGCCAAGTATGTGTCCCCGACCGACCCCAAGTGGCTGTCCACGCTCGACGCGCTCGGCCGCGTCCTGGTCTCCGACTCCCTGGTCTACCGCTACGACGCGCAGGCCAGCCCCGACGGCCTGACCGGCCCGGAAGGCACCTTCTCCATCTGTTCCTTCTGGTACGTCGAGGCGCTCACCCGCGCGGGCCGGGTGGACGAGGCCCGCCTCGCCTTCGAGAAGATGCTCACGTACGCCAACCACGTGGGCCTGTACGCCGAGGAGATCGGCCACACCGGCGAGCAGCTCGGCAACTTCCCGCAGGCGTTCACCCATCTGGCGCTGATCAGCGCGGCCGTCAACCTCGACCAGGCCCTCGGCTGACCGCGCCTGAGCCGACGGGGGAGAGCGCGCAGATCTCCGGGACGGCGGCCATGGGGACGTCCTCGGTGAGGCTGCGCAGCAGCAGGCGCTCGACGGCCAGCAGCATCGCCTCCGCGGTGGGACGCGGCAGGTAGGCGGTGTCGATGATCAGGCTCAGCTCGGCGGTGTCGGGGGCCGTGCCGATGGTGAAGAAGGCCTTGAAGCGGACACCGGGCCAGGCGTTTTTCACATGGGTGCGGGTCCTGGCGGCCAGGGGGGCGACGTCCTCGCCGGAGAGCAGTTTCGGCAGGCCGGGCCAGGTGGTGCCGCCTCTGCGGTCGTTGAGGAAGGCGTCGAGGTCCGGTTCCCTGCCGCGCAGGCGGCCGATCTCCTCGCGCATGGCGGTCATGGCGAAGGGGTCGTAGTGCGCGTTGCGGTACGCGGTGAGCGCGCTGCGGTGGGCCTCCTGGCAGGTGGCGGCGAAGTCGGTGTCCGGCAGGTCGAGGACGAAAAGGCCGTCCTGGCCCACGGTGCCGACCATGGCGCGGGTGCGCGGGTCGCGGCGGTTGCTGTGGACGAGCTGCATCACGGCCCTCGGCCGGCCGCTGACGGTGGCGAGGACCGTGGCACAGGCGGCCAGCAGGATGCTCGTGGTGCTGATGGCCCAGCGTTCCGCCAGACGCTCCGCGGCGACGGCGGCGGCGACGGACGTCATGCCGACCTCGATGAAACGTGGCGTCTCGGGGGTTCCCGGCGGGTGGTCGAAGACGTCCAGGGGGACGTCCTCCAACACCGAGCGCCAGTAGCGGATCGAACGTCGCGACCGGGCCTGGAAGGACGGTTCGAGTTCGAGTTCGGCCTGGTCCATGGGCTGCCAGTCGGCGGGGGGCAGGTCCTCGCCGCGCAGCAGGGAACGCCACTCCGCCGACAGCAGGGACAGGGCCTGGTAGTCCACGGCGAGGTGGGAGAAGGTGAAGGCCAGGGCCATGGGCCGGTCGTTCTTGAGCACGACGGCGCAGCGCAGCGGCAGGTCCGTGCCGTGTTCGAAGACGGTCTCGCTGAGCGTGGCGGCGAGGCGCTCGGCCACGGTGAGCGCACGGTCCTCGCCGGCGTCGACCAGCTCGACGGTCAGCTCACCGACGCGGTTCACCTGCTGCACGGGGCCGTCGGCGGTGGCGGTGAAGGTCGTGCGCAGGCTCTCGTGGCGCTCGATCAGCGTGCGCAGCGCGTCGAGCACGACCGGCAGCCCGCGTCTGCCGTACACCGGCAGCACCCAGGGGCAGTTGAGGAACGACTGGCTGTCCCCCATCAGGTGGACGGCGCGCCACATCAGCCGCTGGCCCCAGGTGAGGGTGGCGACCCCGTCCCGCATGCCTTCGAACGCGACGGCACGGGTCGTCATCGCGCCGCCAGCAGCGTCGCGACGTGCGCGGCGAGGGTGTCCACGCTCTCGAAGGACGACAGGTCACCGCCGAGGTCGACGTCCACGCCGAAGGTGTCCTCGATGGCGTCGATGAGGCGGATGCGGGCCAGCGAGCTGAACCCGAGCGCGGAGAGGGAGTGACGGCCGGTGAGCGCGTCCTCGGCGCGTACCTCGCCGTCGGAGGCGCTCGCGATCATGCCGGCCAGCTCATGCCGGAGCTCGGTGGTGGTCTCGCTCATCTGTCTTGGCCTTTCTCGTCTCGTCGAGTGCGCGCAGCGCCTGGACGCCGATCAGGTCGTCGGCGACGGCGTCCGGCACCTCGTGGTCGAAGCGGGCGAGCGCGGGCACCCGCATGGCGATGAGGGCGACCGCCACGATGGCGGCGCCGAACAGCAGGTACATGAACCCGATGCCGCGGCCGGGGCCGGTGCCGATGAGCGTGCCGACGCTGCCGGCGAGCGCGCCGCCGTCCACGAGCAGCGGGTCGAGCACGGAGGCGGCGTACGGCGCCACGAGGCCGAAGCCGATGGGGAGCGTGGACCACGCGATCAGGGTGTTCATGGCGAACACCCGGCCGTGGAACCGCTGCGGCACCTTGACCTGCACGATCGTGGTGTAGATGCCGTTGAGCAGCGTCACCCAGGCGGTCATGCCGCACACGCCGACGGCGATCACCACCAGGTCGGCACGCAGGCCGGTGACCACACTGAACACGCCGAGCGCCAGCGTGCACAGCAGCACGCCGCGCAGCCGCAGCCGGCGCGGCCCACCCCAGACGATCATGATGAGCGCGCCGGCGAACGTGCCGACGCCGGCGAGGAACGACACCCTGCCGACGTCGGCGAGTCCCGCGAACGACAGCACCAGCGGCCCGAACATCAGCAGCAGCGGCGAGAGGAAGACGTTCATCACGACGAAGAACAGCAGCATGCCGCGGAAGCCGCGGTGGCCGAGGGAGTACCGCAGCCCGCCGAGGATCTCGGCGGTGATCGGTTCCCTGCGCCGCCACGCCATGGTGGCGGGGAACCGCACGACCAGCAGCACCACGATGGCGGCCGCGTAGCTGAGGACGTCGAGCAGGAGGATGCCGCCGAGCCCGATGCCGGCGAGCAGCCCCACCGCGAAGATCGGCACCAGCAGTTGCGCGGTGCCGAAGCCGAGTTGCGCGATGCCGTTGGCGTGGCCGAGGTAGTGCTTCGGCACGAGCTGCGGGATCGCCGTGGCGTACGCGACCCGCTGGAACGTGAGCGCGACCGACAGGCAGCCGAGCAGCGGGTAGATCGCCCCCGTGGTGAGGTTCCCCGTCCACAGCAGCAACCCGAACGCGAGCTGCGTGGCGAACGCCGCGACGTCCCCCGCGAGCATGACCTTGCGCCGGTCGGACCGGTCGATGATCGCGCCGGCGACCGGCGCGGTGAGCAGCCCGGGGACCAGGCCCGCCACCGCGAGCAGCGCGAACTGCACCACGGAACCGGTCGTGGTGTAGATCCACAGCGGGACGGCGAACTCGGTCAGCGCCGACCCGGTCACCGACACGAGCTGGCTTGCCGCCACGGAGAGGAACCGCGCGAGGCTCGGCTGCACCCCGGCCGGCCGCACCGGCGTGTCCGAGCGCGACACGTCGTGCAGCCACCACGTGGCGTCCGGCGCGCGCTCCGGCCCGTCGCGCGGCCCGTCCAGCGCGCGATGGGTGGTCGTGACGATCTCGGCGACCTCGGCGGCGCGGTACTTCAGGAAGAAGTGGCCGGCCTCGGCGAGCACCACCACCGCCGACGTGGACGTCAGGAAGTGCCACTCACGGAACCGCTCCTGGTAGTAGTCGGTCGCCGGGTCCTCGGTGCCGGCCAGGGTGATCACCGGAGCGCGGAGCCGCTCGGTGCCGGAGGCGAACAGGCGGGTGTAGTAGTCCTCCGCCTCCCGCGAGTCGCGCCGCATGTTGCGCACGATCCGGCGGGCCTCGGCGTGTTCGATGTCACCGAGGTCCACGCCTTGCGAGATGAGCCAGTTGACGTACCGCTGGTCGCCGCGCAGCCGCTCCGCCTCGGCGAGCTTCGCGACCCGCGACATCAGCGCGCCGCGCGGCCTGGCGAACGGGAAGATGGCCCCGATGTACAGCGCCACGAGTTCCCGTCCCGCGGCCTCGAGACGCCGAGCGATCTCCACGCTCAGCGCCGACCCGACGCCGCAGTGGCCGTACAGCGCGACCGGGCCCTCGACCTTCTCCAGGATCTCCCGCACGCACGCCGCCGCCAGGTCGTCGAACTCCATCCGTCCCTCGGCGACACCGGCGTCGTGACCGGGGACCGCGAGCGACCACAGTGCGTGACCGTCCGGCAGCGCGTCGGCGAGCGGCTGGTACACGACCGCGCTCCCCCCGCCGTACGGCACGCACACGTAGCTGAGCACCGGCGGCGTGGCGCGGGCCGGGGTGAGGCGGTGCAGCAGCGACCGGGGGCCGCGCCGGTCGGCCGGGGTGTCGGCGAGCGCGGCCAGCTCACGCACGGTGGGGTGCTTGAACACGTCCATCACGCCGACCTCGGCCCCGGTCCGCTTGCGCAGCCGCGCCACCACCTGTGTGGCGAGCAGCGAGTGGCCGCCGAGGTCGAAGAAGTCGTCGTCGACGCCGATCGCCTCGACGCCGAGCAGTTCGCACCAGATCTCCGCGAAGACTCGCTCGGTCGGGGTGTCCGGCGCGACGAACTCGATCGCGGCGTCTCGTCCGGCGACCGGCGCCGGCAGCGCGCGGCGGTCGAGCTTGCCGTTCGGGCCGAGCGGCAAGGTGGCGAGCGTGACCCAGCCTCCCGGCACCATGTAGTCCGGCAGCGTCTTCTTCAGCTCGGCGCGCACGGCGGCGTGGTCGAGCACTTCGTCCAGCGCGCCGCCGTCCACCGGCGTGATGTACGCCACCAGGCGCGGGTCGCCGGGACGGTCCTCGCGGACGATCACCGCGGCGTCCCGGACGGCGGGGACGGCGCGCAGCGCCGCCTCGATCTCGCCGAGCTCGATGCGCAGGCCGCGCAGCTTGACCTGGCCGTCCATGCGGCCGAGGAACTCAAGGGCCCCGTCCAGGCGCCGTCGCGCGAGGTCGCCGGTGCGGTACAGCCGCGAGCCAGGCGGGCCGAACGGGTTCGCCACGAACCGTTCGCCGGTGAGGCCGGGCCGGTTGAGGTACCCGAGCGCCACCTGGTCCCCGCCGATGAACAGCTCACCCGGCACACCGACCGGCACCGGCGCCATGGCGGCGTCCAGCACGTACAGGGACGTGTTGGCGACCGGCGTGCCGATCGGCACCCGGGCCGCCTTGGCGAGCGCGGCCGGACGGCAGTGCCAGGACGACACGTCCACCGCGGCCTCGGTCGGGCCGTACAGGTTGTGCAGCTCGGCACCCGGCAGCGTGGTGAGGCAGCGCCGCGCGAGGTCGGCAGGCAGTTCCTCGCCGGAGCAGATGACGCGGCGCAGCGCGCGGCAGCCGGCCACGTCGTCCTCGGCGAGGAACGCGGCGAGCATGGACGGCACGAAGTGGACGGTGGTGACCTTCTCGGTGACGAGGAAACGCCGCAGGTACGCGGCGTCCTTGTGGCCGCCGGGGGTGGCGAGCGCGAGGGTCGCGCCGTGGCGCAGCGGCCAGAACAGTTCCCACACCGACACGTCGAAGCTCACCGGCGTCTTCTGCGCCACCACGTCGCCGGCGTCGAGGCCGTACCGCTCCTGCATCCAGCGGAGCCGGTTGGCGATGCCGCCGTGGGTGTTCGGCACCCCCTTGGGCCGGCCGGTGGAGCCGGAGGTGTAGATGACGTAGGCGACGTCGCCGGGGTCCACTGCCGGCAGGGGGCCGGCGCCGGACCAGGCCGACGGGTCGTCCAGGTCGAGCACGACCGTGGTGGTGTCCGGCACGGACGGCCGGATCCTTCGCTGCGTGAGCAGCGCGGCCGGCGCGGCGTCGCCGAGCATGAACGCGATCCGCTCGGCCGGGTAGTCCGGGTCGACCGGCAGGTACGCGGCACCGGCCTTCAGCACGCCGAGCAGCCCCGGCAGCAGCTCGAGCGAGCGCTCCGCGCAGACCGCGACCACCGAGCCGGCGGTCACGCCGTGGCGGCGCAGGGTGTGCGCCACGCGGGTCGCCGCCGCGTCCAGCTCGGCGTACGTCAGCGACCGGCCCTCGAAACGCACCGCGACGGCGTCGGGGGTGCGCGCCGCCTGCTCCTCGACGGGACCGTGCAGCGTCGCGACGCCGGGGTAGGCCGTGGCGGTGGCGTTCCAGCCCTCGACGACGAGGCGGCGTTCCTCCTCGCCGAGCAGGTCGATCTGCGACAGCCGCAGGTCAGGACGGGCCGCGACGCGTTCGAGCAGGGTGCGCAGGTGGCCGGCGAGCCGTTCCACCGTGGCGGCCTCGAACAGGTCGGTGTTGTAGACGAACAGCCCCGACATGCCGCCGCCGGGGTCGTCGGCGACGTACAGCTCCAGGTCGTACCGCGTGGCCCAGGCGTCGAGCGGGAAGTCCGCGAGGCTCAGGCCCTGCGGCGGTTCGACGCCGCCGCCACGGAAGTTCTGCATCGCGAGGATGACGCCGAACAGCGGCGACCTCGACACGTCCCTCGGCAGGTCCAGCTCGGAGACGAGCCGCTCGAACGGCAGGTCCTGGTGCGCGAGCGCGTCCACGGTGACGTGGCGCACCCGGTCCAGCAGCTCCCCGAACGCCGGGTCACCCGACAGGTCCACCCGCATGGTCAGCATATTGACGAAGCAGCCGATCACGCCGTCCAGCTCCGGCGCCTGGCGTCCCGCCACCGGTGACCCCACCGCGACGTCCTCGGTGCCGGCGTACCGGCCGAGCAGCGCGGCGAACCCGGCGAGCATCGTCATGAACGGTGTGGCGCCGTGCGCGCGGCCGAGTTCGGCGAGCGCGGTCGCGAGGTCCGCGTCCAGCGGGAACCCGCACGCCGCGCCGGTGTAGGTGCGTTCCGGCGGCCGGGGCCGGTCGGACGGCAGGTCGAGCGGTTCGAGGCCGGCCAGCCGTTCCCGCCAGAAGCCGAGGTCGCGCTCCGGCGGCGGCAGGCTCCGCTGCCAGGCCGCGTAGTCGCCGTACCCGGTCTCCGGCTCGGGGGGTGTGCCGTCGGCGTAACGGGTGAAGACCTCGCGCAGCAGAAGTTCGGCGGACCAGCCGTCGGCGGCGATGTGGTGCACCGCGACCACGAGCACATGGTCGTCGTCGGCGAGCCGCACCAGCAGCGCTCGCGCCACCGGTCCCTGCGCCAGGTCGAACGGCGCGGACAGGAAGACCTCGACCAGGGACCGCGCGGTGGCCTCGTCCGGCGCGCCGGCCACGGTCAGCGGCAGGGTGGCGTCCTCGGTGACCACGACCCGCGGCTCGCCGTCCGCGGTGGCCGGGTACCGCATGCGCAGTGCCTCGTGCGCGGACACCACGGCGTCGAGCGCGTCCGCGAGCGCGGCGGCGTCGAGGGGGCCGCGCAGCCGCAGGGTGAGCGGGATGGTGAGCTGCGTGGTTCCCGGCGCGAACTGTTCCAGGAACCACAGCCGTTCCTGCGCGTGCGACAGCGGCGGCGGCTCACCTTCGGGCCGCCTCGGGACGGTCCGCCTGCGCGGGGCCGGGGCGCCATGGCGCAGCCGCAGGGCCAGCAGCTCCTGCTTGGTGGCCGACAGCTTCTCGGTCCCGGTCACCGCGGCGTCTCCTGTTCCAGCAGGTGGGCCGCCTCGTCCTCGGTCAGGCCGGAGAGCTGGTCGACGAGCAGCTCCTCGACCGCCGTGGCGAGCCCGGCGACGGTCGGCCGGTCGAACACCGTGCGGATCGGCACGTCGATGTCGAGCGCGTTCCGCAGCAGCGCCGCGACCCGGGTCGCGAGCAGCGAGTGGCCGCCGAGCGCGAAGAAGTCGTCGGACGCGCCGACGGCTCCGGCGTCGAGACCGAGCACCTCGGCGCACACCCCCGCGACCAGCGTCTCGGCGTCTGTGCGCGGCGGCACGTACCGCGCGGCGGCGACGGGGCCCGGCAGCGGCAGGGCCGCGTGGTCGACCTTGCCGGTGACGGTGAGCGGCAGCGCGTCCAGCCGCACCCAGCCGGACGGCACCAGGTGCGCCGGCAGCGTGGCGGTGAGCCGCCGGCGCAGGTCCTCGGGGTCGGCCGGTCCCACCGTGTACGCGAGCAGCCGGTCGCCGTCGGCGGTCACCACCGCCTGGCGCACACCGGGGCAGGTGAGCAGCGCCGCCGTCACCTCACCCGGCTCCACCCGGAAGCCGCGCACCTTCACCTGGTCGTCGAAGCGGCCGAGGAAGGCGAGAGCGCCGTCCGGCCGCAGGCGCACCCGGTCGCCGGTGCGGTACAGCCGGGAACCAGGCGGGCCGAACGGGTCGGGGACGAACCGTTCCGCGGTGGAGAGGGGACGGCCGACGTAGCCGCGTGCGAGGCTCGCGCCGCCGAGGCACAGCTCACCCGGCACGCCTGGCGGCACCGGTTCGCCGTACGGGCCGAGGACGCGCGCGGTCACGCCGTCGACGGGCCGGCCGATCGGCGGAGTGGTCTCCGTGTCGGCCCGGCCGAGGTCGGCCGCCGTGGCGACGACGACGGCCTCCGTCGGGCCGTAGGTGTTGACCAGCCGCACCTCGTCGCCGAACCAGGCACGCCAGCGGCCGACCGCCGGAGCGTGCGCCTGCTCGCCGCCGATGACGACGAGCCGCAGCGGACGCGGCCACGTCACGTCGCCGAGTGCCTCGGTGAGGTGGTGCCAGTACGCGGTCGGCAGGTCGAGCACGGTGACCCGGCCGCCTTCGGGGGTGCGCAGGACATCCGGCAGGGTGGCCGCGCCGTCCGGCAGCAGCAGCACCGACGCGCCGGCCGTGAGCGCGGGCCACAACTCCTCGACGTGGGTGTCGAAACTGAGCGACGCGAACTGCGCCACCCGGTCGGCCGGACCGAGGCCGTACTCCTGGCGCATCCAGCGCACTCGTGCGGCGAGCGCGCCGTGCTCGACGAGCACGCCTTTAGGCCGGCCGGTGGAGCCTGAGGTGTGGATGACGTACGCCGGGTCGTCCGGCGCCGGCCAGGTGCCGGTGAGGTCGCCTGGCTCGCCGTCGGCCGCGTAGTTCGTGTCGGCCGTGTCGTACGCGTCCTCCGCGATCAGCACGGGGACGGACTCCGGCAGCCGCGACGCCAGTGACGCGTCCGTCACGACGAGCCGCGCGCCGCTGTCGCGCACGAGGAGGCCGAGGCGTTCCTGCGGATACTCGGGGTCGAGCGGCAGGTAGGCGCCGCCGGCCCGCCACACGGCGAGCAGCGCCGTCACCGCGCCGATCGACCGGCCGAGACACACCCCGACCACGTCACCGCGGCCGGCACCCCGCCGCCGCAGCGCCGCCGCGAGGCGCGTCACCCGCGCGTCCAGCTCCGCGTATCCGGCACGTTCACCGCCGCACACCAGCGCCGTCGCCTCAGGCGTCGCCGCGACGGTCCGCGCGAACAGTTCCGGCACGGTGGCGCCACCGTCGTGAGCCACCTCCCGGCCGGTCTGCGCCGGACCGGTTTCCCTGTCCGCCGCGCCTGCCGCCAGGGCCGCGTTCGCGGCGTCGTCCTCGCTCGTCGTCATCGGCAGCCGCGAGATCCGGGTGCGCGGCGCGTCCGCGATGCCGCGCAGCAGCGTCTCGAACCGCGCCGCGAGCCGCTCGATCGTGGCCGTGTGGAACAGGGTCGCGTCGTAGCCGAGCGCGGCCCGCAGGCCCCGCTCGCCGCGCCACGTCTCCAGGGCCAGGTCGAACTTCGCCTGGCGGTAGCCGCCGTCGAACAGCTCCACCCCGAGGTCGCCGACCCGCTCGGGAGGTGTGCCGTCTCCCACCTGGCTGTGCAGGATGATCATTGTGGCGAGCAGCGGGTTGTGGTGGACGTCACGCGGCAGGCCGAGTTCCCCGATGAGCCGTTCGAACGGCACCGTGCGGTGCGCGTGCGCCTCCAGTACCGAGCGGCGGGTCGCGTCCAGCAGGCCGGTGAACTCCGGGTCCCCGCCGAGGTCGCCGCGCAGCACCAGCGTGTCGGTGAGGTACCCGATGACCGGTTCCAGCTCCACGCGGTCCCTGGCGGCCCACGGCGTGCCGACCAGGATGTCGTGCTGACCGGTGTGCCGGGCCAGCAACACCTGGTAGGCGGCCACCAGCACCATGAACAGCGAAGCCCCGTGCTCCTGCGCCAGCCGCTCCAGCCTCCCGACGACGTCCTCCGGCACACCGAACATGTGGAACGCGCCGTCCGGCCGTCCGCCGCGCGGCTTGTCGAGCGGCAGCTCAAGGCGGGCCGGGTCGGCGAGGCGGCGCCGCCAGTACGCCAGCGCCTCCTCCGCGGCGGGCCCTGCGTCCCGGTCCCGTTGCCACAGCGCGACGTCGCCGAACTGCACCGGCATCGGCGGCCATCCGGGTTCGGTCCCCGCGACCCTGGCCTGGTAGGCGGCGAACAGGTCGTCGAACAGGATGCTGTTGGACCAGCCGTCGGCGACGATGTGGTGCAGCGCGAAGCACAGCACGTGGTCGCCGGGGCCGAGCGTGATCAGGGTCACCCGCAGCGGCGGCGCCGCGGCGAGGTCGAACGGCGCGTTGACGCGCGCGGAGACCAGCCGTCGCGCCTCCTCCTGCGCGTCGGGAACGCGGCTCAGGTCGACGCGTTCCACCGGCACCGGGCCCGGCGGGTCGACGACCGCGATCGGCGTGCCGTCGATGTCCGGGAACGACGTGCGCAGGCTCTCGTGCCGCGCCACCACCGCGTCCAGCGCGTCGCCGAGCGCGCGGACGTCCAGCGGGCCACGCAACCGCAGCACCAGGTACATGTTGTACGAGGCGTCGCCGGGGTCGAACCGCTGCAGGAACCACAGCCGTTCCTGCGCGAACGACAACGGCGGCGCCGCCCCCGGCGGCCGGGGCCGTATCGCCGGGGTCTCCGGTTCCGCCGCGACCTCGCCGGCCGGCCCGCCACGCAGCCGCACGATCTCCTCGACGACACCCCCGATGGTCGGGTCGTCGAAGAAGGCGTCCAGCGACACGTCCACCCCGAGGCGATCGCGCACGCGCGCCGTGATCTGCGTCATGGTGAGCGAGTGGCCGCCGAGGTCGAACAGGTCGTCGTCCAGCGCGATGTCCCCCACCTCACCCGCCTCGTCGAGGTCGAGCACCTCACGCCAGATGCGCCGCACCTGCTCGGCGAGGTCCGCGCTCCCGCCGGGCTCGCCGGCCGGATCCGTCGTCCCGCCGGGCTCGGGGGCCGGCGTGACCCGCGCGGGGTCGGGAAGCGCGGCACGGTCGAGCTTGCCGACCGGGGTGAGCGGCAGCGCGTCGAGCACCACGTACGCGCTCGGCAGCAGCGGCTGCGGCAACGTGCGCGCCAGGTGCGCCGACAGCGCGGACGGCTCGGGGGACGCGCCGCGCGCCGGCACGACGTACGCGACCAGGCGGGGATCGCCGGCCTCCCGGTCGCGGACGGCCACCGCGGCCTCGGCCACCGCGGGGTGGCCGAGGAGACGTGCCTCGATCTCACCGAGCTCGACGCGGTGGCCGAGCACCTTGACCTGGCCGTCCTCACGTCCGATGAACTCGATCTCGCCGTCGGCCCGGTACCGCGCCAGGTCCCCCGTGCGGTACATCCGCGAACCCGGCGGCCCGAACGGGTCGGCCACGAAGCGCTCGGCCGTGCGGCCGGGACGTCCGCGGTAGCCGCGCGCGACCCCGTCCCCCGCGACGCACAACTCACCGGCCACCCCCACCGGCACCGGCCGCATGGCCGCGTCGAGCAGGTGGACGCGGGTGTTGGCGACCGGACGGCCGATCGTGACCGTCCCATCCGGCTCTCCCGGCTCACCCGCCGTGCTCCAGATGGTCGTCTCGGTGGGCCCGTACACGTTGACGACCCGGGGACAACGCGAGCGCAGCTCACCGGCGAGCCGCGCCGTGAGCGCCTCACCGCCGGTGAGCGCGGTCACGCCGCCGATGCCGCCAGGCAGCAGCAGCCGCCACACCGACGGGGTGGCCTGCACGTGGGTCACCCCCTGCGCGGCCACCAGCCGCGCCAGCGCCTCGGGCCGCCGCACCGCGTCGTGCGGCGCGACCACCACCCGGCCGCCGGTGACCAGTGGCAGGTAGATCTCCAGGGCGAAGATGTCGAACGCCGGTGAGGTGAGCGCGAGCCATGTGTGGCCGTGGTGCGCACCGAGCAGGTCGCGCATCGCGAGCAGCAGATTGGCGAGGTTCCCGTGATCGACCTCGACACCCTTCGGCCGTCCCGTCGAACCCGAGGTGTAGATCACGTACGCGATGTCGCCGGCAAGCGGCCGTACCGGCTCTGTCGCCGGCTCTGTCGCCGGCTCTGTCGCCGCCTCGCCGGACGTCTCAGGGGACTCGGTCCCCTCGTCCACCACGAGGATCCGGCCCGGCAGGTGTTCCGGAGCGGGGCTCTCGCACAGCAGCAGCCGGGGACGCGCGTCGGCCACGATCATGGCGAGGCGTTCCGCCGGGTGGCCGGGGTCCAGCGGCAGGTAGGCGGCGCCTGCCTTGTGCGCGGCGAGCAGTGACGCGAGCAGCAGCGGCGACCGTCGCAGGTGCACGGCGACCAGGTCCCCGCGTTCCACACCGGCCCGCCGCAGCCGGTGCGCGATCCGGGCCGCCATGGCGTCGAGCTCGGCGAAGGTGAGCGAACGGCCTTCGCAGGTGACGGCCACCGCGTCCGGCCGGTCACGCACCCGCTCGGCGAACAGGCCCGGCAGCGTCGCGTCCTCGGGGTAGGGTGCCGCGGTCGCGTTCCATTCGGTGAGCACGCGGCGCAGCTCCGCCGGCGCCAGCACCTCCAGGTCGGCGAGGCGGGTACGCGGGCCGGCCGCGGCGTGACCGAGCAAGGCGCGCAGGCCGCCGAGGAACCGCGCGGCGTCGTCCCGGCCGAGCGCCGCCGGGTCGTACCGCAGTCGGACGGCCAGGCCGTCCGGGCCGTCCACGGCCTGCAGGTGCAGCGCGCCTCTGCTGCCGCCGGCGAACATCATGCGGTCCACGGTGAGCCGCAGGCCGGGGAACACCGGATCCGGTTCACGCCTGCGGTAGCTGATCGACACGGGGGTGACGACGCCGCGCGGCACGCCGAGCGAGATCGGCACGTCCCGGAACCGGTAGATCTGCCGCAGTTCACCGCGGACGTCCCGGACGAAGTCCGTGAACTCCCGCGCCGGTTCCGGCCGCGCGAGCACCGGCAGCTCGTTGACGAACGGCCCGATGTGGTCGCGGCTGTCCGCGTGCCGCGTGGTCAGGTCCACCGCCACCGCCGCGTCGCGCGCGCCGTACCGGAACAGCAGCGCGTGCACCGCGGCGACCAGCGTCTCGAACGTCGTCGCACCCGCCGCGCGTGCCACCGCCTCGGCGTCCGCGCCGAGCTCGCGGCCGTCCTCGGCGACGATCTCCTCGCCTTCGCCGTACCGGTGGGCCGTGCGCCGCTGTCCCGGCAGCACGAGCTCCGTGGCCGCCGCCTGGCGCGCGGCCCAGAACGCGCGCGCGGCAGGCAGGGCCGCCTCCACCCGTACGTGCTCGGCGCGGGCCACGCCGGCGAACGGCAACGGCACCACCGGCTCCGGCCGGCCGGCGGTCCGCGCCGCGTAGAAGCGAGCGAGGTCACGCACCAGGATGTCCTTGGAGATGCCGTCGAAGACCAGGTGGTGCGCGGTGAACAGCAGCACGTGACGCGCCGGCTCGGCCGCCGCGAGCGTGAACCTGGCGAGCGGGCCCTTCTCCAGGTCGAAGCCGCGGGCCGACTCCTCTTCGACCAACCGGCCGAGGTCGCCGGAGCCCGGCAGGTGCGTCACCACCGGCTCGGCCGCCGCGGCCAGGTGCAGGCCGTCGCCGGTCTCCTCGACGGTGGTGGACAGCACCGGGTGGCGGCCGATCACGTCACCGCAGGCGGCGAGCATGGCGGACACGTCGAGGTCGCCGTCGAACCACAGGGCGAGCGGCATGCGGTACGCCGGTCCCGCTCCCATGCGCTCGCCGATCCACATGCCCTGCTGCGCGGGGGAGGCCTCGCGGTCGTACTGGCGGTGGTTCATGTTCGTCTCTCAGTTCCGCTCGCCGGCGGCCGGAGCCACCAGGGGTCTCACCGTGCGTCCGAAGGCGCGTCCGAAGGCGCGTCCGAAGGGCCGCGGTCGAAAAGGTCGAGGAGCCGGGGCTTCACCACTTTCCCCACGTGGTTCTTCGGCAGTTCAGGCACGAACAGCAGCCGGCTCGGCATCTCGTGGCCCGCGAGGCGGTCCAGCAGGAACACGCGCAGGTCGGCCGCCGTGACCGGGGAACGGACGACGACGGCCGCGGCGATGACCTTGCCGAGCACCGGATGCGGCACGCCGGTCACGGCGGCCTCGGCGACCGCCGGGTGCTCGTACAGCGCGGCCTCCACCTGGAGCGTCGACACCTTGTGCGCGCCTGACTTGATGACGTCGCTCTCGCGGTCCACGAGGTACAGGTAACCGTCGGCGTCCAGGTAGCCGATGTCACCCATGCGCACCCAGCCGTCCTTGAAGGTGGCGCCGGTCAGCCGCCGGTCCCCGTAGTAGGCACGGGCCCCGGCGGGGGACCGCAGCCACACCTCGCCGTGCTCACCCGGCGCCGCCGTGGCGCCGTCCGGTGTGACGATCCGCAGGTCGCCGCCGGACGACGGCCGGCCCACCGACGCGGGCCGCGCCGGATCCACGATCATCGTGGTCTGCGCCGGTGCCGCCTCGGTGGAGGTGTAGTAGTTGACGATCGTGGCCTTGGGGAACGCCTCGGCCAAGGCGGCGGCGACGGCCGGTGGCAGGCTCGCCGCCGTCGAGCCGAGCAGCCGCACGCTCGACAGATCGTGCCGTTCGTGCACCCGTGCGTTGAGCAGCTCGATGGCCATGGCCGGCACCACGAACACCGTGCCGGCCCGGTACGACTCGATCAGCTTGGCGAAGCGTCCCGGTGTGAACCGCGGCAGGGTCAGCGCGGCCGGGCTCGCGTCGAGCGCGTTGACCAGCATGGTCTGACCGGCGTTGCTGCCGATGGGGAAGGCGTGCACGAAATGCCTGGAGTGCGCGAGCTTGCGGCGCCGCGGGTTGACGGTGACGCCGTAGGCGAGGTTGCCGTGCGTGGCGCCGACCCCCTTGGCCCGGCCGGTCGTGCCGGAGGTGTAGATGATCTGCGCCAGTGCCTCAGGACCGGGGTCGCGCTCGAACGGCCCCCCGGCCACGCTCAACTCCGCCGGCGTGGCCCGCCATCCGCCGGTCTCGGGGATGTCGGCGCCGGCGCCGTGCAGCACGGCGGCCACCGAGCAGTCCGTCAGCGCGTGCCGCACCTCGGCGGGGGCCAGCCGGTCCGACAGCGGCACGGCGACGCATCCGGCACGCGTGACACCGCACCACGCGACCGCGAACTCGATCCAGTCGCGCTCCCCGAACACCAGGCCGACCCGGTCCCCGACGGCGGCCCCGCGCTCGGCCAGCCCCCGCGCCACGCCGTCGGCCCGCCGGTCCCACTCGCCGAACGTCAGCTCACCGACGTCGGCCACCAGCAGCGCGGGCCGCCGCGGATCTTCCTCGGCCCGGCGCCGGAGCAGGCCGGGAAGGGTGAGGTGGCGGTCGTGGGTCGTCACGGCATGTCACCGAAAGATTTCGACAAAATGCCTCACTCCGCGTGATCGATGCTGAAGTCGCCAGATAGCCGCGCTTACGCGGTCCCGCTATCTCAACCGGAAGGATAGGCACCGCAGGACCGACATAGCAGCGAAACATGAAAAGTCATTCACCGAAATGTTTCGGCATCCCGGTCGGCAGTGGTGATCCACTCGGGGCCGGGGTGCGCGTCAGGCCTGGTCGAAGGTCCCGGCACCCGGGGACCATGGACCTCGCCGGTCCGAAGCCCCGTCGTGGTGTGATGGAAGAGGAGGACCAGGCGCACGGCCAGGTGGGACGTCCCGGCCGCGCGCCGGGAGGAGGCAGCCATGACCACGATCACCGCGGCCGACGTCATGAGCCGGGACGTCGTGACCGTCACCCCGGACGAGTCCCCGCTGATGGCATGGGAGCTGATGCGGCGCGCACGCGTCCACCACGTCCCCGTCATCGGCGAGGACCAGCGTCTGTACGGCGTCCTCACCACGGAGATCCTGGCGATGGAATGGCAGGGCTCCCCGGCCGGCCTGTCCCGCCGCCAGGTCCGCGACCTGCTCCCCTACGGCCGGGTCCCCCGCGTCGTACGCGAGGAACCCCTGGACTGCGTGGCCGCCGCGATGCTCGACGCCGGCCTGGACGCCGTCTCCGTCGTGGACGAAAAGGGCCGCGCCGTCGGCCTCATCACCGCTGTCGACATCCTCAAGGCCGTCGCGGGCCGGTTCCCCGGCCCCACCGCCGCCGGGGAGGTCCACTGCGCGATGTTCCGCCTCCAGCCCGTCCTGCCGGAGCCGTCCACGACCCGGGACCGGCCCTGAGCACGGCAGGTCAGGCGCCGCGCCACTCGCGTTCGTCGTCATCGGTCCAGGTCATCTCGTCCACGACGTCCACGACGCCGTTGACGCGGCCGGTGACGCGGGTGACGATGCGGGCCTCGCTGCGGCGGCCGATGGCGCCGCGCAGGTGGACGACACCGTGGTCGACGTGGACGCGGACGCCGCCGGTGCTGGTCAGCATGTACTTCCCGAGCACGTCGTTCTCCACCTCGGCGGCGATGTCGGCGTCGGGCCGGGAGAAGACCTTCAGCAGGTCCCCGCGGCTCACGATGCCGACCAGGCGGCCGTCGTCGTCGACGACAGGAAGCCGCTTGACGTCGTGCTCGTCCATGAGCCTGGCGGCCCGCACGACCGAGGTCGTGGGGCGGACGGTCACCGCGGGGGCCGTCATGACGTCGCCGGCCGTGTGGCCGCGTGCCTTCCTGGAGGGCCGGCCGTGGCCGGTGACGAGGTGGCGCAGGCGGGTGCGCAGCGGCGGCCGGTACTCCTCACGGTAGTACTGGTCGCGGAACTCCTCCTTGCGTAGCACGTCCGCCTCGGAGACCACGCCGATGACATGGCGTCCGGTGTCCACGACCGGGACGGCGCTGACGCGGCGCGCGACGAGGAGTTCGGTGAGGTCCTTCACGGGTGCGGCCGGGGGGACGGCGGCGACGTCACGGGTCATGACGCTGTTCACTGTGGTGCGCATGGTTCTTCCTCCTGCTCTGCGCGGCGCGGCGCCTGCGGTGCCTCAGGCCTGGTGTGTCCGGAGGTCGGCCGCGGGGCGGCGGGGGGCGCGCGGTACGGCGGGGCCGTAGCCGAGCCTGATGATCATCTGGGGGTGGCCCCTGCGGTGGCGGGGGTCGGTGCGTCCGCGCATGTCGCGCAGGTCCAGCGGCTGGTTGAGGAACGACGCCGACAGGCCGTGGACGGTGGCGGTGAGCAGCACGCGCTGGAGTGCCTGGCCGGCGCGCAGCCAGTCGGCGGGGCCGTCGCCGGGGGTGGTGAGGACGGCCAGCGACGGCCGGGCCTCGAACGCGGCGGTCCTGTCCCGGTCGCCGAAGCGCCGTGTCACCGGCGGGTCGCCGGCGGAGGCCGGGCCGCGCACGTAGGAAGGCAGCCGCCAACGTGCCAGTTCGGCCAGGTAGACGGGGTCGGCGGCGAGTTCTTCCTCGGCCATGGCGGCGTAGTCGAGCATGTCGGCGACGGCGGCCCGGTCCAGCGGCACCAGGCAGGCGCCTTCGCGGCTCGCGGCGATCCGCAGGTCGGCCAGCGCCGCAGGCGGGACCGGGGCCCCGTCGAACGGCTCCCTGTTGGTGCGGCGCAGGGGGATCGCCTCGTACAGCCGGCTCTCGTGCGGTGTGGGTGGGCCTGCCGCCACCATGCCGGCCACGGCCAGCAGGCGTGGCTCGGTGCCGGGTCGCGGCGTGACCACGGGGTGGTACCCGGCGCATCGGATCGCGAGACGCAGGTTGAACAGGGCCGCGCCGCAGCTCACGTACATCGAACGGCCGCGGGGGTCGCTCACGGTGAGACGGCGGCCGGGGTCGGCGTACAACGCGACGGCCTGGTGGCGCGTGACGCGGAACCGCCACGGCTGGGTGTTCTGCACCGACGGCGCCGCGCCGGCCGCGACGAGCAGACGCCGGACGCCGAGTCCGGTGGCGAGCGGATCGATCATGGCGGTCATGGCACGGTCTCCTTCAGTCGCGCTGCGGCCAGCGTCCCGCTCCGGCGGCCCGGCGTGCAGGGGCGGACGTCGCACGGCGCCGGGACCTTGGTCGGTGCCGCGCCGGGACTGCCGGGTGGCGAGCCAATACGATAGGGGGGTATGGTGTAAAGAACACGAGCTGACCGGATCTGAAGGGAAGTGCCGCACATGAGCACCCCGGCGAAGCTGGCCGCGTGCGTCCTCGGCCTCGTGCTGGTCTTCGGCGGCACGTTCTGGGCCGGCCGGCTGGCAGGGCCGGCCGCCGAGCCGCGACCGGCGGCGGCCACCGGTCACGCCGGGTCCGGCGGACCACACGGCGCCGGCGACGCTGCGGCCGGGAACCCCGCGAAGGACACACCGGTCCCCGCCGGGCTGCAGGTGTCGCAGGACGGGTACACGCTCGTGCCGCTGGACACCGCGCTCACACCAGGCGAGACCACCGGCTTCCGGTTCACCGTGACCGGTGCGGACGGACGGCCCGTGACGGCGTACGAGGTGGCACACGGCAAGAAGCTGCACCTCATCGTGGTGCCGCGTGACCTCGGCGGCTTCCAGCACCTGCACCCCGAGCTCGGCCCCGGCGGCGTGTGGTCGGTGCCCCTGACGCTGCCGGCCCCCGGCGCGTACCGGATGTTCGCCGACTTCGTCCCCGAAGGCGCCACCGGGCTCACGCTCGGCGCCGACCTCTACGCGCCAGGCGACTACCGGCCCGGCACGCCGCCGGACACCGGTCGCCGCGTGACCGTCGACGGTTACACCGTCACCCTGGACGGCGACCTGACGGCGGGCCGCACGAGCAGGCTCACCCTGACGGTGAGCAGGGACGGCAGGCCGGTCACCGACCTGGAGCCCTACCTCGGGTCGTACGGCCACCTCGTGGCTCTGCGCGGCGGAGACCTGGCGTACCTGCACGTCCACCCGGCGCCTGGCGGCCCGGGACCGGCCGTGGCCTTCGACGCCGAGGTGCCGAGCGGCGGCTCCTACCGGCTGTTCCTCGATTTCAAGCACAACGGCGCCGTCCGCACCGCGGCCTTCACCGTGAGTGCGGACGGCACGATGTCCGTGGCCCCCGAGGAGACCGGGGACCACGGACACTGAGACACGGCCGGTGCGGGGCCGACGGACCCGGCACCGGCCACGCGATCAGCGGCGGTTGCCGCCGAGCAGCCGGTCACCCGGGTGGCACAGCTCCCCGGTGAAGAACGTGCCGCCGGGGACGCAGCGCCACATGCTCGGGTTGGTGTAGCTCGGCGCGAGACGCACGGCGGTCGCCTGCTCCAGCGCGTAGGCCCCGGCGAGGAGTGTGCCCTCGCTGAAGGCCGTGCCGACGAAGGTGACGCCGATCGGGTTGCGGCCCGCCGAGCTCGTGGTCACGCCGTACCCGGCGGGTACGGTCAGCGCCGGGTAGCCGGCCCGGTCGGCGTACCCGACGAGCGCGTTGCCGGTGGGGACCATGACGGCATCGAAGTCGTCGGACTTGTCGTTCGGTGTCCCGTTGGTGAGGATCGCATCGATCACCGCACGGTTGGACGCCTTGCCGGCTTCGAGGTCGGCCTGGTAGGCCGCACCGGTGGCGGGGTCGGCCAGGTCGACCGCCTGGGCCGCGAGGAGCTGGCCCTGCTGGTACTTGAGTCCCTCCACAGGGTTGGCGATGTTGTAGTCGATGACGGCCTTCAGTGACCACTTCTTGGGGCCGTGCCGCACCCCGGCCAGATAGGCGTCGAGGTCCCGCCGGAACTCCCTCGGCACGACGCTCGCCGGGTCGGGGCTCGGCGCGGCGGCCGTCACCTCCGTGGCGGTGGCCCCGAGCGACCGCAGAGCCTTCACCACCGTGGCGTACGGTTCGGCGGCGCCGCCGACCACAGCGATCTTCTTGCCTTGGAGCGCCGTCGTGGACAGGCCCGCGGTGTAGTCCTTGACCGGCGCACCCTTGGTGGCGGGGTCGGCCGGGTCGGGGCCGGCGATCGCGGTCAGCGCGGCGGCGGCGTCGAACACGCCGCGCGTGATCGGGCCAGGCGCGTCCTGCGAGCGTGCCACCGGCAGGACTCCGGTGCGGCTGACCAGTCCGGTGGTCGGCTTCAGCCCGACGACACCCGCGGCGTCGGCGGGGGCCAGGAGCTGCGCGGAGTCGGGGGAGGTCTCCATGCCGACGGTCAGCGCCGCGAGCCCGGAGGCCGTCGCCGCCGCGGCGCCGGCGGACGAGCCCGCAGGGGTCTTGTCGGTGTCGGACGGCAGGAGCACCTGACCGGCCAGCGACGAGTATCCCTTCGGCAGGTTCGCGTCGAAGACGCCGTTCAGCTCGGTGATGTTGGTCGTGCCGAGGATGATCGCTCCGGCGGCCCTGAGCTTCGCCACCACCGTGGAGTCGCGGTCCGGCCGCAGGTCCTGCAGCGCGATGGAACCACCGGTCGTCGGCAGCGAACGCACGTCGAAGCCGTCGTTGAGCAGCACCGGCAGGCCGTAGAGCGGACCGCGTACCGGCTTGGGACCCTTCTTGTCCTTCTTGCCGCGCTCCTTGTCGATCTCACGCGCCTCCTTGAGCGCGTCAGGGTTGATCGAACGCACCGCCTGGGTTGCGGGCCCGTCGGTGTTGGTCAGCGCGATCCGGTACAGGTACGCCTTGACCAGGTCCTCCGAGCTCAGGCTGCCGGAGGCGAGCCGTGCGGCGAGACTCTGCGCCGTCTCGGTCTCCAGGGAGAACGGCAGGGGCTTCGGCGCGCGGCCGAGCAGGTCCATGACGGCGTCGTGGCCGGGGTTGCAGTGGCCCCGCTTGGCGAACGGCGGCGCGGGGACCGTCGCGGCGCAGCGGTACATGCTGGGGTTCACCATCGACGCCGGCTGCCGCAGCCGGGTGGCCTGCTCGATGACGTAGCCGACGCCGATCAGGTCGTACTCGCTGTACGCGCCGCCGTGGACCTGCACGTTGACCGCGCGTCGGTGCGTGGCGGAGTACCCCATGGGGATGGTGATCGTGGGGTACCCGGCCTGCGGGCCGTTCGGCACGCCGCCGAGGATCGCGATGACCGGGTCGGCGGGCTTGGCCGGGTCGGAGTCGGTGTAGGTCAGCATGTCGGTGATGGCCTTGTGCCAGGCGGCCTTACGGACCGGCAGGGTGGCACGGTAGGCGGTCTCGTTGGCGCCGCCGGGGGTGACGTCGGCGTTCAGCGCGTTGAGGTGGCTGTTGTTGCCGTACTTGAGCGCCTGGTGCGCGTTGGCCTGGTTGTCGGCCACCTCCTCCGCGAGCGACTTGATCGGCGCGTCCGGCCCGAGGCGCTTGTAGTACTCGTCGATGCTCTTGTGCTGCTCGTAGCCGGCCGGGAGGGCCGGCAGCGCCGGGACCTGCGTGGCGGGACGCGGGACCATCACGGCGCCTGCGGCGGTCAGCGCGTCGTAGGCGGCCTTGAGCGGGGTGCCGTCGGTGAGTGTGCCGTTGTAGCCGATCTTCTTACCGCGCACGAAGCCGGGGTCGAGGGCCTTCATGTAGTCCGGCACCTGCGCCGGCGGGGTGGGGATGACGCCGGTGGCGAGGTAGTCGTCGCCGAACATCGCCTTGTAGCCGGCGTCGGCGACCGGGTCGGGGCCGGCGATGGACGCGAGCGTCATCGCGGCGTCCGGCACGCTGCGCACCATCGGTCCGGCGATGTCCTGCGAGGCGCTGATCGGCGCGATGCCGTACCCCGGCACGAGGCCGACGGTGGGACGCAGGCCGACGAGGCTCTGCGCGTTGGACGGGCTGATGATCGAGCCGGAGGTCTCGGTGCCGATGCCGAGCGTGGACAAGGCCGCCGCCATGGCGGAGCCGGTTCCGGACGAGGAGCCGCTCGGGTTCTGGTCGGCGTCGATGCCGTTGAGCACCTGACCGGTGAGGTTGCCGAAGCCGGACGGCTGGTTGCCGAAGCTGTTGGCGTACTCCGACAGGCCGACCTTGCCGAGGATCACGACGCCGTGCTCGCGCAGCTTCGTGGTGATGCCGGCGTCCGTCGCCGGGTACGACTTGCGCAGCGAGTAGTTACCGGCCGAGGTGTACATGCCGGTGACGTCGATGAGGTCCTTGAGCAGGATCGGCAGTCCGTGCGCGGGGCCGAGTACCCGGCCCGCGGCGCGCTGCTTGTCGGCGAGCGCCGCCTCCTTGAGCGCGTTCGCGTTGAGTTGCGTCACCGCGTTCAGCGCGGGGCCGCGCTTGTTGAGCGCGTCGATGCGGTCGATGTACGCCTTGGTGAGCTCGACGGAGGTGAGCCGGCCGGCGGCCATCATGGCGACGGCCTGAGGTCCGGTGAGATTCTCCAGGTCGAGAACGGCCGGCCGGTGCTGGGGATGGGCTTCGGCGGCGGTGGGGGTGAGGGTGACGGCGAGGGAGAGGGCGAGGAGTGCGGTAAGGGTGAAGCGGGTTCTTGGCACCACTGGCTCCTTGAGAGCTTCGGATGCCGGTGATGCTAGAGATCATCAATTACCACTAAATGTCCGATATATTCCCGCAGTGAAACCGCTGGCTCAGATGTCCTGATCGGTCGGCGCCGTAAACGCCTCCTCATCGTCCAGATGCCTCCTGATCGACGCGAGGTGATGGGACACCGAGTACGCCTTCCACTGCGCGCCGCCACCCGGGCCCGCTCTGCCGAGGGCCGCCAGTTCGATCCTGCGGTCCCCCCAGGAGAACGCCGGGCCGTCGCGCGGCCAGTCGGCGGACTCCCGCAAGGTGCGGCACAGGTCGTAGAAGGTGCTGTACCCCCCGGAGGCGTCCGTGGGCCACTGGTACAGCCGCCAGGTGTCGCCGGTCGTGTAGCGCAGGTTCGGGCCGAAGGGCCGGCCCTCGGGTGGCGGGCCGGGGTGGTCCACGCCGTAGTCGCCGACGCCGACCGGCCAGCGGCGGCGGGCCTCCCGCCACAGGCGCGCCTCCCGCCGGCCGATGGTGCACACCCTTCTCGGCGGCAGCGCACGCAGGTCGCCGGGTGCGGGGAACGAACCCGCCGCGACCACGACCGACTGCCACGGCACACCGAGCAGCAGCTCCACGGTCCCCGCGACGCCGGTCACGGCGTCGGACCCCGGCGGCAGGTATCCGCGGTCCACCACGACGTCGGCCCGCTCGGGGGCCACACCGACCGCGTCGAGCTGTTCGAGCAGCGGCCGCACGTCGCCGAGACCGCACGCGTAGGCCCCGTCCACGCGCAGGCACACCCCCATCTGGTGGTCGGCCACCAGCCGTCGCACGTCCCCGAGACCGCCGGGGTCGTCGTCCGGCCGGATCACCGGACGGAACGCGTGGCCGCGGTCCTCAAGGAGTGTGGCGAGCACGGACAGCGCCTCTCTCGGCGCCGATCGGCCGAACCTGCGGGCCAGCGGCGCGGTGTCGAACGCCAGAGCCACCCCGTCGGGGATGTTCCTGCCGACCTCACCCGCGAGCCGGGTCACGCTCACCTTGACGTCGGCGTCCCGCTCACCCGGCTCGACCTCCACGACCGGCCGCGTGTCGTCCTGATCGGTCACGTGGCGCAACGCCTGGAACTGCGGACGGCGACCCTTCAGGATCGGCACGTACACCGTCATGACCTTGGTTCTCCATGGGCCGGCGAACCTCTGTCCCGGTGGCGCGGCCGTCCCTGGAAAGCCGCTTACCTGGCCGGTTTGTTCACAACGGTGTGCTTTCGAGCCCCGGGCCGTCTATCTCCTCGCCGCCAGATTCCCCCACCGGGAGGAACGAAAGGCACATCGGCGGAACGGAATGGGACCATCGGCCCATCCCTCACGCGCGCCGGCGAGAGAACCTGGGAACATGAAACTCGACTCGGCCGGCCTGCGGGTGCTCTCACATGAGGAGTGCCTGCGCCTGCTGTCGCTGACACCTATCGGGAGGATCGTCTTCACCGACAGGGCACTGCCGGCCGTGCAGCCGGTCAATTTCCACCTCGACGGCGACGAGATCGTCATCCGGACGGCCGTCGGCACCAAGCTGGCCGTCGCCACCCGCAGAGCGGTCGTCGCGTTCGAGGCGGACGAGATCGACTGGGAGTCGCGTACCGGCTGGTCCGTCACGGCCGTCGGCCGCGCGAGGGCCGTCTCGGACCCCGCCGAGATCAAGCGGCTGTCCGCGCTGCCCCTGGTGTCCTGGGCACCCGGCAGTCACGACCACTTCATCGTGATCCAGGCCGAACAGCTCTCAGGACGGCGCATCAGCCCAGAGGAACCCGCCACGTGAGCACGGTGCCGCCGTCGTCGGCGGGTTCCGCGGTGAACGAGCCGCCGAGCTGCTCGGCACGCTCCTGAAGGTTGCGCAGACCACTGCGCCGGCCGTCCTGCGGCAGCCCCACACCGTTGTCCCGCACCACGAGGGTCACCTCGGCGTCGGTGGCCTCCGCGAGCACGTCGGCCCTGGTCGCCTTGGCGTGCCGCACGACGTTGGACAGCGCCTCACGCAGCACGGCGAGCAGATGGTCGGCGACCGGCGCCGGCACGACGTTGTCGAGCCGGCCCTCCATGCGCAACCCCGGCATGAACCCGAGGTGGCCGCGCGCACCCTCCACCAGGTGGACGATCCGCGCGCGCAGCCCCGGGTCGGAGCCGTCCAGCGGGGCCTGGAGCGCGAAGATGGTCGAACGGATCTGCCGGATCGTCTCGTCCAGCTCGTTGACGGCGTGCTGCACGCGCGTGGCGGCCTCGGGCCGCTCCACCAGCCGCATCGCCCCCATCAGCGTCATCGCGACCGCGAACAGCCGCTGGATCACCACGTCGTGCAGGTCCTTGGCGATCCGGTCCCGCTCCTCCAGCAGGCCGAGACGCTCGGCGTCCTTCCTCGCCTCCGCCAGCTCCAGCGCGATGGCCGCCTGACCGGCGAACGCCTGCAGCATGTGCAGCATCGACTCGGTGAAAGGAAACCTGCCGGGCCGCTTCGCCAAGGTGAGCACACCGCGCACCGACCCCGCGGTGCCGAGCGGCACCGCGGCCGCGGGACCCAACGCCGACCGCACCGGCAGCCGCAGATGGCTCGCCGCCAGGTCACTGACCATCACCGGGTCGCCGCCGGTGAACGCCGCGCCAGGCAGCGACCCCTCCACAGGAACGTCGGCCCCCGCCGGCTCGTCCGCGCCTTCGGCGATGCGCACCCGCAAGGTCTCGCCGTCCGCCGAGGGGAACAAGATGGTGACCAGGTCCGCGTCGGCCATCTCGCGCGCGTGCTGCGCCACCTGGGCCAGCACCTGCTCGGTACCCGCGCCGGACAGCAGGCTCGTGGTGATCTCCGCCGAGGCGCGCAGCCAGATCTCCCTGCGGCGGGTCTCCTCGTACAGGCGCGCGTTCTCGATCGCGACGCCGGCCGCGGTGGCGAGCGCCGTGACGACCGCCTGGTCCTCCTCGTCGAACTCGGCGCCGCCACGCTTCTCGGTCAGATAAAGGTTGCCGAACACCTCGCTGCGCACCCGCAGCGGCACCCCGAGGAACGACCCCATCGGAGGATGGCCCGGGGGGAAGCCGTACGACTCGGGGTGGTCGGAGATCCGGGCCAGCCGCACCGGCTCCGGTGTCTTGATCAGCAACCCGAGCAGGCCGAGCCCGTGCGGCCAGTGCTCGATGCGCGCGATCTCCTCCTCCGACAGGCCCACCGGGATGAACTCGACGAGCGTGCCACCCTCGCCGACCACGCCGAGCGCGCCGTAACTGGCGTCCACCAGACGGGTCGCGGTCTCCACGATGCGCCGCAGCACCGTCTCCAGCTTGAGGTCGGTGCCGATCGACACCACGGCCTCAAGCAGGGTGTGCACCCGGTCACGGGTGGCGAGCACCGCCGACAACCGGGCCTGCAACTCGGCCAGCAACTCGTCCAGCCGCATGCTGGGAATTAGAGAGTGCGACTCACCCGAGGTCATGCCGACATTCTGACACCGCACCCCGCCGCCTCAACCGCCGTGGCCGTCCTCGACGAAAGATCCGTCACACGGGACGTCCGCCGCGGGCTAGCCACCGCGGGCTTGCCACCACGGGCTTGCCACCACGGGCCCGCCACCGCGGGCCTGCCGCGACGGACCCGCCACGCGGGTCGTCCTCACGCGGGGCCGACGCGGCGGCCGGTGACGCGCGTCGGCGTGACACGGACGTACAGGTCGCGGTCGCCGCCGGCCCAGGGCCGCACCGGCACGTCGGCCGTCCAGCGCACCTCGTCGGCGGTCACCTGGTGGAAGGGCCCCTGCACGAGGACGCTCCAGCCTTCCTCGCGGACGGGGTCGATCTCGTCCACCTCGAAGGCGATCTTGATATCCACGTTCCGCACACCTGTGCGCAGATCACGGTCCATGACACCGCCGGCGCGGGTGCGGAACACGATCGCGCCGTCCACGACGCGGTAGTTCACCGGGAGGATCACCGGCCCGTCGGCGCCGCCGAACGCGACCCGGCCGACCCCTCCAGGAGCGATCAGGCGCAGGCACTCCTCCTCGCCGAGCCGGTGCAGCGTGGCGCCGTCCGGCTCTCCGGTCGCGGCAAGGTCGAAGTTCGCCGTCTCAGCCATCGGATCGTCCTTTCCGTCATCTCTACGGGCCTCAGTCTCCCCGGCGGGAACCGGCCTCCGGCACCGCCGATCGGCACCACCCGGCAGGACTTTCGGCCCTGAGCGCACCGGGCCGGTCCAGGGGCCGAAAGTCCCACGCGGGACAGGTCTTGCGGCGACAGGTCAGGAGCCCTCCAGCCCTAAGCCAAATCTCGGCAAAGCGATGAGATTCGAGGTGTGAGAACACGACAGAAACCGCTCTGAAAGGGGCTGACGATGGCCACCACCCAGGGACGTCACAACGTCCACACCTCCCACGCGATCGGTTCGCAGGCGCCGGCCACGGCGCGCACGGTGGACTACGTCTGGGCCGTCGCACGCATCGCCATCGGCTGGGTCTTCCTCTGGGCCTTCCTGGACAAGCTCTTCGGCTGGGGTTTCGCCACCCCCGCCGCGAAGGCCTGGGTCAACGGCGGCAGCCCCACCACCGGCTTCCTCAAAGGCACCGGTGAGAACGCGCTCGGCGGCTTCTTCTCCGGCCTCGCCGGCCAGCCGTGGGTCGACTGGCTGTTCATGCTCGGCCTCCTCGGCATCGGCGCGGCCCTCGTCCTCGGCGCCGGGATCCGCATCGCCGCCGGCGCCGGCACCGTCCTGCTGGTCCTCATGTGGGCCGCCGAACTCCCCCTGGCGAACAACCCCTTCATGGACGAGCACCTGATCTACGCCGTCGTCCTGATCGGCCTCGCGCTCGCCTCGGCCGGCGACACCCTCGGCATCGGCGCCTGGTGGTCGCGCACCGCCTTGGTCCAGAAGTACCCGGTCCTCAAGTAGCCCGCCGCCGCGCCGCCTCCCGTCCGCACCGGACGGCAGGCGGCGCGGCTTTCGACACCAGGGAAAGGAGAGGCGCCATGCACGCGCTCATCGTGTACGAGTCGATGTTCGGCAACACCAAGACCATCGCCGAGGAGGTCGCGCGCGGTCTCGCGACCCGCATGACCGTCGGCCTCCAGGAGGTCGGCACCGCGCCACCCGGACTCCCCGATGACGTCACCCTTCTCGTCGTCGGCGGCCCCACGCACGCGTTCGGCATGACCCGCACCACCACTCGCGCATCCGCGCGGCAGCAGGCGGACGGCCCGCTGGTCTCTCCCGGCGAAGGCATCAGGGAGTGGCTGTCGGCGCTGCGGGTGAACCGTCCGGTCGCGGCGGTCGCGTTCGACACCAAGGTCCGCGCCGCGCTGTCGGGGTCGGCGGCCAAAGGTGCGCACAAGGCGCTGCGCAGGCACGGCCTGCACCCCGCCGCGCCACCCATGAGCTTCTACGTCACCGGCACCAAAGGCCCGCTGGATGCGGCGGAGCAAAGCCGTGCTCGCGAGTGGGGCGAGTCGCTCGCCACTGCTCTGGCGATCGCCTGACACCCACCGGTCGCACCCCGATCCCCTGCCACCCGCACGTCTCGCGGCGACATCCACCTTGAGGAGGCGATGATGAGGAACCGACATGTGATCGCGGTGGGAGTCGACGGCTCGGACGCCGCGGAGGCCGCGCTGCTGTGGGCCGCACGGGAGGCCTACCAGCGAGGTGGCGTCCTTCTCGTCCTGCACGCGTGGAACCGTCACCTGCGGCCACCGGCGCCGTACGCTCCCGTGCCGGGGCCGGACGACGAGCACAGGGCCGGGATGCGGCTGCTCGAACGGTCGGTGGACATGGTCGGCGCCGGGTTTCCCGGCCTGCCGGTCAGGACCGTGCTCAGCGGGCTCAGGCCGGAGCAGGCGCTGACCGGGGTGACCGGCGCCGATCTGCTCGTCCTTGGTTCGGCGGCACAGCAACCGGGGGACGGACGCCTTGGGGCCGTGCTGCTGGCCTGCCTGCGGTGGCCTCCTTGTCCGGTGGTGGTCGTGCAGACGCCGGCGTGTACGTCGCCGGCCGGTGGCTCGTCCGCTCACGGGTCCGCCACGCGTGCCAGGCGCCGCGGGATCCGTGTCCACTGACAGTACGAACGATCGAAGGTTGGCATGAACGCGGAGCAGCTGTCGCCGTCCGCCGAGACCGGGCTGACCGCGGCCGAGGCGGCGCGGCGGCACGCGGAGTTCGGGCCGAACACCGTGCGGGTACGGCGCGACCGTCACCTGCGGGACCGGTTGCTCAGCCAGGCACGGGACCCGATGATCCTGCTGCTGGTGGCCGCGGCCGTGATCGCGTCCGTCATGGGTGACGCCGTGGACGCGATCGTCATCTCGTTCGTCATCGTGGTCAACACGACCGTCGGAGTCGTCCAGGAGGTGCGCGCCGCGCATGCCATCGACGCGCTGGCCGACCTCGCCGCGCCGATGGCCCGGGTGCGGCGGGACGGCGCCGACCTGCTCGTACCGGCCGCCGAGGTGGTGCCAGGCGACGTCATGGTGCTCACCGGCGGGGACGTGGTCGCCGCGGACGCCGAGCTGACCGAAGCCGTCCAGTTGCAGGTCGACGAGTCGGCCATGACCGGCGAGTCCATGCCTGTGGACAAATCCGCCGTGACCGGTGCGTCCATGCCTGTGGACAGATCGGTCGACGAGCACCCGGACCAGTGCCGGGTGCGGGCCGGCACGGTCGTCACCCACGGCCGCGGCACCGCCGTCGTGACGGCCATCGGCGCCGGCAGCACGCTCGGACGTATCGCCACCCTCCTCGCCGAGCAGAAGCCCCGGCCGACCCCTCTCCAGACCCGCCTGGCCCGGCTCGGCCGGGTGCTGGCCCTCAGCGTGCTCGCGGCCAGCGCCGTCGTCGTGTCCCTCGGGGTTCTCCGCGGTGAACCCCTCTGGGAGATGCTGCTCGTCGGCGTGAGCGTGGCCGTCGCCGTTGTCCCCGAGTCCCTCCCCGCCGTGGTGACCCTGGCCCTCGCGCTCGGCGCGCGACGCATGGCCCAGCGATCGGCCGTGGTACGCAACCTTCCGGCCGTCGAGACCCTCGGCACCGTCTCCGTCCTCGCCGCCGACAAGACCGGGACCCTGACCGAGGGCCGCATGGTCGCCACCCGCGTGTGGACCCCCGCCGGCACCGAATACGAGGTCACCGGCGAGGGATACGCGCCGCTCGGCGAGATCCGCGCCACCGGCGGCTCCGCTGCCGGTTCTCCGGACGACCTCGCGGCGTTGCTCCGCGCCGCGGTGCTCTGCAACGACGCTCACCTGGTGCCTCCCGGCGAGGACACCGGCTGGACGGCGGCCGGCGATCCACTTGAGGCGGCGTTGCTGGCGCTCGCGGGAAAGGCCGGGGTGGACGCCGCGGGGTACCGCCGTACGTACCCACGGGTCCGCGAAGTGCCGTTCGACAGCACACGCAAACGCATGACCACGGCGCACGACACCCCGGACGGCGGCCGGCTCGTCGTCTGCAAAGGCGCTCCCGACGTACTCGCCGCCATGATCGGTGACACCGCGGCGGGGACCCTCCAGAAGGCCCAGGAACTCGCCACCGCGGGATACCGCGTACTGGCCGTGGCCGAGTTCAGGGGAGCAGCCGACGAGCAGGCGACCGAGTCCAGACGGTCGGCCGTGGCCGAGCCCCGGCAAGCGTCCGGCGAGCAAGCGGTCGAGACCCGGCAAGGTTCCGACAAGCAGGTGGCCGAGACCCGGCCGACGGCCGATGACCAGGTGGACGAGGCGGAGCGAGGTCTGCGGATGCTCGGCCTGGTCGCGGTCGCCGACCCGCCGCGCAGTCACGCCGCCGAGGCCGTCGCCGCGTGCCGGCGCGCCGGTATCCGGTTCCGGCTCATCACCGGCGACCACCCGGCCGCCGCCGCGGCCGTAGCCGAACGGGTCGGGATCCCCGCCACGGCCACGCAGGTGCTCACGGGCCCGCAGATCGCGGCCGGCGTCACCCCCGAACGCCTCACCGCCGCGCGGGTGTTCGCACGCACCCTCCCCGAGCAGAAACTCGACATCGTCCGCGCGCTCCAGCAGGAAGGCCACGTCGTCGCCATGACCGGCGACGGCGTCAACGACGGCCCCGCGCTCCGCCGCGCCGACATCGGCGTCGCCATGGGCCGCGGCGGCACCGAAGTGGCCCGCCAGGCCGCCGACCTCGTCCTCACCGACGACGACCTGCGCACCGTGGCGTCCGCCGTCGAGGAGGGCCGCCGCGTCTACGCCAACATCCGCCGCTTCCTGCGCTACGGCCTGAGCGGCGGCCTCGCCGAACTGCTCGTCATGCTCGCCGTCCCGTTCCTCGGCCCCGCCGTGGCCCTGCAACCCGCGCAGATCCTGTG
The DNA here is from genome assembly GCF_014207705.1 of Sphaerisporangium rubeum. Classification (NCBI taxonomy): domain Bacteria; kingdom Bacillati; phylum Actinomycetota; class Actinomycetes; order Streptosporangiales; family Streptosporangiaceae; genus Sphaerisporangium; species Sphaerisporangium rubeum. Next base: position 261,351 of record NZ_JACHIU010000001.1, read on the forward strand.
GATCAACATGCTCACCCACGGCCTCCCCGGCGTCGCCATGGGAGCCGAACCCCCCGACCCCTCCGCCATGCGCCGCCCCCCAAGACCCCCACGCCAGTCCATCCTGTCCGGCCTGCTGACCCCCATCGCGCTGACCGGCACCGCCATGGCCACGATCGCGACAGCACTAGGCGCCTGGGCCTGGCTCACCGGCGCTCCCTGGCAGACCATGATCTTCATATCCCTAGGCGTGGCCCAACTAGGCGTGGCCCTGGCCGTACGGGCTCCCCGTCCCCACGGCCAGAGCCGCCTCCGCTTCCTCGACCTGGCCGTCCTAGGCGCACTGATCCTGCAGATCATCCCCCTCTACGTGGCCCCCCTCCGCCAGCTCCTGCGCGTCGAACCCCTGTCCCCTCGCGACCTCCTCGTCACCGCCGCCTTGTCCCTGATCCCCGGCGCCGTCCTGGCCCTGACCCGCCACCGCGCCACCCGCGAGTCCACCCGCTAGAGAGCCTTCGGTCCCAGCGGTCACCCGGTGAGGGAGAACGTCGGAAGGACCCGCCGGTGAAGGCGGGTCCTTCCGTATGGATTGTCAGTGCTTGGTGGGCTTCGGGGTGGTCACGGGGATGCGGGTGGTGGCGTCCTTGGGTTCGGTGAGCTTGACGGTGATCTGGAGGATGCCGTTGTCGTAGGCGGCGGTGACGTCCTTCTCGTCGGCGGACGGGGGGAGGGTGATCGAGCGGGTCAGGGTGCCGTAGCGGAACTCGGTGCGGGTGACGTCGGTCTGCTCCTGGTGGCGTTCGGCGTGGACGGTCAGGACGCCGCCGCCGACGGTGACCTCGATGTCCTTGGCGGGGTCGACGCCGGGGAGTTCCACGCGCAGGACGTACTCGCCGTCCTTGACGTAGTCCTCGAAGCGCAGGGGCTGAGACATCGGACGGAGACCGAAGAAGGGGGCCTCCAGCAGGTCGACGATCTCGGGGATGAATCCCTTTTCCCGGCGAGTGAGCGTGCTCATCGCTCCACCTCCTTGTGGATGGATGGGTGTTCGATTCCATTCGACCGCCTGAGGCGGGTGGCGCGTAGAGCCGGAAGGCCCGCCCCAGGCGGCGATGGTCAGCGGGTGTCGGAGGTACTGGTCCGGTGCGGCAGTGCGGCTCGGCCGGCTTCGAGGCGCGCGACCGGGACGCGGAACGGGGAGCAGGAGACGTAGTCCAGGTCGGTCTCGTGGAAGAACCACACCGACGCGGGGTCGCCGCCGTGTTCGCCGCAGACGCCGGTGGTCAGGTCGGGCCTCGCCGCGCGGCCCTCGGCCACGGCGAGTTCCACCAGGCGGCCCACGCCGTGCCTGTCGATGGTCTCGAAGGGGGAGGCGGTGAGGATGCCGAGGCGCATGTAGGCCGGGAAAATGGTGCCTTCCACGTCGTCGCGGGAGAATCCCCAGGTCATCTGGGTCAGGTCGTTGGTGCCGAAGGAGAAGAACTCGGCCTCACCGGCGATCTCGCCGGCGGTCAGCGCGGCACGCGGCACCTCGATCATGGTGCCGACGGGGACGCAGGGGAAGCCACCGGCCGGCAGTCCGGGTTCGGTGTCGGTGGTGGTCGGCGCGCGTCCGGATTTCGCGTTGACGCCGGCCGGCACCTGTTCGGCTTCGGCCTTGACGGCGGCCAGTACGCGTTCGGCTTCCGCTTTGACGGCGGACAGTTCTCTGACGTCGCCGACGAGCGGGACCATGATCTCGGGACGGGGGTCGCCGCCGGCGCGCACCCGTTCGGCGGCGGCCTCGGCGATGGCGCGGACCTGCATGGCGAACAGGCCGGGGACCACCAGGCCGAGACGCACGCCGCGCAGTCCGAGCATCGGGTTGCTCTCGTGCAGCCGGCGGACGGCGGCCAGCAGCTTGCGTTCGTGGTCGCTCGTGGCGCCGAGGAGGTCCTCCAGCGACGGCAGGAACTCGTGCAGCGGCGGGTCGAGCAGCCGGATCGTCACCGGCAGGCCGTCCATCTCGGTGAGGATGCCGATGAAGTCGGCGCGCTGGAGGGGGAGCAGCGCGTCGAGCGCCTCCTCGACCTCCTGCTCGCCTTCGGCGACGATCAGCCGTTCCACCAGCGCGCGTCGTTCGCCGAGGAACATGTGCTCGGTGCGGCACAGGCCGATCCCGGCGGCGCCGAACCGCCTGGCGCGCGCGGCGTCCTGCGGGGTGTCGGCGTTGGCCCGCACCTCCAGGCGGCGCACGGCGTCGGCGTGCGTCACCAGGCGGTGCACCGCCGTCACCAGCGGCCCGGACTCCGCGTCCAGGCCGTGGTCGAAGTAGCCCGCGACGGGGGACGGCCGCACCGGCAGCTCGCCGAGGTAGATCTCGCCGGTCGCGCCGTCCACGGAGATCAGGTCGCCTTCGCGGACGACCACGTCGCCGGCGCGCAGCTCGCGGTGCTCCTCGTCCACCACCACCGGCGCGCCGCAGACACAGGCGCGGCCCATGCCGCGTGCCACCACGGCGGCGTGCGAGGTCTTGCCGCCGCGGCCGGTCAGGATGCCACGTGCGGCGATCATGCCGGGGAGGTCGTCGGGGTTGGTCTCCTCGCGGACCAGGACGACAGGGCCGTGCGCGGCGGCGGCGCGGCGTGCGTCGAACACCGCACGGCCGGTGGCCGCGCCTGGGGAGGCCGGCACGCCGGTCGCGACGGGGACGGGGCCGCCGGACAGGTCGAACCGGGGGAACATGAGCCGCGCGAGCCCGGCGCCGTCGACGCGGCGCAGCGCCTCGTCCAGGTCGATGACACCTTCGTCGACGAGCTGGGCCGCGACGGTGAAGGCCGCCGCCGCGGTGCGCTTGCCGACCCGGGTCTGGAGCAGCCACAGCCGGCCGTCCTCGATGGTGAACTCGATGTCGCACAGGTCGCGGTAGCGGCGTTCCAGCAGGTCCATGGCATGGGTCAGCTCGCCGAAGGACCGCGGGTCGAGGTGGGCCAGTTCGTGCAGGGGCAGCGTGTCGCGGACGCCGGCGACGACGTCCTCACCTTGCGCGTCCGGCAGGTAGTCGCCGTAGACGCCGCGCGCGCCGGTGGCCGGGTCGCGGGTGAACGCGACGCCGGTGCCGGAGGAGGGGCCGCGGTTGCCGTACACCATGGCCATGACGTTGACGGCGGTGCCGAGGTCGTCGGGGATGTGCTCGGCGCGGCGGTACACCTCGGCCCGTTCGGTGTTCCAGGACCGGAACACCGCGAGCACGGCGCCGGTGAGCTGGTCGCGGGGGTCCTGCGGGAAGGGTTCGCCGGTGTGCCGCAGGTAGATGAACCGGTACTCCTCGACGAGGTCCCGCAGGTCCGCGACACCGAGACCGGAGTCGGCGGTCACGCCGGCCGTGCGACGCCGTTCGGCCAGCGCGCGTTCGAAGTCGTCGTGCGGCACGCCGGCCACCGTGGCGCCGTACATCGCGATGAGGCGCCGGTAGCAGTCCCAGGCGAAGCGCTCACCGGCCGCCGCGAGGCCGTGGACCGTGGTGTCGTTGAGGCCGATGTCCAGGATCGTGTCCATCATCCCCGGCATGGAGAACTTCCCGCCGGAACGCACCGACAGCAGCAGCGGGTCGGCGGCGTCGCCGAGGCGGCGGCCCATCGCCTCCTCCACGCGGCGCAGGTGGGCCGCCACCTCGTCCATCAGGCCCTCGGGGGCCTCGCCGAGTTTGAGGTAGGCCCGGCAGGCCTCGGTGGTGATCGTGAAACCCGGCGGGACGGGAAGCCCCATCCGGGTCATCTCGGCGAGGTTCGCCCCCTTACCGCCGAGCAGGTCCCGCATGTCCTTGTCGCCGTCCGCGAAGTCGTACACGAAGGTCCGCATCGCGAGTCGCCTCCTTCACTTGGTGCCGTAGTACGCCGCGCGCATGAGGTTCCGCATGTCGTCGAGCATCGGCATGCGCGGGTTGGCCGGCGCGCACTGGTCCTCGTAGGCGTTGCGTGCCTGCTCGGGGAGCCGCGCCAGGAAGTCCTGCTCGTCCACGCCGAGCGCCTGGAAGGACGGCTCGATGCCGGCGGCGTCCCTGAGCCGTTCGACGGCCGCGGCGAGTTCCTCGGCGCCGCCGTCGATGCCGAGCGCCTTGGCGATCTCGGCGAACCGCTCGGGGGCCCGGTAGTGCTCGTACTTGGGCCAGCCGGTCGGCTTGGCGGGGACCGTGCCGTTGTAGCGGATGACGTGGGGGAGCAGGACCGCGTTGGTGCGGCCGTGCGCGATGTGGAAGGTCGCGCCGAGGGTGTGCGACATGGCGTGCACGATGCCGAGGAAGGCGTTGCCGAACGCCATGCCGGCGATGGTGCCGGCGTTGTGCATGTGCTCGCGTGCCTTGGGGTCGGCGGCGCCGTGCCGTACGGCGCGCTCCAGGTTGGCGAAGACGAGCTTGACGGCGTGCAGCGCGAGGCCGTCGGTGTAGTCGCTGGCGTACACCGAGACGTACGCCTCGATGGCGTGGGTCAGCGCGTCGAAGCCGCTGTCGGCGGTGACCACGGCCGGCAGGTCGGCGGCGAGCACGGGGTCGATGATCGCGACGGTCGGGGTGAGCGCGTAGTCGGCGAGGGGGTACTTCTTGCCGGTCGCGGTGTCGGTGATGACGGCGAACGGGGTGACCTCCGCGCCGGTGCCGGACGTGGTCGGCACGCACACCAGCCGGGCCCGCGCGCCGAGCGGCGGGAACCTGAAGGCGCGTTTGCGGATGTCGAAGAACTTCTGCCGCATGTCGGCGAAGACGACCTCGGGGTGCTCGTACCGCAGCCACATGACCTTGGCGGCGTCCATCGCCGATCCACCGCCGAGCGCGATGATCGTGTCGGGGTGGAAGGCGCGCATGAGCTCGGCGCCGCGGTCGACGGTGGCGACGCTCGGCTCGGGCTCGACGTCGTCGATGATCTGCAGCGCGACCCGTTCCGGCCGCCGGCCGAGCACGGTGATGATCCGGTCGACGTAGCCGAGCCGGGTCATGGTGGCGTCGGTCACCACGGTGACCCGGTGGACGTCCGGCATGTCGGCGAGGTACCTGACGGCGTGCGGCTCGAAGTAGATCTTCGGCGGCACCTTGAACCACTGGAGGTTGTTGGTGCGCCGTCCGATGCGCTTGATGTTGAGCAGGTCCACGGCAGAGACGTTGTGCGAGACGGAGTTGCGGCCGTAGCTGCCGCAGCCGAGCGTCAGCGACGGGACGAACGCGTTGTAGATGTCGCCGATGCCCCCCTGCGACGAGGGTGCGTTCCAGATGATCCGCACCGCCTTGACCCGTTCGCCGAACTCCTCGGCGAGCCCCGCGTCCTCGGTGTGGACGGCGGCGCTGTGGCCGAGGCCGCCGAACTCGACCATGCGCTCGGCGAGCACGATGCCTTCCTCGCGGCCGCTCGCCGTGAGCACGGCCAGCACCGGACACAGCTTCTCCCTGGTCAGCGGCTCGGCCGGCCCGACCTCCGCCACCTCGGCGAGGATGATCGAGGTGTCCCGCGGCACCTCGAACCCGGCCATGCGCGCCACCTCGTGCGCGGTGCGGCCGACGACATCGGCGTTGAGCGCTCCGGTGCCGAACAGCAACTCCTCAAGCAGGTGCTTCTCCTTGGGGGTGGCGAGGTGCGCGTGCAGGCGGGTGAACTCGGTCAGCGCCTCGTCGCGGACGGCGGCGTCGATGATGACGGCCTGCTCGGAGGCGCACACCATGCCGTTGTCGAAGGACTTGCTCAAGACGATGTCGTTGACGGCCCTGCGCAGGTCGGCGGTGCGCTCGACGTACGCGGGAACGTTGCCGGGGCCGACGCCGAGCGCCGGTTTGCCGGCCGAGTACGCGGCCCGCACCATGCCGGCGCCGCCGGTCGCGAGGATCGTCGCGACGCCGTCGTGGCGCATCAGCGCGGCGGTCGCGTCGAGCGACGGCTCGGTGATCCACTGAATGCAGTGCTCGGGTGCTCCGGCGGCGACCGCGGCGTCCCGTACGGCGGTGGCCGCCGCGACGCTGCACTCCTGCGCGGAGGGGTGGAAGGCGAAGACGATCGGGTTGCGCGTCTTCAGCGCGATCAGCGCCTTGAAGACCGTGGTGGACGTCGGGTTGGTCACCGGGGTGATGCCGGCGACGACCCCCACCGGCTCGGCGATCTCCACCAGGCCGCTGATGTCGTCCCGCGCGACGACGCCGACCGTCTTCAGCGTCGCCATGCTGTTGGTCACGTGTTCACAGGCGAAGATGTTCTTCACGGCCTTGTCCTCGAACACCCCGCGTCCGGTCTCCTCGACCGCGAGTTCGGCGAGTGCCGCGTGCTCGTCGAGGGCCGCCACCGACGCCTTCTTCACGATGTGGTCGATCTGCTCCTGCGTGAAGGCCGCGTACTCGTCGAGGGCCTTGAGTGCGTTTTCCACCAGTAAGTCGATCATGTCGCCGGTCACCTCGGGGGACGGGTCGGTGGTCCTGTGGACACCTCAAGCATCTCGATCAACGGGGCCGGGCACCGGAGGCGTTAGGCACCGGCGGGGAGGACCTTGGACATGTCCGGGAGACCCGCCGCGCGCCGGGGAAGGTAAGGGGGCCGCCGGGGGGAATAGGTCCCGTCATGAAGGATCACGACACCGCACCCGTGTTTCGGGAACTGGATGTGGACGAGTGCCGCCGCCTGCTGGCGGAAGGCGTCATCGGACGGGTGGGCTTCAACGGGCCGGACGGCCCGGTGGTGCTGCCGGTCAACTACACGATGGACGGCGACACGGTGCTGTTCCGCACCGGTTTCGGCGGCCCGATGGACGACAGCCTGGACACCGGGGCCGCCGGCCTGGAGTTCAAGATCGCCTTCGAGGTCGACCACATCGACACGGCGGCCCGTGAGGGGTGGAGCGTGCTCGTCCAGGGAGCCGCGCACCGCGTCACCTCGGAGGACGAACTCGCGGCCGCGCGGGACGCGGCCGTGGAACCATGGGCCGGAGGTGAACGCGCGCTGCACATCCGTGTCGTGCCGACCCGGATCACCGGCCGCCGGGTCCGCGGTTCGTAGCCCCGGGGTGCGCGTCAGATCGCGGTCACGCCGCGGACCGCGAACTGCGCGCGCACCCGGGCCGTCAGGTCCGGCCCCGGCGGCCGAACATCGGCCAGCGGGAAGGTCAGGCCGAGCCGGCCGTACTTCTCGGCGGCCATCCGGTGGAACGGCAGCACGTCGACGTGCTCGACGTTGCCGAGCCCGGCCACGAACCTGGCGACGGCGTCCACGTGCTCCGGCGCGTCGGTGAGGCCGGGGACGAGCACGAAGCGGACCCAGGTCCGTTTGCCGAGATCGGCCAGGCGGCGCGCGAAGCGCAGAGTCGGTTCGAGATCGCGGCCGGTCAGCGCGCGGTACGCCTCGGGGTCGCCGGACTTGATGTCGAGCAGCACCAGGTCGGTATCGGCGAGCAGCGCGTCATCGGCGCGGTCGCCGAGGAACCCCGAGGTGTCGAGCGCGGTGTGCAGACCGGCGTCCTTGCAGCGCCGCAGCAGCTCCGCCGTGAAGCGGGGCTGGAGCAGCGGCTCGCCGCCGCTGACCGTGACTCCGCCGCCGGCCACCTCGATGAACCTGCGGTACTTGCCGATCTCGGCCATCACCTCGTCCACGGTCACCCTGCGGCCGTCGCGCATACGCCAGGTCTCGGGGTTCTGGCAGTACAGGCAGCGCAGCGGACAGCCGCAGGTGAACACCACGAAACGGCTGCCGGGGCCGTCCACGCCGACCGACAGGTCCCACGAGCTGATCACCCCGGTCCCGTCCGGCGCAGGCGGCGGACGCAACTCGTCCGCCGCCTGCGCCAGGACCTCGTCGCGCGTGTTCACAGCGACCCGTGGAACGTGCGGTCCACGACGTCCTGCTGCTGTTCCCTGGTCAGCCGCACGAAGTTCACCGCGTACCCGGACACGCGGACCGTGAGCTGCGGGTGGTTCTCCGGGTGCTCCATCGCGTCGAGCAGCACGGCCCTGGTCAGCACGTTGACGTTCATGTGGAAGCCACCGGCGTCCATGTATCCGTCGAGCACGCCGACCAGGTTGGTCACCCGCTCCTCATCGGTGCGGCCGAGGCCCTCGGGGGTGACCGTGTTGGTGAGTGAGATGCCGTCCCTGGCCTCGGCGTACGGCAGCTTGGCCACCGACAGCGCGGAGACGATCATGCCGTGCCGGTCGCGTCCGTTCATCGGGTTGGCCCCCGGAGCGAACGGCCGTCCGGCGCGGCGTCCGTCGGGGGTGTTGCCGGTGTGCGCGCCGTACACCACGTTGGAGGTGATCGTCAGCACCGACTGGGTGTGCTCGGCGTCCCGGTACGCCGGGTGCCTGCGGATCTTGGTCATGAACGACCTGACCAGGTCGACGGCGATCCTGTCCGCGCGGTCGTCGTTGTTGCCGTACGCCGGGTAGTCGCCTTCCACCACGTAGTCGACCGCCAGGCCGCTCTTGTCGCGCACCACCCGGACCCGGCCGTACCGGATCGCGGAAAGGCTGTCGGCGGCGACCGACAGGCCGGCGATGCCGCAGGCCAGCGTGCGCTTCACCGGGTAGTTGTGCAGCGCCATCTCGATGCGCTCGTAGGCGTACTTGTCGTGCATGAAGTGGATGACGTTGAGCGCCGAGACGTACGTGCGGGCCAGCCAGTCCATCATGCGGTCGAACGCCGGGGCCACCTCGTCGTAGGTGAGGTACTCGCCGGTGATCGGCAGCGTCACCGGGCCGACCTGTTCACCGGTCACCTCGTCGCGTCCGCCGTTGATCGCGTACAGCAGCGTCTTGGCGAGGTTCACCCGCGCGCCGAAGAACTGCATCTGCTCGCCGACCGGAGCGGCCGACACGCAGCAGGCGATCGCGGTGTCGTCACCGGTGCACGGCCGCATCAGGTCGTCGCTCTCGTACTGGATCGCGCTGGTCTCGATGGACATCCGCGCGCAGAACCGCTTGAACGGTTCCGGCAGTCGCGGCGACCAGAACACCGTGAGGTTCGGCTCCGGCGCGGGGCCGAGGTTCCGCAGCGTCTGCAGGTAGCGGAAGCTCGTCCGGGTGACGAGCGTGCGGCCGTCCTCACCCATGCCGCCGATGGACTCGGTCACCCATGTCGGGTCGCCGGAGAACAGCCGGTCGTACTCGGGGGTCCGCAGGAACCGCACGACGCGCAGCTTGATGACGAAGTCGTCGATGAGCTCCTGCGCGCGTTCCTCGGTGATGAGACCCTCGGCGAGGTCCCGCTGCAGGTAGACGTCGAGGAAGGTCGAGGTGCGGCCGAGCGACATCGCCGCGCCGTTCTGCTCCTTCACCGCCGCGAGGTAGGCGAAGTACAGCCACTGCACGGCCTCCTGCGCGGTGGCGGCGGGACGGGAGATGTCATGGCCGTAGGACGCGGCCATCCGCCGCAGTTCCTCCAGCGCGCGGATCTGCTCGGAGAGCTCCTCGCGGTCGCGGATCACGTCCGCGGTGGAGAACGCGGCGTCCAGGCCGCTCAGTTCGTCCTTCTTCGCCGCGACGAGGCGGTCCACACCGTACAGCGCGACCCGGCGGTAGTCGCCGATGATCCGTCCCCGGCCGTACGCGTCCGGCAGGCCGGTGATGATCCCCGAGCGCCGCGCGGCCTTGATCTCGGGGGTGTAGGCGTCGAACACGCCGTCGTTGTGCGTCTTGCGGTACTTGGTGAAGATCTCCCGCACGGCGGCGGCGGTTTCGTAGCCGTAGGCGGCCAGCCCGTTCTCCACCATCCGCAGGCCACCCTGCGGCATGATCGCTCTCTTGAGCGGCGCGTCGGTCTGCAGTCCGACGATCAGCTCACGTTCCTTGTCGATGTACCCGGGAGCGTGCGCGGTGATGGACGACGGCGTGGTGACGTCCACGTCGTACACGCCTCTGCGCCGCTCCTCCGGCAGCAACTCAGTGATCTTGGCCCAGACGGCGTGGGTACGGCCGGTGGCCCCGGCCAGGAAGCTCTCGTCACCCTCGTACGGTGTGTAGTTGTCCTGAATGAACGCACGTACGTCAATCCGCTCCCGCCACGCCGTGCCACGGAAACCGTGCCATGCGATGACCGGGGCCATCCGTCCCCGGTCCATGGTGACCGTCATCGGAAACCTCCTCGGGTCTCTGCTTCTCCCACCACCCTCCCGCCGGAACACCTGGTTCTCATCGCACAGAGGTCACCGGTCAGCGGGACGAAGGTCCCCTCTCACCGCATCGGTTCGCCTCTACGGCCCGGCCCCGCCGCCGCCGCACCATCGGCGGTACAGACGCCTTGGAGGACGCCATGATGAAGATCGGTATCAACGGTTTCGGCAGGATCGGCCGCGCCGTGCTCCGCGCCGGCCTGGCCCGGGGCCTCGACATCGCCGTGATCAACGACCTGGCCGACGTCGGCACGCTGGCCCACCTGCTCCAGCACGACTCCACCCACGGCACCTACGACAAACCGGTCGCCGCCGCACCAGGCGCACTCGTCGTCGACGGCACACGCATCCCCGTGACCGGCCACCACGACCCGTCCGGCATCGACTGGTACTCCTACGGCGCCGACCTCGTCATCGAGGCCACCGGCCGCTTCCGCACCCGCGCCGACGCCGAGATCCACCTGAAGAACGGCGCGCGCAAGGTCCTCGTCACCGCACCCGGCCGCGGCATGGACGTCACCCTGGTCCCCGGCGTCAACGACCAGGCCTACGACCCCGGCCTCCACCAGATCATCTCGATGGCCTCGTGCACCACCAACTGCGTCGCCCCCATGGTCAAGGTCCTCAACGACACCTTCGGCCTCGTCAAAGGCTTCATGACCACCGTCCACGCCTACACCGCCGACCAGCGCCTCCTCGACGCACCCCACAAAGACCCCCGCCGTGCCCGCTCCGCCGCCGTCAACATCGTCCCCACCACCACCGGCGCCGCACGCATGGTCGGCGAGGTCATCCCCGAACTCGCCGGCCGCCTCGACGGCATAGCCCTCCGCGTCCCCGTCCCCGACGGCTCCCTGACCGACCTCGCCGCCGTCCTCGCGACCCCCGCCACCCCCGAAGAGATCAACGACGCCTTCGCCACAGCCGCCACCGGCCCTCTGGCCGGCATCCTCCGCTACAGCACCGCACCCCTGGTCTCCACCGACATCATCGGCGACCCCTCCTCCTGCGTCTTCGACGCACCCCTCACCCAGTCCGAAGGCACCCTCGTGAAGATCTTCGGCTGGTACGACAACGAATGGGCCTACGCCACCCGCCTCGCCGAAACCGCCACCAGAATCGCCGCAGAACACTGACCCCCTGACCCAAGCTCCAGAGCCCGTCCGCCTTCGCCGGACGGGCTCTTCTCGTAGCGGACCGGCTTCGCGCCGTACGGGACCTTGGCAGGGACCTTCGGCCCTTCGATGCGGACGCTCCGCGCGGTGCCATGGAAGAGACGAAGGAGGCAGTCATGAAAGATGTCGTCGTCGGAGTGGACGGGTCACCGGCGTCACTCGCGGCGGTCCAATGGGCCACCGACGACGCGGTGCGCGCCGGAGTTCCCCTGCGCATCGTGTTCGTCCTGAACCGCGACCCCTACCAGCTCAGAAGATTCCCCGACCCCGAGCTCGACGACCAGCTCACCCGTGGCGCCGCCAAGGTGCTCGCCGAAGCGGAGCAGATCGCGCACGCGCGGTCCGGGGAGGTCGACGTCACCACCCAGATGCTGGAAGGCGCCGCCGGCGAGGTGCTCCGCGACCTGGCCGCCAAGGCCGGCGAGCTGGTGATCGGCACACGCGGCATGGGAGGCTTCGCCAGGCTGGTCGTCGGCTCCGTCAGCATGCAGGTCGCCGGCCGCGCCGCCGGCGCCGTCGTCGTCGTGCCGCACCTGCCGGACCTCACGAAAGGCGAAGTCGTCCTCGGTGTCGACGACACCCCCGAGTGCCTCCCGGCCCTCACCTACGCCTTCGAACAGGCCGCACGCCGCGGCGCCACCCTGCGCGCACTGCACGCCTGGGAACCGGACGTCTACCCCTTCGCGCCGGACATCGGCTACAACATGGAGGAGACCCGCATCGCACACCAGACCGCGGTGGCAAGCCTCCTCGCCAAAGCCCGCGCCGAGTACCCCGGCGTCCAGGTGATCGAGGACGTCCGCCGCGCGCACCCGGTCGAAGCCCTCGCCTCCGCGTCCGAAGGCGCGGACCTGCTCGTCGTCGGCTCTCACGGTCGCGGCCCCGTCACCGCCACCGTCCTCGGCTCGGTGAGCCGCGCCGTCCTCCACCACGCCAGGTGTCCGGTCGCCGTCGTGCGGCCGAGGCTCGATGAGGGGGGTGCCGACTCCTGACGTCAGGCGCCGCGTCGCACGCCGACATCAGGCAAAAGGCCGCTCACCGGAGGAGGACTCCGGTGAGCGGCCTTCGTCGTGGCCGGGTCAGCGCAGGCGGCGGATGTAGGGGGACGGGGTGGGACGGCGGGGGGTCACACGGATTCTGGAGTCGACGGCCACGGCGCCTTCCGGGGTGACGATCACCGGGTTGAGGTCGAGTTCCGCCACCTCGGGGAGGGTGTCCATGAGGTGGCCTACGTGGGTGACGAGGGTCGCCAGGGCTGTGGTGTCGGTTTTGGGGCGGCCTCGGTAGCCGTAGAGCACGGGGGAGCAGCGGAGGTCGGCGATCATTTCGGCGGCGGTGTCGACTCGGAAGGGGGGCATGCGGAAGGAGCGGTCGGCCAGGAGGTCGGCGGTGACGCCTCCCATGCCGACCATGACCAGGGGGCCGAAGGTCGGGTAGTTGACGCCGCCTACGATGATCTCCACGCCTTGTGCGGCCATCGGCTGGACGATGGCGCCGGTCATGGCGGTGCCTATGGAGGCGGACATTTCCTGGTAGGCCTGTTGTACTTCGGCGGCGCCTCGGAGGTTCAGGCGTACGCCGCCGGCTTCGCTCTTGTGGACGGGGCCGGTGACCTTCAAAGCCACGGGGACACCTAGGGACTCGGCGGCCTCGGCGGCGGCTTCTGCGTCGTGGACGGTCAGGGACGGCAGCACCGGGATGTCGAAGTGGCGCAGGAGGCGTTCGGTCAGCTCGGGGGAGAGCCAGCCGTCGGTGCCTTTGACGATCTCGCGGGCCTTCGGGTCGTCCAGGGTGGGGCCGGGGATCTCGGGAGGCAGGTGGCGCCACTCGGCGTAGGCGGCGGCGCGTGCGAGAGCGCGTACGGCCTGCTCGGGGTAGGCGTAGGTCGGGACGAGGCCGTCGATCAGGCCGTCCTCACCCATGACGCAGGCGACGACAGGCTTGGTGGCGCCGCGGGCCGCTTCGGCGATGGCCTGCTTGGTGGCGTCCGCACCTGAGCCGAACGGGGGGGTGTAGACGACGAGGACGGTGTCGGTCTGCGGTGCGGCGAGGGCCTCGGTCACGGCCAGCGCGATGTCTTCCGCGGTGGCGCCGGCGGTCAGGTCGACGGGGTTGTGGAGTGCGGCGGACGGGATGCGGGCCGCGAGCGCCGTTGAGGTGGGGAGTTCGGGGACGAGCAGGCCGTTTCTTTCGCATTCGTCGGCGGTCATGGCTTCCGGGCCGCCGGAGTTGCCGACGATGGCGACGCGGCGGCCGGCGGGGAGGGGTTGCGCGGCCATGAGTCTGGCGGTGTCGATCAGGTCGCGCACGTTGTCGAGGCGGATGACGCCGGCGGCGCGGACCAGTGCGTCCACGGCGATGTCCGGAGTCGCGGCGGCGGCGGTGTGCGAGCGTACGGCGCGGTCGCCGGCGTCGGAACGGCCGCTCTTGACGAGCAGGATCGGCTTGCGGCGGCCGACACGCGATGCGATGCGTGCGAACTTGCGTGGGTTGCCGAACGACTCCAGGTACAGCGCGATCACCTTGGTCGCGTCGTCGTCCTCCCAGTATTCGAGCAGGTCGTTGCCACTCACGTCAGCTTTGTTGCCGACCGACACGAACGACGAGACGGCCAGGCGGTCCAGCAGCGCCGCGCCGACGGCGCCGGACTGCGACAGGACGGCGACGTCGCCTGGCACGGGGGTGTGCGGCAGGAAGCTGGCGTTCAGCCGTGCCGCGGTGTTGACGATTCCGAGGCAGTTGGGGCCGATCAGCCGCATGCCGGCCGTACGACAGACGGCGAGCAGCTCGCGTTCGGCGTCGCGGCCGGCGCTCTCGGCGAAACCGGCGGACAGCACGACGAGGCCCTTGACCCCGGTGGCGGCGCACTCACGAGCGACCTTGACGACCGCCGCGGCCGGCACGGCGACCACGGCCACGTCCACAGGTACCGGGATGGCCGCCATGTCGGGCCAGGCCTCCAGGCCGGCGATGGTCGTGGCGCGCGGGTTCACAGGGTGGATCGCGCCGCGGAAGCCGCTGTCGATCAGGTTGCGGACCACCTTGTGGCCGATGCCGGCGGGGTCGCGTCCCGCGCCGATCACCGCGACCGAGCCGGGGGTCATCAGCGGGGCCAGAGAGGCGCGTTCGGCCTCGTGGTCGCGGGCCGCGAGGCGTTCCATGAGCCGTACGCCAGGGGTGAGGTCCACCAGGACGTCCGCGGTCGCGCCGTTGTAGCCGACCTCCACTTCCAGGCCGAGATCACGCAGAACCCGCAGCATCGCGGTGTTGGCGCTGAGCACCTGCGCGATGAGCGTCCCGACGCCTTCGGCGGCGGCGAGAGCCGCCAGGTGTTCGAGCAGCAGCGTGCCGAGTCCTTCGCCTTGGGCCTCGTCGCCGATCAGGACGGCCATGTCGGCGGTCCCGTCGCCGTACGGCGTGTACTCGGCGATGCCGGCCACGCGGCCACGCACCACCGCGACGAGCGCGCGGCCCTGGTGACCCGGCGCCGTGACGCGGTCCATGTAGGTGTGCGCGGTGGCACGTCCCCCGGTGAAGAACCGCAGGTACGCCGACCGCTCGGAGCTGCGGTCGACCAGGTCGTGCAGCGCGGCGAGGTCGCCTGGCGTGAGCGAGCGCACGTGAGCGATGGTGCCGTCACGCAACAGCACGTCGCATTCGACGGGGCTTGCGTCGGACATGGCGCGGATTCCCGATTCGACGGGGGACATGGCACGACTCCTTCACTGGTTTCCGCCGTCAGGTTCTCCCCGGCCGGGGTGCGGCGAGGAGAGCCGGACGGCCCGGCCCCGGAGGACTTTGGTCCGCGGCCCGCAGGTGACGAGACCACCGAGCCGGCCCGTACCGGACACCGGGACCAGCCCGGCTTCACGTGATCAGGACCCCGGTGGTTCCGTGCCGCGCGTCAAGGCCGGCCTGGCTTCACGTGATCAGGCCCCGGCGGTTCTGTGGCAGGTCACAGGACCGATGGCGCGGTGTGCCGGGACCAAGGTCCTCACCCCGTGAGCCTCCCGGCCCTACGCCGGGTCGTGCGGCCGGGAGGACCCTCGCAGGAGTTCGCTATGACTTGGAGTCCCCGATGGACGTCTTGGACCTGTCGCGATGGCAGTTCGGCATCACGACCGTGTACCACTTCCTCTTCGTCCCGTTGACGATCGGCTTGTCGCTTGTCGTGGCCGGCCTGCAGACGGCCTGGTATCGCACGAAGAAACCCGCCTACCTGCGTCTTACCCGGTTCTGGGGCCGGCTGTTCCTGATCAACTTCGCCATGGGTGTGGTGACGGGGATCGTGCAGGAGTTCCAGTTCGGGATGAACTGGAGTGAGTACTCGCGGTTCGTCGGGGACGTCTTCGGTGCGCCGCTGGCCATGGAAGGGCTGATCGCCTTCTTCCTGGAGTCGACGTTCCTCGGCCTGTGGATCTTCGGCTGGGACAAACTGCCGCCGCGTGTGCACCTGGCGACGATCTGGCTGGCGTCGATCGGCACGGCCCTGTCGGCGTACTTCATCCTGGCGGCCAACTCCTGGATGCAGCACCCGGTGGGTTACCGGATCAACCCTGTGACGCATCGGGCCGAGCTGACCGACATCTGGGCCGTGCTGACCAACTCCACGACCCTGGTGACCTTCCCTCACGTGATCTTCGGCGCGTTCGTCACGGCCGGCGCGTTCGTGGCGGGGATCAGCGCCTGGCAGATCGCACGGCGGCGCGACGTCGCGATGTTCCGCACGTCGCTGCGGCTCGCCATGGTCGTCGGTCTGGTCGCCGCCGGAGGTGTCGCGCTGTCCGGCCACTGGCAGGCGCAGATCATGACCGAGCAGCAGCCGATGAAGATGGCCGCGGCCGAGGCGCTGTGGCAGGACGAGTCGTCGGCCGGATTCTCGCTGTTCGCGATCGGCGACGTGGAGAACGGCCGCAACCGCGTCAACCTCCAGGTGCCGAACGGCCTGAGCGTGCTCGCCACCAACACCCTGGACGGCCGGGTCGAGGGCATCAACGACATCCAGGCCCGCTACCTGGCGCTGTACGGCGCGGGGGACTACCGGCCGGTCATCGGGCTCGCGTACTGGAGCTTCCGGCTGATGATCGGCTTCGGCTTCCTCGCCGGGCTGCTGTCGCTGGCCGGGCTGTGGCTGACGCGGCGCGGCAGGACCCCGGCGAGCCCGTGGTTCACCCGGGTCGCGGTCGCCGGGATCGCGTTGCCGTTCCTCGCCAACTCACTCGGCTGGGTCTTCACCGAGATGGGACGACAGCCGTGGACGGTCTTCGGCGTCATGCGCACCGCCGCCGCCGTCTCACCCGGCGCCGACGTCCCCGAGGTCGCGATCAGCCTCGTCGGCTTCACCCTGGTCTACGCGGTGCTGGCGGCCATCGAGGTGCGGCTGCTGCTCAAGTTCATCCGCCTCGGCCCCGAGCCCGACCCCGGCGCGGAGACCCCCGCCGAGCCGCTGCCGGCCCTGTCGTACTAGCCGCACCGGAAAGCGAAGACCATGGAACTCACCACCGTATGGTTCGTCCTCATCGCCGTCCTGTGGACCGGCTACTTCGTGCTGGAGGGCTTCGACTTCGGCGTCGGCGTGCTGCTGCCGTTCCTCGCGGGGGACGAGGCCGAGCGGCGCCTGGTCTACCGCGCCATCGGCCCGGTGTGGGACGGCAACGAGGTGTGGCTGCTCGTGGCGGGTGGCGCGACGTTCGCGGCCTTCCCCGAGTGGTACGCGACGCTGTTCAGCGGCTTCTACCTGCCGCTGTTCCTCATCCTGCTCGCGCTGATCGCACGCGGCGTCGCACTGGAGTACCGCGCCAAGAGCGACCGCACCCGCGCCTGGGACCACGCGTTCTTCTGGGGGTCGCTGATCCCCGCGTTCCTGTGGGGTGTGGCGTTCGCGAACATCGTGCGCGGCGTCCCCCTGGACGCCGACCACGAGTACACCGGCACCCTGCTCACGCTGCTCAACCCGTACGCGCTCCTCGGCGGGGTCGCCACACTCACGCTGTTCACCTTCCACGGCGCGGTGTTCCTGGCGTTGCGCACCGTCGGCGAACTGCGCGCCGGCGCGACGCGGCTCGCACTCCAGGCAGGCCTCGCGTCGGTGCTCGCCGGCGGCGCGTTCCTGCTGCTCACCCAGCTCGACGGCGGCAGAACGGCCACCTGGATCACCGCGGGGATCGCCACCGCCGGGTTGCTCGCGGCCCTGGTCGCGACGCGGGCCGGCCGGGACGGACTGGCGTTCACCGCCACCGCGACGGCGATCGTCGCCGTGACGGCCACCCTGTTCGGCAATCTGTGGCCCGACGTCATGCCGGCCCTCGACCCCGCCAACAGCCTCACGGTGGTCAACGCCGCCTCCACGCCGTACACGCTCGGGGTCATGACGTGGGTCGCGGCGATCTTCACTCCTGTGGTGTTGCTGTACCAGGGGTGGACCTACTGGGTGTTCCGCAAGCGGCTCACCAACGACCCCCTGGAAAAGGCCATAAGTCCCTGACCTGCGGATCCGTCCAGGTGATGGACTGATGACATGACGAACCATCTGCGTTCAGCGGTGGAGGCCGCCGTCTGGGCCCCGTCGCTGCACAACAGCCAGCCCTGGTCCTTCGTCATCGAGGGAGACGAGATCCGGGTGCGCGCCGACCCCGAGCGCTGGTCACGCGCCGGTGATCCCGAGGGCCGTGAACAGCTCATCAGTTGCGGCGCCGCTCTGTTCACCATCAGGACGGCCCTGCGCGCCGCCGGCCTGCGGCCCGTGGTCACCGTCCTCCCCGACCCCGACCGGCCCGCTGTACTGGCGTCCGTCAGGGCCGACGGCCCGATGGACGCCGACGAGCAGGTGAAGCTCATGAACGAGCAGATCCCGGCCCGGCGGACCCACCGTGCCGGTTTCGCCGATGAACCTGTGCCGCAGGACCTGGTGACCGCACTGGTCAAACAGGCCGAGGCCGAAGGAGCACACCTGCTGCTCGTGGAGCAGGACGCGGCGGTGCGTGCTCTCGCGGCGATCACCGCCGCGGCCCAGGAGATCCAGGCCGGCGACCGTGCCTTCACCCTCGAGTCCGTCAAATGGGGCCGTCCTCCCGGCAGCCGCCACGGCGACGGCGTTCCGGCCGCCGCCTACCCCCGGGACCCGCGCCGCACGTCCCCGCACTTCGCACAACGTGACTACGCGCACGGCAACGCCTGGGGCACCGGAGAGGACCGCGGCGACGAGACCGCGACAGGCCTCGTGGCCATGATCACGACCCGCGCCGACGACCGCCGCGACTGGATCGCCGCCGGCCAGGCCCTGCAACGCGTACTGCTGCACGCCGCCGCGAACGGCGTGCGCGCCGCCTTCCACACACAGGCCCTGGAACGGCCGCTGCTACGCGCCTTCATCCGCGAGGAACTCTGCGCCGGCGAACACCCCCAGATGATCCTCAGACTCGGCCACACCGGCACCGAGACCCACGGCGTCCGGCGTCCGGTCCACGAGGTCCTGGACGAGAAATAGCAGGCCCCGTGCTCCTGGCACGTGATCAGCCGCCACGATGGCAGGCCCGCCGTGGGGGACGGCACAGATACCGGAAACCGGCGCGCGGACCGGCCGGAAGGCAAAAGGCCATGGCCGAGGCCGCGTACGGCTCCTAAGTCCCTGGCGTCTCCGGCCGGTCCTTGAGCCGCGCGGCCAACGCGGCGGCCTGGGTGCGGCGTTGCATGTTGAGCTTGCTCAGCAGGTTCGACACGTAATTCTTCACGGTCTTCTCCGCGAGGAACATCCGCTCGCCGATCTGCCGGTTGGTCAACCCTTCGCCGATCAGCTCCAGAATGGTCCGCTCCTGGTCCGACAGCACCGCGAGCGGATCCTTGCGAGTCGCCTGGTCCCGCAGCCGGTGCAGCATCGCCGCCGTCGTCTGCGGGTCGAGCAGCGACTGCCCCGCCGCGACGGTACGCACCGCGCCGACCAGGTCCGAGCCGTGGATCTGCTTGAGCACATACCCCGAGGCCCCCGCCATGACCGCCTCGAACAGCGCGTCGTCATCGGCATAAGAGGTCAACATGAGGCAGTTCAACCCCGGCACCCGGCTCCGCACCTCACGGCACACCTCCACACCGCTGCCGTCCGGCAGCCGCACATCGAGCACCGCGACATCCGGCCGAAGCGCCGGAATCCGCGCCACCGCCGACTCGGCCGTCCCCGCCTCACCGATGACCTCGATATCGTCCTCGGCCTCCAGCAACGCCGCGACACCCCGCCGAACGACCTCATGATCATCGAGAAGGAAAACACGAATCATAGAACCGAATCTATGCACCTCCGGCCCCTACCGGTAGTGACCATGGTCCCGTGTCCCGCCGACACAGGACCTGTCCCCTCGGCCGGAGCCTCCTGGTTCGCGTCCTCGTCGCTACCGATCAGCGGCCGAACTCGCCACCCTTGACGCCGCGCAGGAACGCCGACCACTCGCCGGAGCTGAAGATCAATGCGGGCCCGGTCGTGTTCTTGCTGTCCCGGACTCCGACGATGCCGAGCAGATTCGATGCCACCTCGACACAGTTCCCACCACTGTCCCCACTGCGAGAACTCTTTCTCCATGCGGCTTGGGTCAGGTCTACGGTCACGACTGATGCCTCCTCGGCCTTTGGCTCTGGCCGGATGTGTCGGCTCAGGAGAATTCGCCGTCATTCAGGGAGGAAACCCTCCAGAACGCATCAAAAGATGCGAATCATGACAAGTCAGGACATGGAATCGAACATTCCTTTCTTGATCTCTCCAATGAAATGCCGCCACTCGGTCGGCCTGAAAACAAGTTTGGAGCCCGCGGGGAACTTGCTGTCGCGTACCGCGATCGCGTGGGGCAGGTTGGTCGCGATCTCGACGCATTGCCCGCCGTTGTCGGAGGAGTATGACGACTTCCGCCACGCGGCGGTGCTCAGGTCCACTCTCGTCTCGCCTCCTCGATCATTTCAAGGACACATGCTCAGGATAGGCCCATGCTCGTACGGCTTCATATCGGTTGCGTATGGATGCTACGAATTCGTGTTCGCTTGTAATCTGTCCCTGGACCGGTGAGTCCGCATGGATGACATCTGGCTGTCCATGGGGAAGTTCTGCGATCATGAAGGCGCCTGCCAGTCCCGCGAGACAGTCGGGGTCGACGACCTGAATGGTCACGTTAGGTCGTTCGGCCACCTCAAGCAGGTAGCCGAGTTGTTCGCTCATCACCTCGGAGCCGCCTACCCGGCGGCGTAGTACGCCTGCGTCGAAGAGGACGAGCACCGACGGCGGGTTTTGTGCGTCGAGAATCTTGCGGCGGCGCAGGCGGGCCTCGACTCGCTTTTCCACATCTTCCGGGACGGCTCGTGGGGCACGGCTGAAGAGCTGGCGTGCGTACGCCTCGGTCTGGAGGAGGCCGGGGATGAGGAGGGGGTCCCAGGATCGGAGGACCACGGCGGTGGGTTCGATCTCTTCGGTCCAGCCTTCGAACCAGATGGGGCCGCTGGGACGGGCCACGATGCGGCGGCGCAGGCCGGCGAAGTAGGTGGTGCCTTCGCCGCCGAAGAGGCGGTCGAGGCGTTCGGCGTCGGATTTGGATGGGGTTCTGGTGGCGGACTCAAGGCGGCTTACCTGCGTCTGGGTGCAGCCGAGGCGGGTGGCTACGGCGGCTTGGGACAGTTGCGCGGCTTCGCGCATGCGGCGCATTTCTGCGCCGAAGAGTGTGCGGGGGGGAGCCGGGATCGGGGAAGTGTTCGACGCTCATTCGCGATACTCCCGAAACAGATGAAATCGGGCTTTTTATCTATGGCGGCGATGTCAGGCCTAGGTTTTATCAAACCTGTCGATGTCATCATCGGTCATCTTCTGGGACATCGTTCTGGCCGTGGAATCACAGGTCACGAAGGCAATCTAAGCACACGTCATATTCATCCGGCGGTACGGAAAAGAAAATTCACTGGATGTGTATCAGCGAGGGTGGGACGAGTGAACAGAGATCGAAAGGGTCGCGTTCGGCGGGTCTGGTGGGGCCGGTTGTGGCGGTACGGGGTCGCGAGCCGGTCGGTCGTGGTCCGCCAGAGCGCTGTGCTCGGCACATGCGCGCTTCAGTGCCAGAGCGTCGGTGAGGCCTCGGTCGGCTCGGGGTTCGGCTATTGCTCGGGGTTGTCGTAGCGGACGGTGAGGTGGTCGGCCGGTGCGTCGATGTGGATGACGGCGCCGTCGCGTACGTCGCCGGCGACCAAGGCGCGGGCTATCCGGGTCTCCACCTCGCGTGCGATGAAGCGGCGCAGAGGTCGTGCGCCGTAGACGGGGTCGAAGCCCTGTTCTGCTATGTGGTGCAGAGCTGCTTCTGTGATGTCGAGGGTCATGCGGCGATCGGACAGGCGGGTTCTGATGTCGTTGAACATCAAAGAGACGATGCGTTCGATCTCCGGTTCTGTCAGGGGTTTGAAGAGGACGGTGTCGTCCACCCGGTTGAGGAACTCTGGACGGAAGTGGCGGCGTAGGTCGCTGAGGACGAGGTCGCGGGCTCTTGGTGCGATCTCGCCGGTGTGGGTCACGCCGCTTTCCATCAGGTGTTGCGAGCCGATGTTCGACGTCATGATGATCACGGTGTTGCGGAAGTCCACCGTGCGGCCTTGCGCGTCGGTGAGGCGGCCGTCGTCGAGGACCTGGAGGAGGATGTTGAAGACGTCGGTGTGGGCTTTTTCCATTTCGTCGAACAGGACTACTGAGTACGGTTTGCGGCGGACGGCCTCGGTCAGTTGGCCGCCTTCCTCGTAGCCGATGTAGCCGGGGGGTGCGCCTACCAGGCGGCTGACGGTGTGGCGTTCCTGGTATTCGCTCATGTCCACGCGGACGATGCTCTCTTCGGTGTCGAACAACGCCTCGGCGAGCGCTTTGGCGAGTTCGGTCTTTCCTACGCCGGTCGGGCCGAGGAAGATGAAGGAGCCGATGGGACGGCGGGGGTCCTTGATGCCGGAGCCGGCGCGGATGATGGCGTCGGCTACGGACTGGACGGCCTGGTCCTGGCCGATGACGCGTTCGTGCAGGATTTCGTCGAGGTGGAGGAGTTTCTCGCGTTCGCCTTCCTTGAGGCGTGTTACCGGGATGCCGGTCCACCGGGACACGATGCCGGCGATCTCGTCCTCGGTCACGACTTCGCGGAGCAGGCGGTGGCCGGACTGTTTGGACTCCAGGGCCTCCTCGGCGGCGCGGAGGCGGCGGGTCAGTTCGGGGAGCTTTCCGTGGGTCAGTTCGGCGGCCTTGTTCAGGTCGTAGGCACGCTCGGCGCGTTCGGCTTCGCGGCGCACGGACTCGATCTCCTGGCGTAGGTGCTGCACTTTGCGCAGGGAGTGGCGTTCGGCTTCCCACTGCGCGCGCATGGCGTCTGCTTCGGCGCGCAGGTCGGCTAGTTCTTTGCGCAGGGATTCGAGGCGGCGGACGCTCGCGGGGTCGTCCTCTTTGGCGAGTGCGGCGTCCTCGATCTCCAGGCGGGTGACGCGGCGGATGAGTTCGTCGAGTTCGGCCGGCATGGAGTCGATCTCGGTGCGGAGCATGGCGCAGGCCTCGTCGACCAGGTCGATGGCCTTGTCCGGGAGGAAGCGGTCGGAGATGTAGCGGTGGCTGAGGACCACGGCGGCGACGATGGCGCCGTCCTGGATGGTGACGCCGTGGTAGACCTCCAGGCGTTCGCGCAGGCCGCGCAGGATCGAGATGGCGTCCTCCTCGGACGGCTCGTCCACGTACACCGGCTGGAAGCGGCGTTCCAGTGCGGCGTCCTTCTCGATGTGCTTGCGGTACTCGGTGACCGTGGTGGCGCCGATCATGTGGAGTTCACCGCGTGCGAGCATGGGTTTGAGCATGTTGCCGGCGTCCATGGCGCCTTCTGCGGCGCCGGCGCCGACGACGTTGTGCAGTTCGTCGACGAAGAGGAGGATGCGGCCGTCGGAGGCCTTGACCTCGGCGAGTACGGCTTTCAGGCGTTCCTCGAACTCGCCTCGGTACTTGGCGCCGGCGATGAGCGAGCCCATGTCCAGGCTGAAGATGGTGCGATCCCTCAGGCCCTCCGGTACGTCGCCGCTGTTGACGCGCTGCGCGAGGCCCTCGACGATGGCGGTCTTGCCGACGCCGGGGTCGCCGATGAGCACCGGGTTGTTCTTGGTCTTGCGGGAGAGGATCTGCACGACGCGGCGGATCTCGGCGTCCCGGCCGATCACCGGGTCGAGCTTGCCGGCCGCGGCGGCCGCCACCAGGTCGGTGCCGTACTTCTCCAGGGCCTCGTACGCGCCTTCCGGGTGGGCCGAGACGACGCGCTGGTTGCCGCGGATGCGGGTGAGCACCTGGAGCAGGCGGTCCCGGGTCACGCCGTGGCCTTCCAGCAGGCGTCCGGCCGGGGCCTCGGCGCCTTCGTCGAGCAGGCCGAGCAGCAGGTGTTCCACCGAGACGTACTCGTCCTTGAGGCGCTTGGCCTCGCGGTCGGCGGCGTCGAACAGCCGTGCCAGCCGCTTGGTCACGTAGACCTCGCCGGGTGCGGCGCCGGGGCCGCTGACGCGCGGGAGACGCTCCAGCTCGGCGTCCAGTTCGAGCAGCAGCTTGTCGGTGTCGGCTCCCGCCGCGGCGAGCAGGCGGGGGGCCAGGCCGTCCGGCTGGCAGACCAGGGCCAGCAGCAGGTGCTCGCCGTCGACCTCGGTGTGGCCGTAGCGGATCGCCTTGGTCTGCGCGTCGTGCAGGGCTTCCTGGGACTTCTGCGTCAGACGGTTCACATCCACGATGCGCCTCCCGTGTCCGCTCTCAGCTCTACCCGGCCCCAGGTCGCAAATCGGACATAAAACACAAAACTCTTGAGGTGTGCCGGTGCGCGGAACCCGGACGATCAGTGTCGTCCCAGGTCAAAGGGGTAGGGCTGCGGACGTACGAGTGGTACGGCCCGGCGGGATGCCGCCGGCCGCCCGGCCAGGTGAGGTTCCACATGAGCACAACGATCAATCGGCAGGCCCACCGGCTCGCCGAGGCGCTGGAACGAGGGCTGCACGTCGTGCGCTTCACGCCGTCGGGAGGGCTGCACGCGGCGATCACGGTCAACCGGCCGCGCCACGAGGTGTACCGGTTCTGGCGCGATCTGGAGAATCTGCCTCGGTTCATGGCGCACGTCGAGTCGGTGGTCACCGTTCCCGGCGGCGGCTCGCACTGGCGGGTACGAGGACCCGCGAACCGGATCATCGAATGGGACGCGGAGATCACCCGCGACCGTGAGGACGAGCTCATCTCGTGGCGGTCGCTCGGCGGCGCGGCCACGCGGCACCGAGGCTCGGTGCGCTTCACCGACGCGCCAGGCGGTCGCGGCACCGAGGTACGGGTCGAGATGGAGTACCGCACACCCGGCGGCAGAGCGGGCCTCGTGGTCGCGCGGCTGTTCGGCGAGCACCCCGAACAGCAGGTACGCGACGACCTGCGCCGCTTCAAGCAAGTCATGGAGACCGGCGAGGTGGCACGTTCGGCAGGCAGCCCGGAAGGCCCCCGCGCGTGGCGGCAGTTCTTCCAGCACAAGGCCCAGCCCGCCGAGCACGCGCGGCGGCCCGCTCAGCACGCGAGCCGCTGAGCCGCTGCGAACCGTCGTCTCCTGGCGAGATGAGGAGGACCCATGAAGGCCAACTGCTGGATGGGACGCAACAAGGTGGAGGTCCTGGACGTGCCGGAACCGGGGATCCTGAATCCCCGCGACGCCGTCGTCCGCGTCACCTCGACCGCGATCTGCGGCTCCGACCTGCACCTGTACGACGGCTACATCCCCACCATGCGGAAAGGGGACGTCCTCGGCCACGAGTTCATGGGGGAGGTGGTGGAGGTCGGCCCCGGGGTGGCGAACCTGCGGCCCGGCGACCGGGTGGTCGTGCCGTTCCCGATCGCCTGCGGCGCCTGCCTCGCCTGCGAGCACGGCATGTACTCGCTGTGCGAGAACTCCAACCCGAACGCGGGGCTCGCGGAGAAGATGATGGGCCACTCGCCGGCCGGCATCTTCGGGTATTCGCACATGCTCGGCGGCTACCCCGGCGGCCAGGCGCAGTACGCGCGCGTGCCGTTCGCCGACATCGGCCCGATCAAGATTGACGACGACCTGCCGGACGAGAAGGTGCTGTTCCTCTCCGACATCCTGCCGACCGGCTGGATGGGTGCCGAGATGTGCGACATCAAGCCCGGTGACGTGATCGCCGTCTGGGGTGCGGGCCCCGTCGGCCAGTTCGCCGCCGCCGCGGCGCTCCAGCTCGGCGCGGAACAGGTCGTCAGCATCGACCGCTTCCCGTACCGGCTGGAGATCGCCGGACGGGCCGGCGCGCTGACGCTCAACTACGAGGAGGTCGACGTCCTCGACGCGCTGCGCGACATCACCGCGGGCCGCGGCCCCGACGCCTGCATCGACGCCGTCGGCATGGAGGCCCACTACCCGGTGGCCGCCGTGCAGGCGTACGACCGCGCCAAGCAGGCGGCGCGCCTGGAGACCGACCGGCCGCACGCGCTGCGCGAGGCCATCATGGCGTGCCGCAACGGCGGCATCGTGTCCGTGATCGGCGTGTACGGCGGCTTCGTGGACAAGTTCCCGATGGGTTCGTTCATGAACCGCTCACTGACCATGCGGACCGGTCAGTGCCACGTGCAGCGGTACATGAAGCCGCTGCTCGACCGGATCCGCGAGGGCTTCGACCCGTCGTTCGTCATCACCCACCACATGCGACTGGAGGACGCGCCGCGCGCGTTCGAGATGTTCAAGAACAAGGAGCACTACTGCAACAAGGTCGTCCTGAGCCCCTGGTGACCGGCGGGCCGCTCCTGCCAGGAGCGGCCCGTGGTTCGTGATCAGCGGCTCTGGAGTGCCTTGACGTTGTCGCCGAAGGTCCAGTTCCGTGATCCGTCCCAGTTGATCGACCAGGTCATCAGGCCCTTGAGCTGACCGCCGAAGGCGTTCCAGCTCTGCGACACCAGCGAGGGTGTCATGTAGCCGCCACCCGCGCCGCTCTGCGCCGGCAGGCCCGGCACCTGCTTGTCGTACGGCACCCTGATCGTCGTGCCCTGGACGACCAGGCCGTTGTTGAGGCAGGTGGTCTGCGCGGTGAAGCCCTGCACGGTGCCTGCGGAGTAGGAGTCGCCGGCACAGCCGTACATGCTGCCGTTGTAGTACTGCATGTTCAGCCACCACAGGCGGCCGTTGTCGGCGTACTTCTTGATGATCGGCAGGTAGGAACCCCAGATGGAGCCGTAGACGACGCCGCCGCCGGTGACGTACGCCGTCTCGGGGGCCATGGTGAGGCCGAAGCCGGACGGCATCTGCGCGAGCACGCCGTCGATGATGCGGATGAGGTTGGCCTGCGAGGTGGACAGCCGGTTGATGTCGCCGCTGCCGGTGAGGCCGGTCTCGATGTCGATGTCGATGCCGTCGAAGTTGTACCGCCTCAGGATCGGCACGACGGTCGCGACGAAGCGGTCGGCGACGGCGCTCGAACTGAGGTCGATGCCGGCGGTGGCCCCGCCGATGGACAGCAGGATCGTGGCCCCCGCGGCCTTGGCCTGGCACATCTCGGCCGGGGTGGCGACCCGCACACCGGCGTCCATGCCGTCCTCCCACAGCACCGTGCCGTCGGGGCGGATGACGGGGAACGCGGCGTTGATGACGTTGTAGCCGTGCGCCTTGATGCGCGCGTCGGTGATCGGGATCCAGCCGAGCGGCGGGTGCACGCCGTTGGCCGCGCCGTCCCAGTTCTCCCAGTACCCCTGCAGGACCTTCCCGCTCGGCCTCGGCTTGAGCGCGCAGGTGCCACCGGTCGGCGTCACGCTCGGCGTCGGCGTCGGTGTCGGCGTGACCGTCGGCGTCGGTGTGGGGGTGGGGGTCCTGGTGAGGGTCGGAGTCGGGGTGGGGGTGGCCGGAGGTGTGCCGGGGCCGTCGAAGGTGACGTCGTCGGCGTAGTACGTGCCCTGGCCGTACCAGCCGTGCAGGTAGATCTGCGCGCTCGTCTGGCTCGACGCCGTGGTGAACGAGACGGTGAGCTGCGTGTACGCCGCCGAGGACGTCCAGGTGGACGCGCCGCCGTCCACGCCGAGGTACACGTAGTTCCCCCGCACCCAGGCGGTCAGCGTGTAGGCGGTGCTCGGCCGCACGCTCACCGTCTGCGAGCATCTGGCGTTGTCGGACGCGCTCGCCGCGCCGGCGAGCGCACGGCCGCCGGACCGGACCGGGGAGGTGACCACGGAGCCGAGGCCGCCGGTGCAGGACCACGGTGCGAGTGACCCCGTCTCGAAGCCCGGGTTGGCGAGAAGGTTGGCGGCCTGCGCGGAGGTCTGCGTGACGAGGACCCCGAGGAGCGCGAGGAGCAGCGCGACGGCCGTCGCCGGCAGGCGGGTGGTTTGTCTCATGGGGGGTTCAACCTTCTTTCACCCGGCTCACCGGGCTTCGACGGCGCGGCGGAGAACGCGGCCACCCTGGGACGTCACCCCGAGGTGGGTGCTTCTTATAGGAAAGTTTCTTAAGAGTTTGGAGGCGATCGTAACCCTGACCGAAAGGTCCGACAAGGCCCAAAACCGGATGTCGAGCCCACAGCGTCATCTACCACCACAAGATCGTGCGAGACGCTTCCCAAGGAGCGGCCGGGCTTCTACGTTGGCAGCGGCAGCGGATACCGCCGTCCGCACGCGTGGCGGTGACACTGGAGGCGGCATGGTGGTCACACAGCCGGAACAGACGCGACGGCGGCCCGAACTCGACGCGATCCGGACGCTCGTGGTGCTCGGCCTCGTGTTCTTCCACGCGGGGCTGGTGTTCGACACCAGGGACGACTTCTACGTCAAGAACGCCGAGACCACCGACCTCACCACGAGCGTCGCCGCCATCGCGGCGGTGTGGGCCATGCCGGCGCTGTTCCTCATCGCCGGTCTCGGCTCGTGGCACTCGCTGCGCCGGTCCGGACCCGGCGGATTCGCCGTCAAACGCCTGTTACGGCTCGGGGTGCCGCTGGTCGTGGCCACGCTCACGATCGTGCCGATCCCGCAGTGGCTGCGGCTCAGGGCCGACCCGGCGTACCACGAGTCGTACCTGGCCTTCCTGCCGCGGTTCTTCGACGTGCGCCTGGACCTCGCGGACTTCCCCTTCGTCCTCGCCGGTGAGCACTTCGAGACCGGCCACCTGTGGTTCCTCGTCCTGCTGCTCGCGTTCTCCCTCATGCTGGCGCCGGTCGTGCGTCTGTTCCCCGGCGAGGCCGCCGCGCGGGCCGGTGCGGTGCTCGCCGGGCTCGCGGAACGGCGCGGCGCGGCGCTGCTTCCCGCCGTGCCGGTCGCGGCGGTGAGCGCGGCGGCGGGCCTTGAGGAGGGGTTCGCCGCGTGGCACCGGTGGGCCTACCTGCTGTTCTTCCTGTACGGCTTCGTGCTGGCCTCGGACGAGCGGTTCCGCGTGGCGATGCGCCGTGACGCGCCGGTGGCCGGGGTGCTCGCTCTGGTGATCTTCCCGGTCGGGATGGTCATGTTCCTCACCGCCGCCGGCGTGCCAGGCGCTGACCCGTTCACCGACCTCGACCCGCTCGCGGCAGGCGCACGCGCGCTGTACGGCGCCACCGGGTGGTTCCTGGTGACCGCCGTCATCGGCCTGCTCGACCGACGTGCCGTGGCGGCCCGCGGCGACGTCCCCGCCAGGCCCGCCGGCGGGAAGGTCTACGCCTATCTGGCGGTCGCCGCGCTGCCGCTGTACGTCCTGCACCAGCCCATCGTGGTCGCGGTCGCCTACGGCGTGGTGCGGTGGAGCGCGCCGATGGCGGTCAAGTACGCGGTGATCGTCGTCGTCTCGCTGGCCTTGACGGTCGCGGCGTACGACCTGCTGGTCCGCCGCACGCGGGTCACCCGTGTGCTGTTCGGGATGCCAGGCGACCGGCCGGGGTCGTGAGGTCCCGGCCGGCCGCAAGGGTTACGGCGTGACCTTAAAGGTCGCGTCCTGGCGGTCCGTGGCGCTGGAGGACGAGCTGAGCGGGTCGATGCGCAGCAGGTAGTCGTAGTGCCGCAGGTAGCGCGTGGGGAAGTTGTACGACCTGAAGGACGACCACGACGAGTCGGCGAGGCCGGGGACCCGGTAGAACGTCGCGTCGGCGCGGAAGACCGTGGTGTTCTCGCTCGGGTCGAGGCGCATGGCGTAGTCCCAGTGGCGCAGGTAGTAACCCGGGTAGTTCACCGACTCGAAGGACACGCCGGCGGAGTCGGCGAGGCCGGGGACCATGCGCCACATCTGGTCCTGGTACGGGTCGAACGGATAGGGGTCGACGCGGCCGACTCGGTTGTAGTGGCGCACGAAGTAGTCCGGGTAGTTGGAGCACTTCAGCCGCACCCAGTTCGGGGTGCCCCAGCGGGAGACCATGGCGTTGTACTCGGCGTCGCTGATCCCGATGATCGAGCCGTGCTTGGAGTTCAGCGGCGGGGTGTAGTCGCGCTGGTTCATCACGGTCCAGGAATTGCCGCCGATGTTGTTCGACGACCAGCAGTAGTAGTCGTTGTTGACGGGGCTGAAGGAGTCACCCCACAGCCGCCAGGCGCCTTCGTTGGTCTTCACCAGCATCGGGGCCTCGATGGAACTGCCCTGGAGCAGGCCGCTGGTGTAGGTGGTGAAGGTGTTCGGGTTGCCGGTGGAGGAGCGCGAACCGTACAGGCGGCCGTCGTTGAGGTTCTTGTAGTACAGGTAGGTCGTGCCGCCGTCCACGACGATGTCGCCGTCGAGCACGCCGTGACCGGGGCTGAAGAAGGTCTGCGCCGCGCTGACGTTCTGGAAGTCGTTGGTCCAGTTGACCCGCAGGATCTCCGCGGCGGAGTACACGATGCCGTACTGGCCGCGTGCGGCGTTCCAGAACACCGTGGGGGCCCAGGTGTGGTCGTTGGTGGTCTGCATGCGCAGGCGGCGGTAGCCGGTGAAGTTCGTCAGGTTCACCGAGTCCCACACATGCAGGTACTGGCTGACGGCGTCCCAGTTGGTGCCCTTGAGGTCGGTGGCGATGACCAGGAACGTGCCGTCGGCCTTGCGGAACAGGAACGGGTCGCGCAGCCCCTGCTGTCCGGCGGTGGGGACCACCACGGGGTTGTTCTGGTTGAGCGGTGTCCAGTTGAGCCCGTCGCGGCTGACCGCCAGGTGCAGGCCGTAGTCGGAACCCACTCTGTTCGGTGACTCGGTGAAGTACGCGAACGCGTAGGCGGTGTTGGCGGCCCACGCCGTCCTGGTGGTCGCCACACCCGCTGCGGCGAGCGCGGCGGTGGAGACGGCGGCACGCGCGAACGCGCGTCTGCTCAAGGTCATGGGGGAATGGCCTTTCCTCCGCAACAAATGATCATGAGCCGCCTGTGATCGCTAACATAGGGTCTTCGATACCTGGTCGCAAGGTCCGTACGTTTCATCGGGGAAAGCCGCCGGAACCGCGGCGGACGGTGGCGGAAAAATGAACGTTTCACCTGCGAAAACCAGAGGAGTGCGGCTTTCCTGCCGGGGGTGGGGGTCGCGGCGCGGCGTGAATGTTTCGTCTTGACTACGACTCTGTTATCGCTCACAGTCGTCATCGAGCCGCCTGGAACCCTCTCGTCCCCCCTCTGGAGAGTCATGATCACTATTCGCATGCCCAGGCGGCGAAGTCTATGGTCGCGGGTCGCCGCGGCCGTAATCGCGATCGTCGTCGGCGGCACGGCCGCGGCGGTGAACTCCTCGACCGCCTCCGCGGCGACCGTGGACACCAACGCCTGGTACGTCCTGATCAACCGCAACAGCGGCAAGGCGCTGGACGTGTACAACCTGTCCACCGCCGACGGCGCGCGCATCACCCAGTGGAGCCGTAACGACGGCAACCAGCAGCAGTGGCAGTTCGTCGACTCCGGCGGCGGCTACTACCGGCTGAAGTCGCGGCTGTCGGGGAAGGTGCTGGACGTCAACGGCGCTTCGACGGCCAACGGCGCCGCGATCATCCAGTGGAGCGACCACAACGGCACCAACCAGCAGTTCCGGCTGGCGGACTCCTCCGGCGGGTACGTGCGGCTGATCAACCGCAACAGCAACCGGGTCATGGAGGTCCAGAACGCCTCCACCGCGGACGGCGGCAACATCGTGCAGTACGACGACCACGGCGGCAACAACCAGCAGTGGCAGCTCGTCCAGATCGGCGGCACCAACCCCACGCCGACCCCCACCCCCACGGCGACCCCGACCCCGACTCCGTCCGGGCCCGGTGGCACGTACAACAACCCGGTGGTGTGGCAGGACTTCCCGGATGTGGACATCATCCGTGTCGGTGACGCGTACTACATGTCGTCGTCGACGTTCCACTATTCGCCTGGTGCGCCGATTCTTCGATCGTATG
Organism: Sphaerisporangium rubeum; assembly: GCF_014207705.1. Classification (NCBI taxonomy): domain Bacteria; kingdom Bacillati; phylum Actinomycetota; class Actinomycetes; order Streptosporangiales; family Streptosporangiaceae; genus Sphaerisporangium; species Sphaerisporangium rubeum. The sequence continues at coordinate 292,946 of NZ_JACHIU010000001.1, forward strand.
ACTTGGTGAACTGGGAGTTCGCGGGTCACTCGGTGCCGACGCTTGATTTCGGCAACAAGTACAGCATGGTCGGTGACCGCGCCTATGTGGACGGGATCTGGGCCTCGGCGTTCGGCCATCGTCCGAGCAACAACCAGTTCTACTGGCTCGGATGCATCGACTTCGCCAGGACGTATGTGTACTCGTCCTCGACGGTGGAGGGTCCCTGGCAGCGGCGTTCCACGATCAACAAGTGTTACTACGACGCTGGTCTGCTGGTGGACGACAACGACACGATGTATGTGGCGTACGGGAACACGCAGATCAGTGTGGCGCAGTTGTCGGCGGACGGTACCAGTGAGGTGCGGTCGCAGCAGGTGTTCAGTACTCCTTCCAGTGTCGGGACGTTGGAGGGTGCGCGGTTCTACAAGCGCAATGGTGCCTATTACATCTGGCTGACGCGTCCGGCCAATGGTCAGTACGTGTTGAAGTCGACCAATGGTCCGTTCGGTCCGTATGAGATGCGTCAGGTGCTGCTGAACATGCCGAGTCCGATCTCTGGTGGCGGTGTGCCGCATCAGGGTGGGCTGGTGCAGACGCAGAACGGTCAGTGGTACTACATGGCGTTCGTGGACGCCTATCCGGGTGGCCGGGTGCCGGCGATGGCGCCGATCACCTGGACCTCCGACGGCTGGCCGACCGTCACCACCGTCAACGGCGGCTGGGGAGCGACCTACCCCCGTCCCAACCTGCCGATCCGTCCGGTGAAGCCGCTGACGGGTACCGACACCTTCTCCGGCACGTCGCTCGGGCCGCAGTGGGAGTGGAACCACAACCCCGACACCACCAAGTTCTCGGTGAACAACGGCCTGACGCTGCAGACCGCGACGGTGACCAACGATTTGTACACCGCGCGCAACACGTTGACGCATCGCACGCAGGGTCCGACGTCCACAGCGACGATCGAGCTGGATTACTCGACGATGCGTGACGGTGACCGGACGGGGTTGGCGATCTTGCGGGATTCGTCGGCGTGGATCGGGGTGCGGCGGGACAACGGTGCGACGAGGCTGGTGATGACCAACGGGCTGGCGATGAACAGTAGTTGGAACACCTCCAGTACCGGTACCGAGGTCGCGTCGACGGCGGTGTCGGGTGGCCGGATCTGGTTGCGGGCCAATGCCGACATCCGGCCGGGTACGGGCCGGCAGGCGCGGTTCTCTTACAGCACCGACGGGGTGAACTTCACCTCGTTCGGCCAGGCGATGACGCTCGGCAATGCCTGGAACTTCTTCCCCGGACACCGGTTCGGCATCTTCAACTACGCCACCCAGGCCCTCGGCGGCTCGGTCACGGTACGCCAGTTCTCCCTGACGACACCGTGACCCCCTGATCTGACGACCGGCGGTTGTGTACGCCGAGACCGGCCGCCGGTCGTCACACCACCACCGAGGTGCTCAGCCCGTCGAGCGCGAGCCTGAGCACCGGTGCGACAGTTCCGCCGAAGCCGGCCCGCGCCTCCAGCGGGCCGGCTTTCGCGAGCGATCCGCCGCCGGTGGAGCGGTAGTTCAGGAAACCCACGACACGCAGATCGCTCAGCACCAGCCACGCGTAGGCGAGGTCGGGGTGCTCAGGCGGGTTGGCCAGCACGAGGCCGCTGCCGTTGAGCGGCTCGTACGGGCCGGTCGGTGACGGCGCCGCGAAGCCGTACAGGCCGGTGGGAGCGGCGTCAGGGGGATGGAAACCGAGGCGTTGCGTCACGAAGAACAAGTAGTACGTCGAGTCGTGCACCACGATGTGCGGCCGTTCGATCTCATGGTTGACGCCGTCTGCCACCAGCAGCGGCTCGCCGAGCGACCAGCCGTCGCCGTCGGCGTCCGCGATGGCGACGGCCCCCATGAAGCCGTCCTGCCACGCCACCGACGCCGCGACGAGCAGGTGCTCACGTCCGGTCGCGGGGTCGCGGAACCAGCCGGGGTCGCGGAAGGCCCGGATGCGGCCCGGTGCCCCGTCGACCTCGTCGGCCGGCAGATACGTCACGCCGTCGGAGGCGAGGATCTCGCGGTGCTCGGCGTCCCACGCCAGTGCCACGCGGCCGTCACCGGTGAGCAGGCGGGGCCTGGCCTCGGCGACCCGCTGCGAGAACGTCGGCCGTGGCTCGCCACGCCGGCCCGCCGCCGTGTAGAAGACCGAGACCGTGCCGTCGGGCCGCCGCACCGCCGAACCCGACCACTCGCGGCTGCCGAGGGACGCGCCGTCGGGGAACACGTTCCCGAGGTCGGTCCAGCCACCGGCGTCCCGGCCGAGCAGGCGCAGGCGGGCCACGTCGTGGCGCTCCTCGGGGTGGCCGGCCGCCGGGGCCGCGAGCGTCATCCACAGCTCCTGGCCGAGCACGGTGGACGGCGAGCCGTCCTCGTCCTGGATCGGCCACATGTCCCAGATGTCGTCGTGCGGCAGCACACGCGGCGCCGGCCAGGCAGGCGGGGCCGGTGCGGTCGTCGCGGCGCTCGGGGTGAGCATGCCGAGGTGCCGCCGCGTCCACCGCGCCGGTCGTACGTCGTTCACACGTTCTCCTCTGGGACGCGCAGCGCGTCCCGTGCCAGCCCGGCCGCGCCGACGACGCCTGAACGGTCGCCGAGGGCCGGAGGGACCACGTACTCGTCGAGCTTCGGCGTGTCCGGGTAGCCCGCGGCGAGCTCGGCCACCCGTTCCCGCACCCTCTCGAGCAGGCCCGGATGTTTGGCGACGCCGCCGCCGATGACGACCCGCTCAGGCGACAAGGCGTACGCCAGGTTGACGACCGCCAGGGCCAGGTAGCCGGCTTCCAGCTCCCAGGCGTGCGGGTCGTCGAGCTCCTGCGCGGGCCGGCCGGCGCGGGTGCGCATCGCCGTGCCGGACGCGAGTCCCTCCAGGCAGTCGCCGTGGTAGGGACAGGAACCGGGGAACGGGTCACCGGGGTCGCGGGGAATCCGGATGTGGCCGAACTCCGGATGCAGGAAGCCGTGCAGCGGCCGGCCCTCGACCACCGCACCCATGCCGATGCCGGTGCCGACCGTCATGTACGCGACCGTGCCGAGCCCCGCACCCGCGCCGCGCCGCCACTCGCCGAGCGCGGCGGCGTTGACGTCGGTGTCCAGGCCGACCGGCACGCCGAGCGCGGCACGCAGCGGCGAGACCACGTCGGTGTGGGCCCAGCCGGGCTTCGGTGTGGTCGTGATGTGGCCGTACGCCGGCGAGCCGGGTCGCAGGTCGACGGGGCCGAACGTGCCGACGCCGACCGCCGCGAGCGGCCCGTGCCGCCGCAGGAAACCGATCGCGGCGTCGAGGGTCTGCCGTGGTGTGGTCGTCGGGATGGTTTCTGTGTCGAGCAGGTGGTCGCCGGAGTCCACGACCGCGCAGACCCACTTGGTGCCGCCGGCCTCGATCGCGCCGTAAACGCTGGTGTCGTCCATCAGCCCTTCAAGGAACCCTGGAGCAGCGCCGTGACGAACCGGCGCTGGAAGATGACGAATATCACCAGGGTAGGGGCCAGGATCAGCAGCGACCCCGCGCACAGCAGCGGGATGTCGGTGCCCCATTGTCCTTGGAAGGCGCCGAGCGCACCGGACATGGTGCGTTTCAGCGGGTCGTCCACCAGCACGATCGCGAGCAGGAACTGGTTCCACGTCCACAGGAACAGCAGGATGGCCAGGGACGAGATCGCCGGCATGGCCAGCGGCACGTGCACCCGCCAGAACAGCTGCCACGTGTTCGCGCCGTCGATCCGCGCGCTCTCCGACAGTTCCGCCGGCATGTTCACGAAGTGCGCGCGCATCCAGAACACCGAGAACGGCATGAACAGCCCGATGAGCGGCAGGATGATGGCCCACCGGGTGTTCAGCAGCCCCATGTCGCGCACCTGGTAGTACAGCGGGGTGATGATGCCTTCGAACGGCAGCGTCAGCCCGAGCACGAACGCGATGAACACGACATTGCGGCCGGCCGTCCGCAGGTGGCCGATGGCGAAACCGGCCATCGTGGCGATCACCAGCGCGATCGGCACCACCCCGAGCACGATGAGCGTGCTCGACTTCAGCAGCTCACCCATGCGCGCGGCCTGGAACGCCTTGAGGAAGTTCCCCCACTGCGGCTCCCCTGGCCAGCTCAGCCCCGGCGGGTACGTACCCGACGGGTGCAGGGCCGTCACGAACAGGCTGAGGAACGGCAGGATCGTGATCGCCATCAGCAGGACGAGGAGCACCCTCCCGGTCCACGCCTCCCGGCGTGCAGTGATCATGTTTTCTACCTGTCCCTGGTGAGCCGTTGGATGGGGAGCGCGACGGCGATGACGATGACCATGAGCACCATGGCGAGCGCCGAGGCGACGCCTATCTGTCTTTCTGAGAACGCCAGGTAGTAGATCTCCAGGCCGGGGACCATGGTCGAGTTCCCCGGGCCGCCTTGCGTCGAGATGTAGATGATGTCGAAGCTCGCGAGCGCCGCGATGACCGTGACCGTCACGCAGACCGCGAGCTCCTGCCGCAGGCTCGGCAGGGTGATCGACCGGAACTCGCGCAGCGGACCGGCGCCGTCCAGCCTGGCGGCCTCGTACAGCGCCGGATCGATCTTGCTCATGCCGGCGAGCAGCAGCAGCGTGCACAGGCCGAGCAGCACCCACGCGCCGATCAGGCCGACCGCCGGCAGCGCCGTGGAGAAGTCGCCGAGCCAGGCCCGCGTGATGTCGCCGAGTCCGACGAGGGTGAGCAACTGGTTGATCACACCGGTGGACGACAGCAGCCAGGTCCAGGCGATGCCGGCCGCCACCAGCGGGATGACCTGCGGCAGGAAGATGACGGTCCGCGCGACGAGCGCGAGCCTGCTGGTGGCGATCTGCCGGATGGTGGCGGCGATGGCGAGGCCGAGCAGCACGGGGATCGCGCTGAAGAACACGATCAGCTTGATGGCGTTGAGTATGGAGGCGAACAGGTCGGGATCGGTGAACACCTTCACGTAGTTGGCGAACCCGGCCCAGGTGGACGGACCGATGCCGTCCCAGGTGTACAGGGAGTACTGGAAGGTGAGCGCGATCGGCCGCAGCACGAAGACCACGTAGAACGCGAGCGCGGGGAGTATGAACAGCCAGCCGACGAGGCCCGGCCGGCGAAGCCCCCCGCGCGGGCTTCGCCTACGGCTCCTCGGCCCGGGCCGGCTCTCGGCGAGATCGACCGCTTCATCGGGAGTCGGCCCGGTCATGGCTGCTCAGTTCCCTCCGGTCTGGCTCTGGTAGTCGCTCTGCACCGACTTCAGCAGGCCTTCTGGGGTCTGCTGGCCGGCGACCATCTTCTGCAGGTTCGGCGTCCAGCTCTTGGCGTAGATCGCGCCGGTGGCGTTGGCGATGAAGTCCATCGCGCCGTTGTCCTCGGCGATCTTCGCGCCGGCCGCGAGTGTGCTCTCGGTGACCGTGCCGGGCTTCACGTCCGGCATGTGCGCGTCCGCCGGGCCCATGGGGTGCGAGCCGCCGACCTCGACGCCGATGTCACGGGCCTTGTCGTCGGTCGCCACCCAGTTGAGGAAGAACGCCGCGCAGTCGGGGTTCTTGGCGCGCGCGCCGACGCCGAACGTGAGCGGCGCCGACATCGCGGCCAGCTTGCCGCCTTCCTGCGCCGACGGCATGAGGAAGAAGCCCGCGTCACCCGGCATCTGCTTGTCGAGGTTCCCCGACTCCCAGTCGCCGTCGAACATGAACAGGCCCTTGCCGTCGATGAAGCGGCTCATCATCGTCGCGTAGTCGACGGCGTTGACGTCCTTCCAGAAGTACCCCGCCTTGATCCACTTCTCCAGGTGCCGCGCGGCCTGGAGGTTGGTCGGCGTGTCGATGGTCGCGCCGGGCTTCTGGTAGATCCACTCGTTGATCGGGCCCGCCGGGCCGTACGCCGCCATGAGGTTCTGCAGCGGGAAGGCGAGGCCTCCGGTCGCGCCGCCGTTGAACTGCGCGATGGGGTCGACGCCGGCGGCCTTGGCCTTGGCGAGCAGGTCGTCGAACTCGGCCAGGGTGGCAGGCGGGGCCGACATGCCGACCTTCTCGGCGAGCTTCTTGTTGTAGAAGACGCCGGTCATGCTGAAGTTGAGGCCCATCGCGTACAGCGAGCCCTCGCCGCGGACCTTGCCGCCGGGGGCCAGGCGCATCTGCTCCAGCTGCGAGGCCGGCCACTTGTCCCAGCCGAACGCCTGAGCGTAGCCGTCCATGTTCTTGAGCAGGTTGTCCTTGACCAGCTCGGAGACCTGCGGGAGCCGCATGAGGTCCGGCGGGTCGTCGGCGAGCACGCGCGGCGCGTTCTGGGTGATCACCGCGAACTGGTCCTCGCGGATGTCCCACTTGACGTTGGGGTACTGCTTGGAGAACTCCTCGGTGAGGGTCTTCGGCAGGGGGAACCCGGTCTCGAAGTACCCCTTGAGGGTGATCGGTTCCGTGCCGCAGCCGGGGGCCGTCGACGGGGTGGCGGCGTTGGTGGGTTGGGCCTCGGGAGCGTCGCTTCCAGGAGCGGCGCAGCCGGCGGCCAGCGCTCCCCCTATGACGGTCACGACCGCGGCCCCATGCCAGCGGGGGCGAGCTCGACGCGGCATTGCGTCTCCTCCGTGCAATGGGACCGCCGACCTGCGCCGATAGTCCCTGATTGGTTGCTAAATCGTATTAGCGGTGCGATAGTCTCACCGTACGTTTCCGCCGATGTCAAGACCCCGTAACCGAACCTGAACATTGGAGGTCCGCCGGTGAGCCCTCGACGGGTCACGCTGGCCGATGTCGCGAAGGCCGCCGGGGTCTCCCCGACCAGCGCCTCCCTGGTCCTTTCGGGCCGTGGGAGAGAGATGCGCATCTCTCTTGAGGTCCAGCAGCGCGTGATGAAGGCGGCGGACGAGCTACAGTACCGTCCGAATGCCGTGTCCGTGGGTCTGCGTACCGGGACGACCAGGACGATCGGCTTCGTCTCCGACACCGTCGCGACGTCGCGGCTCGCCGGCGACATGATCAAAGGCGCGCTGGAAGCCGCGCGGGACCGCGGCGTGATGCTGTTCATCGGTGAGACCGAGGGTGACCCCGAGCTGGAGCGGCGGCTGCTGCACACCATGCACGACCGCCAGGTGGACGGCATCATCCTGGCCGCGATGTACACGCGGACGATCAAGGTACCCAAGGAGATGACGGCCGCGCCGGCCGTCCTGCTCAACGCGCTGCCGCGACAGCCGTCCCCGCTGCCGTCGATCCTCCCCGACGAGATCGAGGCGGGACGCACCGCGGCGCGCGTGCTGCTCGAAGCGGGCCATCGTGACGGAATTCACCTGATCGGCGCCGGTCCCCGGTCGCGCGACGTGCCGCCTGGCACCCTCGCCGGAGTGGAGCGGCTCGCCGGCATCCGTGAGGTCCTCGGCGAGGCCGGAGTGAAGATCGCGAGCGGCCGGGTGTGCGCGGACTGGCAGCCGGAGTACGGCCTCGACGCGACACGCGAACTGCTGGCGTCCGACCGGCCGCGCGCGTTGATCTGCTTCAACGACCGGATCGCCTTCGGCGCCTACCAGGCGCTCGGCGAGCACGGCCTGCGGGTGCCTGACGACGTGTCGGTGGTCTCGTTCGACGACCATCCGCTCGCCTCGTGGATGTCCCCGAAGCTCACCACGGTCGCGCTGCCGCATTACGAGCTCGGCAGGAAAGCAGTGGACGTGCTGTTCGACGAGATCGGCGACCACCGGGACGGCGCCGTGCGCGAGGCCGTGGTCCACCGGGTCCCCATGCCGGTGCGCGAGCGTGATTCCGTCGCGCGCGTCTGGGAGGACTGATGGGGGCCGGTACGACGTGAAGCGGCCCGCAGGTGAGCGCTCACCCGCGGGCCGCCGTTCATGGCGGACGCTCGCGTCCGGTCGCGCGGGTCCGGCCGAGCCGGACCCGCGGCGTGGTTCAGATCAGTACTGTCGGCTGGGGAGGGCTTCCTTGGCCTGCTCCTGCGTGAAGGTGGTCTCCTCGGTGACCACCCGCGGCGGGACCTGCTCGTCGCCGACGACCTTCTTGGCCAGGTCCATCAGTTGCGGGCCGAGCAGCGGGCTGCACTCCACGATGTAGTTGATCTTCCCGTCGGCCAGGGCCTGCATCCCGTCCTTGACCGCGTCGATCGTAATGATCTTGATGTCCTTGCCCGGGACCTTCCCCGCACCCTCGATCGCCTCGATCGCACCAAGACCCATGTCATCGTTGTGCGCGAACAGCACATCGATCTTCGGCGTCGACTTCAAGAACGCCTCCATGACCTCCTTGCCCTTCGCACGCGTGAAGTCACCGGTCTGCGACGCCACGATCTCGAACTTCGGATCCGCCTTGATCACCTCACCGAACCCCGCCTTACGGTCGTTCGCCGGCGCCGACCCCGTCGTCCCCTGCAACTCCACGATCTTCACCGGATCCTTGGAGTCCTTGTACTGATCCACCAGCCACTGACCCGCCTTCTTCCCCTCCTCCACGAAATCCGACCCAAGGAAGGTCTTGTACAGACTCGTGTCCGGAGAGTCCACCGCACGGTCGGTCAGAATCACCGGGATGTCGGCGGCCTTGGCCTCCTTCAGCACCGTGTCCCACCCCGACTCCACCACCGGCGAGAACGCGATCACGTCCACCTTCTGCTGGATGAACGACCGGATCGCCTTGATCTGGTTCTCCTGCTTCTGCTGAGCATCGGAGAACTTCAGATCGATCCCCGCCGCCTTCGCCGACTCCTGCACCGACTTGGTGTTCGCCGTCCGCCAGCCACTCTCCGCACCCACCTGAGAGAAGCCCATGACGATCTTCCCGTCACCAGCACCCGCGCTCGCACCGGTGTCGCCACCGCCGCCGCCGCTGCTCCCCCCGCACGCGGACATGGAAGCGGCGATCGCGCCGGTAAGGAGGAATATAGAGATCTTTCGCAACATGCGGGGGGTGTCCTTTCTTGTGACCTCTCGCGAGGATCCCGGCGGCTCAAAGTCGCCGTGCATGAACTGTGAGCGCTAACACAACTAAGGGTCAAGAGGCTTTCTGTCACAACAGGGTCACGAGCGGAGCCGCCTCGGCGGCCCCGCCGGACGGCGGTGTCCGCGCATGTCACGACAGCCATTCTGAGCAGGACCTTGTGCGGCTCGGCATGATGAATGGCCCTGAGGACGGTCGGGGACCGGGTGTCACCGAGCCCTGTACATACCGTGGCCGATCCTTTGTTAGCGGTAACTACCACCGCGACGCTGTTGAAACTTTCACGGTTATGCCACGTGCCGTGACTTTCCCGTCCGGCGGAGACTTCCGGGTTCTCCGGTGTGCTTCCGGGGGCTGGGCTGTGCGGTGTCGTGCCGAGGCTGGAGCCGGTCGGCGATGCCGGGGAGCAGCCGGAACGGCAGTGGTCTTGACATGTTTCGTAGAGGTTTCGAGACTGGCTGCCATCGCGGCCTGAAGCCTGGCGGCTCGCGCCGGTCCGCGGAGAACCGCTCCTTCGATCCTGCCGTCGCCAACGCACGACGTTGATTGTTAGCGCTCACAACTAAGTAGTACTTATCACGTCCCTGGAGGTCAGGTGCCCCCCTCACCGCTCAGCCGCCGTCAACTGTTCCAGGCGGCCGGCGTCGCCGTGGTCGCGTCCACGGCCGCACAGGCCGTCGGAACCCCCGCCGCCATGGCCGCGGTCGTCCCCCCGGCGAGGCCCGACACCGGCGTGGCCGCGTACGGCTTCGAGCCCGGCCAGGTGCGGCTGACCGCGAGCCGCTGGATGGACAACCAGAACCGCACGCTGTCGTACCTGCGGTTCGTCGACGTCAACCGCATGCTGTACGTCTTCCGGGCCAACCACAGGCTGTCCACCAACGGCGCCGCCTCCAACGGCGGATGGGACGCGCCGTCCTTCCCCTTCCGCAGCCACATGCAGGGCCACCTGCTCACCGCCTGGGCCCAGGCCTACGCCGTGCTCGGCGACACCACATGCCTGGACAAGGCCAACTACATGGTCGCCGAGCTGGCCAAATGCCAGGCCAACAACGGCGCCGCCGGCTTCAACACCGGGTACCTGTCCGGGTTCCCCGAGTCGGACTTCAACGCGCTCGAAGCGCGCACGCTGAGCAACGGCAACGTGCCGTACTACGTCATCCACAAGACGCTGGCCGGCCTGCTCGACGTGTGGCGCTACACCGGCAACACCCAGGCGCGGACCGTACTGCTCGCCCTCGCCGGATGGGTGGACTGGCGCACCGGCCGGCTGTCCTCCAGCCAGATGCAGTCCATGCTCGGCACCGAGTTCGGCGGCATGAACGCCGTGCTGACCGACATCTACCAGCAGACCGGCGACTCGCGCTGGCTCACCGTGGCCCAGCGGTTCGACCACGCCGCGGTGTTCAACCCGCTGGCCTCCAACAGCGACCAGCTCAACGGCCTGCACGCCAACACGCAGGTGCCGAAGTGGATCGGCGCCGCACGTGAGTACAAAGCGACCGGCACGACCCGGTACCGGGACATCGCGACCAACGCGTGGAACATCACCGTCGGCGCGCACACCTACGCGATCGGCGGCAACAGCCAGGCCGAGCACTTCAGGGCTCCGAACGCGATCGCGGGTTACCTGACCAACGACACCTGCGAGCACTGCAACACCTACAACATGCTCAAGCTGACCCGCGAGCTGTGGCTGCTGAACCCCGACCGGGTCGCCTACGTGGACTACTTCGAACAGGCCCTGCTCAACCACGTCATCGGCGCGCAGAACCCGAGTGACGGCCACGGCCACATCACGTACTTCACGCCGCTGAAGGCCGGCGGACGGCGCGGCGTCGGCCCCGCGTGGGGTGGCGGCACGTGGAGCACCGACTACAGCTCGTTCTGGTGCTGCCAGGGGTCCGGGGTCGAGGTCAACACCAACCTGATGGACTCCATCTACTTCTACAACGGCGACACGCTGACGGTGAACCTGTTCATGCCGTCGGTGCTGAACTGGTCCCAGCGCGGCATCACGGTCACGCAGACCACGTCGTACCCGGTGAGCGACACCACGTCGTTGCAGGTCACCGGGAATGTCAGCGGGTCGTGGACCATGCGGATCCGCATCCCGGCCTGGGCCACCGGCGCGACCGTCAGCGTCAACGGCGAACAGCAGAGCGTCGCCACCACCCCCGGCACGTACGCGGCGCTGACCCGCACCTGGACGTCCGGCGACACCGTGTCCGTCCGCCTGCCGATGCGGGTGGTCATGAAGGCCGCCAACGACAACCCCAACGTGTCGGCGATCACCTACGGCCCGGTCGTGCTGTCGGGGAACTACGGCAACACCTCGCTGTCGGCGCTGCCGACGCTCAACACCGGCTCGATCACCCGCACCAGCACGTCGGCGCTGACGTTCACCGCGACCGCCAACAACGCCACCGTCAACCTCGGGCCGTTCTACGACGCGCACGGCTTCAACTACACCGTCTACTGGAACGCCTCCGGCGGCAGCAACCCCGGCGGTGGCACGGCGAACTACCGGCTGCAGAACGTGGCGAGCGGCCTGGTGCTCGGCATCCAGAACATGTCCACGGCCGACGGCGGCCTCGCGCTGCAGTGGACCGACAGCGGAACCGCCGACCACAACTGGGAACTGATCGTCAGCGGCAGCGTGGTGCGGTTCCGCAACGTCAACAGCGGCAAGGTGCTCGGCGTGGAGAACATGTCCACCGCCGACAACGCGCGCGTGCTGCAGTGGGCCGACAACGGCACCGCCGACCACAACTGGACCCTGGTCGACGCCGGCGACGGCGTCAAGGTGCGCAACGCCAACAGCGGCAAGCTGCTCGGCCTTCAGAACAACTCCACCGCCAACGGCGCGCAGGCCGTCCAGGACTCCGACAACGGCGGCCTGGACAACCAGTGGCGGTTCGTGCCGAACGGCGCGCGGCGCATCCAGAACCTGGCGAGCGGACAGGTGCTCGGCGTGGAGAACATGTCCACCGCCGACGGGGGCCTGGTGATCCAGTGGGCCGACAGCGGCACCAACGATCACCTGTGGACCGCGGTCGTGGACGGCGGCTACCTGCGGCTGCGCAACTCCAACAGCGCCAAGGTCATCTCCGTGGAGAACGGCGGCACCGCCGCCGGGTCGCGGATCGTCCAGCGGACGGAGAACGGCGCGAGCGACCAGCGGTGGCGGCTGCGGTACGGCTCCAACGGCTACTTCCGCATCCAGTCCGCGGGTGGCCGGGTGCTCGGCGTGAGTGGCGGCTCCACCTCGCAAGGCGCGCAGATCGTGCTCGCCGACGACGGCACCTCGAACGACCGTCTCTGGCGCTTCATCTGATGAGCAGACCCCTTCGCCGGCGCGGGCCGCACCGGCGAAGGGGTCTTTTTCATCTCAGACGCGGGTCCAGCGCTGGTTGGCGCCGCCGTTGCACGACCAGATGACGAGCTTCGTGCCGTTGGCCGTGGCGTTGTTCGGCACGTCCAGGCACTTGTTCGCGCCGACGGCGGTGATGCTGCCGTCGGAGTTGAGCCGCCACTTCTGGTTGTTCTGTCCGTTGCAGTCCCAGATGACGACCCGGCTGTTGTCGGCGGTGCCGGCGTTGTAGACGTCCAGGCACTTGTTGCCGTAGACGCGCAGCTCACCGGAGGCGGTGGGGGTCCAGCGCTGGTTCGTCTGGCCGTTGCAGTCCCAGATCTGGGACTGCGTGCCGTTGGTCTGCGAACCGGCGTCGAGGCAGCGGCCGGAACCTACGCCGCGCAAGGACGTCGTCGTGGGCTCGGGGACGGACGACGACGCGGTGACGAGCAGCAGCACCGCCTCGCGGGCCGGCACGGTGGTGGTGTAGGAGTCGGTGAACGTGCCGGCGTCGGTGCCGGTCCACAGGTTGCGGACCGTCCCGGTGCCGGAAAGACCGAGGCTGGACCAGCGCGCGGTGATGGACGCGGCCGAGTTGGTGCGGTTGAGCAGCAGCACGGCCCTGCGGTTGGTGCCGGACAGCACCTTGCTGTACACCTGGCGTCCGGTCGCGTCCTCGGCGACCTTCACGCCTTGCCGCGACAGTGCGTCCTGGTCGACCGCGATCACCTCACGGTTGGTGAGGATGGCCCGCGTCTCGGCGCTCATGGTGGCGAGGTTGTTGCCGGCGAGCAGCGGCGCGCCGGAGACGGCCCACAGCCCCATGTGGGTGCGGTTCTGCGCGGCCGTGAAGTTCGGCATGCCGGCGATGAGCATGTCGGGGTCGTTGTACCGGCCGGGGCTCTGCGCCTCGGGGTGCTGCGCCGAGTCGAAGTTGGCGAGCACACGGTCCATGGACGCGGCCTGGCCCCAGTAGATGATGTCGCCGCTGGTCCGCCACATCGTCGACATCGACGGAGCCCAGTTCCAGGGGGAGGCGACCCCCCAGTTGCAGATCGACAGCACCATCGGCCGTCCCGTCTGCGCCGTGGCCCTGGTGATCGCGTCGCTGATCGCCTGGTACGTGGTGCGCGAGTCGAGTCCTTCGGCCTGGCCGCCGCACCAGTCGACCTTGACGAAGTCGAAGCCCCACTGGGAGAAGGCCAGGAAGTCCTGGTCGTAGTGGCCCTCGCTGCCACTGCCGGGAGCGGCGGGCCGTCCCGTCGGGTAGTAGTAGCCGCAGCCGTCACGGCCGGCGTCGGTGTAGATGCCGGCCTTGAGGCCCTTGCTGTGGATGTAGTCGGCGATCGCCTTCATCCCGCCGGGCCACTCCCTGGTGTCGACCGTGATGTTGCCGGCCGCGTCCCGGGTGCCCTGCCACCAGCCCTCGTCGATGTTGACGTACTCGTAGCCGGCGTCCTTCATGCCGGAGGACACCATCGCGTCCACCTGGGCCTTGATCACGTTGTAGTTGATCTGTGCCGCGAAGGTGTTCCAGGAGGCCCAGCCCATCGGCGGTGTCGTCACAGGGGACGGCGCGGCGGCGGCCCGCGCGGGTACCTCGGCGGCGTCGGCCACGGCGATCCCTCCTGCTGCGGCCACCGCCAGGACGGCCATCTGGACGGTGACGGCGCCGCGCCGCACCCGGCGCAGAGAGCCGTGTGCGACGCGGTGGAGGTGTCGTCGCCATGAAGGTCTGCGTAAGGGCATCTGCTCACTCCTCATCGGGGATCGCACCGCGCGGTCGGCGACCACGCCGAGACATGCCGACCTCCCGTGCGGCGTGACGGGTTCCGCCGCACGGGAGGTGGTCGGTGGCATGAGTCGGAAGGAGAGCCGGTCCGCGCGAGCGGGCCCGCGTGCCGCGGCAGGCGCGGCCGGGTCCTCCTCCTCATGCTCGTTCTATGGAGCCGTCACGGACTGCTGCAGGTCGCGGTCGGGGTGGCGGCGGTGCCGTTCGCGGTGAACCCGAACGTCGTGGAGCCGCCGGCGGACAGCGAGCCGTTGTAGTTGGCGTTGCGCACGGTCACGCTGGAACCGGACACGGTGTGCTCACCGCTCCACAGGCTGCTGATGGTCTGACCGCTCGGCCAGGTCCACCGCACCGTCCACCCGTTGACCGCCGCGTTGCCGGCCCGCACGGTCACCGTGCTCTGGAACCCGCCGGGCCAGGAGTTGGTGGTCGCGATCGTCGCCGAGCACCCTCCGGGGACCGGTGTCGGTGTCGGTGTCGGCGTCGGGGTGGGGGTCGGCGTCGGGGTGGGGGTCGGCGTGGGGGTCGGGGTCACCGTGGGGGTCGGCGTCGGGGTCGGCGTCGGACGGGGTGTGGCGTTGTTCAGGACGGTGAGTACGGAGTTGTAGGCCTGCTTCTTGTTGTAGTTGCCGTCGAACAGCAGCGGGGTGTCGCCGCTGCGCCAGGAGTAGCGGTCGGTGACTCCCCAGACGGTGATGCCGGTGCAGCGGGGGACGTTGACGCAGGCCTGGGTGACGCGGCGGTAGGCGTCGGCCTGGGTGGAGCCCGAACCGCCGATGTCGAGTTCGGTGATCTGGACGTCGACGCCGAGTGCGGCGAACTGCTCGATGTTCTGCTGGTAGTTGCTGGGGGGGTTGCCGAAGTGGGACTGCAGGCCGACGCAGTCGATGGGGACGCCGCGTTGTTTGAAGTCGCGGATCATGTTGTAGACGCCGCGGGTCTTGTTGGCGTTGGCGTCGTCGATGTTGTAGTCGTTGTAGCAGAGTTTGGCGGCGGGGTCGGCGGCGCGTGCGGCGCGGAAGGCTTCTTCGATGAAGCCGTTGCCGAGGCGCTGGGTGAAGATGCTGCTGCGCAGGGTGCCGACGGCGCCGCCGTCGGCGAAGGCCTCGTTGACGACGTCCCAGGCGTAGATCTTGCCCTTGTAGTGGTTCATGACGCCGTTGATGTGGTTGATCATGGCGCTGCGCAGGTCGTTGGTCTGCAGGTTCTCGACCCAGCCGGGGTATTGCGCGTGCCAGACCAGGGTGTGGCCGCGGACGGACTGGCCGTTGTTCTGTGCGTTGGTGACCAGGCGGTCGCCGGCGGAGAAGCTGAACGAGTTGCGGGAGGGCTCGATGGAGGCCCATTTCATCTCGTTCTCGGCGGTGACCGAGTTGAACTCGCGGTTGAGGACGGTGGTGTAGGCCGACTCGCTGAGGCGGTTCACCGCGACGGCGGCGCCGTAGTAGCGGCCGCTTTGCGCGGCTGCGGCGCCGAGGGTGCTCGCGGCGGCGCCGGCGGGGACCGGCACCGCGAGCGCGGTGGCCAGGCCCGCGGCGCCGAGTGCCGCGGCGATCACCGCACGGCGGTTGCCACGACCGGACCTGCCGGTACGAGGCGGGGGGATGGCGGTTCCAGGCATGCCTGAGCCTCCTGCGTCACTGAGTTCGAGCGCGCGCGAGACGCACGCGGTAGGAGTGGACACCCGGCGAGCTCGCCACCTCAGCGGGAGGGTGTGCGGTGTACGCCTGCGTCGCGAATCGCGGCCCCTGCCGCTCACCACCGACCCCGGCAGGAGGAGGCCGCTGGTGACTCAGTGTGGAAATGTCGCGGAAACGTGTCAAGGCGGTGACCGGAGGGTCGTGGCCGTCACCGCGCGACCGGCGGCGGCACGGCGCGGTGGTGCCGAGGCTGGTCGCGGCGGCTTCCGTACGCCTCGGCCGATCGCGGTGCAGGCTCCTCACCAGGGATGAACGTTTCATCACGGCGTCGCTGTGACGTGGTGCGATCGTCCGGCTTTCGCAGCAGATCGGCGCGTTACCGGAGAGTCCGGGTCGCTGACGCGAGTGATCACCACCCTTGACGCCGGTCTGACCGAACGTATTAGCTCCGCTCACCACCACCTCCCTCCGGTGGAAAGGAGCAAGCGGAACAGCGGGAGTTGTTAGCGCTAACAGATCGAAGCCTCGTACGGACGCCTGCACCGGACCGACCCGACCTCGGCCCGGTCGGCGCCTCCGCGAGAGCCTCGGCACGGCACCGAGCCGCGACCTCCCCCTCACCCGGGCGCAGGATCGGCCGCCGGAACCTGATCGGTCACCGATCTCGTCATGGAGGTTTTCCGTGTCCACTTGGGATGTCCCCCCGCCGTTCGCGGCCGTCCCGTCCGCTTCCGCACCGGCTACTGGCGGTGCCGGGTGTTAACGCTAACTCGTCGCCGCCGGCCCGGCGCGCTCAGCCGCCGCTCGGCCGCCGTCCTGCTGTCCCTGGCCCTCGCCGTCACCGGGTTCGCCTTCTGGTCCGGCGCCGCGAGCGCGGAGTCCAACGGCGGGACGCGGGTGATGCCGCTCGGTGACTCGATCACCGAGGGGACGCAGGTTCCTGGTGGGTACCGGATCGGGCTGTGGCAGCGGCTGGTGAGTGGCCGGTACACGGTGGATTTCGTGGGGTCGCAGTTCAACGGTCCGTCGAGTCTGGGTGATCATGATCATCAGGGTCATCCGGGGTGGCGGATCGATCAGATCGACGCGAATGTGCAGGGGTGGCTGCGGACGCAGAACCCGCGGTCGGTGCTGTTGCACATCGGGACCAACGACATTCTGCAGAACTACAACGTCAGTGGTGCGCCGGGCCGGTTGTCGTCGCTGATCGACAAGATCACCTCCACGGTGCCGAACGCGGATGTGTTCGTGGCGACGATCATCCCGTTGTCGAACTCCGGTCAGGAGAACGCGGCGCGCAACTTCAACGCGCAGATCCCGGGGATCGTGCAGGGCAAGGTCAACAGCGGCAAGAAGGTCCACCTGGTCGACATGCACGCCACGCTGACCACCGGCGACCTCATCGACGGCATCCACCCCACCGCAGGCGGCTACGACAAGATGGCCGCCACCTGGTACCGCGCACTCCAGTCGGTCTCCGGCAGCATCGGCCAGCCCGGGGGCAGCAGCCCGACCCCGACGCCGACCCCCACGCCGACACCGACCCCCACCCCCACGCCGACGCCGACTCCCACGCCGACTCCGACTCCCACGCCGACCCCCGGCGGCAAGTCGTGCACGGCGACGTACGCGATCACCGGCCAGTGGGGCGGCGGTTTCCAGGCCGACGTGGTCGTCACCGCCGGCAGCGCGCCGATCTCGTCGTGGACGGTGACGTGGCGGTTCGCCAACGGCCAGGCCGTCACCCAGTCGTGGAGCGCCACGATCACCAGCAGCGGTGCCGACGTCACCGCGCGCAACGTCGACTACAACGGCGCGCTCGGTGCCGGCGCGAAAGCACAGTTCGGGTTCCTCGGCTCATGGAACGGCACCAACAGCGCGCCTGTGCCGTCCTGTACCGCGGCCTGACCCCGACCCACCCGCTGGAGGAACACAGTGCGCGTCACTCCCTACCGCCGCAGATTCGCGGCCGTGGTCGCGGCGATGCTGACCACGCTAGGACTCGTCAACGCCGTCTCGGCGAACGCCGCCGTCGGATGCCGCGTCACCTACACGGTGACCAATGAATGGGGTGGCGGCTTCGGCGCGAACGTCGTCATCGACAACCTCGGTGACCCGGTCAACGGCTGGCGGCTGACCTGGTCGTTCGCCGCCGGCCAGACCGTCACCCAGTTGTGGAACGGGACCGTCGCGCAGTCCGGCTCGCAGGTCACCGTCACCAACGCCGCGTACAACGGAAGCATCCCCACGAACGGCAACGTCTCGTTCGGCTTCAACGGCTCGTGGACCGGCAGCAACCCCGTGCCGTCGAGCTTCGCGCTCAACGGCACCACCTGCACCGGCACCACCGGCCCGTCCCCGACCCCGACGCCGACGGTCACCCCGACCCCGACTCCCACCCCCACGCCGACACCGACTCCGACACCCACCCCGACTCCGACACCGACTCCCACCCCGACACCGACGCCGACTCCCACTCCGACGCCTAGCGCGTCGTACAACAACCCGGTGGTGTGGCAGGACTTCCCGGATGTGGACATCATCCGTGTCGGTGAGGCGTACTACATGTCGTCGTCGACGTTCCACTATTCGCCTGGTGCGCCGATTCTTCGGTCGTATGACCTGGTGAACTGGGAGTTCGCGGGTCACTCGGTGCCGACGCTGGACTTCGGCAACAAGTACAGCATGGTGGGTGAGCGTGCGTATGTGGACGGGATCTGGGCCTCGGCGTTCGCGCACCGTCCGAGTAACAACCAGTTCTACTGGCTGGGGTGCATCGACTTCGCCCGGACGTATGTGTACTCGTCCTCGACGGTGGAGGGTCCCTGGCAGCGGCGTTCCACGATCAACAAGTGTTACTACGACGCTGGTCTGCTGGTGGACGACAACGACACGATGTATGTGGCGTACGGGAACACGCAGATCAGTGTGGCGCAGTTGTCGGCGGACGGTACCAGTGAGGTGCGGTCGCAGCAGGTGTTCAGTACTCCTTCCAGTGTCGGGACGTTGGAGGGTGCGCGGTTCTACAAGCGCAATGGTGCCTATTACATCTGGCTGACGCGTCCGGCCAATGGTCAGTACGTGTTGAAGTCGACCAATGGTCCGTTCGGTCCGTATGAGATGCGTCAGGTGCTGCTGAACATGCCGAGTCCGATCTCTGGTGGCGGTGTGCCGCATCAGGGTGGGCTGGTGCAGACGCAGAACGGTCAGTGGTACTACATGGCGTTCGTGGACGCCTATCCGGGTGGCCGGGTGCCGGCGATGGCGCCGATCACCTGGACCTCCGACGGCTGGCCGACCGTGACCACCGTCAACGGCGGCTGGGGAGCCAGTTATCAGCGGCCGAACCTGCCGTGGCGTCCGGTGAAACCGCTGACCGGCACGGACACGTTCTCCGGGACGACCCTGGGTCCGCAGTGGGAGTGGAACCACAACCCCGACACCACGAAGTTCTCGGTGAACAACGGCTTGCGTCTGCAGACCGCCACCGTGACCAACGATCTGTACACCGCGCGCAACACGTTGACGCACCGCACGCAGGGTCCGACGTCGACGGCGACGATCGAGCTGGATTACTCGACGATGCGTGACGGTGACCGGACGGGGTTGGCGATCTTGCGGGATTCGTCGGCGTGGATCGGGGTGCGGCGGGACAACGGTGCGACGAGGTTGGTGATGACCAACGGGCTGGCGATGAACAGTAGTTGGAACACCTCCAGTACCGGTACCGAGGTCGCGTCGACGGCGGTGTCGGGTGGCCGGATCTGGTTGCGGGCCAATGCCGACATCCGGCCGGGTACGGGCCGGCAGGCGCGGTTCTCTTACAGCACCGACGGGGTGAACTTCACCTCGTTCGGCCAGGCGATGACGCTCGGCAATGCCTGGAACTTCTTCCCCGGGCACCGGTTCGGCATCTTCAACTACGCCACCCAGGCCCTCGGCGGCTCGGTCACGGTACGCCAGTTCTCCCTGACCACGCCATAAGTGCTCGTACCAGAAGCCGGCCGGGTGTGACCCGGCCGGCTTCGCCACAGCCCGCCGTGTCCGCACGACCGGCTGGTTCGTCCCCGATAGAAGGAGAAGGTCAATGTCCGGACTTGGCAACGTCCCGCGGGTGCTCCCGCGGCGGCGAAGCCGGCTGTCGCTGATCGCCGTCATCATGACGGCGATCCTCGGCGCCTCCATGGTCACCCTCGGCACGCAGTCCGCGTCGGCCGCGACCGTGGACACCAACGCCTGGTACGTCCTGATCAATCGCAACAGCGGCAAGGCGCTGGACGTGTACAACCTGTCCACCGCCGACGGCGCGCGCATCACCCAGTGGAGCCGTAACGACGGCAACCAGCAGCAGTGGCAGTTCGTCGACTCCGGCGGCGGCTACTACCGGCTGAAGTCCCGGTTGTCGGGCAAGGTGCTGGACGTCAACGGCGCCTCCACGGCCAACGGCGCCGCGATCATCCAGTGGAGCGACCACAACGGCACCAACCAGCAGTTCCGCCTCGCCGACTCCGCCGGCGGCTACGTGCGGCTGATCAACCGCAACAGCAACCGGGTCATGGAAGTCCAGGGGGCCTCCACGGCCGACGGCGGCAACATCGTGCAGTACGACGACTGGGGCGGCAACAACCAGCAGTGGCAGCTCGTCCAGATCGGCGGCGGCAACCCCAACCCCACGCCGACCCCCACCCCGACGGTGACCCCGACCGGTGGCACCTGCCAGCTGCCGTCGTCGTACCGGTGGACCTCGACCGGTGCGCTCGCGCAGCCGAAGTCGGGCTGGGTGTCGCTGAAGGACTTCACCGTGGCGCCGTACCAGGGCAAGCACCTGGTGTACGCGACCACGCACGACTTCGGCTCCAGCTGGGGCTCGATGAACTTCAGCACCTTCACCAACTGGTCGGAGATGGGCTCGGCCACCCAGACCGGCATGAACCAGGGCACCGTCGCGCCGACGCTGTTCTACCACGCGCCGAAGAACATCTGGGTGCTGGCCTACCAGTGGGGAGGCAGCGCGTTCTCCTACAAGACCTCCACCAACCCCACCAACCCCAACGGCTGGTCGGCGGCACAGACCCTGTTCACCGGCAGCATCTCCAACTCCCAGACCGGGCCGATCGACCAGACCCTCATCGCCGACGACCAGAACATGTACCTGTTCTTCACCGGTGACAACGGCCGGGTGTACCGGGCCAGCATGCCGATCGGGAACTTCCCCGGCAACTTCGGCTCCAACTACACCACCATCATGACCGACTCCACCAACAACCTGTTCGAGGCCGTCCAGGTCTACAAGCTCCAGAACCAGCAGCGCTACCTGATGCTGGTCGAGGCCATCGGCTCGCAGGGCCGCTACTTCCGGTCGTTCACCGCCACCAGCCTCGGCGGCACCTGGACCCCCAACGCCGCCACCGAGAGCAACCCGTTCGCGGGTAAGGCCAACAGCGGCGCCACCTGGACCAACGACATCAGCCACGGTGAGTTGATCCGCGTCAGCGCCGACCAGACCTTCACCGTCGACCCCTGCAACCTGCAGCTGCTCTACCAGGGCCGCAGCCCGAGCTCCAACGGCGTCGACTACGGCCTCCTGCCGTACCGCCCCGGCCTGCTGACCCAGCAGCGCTAAAGGAGTGACGCGGATCCGGCCCGTGCCTGCCGGATCCGTGTCCACGCCGCATCCCGCGCTCCCGCCGGCCAGGCGGGAGCGCGGGATCACCCGATGACGTAGGGACGCATCATCTCGTTGTCCTCGTGTTCCAGCAGATGGCAGTGCCACACGAACCGGCCGGCCCGGTCGAACGAGGCCCTGACCCGCGTGACCTGCCGCGGGTAGGCGATCACCGTGTCCTTGAGCCCCCTCTCCCACGGCTCGGGAGGCAGGACGCCGCCGGTGAACGGCCGCCGGTCGACGACCTGGAACTGCACCTCGTGGATGTGGATGGGGTGCGCGTCGGCCGTGAGGTTCCGGATCTCCCATATCTCGACGCTCCCCACGGCGGGGTTCTCGGTGACGGGGTCGCTCCACATCCTCACCGTGGCACGGTCCCCTACGACGGTGGCGAGCACGTTCGCGACCGGCCCCGCGCCGCGCACCGTGGAGCGCTTCTCGACCAGGCCCAGGCTCCGTGTCGCCGTCGCCGCGCCGACCGGGGTGAACCGGGGGAGCGTGAGCCGGTCGGGTGGCACGGTCCGGTCGGGGCCCGTGAGGCGGCCGACGACGAACTTCATCACCTGGCCGGTGGTCTCGGGGTCGGCGGGAGCGGCCCGCGGGTCGCCTTGGAACGGACCGTCGGGTCCTTCGTTGATCAGGTAGAACTCCGTGCCGGCCCGCAGGCCCGTGAAGTCCACGATGACGTCGGCCCGCTCGGCCGGGGCCATCAGCAGCCGGTCGAGCCGCACCGGCGCGGGGAGGTATCCACCGTCCGAGCCGATCTGCCAGAACGGCAGCACCGGCGGCGCCGGCCGCCGCGCGACGGGATCGGTCACGATCTTCAGGTCGAGCACGCGGCCGTTGCACCCGTTGAGGAAGCGCAGCCGGTAGCGGCGCGGCTCGACGTCCAGGTACGGCCAGGTGCTGCCGTTGACCGTCATGGCGGCGGCGAAGAACTCCGGGTTCCAGATCGGCGGCACGTCGCTGTGCGGAACGTAGGGGCCGGTGAACCCGCGGCGACGGCCGGGGTAGTACAGGGAACCGTCGGCGGCGAACGACCTGTCCTGCACGACGACGGGGATCTCGTGGTGCCGCGTGCCGTTGGCGCCGGGGGACGGGCCCGGCAGGACACCGGCGGGAAGGTCCTCGGGGCCGCCGCGCAGCAGGTAGAAACCGGCGAGTCCCGCGTAGACGTTGAGCCGGGTGATCCCGAGCGCGTGGTCGTGGTACCACAGCGTGGCCGGACGCTGGTCGTTGGCGTAGTGGGCCACCGCGGTGCCGGGGGCCCACCTCGTGCCGTACGCCGCGGCGAACTTGTCGCGGAACGTCGCGTACCACGTGCCTTCGGTCGCGTACCCGGACGGGATGTCCTTGGCCACCGGCAGGTACCACGCCTCCGGGTAGCCGTCGCTCTCGTCGTCGCTGTGCCCGCCGTGCAGGTGGGTGACGATGGGGACCGGCCCGCGGTAGCGGCCGGGGGTGGCGGTGAACGCGGGCCGCGAGTCCCGACGCTCGGCGCCACCCGGCGGGTTGGCCCAGTGCAGCGTGGGGTCCACCGGCAGCAGGTGCTCCAGGTGGTTGCCGTCCCGGTCCACCAGTTCGTTGACCCATTCGATCCGCACCGGACGTCCGGCGGTCGCCTCCACGGTGAAGCCGGGGCTGTTGAAGGTGCGCGGATGCCGGACCGAGCCGTACCCCCAGACGGTGGTCGGCGGGCTGCCGGACGGCAGTATCTGCTGCCGGAACCGCCGGACACCGATCAGGTAGTGATCGCCGGGTCCGTCCGCCGGCAGCGCCGGCATCATCGGCGGAACGGTCAGCGGTGTCACATACTTTGCCACCGAGGCGGGGTCGAGTATCCCCGCGGGCAGGAACCGCCGACCGGCGAGCAGCGCTGCGGCGCCGGCCTGGAGGAACCTCCGTCGTGTGATCATGTTGCCTCACCTCCGCGGTGCCGGCGGGGATCAGAAGCCGTCGACGCGTCGTCCGGTGATCTCGTGCGGGTCGACGCGCACGTACACGTCCCGTTCGCCGCCGGCCCATGGTTCGGGCCCTGGTTCCCCTGTCCGGGACGGCTCCTCCGCCGTGAGACGGTGCGCCGTCCCGTGCACCAGCACGCTCCAGCCGGCCCGCCGCGCGTCGTCGAAGTGGTCGACCTCGAAGGTGATCGGTGATCCGGTGTCGTCCCCCGCACACAGCTCGCGGTCGACCGGGCCGCCGGTGCCGGTGCGGAAGACGATCGCCTCGTCCCGGTAGACGTAGTTGACCGGCAGGACCGTGGGACCGTCCTCGTCGCCGAAGGCGACCCTGCCGACGCCGCCGGGGGAGATCAGCCGCAGGCACTCCTCCGGTTCCAGCGCCGACAGGACCGGGTGGGCCGGGGGACGGCCACGGCCAGACGGCTGGTCGACGTCCCCGCCGAGCAGCGCGTCCGTCGTCGTGCGCAGTGCCGCGGCCAGCCGTACCAGGCTTCCCATGTCGGGAACCGACGGTCTGCACTCCAGGTAGTGCACGAACCCGGGTGCCATCCCCGCGCGCTCGGCCAGTTCCTCCTCGGTGAGCCCGAGGTCCTCCCGCAGGCGGGTGACGCGGCGGCCGAGGTCGCCGGGTGTGGATCGCTGTGTCATCGTCCTCCTCCCTTCGGCGGCGAGCGGGAAACGGCAGGTGCCGTCGCGGTGCACGGCGGCGTGGTGGCCCGCGGCCGTCACCGGCAGGCTCACCGGCCCGTCGTCGGCCCGGGACACCGTGACGAGGTCGTGCGTGGCCTCGACCGACAGCCAGGCGCCGTGCACCTTGAGCGCCAGCGACAGCGAGGAGAGCCGGTCGGGGAGCAGGGGGTCGAGGTGGAGGCCCTGATGGCCGACGGCGAGGCCGAGGTAGCACCGCTGCACCAGGTCGAGGCTGCCTGCCATGGCGCCGAGATGGATGCCTTCGCACGTCGTGCCACCCTGCACGTCGTTGACGTCGCTGCCGAGCGCCTCGGTGAAGAACCGCCACGACCGCGCGCGGTCGGAACGCGACAGCACCCAGGCGTGGACGACGGCGCTGAGCGTCGAGCCGTGCGAGGTGCGCCGCAGGTAGTAGCGGATCGTCCTCGGGATCAGCTCGGGTTCGCACGGGTAGCCGAGGCGTTCGAGGATGCCGAGCAGCTCGCCGGCGGTGAGCAGGTAGAACAGCATGAGGACGTCGGCCTGCTTGGAGGCGCGGTACCGGTTCGGGCTGTCGCCTTCGGCGTCGAGGACCCGGTCGAGCCGCCGCACACCCCGGTAGCGGTCCCAGTCGAGTTCCAGCAGATCGCCGTACCCGGTGAACTGGCTGATCACTCCGTCGTGGAAGTCGACCCGCATGCCGTGGGTGATCGCCGTCCACCGTTCCAGCTCGGCGGGCTCCAGTGACAGCCGCGCGACGAGCTCCTCCCGGTCGCGTCCGGGGAGCAGGTCGAGGGTCTGGCGCGCGCGCAGCAGCAGCCACACCGTCATGATGTTGGTGTAGGCGTTGTTGTCCAGGCCGGGCCGGGTGGCGCCGGGGTAGGCGTCGTGGTACTCGTCGGGTCCCATGACGCCGTGGATCTCGTAGCGTCCCGAGACCGGATCGAGCCGGGACAGCGCGGCGAAGAGCCTGGCGGTCTCGACGATCAGTTCGGCGCCGAACTCGGTCAGGAACTCGATGTCGTCGGTGGCCGTGTAGTGCCGCCAGACGTTGCAGGCGACGGCCAGCCCGACGTGCCGCTGGAGGTGGGAGCTGTCGGGGTTCCAGCGGCCCGAGCGCGGGTTGAGGTGGAGGAGCGGCGTGCTCTCCTGGCCGTCGCCGCCGCTCTGCCAGGGGAACAGCGCGCCGGTCAGGCCGGCGGCCCGCGCGACGGCCCGTGCCTCAGGCAGCCGCCGGTGGCGGTACCGCAGCAGCGCACGCGCGGTCTCGGGGAAGCGCACGTTGAGCCACGGCATGACGAACAGCTCGTCCCAGAACACGTGTCCCCGGTACGCCTCGCCGTGCAGCCCGCGGGCCGGCACCCCGACGTCGAGGTCGGCGCTGTGCGGGGAGAGCGTCTGCAGCAGGTGGAAGGTGTGCAGGTGGATGACCCGGGTCTCGGCGGGGTCGTCGACCGCCATCCTGGCGCGGGTCCACAGCCGGTCCCAGGCGAGTTCGTGCAGGCTCAGCAGGTGGTCGAAGCAGGGGGCCCGCGCGGCCCAGCGCACGGCGGCGGGGACGGCCTCCGCCACGGCGGGGTCGCGCGAGGTGGCGAGCGCGACGATCTTCACGACGGTCGCCGGCCGGCCCTGGTCCAGGTGGAGCTCGTGCACGGTGGCGATCAGGCCGGGTTCGCGCACCGTGCGGGCCGGCGCGTCGCCTGCCTCGGTGCGCGCGGCCAGGGCCACGGTGATCCGCGAGGAGGTGGTGTGCGCGCTGAGCCAGGTGAGACCGTCGCACAGACCGGTCTCCTGGCCGGTCAGGTGGTCGCCGCGCAGCTCGCGGTAGCGTTCGACGCCGCGGTTGGCCACCTTGCCGTCGAGTGCGGTGCGCACGCGCATCACCCCCTCCCAGTTCTCGGCCGTGAAGGTCGTCTCCAGCGCGGCGAGCCGGGGGTCGTCCATGGACACCAGGCGGCGCTGCCGTACCAGCGTCACCCGGTCCCGGTCGTCGCGGTACCGCAGGGTGCGGCGCAGCACGCCGTGCCGCATGTCGAGTTCCTGCCGGAAGTCCAGCAGGTCGGCGGTCTCCGGCAGGAACCATCCGCAGCCGGGGGTGGCGAAGGTCAGCGGCAGCCAGTTCGGCATGTTGACGAGCTCTTCGTTGGTGACGGCGTGTCCCGCCACGACCGACGTCAGCCGGTTGTAGCATCCCGCGACGTACGTACCGGGGTAGTGGACGTCGCCGGCCGCGGCCTCCGGTGCGGCGCCTCGTGTGGCGAAGCGGCCGTTGCCGAGCGCGCACAGGGTCTCGCGCCGCCTCTCCTCGGCCGGGTCGAAGCGGTCGTACTCAAGGGTCCACGCGTCGTCCACCGGTCGCCGGTCAGTCGTCCTGCCGCCATTCGAGCTTGTCGAGGACGTCCACGACGCCGTTGACCCGTTCGATCATGCGGATGATCACTCTCGCGTCGTGGTGCCGGCCGATCTCGCCGCCGACGGTGACGACCCCCTGCGACACCGAGACGCGGATCCCCGAGGTGTCCATCCACAGCGGGCCTTCGAGGATGTCGTCGCGGATCTCGGCCTCGATGTCCACGTCACCGCGCGTGAAGACCTTGAGCAGGTCGTGCCGGCTGACGATGCCTTCGAGGCGGCCCTCGTCGTCGATCACGGGTAGCCGTTTGATCCCGTTCACGTCCATGGCGCGGGCCGCCGCCACCACGTTGGCGTACGGCCTGACGGTGATCGCCGGCGTGCTCATCAGGTCGGCGGCCGTGTCGCCGTGCGCCTTCTCCTCCGTGCCGGCCCGGCCGAGGCGCCGCAGCCTGGCCCGCAGCGGTGGACGGTAGTCCTCGCCGTAGTACTGCTCCCTGAACTCCTCCTTGCGCAGCAGGTCGGCCTCGGAGATCACCCCGATGACATGGCCCTCGCCGTCCACCACGGGAACGGCGCTCACCCCGTGGCGCACCATGACCTCGGCGACGTCCTTGAACGGCGTGGTCCCGTTGACCGAGGCGACCTGTCTGGTCATCACGTCCCGAACCTTTTTGTGCATGATCGGCTCCCCCCGGTCGCGCGCGCCGTCCCCCCGGCGCACGCGGCCCTCGTTGCGCTCATGCCCGCACGCGCCGTCCGCCGAACTTCCCGGTGGCTAAGGTTGCTCCGGCATACTCGCGTACATATACTCGTTCACAAGTAATCGTTGGCGAGTTCACCGGGAGGGTCGAGTGGCGAAGCGGCGGAAGGTCGGCAATCTGCTGGCGCTGGCCGTGTTGTCGGCGCTCACCCAGCGGCCCATGCACCCCTACGAGATCGCGACGGAGCTGCGCGGCTGGGGGAAGGACCGTGACATGGACCTCAAGTGGGGGTCCTTCTACACGGTCGTCCGCAACATGGACAAGCACGGCCTCATCGAGGCGGTCGAGAGCGTGCGCGAAGGCCGCAGGCCCGAGCGCACCGTCTACCGCATCACCGAGGCGGGCCGTGCGGAGATGGTCGACTGGGCCGGTGAGCTGGTCTCCACTCCCGTGCGTGAGCACCCGCACTTCCGCGCGGGGCTCTCGGTGCTCGCGGCGCTGCACCCCGACGAGGCCGTGC
Organism: Sphaerisporangium rubeum; assembly: GCF_014207705.1. NCBI lineage: Bacteria > Bacillati > Actinomycetota > Actinomycetes > Streptosporangiales > Streptosporangiaceae > Sphaerisporangium > Sphaerisporangium rubeum. Next base: position 320,554 of record NZ_JACHIU010000001.1, read on the forward strand.
GGCTGCTGACGCGGCGGCGCGAGTTGCTCGACGACGCGCTCACCACCGCGCGTGCCGTGCTCGCGGAGCACCTGAGATCCGTGCCGCGCCTGTTCCTCGTGGAGGAGGAGTACGACATCGCCATGCAGGAGGCCGAGGCGGCGTGGGTGGGTTCGCTGCTCGCCGAGCTGACCTCGGAGGAGTACCCGGACCTCGGCGCGTGGCGTGTGGCGCACGAGACCGGTGAGATACCGGCCGAGCTCGCCGACCTCGCCGAGCAGAAGCGGGACACACGATGACACGCTGACACGCGGCCCCGGCGTGGTGCGCCAACACCACGCCGGGGCCCTACCCCGAACCGCGCCTGCGGAAGGCGTCCCGGCACGAGGCGGCAACCAGAGAATAGCCGGGTCTCCCTCCAGGGCCGGTTCTGTCACCACCAGAACCGATCACCAAGGAGAGCACCATGACCACGGTCAAGACGGCCGTCGTCGTCGGCGGCGGCATCGCCGGTCCGATGGCGGCGCTGGCGCTGCGCAAGGCAGGCATCGCGGCCACCGTGTACGAGGCGTACCCGAGCGTCGCCGACGGCGTCGGCGGCACCCTCGCTCTGGCGCCGAACGGCCTCGCGGCCCTGCGCGTCCTCGGCGCCGACGACGCCGTGCGCGCCATCGCCACCCCCATCACGAGGAACGTCCTCGCCATCGGCGCCAGGCGTTTCGACCTGCCGGTCGTCGCGGGGCTGCCGCCGCTCCAGGTCGTGCACCGCGGCGCGCTGCACCGGGAGCTGCGCGACGTCGCCGTCGCGGGTGGAGTGCCGGTCGAGTACGGCAGACGCCTGGTCGGTGTGCGCGAGACCGCCGCCGGCGTCACCGCGGTCTTCGCCGACGGCGGCACCGTCACGGCCGACGTCCTCGTCGGGGCCGACGGCATCCGCTCCACCGTCCGGGGCCTCATCGACCCCGGCGCGGCGGGCCCGCGGTACACCGGACTCCTCGGTTTCGAGGCCGTGGCACGCCACGAGACCGGCGCGGCCCCCGGCACCATGACCTTCACCTTCGGCAAAGGCGGCTATTACCTGTACTGGCCCGAGCCCGGCGGCGGCACACGGTGGGGGGTGAACCTGCCGCAGGACCGGCCGATGACCCTCGTCGAGGCCCGCGCGGTGCCGGCGTCCGAATGGATGGACCGGCTGCGCGCCGCCTATGCCGCCGACACCCCCGGACACGACCTCATGCGGACCAGCGACGCGGACGATCTCCAGGTGACCGGGTCACTGCTGATCATGCCGCCGCTGCGCCACTGGCACCGCGACCGCATGGTGCTCGTGGGTGACTCGGCGCACGCGCCGTCCAACAGCTCCGGCCAGGGTGCTTCCCTGGCCCTGGAGAGCGCGATCCAGCTGGCCCGCTGCCTGCGCGACCTTCCCGACGTCCCTTCGGCCTTCGCCGCCTACGAACGTCTGCGCCGGCCCCGCGTCGAGCGGATCGCGGCCCGTGCCGCGCGCCTCAACCACGCCAAGGCCCCCGGTCCGGTGGCGAGGCGCCTGATGCCGCTCCTCATGCCGCTGATGCTGAAGACGGTCATGAACCCCGAGAAGACCCTCGCGCCTGAGCAGCGCCACGTCATCGACTGGCCGGCCCCGGTGTCCGACGAAGACCTTAAAGTGGGGATGAATAAGACTTATGGGGTAGCGGGTAATAATTAGCCGTTAAGTTATCTCATGCAAAAATTCAGGCTATCCGGCATAAAGGAAAATCGGTAATCTGCGTCCGTCGGGCTGTGACGTACGGCTGAGAGGCGCCGATGGCGGATGCGCTCGTGGTTCCGGTGCGGTTGGCGGCGCTCCACCTGGTGCAGGACGTCGGGGTCGTCGAGCCCGTCGACTTCTCGCGGTTGCCGTACGTCGACCCGGTGACGGGACGAGACGTCCACGCGGGGACGCCGTACGTCAGCGACGCGATCCTGCCGGAGCCGTTCGAGGACCAGGACCATCTGCTCGGCGCGGGGGTGCATCTGCACTGGTCGCTGCCGGACGCGTTGACGCGCCTGGTGCAGCGGGACGGCGGGACGCGGGTTCCCGCCGTTCCCGACCGCTGGCTGGTCACGCGGCGGCGCGACGGCGTCGTGGAACGTTCCTGGGTGGTAGAGAGCGACTACCTCGCGCCGCCTGGCGACACCTCGGCCACGGGGGTCCCGTTCCCCGCGACCGGAGGCGGCGTGCCGTACCGCAGGCTCGGACGCGCCGTGCCGCTGGCGAACTGGCGCAAGGACCTGCCGGGTGACCGGCTCGGCCGGGTCACGGCCGTCGGCCACGGCGACCCGGCGTTCGCGGCGTTCTACCCGGCGTGTCACAGCGTGTTCGGGTTCCACGACACCGACTTCTCCGCCGCACGGCCGCCGAGCGGCACGAGCTACGAGGTGGCCGGCTGGTACTCGGCGGCCGCTCAGGACGCGCTCGCGGAGCTCGACACCGGCGCCGGATGGAAGGACACGCTCGCCGACGAGTACAAATGGGGTGCGCCGGCCGGCGCCGCGCGGCCCGGGTCCCTCATCTGCTTCGCCTCGGTGCTCTTCCGGCCGGACGGCGGCGCCTTCAGTTCCCTGCTGACCGGCGCCGACCCGCAGGTGTTCGTCGGCGGCACCGCCACCGAGGCGCTCGCCGCGTGCATCGGCACCGCGCTGGACGGCGTCGCACCCGACGAGGCCGAGAGCCTGCTCGAAGCGCTCGCCTACGCCGACGAGCTGGAGACCAAACCGCTGGACGTCGGCGTGAAGCTCGCCGAGCAGCGGCACGCCGACGGCTTCCGGCCGCTGCCGCCGGGGTCGCTGTGGCGGGTACGGCGCGAGGACGACGCGGCGGCGGACGCGGCGGCACGCGAGCGCCGCGAGGCACTGGAGGTGCCGCAGGAGATCGGCGACCTGCTCAACCGGCTCAACATCGCGCAGGAGAACCTGGAACGTTCCGAGCAGGCGCTGATCGGACTGCGTGAGCAGCTTTTCACCGACTGGTACAGGTACATGCTGTGCGCCTACCCGCGCGCCGGGGACCGGGAGAGCCACCCCGACCCCGACGAGGTGCGCGGCTACATCGAGTGGCACATCGACCACCTGGACGACGGCGCACGCGAGGCGGTGGCACTGAGGACCGCCGTCACCGCCGCGCGCGGCGCGCTGGACACCGCGCTCGCCGCGTACAACACCGCGACCGCCGTCCCCGTGGGTGCGCGTTTCGTCGTGGACGGCGTCCCCGCGCCGCAGTACTACCTGCCGGCCGAGCCGGTCGTGTTGCTGACCGGCGACGCGGCGACGCCGTCGGACCGCCACGGCCAGGACGGCGCGGGACAGCCGGGTGGCCTGCTGCCGTGCCTGGTCGCCGGCCTCGCCGACCCGCGCGACCCCGCGACCCTCCAGCGGGAACTGCCGAAGCTCGGCATCGCGCCGCAGGTCTGGGCCCGCAACCCCTGGCACCCGGTGCTGCTGCACTGGGAGGCCGAGTTCCTCGGGACCGGTGGCGGCGACAACCTCGGGCCCGACCGTCCGGCGTACGACCCGGCGTTCGTCACCGAGGCCTACGAGCTGCCACCGGACACCCCGGACCTGCGCACCAGGCCCGGGTTCGAGGCGCCGACCAGGACCGCCGGCGTGTACACCGGGACCACGGTGCTGTCGCGGAGCGCCGGCACCGTCATGTCGGCGCGCATCCTGCGGTACCTCGCGGGGAACGTGCTCAGCGCCTACAACGACGCGGCGGCCACGGCGGTCACGCCGGACGACTTCCAGGCCGCGCCGGAGCCGGTGCTCACGTGGTACACCGCCGACGGCGCCGACCCCCGGCTCATGACCGTCATCAAGATCTACCGGTATCTGGCGTCCGGGGAGAGCGGCACCCTCAGCCAGGTGCTCGGCGGGTTCAACGACGCACTGATCATGCGGCGTCTCGTGCGGCAGCTCCCCGTCGCCGACCCGCTCGGCTTCCCTCCCTACCAGGACTTCGCCGAGAAGGTCGCGCGGGCCGTCGGCGACGACACCCGGCACGCGCCTGAGCCGCTCTCGCCGTTCAACCCGATCCGGGCCGGCGTGATGCGCCTGACCCGGCTGCGGATCGTCGACAACTTCGGCCTGGCCCGCGACGTCGGCACCGACGCCGCGACCACCACGACCCGCCTGCGTGTGCCGGACCGTCCCGGGTGGGCCGCGATGCCACCCCGCCTGGCCCAGCCCGCGCGGCTGTCGTTCCGCTGGCTGGACGCGGGCCACGACCTGCGCGAGATGAACGACGTCCCCGCGACGTCCCCGGTGTGCGGGTGGGTGGTGCCGGACGACCTCGACGACGGCCTGGCCTTCTACGAGGCCGACGGCGCCATGCTCGGCCTGCTCACCGCGACCCCCGACCCGGCCGACCCGCGGCAGGCCCGCTGGCAGCCGGCGCCGGGTGGCGGCGTCGCAGGCGTGGACGGCATCGGCAACGCGCACCTGCGCGCGGTGGCGGCCCGCGTCAAGGCGCTCGGCCCCGACCCGTTCGCGCGGTTCCTCGCCACGCTCGACGCGCTGACCGCCGGGGTCGAGCCGGAGGACCACAGCCTGGACGTGCTCACCGCGCGGCCGCTCGCCGTCCTGCGTGCCGAGCTGAACCTGCAGATCATGGGGCCGCCGGTCGCGCAGCAGGACTGGAACGTGTTCCGGCGGGACATGCGGAGCGCCACCCGCGACACGGCGGGGTTCACCGCGGTCGCGCTGCCGGTGCGGATCGGCGCGGCGAGCCGGCTGAACGACGGCCTCGTCGGCTACTGGCCGGAGGACCCGGCCGCGCCGCAGGGTCTCGCCGGTTTCCAGCCGGTCACGACCGCGCCGCCGGTCACCGTGTCGGTGGACGACGCGGCGCGGACGTTCACCCTGCTGGCCGACCCCCGCGCGCCGGTGCACGTGGTGTCGGGTTTCCTGCCGGCCAAGGCGGTGTCGCTGCCGGCCGAGCACTACCGGGCCGCGATGGACACGCTGCGCGTGCCGGAGTTCGCCGCTCCTGTGCTGGTGGACGGCGACGGACTGCCGCTGCCGGTGCCGGACGTCCCCGGCCACCACTGGAGCTGGCGCGAACGCACACCGTCGGCGTGGCTCGACCGGCCGCTCGACCCGGTGCACGACGACGCCGGCGCACCGGCCGTACCGACCGCACGCGAGGGGTGGCTCATCCTCGTCCCCGATCCCGAGTAGACCGAGCACACCGACCAGGCAGGAACCCCTGTGAACCCCAAGAAGATCGACTTATCGCTGACCATCGCCGAGGTCAACCAGATCCTGGACGCGCTCGGCGCTCTCCCCTACGCGCAGGTCTACGAGCTCGTCGGGACCATACAGCAGCAGGCGCAGAGCCAGCTCGGCCTCGCCTCCGTCCCCGAGGAGCGGCACGGATGAGCGACCCGCTCGTCCTGCACTGGCCGCTGGACACGCTCGCGCCAGGCGGCAAGGTCCTCGACAGCGGTCAGAACCAGATCACCGGGACGTTCGCCACGCCGCCGACGCTCGCCACCGACCCCAAGTTCCCGTGCCTGCGCCTCGGCGGCGGCAGCCAGTACGCGGTCGTGCCGTCCGGTCAGCCGCTGCTCGGGCTGACCACCTACACCGTGTCGGCGTGGATCAACTGGCCCGGCGGCCCGACCACGGCGGTCTTCGGCAAGCGGTCCCCGAACATCCGGCTGCGCCTGGAAGGCGACGGCTCCCTTGAGCACATGTGGGGAGTGCGCGGCGGCACAGGTCTGGAGACGGTGCGGACGGGCCCGGGGACCGTCCGGCAGAACACGTGGCACCACGTCGCCGTCACGCATGACGGCACCACCGCGCGGATCCTCGTGGACGGCGTGGTCGTGGCCGAGGGGGCCACGTTCAACGTGCGCGTCGCCGATCAGGAGGAGTTCTACCTGGGGTCGGGGAACGGCACCCTCGCCTACGCCGGCATGGTCGCGCACTTGCGTGTGTACGACCGCGCGCTGACGCCGGCGGAGGTCCAGCGGGACATGGCCGACGACCAGTCGCCGCTGGACGACTTCGTCCGCACCTATCCGCTGGACTTCGTGTTCGTCAACGCCGACGACCAGCCGGTGCTGTACATCGACGACGTCAAGCGCCAGACGATGACGCTGCGGATCACCAACACCTCACGTACCGACATCGAAACGTCGATGCTTCCCGGTGTCTCCTCCGGCTCCTACCACTTCGCGCTGCGGCTGCGTAAGGGGACGCTCGCCTCGGGGCTCACCCCGGCGGTGAACTCCACCGACTGGGCCATGGTGGCCGAGGCGGACGGCACGGCACTGTACTTCCAGTGGAAGACCCCATTGCGCATCCAGGCCGGCGAGAGCATCGCGATCGAGATCGCGGGGCTGAACGCCGACGGCACCGACGGGACGCACGGCACACAGGTGGAGCTGGAGTACCGGAACGTCCGGTACGTGGGTCAGCCGCCGCTGACCGGGACACGCATCCAGTACCTCGACGTGGTGAACCACCGGGGGTTGTACGACATCCCGCTCGACGTGCGTTTCGTCGGCGGGGACCGGGTGCTCTGCGACGGTGTGACGCCGAACACGCTGACGCTGCACATCGCCTGCACGATGCGTTCCGGCAAAGGCATCGTGTTCCAGAAGGCCCTCCCCACCTCGGCGTTCGTCGTGTCGTTCGACGCCGAGGCGGACGGCGACGACAAGACGCCGTGGGCCCTCACCAAGGCCGCCGCGGCCGGCGGCGTCACGCTCTCGGTGGCCGGCACGCGGTGGAACGCGCGCAAACTGCCGGACAGGGTCAGGACGTGGCAGATCACCCCGGCGGCCGATCTGGTGCTCGCGCCGGGGGAGTACGTCGAGATCACCCTCGGTGCGATCCTCGCGCTGCCGAAGCCGGGTCACGCGCCGGTGCTCGTCGAGTACTCCAACATCCCCGGATACGCCGACGGCTCGACGACGGCGATGGTGGACCGCACACCGCTGCTGTTCGCGCGGTCCTCCGCGGGGGTGAACATCGCCGCCGACAAGATCGACGCGCGGTTCCAGATCGTCCACACGCCGCAGAACGCCAACGGCGACGCGCTGGTGATCGGCAAGAAGACCGAGCAGAACCTGCGTCTCGGGTACGCCACCGACCACACGTGGATCCAGTCGCACGCCAACCTGCCGCTGGCGATCAACCCCATGGGCAACCGGGTCGGCATCGGCACCACAGGTCCGCTGGACAGCCGGGTCACGGTCGTCGAGCCCGCCGGCATGCACCTGCAGCTGCGGCGGGACACCGGGGCCGGCGCGGGTGGCCAGGTGGTGTACCTGGAGCTGTTCCAGCAGGACACCGCCGGTGCGAACGTCACCTATCCGAACCTGCGGTTCCACCACGCCAACAAGTTCTGGAACCGGATCGAGGGCCGTCCGGAAGGCTTCTTCTTCAAGGACGGGCCCACGCCGGGTGAGGGCCTGGTGGACATCACGGCGAGGACGGTCAACGCGTCGGGGCTGCGGATCGGCACCACAGGGCCGGCCGAGGGCAAGGCGACGGTCAAGGCCGACGGCAACCACCTGCAACTGCGCAGGGACGCCGCGCAGGGAGGCGGAGGCCAGATCCTGTACCTGGAGCTGTTCCAGGACACCACCTCCGGCGCGGCCGTCACCTATCCGTCGATCCGCTTCCACCACGGCAACAAGTTCTGGCACCGCATCGAGGGTCACCCCGACGGGATCAAGTTCAAGGACGGCAACATCCCGAGCGACCAGCTCATCGACATCCACACGCGCACGGTCGTCGCGCAGAACATCAGGATCGGCGGCGTCACCATCGGCGAGGCGGAGCTGCGCGCGCTGCAACATCTCATCCAGGGCCAGCTCGAGTTCGACCTGTGGAACGTCGCGCAGCAGGAGTACATCTACGCGGCCGACTACGAGCCGAGGGACAACGACCGGCGCTACGTCTACACCTGGCGGCGCAAGACGCCGGTCCTGCAGGGTCGCTGGCGCATCCACAATCCGAGCTGACCGTGACCGGCCGAAGGAGGTGACAGCACATGCCGAAGATCGAGAGGAAGAAGAAGATCACAGGCGCGCGGTTCGACCCCACCGCGCCGCCGAGGCTCAGCGAGCGTGAGCAGATCATGCAGGCGATCGCGGAGAGCCAGCGGGTCGCCGACGAGCTGGCGCGCGCGCAACGCGACGCCGAACGCGCCAGGCTCGCCACGCAGGCGCTCGGCCTGGCCCCGGCGGCGGCCGGCAACCGCGGTGACGGCAACTTCCACATCGCGTTCGTCCAGATGGGGCAGGGGGACTGCGCCGTCATGAGCACCCCGGCCGGCAAGATCATCTTGATCGACTGCGGCACCAACTCCAAGGACCTGGAGAACGGCGCGGCGTACAAGGACCGGATCGCCGCGGTGCTGACCGGCGTGCGGTTCCTCGCGGCCACCAATGTGATCAACGTCCTGATCCTCACCCATCCCGACAAGGACCACTACAACCGCCTCGGGGAGGTCCTGCCGGACGCCGTCACCGTGGAGCTCGTCTACCACAGCGCCGCGCTCGGCGACTACGGCACCGTGACCAGCTCGTGGGTGCACAACCACGCGACGGACGCGCGCTTCCGGCGTCGCCTGTTCCTGAGCCGCGATCCCGCCGGAGGCCGTGGCGCGAACACGATGCAACCAGGGGACAAGCTGGTGCCGGAGCTCATCGCGGCGGCTCCCGCCATGGGCTCCAAGATCGACAAGATGGAAGGCGCGCGTGGTCTCGTGGTCTTCGACGAGGGTGCGGGCTGCAAGATCACACTGATGGCGGCCGGGGTGGACCACGACTACACCGACGAGACCGGCAAGGGGGACGACGACACCGGCACGCACCGCAACCGGGGAAGCGTCGTGACGCTCGTCGAGACCTTCACCAAGAAGATCCTCATCTGCGGCGACGCCACCCGCAGCACCGAACGGTTCATGATGCTCGACGCCGCACGGCGCACGGCGCTCAACGACGTCGACATCATCCAGGTGGGTCACCACGGCAGCAACGTGACGTCCTCCGGCCAGACGTTCGTGGACACCGTGCGACCGCGGCACCGCGCCGTCATCAGCGCGGGCCGGAGAGGCAACCCCAAGCACCACCTGCCGGGTAAGGACGTCGTCGACCGGTACGTGCAGCGGTTCGTCGCCAGCGGCCACGCCGCGGACGCCGTGGCGCACGTCGTGTCGGCGTGGGGGCCGTTCGGCACGTCGGCCGACCCGCTGTCGGTGGACGTCACGCAGCCGGTGTACTCCACCGGGTCGAGCGGCACCCTGTACTTCGACATCTCCCCGGCCGGGGTGATCACATGACCCTCACCGCCGGTCAGCTCAAGGCCGCGGTCCGCCTGGACGGCACCCGGCTCGACCTCGCGCTCGCCGACCTCGGCTCGGCCGCCGTCACCACCGTGCTCGGGCCGTTCCTGCCGTCGGGCCGGCTGGTGCTCACCTCCGCCACGCGCACCGAGACGGCCGACGGGGTCACCGTCACCGGGACCGGCGCCGGGCCGTTCACCGGCATGAGCGTCACGGCCGAGCTCACCGCCGGCCCTTCCGACGTGACCGTCGCGCTGACCGGCACCGGCGACCGGTCGTGGTCGTTCCCCGCCGCGTTCCCCGACCTCGCGGGGACCCTGTGGGACGACCTGCGGTTCACCGGGCCCCGGCTGCGCCTGAGCTCGGTCACCCCGCCGCGTGCGGGAACGACCACGGTGCCGATGAGCTTCGACGGCACGCTGGTCGTCACGACGCGGCTCGCCGTGCTGGACCTGCTGTTCGACTCCTCGCACGACATCACCGGCGAGATCGTGATCATGCCGCAGCCCGCCGGCATGACCGTGCCGATCCGGCGCGTCCCCGTGGTCAGCCTGTTCGGCCCCGACGAGTCGCCGGGGCCGGACCTCGGCCTCATGCGTATCTCGCGCGTCAGGTACGAACTGCTCGCACTGCCGCGCTTCAACTTCGAGACCGCCGACTACGACGTGGTGAGCCGTGCGAACGTCACCGCGTACGTGCCGTTCCACATCGGCGCACGCACGGTGGAGGCCGCGCTCTCCCTCGGTGTCGCCGACTGGGGTGACGAACTGCTGCTGCGGGCCGACTTCAGCGGTCTCGGCGCCGTCAGCCTCGCGGACGTGGCCCGGTTCGCCGGACGGGACCCGTCCGAGCTCGCCATCCCGTTCGACGTGGACATCACCAGCCCGGTCGTGCCGACCGAGGTCAGTCTCCTGGTCTCCCGCGACCTGAAGGTGAGGTACGTGACCGTCACCCTGGAGACGGCGGAGGAGTGGACGATCAGCGGGCCGATCGTCCTCCAGGCGGTCGACGTGATCTTCCGGGTCAACGATCCCCTGGGGAGCCCCTGGCTGAGCGGGGCCGTCCACGGCCTGGTCGGCATCGGCCGGAACGGCGTGCTCGAACTGGCCGCCGACTTCACCGAACGCTCACTCGGGGGAGCGCTGCGCGAGGACGACGGCCCGCTGAGCGTCCGCGAGGTCTTCACCGAGCTGACGCACAGCGACGCGGGTCACCTGCCGGACCTGGAGGTCAAGCGGTTCGAGATGTTCGTGACCCTGCCGGGGGACGGACGCTCCTTCGCCTACCAGGCGGCGCTCGGTCTGGAGGGAAGCTGGCCGATCACCGACACGATCACGCTGAGCGACGTGGGGTTCGACGTCGACGCCGGCACCGACGTGATCTTCACGGCGCGTGCGGCCTTCCTCGTCGGCGGTGTGATGGTGGCGGTCGCCGCCGGCCACGACCCGCAGGACGGGTGGACGTTCAGCGGACGCACCGGGGCCGGTGAGTTCGTCCCGATCGGCCCGTTCGCCGCCGAGCTGGCCGCCGACCACGCCGGGCTGGTGCTGCCGCAGCCGCTCGCGGGGCTGAGCATCGGCAACCTCGCGGCGGAGGTCGCCACCGGCCCCGGACGGCTGTTCGTCACCGGCGAGGTCCGCTTCCCGATCGACACCACCGAGGTCGACCTGGTCGTCGCGATCGACACCGCGGCGGGGACGTACTCCGGCACCGTCGCGGTCCTCGTGCGTCCGGGCCTCGAACTGGACTTCGCGGTGTACTTCGCCAAGCAGGCCGGCGCGAAGCGCTTCGTCGCCACGTACAGAAGAGGCGGGGCCGCGCCGACGCTCAAGGAGCTCGTGGCGGCGCTGGCGCCGTCCGCGGCGCAGGACATCCCCGCCGGCATCGTCGTCGGGATCGACGACGCGCTGCTCGCCGTCGAGGACGGCACGAACGTGTTCGAGGTGGACCTCACCGCCAAGGTCGACCTGTCCGAGCTCCCCGTCGTCGGCGAGCGGCTGAAAGGCGACCAGGTCGTCGGCTTCGACCCGCTGCGGGTGCTCGCCGCCACCGGCCCCCTCACGGCCGCGCAGGTGACGGCACTCAACAGCCTGCTTCCCGCCGGCGTGGCGAGGCTGGACGCGAGCGAGTACCCCAAGGGCTTCTCCTTCAGCGGCAGGCTGCGGCTCGGCCCGCTGGAGCAGGGGGTCACGCTGCCGGTCGGCACCCCGGCCACGATCACCCCGAGCACCCCGGCGACCCCCTCGGCGCAGGCCAAGACCGCCGACGACGTGCTGTGGTACAAGGCCGGGGTCGACTTCGGGCCCGTGCACGTCGCACGGGTCGGTCTGGCGTACCGGCACGTCCAGGGACAGCCGGCGCGGCTGGCCGTCCTGGTGGACGCGGCGATCTCGGCCGGTGGCCTGACGTTGTCCTGCGACGGGCTGTCGGCGTCGGTGTCGCTGTCGGACCCGCTGGCGCTGCCGGAGTTCGGCCTGTCCGGGCTCGGCGTGTCGTACACCGGCGGGCCGGTGACGGTGAGCGGGGCCTTCCTCGCGAACACCGTCGTCCACCAGGGAAAGAACGTCGCCGCGTACAGCGGCAAGGCGGTCATCTCCACCGAGGTCCTCACCATCGGCGCGCTCGGCTCGTACATGCAGCTCCCCGAGGGCCCGTCGCTGTTCGTGTACGCGTTCCTCGACTACCCGATCGGCGGGCCCGCGTTCTTCTTCGTCGAAGGCGTCGCGGCCGGGTTCGGCTACAACCGCAGGCTGGTCGCGCCGTCCGTGGCACAGGTGGCGAGCTTCCCTCTCGTCGCCGAGGCCCTCGGCACGATGACACCCGGCACGCTCCAGGGTGAGCTGGCGCGGCTCCAGGACGACATCCCCCCGTCGCCGGGGGACTTCTTCTTCGCGGCGGGGATCCACTTCACGTCGTTCAAGATGATCGACTCGTTCCTGCTGGTGACCGCGCAGTTCGGCCACCGGTTCGAGCTGAACGTCATCGGCCTGTCCACGCTGGTGCTGCCGGTGCCGGACGCCGGCGCGGGGACCGTCACGCCGATCGCGGAGATCCAGCTCGCGCTCAAGGCCACGTTCGCGCCGGACGACGGCTACTTCTCGCTGCTGGCGCAGCTCACCGGCGATTCCTACCTGCTGTCGCGAGCGTGCCGCCTCACCGGCGGGTTCGCGTTCGTCACGTGGTTCGGCGAGGAGCACCAAGGGGACTTCGTGCTCACCGTCGGCGGCTACCACCCGCACTTCCCCGTGCCGTCGCACTACCCGTCGGTCCCCCGGCTCGGGTTCTCGTGGCAGGTGACGCCGCAGCTCAGCATGAAGGGGTCGGCGTACTACGCGCTGACGCCGGGTGCGCTGATGGCGGGGGCAGCGTTGAGCGCCGTGTACGAGGACGGGTCGCTGCGCGCGTGGTTCGACGCCGCCATGGACTTCCTCATCGCCTGGCAGCCGTACCACTACGAGGCCGGGCTGCACATCACGGTCGGCGCGTCGTACACGTTCGAGTTCTTCGGCACGCACACCATCAGCGTGCACGTCGGCACCGACGTGCGGTTCTGGGGGCCGGAGTTCGGCGGGACCGCCACGATCGACCTGGACGTCATCTCGTTCACCATCTCGTTCGGCTCCTCCACAGGCGCCACCGCGAAGCCCGTCCCGTGGAGCAGGTTCCGCACCGCGCAGCTTCCCGCCGCCGCCGACGGCGTCACCGTGGTGCTGCGCGGCGGAGCGCCGAAGGACGCCTCAGGCACCTATCTCGGCGCGGTGAACCCGGCCGAGCTGGAACTGCTCACCGACTCCGCCGTGCCGGCCACCGCGGGGTCGTCGGCCGGCACGCCGCTCGCCACCACGGGGGCCGCGCCGTTCGGCGTCGCACCGGCCGGCGTCGCGCCTGGCACCTTCAGCTCGACGCAGACCATCACGATCAAGCGCGGGACGGCCGGCGCGAACGGCGACTTCCGTTTCGAGCCGGTCGGCAAGAACCTCCCCGCCGCGCTCTGGGGAGACCGGCTCACACCCTCACCTGACGCGCCTCAGTTGCGGGAGAACCTGCTCACCGGGTACGTCATCCGGCCGAACCCCCCGGCGGAGCCCACGGTCACGCAGCGGCTGCCGATGGCGGCGCTGACCGCCGCCACCTCGTTGTCCACCGACCCCGTCATCTCGTGGTCGCCGCTGCCGCGGTTCACCAGGGCCGCCGACCAGCGGCTGAGCTTCGAGGCCGGCGCGGCGGCGCGCACGGCCATCGCCGGCACGCTCCTCCCCGGCCTGACGCTCGACCTGCACGGGCTGAGCGCCGCCGACTTCCTGCAGGCCCCGGAGGTGGCCGCCAATGGCTGAGGACCTGACCTTCGTCGGATACCGGCGGCCCACGCTGCCGTTCGGCGAGTACACCGTCGCCGTACGGCAGGAGCTCGCGAACGTCGCACCCGCGACGACCGTGGACACCACGATCTTCGAGACCAGCAGATCCTTCACCGTCGGCGGGGACAGGTTCACGCTGCCGCCGGGGACGGTGCGGTCGGTCTTCCCGCCGGACGGCAGCCTCGGCGAGCACTCCGAGGTGCTGCCGCACATCGTGCTCGAGCGGCCCACGCTGCCGTGGGAACGGGTCGCGGGCCCGGGGTCGCCGGCCGCGCGGCCGTGGCTCGCGCTGCTGGTGTTCAGCGGCGACGAGCAGCCGCCGACGACGACCGTCACGGCGGGGACGCTCGCGTCCGGCGGGGTGGCCATGCCGGCCCAGACGCTGGAGCGGGGACAGGCCGCGGCCGACCCGGTGAACGTCATCGACGTGCCGCGCGCGCTCGCCGCGTCCATCCTGCCGGCGCCGGACGACCTGGCGCGGCTCGCGCACGTCCGGCGGGCCGGCGACGACCTGGCGGTCGTCATCGCGAACCGGCTGCCGGCCGCCGGCGTGTCGTCCACCGTCCACCTGGTCTCGGTGGAGGGACGCTACGGCGCGACCGGGTTCGACCTCGGGACCGGCGGACCGGTGCGGCTGGTGACGCTGGCGAGCTGGCGCTTCTCCTGCCTGTCGGACGACCACACCTTCCCCTACCTGGTGCGTTCGCTGGCCAAGGGGGGACGGCCGTTCCGGCTGCCGGACAGCGGCGAACCGGCGGCCGAGCCGTTCCTTCGGCAGGGGTACGTGCCGGTGGCGCACCGGCTGCGGCAGGGTGGCGTGACGGCGTCGTGGTACCGGGGGCCGTTCGTCACGGGAGAGGCCCCCGACGACCCGCGGTTCGGCGTCAGGACGTCCGACGAGCTGCTGCGTTACCATCCGTCGTCCGGCATGCTCGACGTCGGGTACGCCGCCGCGTGGCAGCTCGGCCGCATGCTGACGCTCCAGCACACCACGGTGGGGCGCGGCGTCTACACCTGGAAACGGCGCCGCGCCATGGCGGACCTGCGCGACGAGCCGTCCGGCCACCCTCTGGAGATCGCGGAGATCGACGACGCGATGCCAGGCGACGTCACCGACTTCCTCGGCGGCCTGGCCACGCTGCGCGGCGTGCCGTACCGCTACCTGGTGCCGGACGAGCGCCTGCTTCCCGATGAGACGATCCGTTTCCTGCGGATCGACCCCAAGTGGATCGCGCACCTGCTGGACGGCGCGACCAGCATCGGCCGGGTGACCAGCGCCGACGCCGAACGCGACCGGCGGAACCCGCCGAAGGTCGACACCTCTCCGGTCACCGGCGCGCTGATCCGCTCGGCGCTGATCCCCGGCTACCCCGGTCTGCTGATCGACGGCTACGGTGACGCCGCGGGTACCGACCGGCTCACCCTGCTCCGGTCGGAACGCCTGTCGCCGACGGTCCTGCTCTGCCTGTTCTGCGGTGAGCTCGGCCGGCTCGACCTGCGGCAGCCTCCTGAGGAGCAGCATTTCGCCGTGGAGGTGTCGCCGGGACGCATCGGCAAGACCCTGCGCGCGGCCGACGGCTCGGCCGGCGCGTCGATCACGCCGCTGGAGCTCGGCGCGTCCCGCACGGTCCCGGTCACGGCGCTCGCCGGCGCGATGGCCACCGCGCTCGGCGTCCCCGCGACCACCGTCGACTCCGCCGTGTTCGCGCGCCACATGATCGAGACCGCGGAGCGCGTCACGTTCGTCCGGACATGACCGACGGCCCGTGTCCCCTCCGGGACACGGGCCGGTGCGCGGGGGAACGCGCGGGTCACGTGACGAGGACGCGGTCCGGGTGCGCCTTGCGCCTGCGCCGGGTCTTGACCAGGCTGTTGATCCACATCACGACGCCGCCGCCGTTGTACAGCGTGAAGAGCAGCGAGATCGACAGCATGTCGAGCAGGCCGAAGCCGTTGGCTCCCGTGCCGGTGAACAGCAGCGTTCCCAGCAGGCCGCCGTAGTAGATGATCAGCGGGATGGTGATGAAGACCAGCGACGCGATCGCGGCGAGGCGTCCCACCACCCAGAGCACCGCGTACAGGCGGATGGCCCACATCTCCTTGCGCCGCACGGCGGACTGGTCGATCCGCACGCGGGCCCGGCGGACACGGCGCCACAGGTTCAGCAGGTACGCCTCGGTGTCGGCCATCAGGCTGCGGGTGTTGAGCGCGATGGCGACGGCGTAGTACAGGTCGGTGCGCACGAACATGTAGCACTGCACGATGAAGCGGATCACGTAGCTGAACACCAGCGCGTTGAGCACGACGCGCACCGGTTCAGGCAGCGGCGCGACGCCTGAGTGGTCCAGCCACAGCACGATGAGCAGCGTGGACATGGCCGTCAGGTCGAACAGCACGCCGGCGACAACGGCGAGCAGACGCTTGCGCCTCGGCAGCAGCCACACCCCCGACATGTCGGTCTGGCCGACGATCAGGTACAGCTGGTTGCCGATCTCGATGCGGGCCTTCACCCCGACGCTGCGCGCGGCGAGCACGTGCGCGAGCTCGTGCAGGAACACCGTGGCCATCGACACGATCGACAGCACCACGATGTACATCCAGTAGTGGTCCTTGAACTGCAGCGCCGTCGCGTCCGGCATCAGGCCGGGGGTGGTGGACGCCAGCCAGATCCCCGTCGCGATGATGGCGAAGCCGAGCAGGATGACCGGAGTGTTCACCAGGCGCTTCGCGGCCTTCTGCGACACCCAGTCCAGGTTCCACCACTTCTGCCGTTCCTTCTTCGGCGGCGCGACGGCGTCCGCGCGCGACGGGTTGACGAATCCCTCCTCGGCCAGCGCGTCGAGGAACGGCTCGATGTCGGGGGACTCCTGGTGTTTGTCCTCGTAGCTGCGCACGGTCTCGCCGACGGTACGGCCCCGCGCCAGCGAGTCCAGGATGTCCAGGCCTTCTATGGGGATGGAGAGGTACACGCCGCGCAGGTCGTCCCCGATCACGGCCGTGTCGCCTTCCCGTCGCGACTGGTAGGGACGCACCTCGACCGGCGCGTCAGGTGGGTAACGGTTCATGGCTGTGCCCTTCGGGAGGCGGGCCGGGGGGTGAGCGATGCCGGGGGACGACGAGTGCGGAGGCGGGAGCCCTGGGGATGGGCTCCCGCCTGCTTGTGTGGAACGTTCCGTCAGGCGGTCGGCTGGACGACGCAGACGTCAACCGGGGAGCTGGCCTTGACCGACTCCAGCCGGCGCACGGGCAGGGTCTTCTTCTTGATCATCTTGTACACCTCCTTCTCGGGTCGTGCGCTGACACCGGCCGGAACCGGACGGTGAGTCGACGGATCCGCGTACCGTTCCGGCGGCGCCGGAATGTCACGCGGAGTAGTGCCGTTCGCGGGTCACCCGGAATCTCCGGGAGGAATTCCGCCGGCACGGGGTCGCACACGGTGCGGAAGGAATCGCGTACGCTTATTGGAGCGATGCATCTGATTTCTCCTTCCGGCTCACCGTGTGGCGTCTGAGATCAGATTGCACGGTAGGGGTGAACCCCTACATCTTCCAAATTGCTGTACGGAGTCTGTCAGATCGCGGTAAATGCGGGTTGTCGTCTCCGCCGCTGACGTCTACCGGTTCTGAACTGGCACTTCGTGATTCGACACGCTGAAGTGGTGACGTGGGGCGCAGGGGGATGTACACTCGCACGCCTCTTGCGCCAGGCGAATTCCGATTACGCCGTGGCCGAAATTCGACGTTCGCGGCAGATTGACTTCAACGCCATGGGAACAGCCTGGCGGAAAGGTTTTCATGGCCCGTTGTCCCGGGTGCGGGAATAGTGAGCACAAAACAGGCCGGGCGGCCGGAATTCGCGGCACGGGACACCGGTCGCGAAGCGGTCCGGCCGTCCGGCGGGGTCGCCGGACGGCCGGAGCGGTGACGCTGCGGGGTCAGATGTTGATCCGGCCGGCGCCTGCGCCGCCGGTGACGATGGACTTGACCTGGGACGGGGTGTCGCAGGTGTAGCCGTAGGGGATGCTCGCCACGCTGCCGCCGGTCTGGCCGGCGCCGGAGTTCACCATGTGGTTGTTGCGCGCGACCAGGGTGCCGGGGCCGGAGTCGCCTTCGCCGAGGTGGTAGGGGTCGGGGGTGTTCTCGAAGTAGTTGCACTCGACCAGCACGCCGGCGCCGACGGTGGAGGCGACGCCGTAGCTGCGCACTCCGCCGTAGTAGTTGTTGTAGACGTGGACGGGGTTGCCGAACCGGACGCGGGGGTGGCGCTGGTTGGTGCCGTCGAACCAGTTGTGGTGGTAGGTGACGCGCAGGTGGCCGCGGTCCTCGGCGCCGTTGCCGTCGTCGTGGCCGAGCAGCATGGTCTTGTCGTGGCTGGAGACACGGTTCCAGGAGACGGTGACGTAGTCGCTGCCGCGCTTGATGTCGATCGCGCCGTCGTAGCCGTTGGACAGGCTGTTGTGGTCGATCCACACGCGGGTGGAGTACTGCACGTTGACCGCGTCGTCGTCCCAGTTGCGGAAGGTCAGGTTGCGGATGATGACGTTGGAGGCGTTGCTGACGTTCAGTCCGCAGCCGGCCAGGGTGGCGCCGGAGTTGCCGATGATGGTCTTGTTGGAGCCGACCCGGAGCATGCCGGAGCAGGAGATGGTGCCGGACACGCGGATCACCGCGGCGTTGGTGCCGGCGGCGGCGGTGGTCAGGGCCGAGGAGCTGGTGACGGTGGTGGCCGAGGCGTTGCCGCCGCCGGTGGTGCCGCCGCCTTGCGTGGCCCAGCCGACCAGCCCGCCGGGGTTGCCGGGAGGCGGCCCGCTCGGCGTCGGAGTCGGCGTCGGGGTCGGGGTGCGTGTCGGAGTCGGCGTCGGGGTGCTGCTCGGCGACGGCTGGCCGGTGACCGAGCCGGTGCAGGTCACGCCGTTCAGGGTGAAGGAGGACGGCACGGGGTTGGAACCGGTCCAGCTTCCGTTGAAGCCGATCGTCGTGGAGGCGTTGGTCCCCAGGCTGCCGTTGTAATCGACGTTGGCGGCGGTGACCGTGCTCCCGCTCTGCGAGAAGGTCGCGTTCCAGCCTTGCGTGACGGTCTGCCCCGCGGTGAACGACCACCGGAGCTGCCATGAGCTCAGCGGATCACCGAGGTTGGTGATGGTGACGTTGGCCCCGAACCCCCCGCCCCACTCGGAGGCCACGGAGTACGCGACGCGGCAGCCGGCCGCGGCCGACGCCTGGGCCGTGACGAATCCCGTGACCAGGCAGAGCGCGGCGGTCGCGCCGCCGAGCACCGCCAGGATTCTTCGTGCGGACATACCTGCTCCTTCTCCGGGTCCGCGCCTGGGATGCGGATGATGTTAGCGCTAACAATTCGGTGGGCCCCGAAGCCGTGAGCCGCACCTGACCGGCGGTCCGGGGATACTTTGAGACGAGCATCGGCGTGCCGGGTACGACCGTCAAAGGTCCTGCCAGGCGCGCGCCTCGCGCCGGCGCCTCACCCTTCGTGCCGCCGCGGCGTCCCGGCAGGTCCGCACCCCTGCGACCGGCCTCACCGCGGCGATCCCCGCCGGTGAATCTTTCAGCGCGTGACAGCGCGTGACAGCGCATGACAAGGGGCCCGCACGGCCCGTGCGATCCCTCGCACACCGGCCGCGCGGGCCCCTCGTCCGACCGGCGTGAGCGCTCACGGCCGGTGGGGACACGCTTCCTGGGTCAGGATTCGAAGCCCAGGGGCAGGTACTGGGCGGCGTTGTCCTTGGTGATGGTCTCCGACGCCAGGGTGATCGACTGGGGAACCTGCTGCTCCACCAGGTCGCTCATGCCCTTGCCCTGCGCGATCAGACGAGCCAGCTTGATCGCCGACGACGCCATCGTCGGGCTGTAGGTCACCGTCGCCTTCAGCACACCACTGTCGGCCTGGATGTCCCGCATCGCGTTCGCCGACCCCGCACCACCGACCATGAAGAACTCATCCCGACCGGCCTCCTTGATCGCCGCCAGCACACCGATGCCCTGGTCGTCGTCGTGGTTCCAGATCGCATCGATCTTCTTGTGCGCCTGCAGCAGATTGCTCGCCACCTGCGTCCCCGACTCCACCGTGAACTTCGCGTCCTGCTGCGCGGTCACACTGAACCCGTAGGTCTTCAGCGCATCGGCGAACCCCTTGCTGCGATCCTGCGTCAACGGCAGCGTCGCGATCCCCTGGATCTCCAGGATCACCGGATTCGACACCCCCGCCTGCTTCAGCCGGTCACCGATGAAATGACCCGCCGCCACCCCCATGCCGTAGTTGTCCCCGCCGATCCACGTCCGGTACGACAACTTGTCCGGGAACACCCGGTCCAAATTGATCACCGGGATCCCCGCGTCCGTGGCCCGCCGCGCCACCTGGTTCAACTGCTCACCATCGTTCGGCAGAATCACCAGCGCGTTCACCTTCGCCTGGATCAGCGACTCCACCGCCGAGATCTGCTGGTTGATGTCATTGGTCGGCTCGACCGGCTTGAACTCCACATCGCTGTACTGCTTGGCCTGAGCCTCGGCGTTCTTGGCGATCGCCGCGATCCACCCATGGTCCGCCGCCGGAGCCGAGAACCCGATGACGACCTTCTCACCCGGCTGATCATTGTCGGTACCCGCCGTCGTCGCCTGCGGAGCAGCCGAACTCGGAGCCGCAGCCGGCTCATTGCTGGTGCAGGCGCTCACCAGCGCACCGGCGCCGACGACGGCGCCGCTGATCAGGAAGCCGCGCCGGGCAACGTTCTTTTCCATGATTTGTCTCCTTGGGTACCGCTGATGCGCGCCGGGGTGGCGAAGAAGGATCCCGTCCGCTCGGCCGGACCAGTCGGCACGACCGAGGCGGCACCGAAGTCGGCGTGAACGATGCCGCCACGGCTCTGGCCGGCCGGGCGAACGGGATGTCTGTGGGGGTGGGGACGGGAGTGGACTAGCGGATCGCGATGGTGGTGGGGTTGGACAGCACCCGCTCGGTCACGACGTGCGCGGCGCCGCGGGAGGCCGCGCCGAAGCCGAATTCCGAGATGGCGAAGCGGCAGCGTCCGGCCGCCATCGCGACACTTGACCGTTCCAACTCCTTCTGTGCTACGGGGATGAGCCGGTCGGCGAGCCTGGCGAAGTAGCCGCCGAGCACGATCATCCGTGGGTTGAACAAGTTGACCAGCAGCGCGGCGCCGCGGCCGAGCCACCTGCCCACCTCGATGACGGCCGCGTCGACCCTGAGGTCGCCTTCGGCGCGTCGCTGCTCTATCTCGGCGAGCCGTTCCTCCGGGTCGCGCACGAACCGCTGGTCCGTGCCGTAGGCGTGGTCCGGCGTCGCCATGCGCACGAGCGCCGCCAGTCCCACCTTCGTCTCCCAGCATCCGGTCCTGCCGCAGCCGCACAGCTCTCCCGCCGGGTCGACCACGACGTGGCCGACCTCACCGGCGAACCCGTCGGCGCCGCGGTAGGGCCGGCCGCCGGAGATGATCCCGCAGCCGACGCCGACCTCACCGGTCAGGTAGACCAGGTCGGACACCCCCATCGCGACACCTGAGCTGCACTCGGCCAGCGCGGCGAGATTGGCGTCGTTGTCGATGGTGATGGGCACGTCCGCGGGGACACCGGCGGCCACCAGGCGGTCCGCCACCGGCACCTCGCGCCACCCGAGGTTCGGGGCGAGCGTGACGGTGCAGGTGGAGGCCTCGATGAGGCCGGGTACGGCGACGGTGACGCCGGACAGCGCGACCCCGAGCCGATCGAGGTCGGCGACCGCACGTGAGATGACGGTGGCGAGTTTGTCGAGCGATCGATCGGGGCCGGCCTCCATGGCGTCGAAGCCGATCCTCCGGTCGATGAGCACGCGGCCCGCTAGGTCGGTGGCGAAGGCTGCGATGTAGTCAACGTTCACTTCCATTCCGAGCGCGCCGGTCCGGGAGCCGTCGAGAGCGAGCACAAGGCTCGGACGTCCGACGGAACCCGCGTGCCTCGGCCCGATCTCCTTGAGCAGGCCGCGCGCTTGTAACTCATTCACCAGGCTGGTGATCGTGGTCTTGTTCAGTCCGGTGGCGAGGGCGACCGCGGACCGGGAACTCTGACCGCGCTCGCTGACATGCCGCAGAACGAGCGAAAGATTCGAACGGCGAATCGTGGCCTGGTCAGCGGGGATCCCCCTCGACCTGCCGGTGAATCCCGGCCCGCCGGTGTGGCCGTGATCTTCCCGGCGTTCCACGACCCTCCCTAATTGGTTTGCATGGCTGGCCGAATTAATGACACACATCACCCGCACCAGGCAAGAGAGCCCAGGTGAGCTTCTCTGTAACTTTCGCGTAACGCGAGCGGATTTTCGCGCTGACCTGGGACGATGTCCGCCGATGTCAACTCGTTACCTGATATATGGGTGCAGAACGGACATCTGCGTGTTACAACCCTCATTAATTGATCACAGAGACAAACGGGAGAGGCGGTGACCGCGTGACGCAGGAGCATCAGGCCCGCGCCATCGGCGGCGCCGTCTCGCCGACGAGCAACACCACGATGCGCAAGTCGAACCTGTCGCTCGTGCTGCGCCAGCTGCGCGACCACGCGTCCCGCTCCCGGGCCGACATCGCGGACTCGACCGGCCTGCACCGCGCGACGGTCTCCAATCTGGTGGCCGAGCTCCTCGACCGGCGGCTCGCGCGCGAGGTCGGCATCGAGCACGTCGGCGCGGTCGGCCGGCCACGTCGCGCGGTGGCGTTGCACGGCGCGCACGTCGGCGCGCTCGGCCTGGAGATCAACGTCGGCCACATCTCGGTGTACGGCTGTGACCTCAGCGGCCGGGCCGTTGTGGAACGTAGCATCGGGTTCGACGCCGTCGGCAGCGGTCCGGAACGTTCCCTGCGCCGGCTCGGCATCGTGGCCGGGGAGGCCATCAAGGCGATGCGGCAGGCCGGCGCCGTCCCCGCCGGGATCGGCGTGGCGGTTCCCGCGCTGGTCGACGTGGCACGCGGCGTCGTCGCGCTCGCACCGAACCTCGAGTGGTACGACCTGCCGCTGGCCGACCAGCTCACCGAAGCCCTCGGCCCGCTGAGCCTGCCGGTGACGGTGGACAACGACGCCAACCTCGCGGCCCTGGCCGAGTACACCTCAGGCGTCGCCGCGGGTACGCCGCACATGGTCTACCTCACCGGCGAGGTCGGGGTCGGCGGCGGCATCATCATCGACGGCAGGCTGCTGCGCGGCGCCGACGGCTTCTCCGGCGAGGTCGGCCACCTGCCGGTGGACCCCGCCGGCGAGCGCTGCGGCTGCGGCAGGCGCGGCTGCTGGGAGACCAAGGTGGGGCTGGAGGCGCTGACGCGCGCGGCCCTGCCGGAGGGATCGGGCCCGCATGTGCTCGACCCCGAAGAGCGCGCGGCGCAGATCGCGGCGGGACTCGCCGCGGGTGACCCGCGAACGCACGACGCGGCGGCACAGGTGGGGCGATGGCTCGGGCTCGGCGGCTCGATCGTTGCCAACCTGTTCAACCCGCGAGTGATCGTCGTCGGCGGTTACTTCGCCACCCTGGCGGAGTGGCTGCTGCCGCACGCACAGGCGGAACTGGAACGGCTGGTCGTGGCACGTCAGGCCGGTCCGTGCTGGTTCGCCGCCTCTGATCTCGGCTTCGGCGCCGCATCCCGCGGCGCCGCGAGCATGGTGATCAGCCGTCTCATCGACGACCCGTCCATGATCATGACTCCCTTACCCCGGCCCGCGGCTCCCTGACGGGCCCCCGAAGACCTGGAGACGGTACCCTCCAGCACCCCACCCGTCCACCGCTAGCAGATGGCAACAAGCGCGGCGGCGCGCGCCTTGCCTGACAGTCCCCCCTGGTCAGGAAAGAAGGCTTTCATGTCTCCACGTTCTCGAACGTGGGCCCGGTGGCGCAGTGCGTCCACCATGGTCAGAATGCACCGTTCCAGGCGAGGGACGGCGGCCACGATGGCCCTCGCCATCGTCCTGCCGTTCCTTGCGTTCGCTGCGATCCCGGCAAGTGCCGCGAGCGCCGCGGCCGCCGCGGACCCGGCGTTCAAGGTCCTTGTGTTCTCCAAGACCACCGGCTTCCGGCACGACTCGATCCCTGAGGGGATCGCGGCCGTGCAGAAGCTCGGCCAGGAGAACAACTTCGCGGTCGACACGACCGAGGACAGCGCGGCGTTCACCGACGAGAACCTGGCGCAGTACCAGGCCGTCATCTTCATGTCGACGACCGGCGACCCGGTGAGCACGCAGGCTCAGAAGGACGCCTTCCAGCGCTACATCCGTGCCGGTGGCGGCTACGCCGGCGTCCACGCCGCGTCCGACAGCGGCTACGACTGGGCCTGGTACGGCCAGCTCGTCGGCGCGTACTTCAAGTCGCACCCGGCGATCCAGCAGGCCACGATCAAGGTCGAGGACCCGGCGCACCCCTCGACGAAGGGTCTGCCGACGTCCTGGGTCCGTACCGACGAGTGGTACGACTACCGGTCCAACCCCCGCGGCACCGTGCACGTGCTGGCCTCGATGGACGAGAAGTCCTACACCGGCGCCACCATGGGCATCGACCACCCGACGGTGTGGTGCCAGGACTTCGACGGCGGCCGCTCGTGGTACACCGGCCTCGGCCACAGCAAGTCGAGCTTCGCCGAGCCGCAGTTCCTGAGCATGCTCCTCGGCGGCATCCAGACCGCCGCCGGCGCCGTGAAGGCCGACTGCTCGGCCTCGCAGAGCCAGAGCTACGAGAAGGTCACCCTCGACGACAACACGTCGAACCCGATGATGCTGGACATCGCCAAGGACGGCCGGGTCTTCTACATCGACCGTCTCGGTGACGTCAAGATCGTGAAGACGAACGGCAGCACCGTGACCGCCGGTCGTCTCAACGTCTTCACCGCCAACGAGAGCGGCCTGCTCGGCATGGCGCTGGACAAGGACTTCGACACCACCAAGTGGATCTACCTCTACTACTCGCCGACCGGTGTGAACGTCGACCGGCTGAGCAGGTTCACCGTCAACGGTGACACCCTCGACCTGACGAGCGAGAAGACGATCCTCGACGTGCCGGTCCAGCGTGCCGAGTGCTGCCACCACGGCGGCGGCATGGCCATGGACCACAAGACCGGAAACCTGTGGCTCGCCACCGGTGACAACACCAACCCGTTCGCCTCCAACGGCTACGCGCCGATCGACGAGCAGTCGGGTCGTTCGTCCTGGGACGCTCAGCGCACCGCAGGCAACACCAACGACCTGAGCGGCAAGGTGCTCCGCATCCACCCGGAGGCCAACGGCACCTACACCGTGCCGGCCGGCAACCTGTTCGCTCCGGGCACGGCGAAGACCAAGCCCGAGATCTACGCGATGGGTATGCGTAACCCGTTCCGCATGGGTCTTGACCCGAAGACCGGCTACCCGCTGGTCGCCGACTACGGACCCGACGCCAACTCCGCCAGCGCCACGCGCGGTCCGGAGAACAGCGTCGAGTGGAACCTGATGGACAAGCCGGGTAACTACGGCTGGCCCTACTGTGTCGCCAACAACCGGCCGTACATCGACTACAACTTCGCCACGGGTACCTCTGGTTCGGCGTTCAACTGCGCCGCTCCGGTCAACGACTCGCCGAACAACACGGGTCTCACCAACCCGCCGGCGATGACCCCGGCGACGGTCTGGTACCACTACAACACCGACACGGCGAACTTCCCCGAGCTCAACGGCGGCGCGCCGATGGCCGGCCCCGTCTACCGCTTCGACGCCGACAACCCGTCGACCACCAAGTGGCCGGCGTACTGGGACGGCAAGGCGATCTTCGGTGAGTGGAACACCAACAAGATGTTCTCGTTCCAGCTCAACGAGAACGTCACCTCGCTCGTCAAGATCAACCAGGTTCTCAAGACGATGAGCTTCAAGCGGCCCATGGACCTCAAGTTCGGTCCGGACGGCGCGCTGTACCTCATCGAGTGGGGTTCCGGCTTCGGTGGCGACAACGCCGACTCCGGCATCTACCGGATCGACTACGTCAAGGGCACCCGGCCGCCGGTCGCGCGCGCCTCGGCGGACAAGACCGACGGACCCGTGCCGCTGACCGTCCAGTTCTCCAGCGCGGGCTCGGTGGACCCGGACGGCAAGCCGCTCACCTTCGCCTGGGACTTCGACGACAACGGCACGGTCGACTCGACCAGCCCGAACCCGTCGTACACCTACAGCACGGCCGGCAACTACAGCGCCGTCCTGAAGATCACGAACCCGGACGGCGTCAGCGCCACCGCCAGCGTGCCGATCGTCGCCGGCAACACCCGGCCGACCGTCTCGCTGTCCCCGCCGCCGGACGGAGGGTTCTTCCAGTTCGGTGACCAGGTGAAGTACAAGGTCGCCGTCACCGACCCCGAGGACGGCACCATCGACTGCGCCAACGTCAAGGTGCAGGCGTTCCTCGGTCACGACAGCCACGGCCACCCGCTCGACGAGAAGCAGGGCTGTGAGGGTGTCTTCCAGACGCTCACCGACAGCGGCCACGGCACCGACGACAACCTGTTCTACATCCTTGAGGCGACCTACGCCGACAAGGGCGCAGGCGCGGCCAAGTCGCTCACCGGCCGGGGTCAGGTCATCCTGCAGCCCAAGCGCAAGCAGGCCGAGCACTTCACCGAGACCGGCCGTGTGACCGGTGGCGTCGGCACCGACACCCCTGGTGTCGCGGCCGAGGACACCACCGACCCGCAGGGCGGCACCAAGGCCGTCGCGTTCGTCCAGGACGGCGACTGGTGGGGCTTCACCCCGGCGAACCTGACGGGCATCACCGCGATCCGTCTGCGTGCGGCGTCCGGCGGCAGCGGCGGCACCGTGCAGATCCGGTCCGGCAACCCCGAGACCGGCACCCTGCTCGGTTCCGTCGACATCGCGGCCACCGGTGGCTGGCAGACCTTCAGTGACTTCAACGTCAACCTGACGGCTCCGCCGACCACGACCGCTCCGCTGTACTTCGTCGTGCGCAAGCCGGCGAGTGCGGCGAACGACGCCTACCTGCTGAACGTCAACTGGATGGACTTCATCGGCAAGGGTGTCACCGAGAACCAGCGTCCGACGGTGACCGCGACGGCCACCCCGGTGGCCGGTGTCTCGCCGCTGAAGGTCGACTTCAAGTCCACGGCGACCGACCCCGAGGGTGACACGCCGCTGACCTACAAGTGGAACTTCGGCGTGAACGGCGCGCCGCAGCCCACGACCGCCGACGCCAGCTACACCTACGAGGCGCCGGGTACCTACACCGCGACCGTCACGGTGACCGACTCCAAGGGTGCGGCCGGCACGGCGCAGGTCTCGGTCAAGGTCGACGCTCCGACCACGCAGTGCTTCAGCGGCCGTTCCGACGACTTCCTCGGGACGACCCTCGACCGGGACCGCTGGTCGGTCGTCCGGGAGAACCAGGACCTGCGGGTCGTGGACGGCAAGCTGATCATCCCGACGTCGCAGAGTGACATCTACGGCACGGGTACCGGCACGCTGACGCCGAACATCGTCCTCCAGCCGGCGCCTGCCGGTGCCTGGACGGCCACGACCAAGGTCACGCTGAACGCGCGCGACGCGTACCAGCAGGCCGGTCTGATCATCTACGGCGACGACAACAACTACGCCAAGATGGTGTTCGGGGCGCGTGGGACGAACAACCACGCCAACCGCGTCTTCCAGTTCATCCGTGAGGAGAACGGCGCCACCAACGAGGTGACGGCGAGCAACACCGCACAGCTCGGTGACGCCTACCCCGACACGGTGTACGTCCGCTTCATCACCGACGGCACCAACATCACCGCGCACTACTCGTCCGACGGTGTCACCTTCACCGCCATGCCGCAGACCAAGGCCCTCGCCGGGATCACCAACCCGAGGATCGGCCTGCTCTCACTGGCCAGCACCGGCAACACCCGTCCCGTCGTGGACGCGGCGTTCGACTGGTTCAGCATCACCCCCGACGACAAGGCGACGGGCCCCGCGCCTGACGACGAGTTCAACGGCACGTCCCTGGACACCTGCCGCTGGACCGAGTCGGTGCGTCGCGACGCCACGACGTCACGGGTGACCGACGGTGCGCTGCAGATCGACACCGAGAAGGGTGACGTCTACGGGACCGACAACACCGGAGCGAAGAACTTCATCCTGCAGAAGGCGCCTGCCGGCGACTGGACGCTGGAGACGAAGGTCGACGGTTCGGCGCTGAACGAGCAGTACCAGCAGGCCGGCCTCATGGTCTACGGCGACGACGACAACTACGTGAAGCTCGACTACATCACCGACAACACCGCGGGCTCCACGGTGGCGCGGCGGATCGAGCTGCGCAGCGAGGTCGGCGGGACCGTTCAGGACCCGCAGCCTCAGGCCGGCAACCTCACCTCCGGTGTGTGGTTCCTGCGCCTGGTCAAGACCGGCAGCTCGTTCCGCGGCTACTACTCCGCGGACGGCACCGCCTGGACCGAGGTCGCCGCGAACACTCCGGTGACGAACGCAGCGGTCGCCAGTGGCGCCAAGATCGGGTTGTTCGCCTTCGGCGGCAACCAGACGGCGTCCAAGACCGCCAAGTTCGACTTCTTCCACCTCGTCAAGCCCGCGGCGGACAAGACGGCGCCGGTGACCACCGCGGTCACCGACCCGGCGACCGGTCCGTTCACCGGGCCGGTCAAGGTCACGCTGACCGCGGCCGACGAGGCGAACGGCAGTGGGGTGGACCGCACCGAGTACAAGCTGGACAGTGGGAACTGGACGGCCTACACGGCACCGGTCGACATCACCGGCGACGGTGACCACACCTTCTCCTACCGCTCGGTCGACAAGGCGGGCAACGTCGAGGAGGCGAAGGTCCTCAACCTGACCATCACCACCCCGGCCACCCCGAAGGTCAACCTGACCGTCACCGCGTCGGCTCGCTGCGTGGGTACCACCGCGTACCTCGCCGTGACCGCCGTGAACGACGGTGCCGAGACCGCTTCGATCACGCTCACCACCCCGTACGGGAACAAGACCGTGACCGACGTGACGACCGGCAAGCAGGCGTACCAGTCCTTCAACACGCGACTCGGACAGCTCGGCGCCGGCACGGTGACCGTGACCGGTACCGCGACGATCGGTGGCAAGCAGGTCACCACGCCGTACGAAGTCGCCTACTCCGCGATCAGCTGCCGCTGACCGCGACCCCCGTGATCCGGCGCACGCCGGGCCACATCGACAGTTGAACCGGGGCCGGCCGGTCGCACGACCGGCCGGCCCCGACCCCCATAAATGGCATATGGAGCCATCAAGATGAGAACCAAGAGAAGAACCACTCAGTTGCTTGCCGCGTCGGTGCTCGGCTTCACGCTGCTCGGCCTGTCCGGTCTGTCCGGCACCGCGGCCGCGGCCGACGGGCCCGACGACGGCGTCGACGTGTCGGTGAACATCGCGCCGATCGTCCAGCCAGGCGAGCTGACCATGACCGTGGCGGACAACACCGGCGTCACCCTGTCGGAGAACGGGTCCACCGCCACCGCGCGTCAGTTCACCGGCGCGCTGCCGACGGTCACGGTGAGCGACACCCGCAGCCCCGACCAGATCCCCGCCGGCGAGTACTGGGCCGTCGTCGGTCAGGCCAGCCAGTTCGTCGCGACCGGCGACGCGTCCAAGACCATCGGCCCGGAGTACCTCGGCTGGAAGCCGCAGCTGCTGACCGGTTCGCAGACCGGCGCGGTGGCGGCCGGTGAGCCGGTGTCCAGCGTCATCTCCGACGGCACCGGTGCGCCGAACGTGGGTCTGCAGGGGCAGGAACTGCTCGTGTCGGCCGCGAACTCCGCGGACGAGATCGGCACCTGGCAGGTGAAGGCCGACCTCGCGCTGCGCACCCAGGCCGACGTCGCCGCCGGCGAGTACCACTCGACCCTGACGCTTTCCCTCTTCAACCAGAACTGAGCCGCAGGTAAAACGCCACCTCGGCACTCTGGTGGACATCCGGGACGTATGCCACCCTGACCCTCGTCCCGGATGTCCACAATGAGACAGGAGACACCTCTGTGGCCAAGAGCAGTTCGCGGTACGCCGTGGCCGTGCTTCACGCCGCCGGCGCCATCGCCTTGGTCGCCGTGGTGGCAATCGCCGGCCCGGCACAGGCCACCGCCAGAATCGACACCACCTGGTCGGTCGTACCGGCCAACGCCAACGGCCCCGACGGTCGCGGCGACATCGACATCGAACTCGCGCCGGGGCAGGCGGTGACCGAGCACGTCGCGGTCACCAACCGTTCCGTCAAACCGGTCGCCTTCGCGATCGACGCCAACGACGGCTACCTGACGGCCAAGGGCTACTTCGACATGCGGCCCGCCGAGGCCACCCCCGTCGACGGCGGCGCGTGGGTCGCGGTCCCGGAGACGGTGACCGTCGCCGCGGGGGCCACGACCGTCGTGCCGGTCAAGGTCACGATCCCGCAGAACGCCACGCCGGGGGACCACCCCGCCGGGGTCACCGCTTCGGTCGACACGATCTCCGGCCAGGTACGGGTGCACAACCGGGTCGGTGTCCGGCTGAACATCCGCGTGTCCGGCGACTACGTGGCCAAGCTCGACGTGACCGGCATCAGCGCCGCGTACACCTGGTCGTGGAACCCCTTCGCCGCCGGGTCGGTGGACGTGACCTACACCGTCGCCAACCTCGGCAATCTCCGGCTCGCCCCCGACGCCAGGGTCCGGACGTCGGCGCTCGGCGGGGACGGCGACTGGACGGACACCTCGGAGGCCAAGGCCCGGGAGATCATGCCGGGTGCGAGCCGTGAGTTCACCGCGCGGGTCAACGGTGTCTGGCCGCTCGGGCCGGTCTCCGCGAAGCTCATGACCATCCCCTCACCCGCCGGCCGGCCGCTCCCCGGCATCACCGCCGACCGGGTGTCGTCCGGCGTCACGGTCTGGGCCATCCCGTTGCCGCAATTGCTGTTCGTCGTCCTGCTCGTCCTCGCCTTCCTCGTCCTGCGGTGGAACCGTGCGCGGCGCCGCAGGCACCTGGAGAAGCTGATCGCCCTGCACAGCAGAGGCGGCGGAGCTCTAGGACGTCAGCGGGTGTGAGGGAGGCACGCGTGCGGTGCGACATCCGTTCCCCGATCGGCACATCCCGTCAAGCATCCCGAGGAGGTGGCACGCCGGCATGACCAAGAAGGCGACACTTGCCAGGAACCCCCGGCAGGTCCGGTACTCGCCGGCGAAAGGCCCGTCCGTGGTCTGGAAGCTCCTCGCCGCGTTCGCGGTCGGCGCGATCCTCGCGGGTGGAGTGGTCCTCGCCGCGACCAGGCCGAGCCCGGTGGACCAGATCAGGGCCGAGGACGCGGCTCGCGACAAGACGCAGATCAAGGAGCTCACCGAACTGGCCAGGGCCACGCGGGACCGGCTGGCCCCTGTGCTGGAGGGACTGGCCAAGGCCATGCCGGCCGAGGCGACCGCGGGTCCCGCCGCGGTGACCGCGGCCGATGTCGAGAACTGGCGGAAGGCGGCCACCGCGGCCGTCGACGGCTTCGCCGACCCGCCGTCCGGCATGACCGCGACCAATGTGGCGCGGGCCAGTCTCACCTCGGCGGTACGGCAGCTCGCCACCACCGTCGACACGTACGCCGAGTTCCAGAAGCTCAGCGGGGACGACGCGGCACGCACGCTGGAACTGGCCGTACGCCAGCGCACCGACGCCGTCTTCACCTGGTCGGTCGGCGCCACGGCGCTCGACGCGCTCAACGTCGACGCCGGGTACGGCCACCAGCACATATTCCTGCAGTCAGACGGTGACGGGGCGCTCACCCCGGACGCCGAACCCGAGGGGGTCCACCACTCGTGAGCAAGACACTCAGATACGCCGTGACCGCGCTGCTCGCCGGGCTCACGCTTCTCCTCGGCGCACCCGCGGCCTCCGCGTCCGGTGGAGCGATCGAGCTGGAGGTGACGGGGGACGGCGCCGACAACGTCAACGTGCTGGTGACCTGGAAGAAGGACGACCGTCCCGTCACCGAGATCGTCGCCGGCACGCTGACCGCGAAGTCCAAGGACGGCCGGTCCTACGGTCCGGTCGAACTGCGCTCGTCCCCTGAGGGCCAGAACCTCTACCACGCCGCCGAGGCCCTGCCGACCGGTGAGTGGAAGGTCACGGTGAAGGTGAGCAAGCCGGCCAAGGCCCGCAAGACGTTCACCGCGATCGCGAAGGACCCCGCCGTGGTCGCGGCGGCGGCCACCTCCCCGCAGGACGGCTCGGCGGGCCCCGCGCAGGGTGACGCCGCGACCCCCGGCAAGGACGGCGCGAACGCCTCCGGCCAGAAGGACGCGGCCGCGTCCGGCGCGGCGGAGGACGGTGGCCCGCTCGGCACGTTGCTGATCATCGGTGTCGCCACCCTCGCGCTCGCCGTCGGCGTCGTCACCTGGATGCGCCTCGGCCGCAGGGACGGCCCGGCCTAGAGGTCCGGGTCGCCGCCTGCGGCCGCTCGGCCGGTGGGACGTGTGGCGTCCCGCCGGGGAGCTCAGGAGTTGTCCTGCTGGAGCACCAGGTGCGGACGCAGCGCCAGCAGGACGCCGAGGGTGGCGTAGCCGATGACGAGGTGGCCGCCGCCGACCCAGGTGGCGCCGTCCTCACCGAGGACGATGGACGCCGGGATCGTGACCAAGGCCCAGGTCTCGGCGATCAGCGGCCACCAGCGCAGCAGGCCGCGCCAGCGGCCGGCGAACGCCAGCTTGATGCCGATGACCATCATGCCGAGCATGGACAGCGGCCAGAAGACGTCCAGGATCATGATCGGCAGGCTGTTCTGCGCCGGCTCGGGAAGCACGCCGTGCAGGAACGACCAGATGCTCGCGAGGACGAGGAGCACCAGCTCGACCTTGAGCATGACCCGCGCGGCCCGTGACGTGCCGGTCGCCTGGGTGCGGATCTGCACGGTGAGCAGGGACAGCACGCCGATCTGGAACGCGAGCCCGGTCAGGTCGCCGATCCGTCCCTCGATCCCGCCGCTGAGGGTGCCGAACGCGAAGATGGACGCGGCCCACAGGAGCGTGCCGGCCGTGAGGGTGAGGCCGAGCCGGCGTACCCGCCGAGGCGTGAGCGACCGCGAGCCGTGCGCGGGCTCCTGCCTCGGAAGGTCGGTCCTGGCCGTGGCCGGGGTGGTGGTGACGTGCGCGTCCATGATCTCTCCTGTCCGTTCCGGCGCCGTCCGTGGCGCCGTTCTCGTGATGCCGATGCTGGTGCCGGAAGATCCCAGGCAGGCAGAGGCCGGCGTCCCTGGAATCGCCGGGACACCGGTCCCGGGACATCGGGACATGAATCGGATGTAATACGTGACGTGCGGAAAAACGGCCTGACGTGGTGGCTCGCGACCGCGGGTGCGGCGATCACGGTCGCGACCGTGGCGCTCGACCTGCGTGCGGCCGGCGTGCCGATCCCCGTCGCCGCGGGCCTCGAGGCCGGATGGCCGTCGGCGGTGTACGGGCTGGCGCAGTTCGTGCCAGGCGTCCTGCTGCTGCGCGCGCTGCCGCGTCACCCCGTGGCGTGGGTGCTGACCGTCTTCGGGCTGCTGTGGTTGCTGGACGGGCTCGCGGTGAGCTGGGCCACGTACGGGGTGTACGTGTCACCCGGCCTGCCGGGGACGTCGGCCGGCTACTGGTTCTACTCGCGGTTCGGCGCGTCGCTGATGCTCGGCCTGCCGCTGCTCATCCTGCTCTTCCCCGACGGCAGGCTCCCCGCGCGGCCGTTCTGGCGCCGGTTGTCGGTGGTCAGCCTGGCGCTCACCGGCCTGATGTGGATGCTGCTGATCGTGGCGCCGGTCGCGGTGATGGAGCGTTTCCACGCGCAGCCGCTGCCGCCGGAGATCGCGCGCCTGAGCCTCGACCCGTTCTCCGTCCCGCTGCCGTACGCGGTGTGGGAACCCGCGTTGCGTGTGGCGTACGGAGCCGTGGTGGTGAGCCTGGTGGTGCCGTTCGCCGTGGCGGTGCACCGCTACCGCGCGGCGGACACCGAACGGCGCGCGCAGATCAAGTGGCTGATGTGGGCCGCGTTCGTCGATCTGCTGATCCTGCTGCCGTTCCGGGTGGCGCCGCAGGTGACCTTCGTCCTCCTCGGGGTGGCCGTCGCGCTCACCTCGGCCGCCGTGGTGGTCGCCGTCACCAAGTACCGGCTGTACGACATCGACCGCCTGTTGTCGGCGACCGTCGCCTACGGCGTGCTCGCGGCCATGGTGGTGCTGGTGGACGTCGCGGTGTTCGCGCTCGCCGGCAGCGTTCTCGGGGAACGCGACTCCGCGCTCGCCGCGCTCGCGCTCGTCGCGGTGGTGTACGCGCCGCTGCGCACGTGGCTCAGCCGCACCGTGTGGCGGCTGGTGCGCGGCTCACGCGACGACCCGTACGCCGCCGTCTCCACGCTGGCGGCGCGGCTGGAACTCGCCACCGACCCCGACGAGCAGCTCGTCGCGGTCGCCACGACGCTCGCCGAGGCGTTCAAGCTGTCGTACGTCCGCGTGGAGATCGAACGGCCGGAAGGCGCGCGTTCTGTGGTGGAGCACGGCACGCCGCGGGGGCCGGTGGTGACGCTGCCGGTCGCCTACCGGGGTGAGGCCGTCGGCCGGCTGACCCTCTACGGAGCCGACCTGACCGAACGCGACCAGCGGCTGCTCGGCGATCTCGTGCGGCAGGCCGCCGCGGCGGCCAGGGCCGTCGAGCTGAGCACGAGCCTCGCACGCATCCGCGCCGAGCTGGTGCGCGCACGCGAGGAGGAACGCCGCAGGATCCGGCGTGACCTGCACGACGGGCTCGGCCCGAGCCTCGGCGCGGTGGCGCTGCGCATCGAGGCGGCGCGCAACATCTCAGGCGGCGCACCCGAGCAGGCGGGCCGCATCCTCGACCAGGCGGTGTCGGAGATCGGCGGTGTGCTGTCCGACGTGCGCAGGCTCGTGCACGACCTGCGTCCGCCGGCGCTCGACGAGCTCGGCGTGCGGCGCGCCATCGAGCAGCAGGCGGACCGCTTCCGCGCGGCCGGCCTCGACGTGCGCGTCGGCGGTGACGATACCCTTGACGCGCTGCCCGCGGCGGTCGAGGTGGCGGCGTACCGCATCGTGTCGGAGGCGCTCGCCAACGTCGTCAAGCACGCAGGCGCGGCCCGGTGCGACATCGCGCTCGGCGTGCGGGACGGAAGACTGGAGGTGACGGTGCGCGACGACGGCGCCGGCATCGGTCCCGACGTGGCCGCGGGGGTCGGCATGCTGTCCATACGCGAACGCGCCGCCGAGCTCGGCGGCGACTGCCAGGTGAGCTGTCCGCCAGGCGGCGGCACCCTCGTCTCGGCGCGGCTGCCGCTGGAGGCGGCCGGTGTCTGAGGCGGCCGGCGAGGTGATCCGGGTGCTGCTCGCCGACGACCACCCGGTCTACCGCGACGGCCTCGCGATGCTGCTCGGCTCACTGCCGGGCCTTGAGGTGGCGGGTACGGCGGCCGACGGCGGCGAGGCCGTCGCGCGCACCGCCGAGCTGCGGCCCGACGTGGTCGTGATGGACGTGCGCATGCCGGGCCTCGACGGCATCGAGGCCACCCGCCGGATCGTCGCCGACAGCCCCGGCGTCGGTGTGCTCGTGCTCACCATGT
Source organism: Sphaerisporangium rubeum (assembly GCF_014207705.1). NCBI lineage: Bacteria > Bacillati > Actinomycetota > Actinomycetes > Streptosporangiales > Streptosporangiaceae > Sphaerisporangium > Sphaerisporangium rubeum. Next base: position 355,809 of record NZ_JACHIU010000001.1, read on the forward strand.
CCGAGGAGGACGCCACGCTGTTCGCCGCGATGCGCGCCGGCGCGCGCGGCTACCTGCTCAAAGGCGCCAACCAGGCCGAGATCGTCCGCGCGATCGTCGCCGTCGCGCACGGCGAGGCGATCTTCGGCCCGGCGATCGCGCGCCGCGTCGCCGACTTCTTCGCCGCAGGCGCGACCGCGGCCCCGCCGCACGGCCAGGTCTTCCCCCAGCTCACGCCGCGTGAGCTGGAGATCCTCTCCCTGATCGCGGCTGGCCGTTCCAACACCCAGATCGCCTCGGCACTGTTCCTCTCGCCGAAGACGGTGCGCAACAACGTCTCCACGATCTTCGCCAAGCTGCACGTGGCGGGCCGCGCGGAAGCCATCGTGCAGGCCCGCGAGGCCGGCCTCGGCGGCACCACCCCCGCGCGCGACACGGGGTCACCGACGACCGGGTCACGCGCGGGGGCACAGGGGACCTAGAAGTCCATGTCGCCGCCGCCGGGCATGGCGGGGGCGGCGGGGGTCTTCTCGGGCTTCTCGGCGATGACGGCCTCGGTGGTGAGGAACAGGGCCGCGATGGAGGCGGCGTTCTGCAGGGCCGAGCGGGTGACCTTGGCGGGGTCGATGATGCCGGACTCCAGCATGTTGACGTAGTCGCCGGTGGCGGCGTTGAGGCCGACACCCTGCTCCAGGTTGCGGACGCGCTCGACGACCACGCCGCCTTCGAGGCCGGCGTTGACGGCGATCTGCTTGAGCGGTTCCTCCAGGGCCTTGCGCACGATGGCGGCGCCGGTGGCCTCGTCGTTGAACAGCTCCAGCTTGTCGAACGCCTTGGCGCCGGCCTGGATCAGCGCGACACCGCCACCGGGGACGATGCCCTCCTCGACGGCGGCCTTGGCGTTGCGCACGGCGTCCTCGATGCGGTGCTTGCGCTCTTTGAGCTCGACCTCGGTCGCCGCACCGGCCTTGATCACCGCGACGCCGCCGGCCAGCTTGGCCAGCCGCTCCTGCAGCTTCTCACGGTCGTAGTCGGAATCGGTGTTCTCGATCTCGGCGCGGATCTGGTTCACCCGGCCGGCGATCTGCTCGGGGTCGCCGGCGCCGTCGACGATGGTCGTCTCGTCCTTGGTCACGATGACCTGACGAGCCCGGCCCAGCAGATCGAGCGACGCGGTCTCCAGCTTCAGACCCACATCCTCGCTGATCACCTGACCACCGGTCAGGGTCGCGATGTCCGCCAGCATGGCCTTGCGGCGGTCACCGAAACCCGGGGCCTTCACGGCGACAGAGCGGAAGACCCCCTTCATGCGGTTGACGATCAGGGTCGCGAGCGCCTCCCCTTCGACGTCCTCCGCGATGACCAGAAGCGGCCTGCCGGACTGCACGACCTTGTCGAGCAGCGGCACGACGTCCCTGTTGGCGGAGACCTTGCCGTTGACGAGCAGCACGTACGGGTCGTCGAGGACGGCCTCCATGCGCTCGGAGTCGGTGACGAAGTAGCCGGAGATGTAGCCCTTGTCGAAGCGCATGCCCTCGGTGAGCTCGAGCTCCAGGCCGAAGGCGTTGCTCTCCTCGACGGTGATGACGCCTTCCTTGCCGACCTTGTCCATCGCCTCGGCGATCATCTCGCCGATCTGCGTGTCACCGGCCGAGATCGACGCCGTCGACGCGATCTGCTCCTTGGTCTCGACATCCTTGGCGATCTTGGACAGCTCCTCGCTGACCCGCTCGACCGCCGCCTCGATCCCCTTCTTCAACGCCATCGGGTTCGCACCGGCCGCGACATTGCGCAGACCCTCACGAACCAGCGCCTGCGCCAGCACCGTCGCCGTCGTGGTGCCGTCACCGGCCACGTCATCGGTCTTCTTGGCGACCTCCTTGACCAGCTCCGCGCCGATCTTCTCCCAAGGATCCTCCAGCTCGATCTCCTTGGCGATCGACACACCGTCGTTGGTGATCGTGGGAGCACCCCACTTCTTCTCCAGCACGACGTTGCGGCCCTTGGGACCCAAAGTCACCTTCACGGCGTCAGCGAGCTGATTCATGCCACGCTCAAGACCGCGCCTGGCGTCCTCATTGAACGCGATCATCTTCGAAGCCATCGCCACTCCCTTGTCCGTCGATCAGGTGTGCTCCGGGACGGCGCCCGCGACGGACGGCACGCCGGCGGCACCGCCGGCGACCTCGCCGTCCCGGCCACACCATGTGGTTGGCACTCTCCGGGGGCGAGTGCCAGGCGTCGTCACGACTGTACCCCTAAGTTGCGCGCCACGCATATATTGCGTGGCGCGCACTATCGGATAGAGTCGGCTCATGAACGACGACGCGATGGACCTGCGCACGCGCAACCGGCGTGCGACCCGTGAGGCGATCGGCAACGCCGCGCTGCGCCTGGCCATCGAGCAGGGCCCCCACGGGCTGGCCCTCGTGCGCGTCGCCGACATCGCCGAAGCCGCGGGTGTCTCCCCCCGCACCTACAACAACTACTTCTCCAGCAGAGAGGAGGCGATCTGCGCGCTCCAGGCCGACCAGGCGCGCCGCCTCGGCGAGGCGCTGCGTGCGAGGCCGGCCACCGAGCCGTTCGACCAGGCGGTCGTCGCGGCGGTGATCGAGCTCTACACCGGCCCGGAACCCGACAGGGCCGGCCTCCGCATGATCATGCAGACCCCCGAGCTCGAAGGTGAGGCGCTGAAGGCGTTCACCATGGCCGAGCCCCCGCTCACCGAGGCCATCGCGGCCCGCACCGGCACCGACCCGGCGCGCGACCTCTTCCCCGCCGTCACCGCCGCCGCCGTCGCGGGTGCCATCCGTGTCGCGGGCCGGCACTGGCTCAGTCCGGGTACCGCGGAATCCTTCGCCGACATTCTGCGTACGGCGCTTTCTCATGTGCTTTCTCCGGAGAAACCGGATGACACAGAGCAGTAAGGGTGAGAAAAGTGCCGGATATCAGTGGAATGCGGCCCCTGGTCCGTGTTTCCCGGCATCGCCGGGTGGTCCAGAGGCCGCTTCTCCGTGCCGCCTGGTGCGGTCGTTCGACTCAGCGGTAACCGGCGGCGACGACGGCGGCCTGGACCGCGTTGTCCGTCGCGTCGGACGGGTAGCCCGCGACCATCGCGCCTTCGTAGAAGGTGCCGACGCTCAGGTTGCGGTTGTCGATGCAGCAGTCGCCACCGCTGCCGAGGATGATGGCGCCTTGCTTCCTCATGGGGCTGTAGCCGCGGGGGAGCGCGCCGTCCCACAGGGTGGTCATGCCGCCGGACTGCGCGTTGCCACCCTTGATGGCGAACCGTGAGGTGCCGTTGTTCTTGAGCATCGCGGTGACGAACTTGTTGGGGAACGTCCGCTGGTTCGGGTTCCAGGAGGAGCTGCCGCCGGGGTAGAGGCCGTACTCGAGGTCGGCCTGGACCCAGGGCCCGGACCCCGAGCACCCGCCGAACCAGCAGCTCGACCCGAAGTAGATCGCGTCCATGGCCCCCGCGCCGTCGGCCCGCCGCGTCGTCTCGCTGTTGCCGTAGTCGAAGCAGCAGCCGCTGTTGTAGTGCGTGCCGCTGGTCACCATGTACATGCCCTCGGGTGCGCTGCCGGTGGGGACACCGGTCGTGTGGCCGTCACGCCAGTAGCTGTTGCCCTGGTTGATGTAGAGGGAGTACGCCTTGCTGCCGAGCACCGTCAGCGACTCGGTGGTCGCGTTCGCGGGGCTGGCGGCGCCGCCGACCCCGCCGGATCCCTGGTAGCCGAGGTTGTTGCCGCGACCCGACTGGTCGTAGATGACGGTGACGACACACGAGGTGCCGGAGCAGAACGAGTCCTGGGACGCGGCGTTGGCCGCGCCGCCGGCGCTGAGCACGCCGATGTTCCTGGTCGTGTTGTCGGAGGATCGCCGCACCTGGTACAGGTTGCCGTTGTACGAACGGTAGAGCGCGCGTACGAGGCTGTGGGCCGCGACGCACGGTGTGCCACCCGCGGCGTAGATGTCACACGGCCGGTCGGCGGCCTGCGGTGTCTGCGACGGGGACGGGGACGGCGTCTGTGACGGCGACGGGGACGGTGACACCGAAGGTGACGGGGACGTGCTGGGGGAGCCGGTCGGCACGCCGGTGCAGTTCGTGCCGTTCAGCGCGAAGTTCGTCGGCGTGGGGTTCGCGCCGGACGTGCTGCCGTTGAAGCCGAAGGACGTGCTCGCGCCGGTGGCCAGCGACCCGTTGTAGGACACGTTGGTCGCGGTGACCTGCGCGCCGGACTGCGTGTGGGTGGCGTTCCAGATCTGGGTGATCGTCTGTCCGCCGGTGAACGACCACGTCAGCCGCCAGCCGGTGATCGCGTCACCCAGGTTGGTGACGGACACGTTCGCGCCGAACCCGCCGGGCCACTGGCTGGACACGGTGTAGTCCACGCGGCATCCGGCGGCCGCGCCGGCGGGAGCGGTCAGCGCGCCTGTGACGGCGAGTACCGCGACGAGCACCGTGGTGAGCGCGGCGGTCACCCCGGCGGCGAGCCGGGGCCGTGAGCGAGGTTTCATGGTGACTCCACGTGCGGGTACGGGGACATTCCTCTGTTAGCGCTCACAATCGTGATGCGCATCGGTCGTGCCGGGAGCGAATACGACGCGATGGCGACCGTCAACACCCCTGCCTGTGTCGCGGTGCTCCCCGCACGCGGACTGGCCGCTCTCGCTGGGAACGCTCACATGGACATGATCGGGACTGTGCGCAACTTTCATCGTGTGACGGCCCTCGGGGGACGGCGCGGCCCGGTGCGCGCGACGGTACGGCGCGTGGCGCCGGACGCGGACGGTGAACGGCCGGCGCGATGTCGACACGCTGTCGGCACGGCGTCATGAGATCACCGTCCTCGCCACATTTCGCGCGAAGAAAAGGCTTAACGGTCACAACTCATGGAACGCCGGGTAATTCGGAAATCGGCGTTGGGATTTCGTGCACCCTGGCTGTGCACATCGCTTACCGGGTTGGTGATTCCTGCACCGGCCGCCGGAATTCGCATGGCCGGCGCGAGAGGAATCGCTGGACATGGCTATAGCATTCACCAGGTCGAAAGAGCGTAATCACAAGGGGTGATATGTCCACTAAGCAGTTTTTCATGAATCTCGCGATTCTCGGTGCCGCCGCGACGTCCCCGGTGCCGCTCGGCGCGACCGCCGCGTTCGCCGAGGCGGCCGCGGCCCCCGCGCACGTCACCGCGGTGGACGTGACCCGGCAGCAGGTCATCGACCGCGCGAAGACCTGGAATCCCGGCACACCTCAGCGCGTGCCGTACAGCCAGAACAAGTACCACAACGGCTACCGCACCGACTGCTCCGGCTACGCCTCGATGGCGCTCGGACTCAAGGCGCCGGGGCCGAACACCGTGACGCTCGCCTCGGCGTCGGTCAGCAGTCCCATCGCCATGTCCGCGCTGCTGCCCGGCGACCTCGTCATCGACCCCATCGGTGACAGCGACTCCCGCCACGTCGTCATCTTCGAGCAGTGGGCCGACGCGGGCCACACGTCCTACTGGGCCTACGAGCAGCGCGGCGGCTACGGGACCGACCACCGCGTCCTCGGCTACGGGCTGAGCGGCGGCAGCCAGTTCCACGCCTACCGTCCCAAGGTGCTCGGCGGCGGTGGGGCCCCGGGGCCCGGCGGGAAGTACTGGGTCGACACGTTCGCCGCCGCGACCGGCTACCGCGAGCCGAACACCGGCGACCCGCAGGGCACGCTCGACAAGGGCACCAACTACGTGTACTGCCGGACCTGGGGTGCCGAGGTCCGGCACGGCGGTGACGTCAACCACTGGTGGCTGCGCACCGACCTCGACCGCACCGACCCCGGCAAGAACGGCCGCGGCGCCTACGTCTCGGCGTACTACCTCGCCAAGTGGGGCAACGACGAGGCCAAGGACAACGCGGGCCGGGACATCCCGAACTGCTGAACCCGCCGAGCACCCGGACGGTGGACCGCACGCCGTGCCCTCCGGCGACTGCACGGCGGGGCCGCCGCACCGGGGACCACCCGTCTCCGCCCGGAGCCTTGGGCCGGGCGGAGACGGGTCTCGTCATCCGGAGAAGTTGCCGCCGACCGCGTAGGTGACGAGGGTCGTCAGCACCTCCTTGACCGAGTTCTTGTCGCGGACGTCGCACAGCACGATCGGCGCCACGCCGTCCAGGCCGAGCGCACGGCGGATCTTGTGCGGGTCGTGGCGGCGCGCACCGTCGAAGCAGTTGACCGCGACCACGAACGGCAGGCCGCGCTGCTCGAAGTAGTCCACCGCGGGGAAGCAGTCCTGCAACCGGCGCGTGTCGGCGAGCACCACGGCGCCGAGTGCGCCGAGCGACAGCTCGTCCCACATGAACCAGAACCTGTCCTGTCCCGGTGTGCCGAACAGGTAGAGCCACAGCCCTTCCCGCACGGTGATGCGGCCGAAGTCCAGCGCCACCGTCGTGGTGGTCTTGGTCTCCACTCCGGAGAGGTCGTCGACGCCGACCCCGCGATCGCTGAGCAACTCTTCGGTGTGCAGGGGACGAATCTCGCTGATCGTGCCGACCATGGTCGTCTTGCCGACCCCGAAACCGCCGGCGATGAGGATCTTGATGGCCATCGCCGGCGGTGCGCCGGTGGCAGCGGTCCGGTCAGAGGCTGCGTAGCGCATGCAGTACTTCCCTGTAGATGCGTTCGTCGATCGCCTGTGCGGCAGGCTGCGGTCGTTCGATGGTCACGAGGCCTTCACGCCGCAGGTCACCGAGGATCACCCGGATGATGTTGAGCGGGAGGCGGAGATGCGCTGCGAGGTCCGCCACCGGTATGGGCCGGCGGCATGTCGCGAGGACGGCGAGGTACTCCGGGGTCAGGTCCGGTTGCTCGTAAGGAATAGCGACGGTCGTGACGATGGCCACCAGATTGAAGGCCTCACCCGGGGGGCGTGCACGGCCGCCGGTCAGGCCGAAAAGCCTGACCAGCGGCCCGGGATCCTCACCTGTCACGGCCTGGAGCCATTCCAGGCGGGTGCCGGAGCGGCACCCCTCGGCAACGTGGACAGGTGCTCGCCGACCCGCTTGACGAGCAGCGCCATCTCGTACGTGACCATGCCGAGCTCGGCGTCCCCTGTGGCGATCACCGCGAGCCGTGCACCCTGCCCCGCGGCGGTCACGAACAGGAAGCCGTCCTCCAGCTCGATGATCGTCTGCCGGACGCCACCGAGACCGAAGTGGCGTCCCGCGCCGAGCGCGAGGCTGTGGCTTCCCGCGGAGATGGCGGACAGGTGTTCTGAGTCCTCACGGGTCAGTCCTCGTGAGCCACCCATGGCAAGACCGTCGGCGGACAGCACGATGACGTGCCGGATGCCGCGCACTCGCTGAGTCAGGTCGTCCAGCAGCCAGCTCAGCTCGGGTCGGTGATCGGGCATGGGAGGCCCTCCTTTCGATACCGCGTTCATCGTCTTCATCTACTTCTTGCCGGTCTCGTCGCGGCCCTGCTGCCAGCCCCGCTGCATGGACGACATGATGGTGAACAGTTCCTCCGGTGAGCGGGAGGTGACGTCGCGCTGCTCGGAGGGCCGGGAGGTGCGCAACTGCGGAGCCAGGCTGGCCTGCCGCACACGCATCGGCAGCCCGTCCAGGTCTTCGTCCTCACCGGTCGGCACATATGCCTGCGGCCGGGGGAACGACGTCGCGGAGGTCGTCTGCTCGTGCGGCGGTGTCACCCGCCGCGGCGGCGCCGGCTGAGCGGGGCCCGGTGGCTGAGCGGGGCCCGGTGGCTGGGCCAGGGCCGGCGGAGACGCCGCCGGTGACGGCGGCCCGGACTCCCGAGGGGGCCGGGGAGCGGCCTGGAACCAGTCGGACGCCGGTTCGAGGTACGGCGCCGGCCGGTGTTCGACGGGTGCGTTCCCTTCGAACCCTTCAGGCGCGCCGTTTCCGCCGTTGCCGTGGTATCCGGCGGGTCCGCCGGCGTACCCGCCGGGGTCACCGGGGCCGCCTGCGGGTGGCCCGCCGTCGAATCCGCCGGGTCCGTCGAATCCGCCGGGTCCGTCGAATCCGCCGGGTCCGTGGGGGCCGGTGGGTCCGCCGCCGTACCCCGCCGGACCGCCGGGTCCGTCCGGACCGCCAGGAAGAGCCGGCCCGCCGGGTCCGCCGGGTCCGTGGTACGCGCCGTTGACGGTCTCCAGGCCGGTCGGTTCGGCGACGCCGGACAGGGTGCGCGGACCCGCCGGGGAGGCCGTGGTGAGGGCTCGCACCTGACGGGCCACCGTGGTGGGGCCCTCGGGGGCGACGGGTTCCCAGGTGGCGGTGTCGGCGGAGCCGGACCCCGCCGCGGCGGGGGCCAGGGGCTCGGGGACGGCCAGCAGGGAGGGAGGCAGCAGCACGATGGCTGTGGTGCCCTCGTACGGCGAGCGGCGCAGCGAGATCTTGATGCCGTGCCGCGCGGCGAGCCGCGCCACCACGAACAGGCCGAGCCGGTCGCTGTCCACCAGGTCGAACTCCGGCGGCTCCGACAGCTTGGCGTTGAGCTCGTCGAGCACCGCCTGGCTCAGCCCGAGCCCGCGGTCCTCGACCTCCAGCGCGAAGCCGTTGGCCGCCGGCATGCCGCGCACGGCCACGCTGGTCTCCGGCGGCGAGAACACCGTGGCGTTCTCCACCAGCTCGGCGACCAGGTGGATGACGTCGGCGACCGCGACACCGAGCAGCGGCGGGGCCTGCGGCATGGGGGGCACGATGACGCGGGTGTAGTCCTCGACCTCCAGCACGGCGCTGCGCACCACGTCGAAGATCGACACCGGGTCCCGCCAGCGGCGCGCGGGGGTCGCGTCGGACAGGATGACGAGGTTCTCCGCGTGCCGCCGCATGCGGGTCGTCAGGTGGTCGAGCCGGAACAGGTCCTCGAGGATCTCCGGTTCCTCGACCCGGCGTTCCATGGTGTCGAGGAGCGTGAGCTGGCGGTGGAGCAGCGCCTGGTTGCGCCACGCCAGGTTGAGGAACACCTGGCCGACACCCTTGCGCAGCCTCGCCTGGTCGACCGCGGCGCCGACGGCGGTGCTCTGGACGGCGGAGAACGCCTCCACCAGCCGCTCCACCTCGGCCGTACCGGCGGACTCCAGCTCCGGTGCCTCCGTGGCGGGGTCCACGTCGTCACCTCGGCGCAGCCGCTCGACGAGACGCGGCAGCCGCCGTTCCGCGAGTTCGGCCGCGGAGCTCTGCAGGCGCCTCAGCTCCCTGATCAGGGAGAGGCCGAAGCGGTAGGACAGCACGATCGACGCGACGACGGCGAGCAGGCCGACACCGAGGATCAGTCCGATGCGCCAGTACGTCGCGACCTTGTCGGTCTGCCGTGCCTCCTCCGACCAGAACAGTTCGTACTGCGTGTCGCGCACGATGCTCACGCCGAGCAGGTCGGCGTCGCTCTTGTAGAGGCCGGCGTCAAGCGGGGGAGTGCCTGCCGCGTTCCAATTGTGGATCCGGTCCTCCACCGCCTGCAGGCGCCGGTACGGCAGGCTACGCACCATGTTCTCGTAGTAGACGCCGAGGGTGGGCTTCAGGTCGCGGCCGGCGTCGGCCATGGCGATGCGGCGGCCGGTCATGGCGGAGACGAAGGCCGAGCGGCCGGCGGGGGTCATGCGTCCCTGTGTGATCGCGCTGGACAGGACCGCGTTCTCCCGGCTCAGGTACTCGGCGGCCTCGATGTAGGCGGCCATGCCGCGCACGGCGCGGTACGACGGCACGTCGCTGAGGGTCTCTTCGTCGTTGAGTTGGCCGAGCGCGTCGTCGACCAGCCTGTTGTAGGCCTCGATGACCCTCAGGCGTGGCGAGAGCGTGCCGTTGTCGGCGGACTGCCGGAGCGACTGGAGCGATTCAAGGCTGCCGAGCAGTGCGCGCATGGCGGCGGGGGGTTCGGTGTTCGCGCGTGCGCTTCCCGGGCCGATGACCTGGCGCAGCCGTCTGACCTGCTCGTCGGTCGTCCGCCGCTGGTCGGCGAGTGCCGTGTCGCCGGCGGTGCCGCTGCTGGCCTGAGCGGAGGCCTGGCGTTCCCGCTGGAGTTCGTACACGAGTTGCAGCACCGGGGAGCCGATGGTCTGCCAGCGGCTCTGGGTGCGGTTGATCTCCGTGAGTTCCTGGATGCTGGCGTACGCGATCACACCCCACAGTGCGACCATGGAGACCAGGGGAAGCACGAGGATCCTGAGTAGCTTCGTGCGGATCGGTCGGGGTGAGCTCATCCATCAAGTCCAATATGCGTTGCAGTGCGCGGCAGGCGACCGCGGGCCGACGCCTTCCCCGGGCTCCCCCCACGGCAGGTGCGCCTATGACCGGCCTAACGATGCCACTGGGACATACGTGCCTCAAGACGACAATACGAAGTTTCCATATCGATGTGGCTCGTGAGCGGCATTTTTCTTGCGCTGCGTCACCAAAGCCGGAGAAGCATCACGAAACGTCACCCGACAGCTGTGATAGATCACAGTCAGGACCGGTACCGGACAGGATGGCCGGTACCGGTCGCCACGGTCACGGCTTGACGGCGACGCCGCCGTAAGCCCAGGCGTGCCCGTCCCCTGGGATGCGATCACGGTTCGCGTCCGGCCGCCACCTCACCACCTCGACCACGCCGGGGTCGATCACCCGCCAGCCGTCGAAGAAGCGCACCACGTCGGACAGCGTGCGCGGCACCATGGGTGCGGTGCTCTTGTCGTACGGCTTGGTGAACGCGTCCCGCACCTCGGGGGCGAAGTCCATCGTGATGTGCGACAGCAGCAGGTGGCTCCCCGGCGGGACGGCGGCCTTGTACTGCTCGACCAGGCCGAAGGGGTCCTCGTCGTCGGTGATGAAGTGCATGACCCCGGCGAGCACGACGGCCACCGGACGGTTGAAGTCGATCACTTCCTGGACCTGGGGGTGGGAAAGGATCTCCTTCGGCTGCCGCAGGTCCGCCTCGATCACCGTGGTCCTGCCTTCCGCGGTGCCGGTCAGCAGAGCACGGCCGTGGACCAGGACGATGGGGTCGTTGTCCACATAGGCGACATGCGCCTGCGGGTTCGCCAGCTGAGCGATCTCGTGGGTGTTGCCCTGGGTGGGGATGCCGGTGCCGATGTCGAGGAACTGGGTGACCCCCACGTCGGCGGCGAGGTGACGCACCGCTCTGCGCAGGAAGGCGCGGTGCGCGAGGACACCCTCACGTGTGCCGGGGGAGAGCCGCATGAGCTGCTCGGCCGCCTCGCGGTCGGCGGCGAAGTTGTCCTTGCCGCCTAACAGGTAGTCGTAGATGCGTGCCGAATGGGGGATCTTGGTGTTGATCCGCTCAAGCAGGCGGGCCTGGGCTTCGGTCGAGTCGTCCACGGATGATCACTGCTTTCTCACGGCTGTTGTGTTAGCGCTAACAAACGCTTGGGCAAACACCATCCTGTGTGAGGTCAATGGACACGTCAATGAGCCGCGCGGCCTTCGGCGCCGGGCAGACCGGTGGTGTCCGGCGCCGGCACGGCGACCGGCGCGTCCCTGGGGAGAACGCGCCGGTCGGGCCGCCGGACGGCGATGTCAGGGCTTGAGAACGACCTTCTCGCAGCCGTCCTGCTTGTTCTTGAAGATCTCGAAGCCGTGCGCCGCCTCTTCGAGCGGCAGCGTGTGCGTGATGACGCGCGCCGGGTCCAGCTCGCCTCGTTCGATCCGCTCGAGCAGCGGTCCCATGTACCGCTGCACGTGGCACTGGCCGGTACGCAGGGTCAGCCCCCGGTTCATCCACGCGCCGGCCGGGAACTTGTCGATCATCCCGCCGTACACGCCGATGACCGACACGACGCCGCCGCTGCGGCACGACATGATGGCCTGCCGCAGCGCGTGCGGCCGGTCGGTCTCCGAGCGCACCGCCTGCTTGACGCGGTCGTACGCGCTGATGTGCGCGCTGCCGTGGTCGGCCTCGAGACCGACCGCGTCGATGCACTTGTCAGGACCACGGCCGCCGGTCAGCTCCAGCAGCCGCGAGCGCACGTCGGTGTCCTCGAAGTCGACGACGGTGTGCCCCGCCTCCTCCGCCATGCGCAACCGGTACGGCTCCTTGTCGATCCCGATGACCCGCGCCGCGCCGAGCAGCCGAGCGCAGTCCATGGCGAGCTGTCCCACCGGGCCCGCACCCCAGACGGCGACGACGTCACCCGGCTGGATGTCGCACATCTCGGCACCCATGTAACCGGTCGGCAGGATGTCGGACAGGAACAGCACCTGCTCGTCCGTCAGGTCCGACTCGATCTTCATGGGCCCGACGTCGGCGAACGGCACCCGCGCGTACTGCGCCTGGCCGCCGGCGAACCCGCCGGTGAGGTGCGAGTACCCGAAGATCCCGGCGAGCGGATGGCCGAACATCTTCTCCGCCATCCCCGCGTTGGGGTTGCTGTTCTCGCAGCACGAGTACAGCTCCGCCGCGCACGCCGCGCAGGCGCCGCAGGCGATGGGGAACGGCACCACGACGCGGTCGCCGGCCCGCAGCCGGCCCGGGTCCACCCCGGGGCCGACCTCGACGACCTCACCCATGAACTCGTGGCCGAGCACGTCGCCGTCCCGCATGGTCGGCACGTATCCGTCGACCAGGTGCAGGTCGGAGCCGCAGACGGCGGTCGAGGTGATCCGCACGATGGCGTCACGGCTGTTGAGTATCGCGGGATCCGGCACGTCGCGGACCTCGACCTTGTTGCGTCCCGCCCAGGTGTTGGCCCTCATGCCTTCACCCCCTTCTCCAGTTCCTCGGTCGTCAGCGGCTGCGCCGGTCGCTGCGGGAACTCGTGCCGGGCCCGTTTGCCCCAGGGAGCCCCGTCGGACCGCATCACCTCACCGGTCTCCAGCACCTGCTTGAACCGGCGCAGGTCGTCGTCGAGCTGCTGGTGCGGCTCCTCGCCGAAGTACTCGGCGACCGCCTTGCCGAGTCTCCCGCCGGGGATCTCGTACGTCATCCGCACGTGCACCTCGGTGCTCACCCCGTCGGGGGCCGGCCGAAACCGCACCTCCCCGGCGTTCGGCACGTCGGCCTCACCGGCCGAGCGCCACGCGAGCCGCTCCCCCGGCACGTCGTCGGTGATCTCGGCGTCCCACTCGACCGTCCGGCCGAACGGCGCCGAGGCGGTCCAGTGACTCGTCCGTTGCCCCGTGGACCGCACCTCGTCGAGGTGGCCCATGAACTCCGGAAGGCTTTCCAGGCGACGCCAGTACGCGTACACCTCTCGCGCGGGTTTGCGCACGGTCGTCGCGGCTGTCAGTTCCATGGCTTCTCCCTCCTCCTCTCACCCGCTACCGAAAGCAGGGGGGAGTAGGCGTGCCGGGGAGAAGTACTTCAAAATCTGTTCATTCCAGATGGCCGGAACCCCGTCCCCGCCGGCGTGACCGGACAGGGACGGGGACGCGCCGTCGTGACCCGCTACGGCGCGGGGACCAGGCCGGCGTCGTCGACGTAGAGCCGGTCGATCTCGGTGAGCGCGGAGAACCCGGCGAAGTTCGCGTTGACCTCGGCGCGCTCCGCCGAGTTGGGGTTGGCGTTGGTGCAGCTCACCGGTGCGCTGGACCCGGACATCAGGTCGGTGCAGCGGCCGGTGCGCCGGTCGGGGAGGCCGAGGATGTGGCCCATCTCATGAGTGGCGATGCGCAGGGGGTAGTACCCCTGGCCCACGGCCTCCCTCCCCATCCAGATGGTGCCCTTGCCGAGGCTGCGGACCTGGGCCCGGGGCCAGCCGTCGTCGGCGAGCACCACGAAGTCGGCGGGGGTCCCCGCCACGAGCCGGACGTTGGTGACGCTCGCGTTCCAGACCTGCGCGGCCTGGTCGACCACGGTGCGGAACTCCGCGGCACGGCTGGCGTCGTACCGAAGCACGCGCACCGCCGACGCCTGAGCGGGGGTGACGGAGGACAGGACGGCGAGGCCCAGGACGAGGGCCGAGAGGGTGCGGAGGAACCTTCTGAGGTGCATCGGGGGTCTCCTCGGTCGGGGATGACCACCGCGAGGCGCACTGGACGGATCACCGGCACGGGTGGGCCGATGATCGCTGGAGTCCTCGGGTGGGGCTCCCGTCAACGTACGCTCGGCGAGCCGTCCCGGGGACACGCCAGTTGTCCCCTACTGCCGTGTTATGGGACCACAGCGAGCACGGCGACCACGGCGCGGCGCGCACGACGGGACGTGCGTGCCGCGCCGTGGACGGTCATGTGGAGGGTCATACGGTGCAGACCACGCCGTTCAGCTTGTAGTTGATCGGTGGTCCGTGCGCCGCGGTGCGCGATACGACGAAGCCCACCTCGGCCCAGCTTCCCGCCGCCATGCCGGGGCCGGCCCAGGGAGCGGCCTTCACCTGCACGATCGGTGGCGCCGTGGCGAAGACCCCGTTCCAGGCCGTGCCGAAGGTGTCACCGGCGGGAAGCTCGAAGTGGCCGATCCACGGGGAGAAGGGCTCGGTGCCGGTGTTGGTGTAGCGAAGGGTCGCGACGTACCCGGTGGGCCATTCGCTGGTGATGGTGAGGTCGACGTCGCACGAGAAGACCGCCAGCGGGTCCATGGCGTGCGCGGTGCCGCCACCCCACAGTGCGGTCGCGAGCAGGCCCGCTGTGCCGATGGCCGCGAGGCGGTTGAGAAGTCGCATGAGCAGCCCTTCTGCCGGACGGTTTCGTCCGCGTGAGAACCCGGGATCACGGTCGAGCGGCGGTGGGACGGCGGAGGAGGGGATCGCCGTCCCACCGGACGGCCCGCGGCCGTCCTGGTCAGCTGAACGAGGACGATTCCACGGAACAGGTGGTCATCCACGGGCCGGGGTTGACCGGGGCCGTGTAGCAGCTCCAGGCGATGGTCGCGCTGGTGGCCCAGGCGGGGATGGCGATGCTGCCGCCGGCCTGGGACCAGTCGCCGTACGGGGAGTGGCCGCTGCTGCACAGCGCGGTCGCCGCCACCGATGTGGCGCCGTTCGGCAGCGTCCGGGTGAACCTGAAGCCGTACGTGGGGTAGGGGACCGCGACCAGCTCGCCAGGCGACAGCGCCGGGCCGGACGGCGCGCTGGACATGCCGACGCTGTTCGGGTACCAGCGGGTCGTGTCCCCGTAGTAGTTGACGTTCTGGCAGCGGATCGTTCCCGTCAACGTGACGGCGGCGGCGGCGGCCGGCTGTTGCACGGCCACCGCCAGCAACGCTCCACTCGTGACGAGCGTGGACGCGAGCGCGAGTACCCTCCGGAGCGATCTCATACTGACCATCCCCTCTCATGGCTGCCGAGCATTGAGAGTGATGGAGCCACGCGCTCCGGCGGCGGTCAACGCCGCTCGGTTTACGCCCTACCGAAACCGGCGGCCAGGCCTGGCGGAAAACAGATCACGCCTGGCCTGGCCTGGGGTTTCACGCGAGGACGAGGGCCCGCGCCGTATGAAGATTCACTCAGACGGCCGGCGCTCGGGAACACAGAGAGTGAGTGCGCCGCGCGCGACCGTCGCCTTCATCTCGGTCGTCGCGTCGCGGTCGCCGCCGTCCAGTTCGTACGTCATCGGGGACTCGAACCGCGCCGTGACCTCTCTGGCCCTGGTGACGCGGATGAACGGTGAGTCCTCCGACCGGCCGGTGGCCATCGTGGTGAACACGCGGGCCCACTGGATCGGGCCCTTGGCCGTGGAGACCCCCACGTCCAGCCAGCCGTCGTCGGGCCGCGCGTCGTCGAAGGCCTCGATGCCGCCGGTGATGGTGCCGACGTTGGCGAGCATGAGACAGCTCGCCTCGTCCTTGAACCACGGCACGCCGTCCACCTTGACCTCCATCGGCACGGGGTTGCCGCCGACGTGCCGCGCCGCCGCACGGAAGTAGGCGAGCTTGCCGAGCTTGCCCTTGGCGGCCCGGTCCACGTCGGCCACCATGTCGGCCTCGAAACCGGCCCCGGCCATGACGGCGAAATGCTCGCCGTTCAGCACACCGAGGTCGAGCTTCCTGCGCTCACCGTGGAACCCGATGCGCACGCTCTCCTCAAGGTCCACCGGGATTCCCATGTTCCCGGCGAACAGGTTCCCAGTGCCGGCCGGGAGGACGGCCATCGGCACCCCGGACCCGGCCATGGTGTCGGCGCAGCGCTGCACCATGCCGTCGCCGCCCCACACGAAAACCAGTTCGGCGCCTTTCTTCAGCGCCTTCTTCACCTTCTTGGGGGCTTTCTTGCTCTTCGGCACCTCGTACCAGAGCAGCTCTCCGACGTCGTACTCGGACAGGACGACACGAAGCCGATCAAGCCCGCCGCCGAGCGTCTTCTTCTTGTGCGCGATGACCGCGACCTGCGTAGGCATGCGGTGACGACTACCCAGAGAACCGCAGTTAAGGCGTGGGATTTCGATACGCGCCACCCTCCGCGTCACACGGGGAGGGGGTACGGGATGCTTGGGCTCGTGGACGAGCGGAGACCCGAGGCGGTGCGGCATCTGCGTGAGGTGACACTGGTCTTCCTGAAGCTCGGTGTCATCGCGTTCGGCGGGCCGGTGGCGCACATCGCGATGATGCGCGACGAGCTCGTGCGCCGCCGCGGCTGGGTGGACGACCAGCGGTTCGTGGACCTCATGGCGGCCACCAACCTCATCCCCGGACCGAACTCCACCGAGCTGGCCATCCACCTCGGTCACGACCGGGCCGGCCGGCGCGGCCTGATCGCCGCAGGTGTGTGCTTCATCCTGCCGGCCGCGCTCATCGTCACCGCGCTGGCCTGGGGGTACGTCACCTACGGCCGCACCCCGGCCGTCGAGGGCCTGCTGTACGGCATCGTGCCGGCCGTCATCGCGATCGTCGCGCACGCGCTGTTCGGCCTGCTGAGCACCGTGATCAAGAACGTCTGGCTCGCCGCGCTGGCCGTCGCCGCGCTCGCCGCCTACCTGCTCGGCGTCAACGAACTGCTGATCCTGGCCGCCGGAGCGCTCATCGCCGCCGCCGCGCGCCTGGCCCGCCGGCCGCCGGACGGCCGCCTGCCGGCCGTGGCGGTCCTCGGCCTGCCGTTGTTCCCCGACCCGACGTGGGGCCAGCTCGCGCAGCTCTTCGGCACCATGCTGAAGATCGGTTCGGTGCTGTACGGCAGCGGCTACGTGCTGCTGGCCTTCCTGCGCGGCGACTTCGTCGAGCGTCTCGGCTGGATCACCGACCAGCAGCTCATCGACGCGGTGTCCATCGGCCAGGTCACCCCCGGCCCGGTCTTCACCACCGCGACCTTCGTCGGATATCTGGTCGCCGGGCCCGTCGGGGCCTTCCTCGCCACGGTCGCGATCTTCCTGCCGTCCTTCGTCCTCGTCGGCCTGCTCACCAGGATCACCCACAGGCTCCGGTCGAGCGTGTGGACCGCCGCGCTCCTCGACGGCCTGAACGCCGCCGCGCTGGCCCTGATGGCGGGGGTCTCCTACCAGCTCGCGCGCACGGCGGTCATCGACCCGCTGACCGCCGCGATCGCCGTGGTCACGCTGGTCCTGCTGTGGCGCACCAGGCTCAACAACGCCTGGTACATCGGGGCAGGGGCCGTCATCGGCCTGGCGCACACCTTCCTCACCTGAGGCCTCACCGGAAGCCTCCGCGTTCGGAGGTACCGCTGTACCGTGACGACCGGGGACCGGCATAGCGACGGGGTGTCCACCGCGTCAACAGGAGGACATCGAATCCTCCGGAGGTGATCGTGGACGTTGCCGAGGAGCGGCGTTTCCGCGAGTTCGTGGCGTCGCGCTCACCGGCGCTCATGAGACTCGGCTATCTGCTGACCGGCGGGGACCAGCACGCGGCGGAAGACCTGCTGCAGACCGTGCTGGCGCGGGCCGCCGCGCGGTGGGGACGCATCGACGACCCCGAGCCGTACGTCCGGCGGGCCATGTACCGGCAGCAGGTGAGCTTATGGCGCGTCGCCTCGCGGCGGCGGGAGACCGTGGTCGCCGAGGCGCCGGACGTGCCGGGCCGCGACGAGACGCACGCGGCCGAGCTGAAACTCGTGCTCCGTCACGCGCTGACCAGGCTGACCGCGCGGCAGCGCGCCGCCTTGGTGCTGCGTTTCTTCGAGGATCTGCCGGAGGCCGAGGTGGCTCAGATCATGGGCTGCTCCGTCGGCACCGTCCGCAGCACGGTCCACCGCTCGCTCGGCCGGCTGCGGGTGCTCGCACCGGAGCTGGCCGACCTCGGCGCCAACCGCCGGCCCCCGTTCGAGGAGGTCACCTCATGACTCTGGACCCCCTGCTGCGTGAGACGTTCAAAGAGTGGGCCGAGGAGGCCCGTGTGCCGCAGGACCTGGCCGACCGGGCCCTGAGCGGCCGTACGCCGCGCGCGGCGCGCCGCCGGTGGGTCACCGTGGCGCTCGCCGCCGCCGCGACCGCCGCCGTCGTCGCCGGCGGCGTACTCGTGCCGCGCCTGATCGGCGCCGCGCCGGGCCCCGCCAAGCAGCCGGCGGCCACCTATCCCGCTCCCACGCCTGTCGACACCTCCGTCCCCATGTCGCCACCCGCCGAGGTCACCGCCGCGGAACTGCCGGCGTCGCTGGACATCCGCACCGACACGGGGAACTCCCCGCCGAAGAACCTGATCGCCGCGGGACGGGTCGCGGTCTCGGCCTACTACCTCACCGCGAGGGAAAAGACCGGCAAGGGCAGCGACCGCGCTCACGACACCTGGTATGTGTACAACCCCGGCACCGGCACCTATGAATGGACCGACTGGTCGAAGGTGGACGTCGCACCCGGCCTGAAGTACGCGGCGGTGCTGGAACGCGACCTGCCGGCCCGGCGGATGGGAATCGTCGACCTGGCGACCCGGCAGGTGCGCTGGATCGACCTGTCACGGCCCGCGGTCGACGTGGCCTGGTCACCGGACGGTGCGCGGATCCTGGTCACGAGCTTCGACAAGGACCCGTCGATCCGTGAGCGGATCAGGGACAACGGCAGGAGCGCGATCATCCCGCCGGTCAAGCAGCTCGGCTACCACATCGTGGACGCGGCCACGGGACAGGCCGTCTTCCGTGACAGGGTGGAGAATCTCGCCAACCCGTTCCGCACCGGTTCCTTCCGATGGAACATGGACGGCACCCTCATCAGCGAGCCGAACCGCGCGGCCGACGAGCCGCCGCCTCCGGGTGCCGCACAGCCGCCGGAAAGGCTGTACTACGACCTGGACGGCCGGCCGCACGCCGCACCCGAACGCGACTTCGAGCTGTTCGGCGGGCCGGGTTACTCGCCTGACGGGAAGCTGTACAGCGGCTTGTTCCTCGACATCGCCCCCGGACCGCTCAAGACGGTCACACCGCAGGAGTCCGAGAGGATGAGGAACGCCTCGGGGAAGCCACACGGACCGCTGACCACCGTGTACGACGTGGCCACCGGCCGTCTCGTCGGCTGGCAGGAGATGCTCCAGTTGCGCGCGTGGGCCGACGACGGCCATCTCATCGGCCTCCAGTGCCTCGGCACGTGCAAGGACGAGTTCGACGCGCGTCTCGTGGTCGTCACCGTGGACGGCTCCAAGGCCGTCCCGATCTCCGGCGACATCCTGAACAGCCAGCGTCCAGGGAGCTGGTATCCGGTGCTGACTCCGCGCTGACCCCGCGCCGACCCCGCGCTGACCCCGCGCCGACTCCGCGCCGACTCCGCGCCGACTCCGCGACGACTCCGCGCCGACTCCGCGCCGACTCCGCGACGACTCCGCGACGACTCCGCGACGACCCGGTATCCGCCGGGGTTCGGCCCGTGTCAGGGGACGCGGGCCGAACCCGGCGGACCTGTCTCAGGACCAGGCGTAGTGGATCTCACGCTCGTGGTTGACGTACCCCGCACGCAGGAACGCCGCCGCCATCGGCGTGTTGCCGACGTCGGTGGTGGCGCGGATCCGCGGTGCGCCGGTCCCGGCGAGGATCCGGGTGCCTTCGGCGAGCAGCGCGTCGACGTACCCCCGGCCGCGGTGCGCCGGCCGCACGCCGATGTAGGCGATGACCGCGTTGTAGTTGTTCCGCGCCGCGATGACGAAACCCACGGGTTCGCCGTCCGGCAGCACACCGACGCGCCACCAGTCGCGCGGAGTGGTGTACTTCTCCATCTCGTCGTCGTACTGCTCCACCGCCGCCTCACGCGGCGTCATGGTCCGCAGGTCGCGCACGCTGTGCGCGTCGAGGGTGCCGTCGAGGATCTCGGTCATCAGGCCGACCAGTTCCTCGCGTCCGGCGACGGGACGGAACGAGAGCCGCTCGCCGGGGTCCGGGACGGGTGTCCCCGGTTCCCACTGGAAGCGCAGCCGCTCCACGAACGGCCTGGCTCCCTGCTCCTCGATCAGCCCGACGAGGCGGTCCACGCCGCGCCGTACGGCCGGGTCGTCCCGCCAGTCGCCGGGGACGAACCGCAGGTACTGCACCGGCGTTCCCTCGCCGGTGACCGCGGCCTGCGCGGTACGGAGGAGGTGACGGGCCGCGGCCTCGTGGCCGTCGGCGCAGTCGAAGATGTCGAAGAGCAGGGGTCGTTCGTCGCCGGTCCGGCACCACCAGCCGGCCCGGGCCACGACCCGGCCCTCGGACAAGGCGACCCACAGCCACTCAGGCCGCCGCCGGCCCGCGCGCAGGTCCCCGGCGATCTCGTGGTCGAAGGCGTAACGGAGCTGGTTGAACAGCTCGACCTCGTCCGGTCCCGTGATGGGACGGACGGTGAGGCCGAGCGGGTACTGTGACGATACTGCGGTCAAGACGCGTTCCTTAGGGGGAGTCGCGCCGTGCCGCCCCCGGTCAGCGGTTCGAACCCGCCCGGGAAGACCGGCGCGCGACGATTCCGGTGATCATGGCCTGCCCTCCTTCCGCGCTCGGCGCGCGCCACGAGGCACGCGAGGTGTGGGTGCCAGTTCTACCGGCCGCTCCGGCGGCCCCGCAAACGATTTACCGGCGGCCGGATCGGTACGACGCTGTGCGGTGCCGTGTGGTTCCGGTGGCGGATCGGTATGACGCTGTGTGGTGCTGTGCGGTTCCGGCGGCGGGATCGCCGCGGCGCGCGTGTGGTCGCGGCGGTGTGATGTCACATGTGGCGCTCCGGCGGTGCTTCATGGATGTGAATGTCGCAGCGCAAGGCACACCGGTCGTCGCGCGGACGGCCGCACCGCCGGGTCAGGGCCGCGCCGGGGTGGTCAGGCGGGCCGAGGGGAAGGACGGCGAGGCGGTGGCGGGTCCGAGGGGTGGCAAGGCCGTCCGCGCCGACCTGGAGCAGGTCTTCCGTACGGCCTATCCGCGGGTCGTGGGGGTCGCCGCCAGGGTGCTCGGCTCGCGGGACGAGGCCGAGGACGTCGCTCAGGAGGTGTTCCTGACGTTCGGCCGGTCCTCGGTCCCCGCCGGGGAGGCGCTCGGCTGGCTGACCGTCGCCGCGGCGCACACCGCGTTGAACCATCTGCGTTCCGGCCGCCGCCGGGCCTCCCGCGAGGAGGCGGCCGACCCCGGTGACGCGGTGTCCCCGGACGTCGCCGACACGGTCATGGCGCGCGAGGAGCGCCGCCGTGTGCGTGCCGCCTTGGCGCGGCTGCCGCGCAAGCAGGCGGTCGCGCTGGTACTGCGGCACAGCGGCCTCAGTTACGCCGAGGTCGCCGCCGCTCTCGATCTTTCTCCCGGCAGCGTGGGGACCACCGTCCGGCGCGCCGAGTCCGCATTGCGTAAGGAGTTGAACCGTCATGCGTCATCCGACTGACGGCACGCTGCGCCGGCTCCTCGACGAGCCGGCCGGTGTCGCCGACGCCGACCGCGCGCACGTCACCGGCTGCGCCGCCTGCCTGTCCGGGCTCGCGACGGCCAGGCAGGACGCGCTGGCCGCACGCGCCGCGCTGGACGTCGAGTTCGCCGAGCGCACGGACGCGGACGCCGACGTGGACGCGGCGTGGCGCCGCCTCTCGCACGCGGTCGCCGCCGAGGAACGGGGGGCCGCGAGCTCGGCCTCCGCACGCCGGTGGCGCGCGCTGCTGCGCAGCCCCGTGGTCGCCGTGTTCGGTGTCGTCGTGCTGCTGACCGGCGCGGGGGCCGCGGCGGCGGGGGACTGGCTGCAGATCTTCCGTGCCAAGCAGATAGCGCCGGTCCGGGCCCCTGAGGCCGAACTGGTGCAGGTGCCGGACCTGTCGGCCTTCGGCAGGCTCGACGTGACGGAGAAGATGAACGTGCGCAAGGTCGCGGGCCCCGACGCCGCGCGCCAGGCCGCGGGTCTTTCCGTGCCTCGGGTGGGGTCGCTGCCGCGCGGCGTCACCGGGGAACCCACCTACCACGTGCTCGGCCGGATGAGCGCGGTGTTCACCTTCTCGGCCGCGACGACGGCACGGACCGCCGCCGCGGCCGGCAAGGCGATCCCACCGGCGCCTGCCGGGCTCGACGGCAGCCAGTTCCGGCTGGTCGCGGGCCCCGGTCTCGCCGCGGTGTGGTCGCGGGGCCGTCCCGTGCCGGCGCTGATCGTGGGACGCGCGGTGGCCCCCGTCGCGTACTCCTCAGGGGTGCCGTTCGCCGCGGCGCGCGACTACCTGCTGTCGCTGGGGCTCATGCCGGAGAGCGTCGCGTCACAGCTGCGGGCCTTCGGCGGTGACGCGGCGACGCTGCCGGTGTTCACGTCGATCGACGAGGTGACGACGTCCACCGCCGACGTCGGCGGTACGCCGGCCACGGTGATCGCCACCCGGGACGGCTCGGTGGCGGCCGTGGTCTGGGTACGCGACGGCGCCGTCACCGCCGTGGCGGGCTCCCTCAGCACCGGCGAGGCCCTGTCGGTGGCACGCGGGCTGAGGTGGGACCGATGACCGCCGACCCCACGGCCGGACCCACGGCCGAGTCCGCGACCGGGTCCACGGCGCCATCCGTGACCGGACCCGCGACAGGATCCGCGACAGGATCCGCGACAGGATCCGCGACAGGATCCGCGACCGGACCCGCGACAGGACCCGCGACAGGACCCGCGACCGGACCCGCGACCGGACCCGCGACCGGACCCGCGACCGGACCCGCGACCGGACCCGCGCTCGACGACGCCGAGCGGCTGGTCGCCGGACTGCCTCCGGCGCCTGCGGTGTGGTGCTCGGGGCTGCGCAAGCGGTACCGGCGGCGTACCGCGGTCGACGGTGTGTCCCTCACCGTCGGCCGCGGCGAGGTGGTGGGGCTGCTCGGGCCGAACGGCGCGGGGAAGACCACCGTCATCAAGATGCTGCTCGGGCTGGTCAGGCCGGACGCCGGTGACGTGATGCTGCTCGGCCGGCCGGGACGGGATCCGCGGGCCAGGGCCCGGGTCGGCTACCTGCCTGAGCTGTTCAGGTACCAGCCGTGGCTCAGTCCCGCCGAGGTGCTGGCCCTGCATGTCCGGCTCTCCGGCGCCTCGGTGCCGGAGAGCGAGCGGCGCGAGTGCCTCGCCGCCGTGGGGCTCGCCGACCGCGCGCGTGACCGGGTCGGGGGGTTCTCCAAGGGGATGCAGCAGCGCCTCGGGCTCGCCGTCGCGCTCGTGGCCCGGCCCGAGCTGGTCGTGCTGGACGAGCCGACCAGCGCGCTGGACCCCCTCGGCCGCGCCGACGTCCGTGACCTCGTGCTCTCGCTCAAGGAGCGCGGGGTCGCGGTCCTGCTCAACTCGCACCTCATCGGTGAGGTCGAACGGGTCTGCGACCGGGTCGTCATCCTCGACAAGGGCCGGGTCGCCGCGTCGGGAAGCCTCGCCGAGCTGCTCGGCCGCCGCGAACTGCGGCTGCGGCTCGACGGCGTCGGCCCCGAGGCGCAGGCCCGGCTCGCCGCCGCCGGCCGCCTCACCGCCGAGGGGGACCGCTACACCGTCACGCTGCCTCCCGGCGAGGACGACTCGGCCGTACCGGACCTCGTGGCCGGCCTCGTCGCACTCGGCGTCCGTGTCCACGCGGTCGAACCG
The DNA here is from genome assembly GCF_014207705.1 of Sphaerisporangium rubeum. Taxonomy (NCBI): domain Bacteria; kingdom Bacillati; phylum Actinomycetota; class Actinomycetes; order Streptosporangiales; family Streptosporangiaceae; genus Sphaerisporangium; species Sphaerisporangium rubeum. The sequence goes on from NZ_JACHIU010000001.1 coordinate 379,623, forward strand.
GGCCGCGTCACCCTTGAGGAACGCCTGCTCGACATCCTCCGCACCGACCACAGCACCGGCCAGAGCACCGGCCAGAGCACCGGCCAGACCACCGGCCAGAGCACCGGCCAGACCGCCGACAGGGCTTCCGGCCAGAGTGCCGGCCGAAGCACCCGCCGGACTTTCGGCCGGACTTCGGACCGGACATCCGACCAGACCGCCGACCGGAGTGGTGACCGCGCATGACCGGAAGGACCGTGGCGACCGTCGCCGTGCTCACGCTCAAGGAGGCCTCGCGCCGCCGTGTGCTGCTGGCGGTCGCCGCCATGACGGCCGCGCTGCTCGGGCTCAGCGCCTGGGGGCTCTCCCGGCTGGCCGTCGAGCTCGCGGCGCTCACCACAGGGGAGGCCAGGCTGGTGGCCGCTCAGGTGCTCAACCTGGTGATGTTCGGCTTCAGCCTGATCGCGGCGCTCGGCACCGCGTTCCTGTCCGGCCCCACCATGGCAGGCGAGATCGAGTCGGGTACGGCGCTGTCGATCCTGGCGCGGCCGATCCGCCGGCCCGCGGTGCTCCTCGGCAAGTGGCTCGGTCTCGTGGCCTTCGGCGCCGCCTTCGTGGTGGCGGCGGGACTCGCCGAGTTCCTCATCATGTGGGCCACCCTCGGCTACTGGCCCCCGCAGGCCGCGACCGGTCTCGCGCTCCTGGTGACGCAGACGACCGTGCTGCTCACCCTGGCGTTGCTGCTGTCCACCGTGATCTCGCCGATGGCGTCGGGGATCGTGGCCGTCGGCCTGTTCGGCGCCACGTGGATCGCCGGGGTGATCGGCGGCCTCGGCCAGGCGATGAGCAACGAAGGGGTGGCGCGGGTCGGCACCGTCTCCCGGATCCTGCTGCCGACCGACGGCCTGTGGCGCGGCGCCATGCACGCCTTCCAGGACCCGGCGGCTCTCGCGCGGTTCGGCGGCCCCGCCGTGCGCGGCGGGTTCCCCTTCCTGAGCGTGGCGCCGCTCACCGCCGCCTACCTGACGTGGACCGTCCTGTGGATCGCGCTGGTGTTCTGCCTCGCCGCCATGGCCTTCGCACGCCGCGACCTGTGACCTGACCCCTGCCGCACCCCGCCACTACATGTTGGACGTGACAAGTCCGAGGCGCCTATATATGGTTTCCGTGCGTCCGGTCCGGCCGTCCGTCAAGGAGGGCCGGGGCAAGAGGGAACCCGGTGGAAGTCCGGGACTGCCCCGCAGCGGTGAGTGGGAACGACCGCCGTCACCACGCACTGGGCCTCCGGGCCCGGGAAGCGACGGCCAGTAGGAACGAGCAAGGTGCCCGCGAGTCCGAAGACCTGCCGGTCGCGCCGCGTGCCGCTCATCGGCGCGCGGCAGGTCCGGGGTCGCGCGGGACGGCCCGCGGCTCCGGCACGGGGGAGGGTTCCCCGGCGGCGCCTCCTCGCGCGTGCCCGGCCACGTCGGCCGAGTTCGCGAGGAGAGAACGGTGACGGTCACCGAGCAAGAGTTGACGGCGCACGACGCGGTCCTGCGGGCCGTGGAGCGGTGGACGGACGGCCTGCCGGACGTCGACCCGCGCCGGGTGGCGGCGAGGACGGCCGCCGGGCTGCACGACGGCGCGAGCGCCGGCGAGGTGGAACTGCTGACGATCCAGACGGCCGCGGAGCTGACCGGCGAGGAGCCTCAGTACTCGCGGCTGGCCGCGCGGCTGCTGGCGGCGCGGATCGGCGACGAGGTGCGCGGCCAGGGGCCGCGGTCGTTCAGCGAGGCGATCGGTCTCGGCCACCGGCTGGGGCTCGTCGGCGACCCGACGGCGCGGTTCGTCGCGGCGCACGCGGCGGAGCTGGACGGCGCGGTGGACACCGCGGCCGACCTGCGGTTCGAGTACTTCGGGCTGCGGACGGTGCACGACAGGTACCTGCTGCGGCACCCGGTGACGCGGCTGGTGGTCGAGACGCCGCAGTACTGGCTGCTGCGGGTGGCGTGCGGGCTGGCCGGGTCGCCGGCCGAGGCGATCGGGTTCTACCGGCTGATGTCGTCGCTGGCGTACCTGCCGAGTTCGCCGACGCTGTTCAACTCCGGCACCCGGCACACCCAGATGTCCTCGTGCTACCTGGTCGACTCGCCGCGTGACGACCTCGGCTCGATCTACAGCCGCTACACGCAGGTGGCGCACCTGTCGAAGTTCGCCGGCGGCATCGGGATCTCGTGGTCGCGGGTGCGGTCGCGCGGCGCGCTGATCCGCGGCACCAACGGCCGGTCCAACGGCATCGTGCCGTGGCTGCGCACACTGGACGCCTCGGTGGCGGCCGTCAACCAGGGGGGACGCCGCAAAGGCGCCGCGTGCGTCTACCTGGAGCCGTGGCACCCGGACGTCGAGGAGTTCCTCGAACTGCGGGACAACACCGGCGAGCACGCGCGCCGTACGCACAACCTGAACCTCGCCAACTGGGTGCCTGACGAGTTCATGCGCCGCGTGGAGGCCGGCGGCGTGTGGTCGCTGTTCGACCCCGACGAGGTGCCGGAGCTTCCCGACCTGTGGGGTGACGAGTTCGACGCCGCGTACCGTGAGGCGGAGGCCGCGGGACGGTACGTGCGGCAGGTGGCGGCCCGCGACCTGTACGCCAAGATGATGCGCACGCTGGCGCAGACCGGCAACGGCTGGATGACGTTCAAGGACACCGCGAACCGGCTGTGCAACCAGGCCGCAGAGCCCGGCAACGTGGTGCACCTGTCGAACCTGTGCACCGAGATCATCGAGGTGTCGAGCGACACCGAGACCGCGGTGTGCAACCTCGGCTCGGTCAACCTGGCGGCCCACCTCGGCGCCGGCGGCATGGACTGGGACCGGCTGCGCGCGACGGTGCGCACCGCCGTCACGTTCCTGGACCGTGTGATCGACGTCAACTACTACCCCAGCGAGGAGGCCGCGGCGAGCAACCCGCGCTGGCGGCCGGTGGGGCTCGGCGTCATGGGGTTGCAGGACGTGTTCTTCGCGCTGCGCCTGCCGTTCGACTCCGCCGAGGCCAAGGAGCTGTCCACCCGGATCGCCGAGGAGATCTACCTGGCCGCGCTGGACACCTCCGCGGACCTCGCGGCGCGCTTCGGCCCGCATCCGGCGTACCGGCAGACCTGGGCCGCCAGGGGACGACTCCAGCCGGACCTGTGGAGCCTGCCGCCGTCCCCGCGCTGGGACGAGGTACGGGCCAAGATCGCCGAGCACGGGCTGCGCAACAGCCTGCTGGTGGCGATCGCGCCGACCGCGACCATCGCCTCCATCGCCGGCTGCCACGAGTGCGTCGAGCCGCAGGTGTCCAACCTGTTCAAGCGCGAGACCCTCAGCGGCGAATTCCTGCAGATCAACAACGCGCTGGTGGCCGAGCTGAAATCCAGAGGGCTGTGGACCGAGCGGGTGCGGGCCGCGATCCGGCGGGCCGAGGGCTCGGTGCGGGACGTCACCGGGTTGCCGGCCGAGGTGCGGCACCTGTTCCGCACGGCGTGGGAACTGCCGCAGCGCGCTCTGATCGACATGGCGGCGGCCCGCGCGCCGTACATCGACCAGAGCCAGTCGCTCAACCTGTTCCTGGCCTCCCCCACCATCGACAAGCTGTCCTCGATGTACCTGTACGCCTGGAAGTCGGGCCTGAAGACCACCTACTACCTGCGGTCCCGGCCCGCCACCCGCATCCAGCAGGCCACCGTGCCGATCGCCGAGGAGACCGTCGCGTGCTCGCTGGAGAACCCCGAGTCCTGCGAGGCGTGCCAGTGACCGCGACACAGGAGACCCCGATGCTGCTCGACCCCGGCATGAACCTCACGCTGCGGCCCATGCGCTACCCACTGTTCTTCGACCGCTTCCGCGACGCGATCAAGAACACCTGGACCGTGGAGGAGGTGGACCTGCACTCCGACCTCGCCGACCTCGACCGGCTGTCCCCGGCGGAACGGCACCTGGTCGGCCGCCTCGTGGCGTTCTTCGCCACCGGCGACACCATCGTCGCCAACAACCTGGTGCTCAACCTGTACCAGCACGTCAACGCGCCGGAGGCCCGGCTGTACCTGTCGCGCCAGCTCTTCGAGGAGGCCGTGCACGTCCAGTTCTACCTGAACCTGCTCGACACCTACGTCCCCGACGAGACCGAACGCGCCGAGGCGTTCGCCGCGGTGGAGAACATCCCGTCCATCCGGCGCAAGGCCGAGTTCTGTTTCCGCTGGATCGACTCCCTGGCCGGCCTGCGGACCCTGTCCACCAAGCAGGACCGGCGCGCGTTCCTGCTGAACCTCATCTGTTTCGCCGCCTGCATCGAGGGCCTGTTCTTCTACGGCGCCTTCGCGTACGTGTACTTCCTGCGTTCGCGGGGCCTGCTCAACGGCCTCGCCTCCGGCACCAACTGGGTCTTCCGCGACGAGTCCATGCACATGGCCTTCGCCTTCGACGTCATCGACGTGGCACGCGCCGAGGAACCGGACCTGTTCGACGACGACCTCAAGGCCGACGTGCGGCGCATGCTGGCCGAGGCCGTGGACTGCGAGGCGCAGTTCGCCGAGGACCTGCTCGGCCACGGCGTCCCCGGCCTGTCCCTGGCCGGCATGCGCGCCTACCTGGAGCACGTCGCCGACCGCCGCCTGGCCCAGCTCGGCATTCCCCCGCTGTACGGGTCGCGCAACCCCTTCACGTTCATGGAGCTGCAGGACGTGCAGGAGCTGTCCAACTTCTTCGAGCGCCGGGTGTCGTCCTACCAGGTCGCCGTCACCGGAAGCGTCTCCTTCGACGCCGACTTCTGAAAGGCCCCGCGGCGGCGCCTGGAGGGGTGCCGCCGCGGCGACGGTCAGGTGGCGAACAGCAGGAACAGGCCCAAGGCGGTGTACAGCAGCATCAGCACCAGCAGCGGGACCTGGCCCGCGACCGCGGTCCTGCGGTCGAACAGGCGGAGCGCGCGGTCGTGCGCGAGCACGGTGCCGAGGACGTGGCCGATGACGATCACCGTCACCTGGAGCATGGCCGTCCCCGCCGGTGACGTCCCGAACGCCTGGACCTTCCACCCGCCGGTGCCGAGCCAGTTCGCTCCGGTGCCGAGCGGGTCGGACAGCAGGGCCAGGGTGCGCTGTCCTTCCAGGACGAACAGGGTGAAGTAGTGCGCCACGAGGTAGCCGACGGCGATCGGGACGATCGAGTGCGCCAGTTCACCGGCGAGTTCGCGCGCGGACCGGCCGGTGCGTCTCGCGGCGAGGCCGGTCGTGGCGAGGTACGCGGCGAGCACGAAGGCGATCACCAGCATCAGGCCCGCCGTGCCGGCCACCGGCGCGGGGACGATGCCGTTCTGCAGCACGCGGACCCACACCGGTGCGTTGGACAGGCTGTCGTACATCGTGGACCCGAGCAGCACCACGACGAACGCCACGAGGCCGGGGGCCGGTCGCAGGCCCGCGATGCCGTCGAGCGGATGCCGCCAGACGAGTGTCCCGTCCTCGCGCCGCGCCACCAGAGCCAGCCGGCCCGCGACGGCGCTGTAGGCCTCGAACGCGTCACCGCGGTCGAACCATCGCGATCCGTACACGGCCGCGCCGGCGAGCATGGCGAGCGCGTACACGCCGAGCCACACGCCGAGCACGGGAAGGGTCGCGCGCTGCGGCGCCACCAGCTCCAGCCAGACGAAGGCGAACAACCCGGCGGCGGCCGGCCAGTAGCCGAGCCCGGCGGGGAGCTCACGCGGGCCGCGCAGCGGGTCGCGCCGCAGGGCCAGGCACACCAGCAGGTGCACGGTGCGCAGCGGGTTCAGGGCCCGCCACACCGGGCCGAACACCAGCGACAGCGGCAGCAGGCCGACCCAGAACAGGACGTACACCACCCCGGCCGTGGGGTTCTCCGCGGTATGCGGCCCGGCGAAGCCGATCAGGAAGTAGACGGTCGCGGCGAGGCCCACGAGCCGCCACACCCAGGGCCAGGCGGGGGAGTCCGCGGCGCGCCGCAGCCAGGACGGCAGGGGCCGCGGGTCGGCCGCCTCGCCGCCGAGCCGGGGCTCGCGCCACAGCAGGCCGAGCGCGGCGAACGACACCACCAGCGCGACCAGCGCGCCGGTCAGCGCGAGACCGAAGGGGATGGGAAGGTCCTGGCGTTCTCCGACGCCGTGCGCGAGCAGCACCCCGGTCACCGGACGAGGAGCTGGAACAACGGGAGCTCCTGCTTGTGGACCTCGACCTCGTAGATCCCCGGCGCGTCGGCCACGAACTCGATGGTGCCGGCGACCCCCGGCGTGAGGTCCAGCCTCTTGTCGAAACCGTGGACATGCGCCTGGTCGGCGACGTCGCTCGTCACGGTGATCCTCATGGCCTGGCCGCGCGTCACCTCGACCCGCGTGAACGGCGGGGACACGGCGCCGCCGGCGATGGTGATCACCATCTCCTTCACCGGCCCGGTGGCGGCCGGGGCCGGCGTGCCGCCGCCGCACGCCGTCACGGCCAGAAGCAGGGTGAGGGCGAGCATCGCCAGGGTCGCGGCGGCGGACCGCCGGGGGTGATTCATGGGGGCTCCAGGAACGGGGTCGGTACTACTGCCGGCGTTTGCGCGCCGCGGAGGCGCTCGCCGGACGGCGGCCCTTCGACCCGGGGGAACGAGAGGTGGGACCGGGACGGCGTCCCCGGGGCCCGGGGACACGAGAGGCGGCACGGGGACGGCGGAGCGCGGGCCAGGCGATCAGGACGCCGGCCCCGGCGACCAGCAGGACCGGCACGAGCCAGACCGAGACGCCGTCGCCGTCCTGCGACACGGGGCTCCTCTGCGGCTGCTGCGTCTGCGGCTGCTGCGACGGGGCCTGCTGCGGCTGCGCCTGCTGTGAGGTGGCCTGCGGCGCCGCGCTGGACGGACCCTGCTCGATGGCGGCGAGCAGTTCCGGCAGCGGTTCGTCGGCGGGGGGCTGCCAGCCGGGTGGCGCCGCGGTGACGCGGCCGGTGTAGGTGAAGCGGAGTTCGCCTTCGACCTTCTCGCCGTCGGAGGCCACGGTCTTGTACCGGGCCACGTAGGTGCCCTTCCCCGGCCAGTGGCTCACGGGGACGGTCACGGGGAACCCGGTGTGGTAGAACTGCGGTTCCCACACCCCGTTCACGAGGTTCAGCTCGCGCACCGGCTCGTCGAGGGGGAACGGCTCGGAGTGCCACCAGCGCTGGTCGACCCGCTGGCCGTTCGGCGCCGTCACGGTGAAGTACGCGAACGACGCGGGCTTCTCGGTGAAGGCCAGTGACAGCGACTCGACCGGCTCGTCGAGCTTGCTGCCTTCCGCCGGTGTGGAGACGACGAGACGGCCGTGCGCGTACGCCGCCGGAGCCCCGAGGACGAAGACGCTCAAACCCATCGCGACCAGGGCTGACACGACAACGGCCAGCAGACGGGTCACTACGCGCCTCACAGGCACCTCCGCTGTCCGCCTCACTTTTCTCGCGAGGTTAACCTTTCCAGCTCCGTCTGAACAGAAGTTTCGCCTGATCTGACGAAACCTGGGGGAAATCCGACGTCTGCGGTCAGACCGGCTTCCCGACCGGACTGCGATCCGCACCCACCTCGTCACCCCTGGCCACCGTCATCCGAGGACCCCCGCGGGCTCGTCCGCTCTCCAGGCGGAGCCCTCTGTTCTTCGCGCTTTCCTCAAAACAAGGCCGCGAACAGGCAGAAGACCTTCTCGGTGCGGCGGAGGCGCGGTACGGTCCTCGCCGTGCCACTGACTGCGGCAGTTGCGACTGCGTAAAGCCGCTAAAAGACGGATGGGCCGTCGTCAGGTCTCCATATGTCACGAACGGCCGGGGCTTGTCACTCTCCATTTGTCTCGCCGCTCCGGTCAGGACACCCCTTCCTGGCCGGGACCCTGACCGAAGGAGAAGACTCGTGATCCGAGTCCTCAGGGCCGCCGTCGTCACGGTGGCCGCGCTGGCGCTGTTCAGCGGAACCGCACTGGCCGCTCCCCCCGACCCGGCACCGGCCGCGGACGGTGTGTCCGCCGTCACCGGCCGCCTCGCCGCGCGGGTCGCCGCGGCACTGGCCGACCGCGGGTTCCGTGACCGCGCCGTGGCCGCCACTGTCTCGCGGGCCACTGTCTCGCGGGCCGCCGACCTGCTGACGCTCAGCGCGGGCACCGGCCTCGCCGGCGCCGTCCGCACGGCCAACCAGGCCGTGCTCGCCGCCAAGGGCCTCCCCGCGGACGGCGGATCGCTCCTGCGGCTGCGCCTCGCCACCGACGCGATGCGGGCCGGCCTCTCCCGTGGCGAGGTGCCACTCGTCGCGGCGGCCCCCACCGACGACGAGGTCACCTCGATCACCGCCTACGACCCGCTCGGCGGTCAGGTGGCCCTCGACCCGGCCAAGGCCCCCGCGCGGCCGGTGCTGGTGGTCGAGGTCGACGTGGCCAAGGCGCTGCCGATGGGGATCGACCTCATGCGCAGGACGCTGTCCGCGCGCGGCCTGACCGAGGCGAGGCCGCTCGCGGCCCGCCAGGCCAACACCGGGTACTGGGCCACCAAGGTCACCGCGGTCCGCCTGTCGGACGACCAGGAGCCGTGGATCAAGGGGGACGCCGAGATCTACAGCGTCGTCGGCGGCTTCGGCCTGGACGGCAAGGCGACCGTGAGCATCGTGCAGATGCCGTACCTCGACAACGACCAGACGACGTACTACCCGAACCAGCTCCTCGTCCACTTCAACGGCTACAAGTACAACCTGGCCGACGTCGTGATGATGGAGGACGACGGCGACACCAACTACCAGGCCCTCGCGCAGGCCATCGCCACGGCGCTGCTGACCATCGCCGACGGCGGCGTCTACGTCCCGCTGGTCAACGCGATCCTCTCCGCCATCCCCACCTCCTGGTGGACCGACGACCCCGACTACGTGGACTCCTGGTACACCCTGTCCACCACGGCCGGCGGCCGGCTGAACGGCGCGCGCGGCAACGGCTGGATGGACGTGACCCCCTACTGGGTGTCCCAGCTGTGACCTCGGAGCCCGGCCGTGGCGTGACACGTCCCGGCCGGGCTCCCCGGCGGAGGTGCACGGGATCTGCACATCTCGGTACCGTCCGTCTGCACGGGAGAGCCCTACGCTCTCGTCCATGGCCACCCCCAGGCAGCGGCGCGTCCTCGTGGTCGAGGACGACCAGACGATCGCCGACGCGGTGTCGCTCCGGCTGACAGCCGAGGGCTTCGACGTACGGATCGCCGGTGACGGCGGGACGGCGCTCACCCAGTACGCCAAGGCGGAGCCGGACCTCGTCGTGCTCGACCGGCTGCTGCCGGGCCTCGACGGCCTCGAGGTCTGCCGCCGCATGCAGGCCGCGCGTCCCGTCCCGGTGCTCATGCTCACCGCGCTCGGCGAGGAGACCGATGTCCTGGTCGGCCTCGGCGTGGGTGCGGACGACTACATCACCAAGCCGTTCAGCATGCGCGAACTCGTCGCGAGGATCCACGCGCTGCTGCGGCGGGTGGAACGCGCCGGTCTGCTCGCGCACGAGGACACGGTGATCCGCGTCGGCGACGTCGAGATCGACACGGCCGAGCGCCGGGTCTTCGTCCGAGGCGCCGAGGCGCAGCTCACCAGGACCGAGTTCGACCTGCTCCGCAGGCTCGCGGAACGGCCGGGCCAGGTGCTCGAGCGCGAGCGGCTGCTGTCGGACATCTGGGGGTTCTCCGAGGCCGCCGCGACCAGGACCGTCGACAGCCACGTGCGCGCGCTGCGCCGCAAACTCGGCCCCGGCGTGGTCAGGACGGTTCACGGAGTCGGCTACGCACTGGCCCGTCCATGATCGTCGGCGAGCGGGAGGCGACACGATGAGGCCGCTCGACTTCCTCGGACGGATCAAGGTCAAGCTCGGCATCGTCATCGTGCTCACCGTCGTGACGGCGTTCGCCGTGAACGAGGTCGGCATCGGCGCCGGCTGGCCGCGCGACGCCAGGATCGCCGTCGCCGCCGTACTCGCGCTGATCATGGTGCAGCTTCTCGCCATGGGGATGACCCGGCCGCTGCGCGAGATGGCGGCGGCCGCGCAGACCATCGCCAAGGGCCGGTACGGCCTGCGTGTCAGCGCCACGTCCAGGGACGAGGTGGGGGAGCTCGCACGTGCGTTCAACGCCATGGCCGCCGACCTCGGCGAAGTGGACAGGCAGCGGCGCGAGCTGGTGGCGAACGTCAGCCACGAGCTCCGCACGCCGATCGCCGGCCTCCAGGCCGTGCTGGAGAACATCGTCGACGGCGTCTCCACCCCCGACCTCGGCACCCTCGGCACCGCACTGGCCCAGACGCAGCGCCTCGGCCGTCTCACCACGCAGCTCCTCGACCTGTCCCGGCTCGACTCCGGTGCCAGGCTGATCGAACCCGAAGCGGTGGACCTCGCGTCCCTGTGCCACCAGGCCGCCTCGGAGGCCGCGTTCGGCCGCGACGACGTCACGGTCGTGAGCACGGTAGGCGAGGCATCCCTGTCCGCCGACCCCGCACTGCTCGCGCAGGTGCTCGCCAACCTGCTCGACAACGCCGTACGGCACAGCCCCCCAGGCGGCACGGTCCGGATCGCGGCCCGCCACGCCGGGCCGGTCGTCGAGATCAGCGTCATCGACCAGGGCCCCGGCATCCCGGTGGCGGAACGGACCCGGGTCTTCGAACGCTTCTCCCGGCTGGACGCCGGCCGCGCGGCCGGCGCGGGAGGCGCCGGCCTCGGTCTCGCCATCGCCAAGGAGATCGTGGAACTTCACGACGGCTCCATCTCCGTCACCGGCGCGCCACCCGCGGGTAGCGGCGGCACAGGGGGGTGCCGCATGGTCGTCACCCTTCCCGCGGCACTCGCGGGAACCGTCCTGCCGGCGGTCACCGAGACCCGTCCCGGCGCGGGAACGGCGCCGCGCACCCCGGCCGTGGAACCCGTCACTGAGACCGCCACCGAGCTTGTCACAGAGCCCGCCATTGGGCCCGTCGCTGAGCCCGCCATTGGGCCCGTCACTGAGCCTGCCACGGAGCCCGCCACCGAGTCCGCCACGGGGGAAGGCGCGCGGCGCGGCCCCGAACCCGCCTCCGACGTGCCGGTCCGGCGGCTTGCTCAGCCACCGGGCTCCGGCGTCACGAAAGGAGACATCATGCAAGGACCCGCGTCCGAACAGCAGGTCCCGGCCTCAGCCGGCCCTTCGCGACAGGACGAGCCGGCCCGGACGGTCCCCGCCGTGTACGTGCCGCCGCCGATCTTCCCGAGACCGGAACTGCCCGGGGTGCCTGACTGGCTTCTCCCGGCCGCCGCCGCCGTGGGACTCGTGGCCACCGTGGCACTCCCCGACCCCTCGACCGGCCTCGGCCTGGTGCTGACCGCGGTCGCGCTCGGCGCGGCGATCTTCCCCGCGCTGCTTCCCCTGCGGCGCGGCCGGCTCACCCCGTGGACGGTGACCTTCGGCGTCCTCGCGTACGCGCTGGTGTCGCTGACGCTCTACCGGGACACCGACTGGGTCGTGGCCCCGGCCCTCCTGCTGGCCTTCGGCATCGCGGCACTCGGACTGTCAGGCGCGGGACGGGGATGGCCGGGGTTGCTGATCGGCGCCGCGTCCGTCGCGCTGTCCACGCTCCTGCTGCCATGGTTCCTCGCCACGCCGCTGAAGCGCCTGCGCGGCAGCCGCAGAGTCGTCCCCGTGCTGGCCGGCACCGCGATCACGGTGGTCCTCCTCAGCGTCTTCGGCCTGCTGTTCGGGTCCGCCGACGCGGTGTTCCACTCGTACGTGAGCGGTCTGCTGCAGGCGCCGGAGTGGGTGGACCGGCTGCCTTCCCGCGTCTTCCTCCTCCTCGTGTTCGCGGTTCTCACCTGCGCGGGTGTGCTGGTGACGCTGCGTCCTGCCGCGGAACCCCAGGCCCCCGACCTGCGGGTCAGGCTGGATCGTGCCGTCTGGATGATGCCGCTGACAGCACTGAACCTGCTGTTCGCGGCGTTCGTGGCCGTGCAGATCACCGTCCTGTTCGGCGGCAGCCGGCGGGTGCTGTCCACGGCGGGGCTGACCTACGCCGAGTACGCCAGGTCCGGATTCTTCGAACTGGTGACGGTCAGCGTCTTCGTGCTCGGGATCGTGGCGGCGTCCACCATGCTGCTGCGGCCCACCAGGCCGGGGGACCGCTGGCCGCTGACCGTCCTGCTCGGTCTGCTGTGCGCGTTGACCTTGGTCGTCCTCGCTTCCGCGCTGCACCGCCTGGATCTCTACACCGACGCGTACGGGCTGTCGCGCCTGCGCGCCGCCGTCGCGGCGGCCATCTGGTGGCTCGCCGCGGTGTTCGTCGTCGTCATCGCCGCCGGCGTCGCGCGGCTGACGGACGCGCGCGTGACGTGGTTGCCCCGGATGCTGGTGCTGCTGACCGGCGTGACGGTGTTCACGTTCGCCGTCTGGAACCCCGAGGCCCGTGTCGCGGAGACCCAGATGGCCGTCCGAGGGGTGTCCCTGCTCGACCAGGACTACCTCGGCGACCTCGGCCCGGAGGCCGTACCGGTCCTCGACCGGCTGCCGGAACCGGCCCGCAGTTGCGTGCTGCGTGACGTCGTCTCGGTGAACCGGCTCGACCACCCCGACCCCTGGAACGCCTGGAACCTGGCCCGTGTCCGCGCTCGCGAGGTGCTGGAACGCCACCCGGTGCTCGCACGGCCGGACTGTCCGTCCCGCGACGACGGCGGCTATCCCGACTGACGTGAGGCGGCCTCCGTGGTTGGCCGCCGCCGTCCTGGGTAGCCAGGTCGCGCATGACGGAGTATGGAATCCACGCATCCCACGAGCAGATCCCCCCGGCCGCCCTCCTCGACGCGATGGTGGCCGCAGAACGCGCCGGTTTCGACACCGCCATGTGTTCCGACCACTTCTCCCCATGGAGCAAGCGGCAGGGCCACTCAGGTTTCGCCTGGGCCTGGCTCGGTGCCGCACTGCAGGCGACCGACCTGACCTTCGGTGTCGTCAACGCTCCCGGCCAGCGTTACCACCCCGCGATCATCGCGCAGGCCATCGGCACGCTCGGCGCGATGTTCCCCGGCCGGTTCTGGGCCGCGCTCGGCAGCGGCGAGTTCAGCAACGAGCACATCACCGGCGACCCGTGGCCACGCAAGGACGTACGCGACGCGCGGCTGCGTGAGTGCGTGGACGTCATCCGTGCGCTGCTCAACGGCGAGAACGTCACCCACGACGGACTGGTGACCGTGGACCGCGCCAGGCTGTGGACCCGGCCCGAGACGCCGCCGCCGCTGATCGGCGCCGCGGTCAGCACCGCCACGGCGGCCAGGTGCGCCGAATGGGCCGACGGCATGGTCACGGTCAACGCACCCGAGGACCACCTCCGCGAGATGATCGCCGCGTACCGCGACGCCGGGGGACGCGGCCCGGTCTGCCTTCAGGTCCACGTGAGCTGGGCCCCGACCGAGGAGGAGGCCGAGACGATCGCACACGACCAGTGGCGCAGCAACGTCTTCGGCCCGCCGGTCTGCTGGGACCTGGAGCTCGTGGAGCACTTCGACGTCGTCTCCGAGCACGTCACCATGGAGCAGGTGCGCCACGTGGTCAACGTCTCCGCCGACCTCGAACGGCACATCGACTGGCTGCGCGGCTACGCGGCCCTGGGCTTCGATCGGATCTACCTGCACCACGTCGGCCAGGACCTGTCGCCGTTCATCGACGCCTTCGGCGGCAAGGTCCTGCCGGCCCTGCGCTAGGGCCGTCCGGCCGTCCTATAGTGATCGTCCACAGCGTCGCGAAAGGTGAGCCGGTGGACGATCTGACCACACAGTTGCGCGAGGCCGAGCGCCGTCTGCAGGCGGCCCAGCTCGCCGCCGACGCCTCGGCCCTCGACGCGCTGATCGACGACCGGCTCGTCTTCACCGGCCCCGACGGCGTGCTGTACTCCAAGGAGGACGACCTGGAGATCCAGCGCACCGGGGACCAGAGCCTCACCCGCGTGGACGAGGAGGAGCTGCGGGTCCTGGTGGCCGGCGGGACCGGCGTCACGTGGTTCCTCGGCACCCTCGAAGGGGTGTTCAAGGGCCAGGAGTTCACCGCCAGGGTCCGCTACACGCGGACCTGGATCCACACCGCCGGCCACGGCTGGCGTCTCGTCGCAGCGCACGTCAGCCCCGCCTAGTTCCACCCGCGGTCACCAGGGCCGTGACCGTCTCACTTCTCGTACTCAGGCGCTACCCACCGGCACTTGATCGTCATGCCGGCAGGCAACCGGAGACCGGTCGGCACTCGAAGCAGGAGGTTGACCCCGGTGTGTACCAGAGCACGCCGGGGTACGACACCCTGTTGGTCCTACGGATGTAGTAGGTGGTCGCATGGAGACGACGGCGTGGTAGACGCCGGTACGGCGCGGATGCTGGCCGGCCTGCTCGAAGCCAGCCACCTCGCCGGGTTGGAGCAGGTGCCGTGGCTGGCCCGGCGGCACGCGGCCGAGATCGGCGTGCTCGACGTGCGGATCTATCTCGCCGACCTCCAGCAGGACGTGCTGCGTCTCCTCGTCGTCGACGGGTACGGTGACGAACTCCTGCGGACCTCGGAGATCCGGATCGACAAGACACCGGTGGGGGAGGCGTTCCAGGAGATCCGGATCTTCGACCAGCCGGACGCCGACGGGACGCGGCACCAGTGGTGGGTGCCTCTGCTCGACGGCACGGAACGCCTGGGGATGGCGCTGATCGTCACGCCGGACGCCGCCGGGCCGACGGTGGACGACATGAAGGCCCTGGCGTCGCTGATGGCACTCATGATCGTGAGCAAGCGTCCCTCCAGCGACGCCTACGCGAGACTCGTGCGCACCAGGCCGATGCACGTGGGTGCGGAGATGCAGTGGAACCTGATGCCGCCGCTGACGTTCGCCGCCGAGCGCGTGGCGATCAGCGCGGCGCTCGAACCGGCGTACGAGATCGGCGGGGACGCCTTCGACTACGCGCTGACCGGCTCGCACGCGCACCTGGCGATCTTCGACGCGATGGGCCACGACGTCTCGGCCGGGCTGACCGCGTCCCTCGCGACGGCCGCGTGCCGTAACAACCGCCGGCAGGGAACCGATCTGGTCGAGACCAGTGAGGCGATCGAGCGCATCCTCATCGAGCAGTTCGGCCGCGGCACCCGGTTCGTCACCGCCATCCTGGCCCGCCTGAACCTCGTGACCGGCGTCCTGTCCTGGGTCAACCGCGGCCACCCTCCGCCTGTGGTGATCCGAGGCGAACACAAGATCATCGGCTTGCGCTGCCGGCCCGCTCACCCCATGGGCCTGGACATGGGCCTGCCGATCACCTTGTGCCATGAGCGACTGGAACCAGGCGACCGCGTGCTGTTCTACACCGACGGCATCACCGAGGCCCGCGACCCCAAGGGCCGCGAGTTCGGCCTCGACCGGTTCGTCGAATTCATCGTGCGCCACAACGCCGACCACCTGCCGGTGCCGGAGACCCTCCGCCGCCTGATCCACAACTTGATGGCCCACCACGGCGGCAACCTTCAGGACGACGCCACCGTCCTGCTCACCGAATGGCTCGGTCCGGCCCCGAGCCGTCTCTCCGTGTGACGCGCCGGTGGACGCCGGCCCGCAGCCGCAGAATGACCGCGGCCACGGCGGCGGAGGCCAGTGAGCCGGCCAGCACGGCGACCTTGACCCCGTCCTGCGCGGCGGAGTCCCCGGCGAAGGCCAGTTCCCCGATGAGCAGGGACACCGTGAACCCGATCCCGGCGAGGACGGCGAGCCCGGCCACGTCGGCCCATGACAGGCCCTCGTTCAAAGTGGCGCGGGTGAACCGGGCCACCAGCCAGGTGGCGGCCAGGACGCCGACCGGCTTGCCGATCAGCAACCCGGCCACGATCCCCATCGCCACCGGGTCGGTCAGCGTCCCGGCGAGCCCGCCGAGCCCGCCGACCGCGACCCCGGCGGAGAGGAACGCGAACACCGGGACGGCGACGCTCGCCGACAGCGGCCGGAAGCGGTGCTCGAAGTGCTCGGCCAGCCCGGGGTCCGGCTTGCCGGTCCGCGTCCACGGCAGGACGGGAACGGTCAGCGCGAGCAGCACGCCGGCGACGGTGGCGTGCACCCCGGAGGCGTGGACGAGCGTCCAGGTGGCGAAGGCGAGCGGCAGCAGCAGCCACCAGGCCCGCACCCTGCGCTGGACGAGGACGGCGAAGACGGCGAGCGGCACCGCCGCGCACAGCAGCAGCGGCACCGACAGGCTCGTGGTGTAGAACGCCGCGATGATGACGATGGCGATCAGGTCGTCCACGACCGCCAGGGTCAGCAGGAAGGTGCGCGGCGCGGACGGCAGGAACCGGCCGGCCACCGCGAGCACCGCGAGCGCGAAGGCGATGTCAGTGGCGGTGGGGATGGCCCAGCCCTGAGCGGCGTCCCCGCCGGCGATCGCCAGATAGACCGCCGCCGGCACCACGACACCTCCGGCGGCGGCCGCCACCGGCACCGCGGCCCGCCGTACGTCCCGCAGGTCTCCGGCGACGAACTCACGCTTGAGCTCCAGGCCCGCGACGAAGAAGAAGATCGCGAGCAACCCGTCGGCGGCCCAGGTCGCCAGGTCCAGGTCCAGGTGCAGTGAGGCGGGGCCGATCTCGACGCTCCGCAGCGCCTCGTACCCCTCACTCCACGGCGAGTTGGCCCACACCAGCGCGGCGACCGCCGCGACCAGCAGCAACGCTCCCCCGATGGTCTCGCCGCGCAGGATGTCGGCGATGCGTCTGGCTTCGGCCAAGGTGCCGGAGAAGAGACGGCTGGGGGTCTGGCCGGAAGTGGTACCAGGCATGGGACTCCGCTCGACGGAAGACGACAGGACGTACATCCGCCGACCCGTCTTCCCGGCACTCCGCTGAACAACGTATCAAGACAAGGCATGTGCCGCGTACCGTCCACCGGCCTGTGGAGATCGCCGGAGGCGATCGGTCAGGGGTTGCCGGGCCAGGGCCGAGCCGGCACGCGGAGGGCCCGGCGGTGACCGGTGCGCACCGGCGGAGGGGCCGGCCGGTCGTGCGGATCGGCGGCCGGGTTGATAGGTTTCCTGGAGGTGCGCCGGGAAGGCTGGTCGGCAGTTGTCGTCGCCGACCCCTGAAGGATGTGCCGTGCGCGCTCGCGACCTGCTCGTCGAGTTCCCCACCGTCGCTCTCGACACCCCCGTGATCGAAGCCGCTCGCCTGCTGGCCGAGCAGGGGCTTCCCGGTCTGATGGTCGTGGACGGCGCGGGGTCCCCGCAGGCGATCCTGCCGGGCCCGCAGGTGTTGTGGCTGGCCGTTCCCGGATACTGCCAGGACGATCCGGCGCTCGCGCGGGTGGTGGACGAGCGGCACGCCGACACTTTCCTCACCTCGCTCGGCGACAGGACCGTACGCGAGGCGCTGCCGGCCAAGCCGCGTGAGCTGCCTGTCTCCGATCCGGACGCGACGTTGCTCGAACTGGCCGCGTTGATGGCGCGCACCCGCAGTCCCCTGGTGGCCATCGTGGACGACGACAGGCTGCTCGGCGCGGTGACCCTGCAGACGCTCCTCGCCAAGGCGCTGGACACGTGACCGTCACCGCGTGGCTGTCGGTCGCGGTCTTCCTCGGCGCCTACGCGCTCATCGCGACCGAACGCATCCACCGGGTCGCGGCGGCCCTCGGCGGCGCCGCGATCATGTTCCTGATCCACGCGACCGGCGCGGAGTCGGCGTTCTTCTCCACGCACTCCGGTGTGGACTGGAACGTCGTGTTCCTGCTGCTCGGCATGATGATCATCGTCGGGGTGCTCAAGGAGACCGGCGTATTCGACTACCTGGCGATCTGGGCCGCCAAACGCGCACGCGGCCGTCCGTTCCGGCTCATGGTGCTGCTGGTGCTGATCACCGCCGCCGCGTCGGCGTTGCTCGACAACGTCACGACTGTGCTGCTCGTCGCGCCGGTGACCTTCCTGGTGTGCGGACGGCTGGCCCTGCCGGTGACGCCGTTCCTGATCGCCGAGGCGATGGCGTCCAACATCGGCGGCGCGGCCACGCTGGTCGGCGACCCGCCGAACATCATCATCGCCAGCCGCGGCGGGCTGACCTTCAACGATTTCCTGATCCACATGGCACCCATGGTGATCATCCTCATGGTCGTCTTCATCGGCCTGTGCTGGGTGATGTTCGGCCGCCGCCTGCGCTACGACCCCGAGCGGGCCGGCGAGATCATGGCACTGGACGAGCGCGAGGCCATCGGCGACCGGCGGCTGCTGTGGCAGAGCCTGGTCGTGCTGGTCCTGGTGATGGCCGCCTTCGTGCTCCACCCGGTGCTGCACTACGAGCCCTCGGTGGTGGCGCTGCTCGGCGCCGGCGTCCTTGTGGCACTCACCCGGGTCACCACCGAGGAGGCCCTGGCCGAGGTCGAATGGCCCACCCTGGTGTTCTTCGCCGGCCTTTTCGTCATGGTCGGCGCCTTGGTGGAGACCGGCGTCATCGGACAGCTCTCCGAGCTCGCCGTCGGCGCGACCGCGGGCCACCCCGAGCTGACCGCCATGGGCCTGCTCGGCGCGTCGGCCGGCCTGTCGGCGATCGTGGACAACATCCCGTACGTCGCCACGATGAGCCCCATCGTCGAGCAACTCGTCCAGGCCGCCGGCCCCGGCGACGGCCAGGTCCTCTGGTGGGCCCTCGCCTTCGGCGCCGACCTCGGCGGCAACGCCACCGCCGTCGGCGCCGCCGCCAACGTCGTCGTCCTCGGCATCGCGGCACGCAACGGCACCCCGATCAGCTTCTGGGAGTTCACCAAGTACGGCCTGATCGTCACCGTGGTCACCGTCACCCTGGTCGCGCCGTACCTGTGGCTGCGCTACCTGTGACGGCGCCACCTGTGACGGCGCCACCTGTGACGGCTACGCCTGGTCCAGGCGCCGCCTGACCGCCTCGGCGGTCGCGCGGATCGCCGCGCGGACCGGTGGGGTCACCGGCGCGTCCACGCCGAAGTCGCCGCCTTCCACGCCGAAGACGACCAGTTCGTCCGGCAGGGATCCGAGGGCTTCGCCGAGGGCTATGGCGTCGGCCAGGCCGAGCGCGTGTGAGCTGGCGCGCCAGGCGGGTGCGGGGCCGGGTCGCGCGTCGTGGTGGACGGTGCCGGGGACCGCGCCGGAGGAGACGGCGTCGACGACGATGGCGAGGCGTGCGCCGCGCCAGGTCGTGACCAGGTGCATCGGGTCGCCGGGGCTCTCGGTGAGTGCGACCGACGGCGGCAGTCTGCCGCGCAGCAGGCGGACGACCTCCAGGCCGGCCGCGTCGTCGCCGCGCGAGTCGCCGCCGACGCCGATCACGACCCGGTCAGCGCGCATCGAGACACAGATCGAGGAAGTGGGTGGCGCAGGAGATACATGGGTCGTGGTTGCGCACCACGCGTTCGCACAGGGCCACCAGCTCCTCGCGCGGCAGGCCGAGGCGCGGCTCGACCAGGTCACGCAGGTCCTCCTCGATGCGGGCCTGGTTCTGGGAGGTCGGCGGCACGATGTCCGCCGCCGCGATCAGGCCGTCGGCGTCGATGCGGTAGCGGTGGTAGAGGGTGCCGCGCGGGGCCTCCGACGCGCCGTGGCCGGTGCCGGGCCGGGGTTCGACGGGGACGGCCGGCGCGTCCGGCTCGGTGTAGCCGCCGATGATCCGCAGGGCCTCGTCACAGGCGTGCACGATCTCGACGGCACGGACCACGATGCTGCGGAACGGGTTGCGGCAGACGTCGCCGAGCCCGGCGTCGCGCGCCGCGGCGCGGGCCAGGGGGGAGAGGCTGCCGGAGTTGAGCGAGTAGCGCGCCATGGCCCCCACCAGGTAGCCGGCGGCGCCGTCCAGCCTGGCGTGCATGGCCGTGGTACCCGGCACCTGCTCCTCGGCCACGTGCTCGGGCCACCGCTCGACCGGGAAGCCGCCGCCGTCACCGGTCGCGACGGACCCGGACAGGATGGCGTACTCGCCGGGGTGCCGTAGCGCGAGGAACCGGTAGTCGTGCTCGACGTCGGGGAAGTCGAACCCGCCGACCCATGCCACGGTGGCCAGCGCGTGCTCCCTGGCCTCACGCAGCCGCTCGGCCACCCCGGCGAGCTCCTGGCGGCGCGGCACGCGGTGGAAGCCGCCGACCCGCACGTTGACCGGGTGGATGGCCCGGCCGCCGAGCGTCGCCACCAGTTCGTTCCCCGCCTTCTTCAGCGCGAGGCCGCGTTCCACGTGGACACGGTGGTCCGCGGCCATGGCGATGCCGCTGTCGTACCCGAGGAAGTCCGGCGCGTGCAGCAGGTAGATGTGCAGCGCGTGGGACTCGATCCACTCGCCGTAGTAGAGCAGGAGCCGCAGGTCGCGCAGCGGTCCGGTCACCTCGACGCCGCAGGCGGCCTCGATGGCCTGGCAGGCGCTCATCTGGTAGGCGACCGGACAGATGCCGCAGATGCGCGCGGTGATGTCGGGAGGCTCGGTGTAGGCGCGGCCACGCAACAGGGCCTCGAAGAACCTCGGCGGCTCGTAGATGCTCAGCCGCAGGTCCACGACGCGGCCGTCGCGCGCGCGCACCACGAGTGCGCCTTCGCCTTCCACCCGGGTCAGGCCCCCGACGCGGATCGTCTTATGCGTCACCCTCCGCCTCCTCCGACGCGCGCAGGAACGGTTCCTCCGTGGCGTTGAAGGTGCGGTAGACCCGCACCAGTTCGGGGTCGCTCATCCCGAGCTCGCGCAGCCGCGTGTTCAGCGCCGCGGTGTTGGTGGTCTCCGACGGGCCGAAACAGCCGTAGCAGCCCCGGTTGTACGCCGGACAGAGCGCGCCGCAGCCGGCCTGGGTGACCGGACCGAGGCAGGGGGTGCCGTGCGCGACGAGCACGCAGACGTTGCCGCGGGCCTTGCACTCCACGCACACGCTGTGCCGGGGGACGACGGGACGCCGGCCGGCGAGGAACGCCGTGATGACCTCAAGGAGCTGGCGCTTGTCGATCGGACAGCCACGCAGCTCGAAGTCCACCGGCACGTTGGCGGAGATCGCGGTCGACCGCTCCAGGGTCGCGATGTACTCCGGCCGCGCGTAGACCACCGAGGCGAACTCCCGCACGTCGGCGAAGTCCCGCAGGGCCTGGATGCCGCCGGCCGTCGCGCAGGCCCCGATCGTGACCAGGCGCCTGGAGACGCGGCGCACGTGCCGGATGCGTTCGGCGTCCGCGGGGGTGGTGACCGACCCCTCCACCAGCGACAGGTCGTAGGGGCCGGGCCCTGGAGCGCTCGACGCCTCGAGGAAGTAGGCGATCTCGACCTCGGCCGCCAGGGACAACAGCTCGTCCTCGCAGTCGAGCAGCGTGAGCTGGCAGCCGTCGCAGGAGGCGAACTTCCACACCGCGAGCCGCGGCACCGGCCCGGCCATCACAGTTCCCGCACCGAGAGGAGCCCGGCCACCCGCCGGTAGTCGAGCACCGGGCCGTCCAGGCACAGCAGCAGCGGACCGAGCTGGCAGTGGCCGCACCGGCCGACGGCGCACTTCATGTTGCGTTCGAGCGACAGCACCACGCGCGCCGGCGGGACGCCGCGGCGGACGAGGTCGTCGGCGACGGCGCACATCATGGCCTCGGGGCCGCACACGAAGGCGGTGGTGCGGCGCGGCTCGAAGACGATCCGGTCGATCAGGCGGGTCACCGGTCCCACCGGGCCCGGCCAGTCCTGGTCGGGGTGGTCGACGGTGACGTGCACGTCGATGTCGTGCGCGAGCCGCCAGCGGGTCAGCTCACGCGGGTAGAGCAGCGTCATCGGGGTCCTGGTGCCGGCGATCACGCTGATCCGGCCGTAGCGCCTGCGGTGCGCGGCCAGCTCGCGTACGACCGTGCGCAGCGGCGCGAGCCCGAGCCCGCCGGCCGCGACGACCACGTCCCGGCCCGCGGCGGCCGGCACGTCCCACGAGGTGCCGAACGGGCCGCGCAGCCCCACCACGTCACCGGGCCGCGCGCGGCACAAGGCGTCGCTGACGGCCCCGACGGCGCGGATCGTGTGCACGTGGGCCCCGGTGCGGCCTCTGCCGCTCATGGAGATCGGGATCTCGCCGATCCCCCGCGCGTAGAGCATGTCGAACTGGCCCGGCAGGAACGCCGGGGACGGGCCACGCAGCGGTTCGAGCGCGAGGGTGACGGTGTCGGCGCGGTCGGGACGGCGGGAGCGGACGCGGTACGGCGCCGGCGTCATCGGATGCACGTCAGCTCCTCGGTCACGTCGATGCCGGTGGGACACCACGTGACGCACCGGCCGCAGCCGACGCAGCCGGACACGCCGAACTGGTCGTACCAGGTGGCGAACTTGTGGGTGAGCCACTGGCGGTACCGCGCGAGCGCCGTGCCGCGCACCGGCGCGCCGCCGAGCTCGGTGAAGTCGAGCGTGAAGCAGGAGTCCCACCGCTCGGACCGCTCGGCGACGTCGCCGGACAGGTCGGTGATGTCCTCCATGGTGGTGCAGAAGCAGGTGGGGCAGATCATGGTGCAGTTGGTGCAGCTCAGGCAGCGAGACGCGACGTCGGCCCACCGGGGGTGGTCGTGGGCCGCCGGCAGCCACTGCTGTACTCCGCTGACGTCCACCGACCGGCCCATGTGAGCAGCGGCCGTCCGGGACACCTCCAGCGCGGCGGCGTGGTCACAGTCGGTCGCGGGGCCGTGCGGGACCGCGGCGAGGACGGCGGCGCCGCGGTCGCCGCCGGGTTCGATCAGGAACCGGTGCGGGGAGGCCAGCTCGGTGATCGCGAGGTCGTAGCCGGCGGTGGCCTTCGGGCCGGTCCCCATGGACGCGCAGAAGCACGTGCCGCCGGGAACGGCGCAGTTGACGGCCGCGAGGAACAGCGCCTCACGCCTGCGGCGGTACGCGCCGTCGGGGTGCCTGCCGAGGAACACCCTGTCCTGTACGGCGATCGCGGCCAGGTCGCAGGCCCGCAGGCCGAGCAGCGCGACCCGTGGCGCCTCGGGTTCCACCTCCTCGAACTCCTCGCCGCGTGCGCGCACCAGGGTCAGGCGGGGAGGCTGGGTCCAGCGCTTGGCCGAGTCGGGGCTCGCCGCGTAGCCGAAGATCATCTCGTCGTCGCGCTCGGTCAGCCGGTACGCGCCGGGCTCCTGCGCGTCCCCCACCCCCGCAGGCAGCTCGGCGGCCGACTCGATCTCGGCCATCCGCACGGCGCCGTCCTTCACGGTGGGGCCGACGACGGTGTAGCCGGCGGCCCGCAGCGCCGTGATGAGCGGCGCGAGCGACGGCGTCACGACGGCATCCATCGGCGTCCCCCCAACGCTCCAGGCAGCTGGAGATATATCCCCTCTCATCCCTTTCCTATGACCTATTTCCTGGATGCGGTCGGAAGTCACCTGTCGCAGGGTCTTTCGTCCCTGGCGCGCCGCATCCTGGCCCAGTCGGCGCGTTCCTGCTCCTCAAGGGCCAGCTCACGCTCGGCGAGCGCCGCCGCGAGGCCCGGTATCCACCGCTCGCGCAGCGCGCGGGTGCGACGGCGCGTCCACGCGACCTCGGCCTCCGTGGCACGGACGGCCCCGAGCGCGACGGCGTGCCGCACCCCCGCCGCGAGCGCCGCCTGGCAGGCGGCTCTGGCCGGGAGGAGCGCGGACGTGAGCGGCAGGTGCTCGGGATCGGGAGGGAAGTGGCAGACGACGTCACGATGATCACCGGTGACCTCGACGCGCACCCGGCCCGCGGGGGTGCCGGACCGCAGCGCGCGCTCGCCGCCGAGTGCCGCCACGCGCGACGTCCAGATCTCCGCCTCGGCCAGCGCCGCCGTCCAGCGCTCACCGGTCCGCGCGGCGAGTTCGGCGAGCCGGTCCCGTTCCGCGCCGAGCAGACGCAACCGGCGGTCCAGCAGGACGAGGCCGCGTGCGGCGGTGGCGAGCCGGCGCCGCAGCCACAGCCGGCCCGCGCGGCCCGGCGGCACGGAGATCCTCATGGCCGGTAGAAGGTGTCGACGGCGGCCGGGTCGAGCATGGTCAGTTCGGCGCGCGGCAGTGTGGACAGCACCTGCCACGCCAGGTCGAACGTCTCGCCGAGATCGTGGGACTCGGTACGGCCCTGCGTGGCGAGCCGTCCGGTGAAGGCGCGGGCCAGGTCGAGGTACCGCCGGTCCAGCGGGCCGAGCGCGTCGGCCCCCACCAGCTCGGCCAGCTCCTGAGCCTGCCTGGCCCGCGCGAGGCCCGCGAGGAGCTGCGCCGCCAGGTCGGCGTGCTCCGGCCGCGTACGGCCGGCCCCCACGCCGTGCCGCATCAGCCGCGACAGCGACGCCAGCGGATCGACCGGCGGATAGCCGGGGACGTCGCGCGACAGCACGATCTGGCCTTCTGTGATGTATCCGGTGAGGTCCGGCACCGGGTGCGTGACGTCACCGGCCGGCATGGTCAGCACGGGGAGCAGCGTCACCGAGCCCGGCAGGTCCCGCACCTTGCCGCACCGTTCGTAGATCGAGGCCAGGTCGCTGTACAGGTAGCCGGGGTAGGCCCGGCGCGCCGGGATCTCCCCCCGCGCCGACGACACCTCACGCAGGGCCTCGCAGTAACTCGTCATGTCGGCCAGCACGACGAGGACGTGCCTGCCGAGCCGGAACGCGAGGTGCTCGGCGACGGTGAGCGCGATGCGCGGGGTCAGGACACGCTCGATCACCGGGTCGTCGGCCAGGTTCAGCAGCAGCACCAGGTCACCGGCCGAGGTGCGTGCCTCCAGCGTGTCACGCACCCCGAGCGCGTCGGCGTGCGTGAGCCCCATCGCTGCGAACACCACGTTGAACGGCTCCCCCGGGGCGTGCGCCTGCGCGGCGATCTGCGCCGCCAGGTCCAGGTGCGGCAGGCCGGGGGACGAGAACATCGCGATCTTCTGACCGCGCACGAGCGTGGTCAGCAGATCGATCACCGAGACGCCGGTGAGGACAGGCTCCGACGGCGGCAGCCGCCACACCGGGTTCACCGGCAGCCCGCCGACCGGCACGGACTCGGCGCCGGACACCGGTGGCCCGCCGTCGAGCGGCTCCCCGAGCCCGTCGCAGACCCGGCCGAGCCAGCCGGGGCCGACGGGGACACCGAACGGGGCCCCAGAGAACGCGACACCGATCTCCCCCGGAGCCATGCCTGAGGTGCCTTCGAGGACCTGCACCAGCGCGAGGTCCCCCGAGACCTCAAGGACCAGCCCGTGCCGCCGCCGTCCCCCGGCGAGGCGTATCGACGCGAACTCGTCCCACCCCACGCCGCCGGTCCCCCGCACGACGACGAGCGGACCGCGGAGCTCGGCCACGTCGGTGTACTCCACCTCGATCACGGCGGGATCCTCACCCGGACTCCTTGGCCCGCAGGACCGCGGAGAAGTCGCGGCCCTCGACGTCGCCGGCCGGCGTCCCCGCCGCCACGAGCGCGAGGCACTCGTCGACCGCGCCGAGCACGGCGCCGGTCAGCGCGAGCGTGCGATCGGGTGCG
This sequence comes from Sphaerisporangium rubeum, assembly GCF_014207705.1. Lineage (NCBI taxonomy): Bacteria > Bacillati > Actinomycetota > Actinomycetes > Streptosporangiales > Streptosporangiaceae > Sphaerisporangium > Sphaerisporangium rubeum. The sequence continues at coordinate 405,019 of NZ_JACHIU010000001.1, forward strand.
CAGTACGCGTCCACGGTGCTGAGCGCGCTCTGCTGCAACAGGCCCTCGCGCAGCAGGCGGCCGGCGAGCAGGACGACGCGCTCACGCGGATGCAGCGCCGTCGCGCCGACCAGTTCGGCGAGCCCGGACAGGTGACCGGCCTCGGCGAGCAACGCGCTCACCCGCGCGCGTGCCGCGGCCCAGCCTTCCCCGCCGTTCCTGTCGTGCCACGCGGCGAGCGGCCCGGCGTCGCGGGAGAACGACGCGTCCCACGACACCGCGGGGTAGTGGCGCGCGTACGCCAGCTCGCGGTCCAGCGTCCACAGGGTCCGCACGAACCGTTCGGTGTGCGTGGTGACCGGCTCGGTCATGTCACCGCCAGGCGGCGACACCGCGCCGATGATCGTCACGGAGCCCGTGCGTCCGCCGAGCGTCGTGACCCGGCCGGCCCGTTCGTAGAAGGCCGCGATCGCCGACGCCAGATCGGCCGGGTAACCCTCCTCGGCCGGCAGCGTGCCGGCGCGCGAGCCGAACTCGCGCCTGGCCTCGGCCCACCGTGACGTCGAGTCCGCGATCAGCACGGCGCCGTACCCCATGTCGCGGAAGTGCTCGGCCACGGTGACCCCGGTGTAGACGCTCGCCTCACGGGCCATCATCGGCATGTTCGAGGTGTTGGCGATCACGACCGTGCGGTCGGCGAGCCGGCCGCCGGTACGCGGGTCGGTGATCCGCGCGAGGTCGCTGATCACGTCGGCCATCTCGTTGCCGCGTTCGCCGCAGCCGACGTAGACGACGACGTCGGCATCGCACCACTTGGCGATCTGCTGGAGCAGCACCGTCTTGCCGGTGCCGAACCCTCCCGCCGCCGCCGCGGTGCCGCCGAGCCGCACGGGGAACAGCAGGTCCAGGACCCGCTGGCCGGTGACGAGCGGCACGGGCTCGGCGAGACGTTCCCGGCACGGCAGAGGTTCGCGCACCGGCCGGCGCGTGACCATGCGGACCTCGGCGTCCCCGATGGTGGCGACCACGTCACCGGCCGCGTACTCACCGGCGGGCCGGATCGAGCCGACGGCGCCACCGGGGGACAGGACCAGGTACGGCAGGCCGCCGGCCGTGCCGACCGCGCCGACCGGAGTGCCTCGCTCGGTGGCGCGTCCCCGCGCGACCAGCGGGTCGAACCGCCACCTGCCGGCCGGGGTTCCCGCCAGGCGGCGGGGTTCCAGCCACATGGGGGCCCCGGTCAGCGGCCGGAGCAGCCCGTCGAACACCCCGCCGAGCAGGTGCGGCCCGAGGACCGCCGACAGCGGGCTCCCCGTGGGTTCGACCGGGAGGCCCGGTGTCAGGCCGCCGGTGTACTCGTACATCTGCACCGTCGCGCGCTCGCCGCGCACGGCCACTATCTCGCCGGGAAGGCCCCGCACGGTCACCAGGTCGAACATGGCGGCGCCGCCGAGGCCGTCCACCTCGACGAGCGGGCCGTTGACGCGGGTCACGGCAGCCACAGGCGTTCCACCTCCCCGCCGAGAGAGTCGATCATGTGGTCCGCCAGGACGGGGAGCGTGGCGTCCACGCGCCGTCCGGGGCCGCGCGCCACCACGCCGCCGTCGGGGTGCTCCTCGACCACCAGGTCGTCCCCGGCCGCGCGCCTGACGTCCTGGGACAGGCGCCGCAGGAGTGCGGGGTAGCAGGGGTCGGCGCGCAGGCTCCGTGCGTCGTCCCGCGCGCGGCGGCGGAACTCCTCAAGCGCCTCGCGCCGCGCCACCAGCACGATCCGCCGGCGCCGCCGGCCCACCTCGGCCCGTACGGTCACGGCGTACGCGGCGTGCTCCGCCTCGCCTTCGGCGCGCGCGGCCGACAGCAGAGCCGCCGCCTCCTGCCTGGCCGCGGCCACCACCGACGCCGCCTCCGCACCGGCCCGCTCCGCCGTGCGCGCCGCACTCCGTCCGGCCCGGCGCAGCAGCTCCTCCTCAAGCGGCAGCAGTGCCGCCTTCCGGGCCGTTTCCTGGGCCGTTCTCTGGGCCGTCCCGTGGGCCGTCCCCTTCACCGTTCCCCCACCGGCATGACCACCGTGAGCCGGTCCTCGACGGGGCCGAGGACCTCGGCGGCCCACGCGGTGAGGATCACCACCTCGATGTCCTCAGGCAGGGACCGCCAGGCCGCACGCACCCCCTCGGGGTCCCGCGCCGGCAGCACGACCGCGCCGGCCAGCGCGAGACACGCCAGCCGGCCCGGCTCCCCGATGGCCGCGACGCCACCCACGGTCACGCTCTCCCGATGAGGATCACCGCGACGACCAGCCCGTAGACGGCGATCCCCTCCGCCAGTCCGACGATCACGATGGCGCGGCCGAACAGCTCGGGACGTTCGCTCATCGCCGCCAGCGCCGCCGCACCCGTGTACGCGACGGCCACACCGGCGCCGATCGAGGAACCCGCCACCGCGACCGCCGCGCCGATCAGCGCGGCCCAGTTCGCCTGCGCCGCCTCGCGCGCCGCGCCGCCGGTCGCCGCAGCGGGGCCGCCGAGCGCCGCCGCGGTGAGGACGCCGAGCGCGATCAGCAGGACGAGCGCACTGACGGCGATGATCCCTCGTCGTGCCGCAGCGGACATCGCGGTGCCTCCTTCGCACGCAGCGGACGGAAGGGACGTCCCTCCGCCTGGAAGATCCGGGAGAACAGCTCGTAGTAGGAAAGGCGCAGCGCCTGGACCGCCGCCACCAGCGCCTCCAGCGCGAAGGCCAGCAGGTTCCCCGCGGTGAGGACCAGCACCGCGAAGGCCGGGGCCGTGGGCCACAGGCCGGTGGTCGCGCGCCACACGATCCAGCCGATGGCGGCGTGGGTGAGGCCGAAGGCCGCGAGCCGCGCGAACGACGCGACGTTCGACCCGATGCGCACCACGACATCCACCGAACGGATCACGGCCTGCGTGACGCCGCCGCCTTCCGCGAGGAACCCCGCGAGCACCAGCGCCAGACCCGTCACCGCCACCGCGAGCCCGGCGGCCGTCAGCCACGTCCACGCGAGATACCACCCACCGGCCGCCAGACCCATGCCGGCGAACGTCGCGCCACCCGCGATCCCGGCCGGCGAGTACAGCGCGAGCGCGAGGCCGCCTTCGCGCCACCGGTTGACACCGCCGAGCAGGTAGGCGCCGCTGAGCAGCAGAGCACCCACACTCAGCGCGGCGAGCAGCAGCGGCCCCGGGTTCGCCATCGGTTCGAGCCACAGCACGGGAACCAGTCCCGTCGGGCCGAAGAACTCGCCGTACAGCAGGCCGAACACCACACTCGCGAGGCCCGCGCCGGCCACGAACGGCCACGCGCCGCGGTACCGCGCGAGCCTGGCGGGCCACCCGGCGCGCAGGGCCGCCGCGAGGCCGAGCAGCATCAGCCCGTGGCCTGCGTCGCCGAACATCATGCCGAACATCAGCACGTAGGCGAGGGCCGCAGGCGCCACGGGGTCGAGGTCGGCGTACGGCACCGTCCCGTAGGTCCGCACCAGCGGGGTCACCGAACCTCTGAGCCCCTGTCCGCGCAGCAGGGACGGCGCCTCCACCCCCGGCGGATGAGGAAGCGGCACCACCGCGCCACCCGCCGGCGCGAGCGTGCGCGCCAGCGCGTCGGCATCTCGCGCCGGCGTCCAGCCGAGCACCACCGCCACGTCGTCGCGGACGACGGCGTGTCCCGCGCACTCCTCGACCCCGGCCGCGCCGTCCATGTCCACGCACCCGGTGCCGGCCGCGAGGCCGAGCACGTCGTCGAGCGCGTCCTGCGGCGCGGCCACCGCGATCCGCCGCATACGGACAGGGACGAGCGCGTCACGCCAGCTCATCGACGTCCCCCCGGTACACGGCCGTCGCGCCGGCCCGCTGCACCCGCCAGGCGTCGGCGGCGAGCAGCGCCACCGCGCCGACGACCGGCGAAGGCCCGAACGCCGAGCCCGACAGCATCGCCGTGCCGTCCCGCTCGACCCTCTCCCACCAGCGCGGCTCACCCCGCCACAGGTCGCCTGGCCGGTCCAGCCCGGCGAGGACCCAGCGCGCGGACGACGGCAGGGAGGCGGTCATGTCGCGCAGCGAGCCGGCGTCCAGGGCCCGCGGCCCGAGCAGCGACTCGGCCTCGCGGGAGAGGTGGAGGCGGCGTCCTTCCAGGAAACGCTCGCGTGCCACCAGCAGCGCGGTCGCCGCCGTGGCCCACGCCGAGGCGGGACGTACCGTCCGCGCCACCTGAGCGGCCCACGACAGCCGCATGCCGAGCTGGATCCGCCGAGGCTCCGGCCCGCCGGGGTCACCCCAGGGGGACGCGGCGAGCGCGGCACGGATGCCGGCCGGCGCGGTGAGATGCCGCAGCCGCGGCCACGCCGTCGCCAGCGCGCCGAGGTCGAACCGCGGCGCGACCCCGGCGAGCACCGCGTCCACGTTGGCGATCTCGAACCACCGCGCCAGCAGCCGGATCACGGCGGCCCCCTCGGCAGGCAGCCACCCCGCCAGCACCCGCAGATGCCACAGCAGGCAGTCGAGCACCGCTCGCTGCGCCTCGGCCAGATCCTGTCCGGCCCGCACGTCGTGGCCGTACGGCGTGGCGGCGAGCACGGCCACCACCTCCTCGGCCGACCCCGCGAGCGCCACCCGCCGCGCACCGGCCTTCCCGAGCCGCCGCCTGGCCAGCGCACGCGCACGTGTCGTCCCCGCCACCCACGCCGCGCTCATGACCCGCGCACCGAGGACCAGATCACGACCGTCACCCGCGCGAGACCCACGGCCGGACACCGGATCGTGCACGCCGCGCTCATGACCCGCTCGCCAAGGACCGGATCATGTCCGTCACCCGGTCGACCTCACCAGGCATGCGCCGCGCGGCGCGCTCACGGATCACCTGCGCTTCCTGGCGGGCCGCGTCGAGTGTGGCGTCGCTCTCGGCGTCGAGCGCGGCGCGAGCGCGGGCCGCGGCCTCCGCGCGTTCCACCCCGGCCGCCGCTCGCGCGTCCGCCACGATCGCCGCCGCCTGCCTGCGGGCCTCGGCGAGCGCCTGCTCGGCGTCGCGTCCGGCACGCGTGCGGATCTCCGCGCACCGCGCGTGGACGTCCTTCAATGCCGCGAAGACCGGCGCCACCTCGGCCGCACGCTCGGCCTCGACGTCGGCGGGCACCCCCGCCGGCGCCGCCGCCCCCGGTGCCCCGGCCGGCCGGAACCGGCCGAGGAAGTCGTGGAGCCGTGCCATGGTCTCCCCTGATGGTCCTGCCTGGACACCGGCCACCGGCGAGGTGCGGCCCCCCGCCGCACCACCCGGAGTCGTGACCTTTCCGACCAGGTCTTCCTGGTCCCTACCCTGTCGCCGACCAGGGGAAAGGCCTCACTTCCTACGAGTCGACGACTTCTTCGGCCCGCGCGGCGCCGCTGGAGAGCCGGTCCCGCGGAGTCAGCCGGCCGGTGCGGTTCAGGCGTCCGACGGCGAACGCGGACGCGAGGCCCGCGGCGGTGAGCAGCAGCCACGGCAGGCCGGTCAGCCCCGTGGTGGCCGCGAGGTCCATCGCGGCGCCGCTGACCAGGTTCCCGGCGAGGATGCCGATCGCGGACAGCAGGTTGTACAGGCCGTAGTAGGTGCCGGTCAGCCGCCGGCTGCCGAGGTCGGCGATGGTGGCCATCTCGAACGGGAAGACCATGAGCGAGCCGAGGGTGAGCAGGAGCGCGCAGGCGACCAGCGGGGCCGGGGTGAGGTACGGCGGGAGGCGGACGTGCGCCGCCACCAGCAAAGGTGTGAACGCCAGGGCCATGACGGCCAGGCCGCGGGCCATCGACGCGCCGCGGCTCCACCGGGCCGCGCACCAGGCCGTGACCCGCACCTGGCCGGCGATCCCGGTGATCGCGGAGATCGCGTAGAGGACCGCCACCTCGGCCGCGCCGCCGCCGGTCCGCCGTACCTCCAGAGGCAGACCGAGGTACATCTGGTAGGACAGCGCGTACGAGGTGATCATCGCGGCGGCGAAGGCCAGGAACGGACGGTTGGTGAACGCCTCGCGCCAGTCGTGCAGCACGGGACGGCCGGTGCCGGTGCCGGGCCTGGCCGGCAGCCACCGCCACTGCAGGACGGTCAGCACCGCGAAGATCCCGGCCGCGGACAGGCACATCGTGCGGAACCCGGCGCCGAGCAACGCGAGGCCCACGAGCGGGCCCGCGAGGATGCCGGCCTGGTAGAAGACGTTGAACACCGCGAACGCCTCGACCTTGCGTTCGCCGGCCTCGTGCGCGAGGCAGGCGCGCGCGGCCGGGTTGAACAGCGCTCCGGCGAACCCGCTCAGCACGGCCGCCGTGACCAGCACCCCCACGTGCTCCGACAGGCCGAACAACGCGAACCCGGCGGTACGCAACGCGCACCCCGCCATGATCATGGACTTGGGACCGAGCCGGTCGGCCAGGGTGCCACCGACGAGGAACAGGCCCTGCTGGCTCATGTTGCGCAGCCCGAGGACCAGCGCCGCCGTCCACACCGCCAGCCCGGCGTGACCGGTGAGATGCTGCGCCAGGTACGGCATGAGCATGTAGAAGCCCAGGTTGATGCCGGCCTGGTTCACCTGGAGCAACCGCACCGGACGGGGGAGCGACCGGTACTGACGCCAGGTGGCGATCACGCCGGCTGTCCCTCGCGGCGCAGGGGGTCCGACACCGTGGCGCAGCGCGTCCAGCGGAGTACCTCGCGTTCGGCGGGAACGGCGATCTCGTCGGGCCCGTCGGCGGGGGTGACGCCGAGCAGCCCGTTGGCGGCGCAGAAGTCGTCGTCGTACACGGTGTCCCAGTACCGCCACGGCCCGTCGGGGAAGATCGCGACGATGACCGGGTCGCCTGCCTGGGTGGCGGCGAGCCAGCGGGCCACCAGCGCGACCGCGCCGGTGCTCCAGCCGCCGGAGACGTAATGCCTGGCCGCGAGGGTCCGGCAGGCCCAGACCGCCTCGGCGGCGTTGACCCAGTGCACCTCGCTGAACGCGTCGTAGGCCACGTTGCGCGGATGGATGCTGCTGCCGAGCCCGCGCATCAGGCGAGGCCGCGCCGGCTGGCCGAAGATGGTCGACCCGACGGTGTCGACACCGACCAGCGTGAGGCCGGGGAAGTGCTGGCGCAGCACCTTGCCGATGCCGGCGCTGTGGCCGCCGGTGCCGACCGAGCACACCAGGATGTCGATGTGCGGCAGCCGCGCGAGCAGTTCGTGCGCCAGCCCCGCGTACGCGCCGACGTTGTCGGGGTTGTTGTACTGGTCGGGACAGTACGCGCCGGGGATCGCGCGCAGCAGGTCCTGGACGCGCGTCCGGCGGGCCTGCTGCCAGCCACCCGTGGGGTGCGGCTCGGTCACGATCTCCAGGCGCACCCCGTAGGAGATCAGCAGCCTGCGCATGAGCGGCTCCATCCCCGGGTCGCCGACCAGCACCACCGGGTGGCCGAAGACGATGCCGGCGAGTGCCAGGCCGAGCCCGAGCGTGCCGCTGGTCGACTCGACGATCGTGGCCCCCGGCCGCAGGTCCCCTCTGGCCCGCGCACGGCGGATCATGTGCAGGGCCGGCCGGTCCTTGATCCCACCGGGATTGAATCCCTCCAGCTTGGCCCAGAACCCTCCCGGCACGACGGGATCGGAGACGTACGCCAGCGGTGTGTTGCCGACGGCGAGGGAAAGCGACGAGGACGCGATGAGTGGCGCGTCCTGCGGACGCGTGACGGTGTTGTGCGAAGACATGTGGTTTTCCCCGAAGTGAAGGACGCGGGCATGACGGATCGGCCGTTACTCCCGGCGGGAGCGACGGCGGTCACGGCAGCCGCCTATATGCGCATCACATGGAGAATCACCGGTGAGAATTCCGGCGCCGCGCCGGGGAGAGACATCCGTCCGGCGTATCGGACCATCTGCCGTGGCCGGGCCTCGGTGGAGGTCCCGGGGGCCGCGAACGACGGCGACCCGGCGGATCCGGTGGCCGAGCAGGTCTGCTCCGTACCGTGGTGATGTCCTGGTGGCAGCGTGCGGTGGCCGCACCCGGCGCCTTGGGACACCGAAGGGCTCACCGGCACGTCGTGGGCCGCGTGTGCCGCCGCCTCCGACATGATCAGCGCCGCGCACGCGCCGCCGTTGGCGAACACCACGTTGGCGATGACGGCGAACGCGAGCACCGCGCCGAGCAGAACCCGGCCCGCGCCTGCCGCGCGCGACCGGGGAAAGCGGGTCTGTGGTGTCGTGGACATCACAGTGAATGCTCCCCTTGGCGGTGGCGGACGCGCCGGACCTGCGATGAATCATTACGTAAAGAAAGGAACACGCGGACACCGGCGGCCGTGCACAGGAGAACGCCACGCCGGTATCGGCGGACGTACCACATTCACGAAACCCGGTCACGCAGACTGGAAATCCCGGGAACCGGAATTCACCGATGCTCGTGGAGGGTTTCGATGACCTTGTCCAGACGGGCCGTGGTCGCGGGACTCGGCGCGTTGGCGACCGGCCGGCCGGTGGGCCCGCCGGTCCCCGCACCTCCCGCACCCCCGGCGCCGCCGCGCGGCGTCACCCCCGAGCGGCTGGCCGAGGACGAGTCGTACTGGGGGGCCGTGGCCCGGCGGTTCGACGTCGAGGAGGAGTTCCTCAACCTGGAGAACGGCTACTACGGCGTCATGCCGGAACCGGTACGGCTGGCCTACCACCGCAACGTCGACCGCCTCAACCGGCAGAACTCCTACCTGCTGCGCACGTCGTACCGAGCGGAGGCCGACGAGGTGCGCCGGCGCGTCGCCGAGGTGCTCGGCGCCGCACCCGAGGAGATCGCGCTGACCCGTGGCGGCACGGAAGCCCTGCAGTACCTGATCACCGGCTACAACCGCCTGCGTCCAGGCGACACCGTGACGTACGCCGACCTGGACTACCACAGCGCGCAGTACGCCATGAACTGGCTCCAGGAACGCCGAGGCGTGCGCGTGCGCCGCGTCACCATCCCCGAACCCGCCACGCGCCAGGCCGTCCTCGACACCTACGACCAGGCACTGCGCACCGACCCCGCGCCGAGACTCCTCCTGCTCAGCCACATGAACAACCGCACCGGCCTCGTGACCCCGGTCCGCGACATCGTCGCCATGGCCCGCGCCAGGAACACCGACGTCATCGTCGACGCCGCGCACTCCTTCGGCCACCTCGACTTCACCGTCGACGACCTCGACGCCGACTTCGGTGTCTTCTCCCTGCACAAATGGATCGGCGCGCCGCTCGGCTCCGGTTTCCTCCACATCCGCCGCCACCGCCTCCCCGACATCGACGTGGCCTACGCCGACGAGACCTTCCCCCGCGACGACATCCGTTCCCGCGTCCACTCCGGCACCATGGACGTCGCCCCCATCCTCACCACCGGCGCCGCACTCGACTTCCACACCACCCTCGGCGCGGCCAACAAGCAGGCCCGCCTCCGCCACCTGAGAGACCTCTGGGTGACCCGGGCCCACGCCATCGGCGGCATCGAGATCCTCACCCCCGACGACCCCGCGATGTACGGCGCCATCACCGCCTTCCGCCTCACCGGCCGCACCACCAAGGCCGACAACACCGCCGTCACCGACCACCTGCTGACCCACCACCAGATCTTCACCGTCCAGCGCGGCGGCCTCACCGGCGGCGACTGCGTCCGCGTCACCCCGGCCCTGTTCACCTCCCGCACCGACATGGACCGCCTGGCCACGGCCCTTCGCGACGTCACCAGGCGCATACCACCACTTCGCCGCACCCGCTGAGCGCCGGACCCGTGACAGTCCACGATTCACGTGACAACCCCTTCCGGGCCGGGGTTCGTAGCGTGGTGGCATGCCGGGGAGAGTGGCCGGCGGCAGGCTTGTGGAGGAGGCGGCGTGAATCCGTTCGATGATCCTGACGGCAGTTTCCTGGTGCTCGTGAACGACGAGGAGCAGCACTCGTTGTGGCCGGCGAAGCTCGCGGTTCCCGCCGGGTGGCGGAAGGTGTTCGGGGAGGCGGGCCGGCAGGCGTGCCTGGACTACGTCGAGGCGAACTGGACCGACATCCGGCCGCTCAGCGCTCGCACGCTCGCTCGTAACTGATCACGCGGCACGCGTGAGGACCGGCACGTCCTGACGGCCGCGCGGTGCCGGGGTCCGCGGAACACGCGACATGGAGAGCGGCAGGGAGCGGCATGGAGGGTGAAGTGCTGACCGACACGCTTCTCGCTCGGGCTGAGCGGACGCCGGACGTGGTGGCCTATGAGAGCGTCGATCCGCTCGGGGCCGTCAGCGCCTTGACGTACGGACAGGTGGCGAGCCGTGCGTCGGCGCTGGCCGATCGGCTGGCCTCGGTGGCGGACGGGCCGGTGCTGCTGGCCTGTCCGGCGGGGCTCGAATACGTGGTCGCGGTGTTCGGCGCGTTCCTCGCGGGACGGGCCGTGATCCCGGCGTTCCCGCCGGGGACGGCGTCGCGGCAGGACGGTGACCGGCTCGCGGGGATCGTCGCGGACGCACGGCCGCCGGTCGTGGTGGCGCCGCAGCGGTACGAGGAGATCGGCGTGCCGGTCGTGCTCGACGTGCCAGGCGCGGAGGCGGACGGGGCCGCGTGGTCGCGCGCGACCAGCGGGGGTGACATCGCGGTCGTGCAGTACACCTCAGGCAGCACGGGCCGGCCCCGTGGCGTGCTGGTGCCGCACGACGCTCTGGCGGCCAACACGGCGGCCATCGTGGAGCGGTTCGGCCTGCGGCCGGACTCGCGGGGGCTGACCTGGCTGCCGCCGTTCCACGACATGGGGCTGGTCGGCGGACTGCTGACGCCGATGGCGGCGGGAATGCCGATGCGGATCATGCAGCCCGGTGACTTCCTCAAGGCGCCGTTGTCGTGGCTGACGCAGATCAGCGAGACCGGCACCACCCACACCGGCGGACCGAACTTCGCCTACGACCTGTGTGTGCGCAGAGCGCGTGGCGGTCAGTCGCTCGACGGGCTCGACCTGTCCCGGTGGCAGGTCGCGTTCAGCGGCAGCGAGACCGTCCGGCACCGGACGATGGCCGGTTTCGCGCGGCGGTTCGCCGAGGCGGGGTTCCGCGCGGAGGCGTTCCTCCCCTGTTACGGCCTCGCCGAGGCGACGCTGATCGTCAGCGCCGGTCACTGGTCCGAGCCGGCCGACCTGGACACCGCGGTGAGCTGCGGGACACCGGTGCGCGACCAGCGGGTCGTCATCGTCGACCGGGAAAGCCATGTGCCGGTGGAGGACGGTGCGGAAGGAGAGATCTGGATCGCCGGGCCGAACGTCACGCCGGGCTATCTGTCCGGCGACGCGGGCGAGCTGTTCGGCGAGCTGGACGGGGTCCGCTTCCTGCGCACCGGAGACCTCGGGTACCTGCGGGACGGCGAGCTGTACGTGAGCGGCCGCATGAAGGACGTGATCGTCTACCGCGGGGTGAACCACCACGCGGTGGACGTGGAGACGGCGGCGCTCGACGCGGCGGGGAACACCGGCCGCATGGCGGCGGCGTTCCTGGTCGACGCCGGCCCCGAGCCGTCGCCGGTGCTGTTGCTGGAGACGCACGGCAGGCGGGACGAGGCGCTGGCGTCGCAGGTGCGGTCGGCGGTGCTGGAACGCACGGGTCTGCGCCTCGGTGTCGTCGGGCTGCTTCCGCCGCGGTCGCTGCCGCGCACATCGAGCGGGAAGATCCGGCGGTCCACGGCGCGGGACGCCTTCCTCGGCGGCTACTACGACGAGGCGCTTCCCGGAGTCAGGGCCGCGCTGACCGCGCCGTCGGGGCCGCCGGGGCCGGCCGGCGGCGCTCCGAGCGAGACGACCACCGAGCTCGCCGGCATGATCTGCGGTGTCGTCGCCGCCGTCTGCGAGGCCGAGGACTGCCGGCCGGCGGACAACCTGGTCGACCTCGGGGTGGACTCGGTGCGCGCCGCGGAGGCGGCGGCCGTACTGGAGCACGCGCTCGGGCTCACGGTGCCGCTGGAGACCATCCTCACCGTGGCCACCCCGGACGACGCGGCCAAGGCGCTCGTCGCCGGATGGCTCGCCACGGGCCAGGCACCCGGTCTCATCCACGATCGGGTGATCACGGCGGGAGCCGGGTGATGGACCTCGCGGCGGGACGCAGACTCGTCCAGCGCTGGCGTACCGGTGGCGACACGCCGGCCGCGCCTGGACCGGCCCCGATGTCGAAGGTCCAGCGCGGGATCATGGTCTTCGAACGGCTGTGTCCCGGCACCGCCGTCTTCAACCTGCGCCTCGCCGCGCGGCACACCGGCGACCTGGACGACGACCGGCTGGACTCCGCGCTGTCCGCGCTGGTCCGCAGGCATCCGTCCCTGCGGTCCACGTTCACCGGCCGGGACGGTGAACCGGTCAGGGTCGTGCGTGACGACGTCGTCCTGACGGCGCGGCGCACGGACCTGCGGCACCTGCCGCCGCTGCGGCGAGCCGAGACCGCACTGGACAGCGCGGCACAGGTCGCGGCCGAACCGTTCGACCTGGAACGCGGCCCGCTGGTGCGCGTGCACACCTACCGGCTCGCGGACGACGAGCGCCTCCTTCTCTTCGTGGCGCACCACCTGGTCTGCGACGGCGGCTCCATGCGGGTGCTGCTGGCCGAGCTGGACGCCGCGTACGGCGGCGGACTCGGCGGCCTCGGCGGTGCGGCCGCCGACCCGGTGCCGGAACCCGCGGCCCCCGGCGCACTCGACCACTGGCGCACCCATCTGGCCGGCCTGCCTGAGCTGGACCTGCCGGCCGACCACGCGCGGCCCGCGTACCCGACGTTCCAGGCGGGTTCGGTACCGCTGCGGGTCCCCGCCGAGCTGGTCGCGGACGCCGAGCGGCTGGCGCGCGGCGAGGGGACCACGCTGTTCACGGTGGTGCTCGCCGCGTTCCAGTTGCTGCTCGGTCAGCACAGCGGCCAGACCGACTTCGCCGTGGGGACCCCGGAGGCGGGCCGGTCACGGCCCGGTGCGTACGGCGCGGTGGGCCTGCTGTCCGACATGCTCGTGCTGCGGGCCGACCTCTCCGGACGGCCGACGTTCCGCGAGCTCGTGCGCCGTGCGCGCGCCACCTGCCTGGCGGCGCTGGCGCACCGCGGCGTGCCGTTCGAGGACGTGGTCGCCGCGCTCGCGCCGGGACGCAACGTCGGCGGTTCGCTGGTGCGCGCGAGCATCGCCTTCCAGGGGGAGTGGGGTGAACCGGCGCTGGCCGGCGCGCCGATCGAGCAGGTCCCGATCCCCCGGCCCGGCATCCGCTACGACCTGGACCTGCATGTGTGGCGGGACCGGGACGGGCTGTGGGGCATGTGGGACTACAGCACCGAGACGTTCGAGCAGGCGACGGCGGCGAGGATGGCGCGACGGCTGCCGGTGCTCCTCGCGCGGGGCCTCGCCGAGCCCGACACCCCGATCGACCGGCTCGACCTGCTCACCGGCGAGGAGTGGGAACTCGTCACCGGGTGGTGGTGCGGCCCGCACACCGACGATCCCGACGTCAGCCTGGTCGGCCTGTTCGAGGCGCAGGCCGCGCGGTCGCCGGACGCGGTCGCCGTCGAGGACCACCGGCGCGCGCTGACGTACCGGGAACTGGACGAGCGCGCCAACCAGCTCGCGCACCTGCTGCGCGGACGGTCCGTCGCGGCGGGGGACGTCGTCGGCATCCGGCTCGGCAGGTCGGTGGACCTGGCCGTGGCCATGCTCGGGATCATGAAGGTCGGCGCGGCGTACCTGCCGCTCGACCCGGCGTACCCGGCCGACCGGACCGGCTACATGCTCCGCGACAGCGCGGCACGCCTGGTCGTCACCGACGCCGAGCTGGCGGCGCTCGACGGGGAACCGGTGTCCGGCGGTTTCGGGCCGGTGGCGCCGGACCGGACGGCCTACGTGCTGTACACGTCGGGTTCCACCGGCCGTCCCAAAGGGGTGCTCATCACGCACCGCAACGCGGCGGCGATGGCGATCTGGGGCGGCCGTGCCTTCTCACCCGGTGAACTGTCCCGCGTGCTGGCCTCGACGTCGGTGTCGTTCGACGTGTCGATGTTCGAGTTCTACGCGCCGCTGTGCGCCGGCGGCACGGTGGTCGTCGTCGAGAACGCGCTGGCCCTGCTCGCCGCCGACCCGCCGGACGTGACGCTGGTCAGCTCGGTGCCGTCCGCGGCGCGCGCGCTCGTCACGGCCGGCGCGCTGCCGCCGAGCACACGGGTGGTGTGCCTGGCAGGAGAGGCGGTCACCGGCACGCTGGCCGACGACCTGTACGCCACCGGCCACATCGAGGCCGTCCACAACCTCTACGGCCCCACCGAGGACACCACCTACTCCACCGGCACCCTGCTGCGTCCGGGGGAACAGCCGCCGCCGATCGGCGCTCCGCTGCCGCACGGCCGGGGGTACGTGCTCGGCCCGGACCTGCGGCCGGTGCCGGTCGGCGCGGTCGGCGAGCTGTACCTGGCGGGCCGCGGCCTGAGCCTCGGCTACGTGAACCAGCCGGGGCTCACCGCGTCGCGGTTCGTCGCCGACCCCTACGCGACCACCCCCGGTGAGCGCATGTACCGCACCGGCGACATGGTGCGGTACCGCGCCGACGGGGCTCTGCTGTACCTCGGCCGGCGGGACTTCCAGGTCAAGGTGCGCGGCCAGCGGATCGAGCTCGGTGAGATCGAGAGCACCCTGCAACGTCACGCGCACGTCGGCGACGCGGTGGTCGCCCTGCGGGACGGCAGGCTGGTCGGCTACCTCACCGCGCGCGGCACGCAGGCCCCCGACCTGGACGACATCCGGTCCTACCTGCGGCGCACGCTCCCCGTCGTCATGGTCCCGAGCACCCTCATGGTGCTCGACGCGCTGCCGCGCACCCCGAACGGCAAGGTCGACCGCATGGCGCTGCCGGCCGCGGACGCGCCGGTCGCGACCGGCGGGGAGCCGCCGCGCGGACCCGGCGAGGAACTGGTGGCCGAGGTGTGGCGGCGGGTGCTCGGTCTGGACGCCGTCGGCCGGGACGACGACTTCTTCGACCTCGGCGGCGACTCGCTGAAGGCCGGGGAGGTCGTCATCGGGCTCAGGGAACGGTCGGGCCACGCGTCCCCGCTGCGGCTCGTCTTCGAGCACTCCAGGCTGGCCGACCTCGCCGCGGCGCTCGCCGTGCCGGGACCGGCGCACGACGGGCCGGTGGTGCCGCGCCGGTCGCCGGACGCGCGGCCTGTGCTGTCGTTCGAGCAGCAACGCGTCTGGCTGGAGTGCCAGCTCAAGTCGAACGTCGCCTACAACCTGCACGGACGGCAGTGGCTGCGCGGGCCGCTCGACGTGCGGGCCCTGGAAGGCGGCATCCGCGCGATCATCGAACGGCACGAGAGCCTGCGCACGACCTTCCCCGTCGTCCGTGGCCTGCCTGAGCAGCGGGTCACCGATCCCGACCCGTCCTGGCGGCTCCGCGTCGAGGACCTGTCCGGGGTCGGCGAGGACGCGGCAGGCGCGGCCGAGCGTCTCGCCGACGACGAGGCCGCACAACCGTTCGACCTGGTACGCGGGCCGCTGCTGCGCTGCGTGCTCGTGCGGCTGAGCGACACCGAGCACCTGCTCAGCATGACCGTCCACCACATCGTCGCCGACGGCCGGTCGATCGGGCTGATCCTGCGTGAGCTGTCGGCGCTCTACCGGGCCGGCGGGGACCCCGCGCGGGCCGGTCTCACGCCGCCGCCGGTGCAGTACCCGGACTACGCGGTGTGGCAGCGCGCCACCCTGACCGACGAGTACCTGACGGCGTCGGTGGAGTACTGGCGCGACCGGCTGGCCGGCGCGCCGGCCGCGCTGGCCCTGCCGACCGCCGGCCGGCGGCTGCCTTCGCAGGGTGCGGCCGGTGGCAAGGTGAGTCTCGCGCTCGGCGCCGACGAGGTGGCCGCGCTGCACAAGCTGTGCCGGGTCCACCGGGTGACGCCGTTCATGGCGATGCTCGCCGCGCTCGCGGCCGTGCTGCGCCGCTGGTCGGGACAGGACGACGTGGTGGTCGGCGTCCCGGTGGACACGCGGGGGGCCGCGGGCACCGGCACGCTGGTCGGGTTGTTCGTCAACACCGTTCCGCTGCGGGTGCGGCTCACCGGCGACCCGGCGTTCCGCGACGTGCTCGACCAGGTGCGGAGCACCGCCGTCGAGGGGTACGTGAACCACGGCACGACGCCGCTGGAGGTCCTGGTCGGCAAGCTGCGCACGGTGCGGGACCCGTCGCGCACACCGCTGTTCCAGGTGCTGCTCAACATGATCGAGGACGCCGACGACGAGTGGCGGCTGCCGGGGGTCGTCGCGCAGGCGCCTGAGCTTCCCCCGCAGCCGAGCAAGTTCGACCTCAACCTCGACGTGCACCACAGCGGCGACGACTACCGGTTCGAGCTGCTCTACCACGCCGACCGTTTCGAGGAGCCGGCGATGCGCGCGCTCCTCGGCCAGGTCGCCGCGATGCTCGCGGCGGCGGCCGACGACGCGTCGCGCGGTGTGCTGGGGTACGAGCTGGAGCCTGTGGCCGAGAGCGGCGCCTCGGATCTGGAACCGGCCGGTGACCAGCACGCCGGCCCCACCGGTCTCACCGGCACGCACAACGGTCTCACCGGCCTCACCGGGGACGACGTGCTGGCCGTGCCAGGCGGCGACACCGGTCTGCTGCGGTGCGCCATGTCGCTGGCGACCCCCGCCGGGGCCGTCGTGACGTCGGCCGGCGCGGCCGGCGCTCCGGAGACGCTGCCTGGCCGGCTGCGCGACACCGGCGCGACCGCGGTGTACCTGACCGGGCCGCTGCTGCGGGCCCTGGTGCCGTACGCGGCGGGGACCGTCCTGCCGGCGCTGCGCAAGGTGTTCCTCGACAACCGAGGCGACCTGACGGCGCACGACGTGGCGGCGGCGCGACGGCTCGCGCCGGGGTGCCGGGTGGTCGCGCTGTACCGGACGGCCGGGGGAGACACGCCGCTGGCGGCCTTCGAGGCGCCGGCCGCCTGGTCGCCGTCCACGGCCCCGCTGCGTGTGCCGGTCGGCCCGGCACTCACCGGCCGTCCCGCCGACGTGCGCAACGCCGCCGGAGCACGGGCCGCGACCGGCGAGGTGGGGGAGCTGTACGTCGATGGCATCGGCACCGGCGACCTGGTGCGGCGGCGGCCGGACGGACTGGTCGAGTTCGCCGGACCCGCCACCGACCCGCTGGAGACCGTGGCGGTCCTGCGTGACGTACCCGGTGTGCGGGACGCGGTGGTGACCGGGGAACACGAGCTCGTGGCGCACGTCGCCTGCCGCACGGCCCTGGTCGATCTCGACCGGTTGCGGCAGCGCCTGGTCACCCACCTGCCGGAGTACCTGATACCGCGCCACGTGGTCACCCTTGAGCGGCTCCCCCTGACCGCCGCCGGAGCGTACGACCTGAGCGCGCTTCCCGGCCCCGACGGTGACGGCGACGAGCGGCTGAGCCGGATCCTGGCGGTGACGCGCGAGGTGCTGCGCACTCCGGACCTGGTCGCCGACGACGACCTGGCCGACCACGGAGGGACGTCCCTGTCGGTCGTCAGGATCGTCGCCGTCGTCAGCCGCACGCACCACCTGGACATCGATCCGCGCCGGCTCGACGGCACCGTCACGGTCCGCGAGCTGGCCAGGGTCGCACAGCCCCTGGAGTGAGCACCGGAGAACCGCGGTGAGCCCTGAGCGTCGAGCCGAGCACTGAAGCGAGCACTGAGGTGAGGACATGACCGAGGCTTTTCCCGCCGCGCTCGCCGATCTGGTCGAGGCGGTGCGGCAGCTCGAGGGCCTGACGGCGCAGGTCGGGCCGTTCGCGCTCCATCCCGACGCCTGCGACGCGGCGCCTGAGGTGGTCGCCGCGGTGTGCGGCGCGCTGGAGGTCCCGCTGACCTTCGACGCGCCGGTGCGTGACATGGACTTCGCCGTCGTCAGCCTGGCGGCGGAGCTCCGGCGCGCGCAGCGCGCACCGGAGCTGGCCGGCCTGTCGCCACGGGACGCGGCGGCGCAGGCCCTACGGCTGCGCGAGGCCGAGCGGGCCTGGTACCGGACGCACGAGCTGCACCGGCCGGACGGCAGTGTGGTCACGGTCGCGGACGCCGGCCCGCGGGACGCGCCGTGTGTGCTGATCTCACCGCCGTGCGCGCTGAGCCACCGTCTCTCGCTGCCGTGGCTGACGGCGCTGCGTTCGTCGTACCGCTGCCTGGTCGTGCAGACCCGGGGGACGAGCGAGCGGATCGAGGAGCAGGAGCTGTTCGACAAGCGCGGCTACGACGTCGAACAGCAGGTGGACGACCTGTTCGCGGTGATCGACGAGATCGCCACGGGGCCGGTGCACCTCATGGGGATGTGCGGCGGCGCGGCCGTGGCGCTCGCGGCGGCGGCGTGGCGACCGGCCCTCGTGAGTTCGCTCAGCCTCTGGCACGCCGACCTGGAGCTCGGTGACGAGGCCGAGAAGACCGACCACCAGACCAACCTGCGCGCGCTGCTCGACCTCGGCGGCGAGTCACGCGACACCGCGGCGTGGCTGCGCGGCAAGCTCACCAGCGGCCCCATGACCGGCGTCCCCGACCGGATCGGCCCCCTGGTGGTCCGGCCGTACGCCACGGCCGAGCTGTTCTACCGGTACGCCAAGCTCACCGGCGCCACCATGCACTGGGACTCCCGGCGCACGGCCGCCACGATCGACCGGCCGTGCCTCATCGTCACCAGCGAGGACGACGACACCGCGCACCCGGCGGGTTCGCTGCGGCTCGCCGAGGTAATGCCAGGCGCACAGCTTGTGTCGGCCGAACACGGCAACCATCTGGACGCCTTCCAGGCGACCCCCGGCCAGGTCGCCTGTCTGACGTCGTTCCTGACCCGCTGACTTCCTGACCCGCCGACCCCCGCTGACCCGCGGACCGGACCGCTCGGACCTCTCCGAGCGGTCCGGTCCGCCATGTCAGGTCCGCTCGACCTCCGCGAGCAGTGCCTCCAGGTCGTCGATGCCGGCCTCTTCCACCTGTGTGCGCACGATCAGCCGAGCCAGCTCGTCCACGGTCGGCGACTCGAACACGTCCCGCACGGCGAGCTGTACCCGGAACGCGTCCCTGACGCGGACGATGAGCCGGGTCGCGAGCATCGAGAAACCGCCGAGCTCGAAGAAGCTGTCGTAGACGCCGACCCGTTCGATGCCGAGCAGGTCCTGGAGGATGTCGGCGAGCTGCTGTTCCATGGGGGTCCGCGGCGCGGCGTAGTCGTCGCCGTCGGCGGTGTCCCCGGTGGGACGCGGCAGGGCCCGCAGGTCGTAGGCACCCCAGGGGGTACGCGGCAGCGCGCCGAGCACGAACAGGTGACCAGGCACCAGGTGCTCGGGGAGGCGCGCCTTGAGGAAACTGTGGATGGACATGACGTCGGTGCCGGTATCGGGACCGGCCACGTAGCCGGTGAGCGCCGTGACGCCGCCGGCGGCCTGCTCGACCACGATCGCGTCGACCACACCGGGGACGTCCCGCAGCACCGAGACCGTCTCGACGAAGTCGGCAGCTCCGGAGGACCGGCCGGCGAACTCCAGCGACCCGCCGGGCCACCTGCGGCCGAGGTCGCCGGTGCGTTCCCCGCCGTGCCAGATCTCGGCCAGCTCACCGGTCGCCGCGGCCTGTCCCGAGACGCGCCGCAGCTCGACCCCCATGCCGGGGACCGGCGGACCGAGCGGCACCCGCAGCGGAGCGTCGCGGACGTCCAGATCGGCGGGGGCCTCGTGGCAGGCGAGCGGACGGCCGTCGGCGGTGACCCGGTAGACGGCGGCGAACCGGCACCCTGGAGCCGTGCGCCGTATCGCCTCGACGTCGTGCGGCAGCAGCTCTCCGTCGTTGTCCACGAAGACGCACCGCAACCCCGGCAGGCTCGCCTCGGGCCGCGCCGAGATGGCGCGCAGGATCGGCGGGTCGAGGTAGGCGACCGTGACGCCGTTGTCGCGCAGCCACGCGGTGAGCGCGGCGATGTCGTCGCCGAACCCCCGGTCCGGGATCACCAGCGTCCCGCCGGCGCCGAACGCGCTGCACACGGCCGACATCAGGTGGCCGGGACGGCTGGAGAGCACCACGAACCGGTCGTCGCGGCCGAGCCCGAACCGCTCGACGGCCCAGTCACCCGGCGCGTCGTCCCCCGCGCCGGGATCAGCGGCGTCCACGGTCGCGGGATCCACGGCGCCGGAATCCGCGGGACCGTCGGTCCCGAGCAGCGGGCTCAGGTCGATCGTGCCGGTCGCCGGCACCCCGGCCGGGTTCGCGTCGAGCACCGTCGTGATGCCGAGACCCGAGGTCAGCGCCGGGTCGTCGGTCTCGATCACGGTGCAGGTCACCCCGGCCCGCGCCGCGCCGGTCAGGACGGCCACGAACCCGGCGGTCGGCCGGCGGACGAGGCCGACCCGGTCATCGGCCGTGACGCCGCGCCGCGTCAGCTCCTCGGCGACCCGGCCGGCGGCGGACGCCAGCCACCGGTAGCTCCAGCGGCCGGTGCCGTCCTCGACGGCGGCCAGGTCGTCGCCGTGCCGCGCGGCACTGAGGTGCGGCGCCGGACGAGGTGAGGGCTCCGCCTGCGCGGCGGGGTCGGGTTCCTCGGCGGGTACGTCGAGCAGCCGCGCGCCGGGGTCGGCCGCCGCGGCGCGCAGGAGCGTGCGCAGTTGGCGCAGCACCGTCAGGCCCGTCGGCGCGTCGCACCGGTCGGCGGGGAAGTCGAGCTTGAAGCGCAGCGTGCCTTCGGACTCCTGCGCGGTGAGCGTCAGGTCGTAGCGGCTGAACAGCGACGGCGTCTCCATCGGCTCGATGGTCAGGCTCGTGACGTCCTCGGCCTCGGGGCTGCCGACGACGTTGAGCACCACCTCGAACAGCGGTGTCCTGCGCGGGTCACGCGTGATGTTCAGGTCCCGCACGAGCTCGTCCATCGGGGCCTCGGCGTGCGCGTAACCGTCGAGCGCCACCCGGCGCACGCGTTCCAGCAGCACCGCGAACGGCGGATTGTCGGAAAGGTCGACCCGCAGCGGCAGCATGTTGACGAAGAAGCCGATCAGCCGGTCCGTCGCGCGGTTGTTCCGGCCGGCCACGGCGACCCCGATGACGAGGTCGCTCTGGCCCGACCAGCGGCTGAAGACCGTCGCCAGGGCCGCGTACAGCACCATGAACAAGGTGACCCCGTGCGACTTGCACAGCTCGTGCAGCGCGGCGGTCTCCTGCGGCGGCAGCTCGGCCATGACCTGACCGGCCTCGGCCCGCATGGCGTTGGTGCGCCGCTGCACCGTCGGCAGCGCGAGGAACCGCGGCGCGTCCTTCAGGTGCTCACGCCAGTGTCCGACCTGGTTCTCCAGCGCGTCACCGGTGAGCCAGCCGCGCTGCCACACCGCGTAGTCGCGGTACTGCACCGGCAGGGGGGACAGGCCCGCGCGGCCCGGGTCGCCACCCGCCTCGTACAGCGCGGTCAGCTCGCGGATGAACAGCCCGATGGACCACGCGTCGGACACGATGTGGTGCATCGTGACGCCGAGCACGTGCTCCTCCTCGCCGAGCCTGATCAGCACGCAGCGGATGAGCGGCCCGGTCGTCAGGTCGAACGGCGTGGTCAGCTCCTCGTCGAGCAGCCGCCTGGCCGCCTGATCGGCGGCGTCGTCGCCGGTGAGGTCGACGGTCCTGATCCGCCAGGCGGCGTGGTCGTCGTCCACCAGCTGCACCGGCTCACCCTCGCCGGCCGGGAACCTCGTGCGCAGCGTCTCGTGGCGCGCGATGATCGTGCGGACGCTCGCCTCGAAGACCGCCACGTCCAGCTTGCCGGTGATCCTGCGCCGGCCGTGCACGTTGTAGATCGAGCCCGGCAGGAGCTGGTTCTCCATCCACAGCCGTTGCTGGTCGAACGACAGCACCGGCCGCGCGTCGTCCGGCCGCGGCCCCATGGCCTGCGGCCGCACGGCGGAGCGCGTCGCGCGCGATTTGGCCGCCACGACCGACGCCAGACCGCTGACGGTGCCGGACTCGACGTAGTCGGCGACGGGGACGTCCACACCGATCGTCTTGCGGATCTGCGCGACCACACGCGGCACCTGGGACACGTCGCCGAGGGTGAGCAGGCGGTCGTTGACGTCGATGCCGGAGCATCCGAGCACGTCACCGAGGATGCCGACGATCGCGTCCTCGTACGGCGTGCGTGGCGGCAGCGGCCGGAGCGCACCTGGCGAGTCGTGCGAGGTGGCGTCGTCGTGGCCGGCGGAGGAGGAGGTCTCAAGCGTTGGTCGCGCCATATCCGAACAGTACGATCGGGCCGTTCCGCGCGGTTGTCACGTAAAAGGATGGCGTGCGACGGCTCAGGACGCCGGGGTGAACCGGACCGGCAGGCGCGTGTACCCGTGCAGGAAGTTCGACTGCATCAGCTCGCCGGGTCCGGCGGGCTCGGCCGCGGAGAACAGATCGAGCATGTGACCGAGCACCGCGCGCAGCTGCACCCGCGCGAGACCCGTCCCTGGACAGCTGTGCGGGCCCGCCGCGAAGCCGATGTGCGCGTTCGGCCGCCGGTGGATGTCGAACCGGTGCGGCTCGGCGAAGACGCTCTCGTCGCGGTTGGCCGAGCGCGGCCAGACCAGGACCGGGTCGCCGGCCCTGATGTCCATCCCGGCGAGCTCGGTGTCGCGGGTGGCGACCCGCGCGAGGTGCCGTACCGGGTTGGCCCACCGTACGGCCTCCTCGACCGCCGACGGCACCGCGGACGGCTCGTCGCGCAGCGCCTGGAAGGTCTCGGGGAACCGCAGCAGCGCCTCCATGAGGTTGGTCAGCACGCTGCGGGTCGTCGTGGTGCCGCCGATGGCCAGGTTGAGCGCGTTGAGCACCGCCTCACCCGTCGACAGCGCCTCCCGGTTGGCGGTGCCGGCCGCGAGCCGCCGCACGAGGCTGTCGTCACCGGCGCCGCGCTTACGGAGCTGCTTGGCGAAGTAGCTCAGCAGTTCGCCGTTGGCCTGCTCCGCCGCCTCACGCAGGTCGCCGCGCGTGCCGCTTCCCGACAGGAACACCTGCGCGGTCCTCGCGGTGATCCAGTCAAGATCCTCGAGCGGCAGGCCGAGCAGCAGGCCGGCGGCGTGGGTCGGCACCTTCGCGGCGACGGCCTCGACGAAGTCGACCGTGCCGCCGCGCTCACGGACCTCGACGAGCAGCCGCCGCACGTACGCGTCGACGACCGGGGTCAGGTCGGTGACCACGCCGTCGGCGAAGAACGCGCCGACGCTGCGGCGCAGCCGGCGGTGCTCGGGGGGGTCGGTGACCTCGACCATCATGCCGCTCGCCGGGTCCTGGTCGGGCCGCAGGCTGTCGATGGTCATGCCGTGCCTGGCGGAGAAGGTGCCGGAGTCCCGGTACACCTGCATGGTCGCGGCGTACCCGATCACGGCCCAGAAGCCCGGCCTGCTCTTGGCGCGGTGCCAGAAGACCGGGTGCGTGGGACGCAGATCGGTGAAGACCTGGTCGAGCGCGCCGGCCCGTGCCGGATCGGGGTCGGCCAGGTCGATGTCCGGGATCGGGTCGCTCGGGTGGAGCACCCGGCTCGGGAAGCCGTCTGTCGTGGTCATGCGGCGGTCCCCTCGTCGTCCGCGCCGGCCTGCTTGAGAACGTCCACGTAGGTGCTCGCCAGACCGGCGACCGTGGCCTTGTCGAAGAGCCGCGTGGCGTACACCAGGCGGCCGTCCAGGCCGCCGTCCGGCCGTTCGGTGAGGTGACAGCTCAGGTCGTACCGTGTCCCCGGCGCGTCCGGCATGGGGAAGCCCGGCGGGTCCGCAGGGATCGGGTGGAAGGAGAACAGCACGTCGAACAGCGGGTTGCGGCCCGGCTCGTGCGTCCCCGCCGTCTCGGCGACGGCGGCGACGACGTCCTCGAACGGCAGCACGGCGTGGTCGGCGGCGGCGAGCACGGCCTCACGCACGCGGGCCAGCAGGCCGGTGAAGGTCCAGTGGCGGTCGAGGCCCACCCGGACCACCGTGGTGTCCTCGATCATGCCGACGACGTTCTCCAGCTCGGGCCGGTCCCGTCCGGACACCGGCATGCCGACGGCCAGGTCGGACCCGCCGGCGCACCGGGCCAGCACGGCGTGCAGCCCGGCGAGCAGCGCCACCGAGAGAGTGGTGTCGTGGCCGGCGGCCGTCTCCGACAGCGAGCGCACGACGTCAGGCGGCACGTCGAAGGCGACGGTGCCGCCGCGCCAGTCGCGCGTGGCCGGTCGCGGCCGGTCGGCCGGCAATTCGGCGGGGCTGAGGCCGGCCAGGGTGTCGCGCCAGAAGTCCAGGTGCCGGCGCGCGGCGGGGCTCGCGGAGAACACGCGCTGCCATTCGGAGAAGTCGGTGTAGCCGAGCGGCGGCACCGGCACGGTCCGGCCCCGGTACGCGGCGCGCACCTGGCGCGCGACCAGTTCGAGCGACCGGTCGTCGGCCGCGATGCGGTGCACCACCATGAGCAGCACCCCGCCTGCGTCCTCGTCGCCGCGCACCAGGCGGAACCGCACCGGCGGCCCCGCCGCGAGGTCGAACGGCCGGGCCAGTTCCTCGGCGAGCACGGCACGCGGGTCGCCGTCCTCGACGTTCAGCGGCACCAGGTCCGCCGGCGCGACGACGGGGGCCGGCAACCCCGAGTCGTCCTGCGTGAAGTACGTGCGCAGCGTGGGGTGGCGGTCGAGCAGGCCGGCCAGCGCCACCTCAAGGGCCTCGACGTCGAGCGGGCCCGGCAGGCGTACCGCGAGCGGCGCGTTGTCCACGGTGCTGTGCGGCGCCGCGAGCTGGTGCAGCCACAGCCGCCACTGCGCCGCCGAAAGCCGCGGGCCGCGTCCGTCGAGGAGCGGCACCGACCCCGGGTCCGGCACGCTGCCGGCTTCGAGCTGCGCGGCGAGCCCGTAGACGGTGCGGGTCTCGAACAGCGCGTTGATCGGGATCTCGGTCTCCAGTTCCTCGTTCAGCCGCAGCACGATCTGGATGGCGCGCAGCGAGTCGCCGCCGAGGGAGAAGAAGTCCTCGTGCACGCCGATCGACGGCTGGCCGAGCACCTCGGCCACGATCTTGGCGATGCGCTGCTCGACCGACCCGGCGGCCTGCCAGTCCGCCGAGGCGGGGGCCGTGTCCGGTGCGGCCTGGTGCGCCGAGCCTGCCGGGTCGGGCAGCGCGGCGCGGTTCAGCTTGCCGTTCGCGGTGCGGGGGAAGTCGGGAAGGACGACGAACCGCGCCGGGATCATGTAGGCCGGGGCCGAGCGCGCCAGGTGGAGCCGCAGGAGCCTGGCGTCCGGCGGGTTCTCCCGCTCGGCCGGCCTGATGTAGGCGACCAGGTGGGTGGCCTCGTCGGTGTCGCCGAACGCGCGGACCGCGGCCTCGGCGACCCCGTCGTGCCTGGCCAGCAGGTGCTCGATCTCGCCGGGCTCGATGCGGAATCCCCGGATCTTGATCTGGTCGTCACCGCGGCCGAGTATCTCGATCCGGCCGTCGGCGTGCCGGCGCGCGAGGTCGCCGGTCCGGTACAGCCGGGCTCCGGCCGTCGTGGCGAACGGGTCGGCGACGAACCGCGTGGCGGTCAGCGGCGAGCGGCCGAGGTAGCCGGTCGCGACCCCCGTGCCGCCGATGTACAGCTCGCCTGCCGTACCGGACGGCACCGGCTGGAGCCGGTCGTCGAGCAGGTGCAACGAGGTCTCGCGCACGGGGTGGAACTCGGCGGGCCGGCCGGGTTCGTGGCGGGTCACCGACGACCAGACCGTGGTCTCCGTGGGTCCGTACAGGTCCCAGAGCACGATGTCTTCGTCGAGCAGCCGTTCGGCGAGGTCGGCCGGCAGCTTCTCGCCGCCGCACAGCACCGTGAAACCGGACGGCGGCGACCACCCGGCTTCGAGCAGCAGCCGCCAGGTGATCGGCGTCGCCTGCATGACCCGCGCGTCCGTGGCGGCCAGCAGGGCCGACAGCCGGCGCGGGTCCCCGGCCTCCGCCTTGCGCGCGACGACGACCCGGCCGCCGGTGGTCAGCGGCAGGAACAGCTCAAGGCCCGCGATGTCGAAGGACACCGTCGTCACGGCGGGAAGCACGACGTCGTCCGGCAGCCCGGGACGTTCCCGCATGGACGCGATGAAGTTGGCGAACGCGGCGTGCGTCACCATGACGCCTTTCGGCCGTCCGGTCGAGCCGGACGTGTAGATGACGTACGCGGCCGACGCGGGGTCCGGACCGGCGGGGGGAACCGGGCCGGCCGGCACCGCGATGTCGTTCAGGTGGACCCGGGTCGCCGCGCGCACGCCGCGCGAGCCGGCGGCGTCGGCGGTCAGCAGGATCGCGGCCCCCGCGTCCGCCACGATGTCGCTCAGCCGGCCGGCCGGGTGCTCGGGGTCCAGCGGCAGGTACGCCGCGCCGGACAGTTGCACGCCGAGCAGCGCCGGGATCAGGTCGACGCCGCGCGGCACGGCGACCGCCACCAGGTCGCCGGGTCCGGCGCCGAGGCGGCGCAGGTGGGCCGCGACGCCGGCGGCCTCTGCGGCCACCTGCGCGTACGTGAGCCGGTCCCCCGCGGACTCGACCGCCACCCGCCGGGGTGACCGCCGCGCCTGGGCCAGGATCTGGTCCGGCACCGTCGAGGCACGTGGACTTCCGGACTGGGGGCTGCCGATCACGGACGCTCCTACGGTACGGGCCGGTCGGAATCCTCAGTCAATGAGATCGG
This sequence comes from Sphaerisporangium rubeum, assembly GCF_014207705.1. Taxonomy (NCBI): domain Bacteria; kingdom Bacillati; phylum Actinomycetota; class Actinomycetes; order Streptosporangiales; family Streptosporangiaceae; genus Sphaerisporangium; species Sphaerisporangium rubeum. The sequence continues at coordinate 431,655 of NZ_JACHIU010000001.1, forward strand.
TCTCCGGCCGGTCAATGGGGTGATCTGTCCCGCATTCAGCGGACACGCGCAGGTCGGCGGCCCGGTGCGTCGCCTGTCCCGGTTAACGGGGACCAGGCCGGACGGCAGGCGAAACCTAGACTGGCGCACGCCATCGTCCGGCCGGCAGAAGGAGAGGGTGGATGCACCGACTGGTGCTGACGGCGGAGGACAACGCGGCGATCTTCCCCATGCTCACCGAACTGGCCGACGCCTACGACACGATCGAAGATCCCCGGCTGATCCGGCTGGCGCCGGTGCTCGCCAGGTCGTTACCGGCCCATCTGCTGGAGTTCCTCGAGGAGTTCCGCCTGACCGAGCCGTCCGCGCTGTGCATGATCTCCGGGCTGCGGGTCGAGGAGGACCGGCTCGGCCCGACGCCGTCGCACTGGCGCGACAGCCAGTTCGGCTCACCGGCGTTCGAGCAGGAGGTGTTCTTCCTGCTGTGCGCCTCCGCGCTCGGTGACGTGTTCGGCTGGGCCACGCAGCAGGACGGCCGCATCATGCACGACGTGCTGCCGATCAAGGGCCACGAGCACTACGAGATCGGGTCCAACAGCCTGCAGCACCTGTCGTGGCACACCGAGGACGCGTTCCATCCCTGCCGCGGCGACTACGTGTCGCTCATGTGCCTGAAGAACCCGGACGCGGTGGAGACCACGGTCTCCTGCTCACCCGACCTGGACTGGTCCGCGCTGGACGTGGACGCGCTGTTCGAGCCGGAGTTCACCCAGATGCCGGACAACTCCCACCTGCCGGAGAACGCCGCCGAGTCCACCGGCGACCCGACGCTCGACCGGCTGCGGGCCCGCAGCTTCCGGCTCATCCAGTCGTGGAACGAGCATCCAGAGAAACGGCCGGTGCTGTTCGGCGACAGGAACGACCCCTACATGGCGCTCGACCCGTACCACATGAGCACCGACGGCTGGCCGCGACGGCACCTGGACGCCTTCCGAGCGCTGTGCGCCGAGATCGAGGACAAGATGCGGGGGATCAGCCTGTGTCCCGGTGACATCGTCTTCGTCGACAACTTCCGCGCGGTGCACGGCCGCAAGTCGTTCACGGCGCGGTACGACGGCACCGACCGCTGGCTCAAACGGCTCAACATCACCCGCAACCTGCGTGGCTCACGCGCGTGGCGGCCCGCACCCGACAACCGCGTCATCTACTGAGCCCTTCCCGCCGACCACCCGCGGCGGCAGCGCGTCACCTGGTATTGATATCCCGGGTGCGCGGACCGCGCGCGGACGGGAGGCGGCGAAGTGGCGAGCGAGGGTGTGCGGTTGTCCTGGACCCAGGCGCTCGCCTGGCGGATGGCGCGGCACCACCTGCTCGAACGCGCCGCTACGCAGGACATCGCCGGTGTGGCCGGCGACATCTGCGGCCTGCACGCGCAGGTGATGTCGTCGGCCGAGCTGAGCCTGTGGGCCCGCGTCGACGGCCTGCCGCGTGACGCGGTGAGCAAGGCGTTGTGGACGGACCGTTCGCTGGTGAAGCTGTGGGCCACCAGGAGGACGCTGCACCTGCTGCCGGCCGCCGGCCTGGAGGTGTGGCTCGCGGCGCTCGGCACGCTGTCCGGCGGCTTCACCGGCGCGACCCCGCAGGACGTGAAGGCCATCACCGAGGCGGTCGGCGACGCGCTCGCCGGACGGCCGCTCACCCGTGAGGAGCTGGCCCTCGAGGTCGCGCGGCTGACCGGTTCGCAGGAGTACGCCGGCTGGGTGCGGTCGAGCTGGGGTTCGGCGCTGAAGGCGGCGTCGCTGCGCGGCCTGCTGTGCTTCGCCGAGAGCGAGGGCAACCGTGTGCGGTTCACCTCCCCGGCGAGCCTGCCGACCGGCTCGACCGGCCCGCTGCCGCCGGAGGTGGGGTTGCGTGAGGTGGCCCGGCGGTTCCTGCACGCGTACGGTCCGGCCACGGCCGCCGACCTCGGCCGCTGGTGGATGGAGACGCGGTCGGGCCGGAAGGTCCTGCCGATGCTGGAGTCGCTCGGCGACGACGTGGCCGAGGTCGACGTCGAGGGAGAGACCGCCTTCATGCTCGCCGCGGACGTGCCGGACGTCGTCGCGGCCCGGCCGCGGGACGTGGCGCGGCTGCTGCCGGCGTTCGACCCCTGGGTGATGGGGATGGCGCGGCGTGAGCCGTTGATCGACCCCCGGCACGTGGGCCGGGTCTACCGGCAGCAGGGCTGGGTGTCGCCGGTCATCCTGGTGAACGGCCGGGTCGCCGGCGTGTGGCGGCACAAGCGCACCGGCCGCCGGCTGGCCGTCGAGCTGGAACCGTTCGAGCCGCCGGCCGCGTGGACGGAGCCGCAGCTCGCCGCGGAGATCGGCCGGCTGGCGGCGTTCCTCGGCTGCGACCTGTAGGGCCGCGCCGGGCCGGTCGTCACATCAGGCTCCATGCCATTTCTCATCACGTCAAGTGCTTTCGATCCCATGTGTCACAGGCGGCACAGCGAAACAGATGAATCATGAAGTAAATCGGACTACTGAACCGATTCACCTCCTTCTCCGGTTTGTCAGCTGAAATTCATACTGCCGAGGGATAATGTTTCGCCTCCCCGGCACGGGGGCCTAAGAATCGGTATGTTCGCTGGTCGCGCTGTCTTTTGAATGCTAAACAAGATTTACATTGACAAGACTTGACATCAACGGGTCGCAGTATTTGTCAGGTGATGCAGGCGGTTTGCGCAGATGGGACTGATAAGTCCCTGAAAGTGGGGACCGGTCCCCGCCGCTGGCGCCTAGTTATCGTCGTTTGCGGTCAGCGATCAAGTAGTCCTGTGCATGAAGAGCCCAATGGGAGCAGAGATGCGACATGGATGTGGTGCTCCATGATCCGGATCGATATCCTCGTCAACTCTCCGATCTTCCTCGTCGGACTCACCCAGGTGCTCAGCGATGCCGGCATCAAGGTCATCGCGTCACGGACGTCACCTGAGGAGGCGCCGTCCTGGCTGGCCGACGCCACACTCATCGACGTCGACGTGTTCACCTCGCCGGACCATCTCGGCCACATCGCGGAGATCGCCAAGTGCGCCGCGGTCCTGGTGCTCACCGACGACGCCGACACCGAACGGGCCACCTACTTCAACGCCGGGGCCAGCGGCGTGATCAGCAAGAGCGCGACCGGCGAGGAGGTCGTGGACGCCATCCGCGCGGTCACCTCCGCCGCGCCGCCGCGCCTGCCGGGCGACCACGGCCACCGGTTCGCCAACCCGATGGAAGGCGACGGCGACGACAACGGCGCATCGGCGTCCAACCTGTCCCAGCGTGAGGCGCAGGTGCTGCGGCAGATCTCGCGCGGCCTGACCCACGGCCAGATCGCCACCCGTCTCGGCATCAGCCCCCACACCGTCGACACCTACGTCAAGCGCATCCGCGCCAAGCTCGGCGTCGGCAACAAGGCGGAGCTCACACGCGCCGCGCTGCTCGGCAGGCTCGCCGCCGACCGGCCGGCGATGGCGGGGCCGTCGCGCACCGTCGGCTACCAGGCAGAGGGTGGCGTCGCCAGGTGAGCGTGGTCGTCCCCGGCCGTACGGCCGAGGAGGAACGGCTGGCGCCGGTCACCGCCGCGCTGAGCGCCGTGCGCAACCTGTCGGGCCTGGCCCCCGGCCTCGTGGTACGCGACGAGACCGGCTGGGTGCCGGCGACCTGGCTCACCGACGGTTCCCTGACCGGCGAACTGCTCGACGCGGCACGCGTCCGATGGCAGGCGTCCCCCCACGCCGCCGCGGCGCTCGCGTTCAAGTCCTACGCCTACTGGCTGGCCCTGCCGAGCGTCATCGGCTGGGTCCGCGCGCTCCAGGTGCCGCTGACGCACCCCGCCGACGTGCTGGTCCGCGCCGAGGGACCCGGCCGGTTCGACGTCATCGGCCTGCGGCCGTCGGTCACCGTCGCGGTGCCGCCGTACGGCGCGCCGGCGCCGCTCCCCGGCGGCGTGCGCGTGGTCCGCGACGAGGCCGCGCTGCTCGAAGCCCTGCGCTCGTCGCTGCTCGACGCGCATCTGGTCCCGATGATCGAGGCGATCCAGGACCGGGTGCGCATCAGCAGGCGCGCGCTGCTCGGCTCCATCGCCTCCGGCGTCGCCAACGGCATCCTGCGCGCCGCCGAGACGCTTCCCGGCGCGCTGGTGGAGCGGCACGTGCGCACCGCGCTGGAGGTGCTGGACATCGCGGACCTGATCGAGCTGGTCCGGGGGCCGTACGGTGAGCCCGGGGTGCGGCGCAGGACCTGCTGCCTCCAGTTCACCGTGCCGCACGGCACGGCGTGCGCCAGTTGCTGCATCAGGCACCAGGAGGCCCTGTGCGACTGAACCCGAGGATCCTCCGGACGACCGACTCGCCGATCGGCACCGCGTACACCTTCCTCGACCGCCGCGCCAAGGAACGCGACCTGCTCGACCTGGCCCAGGCGGCACCCCAGTACCCCGCCGCGCCTGAAGTGGTCGAGCATGTCGTGACGACCGCTCGTCACCCCCACGGCGGCGACTACACCGAGATCGAGGGCCTGCCGCACCTGCGCGAGGCGTTCGCCGCCGAGGTCTCCGCCGCGTACCGGGGACGGGTGCGCGCGTCGGAGGTCGTCGTCACCGCCGGCTGCAACCAGGCGTTCTGCCTCGTGACGTCGGCGCTCGCCGCGCCGGGGGACGAGGTGGTGGTGACGCTGCCCTACTACTTCAACCACGACATGTGGCTGCGGATGACGGGGATCGTGCCGGTGTACCTGGAGCCGGGACCGGACCTGCTCCCCGCTCCTTCGGCGGTGGAGTCCCTGATCACGCCGCGGACCCGGGCCGTCGTCGTGGTCACCCCCGGCAACCCGACCGGGGTGACCGTGCCGCCTGACCGGATCGCCGCGCTGGCCGAGACGGCGGCGAGGCACGACGTGGCGCTGATCCTGGACGAGACCTACCGGTCGTTCCGCGACACCGCCGAACCGGCGCACACGCTGTTCGCCGACCCCCGCTGGCCCGGCACCGTCGTCAGCCTGCACAGCTTCTCCAAGGAGTTCGCCATCCCCGGTTACCGGGTCGGCGCCGTGGTCGCGTCCCCCGAGCTGTGCCGCGAGGTGACGAAGCTGCTCGACTGCGTCGCGATCTCGGCGCCGCGCGTCGGCCAGGAGGCCGCCTACGCGGGACTCACCGCGGCGGGGGAGTGGCGGCGGACGCGAGCACGTGAGATCGCCGACCGGCGCCGCTGGTTCTCCGCGGTGATGGCCGAGCGGCCCGGCGGCTTCGAGCTGCTGTCGGCCGGCGGCTTCTTCGGCTGGGTGCGGCACCCGTTCACCGGACGCTCCACCGAGGACGTCGTGGCGGAGCTCGCCGTCGAGTACGACACGCTGGTCATCCCCGGCACCGCGTTCCTCCCCGACGACCGCGGCACCTTACGGGTCAGCCTCAGCAACGCCGGCCGGGACGCGTTCGCCGACTTCGCCGGCCGCCTCACCGACCTCGCCGCGCGCCACGGCCACGGGGACCGCTAGAAGGGCCGCGCGGGGACCGCTGGGAACCGCCACACGGGGACCGCTGGAACGGACACCTGCCTTGCGCGGCGTGTAGGCTGGCGCGGTGGCCGACAGCGATGTGTCCCCGGTGGCCCCTCCATGGGAGCCGCCGCTCGCCGGCACCGAGGCCGAGCACCTCGCCGGAGCGCTTGAGCGCCTGCGCGCCACCTTCCGGTGGAAGGCCGACGGCCTCGGCTCCGCCGGCCTGAGCGTGCGCGTCGGCGCGTCCACGCTGACCCTCGGCGGCCTGCTCAAGCATCTCGCGCGGGTCGAGGACCAGTGTTTCGGCACCAAGCTCAGCGGCACACCGCTCGGCGCTCCGTGGGACACGGCCGACTGGGACGCCGACCCCGACTGGGACTTCACCTCGGCCGCCGACGACCCCCCCGAGCGGCTGTACGCGCTCTGGGACGACGCCGTGGCGCGCGCGAGGACCAGGTTCGCGGCCGCGCTGCGTGACGGCGGGCTCGACCAGCCCGTCCATGTGGCCTGGCCGGACGGCAGCCGCGCGAGCCTGCGGCGCATCGTGTGCGACCTGATCGAGGAGTACGGCCGGCACACCGGCCAGGCCGACCTGCTGCGCGAGGCCGTGGACGGCCGCGTCGGCGAGGACCCGCCTGCCTCCTGGCGACCCTCCGGAGCAGCCGTCTCCTGGTCCGCCGGCTCCGTGACGATCCCGTAGGAGCAGCCGTCTCCTGGTCGGCCGGCTCCGTGACGATCCCGTAGGAGTAGCCGTCTCCGGTCGGCCGGCTTGGTGGCGACCCGCGGGGGCAGCCGTCTTCTGCTCCGTCTGCCTGAGGCGTGTCCTGGTCCGCCTGTGTCAGGCGGTACCCCTTTCACGTGACTCCACCGGTACGCCGGCCCTACCTAATCTGACATCACGTGCGACTGGTGCTCGTGATCTTTCGGTTCTCGTGTGGCCGGGACGCTTCCCGCGTCGAAACGGACGAGACCAGACCGCAGGGGACGAGCCCAGACCGCAGGGACGAGCACGGCCGTGACCGACGGCGTCCGCGACGGAAAGGAATCCGTGTGGTGCTCCCCGGCAGCTGCCTGCACACGATCTTCCAGGACCGAGCCCGCCGGGCTCCGGACCGTGTCGCGCTCTCCACACCGGCCGGGACCGTCACCTACGGAGAACTCGACACCCTGAGCGACCGCCTCGCGGGCCGCCTGACCCGCCTCGGCGTCGGACCGGACGTCATCGTGGGGCTGTGCGCGCGCCGGAGCCCCGAGGCGATCATCGGCATGCTCGGCATCCTGAAGGCCGGCGGCGCCTACCTGCCGATCGACCCGGCGTACCCCGCGGACCGCATCGAGTACCTGCTGGCCGACAGCGGCGCGCCGATCGTGGTGGCGGCCAGGGACACGGCGAAGGTGATCGACGGCCGGCACCCGTCGGTCGTCTGGGTCGACGGGGACGACACCGGGGCCGCCGAGGAACCCGCCGTGCGGCGCGAGCCGGCCGGCGGCGACCTGGCGTACGTCATCTACACCTCCGGTTCCACCGGCAGGCCCAAGGGGGTCCTGGTCGAGCACCGCAACGTGGTGCGGCTGTTCGAGCGGACCCACGACTGGTTCCACTTCGACCACACCGACACCTGGGCCTTGTTCCATTCGCTGAGCTTCGACTTCTCGGTGTGGGAGATCTGGGGTGCGCTGCTGTACGGCGGACGCCTGGTGCTGCTCCCGGAGATGACGTCCCGTTCACCGGCGCTGCTGACGTCGCTGCTGCGCTCCGAGCGGGTCACCGTGCTGAACCAGACCCCGTCGGCGTTCCACCAGCTGCAGACCGTGATGTTCGACGGCGGCGGCGACGGCACCGCGGACCTGGCGCTGCGGCTGGTGGTGTTCGGCGGCGAACGGCTGGAGCCCCGGTCGCTCGCGCCGTGGATCGAACGGCACGGCGACCGGCGTCCCGAGCTCGTCAACATGTACGGCATCACCGAGACCACGGTGCACTGCACCTACCGGCGGATCACCGCGGCCGACCTGCGCGAGACCGGCGTGAGCCCCATCGGCGTCCCCATCCCCGACCTGCGGGTCCACCTGCTGGACGAGGACGGGACGCCGGTCCCCGACGGCGAGCCGGGGGAGATGCACATCGCCGGCGGCGGGGTCGCCAGGGGCTACCTGAACCGGCCGGAGCTCACCGCCGAGCGGTTCGTGTCCGTCGTCACCGGCGACGGCGGGGAACGGCGCTACCGGTCGGGTGACCGCGCGGTGCGGCTGCCGAACGGCGACCTGGCCTACCTCGGCCGGGTGGACGACCAGGTGAAGGTACGCGGGTTCCGCATCGAGCCGGGCGAGGTCGAGATGTGCCTGGCCGGTGCACCCGAGGTCGCACGGGCCGTCGTGGCGCCGAGGGACTTCGGCGGCGGCGACCTGCGCCTGGTCGCGTACCTCCTGCCGGCGGCCGGCGCCGGCGACGGGGTCGTCGCCGCGGCGGAACGGCAGGCGCTGACCCGGCTGCCACGACATCTCCGGCCCTCCGTCTACAAGGTCGTCACGGAGATCCCGATGACGCTGCAAGGAAAGGTGGATCGCGATGCGCTGGGAAAGTGAACACCGGGCAGGACGGCGATGAGCGCGCCGCCGAGCGCCGGCGTTCCGGTGGACGTCCGGGAAACGATCACGGACATCGTGCGTACGCATCTGGACCGTGAGGTCGATCCGTCGCTCGACGTGTTCGACCAGGGCGTCACATCCCTGTCCTTCCTCCGGATCGTCACGCAGATCAACGAGAAGTACGGCATCACCCTGGATGTCGCGGAACTGGAAGAGGCGAGCGTCGACACGCTGTCGGGGGCCGTCGCGGACCAGCTGAGGAGCGAGAACCCGTGACCGAGACAGTGCGGCAGACCTTCACCCCCACCCCCGAAGAGGTGGCCAGGTTCCACGAGCAGGGCTACCTCGGCCCGTTCAAGGTGTACGAGGAAGACGAGATGCGGCGCCTGTGGCGGCGTGAGCGGCTGCGGCTGATGAACCGCGACAACGCCGTCTACGACGAGGGTGACGCGCAGGCCGGCAACACCAACATCGCCAACTACGACCGGCACCTGGACTCGGAGTTCCTCGCCGACCACATCTGCCACCCGCGGATCGTCGACCGGGTCACCGCCGTGCTCGGCCCGGACGTCCTGTGCTGGCGCAGCGAGTTCTTCCCCAAGTACCCCGGCGACGAGGGGACGGACTGGCACCAGGCCGACACCTTCGCCTTCGCGTCCGGCAAGCCGCAGATCGTGTGGCCCGCGGACCAGAAGGAGTTCGGCGGCACCATCACGGTCTGGACGGCGTTCACGCCGGCCACCGAGGAGACCGGGTGCCTGCAGTTCATCCCGGGGACGCACCGCACGATGTTCTACGACGAGACCCGCGGCATGCACTACCAGCCCGACAAGATCAACGCCTCGGCCAAGGGCGGCGTCAACCGCGGGTTCTACGGCTACGACTACCGGGAACTGCAGAAGGACCCGGACTGGCGTCCGCCGGAGGAGCGCGCCGTCTCCATGGTCATGCGTCCCGGTGAGGCCGTGCTGTTCTGGTCGACGATGATGCACGCGTCCAAGCCGCACAGCGCGATGGACCAGGAGATGCGTCTCGGCTTCGCCGGCCGGTACGTGCCGACGTGCGTGGAGGTCTACCCCGACACCGAGGACGTGGACGAGTACGGCGGCCGGATCAGCCTCAAGGACTACGGCACGGTCCTGGTGGCCGGCACCGACTCCTACACCCACAACCGGAAGGTGACGGCCACCACGCGTGGCCACGTGTTCCCCGTCCGGTGACGGCAGGCGACACGACTCGACAGGGCCGGGCCGGCCGCCGGGACGCGGCCGGGCCCGGCCACCGGCCCGGCGGATCTGCCAGGGAGTGACCCGATGCTGGAGCCGCACGAGAACGACGCCGTCACCCGCCTGGTGGCGGCCGTACTCTCGGTGAAACCCCTCGTGGCGGCCCTGGCCGTCCCGGTCGGCGTCGTCCCGGTGGCGGCCGGCACTGTCGCGTCAGGCACGGGTGACCCACCCGGCACCTGGTCCGCGCAGCGGTGGGACGGCCTGGAAGAGCTGCTCGGCCGGATCGCGCGCGCGGCCGGTGTGCCCGGGCTGGCGCTGGTCAGGAGCGCGTCCGCCGACGACCTCCAGGTCTTCGAGCGGGTCATCAGCGAGCGGCTGGCCCTCGCGGACGTGCCGGACACCGTCGCGGCGCGGCCGGCGCGGGCCGACCGGCTGGTCGCCGCGGCGGTGGCCGGCGGTTTCGACGCGTCCTTCGGCAAGGACACCGTCGTCGCGCACGACGGGGTTCCGCTGAACGTGTACGGCGCGGGACAGGGGGACGAGGCGGTGGTCCTCGTCCCGGCCTGCGGCATGCCGGCCGCGCTCACCGAGACGTGGATGCGGTTCCTCGCGCGGGACCACCGCGTCGTGACCTGGGAGAGCCGGGGTCTCTTCGGCCCCGTCCCCCTGATCGGCGACTGCGCCGTGGACGCCGCCACGCAGGCCGCCGACCTGTTCGCCGTCATGGACCACTACCGCGTGCCGGACGCGCATGTCGTCGGCCTGTGCGGCGGCGCGGTCATCGCGCTGGCCGCCGCCGCGGAGCGGCCCGAGCGGATCACCTCGCTCAGCCTGTGGCACGGCGCCTACCACTTCGGCGGCGGCTCCCCGAGGACCAGGTTCCAGGACGACCTGATCGAGCTGATGACCATCGCCGCCGAGAGCCGGGCCGCGGCGCGGTCGCTGCAGACGACGTTCCGCCAGGTCGCGCTGCGCACCACGCCTGCCGAGACGGCGCATCTGGTGCTGTACCCGTACGCCACGCCGGAGCTGTTCTACCGGTACTGCCGGCTCAACGGCGTCATCGCCACCACCGACGTGGAGCCGTATCTCCCGCGGGTCGCGCAACCCACGCTCGTGGTCACCAGCGCGGACGACCAGACGGCCCATCCGCAGGGGTCGGAGCAGGTGGCACGGGGCCTGCCGTACGGCCGGCTGCGGGTGGAGCCCCATGGCGACCACTCGTCCCTGTTCCACGCCGGCACCGCCTTGATGCGGGTGGCCACGGACTTCATCGCGGAGTCCCGGGGTGCGGCCCCCCTCTCGATCGACTGTCCTCGATTCGTGTGACAGCACCTCGGAGAAGGCTCTCGATAGCGTCGACGCAGAGCTCAACTGCACCGTCGCGGACGAGGTGGGGATGAACGCACATCCGCAGGACATCGACCGCCGCTGGCTGAAGCGTTTCGGCCGCGCCGACGACACCGCCCGTATACGACTGCTGTGTTTCCACCACGCCGGCGGCAGCGCGTCCATGTACCGCTCATGGCGCCAGATGCTGCCGCGCTCGGTGGAACTGGTCGCCGTCCAGCTACCGGGCCGGGCCGACCGCTTCACCGAACCGGCCCACGACCGCATGACCGGCCTCGTCGGCGACCTCGTCGACGTGCTCAAACCACTGTTCGACCGGCCGTTCGCCTTCTACGGCATCAGCATGGGGGCCAGGGTCGCGTGGGCTCTCACGCACGCGCTGCGCGACCTCGCGATGCCGATGCCGACCCGGCTGTACATCGCCTGCGACCCCGCGCCGTGCACCGACGACGGCACCTGGCCGTGGCAGAACCGGCCGGACGGGCTGGTCGGCTATCTGCGCGAGATGGGTGGCACGCCGCCTGAGGTGCTGGACCAGCCGGACCTGCTCCGGGCCGTGCTGCCGATGTTCGAGGCCGACCTGTCGGTGCTCAGCACACACGACTTCCACCCGCTCACCCCGCTGGACGTGCCGATCCGTGCCTTCGCCGGTGTGGACGACCCCGTCGGCACCCCCGACAAGGTGGTCTCCTGGCGTACCGAGACCACCGCCGGCTTCCGGATCCACCACCTCGCCGGCGGGCACTTCCTCAATCCCGCCGCCGAGCGCCAGGTCGTCGAGACCATCGTCCAGGACCTCATCTGACCAGCGAAGGGAGCGACGCGTGAGCAGCGGGAACGTCGAGGACATCTACGAGCTCTCACCGCTTCAGCAAGGCATGCTGCTGCACAGCCTGCACGACGGCGCCGCCGACATGTACCTCAGCCAGCACACCTACGCCGTCGAGGGTCCGCTGGACGTGGACGCGCTCATCAGCGGCTGGGAGGCGGTCGTCGCCGCGCACCCCGTGCTGCGCAGCTCGTTCCACTGGGAGGGCCTGGACAAGCCGCTGCAGGTCGCGCACCGGGACGTCACACTGCCGGTCCACCACCACGACCTGTCGGATCTCGACGAGGCGGCGCAGCGGGAACGGCTTCAGCGGCTGCAGACCGAGGACCGCGCCGCCGGGTTCGACCCCGCCGTGGCGCCGCTCCAGCGGCTGCACGTCGTCAAGCTCGGCGACCGCCGCCACACCCTGATCTGGACCTACCACCACGTGCTGCTGGACGGCTGGTCGATTCCCGTCGTCCTCGACGAGGTCATGGCGTGGTACCGGACCTTCGCCTACGGCGCGCCGAAGCCGCGGCCCGCGCCGGCCTACCGCGACTACATCGCCTGGCTGCAACGCCAGGACCTGCGGGAGGCACGCGACCTGTGGGCCAAGGCCCTCGCCGGGGTGCGGCCCACCATCGTGTCGCGGTTCGACCCGGCGGACCCCGCGTCCGGCACCGGCGCGGTCGAGCGCCGCATCGTGGGCCTGCCGGAGAAACTGGCCGACGGGCTGCGCGACGCGGCGGCCCGGCACCGGGTCACGCTCAGCACCATGGTGCAGGCCGTGTGGGCCGTCGTGGTGCGCAGCTACACCGGCCAGCCGGAGGTCACCTTCGGCTGCGCCACCTCGGGCCGTCCCCCCGAGCTGCCGCAGATCGAGCGCATGGTCGGCCTGTTCGCCAACACGCTGCCGCTGCGGGTCCCCGTGCCGGACGCCGGCGACCTCGGCGCGTGGCTGCGCGAGCTGCAGAACACCTACGCGGCCATGCGCCGCTACGAGTACGCGCCGCTCGCCGACATCAAGAAGTGGGCCGACGCGCCGGGTCAGCAGCTGTTCGACTCGCTCCTGGTGCTGGAGAACTACTCGCTCGCCATCGACGCAGGCGCGGGTGACGCCGCCGCCGACGACGACCAGCTCGCCTTCCGCGTCGACACTCTGTACGACAAGATCGACCTGCCGCTGACGCTGACGGTCGCGCCTGCTCCGGTGTCGGAGATGCAGCTGCTGATCCACCGCGACCGGTTCGCTCCCGGGTTCATCGACGATCTGCTCGCGCGGCTGCACGCCACCATGGAGGCGATCATCACCGCCGACCGGGTCGAGCCGGTCGTGTCGGTGAACGGCCCGCTGCCGGTGCCGCCGGCCGAGCCGGTGGCGGCCATGCGGCAGCGTTCCTCGGCACCCGAGCCGCCTGCCACCCCGCAGGAGGAGGCGATCGCCGCCGTCTACCAGGAGATACTCGGTCTCGCGGACGTCGACGTCACGGCCAGTTTCTTCGAGCTCGGCGGCGACTCCTTCGACGCGGTGCGCGCGGCCGGCCGCATCGAAGGCGCCGGTGTCGCGACGCTCGCCGCCAATCCCAGCGTGCGTGAGCTCGCGCGGGCCCTTTCACCGGAGCTGTCGCCGGAGGGGGACGAGGAGCCCGGCACGGAGCTGGACGACGAGATCGCCGAGCTGGAACGGCTGCTGGCCGCCAAGCGCGCGGCCAAGGAACGCAAGCCGGCCGCCAAGGAGCGCAAACCGGCCCCCCTGGTGCCGGTGGCGCGCGACCAGGCGCTGCCGTGCACGCAGCAGCAGGAGGGCCTGTGGTTCATGCACAGGCTCGACCCGGCGTCCCCGACCTACCACATCCCGTTCGCGTTGCGGCTGCGCGGCCCGCTCGACGTGCCGTCGCTGGAACGTGTGCTGCTCGCGCTGGTGACCCGGCATGAGGCGCTGCGCACGAGGTTCGTCGAGGTGGACGGCCTGCCGCGCCAGGTGATCGACCCGCCGCCTGCGGCGTTCCCGCTGCCGGTGACCGAGATGTCCGCCGGCGCGCTGCCACGCTGGGCCGCCGGTGAGGCGCACCGGCCGTTCGACCTGGCGGCCGGGCCGTTGTTCCGCGCGGCGCTCGCCAGGGTCGGGCCGGACGACCACGCGGTCGTGCTGGTGGTCCACCACATCGTGGCCGACGGCTGGTCGGCCAAGATCCTCGCCGACGAGCTCGGGGTGCTGTACGCCGCCGAGCGCGGCATGCCGGGGACGGAGCTGCCTGAGATCACCTTGCAGCCGGGTGACCACGCGGTGTGGCAGCGTGCGCGGCTCGACGGCGCCGAGACCGGCCGGCAGATGGAGTACTGGCGCGAGGCCCTGGCCGGTCTGCCGACGCTGGACTTCCCCGCCGACCGGCAGCGTCCCGCGCAGCCGACCGGCGCGGGGACCGTGGCCGGACGTGAGCTGCCTGCCGCGGTCGCGACGGCGGCGCGCGCGTACGCGCTGACGAACCGGGTGTCGTACCTCGCGGTGCTGCAGGCGGCGCTGCTGACGGTGCTGCACCGGTACACCGGCCAGGAGGACCTGGTCATCGGGTCCATCTTCTCCGGCCGCAACCGGCCGGAGATCGAGCCGGTGGTCGGTTTCTTCGCCAACACCGTCGTGCTGCGCACCGACCTGAGTGGCGGGCCGACGTTCGCCGAGGTCGTCCGCCGCTGCAACGAGACGGTGCTGAACGCCACAGAACGCCAGGACATCCCGTTCGCACTGATCGTGGACGCGCTCCAGCCCGAGCGCGTCGCGGGACGCAACCCCCTGTTCCAGATCAGCCTCAGCCTCCAACCGGCCGGCGCACAGGCCGGTCTGTCGCTCGGCGACGTGCGGGCCGAGGCGATCGAGGTCGTGGACGACTACGCGCGCTTCGACATGCTCATCAACGTGGGGGACGCCGGCGGCCGGTCGGAGCTGATGGTCGAGTACTCCACCGAGCTGTTCGACGCCGACCGCATCGAACGCCTCCTCGACCACTACGTCGCGGCCCTGGCGAACGGCCTGGCCGAACCCGGCGTGGCCGCCGGGGAGATCGACATCATGCCGGCCGCGGAACACCACCAGGTCGTCCAGGGGTGGAACGACACGGCAGGCGGGCCGCCGGTCGAGCTGATCCACCGCATGGCCGGACGTGCCGCCGCCGCGACACCGGACGCGGTCGCCGTCGTCGATCACGACGGCACCGAGTGGTCGTACCGGCGGCTGGACGAGGCCGCCAACCGGCTCGCGCACCGGCTGCGCCGGCACGGCGTGGGCCCCGGCGACCCGGTCGGCGTGTGCCTGTACCGGGGGGCCGACATGGTCGTCGCACTGCTCGCCGCGCTGAAGGCCGGCGGCGCGTACCTGCCGCTCGAACCGGACCTGCCGCAGGAGCGGCTCGCGTTCATGCTCGCCGACGCCGCGCCGCCGGTCGTCGTCACACACGCCGCGTACGCGTCCGCCTTCCCCGCCGCGATCGCGCTGGACACCGAGCGGGACGCGCTCGCCGCCGAGCCCTCGGACCCGCCGGACGGCGACGTCACCGTGGACTCCCCGGCCTACGTGCTGTACACCTCCGGTTCCACCGGCACACCGAAGGGTGTGCTCGTCCCGCACCGCGGCGTGCACAAGCAGCTCGCCTGGATGCAGGACACCTACCGGCTGGAGCCCCGCGACCGGGTGCTGCAGAAGACGCCGTACAGCTTCGACGTCTCGGTCTGGGAGTTCTTCTGGCCGCTCGCCTACGGCGCCACCATCGTGGTCGCCGCGCCAGGCGGTCACCGCGACCCCGCGTACCTGCACGACCTGATCGGCCGTGAGCGCGTCACCATCGTGCACTTCGTCCCGTCGATGCTGCTGGCGTTCCTCGACGCGGTGCAGGACGGCCTCGACCCCGGCGCGCTGCGTGACCTGCGCCTGGTGTTCGCCAGCGGTGAGGCGCTGCCGCCGGTCGCGGCCCGCAGGTTCCTCGCCGTCTGGCCGCACGTCGAGCTGCACAACCTGTACGGCCCCACCGAGGCGTCCATCGACGTCACGTCCTGGCGGTGCGAACCGGACGCCGTCGTCGTGCCGATCGGGCCGCCGATCACGAACATGCGCACCTACATCCTGGACGACGGCCTGCGGCCGGTGCCGATCGGCGTGGCGGGGCAGCTGTTCATCGGCGGGCCGGTGGCCCTCGGCTACGTCAACCGGCGGGGGCTGACCGCCGAGCGGTTCCTCGCCGACCCCTACGCCGGGCCAGGCGCGCGCATGTACGCGAGCGGCGACGTGTGCCGCTGGCGGAGTGACGGCGTGATCGAGTATCTCGGCCGCGCCGACCGGCAGGTCAAGCTGCGCGGTCAGCGCATCGAGCTCGGCGAGATCGAGCACGTCCTCGCCAGGCACCCCGCCGTCCGGCACTGCGCCGTCCTGCTGCGCGACGACTCCTACCTCGCCGCGTACGTCGTCGCCGAGCCCGGCCACGCCGACCCCGGCCCGGCCGAGCTGAGCGAGTACCTGGCGCCGCGGCTGCCGACGTACATGATCCCCACCGCGTGGGTCCCGCTGCCTGAGCTGCCGGTGACCCGCAACGGCAAGCTCGACGTGGCCGCGCTGCCCGCCGTGGTGTCCGCGGCGGCCGAGTACGTGGCTCCGCGCACCGCCACCGAGAAGTGGCTCGCCGCGACATGGCAGGAACTGCTCGGGGTGGACCGGGTCGGCGTTCACGACGACTTCTTCGACATCGGCGGCAACTCCCTGCACGGCACGCAGCTCATCGCGCGGATACGCGACGGCCTGAGCATCGAGCTCGAACCCCGGCACCTGTTCACCAGCCGGGTGCTCGAACAGCTCGCGGCGCGGCTCGACGAGACCGGCAGCTCCGGCGCCGAGACGCCGATCGAGCCGGTGACCGGCGAGAGCGCGCTGCCGTGCACGCACCAGCAGGAGGGCCTGTGGTTCATGCACCGGCTCGACCCGTCGTCGCCGACGTACAACATCCCGTACGCGCTCGGGCTGCGCGGCCCGCTGGACGTGCCGTCGCTCGAGCGGGCCCTGCTCGCGCTGGTGGCGCGGCACGAGGCGCTGCGCACGCGGTTCGTCGAGGACGGGGGTCTGCCGTTCCAGGTGATCGACCCGCCGCCTGCGGCGTACTCGCTGCCGGTGACCGAGATGTCCGCCGGCGACGTCGAATCGTGGGCCACCGAGATCATCGGCCGGCCGTTCGACCTGGCGGCCGGGCCGCTGCTGCGCGCGGCGCTGGCGCGGCTCGCACCCGACCACCACGTGCTGGTGCTGACGGTCCACCACATCATCGCCGACGGCTGGTCCGGCAAGATCCTCGCCGAGGAGCTCGCCTTGCTGTACTCCGGCGACCACGCCGCGCTGCCGGAGCTGCGCCTGCGTCCGGTCGACCACGCGGTGTGGCAGCGGGACCGGCTGGACGGCGCCGAACTGGACCGGCAGACCGCCTACTGGCGCGAGGCCCTCGCCGGTCTGCCGACGCTGGACTTCCCCGCCGACCGGCAGCGTCCCGCGCGGCCGACCGGCGCCGGCGCGGTGGTCTCCCGCCGCGTGCCGGCGGAGACCACCGCCGCGGCCCGCGCGTACGCGCTGACGCACCGGGTGTCGTACCTCGCGGTGCTCCAGGCGGCGCTGCTGACCGTGCTGCACCGGTACACCGGCCAGGAGGACCTCGTCATCGGGTCGGTCTTCTCGGGCCGCACCCGGCCCGAGATCGAGCCGGTCGTCGGTTTCTTCGCCAACACCGTCGTGCTGCGCACCGACCTGAGCGGTGAACCGACGTTCGCCGAGGTCGTCCGCCGCTCGCACGAGACGGTGCTGAACGCCACAGAACGCCAGGACATCCCGTTCGCGCTGATCGTGGACGCGGTCCAGCCGCAGCGGGTCGCGGGCCGCAACCCCCTGTTCCAGATCGCTCTCACCCTCCAGCCCGCCAACACCCAGCCCGGCCTGCGGCTCGGCGCGGTGCGGACCGAGCCGGTCGAGCTCGGCGGCGGCAACGCGCGGTTCGACATCGCGATCGACGCGATCGACAACGCCGACGGCCTGGACCTGGTGGTGGAGTACTCCACCGAGTTGTTCGACGCCGACCGCATGGAACGTCTTCTCGACCACTACGTCGCGGCGCTGACCAACGGCCTGGCCGGGCCGGACGAGGTCGCCGAGGACATCGACATCATGTCCACCACCGAACGCCACCAGGTGCTGCACGCCTGGAGCTCGACGGCCGCCGGGTCAGAGGGAGGAAGGTAGCGGTGCACACAGTTGTCGCCGGCGCGGCCGTGGGGCTGCTGCACCAGGTCACGGCGGGCCATGACGAAAGCCGCGTCGCGCTGCGGTTCGTGGACGGCGCGGGGCCGGTCGAGCTGACCTACGGGGAGCTCGGCCGCCGGGCCGGCCGGCTCGCGCACGCGCTGCGCGAAGCGGGGGCCGGTCCGGGGAAGGTGGTGGCGTTGCTGCTGGAACGCGGCCCGCACCTGATGGTCGCGCGGATGGCGGTCATGATGAGCGGAGCGGCCTGGATGCCGCTCGATCCCCGCAACCCGCCGGCCCGGCTGGCCTTCCAGGCCGCCGACGTCGCGGCGCCGCTGCTGCTGACCACCTCGGACCTGGCCGGCCTGGCCGGCGAGGTGGCCCCCGCGACCGTCACGTGGGTCCTGGACGACCCGGTGCGGGAGGCCGAGCTGGCGCGTCACCCGCAGACCGCGCCGGAGGTGGACGTCCGGCCGCACGACCCGGCGTACGTGATCTACACCTCGGGTTCCACCGGCACCCCCAAAGGCGTCCTGGTCTCGCACCGGTCGGCGTACACGTACTGCGTGAACGTGCTCGAACACCACCACGTCACCCCCGGCGACCGCATTCTCCAGACGGCCAACCCCGCCTTCGACGGCACCGTCTTCGACACCTTCACCACGTTGCTGGCCGGTGCGACCATCGTCAGCGCGCCGTTCGCCGTCATCACCGACCCGGACGCGTTCACCGAGCTGATCGTCGCCGAGAGGGTCACGTTCTCGTTCCTCACCCCGGCGTTCCTGCGCTTGCTCGACCCGGCCAAGTTCGCCGGAAGCGCGCTGCGCGGCTTCGTGGCCGGCGGGGAGTCGCTCGCCGCCGAGGTGCAGGCCCGCTGGTCGCGGCCCGGCTTCACCCTGCACCACGGGTACGGCCCCACCGAGACCACCGTGGCCTGCATGAACTACGTCTGTCCCGACACCCCGTTGCAGGGCACCGTCCCCATCGGCACGGCCCTGCCGCACCACCGCGTCTACGTGCTGAACAAGCGGTTGCGGCCGGTGCCGGTCGGGGTGGCGGGCCAGCTCTACATCTCCGGCGCGGGCCTCGCGCACGGCTACCTGAACCGGCCCGGCCTCACCGCCGAGCGTTTCCTGCCTGATCCCTACGGCAGGCCGGGGGACCGCATGTACGCCAGCGGCGACCTGGCGCGCTGGCGGCCGGACGGCCTGCTGGAGTTCATGGGCCGCACCGACCGGCAGGTCAAGCTGCGCGGCCAGCGCATCGAGCTCGGCGAGATCGAGCACGTCCTCGCCAGGCATCCCGCCGTCGAGCAGTGCGCCGTGATCATGCGGGACGACTACCTGGCCGCGTACGTCGTCGGCGACGCCGACCAGGGGGACCTGCGCGTCCACCTCGCCGAACAGCTCCCCGCGTACATGATCCCCTCGGTTTTCGTGACGCTGGCCGAGCTGCCGCTGAGCCCCAACGGCAAGCTCGACCTCGCCAAGCTCCCCGACCCGGTGGCGCAGGCCAAGGAGTACGTGCCGCCGCGCACCGACACCGAACGCTGGCTCGCCGGCGCGTGGCAGGAACTGCTGAAGGTCGAACGCGTCGGCTGCGACGACAACTTCTTCGAACTCGGCGGCAACTCCCTGCACGGCAGCCAGCTCGCCGCGCGGGTCCGCGAACATCTGCTCATCGAGCTGGACCTGCGTCACCTGTTCGCCAACCCGGTGCTCGCGGACCTCGCCACACGCCTGGAGGAGTCGGAGGCCGCGCCGGCGCTCAAGCCGATCGTGCCGGTGCCGCGCGACGGCGCGCTGCCGTGCACGCCGCAGCAGGAAGGCCTGTGGCTCCTGCAGTCCATGGACCCGTCGTCGTCGATGTACCACATCGCGTTCGCGCTGGCGCTGCGCGGCCCGCTCGACATCCCCGCCTTGCAGCGGGCCCTGCGCGGCCTGGTGGTGCGGCACGAGGCGCTGCGCACCAGGTTCACCGAGGAGGACGGCCTGCCGCGCCAGGTCGTCGACCCGCCGCCTGCGGTGTTCCCGCTGCCGGTGGTGCCGATGAAGGCGGACGAGGTCGAGTCGTGGGCCTTCGAGTGGACCAGAAGACCCTTCGACCTCGCGGCCGGGTCGCTGTTCCGCGCGGCGCTGGCCCATGTCGGACCGGACCACCACGCGATCGCGCTGGTCGTGCACCACATCATCGCCGACGGCTGGTCGGCCAAGATCCTCGCCGACGAGCTCGGCGCGCTGTACGCCGCCGAGCGCGGCGTGGCAGGGGTGTCGCTGCCGGAGATGACGCTCCAGCCGGCCGACCACGCGGTGTGGCAGCGCGGCTGGCTCGACGGCGCCGAGATGGACCGGCAGCTCGGCTACTGGCGCGAGGCCCTGGCGGACGTGCCGACGCTGGACTTCCCCGCCGACCGGCCGCGTTCCGCCGACCCGACCGGGCAGGGAACGGCGGCCGACCGCCAGGTGCCGGCCGGCACCGCCGCGGCGGCGCGCACGTACGCGCGTACGCACCGGGTGTCGTTCCTCGCGGTGGTGCAGGCGGCACTGCTGACCGTGCTGCACCGCTACACCGGTCAGGAGGACCTCGTCATCGGGTCGATCTTCTCCGGCCGCACGCGTCCGGAGCTGGAGCCCCTGGTCGGGTTCTTCGCCAACACCGTGGTGCTGCGCACCGATCTGAGCGGCGAACCGACGTTCGCCGAGGTCATCGACCGCTGCCACGAGACGGTGCTGAACGCCACCGAACGCCAGGAGCTTCCCTTCGCGGTGATCGTGGACGCGCTCCAGCCCGAGCGGGTCGCCGGACGCAACCCCCTGTTCCAGATCAGCATGACGCTCCAGCCGTCCAACAACCAGGCCGACCTGTCGCTCGGCGACGTGGCGGCCGAGTCCCTGGACGCGGCCAACCGCGCCGCGCGGTTCGACCTCGCGATCGACGTCATCGACAGCGGTGACGACCTGGACCTGGTGGTGGAGTACTCCACCGAGTTGTTCGACGCCGACCGCATGGAGCGGTTCCTCGACCACCTGGTCTCGGCGCTGACCAACGGCCTCGCCGACCCCGGCGTGATCGCCGAGGACATCGACATCATGTCGAGCAGTGAGCGTCAGCAGGTGCTGCACGCCTGGAACCCGGCCGATACCAGCGGTGCCGTCGAAGAGGGAGGCGTGTAGCGGTGCACACCGTCGTCGCCGGTGCGGTCGCCACATCAGGGCTGCTGCACCACGTCACAGCGGGACACGACACCGGCCGTGTCGCGTTCCGCTTCACGGGAAGTGCCGGTGAAAGGGCCGAGCTGACCTACGGGGAGCTCGGCCGCCGGGCCGGCCGGCTCGCGCACGCGCTGCGTGAGGCCGGGCTCGGGCCGGGTCAGGTGGTCGCGTTGCTGCTGGAACGCGGGCCGCACCTGATGGTCGCGCAGCTCGCGGTAATGATGAGCGGCGCCACCTGGATGCCGCTCGACCCGCGCAACCCACCGGCCCGGCTGGCGTTCCAGGCCGGCGACGCGGCGGCGCCGCTGCTGCTCACGACGTCGGACCTCACGGCCCTGGCCGCCGAGGTGACCGCGGCCGAGACGTGGGTCCTCGACGACCCGCTGCGGCAGGCGGAGCTGTCCCGCCACCCCGGCACGGCCCCCGACGTCGACGTCAGCCCCGGCGACGCGGCGTACCTGATGTACACCTCCGGCTCCACCGGCACCCCGAAAGGGGTCCTCATCTCGCACCGGTCGGCGTACGTCTACTGCGGGAACGCGGTGGAACAGCTCGGCCTCACCGCCGCCGACGTCCTCCCGCAGGTCGCCAACCCGGCGTTCGACGTCACGATCTTCGACACGTTCGCCACTCTCCTGGCCGGCGGCACCGTCGTCAGCGCTCCGTCGTCGGTGATGACCGAGCCGGACGCGCTCACCACGTTCCTGATCGAGGAGCGCGTCACGGTCGCCTACGTCCCGCCGCCGATCCTGGCCCTGATGGACCCGGCGCGGCTGGCCGGCGGCCCGCTCCGCGCGGTCATCGCCATCGGGTCCGTGCTCGGCGCCGAGGTGGCCGGCCGCTGGTCGCGGCCCGGCCTCACCGTGCACAACGGCTACGGCCCCACCGAGGCCACCGTCATCTGCACCAGCTACGTGTGTCCCCCCACGCCGCTCCCCGGCGCCGTCCCCATCGGCACGGCCCTGCCGCACCAGCGCACCTACGTGCTGAACAAACGGCTGCGGCCGGTGCCGGTCGGGGTGGCGGGCCAGCTGTACATCGCCGGCAGCGGTCTCGCGCACGGCTACCTCAACCGGCCCGGCCTCACCGCCGAGCGTTTCCTGCCGGATCCCTACGGCGGCGAGCCGGGGGACCGCATGTACGCCAGCGGCGACCTGGTCCGCTGGCGGCCCGACGGTCAGCTGGAGTTCATGGGCCGCACCGACCGGCAGGTCAAGCTGCGCGGCCAGCGCATCGAGCTCGGCGAGATCGAACACGTCCTGACCAGGCACCCCGCCGTGCGGCAGTGCGCCGTGACCATGCGCGACGACTCCTACCTCGCCGCGTACGTCGTCACCGAGCCCGGCCACGGCGACCCTGACCCCGCCGAACTGCGCGAGCACCTGGCCCGCGACGTCCCCCCCTACATGATCCCCACCGCGTGGGTCACGCTGCCGGCGCTGCCGCTGAACCCCAACGGCAAACTCGACCTCGCCGCGCTGCCGGACCCGAGGCCCGGCGCCAGGCAGTACGTGGCACCGGCCACCGAGACCGAACAATGGCTCGCCGAGGCCTGGCAGGAACTGCTGAAGGTCGACCGAGTCGGCGCCGGCGACAACTTCTTCGACCTCGGCGGCACGTCCCTGCACGGCACGCAGCTCGCCGCGCGCGTCCGCGAGCACCTGAGCGTCGAGCTCGACCTGCAGCACCTGTTCACCGAGGCGACGCTCGCCGACCTCGCCGCGCGGCTCGCGGAGTCGGAGGCGGCCACCGGGGAGCAGCCGATCGTGCCGGTGGCACGCGACGGCGCGCTGCCGTGCACCCCGCAGCAGGAAGGCCTGTGGTTCCTGGAACGCATGGGGATGTCGTCCATCTACAACCTGTCGTTCGCGCTGGCGCTGCGCGGTCCGCTCGACATCCCCGCGCTGGAACGGGCCCTGCACACCTTGATGGTGCGGCACGAGGGACTGCGCACCAGGTTCGTCGAGGAGCGCGGTGTCCCCCGCCAGGTGATCGAGCCGCCGCCTTCTGCGGTCACGCTGACGGTGGAGCACGTCGGAGCCGAGGACGTCGAGTCGTGGGTGAACGAGCACATGACGCGGCGGTTCGACCTCGCGGCCGGGTCGTTGTTCCGCGCGGGGCTGGCCAGGCTCGGGCCGGACGAGCACATCCTGGTGCCGGTGATGCATCACATCGTCTCCGACGGCTGGTCGCTGCGGATGCTCGCCGACGAGCTGTCGGTGGCGTACGCCGCCGAGAGCCGCGGGGAGGAGGCCGGGCTGCCTGAGGTGTACCTCCAGCCGGGTGACCACGCGGTGTGGCAGCGCGGCCGGCTCGACGAGGCCGAGATGGACCGCCGCGTGGGCCACTGGCGTGAGGCACTGGACGGTCTGCCGACCCTGGAGTTCCCCGCCGACCGGCCGCGTCCCGCGCGGCCCACCGGCGCGGGTGCCGCGACCACCCGCGAGGTGCCGGCCGCCACCGCCGAGGCGATGCGCGCGTACGCGCGTGCGCACCGGGTGTCGTTCCTCGCGGTGGCGCAGGCGGGACTGCTGACGGTGCTGCACCGCTACACCGGTCAGGACGACCTCGTCATCGGGTCCATCGTCTCCGGCCGCACCCGTCCCGAGATGGAACGCATCATCGGGTTCTTCGCCAACACCGTGGTCCTGCGTACCGACCTCGGCGGCGAGCCGACGTTCGCGGAGGTCGTCGGCCGCTGCCACGCGACGGTGCTGGACGCGACCACGTACCAGGACGTGCCGTTCGCCGTGATCGTCGACGCGGTCCAGCCGGAGCGGATCGCGGGACGCAACCCCCTGTTCCAGGTCAGCCTCACGCTCCAGCCCGCCGGCAGCCAGGCCGACCTCACGCTCGGCGACGTGGACGCGCGACCTCTGGACACGGTCAGCCGCGTCTCGCGGTTCGACATCGGCATCGAGCTGATCGAGACTCCGGACAGCCTGTGGCTGTCGATGGAGTACTCCACGGAGATGTTCGACGCCGACCGCATGGAGCGCCTGTTCGACCACTACCTGGCGGCGCTCGCCAACGGCCTGGCCGAACCGGATGTGATCGCCGAGGACATCGACATCATGTCGAGCAGCGAGCGTCAACAGGTGCTGTCGTGGAACCCGGCCGGGCCGATGGGAGGCGTGTAGCGGTGCGGGCCGTCGTCGCCGGCGCGGGGCTGCTGCACCAGGTCACGGCGGGCCATGACGGCGGCCGTGTCGCGTTCCGCTTCGTCGCCGGCCCCGCCGGTGAGCCGGTCGAGCTGACCTACGCCGAACTCGACCGGCGTGCCGCTCGGCTGGCGCACGCGCTGCGCGACGCCGGCGCGGGCCGTGGTCAAGTGGTGGCGTTGCTGCTGGAACGCGGCCCGCACCTGCTGGTCGCGCAGCTCGCGGTGTCCATGAGCGGAGCGGCGTGGATGCCGCTCGATCCGCGCAACCCGCCGGCCCGGCTCGCGTTCCAGGTCGGCGACGCGGCTTCGCCGTTGCTGCTGACGACGTCCGACCTCGCGGCGACGGCCGCCGAGGTGGCCCCGGCCACCGCGACCTGGGTCCTGGACGACCCGTTCCGCCAGGCCGATCTGGCCCGCCGGCCCGGCACCCCGCCGGACGCCGGCGTGCGGCCGCTCGATCCGGCGTACGTGATCTACACCTCCGGCTCCACCGGCACGCCGAAGGGGGTCATGGTCAGTCACCGGTCGGTGCACACCTACTGCCGCAACGCGACGGCACACCACGGCCTCACGGCCGCCGACGTCGTCCCCCAGGTCGCCAACCCGGCGTTCGACGTCACGGTCTTCGACACCTTCGCCACCCTGCTCGCCGGAGGCACGGTCGTCGGCGCTCCGTCGGCGGTCGTCACCGACCCGGCGGCGCTGACCGCGCTCCTGCTGGAGCAGCACGTCACGGTCGCCTACATCCCCCCGGCGATCCTGGCCCTGCTGGACCCGGCGCCACTGAGGGACAGCGGGCTCCGTGCGATCCTGTGCGCGGGGTCCGCGCTCGGCGCCGAACTGGTCAACCGCTGGTCGCGGCCCGGCCTCACCGTGCACAACGGGTACGGCCCCACCGAGGCCACCGTCATCTGCACCGGTTACGTCTGCGAGAAGACCCCCCTGCACGGCACGGTCCCCATCGGCACGGCCCTGCCGCACCACCGCGCGTACGTCCTGGACAAACGCCTGCGTCCGGTGCCGGTCGGCATCTCCGGCCAGCTCCACATCGCCGGCGCCGGCCTGGCCCACGGCTACCTCAACCGTCCGGGGCTGACCGCCGAGCGTTTCCTGCCGGACCCCTACAGCGGCCGGCCGGGGGAACGCATGTACGCCACCGGCGACCTGGTGCGCTGGCGGCCCGACGGGCTGCTCGAATATCTCGGCCGCACCGACCGGCAGGTCAAGCTGCGTGGCCAGCGCATCGAACTCGGTGAGATCGAGCACGTCCTGGCGGGACATCCGGCCGTGCGGGACTGCGCCGTGGTCCTGCGCGGCGACAGCCTCGCCGCCTACGTCGCCGGCGACGCCGGCGACGCGGACCTGCGCAGGCATCTCGCCGCGCGGCTCCCCACGTACATGATCCCCTCGGTCTTCGTGACGCTCCCCGAGCTGCCGCTGACCCCGAACGGCAAACTCGACACGGCGAGGCTCCCCGACCCGGCCCCGAGCGCCAGGCGGTACGTCCCCCCCGGCACCGGCACGGAACGCTGGCTCGCCGAGACCTGGCAGGAACTGCTGAGGGTGCGGCGTGTCGGCGCCGACGACAACTTCTTCGAGCTCGGCGGCAACTCCCTGCACGGCAGCCAGCTCGCCGCGCGCATCAGGAGACATCTGAACGTCGCGGTGACGACCCGCCACCTGTTCACCAACCCGGTGCTGCGGCAGCTCGCCGCGCGCCTCGACAGCGGCGACACCGACACGCGTTCCGACTCCGCCGCGCCGCTCCAGCCGCGAGGCACCCGGCCGCCGCTGTTCTTCGTGCACCCCGTCGGCGGCTCCGTCGGCCACTACGTGCGCCTCGCGCCGCTGCTCGGCCCCGACCAGCCGTTCTACGCGATCGAGGATCCGGGCCTGCGTGGCGCGCCGAGCGCGCCGGAGCTGACCAAGCGGGCCTCGGAGTACATCGACCTGGTCCGCCGGGTGCGGCCCAAGGGGCCGTACCGTCTCGGCGGCTGGTCGCTCGGCGGCCTGATCGCCGTGGAGATGGCGAGGCAACTGGCCGGCGCCGACGACGACGTCGAGATCGTCGTCGCGCTGGACAGCGGACTGCCAGGCGGCCTCGGCGTCCCCGGCGACCTGGAGGTGCTCACCGCGTTCGTGCGCGACCTCACCGGCATCGCCGGGGTGCGGCCACCGGACCTCGATCCCGAGTCGTTCAGGCACCTGGCGAGGGACGCGCTGGAGGAACAGGCGCTCGCGGTGCTCGACCGCGCCGGTCTCGTCCCCGATGGCACACATGACGAACTACGGACCCGCATGCGGCTGTTCGCCGGCAACACCAGAGCCATGTTCACGCACCGGCCGCGCCGGTTCCCGGGACGGCTCGTGCTGATCAGCGCCGCGGCGAGCACCGCCACGGACGTCGCCGCGTGGCGGCATCTCTCCCCGGAGTTCGAACACCGGACCGTGCCGGGTGACCACTACAGCATGTTGCAGCCCCCCCACCTGGAGGAACTGGCCGCCGTGCTGCGCGACTGCCTGGAGCGCACCCCACTGGTCCCCCTTAGAGGGGACAGGTGAACAGGGACATCGGCACCTTAATGTCCTGGTAGGCGAAGTACTTGCTGTTGAGCCGGTGACCCTTGCCGTGGCATACGCGCGGCGACGCCGACGTCCCCGAAGGACTATGAGATGAGCGAGCTTGCCAGCCTGACCACCATGGAAGTCGAGGCGCTGACCGACCCCGGCGGCGGACTCAACCTCACCGACGGACACGCACGGCTCGTCCTTTCCGCGCAGCAGGCGGCCATCGTCGAGCGCATCCCCGACATGTTCGCCGAGGCCACCCGCCGGTCCTTCCCGGACATCGAACGGGAGGCGCACGCGGCGTTCCTCGGCGCGATCGGACAGCACAGCGCGCCGGTCGGCACGGGCCGGATCCTGAGCTGTTACTCCTCGACACTGGCCACCGACATCGTGGCCAGGGCACTGCCGGCCGGCGCGGTCATCGCGGTGCTGCACCCGACGTTCGACAACATCGCGGACCTGTTCGTCACCCGCGGCCTGTCGCTGGTGCCGCTGTTCGAGCCCGCCATGCTCGCGCAGGAATGGCCCGGCGCGCCGGTGAGCGCGATCGTGGTGACCCACCCGAACAACCCGACGGGCCTCGTCATGCCGGAGGGACACCTGCGGTCGCTCGCCGAGCACGCCGTACGGCACGGCCAGACGGTCATCATCGACGCCAGCTTCCGCGGCCAGGTCCGTGAGGCGCAGTACGACTCGTACGCGGTGCTCGAAGAGGCCGGCGCGAGCTGGATCGTCATCGAGGACACCGGGAAGCTCTGGCCCACGCACGAGCTGAAGATCGGCCTGCTGGCGTACAGCGAGCGGACCAGGCTGCCGATCGAGCGCGCGTTCTCCGAGTCGCTGCTCGCCGCCTCACCGGTCGTCCTCCAGCTCATCAAGGCCCTCGCGGGGGACTGGGTGAACGGCGGCTACGAGCGGGCCCGCGACCTGGTGGAGCGCAACCGCGCGGTGGTCAAGGAGACCGTCGAGGCCGTCGGGCTGCGGCTCGCCGACCCCGAGTCGCAGATCAGCGTCGCGCGGATCGAGCTTCCCCCCGGCGGCCCCGACTCGGCGGTGCTCTACAAGGACATGGTCGTCCGCGGCGTCCACATGCTGCCGTGCACGCCGTTCCACTGGGCCGACCCCGACAGCGGGCTGCGCTTCATCCGCGTGTCGCTGGCCCGGCCGTTCGAGGTCGTCGAACGCGGGGCGCGGACGCTGGCCCAGGCGTACCGCGACCTCAGCGTGGACGCCGGCTGACGTCGCCTCGACGGGAGAATCGATGAGCACCGACGCCATGGCGCCACCCGGGGACCAGCGGGCCGTTCTCGGTTACGACCCGTTCGACTACCGGATCCACGAGGACCCCTATCCGACCTACGCGTGGATGCGTGAGCACGCGCCGCTGTACCGCAACGAGGAGCGTGACTTCTGGGCCCTGTCCCGGCACGCCGACATCGTGGCGGCGCTGCGCAACCCCAAGCTGTTCTCCAACGTCAACGGCATCTCGCTGGAGGCGGAGCTCTGGGGGCCGCACGCGGTGCAGACCAGTTTCTTCCTCGCGATGGACCCGCCGGAGCACGGCGCGTACCGCGGCCCCGTGGGGGCCGCGTTCGGGCCGCGCAAGGTCACGGCCCTGGAGGAGAGGATCCGCGAGCTGGCACGTGAGCGGCTGGCGCCGCTGCGCGACCTGGACCGGTTCGACTTCGCCGCCGACTACGCCGCCGGCCTGCCGAACGACGTGGTCTGCGAGATGCTCGGCATCCCCGCCGCGGACTGGGACCAGATCCGCGCCGACACCGACCAGCTCAACCAGCGTGACGACGGGTCGGAGGACCGGGGCCCGAACTCGGTGGCCGCCGCGCTCCGGCTCGCCGACTACTTCGTGGAGTTCGTCCGCGACCTGCGCCGCAACCCCGGCGACGACCTCACCTCCACCATGCTCAAGGCCGAGGTCAAAGGCGTCCGGCACACCGACACGCAGATCGTCGCGTTCCTGTTCCTCGTGATCAGCGCGGGGAACGAGTCCACCGGGAAGACCATCGGCAACGCCTGGTACCACGGCTGGCGGCAGCCGGAGATCCAGCGCGCCGGGCTCAACGGACGCGCGCTCGAATGGACCAACGAGACGTTGCGCTACGACTCCGCCAGCCAGATGACGGCACGCATGCTCACCGCGGACACCGTCATCCACGGCGTGGAGCTGAAGAAAGGCGCGCGGGTCGCGATCCTGCCGGCCTCGGGGAACCGCGACCGCCGCGTGTTCGACGAGCCGGAGCGGTTCGACCTGGACCGCGACACCAGCAAGATGATCAGCTTCGGCCACGGCCCGCACCACTGCCTCGGCGCCGCGCTCGCACGACTGGAGATGCGGATCGCGCTGGAGGAGATCGGCGCGCTGGTGTCGGAGTACGAGATCGACATGACCAACGTCCGGCGTGTGCACTCCCCGCACCAGCGAGGGTTCGCCTCCCTGCCGTGCGCGGTGACCCACCGGCGCCGAGCAGTGGCCGCGGGTACGTCCAACTGATCATTGGGGTCGACGATGAGCACTTCCCAAGCCGACACGCGCGACGACCACGACGGCGCGGCGACCGCCCCGCCGGTGCGCGGGGTGCGCACCTTCACGATCGTGTGGTGCGGTCAGTTCGTCGCGGTGACGAGCCTGACGGTGCTCAACTTCGCGGCGGCCTTCTACTTCTACGACAAGTACCCGCTGCCGTGGCTCGGCATCATGTTCGCGCTTCCCTTCATCCCGTTCCTCGTCAGCTCGCCTTTCTCCGGTTCGTTCATCGACCGGTGGGGGGTGAAGCGGGCTCTGCTGGTGAGCAACATCGGCGGCATCCTGCTCGCGGCGAGCCTCGTCGTGCCGTTCCTCACCGGCGACTTCTCGGTGTGGCACGCGTTCGCCGTCATCATGATCGTCCCGATACTCAAGTCGCTGCTGTTGCCGGCCATCGAGACGTCGGTGACGCTGCTGGTGCCGAAACGGCACATCGGCCGCGCGAACGGCACCCGCATGCTGGTCAACGGCCTCGGCGCGGTGCTCGGCCCCATCGCCGCGGGCCTGCTGATCAACGCCATCGGCCTCGGCGGCATCGGCCTGCTGGTGGCCGTGCTGCTGGCGCTCGCCGTGCTGACCGTGGCCGCCGTGCGCATCCCCCTGGCCACGCGGCAGGACGCGGCGGACAGCCCCGCGCGTTCGTCCCTGGCCGCCTTCAAGGAGGCATGGGACCAGATCAAGGTCCGGCACGGCATGGTCGCGCTGATGGTGTTCTTCGGCGTGGTCAGCTTCGGCATCGGCTTCGTCGAGGTGCTGCTCCCCGGTCTCGTGCTCGCCTTCGCGCCGGAGACGTCGCTCGCCGCGGTCCTCGCGGTCGGAGCGCTCGGCATGACGCTGACCGGTGTGGCGATGACGATCTGGGGTGGGCCGCGCCGCCGGGTCAACGGCATGCTCGGCTGGACGCTGCTCTTCGCGGCGGCGATGGTCCTCGGCGGGCTCCGGCCGAACATCGTGCTGATCGCCGTGGCGGCCTTCGTCTTCCTCGGCACCACGTCGATCATCATCGGCAGTTTCCACACCGTCTTGAACACCAAGGTCGAACCTGAGCTGCTCGGCCGCGTGATGGCGCTGAAGAACGTCGTCTACGCCGGTCTGCTCATGCTCGGCAACGTCACCGCCGGCGTGCTCAGCGGTGCGCTGCAGCCGCTGGTCGGCGAGGACCAGGTCCGCTCACGCGTCGTGGCGGCCCTGGTCGGGGACGGAGGCAACCGCGGGTTCGCGCTGCTCATGCTGGCCGCCGGCGTGGTGGTCGCGCTCTGCACGCTGTACGCCTACCGGCACCGCCGGCTGAACGGCCTGGAGGACGCGCTCCCCGACGTGACCCCCGAGGACCTGGCCGGCGTGACACCCGCCGACCCGGCGCGGCGGTGACGGCGGCCATGGCACCCGCCTCGGGTTTCCGCGCCTTCGTCGTCCTGTGGTGCGGGCAGTTCGTCTCGCTGACCGGGTCGGCGCTGTCGGGATTCGCGCTCAGTGTCTACGTCTACCAGGTGACCGGCTCGGCCACGGCGCTCGGCCTGGTCTACGCGCTGTCGTCCCTGCCGTTCCTCGTCGCCTCGCCGTTCGCCGGGTCCCTGGTGGACCGGTTCGGCGCGCGACGCGCCATGATCACGTCCGGTGTCGGCTCGCTGTTCGTCATGCTCTTCCTGGCGGTCGCGCTCGCCGCCGACGCCACCGCCGTGTGGCCGGTGGTCGTCGTCGTCGCCTGCCTGTCGGCGCTCGGCGCGCTCGCGATGCCGGCGTTCGAGACGTCCTTGCCGCTGCTGGTGCCGAAACAGCAGCTCGGCCGCGCCAACGGGCTGCGGCTGATCGCGGTGGCGTCCAGCCAGGTACTCGCACCCGTGGCAGGCGGGTTCCTGCTGCTGGTCATCGGCATCGACGGCATCATCCTGATGGACTGCACCGCGATCGCCGTGGCCCTGGTCGCACTGCTCCTGGTGCGGATCCCGCGGCCCCCGCAGGCCGCCGACCGGCCGGCCGGCGCCACGGCGCTGCTCGGGGACTTCTGGGTGGCGTGGCGGTACGTCGCGGCGCGGCGCGGGCTGCTGGCCCTGCTCGGCTTCATCGCGGCACTGGAGTTCTGCGCCGGTTTCGTCGACGTGTCGATCACGCCGCTCGTCCTCGCCTTCGCGTCATCCGGTGTGCTCGGCACCATCTTGACCTGCGGCGGCGTCGGCATGATCGTCGGCAGCCTGGCGATGACCGCGTGGGGAGGCCCGCGGCGGCGCGTGCGTGCCGTACTCGGCGGCTCGCTGCTGCTCGCCGTCGCCGTCGTCGCGGGGGCCACCCGGCCGAACGCGGTGCTGGTGGCCGTCGCCGCGTTCGTGTTCTTCGCGGTGCTCGCGGTCGTCATCGGCAGCAACCAGATCGTGTGGCAGTCCAAGGTGGAGCCACACCTGCTCGGCCGGGTCATCGCGCTCCGCAACATGATCGCGTCGGTGCCGAAGCTGCTGGCGTTCGCGTTGACCGGCCTCGCCGCCGACTACGTCTTCCAGCCGCTCGCCGGCCGTGACCGCGTCCACTCGCCGCTGCTCGCGGCGATCATCGGCGACGGCCCGGGCCGGGGGTTCGCGCTGCTGATGATGGTGATGGGCCTGCTGCTCGCGCTCAGCGCCGTCGTGGCGTACCTGTCACCGAGGCTGCGGCACCTGGAGGACGAACTCCCCGACGTCACCCCCGAGGACGTGACACCCGAAGGTCCGCCGGAGGCCGGAGAACCCGAGCCGCGGCAGAGCGAGACCGTCTCGTGAGGAGAACACGCCGTGCTCGATGACGCACAGCTCCGCGAATACCACGACGCCGGTTTCCTCGTCGTACCGGACGTGCTGACGCCGCGCGACCTCGCCGGCCTCCGGGACGAGGTCGAGCGCCTCTACCGCGCCGACCACCCCGGCCGGGTCCTGGAGAAGGACGGCACGACGATCCGCGGCGTCCACGGCTGCCACCAGGTGAGCGAGGTGTTCTCCCGCCTGGTCCGCCTGCCGGCCCTGCTCATGCCGGCCGAGCAACTGCTGGCGAGCAAGGTCTACGTGCACCAGAGCAAGGTCAACGCCAAACGCGCGCTGGCCGGCGACGTGTGGCCCTGGCACCAGGACTACATCTTCTGGGAACGGGAGGACGGCATGCCGGCGCCGCTCGTCACCAACGTCGCACTCCTGCTCGACGACGCGACCCCCTACAACGGCCCTCTGCTGTTCCTCCCCGGCTCGCACCACATGGGCACCCTCCCCACCGAGCGGCGCGGCGCCGCCGGCGGCGAGGAGAGCTGGAAGTCCAACCTCGCGGCCGACCTCGACTACGCGCTGACCGCCGGCCAGCTCGCCTCGATGGTCGCGAGGTTCGGCATGCGGGCCGCGACCGGCAGCGCAGGCAGCATGGTGCTGTTCGACCCCCGCCTGGTCCACGGCTCAGGCACCAACATGTCGCCGTACGACCGGCAACTGCTCATCATCACCTACAACAGTGTGGACAACGTCCCCGACGAGCCGAGCCGCCGTCCGGAGTTCCTGTCCGCCTCCGACACCACCCCGCTGGCGCCGCTCGTCGGAGGCCTGTGGTCGTGACGGCGCCGAGGTGATCCGTCCGGCGTGACACCACGAACGGTGAAAGGGGTGCGGCCGGCGGCCGCACCCCTTTTCGCCGCGTCACGGTCACCCGGCGGACGCGGTGTCTCCCGGCTCGGCGGGGCCGGACCGCGCGGCCCTGACCGACGCCGCCACGTCGCGGACGCTGCCGGCGAGCAGGTCGGCCACGTCCGGCCGTACGTGCAGCCTCTCCAGGCACTCGTCCAGCAGCTTGAAGGCGAGCAGGGAGTGGCCGCCGAGTGCGGCGAAGGTGTCGAGCATGCTCACGGGGCCGACGTCCAGGACGCGGCGGTAGATGTCGGCCACGGCGGCCTCCAGCTCGTCGGCGGGTGGCACCATCGGCCGGTCGTCATCGTCGGCCGCCGCCAACGCGTCGAGCAGCGCGTCCTTGTCGACCTTGCCGTTCACCGTCGCGGGGATGCGCGGGACCGGCACGACACGCTCGGGCCGCATGTGCTCGGCGAGGTCGCGGGCCGCGTGCGCGGCGATCGCCTCGACGTCCAGGCCCTCGACGCCGGCGGGGACCACGAAGGCGAGCAGGCGCACCGGTGTGCCGTGCGCGACGACCGCGCAGTCGGCGACCGAGGGATGCGAGGTGAGCACCGACTCGATCTCGCCTGGCTCGACCCGCAGCCCGCGGATCTTGATCTGCCTGTCGATGCGGCCGAGGTGTTCCAGCACCCCGTCGTCCCGGTACCGGCACAGGTCACCGGTCCGGTACATGCGCGCACCCGGCGGCCCGCAGGGGTCGGCCACGAAGCGTTCCGCGGTGCGGCCAGGCGCACGCCAGTACGCCTGCGCGAGCCCGACCTCGCCGCCGATGTACGCCTCACCCGGCATGCCGACCGGCACCAGGTCCAGGTTCTCGTCCAGCAACGTGACACGGAAGTTGGCCGCGGGCCGGCCGAGCGGCACCACAGGCACCCCGGGTTCGGCCGGCAGCACCATGTCGGTGACGTTGCCGGCCTCCGTCGGGCCGTAGCAGTTGATCAGGCGCGCGGACGGCAGCGTGACGTGGAAGGTGTCCCGTACGCGCGGCGTGACCGGCTCGCCGCCGCACATGGCCCAGCGCAACGCGCCGGCCCGGTCCGGCGACACCTGGTCGAGGAACGGGGCCATCACGGTCGGCGGCAGGAAGATCGTGGACACGTGGTGGTCCTCGACCAGCCGCGCGAGGCGCCGCGGGTCGCGGTGCTCACCCGGCGGGCAGATCACCAGGCTCGCGCCGTGGTAGAGCGGCCAGAACAGTTCCCAGATGGAGACGTCGAAGCCCGGCGAGGTCTTGAACAGCGCGCGGTCGCCGGGGCCGAACGGGTACCGGCTCTGCATCCACGCCAGGTGCGCCAGCCCGCCGGCCGTCGGATAGGCCACCCCTTTGGGACGGCCCGTCGTCCCGGAGGTGTAGAGGATGTTGAGCAGGCCGCCGGGCCCGCCGTCCACCGCCGGGTCGCTCGCCGGCAGGTCCCGCCACGGGCCGTGGTCCTCGACGTCCACGACGCGCCACGCGCCGCCGGGGACCCGGTCGCGGCAGACCCGGTCGGTGAGCACCTGTCCCGGCGCGACGTCGGCCAGCATGTACGCGAGCCGCGCGTCCGGCAGCTCGGCCTCCAGCGGCACGTACGTGGCACCGGTCTTCACCGCGGCGTAGATCGCGACGACCTGCGCGATGCCGCGCTCCATGCAGATCCCCACGCGGCTCCCCGGCCCCGCACCCTGGCCGATGAGGAAGCGCGCCAGCCGGTTCGCGCGCTCGTTCAGCTCGCGGTAGGTGACCGTGGTGCCGTGCGCGTCCAGCAGCGCGACGGCGCCGGGGGTGCGCCGCACCTGCTCCTCGAACGGTCCCGTCATCGTGCTGTGCCGCACCTCGGGGACGGCGTACACGTTGAGACCGCGCAGGATGCGCTCGCGCTCGGCGTCGTCGACCAGCGGGTGCTCCGCCATGGGCCTGCCGGGGTCGCCGGCCAGGCAGGTGAGCAGCCGCAGGTACGACCGGGCCCAGCACTCGGCGGTCGGCGCGTCGGCGGCGCTCGTCATGGTCTCGGCGTACAGGCACCTGTTGTCCTTGGCGACCACGATGGTGACGTCGACCCGGTGGCGGGTGGCCGCGTCCGGCGTCTCCTCGCGCGCGGCGCGGCGGAGCGCGGCGCGGAAGTCATCGGTCAGATCGACCGGCGCGGCCGGCGCGACCGCCTCGCGCGCCTCCTGCAGCACCTGGACCCGGCGGGTCGTCCCCGGCCGGGACAGCCGCCGCGCGAGCACCTCGGCGCAGATCCGCAGCGGCGCGAAATCGTCGGCCCCCGCCTGCGACGCCAGCGCGGACAGCTTCCGCACCAGATCGGGGGGAATCACGACGGGGCCGACGCATTCCGGCGGCATCGTCGTCTCACCGTCCCCCGGCGCGAGGAGCGGCGGCCCCCCGGCCGCCGGGAGAAGGGACACCGGTGCCGGTTCGGCCGAGAAGCGGCTGCAGGTCACGGATGCTCCAATGGCCGGGATCAGTCCTCGGTCCCCAGTTAAACGAGCCGTTCCACGGCCGGTGAGTCCCCCGTTCGCGCGACAGCGCCGCCGCACAGTCGCCGGTTCACGGGACTCTCCCCGCTGTGCCGCGCGCACCTAGCGTCGGGGATGCGGGTCGCCGACGCTGCCCCGGCGACTCGTGGCACGAAATCGGGGCGGGACATGCTTCGCCGATTGTTGGGCGCCTGCTGTGAGCGACATGGAGACCTTGACGCGGCCGTCGGCCGCGGCACCTGAGACGCCGGTACTCGACCTGATCCGCGCGCGTGCGCGTGCGGACGGCCACCGCGACGCGCTGGCCGACGGCACGGACGCGGCGCCGCTGAGCTACGCCGCGCTGCTGGACCGGGTGGACGCGCTGGCGGGCCGGCTGCGTGCCGCAGGCGCCGGTCCCGAGCGGCCGGTCGCCGTACTGCTCGGCCGGTCCGCCGACACCGTCGTCACGATGCTGGCGGTGCTCGCGTCCGGCGGCGCCTACAGCCCGCTGGACGTCACCGCACCCCCCGCGCGCATCGAGGCCACCGTGCGGCGGCTCGGCGCGCGGGTGGCGGTCGCCGACGCGGCGAACGCGGGCCGGCTGCCGTCCGGCGTCGCCGTGGTGCCACCGGACGCGGCCGGCCCCCATGAACCCCTGCCGGACGTCCCGCTCGACGCGCCGGCGTACGTCATGCACACCTCGGGCTCGACCGGCGTGCCGAAAGGCGTCGTGATGAGCCATCGGGGGCTGGCGCGGCTGATCGGCTGGCAGGTCGCGAGTGGACCGCCGGGGCTGCGGACGCTGCAGTTCACCGCGACCTCCTTCGACGTGACGTTCCAGGAGGTGCTGTCGACGCTGGCCACCGGCGGCTGCCTGGTCGTCGCGTCCGACGAGGTGCGCCGCGACCCGGCCGTGCTGCTCGACACCATCGCGCGGCACCGGGTCGAGCGGCTGTTCCTGCCGTACGTGGCGTTGCAGCTGATGGCCGTCACCGCCGCGCGGCTGGCGGTGACCCCCGGCTCGCTGCGGCACGTGGTCACCGCAGGTGAGCGCCTGATCATCACACCGGCGATCCGCGACCTGTTCGCCGCGATCCCCGGCTGCCGCCTGGACAACCACTACGGGCCCACCGAGACGCATCTGGTCACCAGCCTGACCCTCCCGGCGGACCCGGCCGCCTGGCCCGCGATCCCCGCCATCGGGTCACCGGTGGACGGCATCTCCTGCGCGGTGCTCGACGACGAGCTCCGGCCGGTGCCGGACGGGGACGTCGGCGAGCTGTACGTCGGCGGCGCGGCCCTCGCCAGGGGGTACCAGAACGACCCGTCCCGTACCGCGGAACGGTTCGTGGCCAGCCCGTTCGCGGCGGGGGAGCGGCTGTACCGCACCGGGGACCTCGCGTCCCTGCGGGACGACGGGACCTACGAGTTCGCCGGCCGCGCCGACCGTCAGCTCAAGGTGCGCGGCTTCCGGGTGGAGCCGGCCGAGGTGGAGGACGCGCTGCTGCGCCACCCCCGCGTCCAGGCCGCCGCCGCCGGGCTGCGTGAGGTCGCCGACGGCGTGTCGGTGCTCGTCGGCTACCTCCAGACCGACGGCCAGGTCACCCACCGGGAACTCACCGAGCACGTGCGGGACATCCTCCCCGCCTACATGGTGCCGTCGCGGTACGTCACGGTCGCCGCGATGCCGCGCACCGGCACCGGCAAGATCGACGGCCAGGCGCTCGCGGCGCTGCCGCTGCCGGAGGTCCCCGGCGAGCCCACGCGGTCCGGCCCGTCGCTCACCGAGACGGTCACCGCCATCTGGGCCAGGGTGCTCGGCCACGACGAGTTCGAGGGGGACGACGACTTCTTCGAGGTCGGCGGCGACTCGCTGCTCGCCACCTGGGTCGTCGCCGAGCTCGGCCAGGTGCTGGACCGGCCGGTCGACCTGTCGCTGTTCCTCGAGTACAGCACGGTCGACGACCTCGCGCAGGCGCTCGGCTCCACGGCCGTGGCGAAGCCGCGGCACACCTCGTCGCAGATCATCACGCTGCGGCCCGGCCCCTCCAACCGGAGCCTGTACCTTGTGCATCCGCTCGGCGGCGAGCTGCTCGGCTACCGCGAGCTGGCCCAGGCGTCGACGGCGCCGCTGCGGCTCCTCGGCGTCGGCTGGACGGGGGAGCCGCCGGTGTTCGGCAGCACGCTCGCCGAGATCGCGCGCACGCACGTCGAGCAGCTCCGCACGATCGAGCCGGACGGGCCGTACCGGCTCGGCGGCTGGTCGTTCGGCGGCGTGCTGGCCTTCGAGATGGCGCAGCAGCTCACCGCGGCCGGCTCCACGGTGGACTTCCTCGGGTTGTTCGACGCCAACCCGGTCATCGACCCCATCACCGGCCTGCCGATGGCGGACACACCGTTCCTCGGGCTGCTCGACGAGGTGGTGGCGCGGCTCGACGACCCCGCGACGACCGGCGCGGACCTCGCCGAGCTGACGTCGTCGCGGACCTGGATCCAGCTCATGGGTGCGCCGATCGCGGCCGGCGCGTCGAGCGCGTACCTGCGCACCGCACTGGAGACCGCGCGGTCCTGCATGAACGCGGCGATGCGGTACCGGCCGGAGCGGTACCGCGGGCCGGTCCACCTGTTCCAGGCCGCCGGAGCGGGGCCGGAGCGTCAGGCCGAGCTGGCCGCGGCCATCGGCGAGTTGTGCGCGGGGCCGCTGACCGTCGTCCCGATCGACGGCGACCACTGGACCTTCATCAGAGGACAACACGTCACCGAGGCGGCGGCGGAACTGGACGCGGCGCTTGAGCGTGTCGGCGAGGCAGGGAGTGGCTGAAGTGGATCTTGAGACAGACGCGAAGACCTTCGCCGAGCAGGGGTACATCGGGCCGTTCACGCTCTGGGAACCGGAGGAGATGAAGGCCTGGTGGAAGGAGCAGCGCCGAGCGCTGCTCGACCCCGCCGCGAACGCGCGCAAGGTCTTCGACAACCCCGTGAACTACGACAGGCACCTGGACATCCCCGGCCTGAGCAAGCTCATCAGCGAGCCGGAGATCGTCCGGCGGATGCAGGCCCTCATCGGCCCCGACGTCCTGTGCTGGCGCACCGAGTTCTTCCCCAAGAACCCCGGCGACTCCGGCACCGGCTGGCACCAGGTGGAGACGTACGCGATCGGCGAGACCAGCCAGGGGATGCTGGAGGCGACCGAGCACTCTCCCGGCAACCCGATGGAGCTGACCTGCTGGGTGGCCTTCACCGAGGCGGCCAGGGAGAACGCCTGCATGAAGGTCATCCCCGGCAGCCACCGCAAGTGGCGCTACGACGAGCACGCTCCGATGAAGTGGAACGGCGCGGCGCGCGACAACTCGTTCTTCGGCTACAACTACGACGACATCAAGATCGACAAGGACTGGAGCCCGGAACAGGAGGACGTCCGCCACCTGGAGATGCGCGCCGGCCAGT
Organism: Sphaerisporangium rubeum; assembly: GCF_014207705.1. Lineage (NCBI taxonomy): Bacteria > Bacillati > Actinomycetota > Actinomycetes > Streptosporangiales > Streptosporangiaceae > Sphaerisporangium > Sphaerisporangium rubeum. The sequence continues at coordinate 470,400 of NZ_JACHIU010000001.1, forward strand.
TCTTCATCTTCACCGCGCGCTGCATCCACGGCTCCAACCCCAACACCAGCCGGCGGCAGCGCATGGGCTTCGCCATCCGGGTGGTGCCCACCCACGTGCGGGTCTACGGCGGCATGACCGAGTTCGACGAGTTCGGTCACCACTTCGACCTCGCCAGGCACGGCTGCGTGCTCGTCGCCGGCGAGGACCGGTACGGGCTCAACCGGGTGGTGCGCGAGAACGCGTGGGGCGAGCGGTTCACCACTCTCGAAAGGGTGTGACCAGATGCGAACCCGCTATGTGAAGACCATCGGACTCGACGAGGACCGTCTGGCCAAGGACCTCGAGGAGAGCGAGTCGTTCCAGTACTCCGAGGCGTACAGCAACTACCTCATCGGCGGCCCGTGGAAGAGCGCCATGGTGTGGGCCACCGGCGGGGACACCGGCAGCGGTGTGCTCACCAACTACGCCTACGACCAGCGGTCCACGTTCACCGAGTACGGCAGCCGGCTGCCGTACGTCCAGGAGATCATCACCAACGTGGCCGACCTCGGCCGGCTGCAGTTCGTCCGGCTCGCCGTCTTCTCCGACAGTGTGATCGTCCCGCACCGCGACTTCCTCGAACTGTCCGACGTCCCCGAGGAGTCGCGGTCGGCGCACCGGCTGCACATCCCGCTCGTCACGCACGAGAACTGCTTCTTCAGCGAGGACAACGTCGTCTACCGGATGCGCGCCGGTGAGATCTGGTACTTCGACGCGGCCCGCATCCACTCGGTGGCGTCGCTGTCCAGCGCGCCGCGCATCCACCTCATCTTCGACTTCGCCAACCGCTCAGGCGACGGCCCCCTGGTCAACGGGGAGCCGGAGCCGGAAGGCGAGAACATCCCGGCCGGCCGCCGGGTGGACCGGCCCGCGCTGCCGGACGACCGGCGCGCGGCCCTGCTGCGGCTCGCGGACGTCCTCACCATGGACAGCTTCCGTGAGGTCTTCAGCATCGTGATCAAGACGCACTTCAGGTGGGACGGCGGCGAGAACTTCGCCTGGGACACCATGACCGAGCTCGCCAGAGCCTGTGACGACCCGGCCGTCCTGCCGCACACCATGGAGCTTCTGCGCTACTACACCCTGGATCGATCCGGAAGCAAGGAGTGACGAGCATGACCACGACGCTGTCGTTCGGCGACCGCCTGGCCGGGAGCCCGGTGCACCAGAACTTCCAGGACCACCCGTTCTTCGCCGCCGTGAACAACGCCGACCTGACCAAGGAGCAGGCGGCCATCCTCATCGAGCAGTGGTGGCACCCGCTGCACTACTTCCCGACGTTCCTCGCGCGCTGCGTGGCCACGCTGCCGGACATCGCCTCCAAGAGCGCGATCACCCGCATCCTCAACCAGGAGGCCGGCGGCGGCATCGTGTCCCAGGCGCACGAGGTCATCTACGTCGACTCGATGGAGAAGTGCGGCTTCGACCGTGACCGGGTCACCGGCACCGAGCCGTACGCCGAGACCGCGGCCCTCGTCGAGGGCTACAAGAACGCCTCCGACAGCAGGGAGAGCGCGCTCGGGTTCATCTTCGCCACCGAGACGACCGACCTGCTCATGGTGTCCAGCATCGGCAAGGCCATCGAGCGGACCACCGGCATCACCGACAACGAGTGGGTGAACATCCACGTCCAGCAGGAGCCGGACCACGTCGAGGAGGCCAACAACACGCTGCTCGACAACTTCACGGCCGAGCAGGAGGACGCGGTCCTGAGCGCGGCCAACGAGATGTGGCGGCTGTGGACGGCGTTCTTCGACCGTCTCGTCGCGGAGTCCGGCGTCGGCGCTCCGGCGAGGTGAGCCGTGGAAGACGTGCGGAGCACCTACCTGCGCTTCCCCTCCTGGACGCAACCCTTCTGGACGTGGCAGACCGGTAAGGCCCTGCCAGGCCAGAAGCCGGTCATCCGGCACACCTGGGCCTCCTACCTGGCGGTGACCCTGCTGCTGTTCTTCGCGGGCCTGACGGTCTCGACGCTCGCCGTGGCGCTCATGTTCCCCCTGTGGTACGTGGCGCTCCCGGCCGGCTGGCTGCTCACGGTCCACGGGGAACGGCTGATGGTGCTGGTCATCGCGCACCAGGCGCTGCACAGGCGTTTCTCCGGCCGGCCACGCTGGGACGCGTTCTTCGGCGAGGTCGTGACGGTGCTCTCCGTCTTCCACACCTTCCGCGACTTCAAAGAGGAGCACTTCGACAACCACCACAGGCGGGAGGTCTTCGCCACCAGGGCCGACCCGCCGGTGCAGTTCCTGATCGACCTCGGGTTCCGGCCCGGTCTCAGCCGTGCGGCCCTGTGGCGGCGCGCGTGGGTCGTGTTCGTCTCGCCGGTCTTCTACTGGAAGGGCTTCCTCGGCCGGATCAGGAGCAACCTCCAGGGTCGCGGCCCGAGGATCGCCGGGTTCGCGGTGTGGGTCGGCTGGTGGCTGTCGCTGCCGTTCTGGCTGCCGAACGGCCTGCTGGCCCTCGTGCTCGCGTTCTTCGTGCCGGTAGTGCTGTTCGCGCAGCTCAGCGCGTTGCTCGACCGGCTCGGGGAGCACGAGTGGCTCGGCCCGCGCGACCCGGCGTCCGGTCACCGCTTCTACACCGTGGCCAACACGGCGGCCAGGTACTGCGGGTCCCCGGTCCCGCCGCCAGGCGCGGGCCCCGCGGCGCTGCTGCGCTGGACCGCGCTCACGCTGGGCTACCACCTGCCGTCCCGGCTGCTCGTCGTGGTGGGTGACCTCCCGAACCACGACTACCACCACCGTTACCCGTCCACCCCCGAATGGACCACGGCCGCGTACGCGCGCCAGCGGGACATCGACAACGGACCGGAGGGGCCTCCCTACCGGGAGGTCTGGGGGATGGGTGCGGCGATCGACCAGATGTTCCGCACGCTGGCAGGCCAGGGGGAGAGTCGCGCGGATGCGCTTCCAAGTCGTTGACACCTTCGCCGACGAACGGTTCGCCGGTAACCCGGCGGCCGTCGTCGAAGTGCCGGGATTCCCGCCGGACGCCGTGATGCAGCGCACCGCGCACCGCATCGGCCTCCCGACGACGGCGTTCGTGGTGCCGGTCGCACCCGCGCGGTACCGGGTGCGCTGGTTCACCCCGTACAAGGAGATCAACCTGTGCGGCCACGCGACGATAGCGAGCGCGCGTCACCTGTTCCTCGCGCCGGAGAACACCGGCCAGACCAGGCTCACCTTCGTGTCCGACAACGGCGTGCTGCACGCCGAGCGGGACGGCGCGCTGATCGCCATCGACCTCCCCGCGGCCGGGCTCACCGTCGGCGAACCGCCGCCGGGACTGCTCGACGCGCTCGGCACCGACGCCGTGGTGTGCGCCGTCTCCAGTGACGACGTCCTCGTCGAGGTCGAGTCCGCCGCCGCGGTCGCCGCCGTACGGCCGGACTTCGCGGCGCTCGCCAGGCAGCCGTTCCGCGGCCACATCGTCACCGCGCGCGGCGCGTCCGGCGCCGACTTCGTCTCCCGCACGTTCTTCCCCTCGCTCGGGGTGGACGAGGACCAGGTCTGTGTCACGGCGCACTGCAAGCTCGCGCCGTACTGGTCGCCGCGCCTCGGCCGTACCCGCCTGAAGGCGTTGCAGCTGTCCGACCGCGGCGGCCGGCTGGAGGTCGAGGACCTCGGCACCCGGGTCCGGGTGCTCGGCACGGCGATACCGCGCGAAGCCGGCGAGGTCGAGGCCGGGGACGGCGTCAGGAAGGAAGCGCTCCGATGAGCGCGAGCACCGTCGCGCTGCTGCTCCTCGGCCTGCTGGTCATCGTCGTGACGGCGCGGCTGCTCGGCATGCTCGCGCGGCGGCTCGGCCAGCCCGCCGTGATCGGCGAGATCATGGCCGGCATCCTGCTCGGGCCGACCCTGTTCGGCGGCGCGATCTCCGGGACGCTGTTCCCCACCGGCGTCCGGCCGTCGCTGACGTTGCTCGCCGACCTCGGCGTGTGCCTGTTCATGTTCTTCATCGGCCTGCACCTCGACCACACGTTGCTGCGCGGTCAGAGCCGCACGGCCTCGGTCGTGTCGTTCGGCGCGATCCTGCTGCCGTTCGGCCTCGGCGTGCTGCTCGCGCTCCACCTCGCCGCGAGCAGGGAGACCGGGGACCGGCTCGCCTTCGTGCTGTTCATGGGGGCCGCGATGGCGGTCACCGCGTTCCCCGTCCTCGCGCGCATCCTCACCGACAACAAGCTGCTCGACACCCCCATCGGCGGTCTGGCCCTGGCGTGCGCCGCCGTCGGCGACGTGCTCGCGTGGGCCCTGCTCGCCGTCGTGGCGGCGCTGGCCGGCGGCGGGGGACATCCGTGGCGGGTGCTGTTCGTGGTGCCGTTCGCCGCCGTGCTGCTCGGAGTGGTACGACCCCTGCTGGCCCGGCTCGCCGCGCGCCGCCGGCTGTCCGGACCGCTGACCGGCGTCGTGCTGGTCGCCGTGGCCGCCGGGTTGCTGCTGTCGGCGCAGGCGACGACCTGGATGGGCCTGCACGCGATCTTCGGTGCGTTCCTGTTCGGCGCCGCGTTGCCGCGTGACGGCCTTCCTGTGCTGCGTGAACGCGTGCTGCCGTGGATCGAGCGGATCTGCGCCGTCCTGCTGCTGCCGGTGTTCTTCCTGGTCGCCGGCCTCAAGGTCGACCTGTCCCGGCTGGACGTCGTCGCGTTCGGCGAACTGGCGCTGATCCTGCTCGTCGCGATCGGCGGCAAGTTCGGCGGCGCGTACATCGGCGGACGCGTCACCGGCGTGCGTCCGCGCCACTCGGCGGTCCTCGGCATCCTGATGAACACGCGCGGCCTCACCGAGCTGATCGTGCTCACCGTCGGCCTCCAGCTCGGCGTGCTGACCCCGGACCTGTACTCCCTGATGATCGTCATGGCGCTCGTCACGACCGCCATGACCGGCGTCCTGCTGCGCGTCGTCTACCCCGAACGCAGGATCGTCGAGGACAGCGCACCCCGTCGCCGTACGTCCCCGGAAGAGGCGGTGCCATGAGGTCGCGCAAGAGCGTCTGGCTGCAACGCGAGCCGTCGGAGGAGGCCGCCGCCAGGGTGTTCTGCGTGCCGCACGCCGGCTGCGGCACCGGGGTGTTCCGCGACTGGCCCGAGCGGCAGGGTGCCGTCGAGTTCATCCCCGTGGAACTGCCGGGAAGGCTGAGCCGCTTCGGCGAGCGGATGCCGGCGACGTTCCAGGAACTCGCCGACGACATGATCGCCGGCCTGACCCCCCACATGGACGTGCCGTTCGCGTTCTTCGGCCACTGCTGGTCCGCGCTCCTCGCCTACGAGGCGACCGCGCGGCTCCAGCGCGCCGGCGGCCCCGAGGCGGCACACCTGTTCGTCTCGTCCCAGCTCGCGCCGCAGGACGGCCCCGTGGGACGCATGCTCGGCATGGACGAGGCGGAACTCGCCGGGGAACTGGAGACGATGATCCGCGACCAGGGGGGCACACCGCACCCCGAGCTCGTGACCGTCTACCTCAAGGTACTGCGCGACGACGTCGAGATGAGCCGCAGGTACGTCGTCCCCGCGCCGCTCCGGCTCACCTGTCCCGTCACCGCCATCGGCTGGCGCGACGACGACGAGGTCACCCCCGGCCAGATGACCGGCTGGCCGGCCTGCGGCGACACCACCTTCGAACTCTTCGACGGACGCCACAACCGCTTCATCGAAGCGCCGGCTGAGCTGCTGCGCACGCTGTGCGCCGGCATGGCGGGCCGGGGACCGTCCCGGCTTCCGGTGACATCACGTTGACGACGACCCGCCATAGCGTTGCGGTGTGGACATTGCGATCGCCAAGCTCGAACAGTGGATGCGCGACTACTACCACAACGTCGACCACGACATCGGCAGCAGCGGCGTACGTGACCTGACCATCGCGGAGCTGCGCGGTCTGTGCGGATTCGAGCTGTCAGAACTCGACGCGATGACCTGCCGCGACAGCGAGAGCTACGGCGGCAGCGGCCTGCGCGCCGCGCTCGCCGACCGGTGGACCGGCGGCGACGTCGACCGCGTGATGGTCACCCACGGCTCCAGCGAGGCGATCTACCTGGTCATGAGCCTGGCGCTCCAGCCAGGCGACGAGCTGATCGTGGTGGACCCCGCCTACCAGCAGCTGCACGGCATCGCCGCCGCGCGCGGCTGCCGCCTCACCCGGTGGCCGCTGGACCCGGCGGCCGGCTTCGCCGCCGACCTCGCGCGCCTGCGGGAACTCGCGAGGTCCCGGCCCCGCATGATCGTGGTGAACTTCCCGCACAACCCCACCGGCCGGTCCATCACCGCCGGGGAACAGAAGGAACTCCTCGCCATCGCCGAGGAGGCCGGGGCCCTGCTGGTGTGGGACCACGCGTTCGGTGAGCTCACCTACACCGCCGACCCCCTGCCGCTGCCGACCTCGTCCTACGACAGGTGCGTCGCGTTCGGCACACTCTCCAAGAGCTACGGCCTCCCGGGCCTCCGGGTCGGCTGGTGCGTCGCACCCCCTGACCTGCTGGCCCGCATGGCGCTGCTGCGCGACTACATCGCGCTGTACGTCTCACCGGTGCTGGAGTTCTTCGCCGAACAGGCGGTGCGCAACGCCGACAAGATCGTCGCGGTGCAGCGCGAGCACGCGAGCGCCAACCTGCGGCTGCTGAGCGACTGGGCCGGTGGACTGCCGGAACTCGTGCGGTTCAGCCCGCCGGACGGCGGCGTGACCGCGTTCGTCGAGTTCCCCGGCCAGCCGGACGTGGTCGCGTCCTGCCGCCGCCTCGCCGAACAGCACCGTGTCCTGCTCGTCCCCGGAGCGTGCTTCGGCGACGCCTACGGCAACCACGCGCGGCTCGGCTTCGGCGGCACGACCGCCGGCCTGACGGCCGGGCTCTCACTACTGGAACGGGTACTGCGCGAAGACGCGAAGGGTGACCGATGACTGACCTGCAGAGTCGCATCGCGGCGCTGTCGCCGGAGCAGCGAGCGATCCTGGAACGGCGGATGGCCGAGCTGAACGCCGCGCGCGGGACCGCGCCTGACGAGCGGATAACACCGCGCGACCCCGCACAGCCGATCCCGCTGGCGTTCCAGCAGGAACGCGAGTGGGCCATCGCGCAGTTCCGGCCCGCCAACAACATCCCCGGCGCGTTCCGGGTCGAGGGACACCTGGACCTGGAGGTGCTCAGCCGCGTCCTGACCAAGGTCGTGGACCGGCACGAGATCCTGCGCTCCACCGTGCGCCTCCAGGACGACGGCACCCGCGTGCTCAAGGCGCACCCCCTCCAGCCGGTGCCGACCCCCGTGGTCGACCTGTCGGACCGCACCCCGCAGCAGCAGCGCGCCGAGGTGCTGCGCCGCTGGAAGGCCGAGGTGATGCGGCCGTTCGACCGTGAGCAGGTCCTGCGGCTGCGCACCACGATCCTGCGCATGGCCGACGACAACCACGTCGTGCTCATCACCACCGACCACACCGCCGCCGACCTCGTGTCCATGGCGATCCTCGTGCAGGAGTTCGCGGCCCTGTACGTCATGGAGATCAACGGCGGCCCCGGCCTGCCGCCGCTCGACATCCAGTACGCCGACTTCGCCGCCTGGCAGCGCGAGTTCGGCGAGAAGCGCATGTCGTCCGAGGTGGACCACTGGCGGCAGACCCTCGACGGCATCCCCGGTGTGCTGACCCTGCCGAGCGACCGGCCCTACCCGTCCCGGCCGACGTTCGCCGGCGCGGCGCACGTCGTCGACCTGTCCGCCGAGTTCACCGCCGACCTGCGCCGGTTCATCGAGAAGGAGAAGGCGTCCCCCGTCGTCGTCCTGCTCGCCGCGCTCTCGGTGATGCTGTACCGCTACCTCGGCCGCGAGGACCTCGTCATCGGCGAGATCGTGTCCGGCCGCGGCCGGGTGGAGGTCGAGCGGCTCATCGGCTGCTTCGTCACCGCGCTGCCGCTGCGCATGCGGCTCGCCGACGGCCTGACCCTGCGTGAGGTCGTGGAACAGGCGCAGCGCACCGTGCACACCGCGTACGACCACCAGGACCTGCCGATCGAGCGCCTCATCGACGAGCTCGGCCTCGGCCGTGAGGCGTCGCAGACGTCCATGACCCACATGTGGCTCGACGTCCGCACCCCGGAGAGCACCCTTGAGGTCCCCGGCCTGCGGATCACCCGGGAGCCCATCGAGGTCAACATGTCGGCCGCGCCGCTCACCCTGGACGCCAACCCCAACGGCGACCGGATGCAGCTCCAGTGGGTCTACATGACCGACATGTTCGACGCCGGCACCATCGAGCTCCTCGCCGGCCAGTTCACCACGGTCCTGGAGCAGTTCGTCACCGCACCCGACACCCCGGTCGCGGACGTACGGCTGGCCATGACGGCGACCGCGCCGGCCTCCGGGACGAGCCGCACCGAACCCGGCTTCGTCGAGCTGTTCCAGCGGCGCGTCACCCACGCGCCGCACGCGCCGGCCGTCATCTGCGACGGCGTCCCCACCAGCTACGCCGAGCTGAACCGGCAGGCCAACGTGCTGGCCCGCCGCCTGCGCGACCTCGGGGTCGGCAGGGACACCCCGGTCGGCATCCTGGTGGACCGCTCGGTACGGCTGCCGCTCGCCATCCTCGGCGTGCTCAAGGCCGGCGGCGGCTACCTCCCCCTGGACCCGACGTACCCGCCGGAACGCATCGCGTACATGCTCGCCGACGCCGACGCGCCGGTCCTGATCACGCAGGAAAGCTTCGGACGCGTCCTCACCGACGCCGAGGTCCGCCTCCCCGGCCACACCGTGCTCCTCGACGCGCCGGCCCCCGACCCGGAGCCCGGCGCGGACGCCGACCTGCCGGACGTCCCCGGCCCGTCGTCCCTGGCGTACGTCGTCTACACCTCCGGCTCGACCGGCCGTCCCAAAGGCGCGATGATCGAGCACCACTCGCTCGCCGTGTACGCGCGCGACGTCGTCGACCGCCTCGGCCTCGGCGCCGGCGACCGGTTCCTGCAGTTCTCCTCACCCGGCTTCGACGTGCTGGTGGAGGAGCTGTTCCCGACCTGGCTGGCCGGCGGCGCCGTCGTCATCACCGCCAAGCACATCATCAGCGGCGAGATCGACCTCGCCGACCTGATCGAACGCGAGCGGCTGACCGTCATGGAGCTGCCGGCCGCGTACTGGCACGAATGGGTGCGCGAACTCGACCGCACCGGCAAGGACCTGCCGTCGTCCTTGCGCATGGTCATCATCGGCGCCGAACGCGCACTTCCCGACCGGCTGCTGATGTGGCGGCGGCTCGGCGTGCCGCTGCTGAACTGCTACGGCCTGACCGAGACCACCGTCACCTCCACCTTCTTCCGCCTCGACCCCGCCGACCCGGTGTGGGACTACCCGAACATGCCGATCGGCACCGCGCTGCCGTCCGCCGACCTGCGCATCCTCGACGACCGCCTGCGGCCGGTCCCCGTCGGCGGCACCGGCGAGATGTACATCGGCGGCAGCAGCCTGGCCCGCGGCTACCTCGCACGGCCCGGCCTGACCGCGCTGCGTTTCGTCGCCGACCCCGAACGGCCAGGTGAGCGGCTGTACCGCACCGGCGACCAGGTCCGCCAGCGTCCGGACGGCAATCTGGAGTTCCTCGGCAGGGTCGACACCCAGATCAAGATCCGCGGGTTCCGCGTCGAACCCCTGGAGATCGAGTCGACCCTGAGCCGGCACCCGCTGATCGCCGAGTCCGTCGTCGTGCTGTACGAACCGTCCCCCGGCGACCGCCGCCTCGCCGCGTACGTCGTCCCGGCCCCCGGAGCGGAGGTCGGCGTCCCCGACCTGCGCCGGTTCCTCGAACAGGAACTCCCCGCCTACATGGTGCCGTCCGCGTTCGTCGAGCTGGACGCGCTGCCGCTCAACGCCAACGGCAAGATCGACCGCGACCGCCTCCCCGCACCCGACGGCATGCTCGCCGACTCGGGGGAGGAGTACGTCGAACCGCAGACCCCCGTGCAGCGGACGCTCGCCGACGTGATGGCCGGCGTCGTCGGCCTCGGCCGGGTCGGCATCCACGACAACTTCTTCGAGATCGGCGGCGACTCGATCCTCGCCATCCAGGTCGTCGCCAGGGCCCAGGAAGCCGGCCTGCGGCTCTCGCCGTACGACCTGTTCACCAACCCGACCGTCGCGTCCCTCGCCGAGATCGCCGCCGCCGGCCCGGCCATCGACGCCGAACAAGGCGACGTGACCGGCCCCGTGCCGCTCGCGCCGACCCAGCGCCGGTTCTGCCTCGCCGGCGTCGAGGACCCGCACCACTGGACCACCTCCGTCCTGCTGGAACTGCGCGCACCGGCCGACCCCCGCCTGGTCGGCGAGGCCGTGGAACATCTGCTGGCCCACCACGACGGCCTGCGCCAGCGCCTGCTGGTGGCCGGCGAACGCACCCGGGTCCGCGTGGCCCCCCGCGGCGACGTCACCCCTCTGCAGGTCCACGACCTGTCCGCGTTCGGCGAGGACGAGCAGAACCGGCGGATGACCGACCTCACCGGCGAGCTGCACCGGAGCCTCAACCTGGCCGTCGGACCCCTGCTGCGCGCCGGCCTGTTCCTGCTCGGCGACCGGCCGGACCGTCTCGTCCTCATCGCGCACCGCCTCGTCGCCGACCCCGCCTCCATGCGCGTGCTCCTGGAGGACCTCGGCACCGCGCTCACCCAGCTCACCGGCGGACGCGAGGTGAAACTGCCGGCCAAGACCACGTCCTGGCAGTCCTTCGTCCGCCGCCTCACCGCGTACGGCGCCACGGACCCGGTGCGGTCGCAGCGCGCGTTCTGGTCCGACCTGGTCACCACGCCGGCCGCCGGCCTGCCGTCCGACCTTCCGGCGGACCCGGCGGCCAACACCGTCGCCACCGCGCGCACCGTCGAGGTGTCCCTGGACGCCGCCGGCACCTCCACCCTGCTCGGCACCGCTTCCGGCCCGCTGAGCTGCCGCACCGAGGAACTCCTGCTGACCGCGCTCGGCCGCACCCTGACCGCCTGGACCGGTGCCGAACGCCACCTCGTGGACCTCGAACGCCACGACCGCGACCCCCTCACCGAGGACGTCGACCTGTCGAGGACCACCGGCCGCTTCAGCGTCACCCACCCCGTGGCCCTGACCTGCGACCCCGGCGCCTCCCTCGAGACGACCCTGAAGACGGTGAAGGAAGCCCTGCGCGCCGTCCCCGCCAACGGCATCGGCTGGCTCCTGCTCCGCCAGGACCGCGACCCGGTCCCCGAGCCCGCCACCGGCATCGGCTTCACCTACCTGGACCAGACCGACCCCCCGGCGTCGACCGCCTTCACCGTCCTGACGGACCGGCCCGCCTTTGACCAGAGCCCCCGCGCACGCCGCACGTACCCCATCGAGGTGGAGGCCACCGTCGCCGGCGGCACCCTCACCGTCCGGTGGCACTACAGCGAGACCCTCCACCACCGCGAGACCATCGAGAAGCTGGCCGCCAGGTACGTGGCCGAACTGCGCGCGCTCGTCGAACTCGGCCAGAACATCACCTCCGCGTACACCCCGTCGGACTTCCCCCTCGCGAAGGTGAACCAGGACCAGCTCAACGACCTGCTGAGCCGGCTCTAGGAGGCCCCGGTGGAGTTCAGCCTCTTCTTCTTCGCCGACAGCGGCGCCACCGGCGCCGACGGGTACCGCCTGCTCCTGGAGAGCGCCAGATTCGCCGACTCGGCCGGCCTGGCGGCGGTCTGGACCCCGGAACGCCACTTCCACACCTTCGGCGGCCTGTACCCCAACCCCGCCGTCACCGGCGCCGCCGTCGCCGCCGTCACCGAGCGCGTCGGCGTCCGAGCCGGCAGCGTCGTCGCACCGCTGCACCACCCCGTACGCATCGCGGAAGAGTGGTCCGTCGTCGACAACCTGTCGCGAGGCCGCGCCGGCGTCTCCTTCGCCTCAGGCTGGCACGCCAGGGACTTCGTCCTGCGTCCCGACACCTACGCCGACCGCAAGAACGCCATGGTCGAAACGGTGGAGACCGTCCGCCGCCTCTGGCGCGGCGAGGAGATCGAGTTCCCCGACGGCGCCGGCGAGAAACGACGCGTCCGCATCCACCCACCCCCCGTACAGCCCGAACTCCCCGTGTGGATCACCAGCGCCGGCTCCACCGACACCTTCCGCGCCGCCGGCCGCCTCAACGCGAACCTCCTCACCCACCTCCTCGGCCAGGACCGCGACACCCTCGCGAAGAACATCACCGCCTACCGCGAGGCCCTGACCGAGACCCACGGCGAAACGGCGCACGGCCACGTCACCCTGATGCTCCACACCATGCTCGGCGAGGACCGCGACCAGGTACGCCACCAGGTCCGCCCCCCCTTCGCCGACTACCTCCGCAGCTCGGCCGACCTCATACTCAAGGCAGCCACCACCCTCCTCCCCCCAGGCGTCGACATCGACCGCCTCCCCGACCGCGACAAGCAGTACCTGATCAACCACGCCGTGGACCGCTACCTCACCACCAGCGGCCTCTTCGGCACCGTCACCGACGGCCTTGAAACGGTGAAAAGCCTCAAGGCGATCGGCGTGGACGAGATCGCCTGCCTCATCGACTTCGGCGTCCCCCCCGACGAGGTGCTCCACTCCCTCCCCTACATAGCCGACCTGAAAACCCGCACCACCGGCTGACCAAGCGAAACGCACCGCTCTGGTCGATACGCGGTCGCGCCTGATCGCGCCGGCGAGGCGCCTGTCGAGGCGCCTCGCCGGTGTGGCTCACCCCCCCGGGGTGGGGTGGGCTCTGCGGTCATGTGGTGCGGGTCAGCGCTTGCGGATCAGATGCGGTTCCAGCGTTGGTTGGAGCCGCCGGAGCAGGTCCAGATGTCGAGTTTGACGCCGTTGGCGGTGCCGTTGTTGGGGACGTCGAGGCACTTGTTCGCGCTGATGGAGGTGATGGTGCCGTCGGCGTTGAAGCGCCACTTCTGGTTGTTCTGGCCGTTGCAGTCCCAGATGATGACGGTGGTGCCGTTGGCTGTGCCGTTACCGTTGACGTCGAGGCACTTGTTGCCGTAGACGCGCAGTTCACCGGCCGCGGTGGAGGTCCACTGCTGGTTGCTCTGGGTGTGGCAGTCCCAGATGTTCACCTGGGTGCCGTTGGTCTGCGACGCGCCGGTCACGTCGAGGCAGCGGCCCGAGCCCACACCCTGGATGCGGGTGGTGGACGAGGTCGGGGTCGGGGTCGGGGTGGCGGTGGGTGTCGGGGTGGGGGTCGGGTTGGTGCCGGAGGGTGGCAGGAGGGTGACGGTGAAGGTCTCGTCGATGTTGGAGTGCGGCAGGTTGACCGTCGTGGCGTTGCCGGACAGCGTCACCACGGTGTCCTGGATGGTGACCGGGCTCTGGACCGCGCCGCCGTTGTTGTACGGGATGCGCTCGGCGACGACCCGCACCTGGTTGTTCTGCACGATGCCGCTGGTGGTGTCCAGCCGTTGCAGGTTGACCGCGATGTTGCCGGTCGTGCTGCCGCCGCCGACGAGGACCTTGGCGACCCCGGAGTCCTTCGTGGCGAACGCGTCGTACGACGAGCTGGGGGTCACCGACACGATCTGGCCGGTCTGCGAGCCGTAGAAGCGGTAGGCCCACCACTCACCCTTGGGCTGGTGCTGGCCGGAGGAGTTGCGCACCAGCAGGTTGCCGAGGTCGTTGTGCAGGTTCCCGGCGCTGGCCCAGTTGGCGCGCAGGCCGTCGGCGCCGGCCCGCTCCAGGCGCGCGATGTACCAGGCGCCGTCACCGGGGTTCTGCTCGTTGGAGGCGCCGTACTCGTTGATCTGGTACGGACGCGGGTGCGGGATGCCGCGCGAGTTGAGGGTGGTGTCGGCGGCGGCGACGTTGGCGACCGGGTCACCCGGCAGCGAGTGCCAGCTGATGATGTCGGGGACGACGTTGTTGGCCTTGACGTAGTCCAGGTACTGGTTCCAGAACGCGTGCGAGGTCGACGGCACGCACGCGCAGCTCGGGCCGACGATCAGCTGGTCGGGGAAGGCGGCGCGGACGCGCTGGTAGGTGCGGCGCCACAGCTCGAAGTACTGCGACTGGGGCCGGTTCCAGAACAGCGTGATGTTGGGCTCGTTCCACAGGTCCCACTGGACCGGCGCGCCGGTGGCCCGCACGTCGTTGATGAGACGCGTGAGGAAGTTGTCGTAGTCGGTCCAGTTGCCGTTGTCGCCGGGGAACCGCGAGATCGGGTACCCGTCGGCACCCCACAGGTCGTGCACCAGGAGGATGAACTCCCCACCCAGCGACCGGGTGCGCAGCAGCTGGGCCCGGGTGGCGTTCCACCGCCGGTCGTACTTGCCCGACACCCAGCCACCCGGCGAGTCCAGCTGCGCGCCACCCGCACGCATGTACCGGAACTTCACATCGGTGAAGAAGTGGTCCGGCGGGCCCGACGCGTTCTCGGTCATGCCGTAGATCCACCCCGAGGCCCGGTAGGTCGGGGTGCCGTTGGTGACGGAGAAGTTCACGGCGATCGACTGGTCGGCGGCCTGGGCCGGCGCGGCCAGCGTGACGAGGGATGTGGCGGCCAGCGCGCCGAAGGACAACAAGGCGGCGCAGAGACGGAGACGGCGTCCGCGCCGCCTTTGGGAGGGTACGTCCACTGATGGCTCCTTGGACATGAAGGGGTGGGGACGCGGGGCCCGTCCCTCGCCGCCACGGCGACGGACGGGGGCCGATCGCGGCCCATGTCGAACCGATTTTTTGTTAGCGGTCACATCGGCCATTCCACCCTGGCTTCCGCCTTCCGGTAGGAGTGGGAGGAACGTCGAACGAACATGGTGCGGTGCGGCGGAGCGAACACGACGCGAGGAACCCGCGTCAAGGAGCGGGTACGCCGCGCCTCCTTGGCCGTTGCGCCGCCGAGCGTCCTTCATCAGCGTTTATCCGGCGGTCCGGCCGCACTTCCCGCTCGGTCGCGAAGTGAAAATTTCAGCGTCGTCGTCCCCCGCGCCTGCGGGCCCGCACCGGCCCTGTCGCGCCTCGCCGGAAGGCGACTCCCGGTCCACCCGGCGTCATCGGACGACCCCATTTCGTTCGAACCGATTCGCCGCAGCGTTCGACACCACCGCTGCGAACCCATCCCGCACGAGACGCACCGGCACGGGACCGACATGAGAAACGCTCCCCGGCCCGAAGGCCGGGGAGCGCGTCAGGAGTTCTGTCTCAGCCGCCGAAAGCAGGCACGCTCTCCGGAACGGCCGCCGTCTCCGCGGCCGGCCGCGCCACCGTCAGCAGGTCCACCACGTGGCCGGCGATCGCCGAGATGGTGGGCTGCTGCCACAGCAGGGTCGCCGGGAGACGGCAGCCGAAGCGCTTCTCCAGACGCCGCCGGACCATGACCGTCATCACCGAGTCCAAACCCTGCTCCACGAGGGGACGCCGCAGCGCCAGGTCCTCCGGCGCGAGCCTCATCACCGAGGCGATCTCGGCGCGGACCTCGGTCAGGACATGCGCGTGCAGGTCCTCCGGCGACAGGCCGGTGAACGCCGCCACGGAGCCCTCCGGCTCCTCCTCCGCCGCCGGCGCGTCGATCACCGGGTAGCGCAGACCCGACATGTGGCCCACCACACGACCTTCGGCGTCGGCGAGCAGCGCCTGGACGGTGTCCTCACGTTCCGGGTCGAGGGCCGTCTCGATGATCACCGTCTCCGGCGGCGCTCCGGTCAGCACCACTTCGTCGATGCGCACGACCATGCGCAGCACCGGGTCGCCGGGGAACACGCACGGGGCCACGGACATCACCGCGTCCATCGCCGGAGCCCATGTCGCCTCGCCGGCCCGCTCGGCGCGAACTGTGGTCCGCACTGTGGCGCGCAGCACGCCGTCCCCGCTCAGCAGCGTCTCGATCGTCCAGTCGAAACCGGTCTCCGGCACGCCGACGGCGGCCAGTCGCCGCTGGACGAACCCGGGGTCGATCGGCGTGAGCCCGGCCGCGTCCCGCAGGACACCGGGCCCGGCCTCGGCCGGAGCGCCGGAAGCCGCCGCGGACGCCGTGACGTGGATCAGCCAGGCGGGTTCCGGCTCGCCGGGGCCCGACGGTGTGCGCGCCGCGAGCCGCAGCGCAGGCGGCTCGTGGACCACCTGGATCTGCCGCCGTTCCGCCGTCATCAGCGGATGCGACATCTCCACGTCGGTGAGAGCGCCGCCGCCGGCCGCGTTCAGGAACGTGTTGACCAGCACGGCGGCCGGCACGATCTCGACTCCGCTGAGCGCGTGACTGCCGGGATAGGGCCGGTTGGCGTCCTCAAGGCTGGTACGCCAGACCCGCGTCTCGCTGCCGGCGAGGCTCGTCCCCGCACCGAGCAGCGTGTGGGAGTGCACGTCGTGCCCCCGGCCCTCGGCCTCGACGTCGGACTGGTCACGCCAGTGGCGGCGGTGCTGCCAGGCGTACGGCGGCAGGTCGGCGAGGCCGCCTTCCTGCTGCAGACGGCTCCAGCCGACCTCGACGCCGTGGCAGTGCGCCGTCCCCACCGCGGTCAGGAACGTCTGCCGCTCCGGCTGGTTCCGGCGCAGCGACGTGCCGACGAACACGTCCTCGAAGCCGGCCTCGTCGAGCGTCTCGCTGATGGAGTGCGTCACCACGGGGTGCGGGGAGATCTCAAGGAACACGCGGTAGCCGTCCTGCGCGGCGGCCGTCGTCGCGGCGGCCAGCCGTACCGGCTCGCGGAGGTTCGCGGCCCAGTAGTCGTGGTCGAGCACCGGCGCCGACCGGGGGTCCGGCAGCGCGGTCGTGTACATGGGGATGCGCGGCGCGCCGAAGGAGAGGCCGGCCACGGCCGCCGCGAGCTCCACGGCCAGCGGCTCCATGTGCGGGCTGTGGAAGGCGACGTCGGAGGCGACCCGGCGCATCACGATGCCTTCGGCCGGCCACCGGTCCAGCACCTCCTCGACCGCGGTGACGTCACCGGACAGCACGGTCGAACCGGGGGACGACGCGATCGCCGCCACCAGGTCGGTGCGGCCCGCCAGCCGCTCGGCGGCCTCCTCGAACGGCAGACCGGCCATCACCATGGCCCCCTTGCCTTCGGCGTGGAGCAGCAGCCGCGAACGGCGGCAGATCAGGCGCGCGCCGTCCGCGACACTCAGCGCTCCGGCCGTCACCGCCGCCGCGATCTCACCGACGGAGTGACCGATGACGGCCGCCGGCGTCACCCCGTAGGCGGTCCACAGCCTGGCCAGGCCGAGCTGCATCACGAAGATCATGGTCTGCTGGCGGTCGACCCGGTCCAGGTCGCCGTCGACCAGCACCTGCCGGGGTGAGAAACCGATC
Source organism: Sphaerisporangium rubeum (assembly GCF_014207705.1). Lineage (NCBI taxonomy): Bacteria > Bacillati > Actinomycetota > Actinomycetes > Streptosporangiales > Streptosporangiaceae > Sphaerisporangium > Sphaerisporangium rubeum. Next base: position 487,655 of record NZ_JACHIU010000001.1, read on the forward strand.
TCCGCCATGAAGATCGGCTCCAGCTCGTCGACGAGCGACGCGAACTCCGGCTCCGTGGCGAGCAGTTCCCGTCCCATGCCGCGCCACTGGCAGCCCTGTCCGGAGAACACCCAGACCGGTCCGGGTCCGGGGACCGGCAGCGCGTCCCCGGTGATCACGGTCTCGGCCGGCAGGTCGCCGGCGAGCCTGCGCAGGCCGTCGGCCAGCTCGGTCCTGTCCGCCGCGACCACGACGGCGCGACGGCTCAGATGCGAACGGCGCAGCGCCAGTGTGTGACCTGTGGACGCCAGGTCGAGCCCGGCGAGCCGGTCGGCGAGCCGGCCGGCGTACTGCCGCAGCGCCGTCTCCGACGCCGCCGACAACGGGAACAGCCGCTGACCCGTCCCCTCGCTCCGAGGCACGTCCTCGGCCGGGGGAGCCTGCTGGAGCAGGATGTGCGCCACGGTGCCGCCGTACCCGAAGCTGGACACACCGGCCCGGCTCGGGTGGTCGCGCTCCGGCCATGCCGTCTGCTCGGTCACCACGCGCAGTCCCGACGTCTCCCACGGGATGGCCGGGTTGGGGGTGCCGAGCACACTCGGGGGGATCTCGCGGCGGTGCAGCGCGAGCACCGCCTTGATGACCCCGGCGATGCCGGCGGCGCCTTCGAGGTGGCCGATGTTGGACTTGACCGAGCCGATGAGGCACGGGTCACCCGGCGGCCGGCCCGCGCCGTACACCGAGCTCAGCGCGGACGCCTCAAGCGGGTCGCCGAGCCGCGTGCCGGTGCCGTGCGCCTCGATGTAGTCGACCGTGGCCGGTGAGACGCCGGCCTGCCGGCAGGCACGGGCCATCACGTGCGCCTGCGCGTCGCCGCACGGCGCCATGATGCCGTTGGTGTGACCGTCCTGGTTGACGGCGCTGCCGATGACGAGCGCGAGCACGCGGTCGCCGTCCCGCTGCGCGTCCGACAGCCGCTTGAGCACGATCACGCCGCAGCCCTCGCCGCGTCCGTAACCGTCGGCGGTGGCGTCGAACGACTTGGACCTGCCGTCGGGAGCGAGGGCCCCCGCGGCGCCGAGCGTGAGCGTCTCACCCGGCGTCACCAGCAGGTTGACCCCGCCGGCGAGCGCGACGTCGCTCTCGCCGAGCCGCAGGCTCTGCGCCGCCAGGTGCAGCGCGACCAGCGACGCCGAGCACGCGGTGTCCACCGCCATGCTGGGGCCGCGCAGGTCGAGGGAGTAGGAGATGCGGTTGGCGACGGCGCACGTCGCGGCGCCGATCCCGGTCCACGCCTCGATCTGCGGCAGGTCCTCAAGCAGGCGGCGTCCGTAGTCGTCGGTGCAGACCCCGATGAACACCCCGGTGTCGGTGCGGGCCAGGTCGCGCGGCGGCAGGCCGGCGTGCTCCATGGCCTCCCACGCGGTCTCCATCAGGACCCGCTGCTGCGGGTCCATCAGCTCGGCCTCGCGCGGCGACAGGCCGAAGAACTCCGCGTCGAAGCCCTCGATGTCGCTCAGGAAGCTGCCGTGACGTACGGCGTCACGCAGCGCGGCGGCGTGTCCGGGGCTCCGGTTCTCGTACGAGCGCCAGCGGTCCGCAGGCAGCGGCCCGGTCGTGTTCCTGCGGCTGCGCAGCAGGTCCCAGAACTCGTCCGGTGAGCCGGCGTCGCCGGGGAGACGGCACCCGATCCCGACCACCGCCACCGGTTCCACCCGTAATGCGCTCGGGTTGTCGACCATCGCTTTCGTGTCCCTTCGATGACGATCTCTCACGACCACGCGGGTGTGTCGAGGATCTTGATCACGGCGCCGGAGACGGTGACCCCCGGGCCGGTGCCGAGCATCAGCAGGTGGTCGCCGGGCCCGAGCTCCCCGGTGAGGAGCAGCCGGTCGAGGGCGAGCACCTGGTCACTGGCGCCGCAGTGGCCGATGGTGCGGCCGTGGTCCCAGGTCGAACGGGACATCGGCAGGTCGAGCGCGGCCATGCACCGCTGCTCGACGATCTCTTCCGAGTAGTTCATGAACGCCACCCGGGTGAGGTCGCGTGCCTTGACGCCGCTCTCGTCGAGCGCGCGCTCGACGACCTCCATCAGCGCGCGCTGGATCTTGAACAGTGCCGCCGTGCTCTCCCCCTGCGGCATGACCTGCTGCCGGAACTGCTCGTTCCGCGCGCCGAAGCTCATGCGGCGTCCGACGGTGACGCCGGGAGGGAACAGGGGCTCCGTGCCGCGGTGCAGTTCCTCCGCCTCGGTCACGGTCACGGTGCAGACCGACGTCAGGCGCGCGAACCCCGGCTCCTTGGTGAGCACCAGCGCGCTGGCGGCGTCACCGCCGATGTATCCCGGGCCCATCCGCCACCGGTCCATCAGCGGGGTGCCGTAGTTGTCCGAGGCGACCAGCAGTGCGGCCTGCCTGCCGGGGACGGCGTCCAGGTAGCCCGCCGCCAGTTCGAAGGCGATGAACATGCCGTTGCAGCCCTGCCGGATCTCGGTGGCGAGAACGTTCCCGCCGACCAGGTGACGCTGCAGGTACGCGTGCGGGGGCCAGCCGTCGGGGCCCTGGTGCCACGTCGACGCGTAGAGAAGGAGCGACAGGTCGTCCGGTGCGCGTCCGCTGCGCTTGAGCGCGCTGCGCGCGGCGTGCAACGCCATCTCGGGGGCCGGTACGTCACCGGCCACGGCCGCTCCGGCGAGGTTGTGCAGGTCGACCTCTTCGGCCGGGTACCAGCCCTTCGCGACGGCCTTCTCGACGCTGACCGTGCGGGGGACGAAGGATCCGACGCCGCTGATGTACGTGTCCGCCAACTGCATGACTCTTTGTCCTTGCTCGCGGCTAGACGAATGACGCCGGTTCGAGTTCTCTGACCAGCTCGACGATCGTCGCCACGTCCCGGAAGTTCTCCGGGTCGAGCTTCGCGGCGGGGATCGGGACGCCGATGTCGCGGCGGAGGAAGTTCAGCAGGCGCGCCGTGCGCAGCGAGTCCAGAAGACCGGACGTCAGGAGCGGGGTCGTCTCGTCGACCTTCATGTCGGCGTCGGCCGGCACCAGGTTCTCCTGGATGAACTCGACCAGCCGATGCGTGATCTCGCCGGTGTTCCGTGCGGTCGTCATGCCAAGTGCCCCTCTCGTGCCGCGGGCCGTGTCACCGGAGCAGGCGCGAGGACCCGGAACGCCGCCGCGGCGACCGACGTGCCGGAACCGAACCCCACCATGAGGTAGTGGTCACCCGGCTGGAGCCCGCCGGTCGCGATGAGGTGCTCGAAGGCGATGAACTGGTCGACCGCGCCGCAGTGACCGACGCGACGGCCGTAGTCCCAGGTCGTCTGGTCGATCCCGATGCCGAGCCAGGACATCTGGCCGTCCAGGTCCTCACGGCGGCCGTGCGGGAACGCGACCCGCGTGATGTCGGCCAGCTTGATGCCGGCCTCGTCCAGGGTCCGTTCGACCTGTTCCATCATCGTCTTCTGGATCTTCAGGTGGATCCCGGTGCCCTGCTTCTTGAGCAGTCGCTGGCGGAACTCCTCGTGCCGGTCGCCGAAGCTCAGCCCGATCCCGACCGTGGCGTCCGGGGGGAACAAGGGGTAGCCGCCGTCGTTGACCGCGTCCGCCTCGGGGATCGTCGTCGCGTTGACCGACAGGAGCTCGGCCATGCCGTACTCCTTGCCGAGCAGGAGCGCGCACGCGGCGTCGCCGATCACCGCTCCGGGTGTCATCCGCCAGCGGTCCACGAGCGGGGTGCCGTGGTTGTCGGCGGACACCACCATCGCGGTCCGCCTGCCGGGGTCGGCCTGCAGGTAGCTCGCCGCCAGCTCCAGTGAGCTGATCATCCCGACGCAGCCGCTGCGGATCTCGTACGCGGGGACGTCGCCGCCGAGCAGACGCATCTGCAGGTAGTGCTGCGGCTGCCAGCCGTTCGGCCCCTGGTGCCATACCGACGGATAGAGCAGCAGGTCGAGATCGCGCGGGGAGGACTCACCCCAGCGGTCGTAGGCGTCCTGTACCGCGCGCAGCGCCATCTCCGGTGCGGGTATGTCGCCGGCGACCGCCGCGCCGATCTGCTGGAACCGCTCGATCTCGTCGGCCGGGTACAGGCCGTCCCTGGCCGCCTGCTCGACGGTCACGGTGTCAGGCACGAAGGTGCCGAGACTCCTGACGAACATATTGGATGTACGCACAAGTCCCCTAATTCATCGACGATCGCCACACCTGGCGGCAGGGCGAGGAAAGTCACCGCCGAATCGGCGGGACACCAAGGAGAACGGCGTCCACGAGGGCGCCGGCGGTATTTCAGGCTGCTGCGGCGACGGCAGGCCGGGGGGACGTCCGTATCGTGCGTTCACCCGGAGCACCCGCGGAACGCGGGAACGCTATTTCCTATCGCGAAACCAGGTAAATCGCGGTACGGTATGCCGGCAGGCTCGCGACCGGCCGGTGAGAATTATCGTGAATACGGAACCGACGGTCAGGCGCCGTTCATCCGGTGGTTCCGCGAGCCGCCGAAGTGCTTGAACCAGGTGCCGTCACGAGTTCCTCTCCTCATGGGCCGTCGGACACAGGCAAGGATAGGGCCGACCCCCTGGTAAAGCAATATGAGCGTCCGCAATCTGAAACCATGTCATTCCGTGATCGGAGCCCGGCGGAACGTGCTGAGTTTTGAAATGAACGTTTCCGCTCCGAGCTGCGGTTTCTCCGTCCCGAGGGTTCCGGGATGTGTTTCAGCGCCGCTCCGGAGAGCAGGCGATTCAGGACGGTCCGGTCCGGCCGTTGCCGGTCCGTGCGGCGCACGGACCGGCAACCCGCCGGCACATATGTGCCGGCTCAGTCGGACATTCAGCTACAGACGATTCCATTGAGCTTGAACTGGGACGGCGTGACGCTCGTGCCGTTGGCCTGGAAGCTGAAGCTGGCGGCGGACCCCGGGCCGATATAGGAGTTGTAACCGGCGTCGACCGCGGTCACCTTGGTGCCGGACTGGGTCACTGTGGCGTTCCACCCGGCCGTGACCGACTGGCTGCCTGGCCAGTTCCAGTTCACCATCCAGCGGTCGACGGGGGTCGTGCCGGTGTTCGTGATGGTCACGCTGCCCTGGAAGGCGCCGCTCCAGGGGGTCGGCGAGTAGGCGACCGAGCACGAGGTCCCCATCTTGAGCCCGCCGCGTATCCACTTCTCGAAGGTGTCCCAGGTCGGGTTCGGCGAGCCGCTCGTGGTGGTTCCGTAGCAGTTCTGCGTGGTGTAGGTGGTCTGGCCGCCGAAGTGCGCGGGGTCCATGATGTAGGCACGGCCGTGGTCCGCGCCGGGGACCGAGATGAACGTCGCGTTGCCGCACATCGCCATGATCTTGTTGTACAGCAGGACGCTCTGTCCGTGCGGCACCAGGAAGTCGGCCTGACCGTGCAGGAACATCAACGGCGGGTCGTTGGCGTCGACGTACGTCAGCGGACTGGCCGCGGCCACCTGCGTGGGACACGTCTGGATGGGGCAGCCCACCAGGAGCGACTCGGGGGAGGCCGGGGAGTTGTGGTCGAGCCCGCCGGTCGGCAGGTTCTGCGCGTTCATCTGGATGAAGTCGGTAGGCGCGTACAACGCGAGGCCCGTCTGCAGCGAGCTGGAGACGCCGGTCGTGCCGATCGTCCCCTCCAGCGACGACACACCGCCGCTGAAGAGCGCCATCTCCGTCAGCCAGCCACCTGAGGAGTCACCCATCATGGCGAACCGGTTGGGGTCGAGCTGGTAGGTGGCCGCGTTGGCGCGCAGATAGCGGATGGCCGCCTTGATGTCGTGCACCTGCGCCGGGAAGATCGCCTGGCTGCTGGACCGTACGCTGACCCCGGCCACCGCGAACCCCCGGGGGTTGAACTCGGCCGCGATCGCCGCCGCCCCCGACCTGCCGTTGTCGCTCGACCAGGCCGAGCCGCTGTGCCAGATCAGCAGCGGCCGCGGCGTGATGCCGACGCCGGCGTCCGGCAGGTAGAGGTCCAGCAGGTGACCGTTGGTCCCGGCCGGGTTCGCCGGCGCGTAGGCGATGTTGCTGATCACCGCCGCGTGCGCCGCCTGCGGGGTGAGTGACACGCCGATGGCGGCCAGCATGGTCAAGACCATGCCGACCATCGCGGACGTGCGGATACGAACTTGCATGGTTGCGCCTCCGGTGTTCGGATTGATCGCCGCTTTCGAGATGGCCGTCCAGATCTCCCCGCTCACGGGGTAGCCGCGATCAGCGCGCACGGACGCAACACCTATGAGTAGGCACGTCCCGTTCGAGTCCTGGCCTCGCATCGATATGGGCGAGGCGACGATATGACACGACGCCACCATGGTCAAAGCAATTCGCCGGATCGTTCCATTCCTGATGACATCTCACGTCGCCGAACAGGAAATCAGTACTTATCTGACGTCGAAAGGGGACAGAGATGCGAAGAAACGTCCAGACCATCCGTCGGCCGACGATGCGCAACAATCATCCGCGGAACATGCGCCACCCTCATGAAGTCCCGTGAAAGTTTCACACTCCGGCAATAGATGACACTCCATCCTGGCACACGGTAAGTGATATCTTGACCGTCGGAATCCGCCCAGTAACAGGAGGATTGATGCGCAAAGCACGCGCTCTTCTCATGTCGGCCGTTCTGGCCACAGGAATGACGTTATCCATCGGCACTGCCCCCGCGCACGCCGGCACCGAGACCCTGCAGGGTATCTACCAGCAGTACAACGACTGCGAGCGCGTCGGCGGCTACGGCGACGACCAGGGTTGGTGGTCCGGCTATCGCTGCGAGTTCAAGAGCCAGTACTACTACTACTTCCTCTACGCCTGACGATGTGAACCACCGCGCTCCAGGCTCGACACATGCGGGCCTGGAGCGGCGCGTGACGTGGCCGCCGGACCCCTGTCCTCGCCGCCGCTCTCGCCGGTCTCCTCGCGAAGACCTGAAATTTTCACCTCCACGAGCATCGCGTGACGGCCGTCTTCCGGCGAACCTCCAGGCAAGGACCCGTCCGCCGCGACAGCCAGGCCAGCGGGGACGTCACTTCGTTGACGCTGGACCTGACCGTCGGATGTACTCCGACGACAACCACCGCAGGAGCAGGTCAGGTGAATGGAAATCTCCGATGTTAGCGGTAACAAGCTCAGAGGTCGCTCATTTCCCGGATGCGGCCAAGAGCAAGGTTGTCACCTGCTACCTGCGCGATGACCTCTCGTTGATCTCTGGACCACCTCCTGATGGTCACATGTGAGCGCTAACGCGAAGTAGATCACCTCCTGCCTCCTGACGGCCGTCCCCCCCAAGGAGCGATCTCCGTGAGAAGTACGCGACTACGAGCGTTGATGTCCCCCGCGGCCGCCATGATGCTGACGCTGACCGCCGGAGCCGTGGCGCTCACGTCAGCCGCCCCAGCGCAGGCGCTGGACAACGGTGTGGCGCGCACGCCGCCGATGGGCTGGAACAGCTGGAACACCTTCGGGTGCAACATCAGTGAGTCGCTGATCAAGCAGATGGCTGATGCGATGGTCAGTTCGGGTATGCGGGACGCGGGTTACGAGTATGTCGTGGTGGACGACTGCTGGATGAACTCCACGCGGGATTCGGCGGGGAATCTGCAGGCCAACGCGCAGCGGTTCCCGAGCGGGATGAAGGCGCTGGGGGACTATCTGCACGGTAAGGGGCTGAAGTTCGGGATCTATCAGGCGCCGCTGGACAAGACGTGTGCGCAGTACTTCAACTCCTACCCCGGTGCGACCGGTGCGCAGGGGCACGAGGCGCAGGACGCGCGGCAGTTCGCGGCCTGGGGGGTGGACTACCTCAAGTACGACTGGTGCTCCCCCAGCGGCACGATCGACGATCAGGTGCGCACGTTCGCCAAGATGCGTGACGCGCTGGCGGCGACCGGCCGGCCGATCCTGTACAGCATCAACTCCAACAGCGTGCACGACAAGACCGGGCCGCGGCGCAACTGGGGGGACATCGCCAACATCTGGCGGACCACCGAGGACATCACCAACGCCTGGGACACCGGCCAGACCAACGGGTACCCGATGGGGATCCAGAACATCGTGAACGTCACCGTGCCGCTGGCCTCCTACGCCAGGCCCGGCGCGTTCAACGACCCCGACATGATGGAGGTCGGCCGCGGTGGCATGAACGACACCGAGATGCGCAGCCACTTCGCGCTGTGGGCCGTCATGGCCTCACCGCTGATCGCCGGCAACGACCTGCGCAACATGAACGCCGCCACCCAGACCATCCTGAAGAACCAGAACCTCATCGCCATCAACCAGGACACCCTGGGCCTGCAGGCCACCCAGATCAGCAACGACGGCACCCGCCGCGTCCTGGCCAAACGCCTGAGCAACGGCGACGTCGCGGTGGCCCTGTTCAACCAGAGCGGCGCCACCACCACCGTCAGCACCACCGCCTCGGCCATCGGCCTGACCGGCAACGCCTTCACCCTGCGCGACGCCTGGACCAACGGCCTCAGCACCACCGCCGGCGCCATCTCCGCCAGCGTCCCCGCGCACGGCACCGTCGTCTACCGCGTCAGCGGCGGCACCCCCAACCCGACCCCCCCGGCCACCCCCACGATCACCGCCACCCCCACGGCGACCCCCACGTCGTCCACCACGACCCGCATCCAGGGTGTGGGCTCGGGCCGCTGCCTCGACGTGACCGGTGCGTCCCAGACCAACGGCACCCAGGTGAACATCTGGGACTGCCACACCCAGAGCAACCAGCAGTGGACCTCCACCGCGGCCGGTGAACTGCGCGTCTACGGCAACAAGTGCCTCGACGTCAACAACAACGGCACCGCCGACGGCACCACCGTCATCATCTGGGACTGCAACGGCCAGAACAACCAGAAGTGGCGCTTCAACGCCGACGGCACCATCACCTCCATCAGCGCGAACAAGTGCCTCGACGTCGCCAACAACAGCACCGCCAACGGTGCGAAGATCAACATCTGGAGCTGCACCGGCGCCGGCAACCAGCGCTGGAACCGCATCTGATCCCCCCGGGTAACACTCCCTGACCGGACGCGACCCAGGCTCGGCTACGCCGTCCGGCGTAGCCGAGCCCCACCGGACGAGCAGGCCACCGGACACCCGAGGCGCACGACCACCGCGACGCGGCGGTCCCGGCCTCCACGCTGGAGCCGGCCGGTGCCTCTGACCTCAACTCAGCAGTTCGCGGGCCAGCACTCCGCTCCACCACCGCTCGACCTGATCCGGTGACCAGCCGCGTTCGACGGTGAGAGTGGTGTAGACGTCGATGTTGCAGATGGCCGCGTAGACATCGACGGCGGCCGGTATGTCGAGGCCGTGGCGCAGAACCCCGGCGGGCCACGACGAGAAGACCAGCACACGGGTCTCGTCCCCTCGTGCGCGACCGTCACGGTACGCCGCCGCCAGCTCAGGCTCGGTACGAGCCGCCTCACGGACCAGCGCGATGACGTCGCCGGCGCGCTCGAACAGTCGCCGATCGTAGCCGGCCATCGCCGCGAGCTGCCGTTCGGGGACCGCCGCCGAGGCCTCCAGTTCCTCCGCCATCCGCGGCACGTCCGCCGACAGGTCCGCCGCGTCCGCCAGAGCCTGGGTGAGCCCCGCCTTGTTCCCGTACGCCGAGTAGACCGTCGGCACCGACACCCCGGCCTCCCGCGCCACGTCCCGGACAGTGGTCGCCGTCCACCCCCGCACCACGAACAGCCGCCGTGCGGCATCGGCGATCTGCGCACGCGTCTCCCGTGCCTGCGCCGACCGCCGCAGGGAGTCGTACCGCCGCCGATCCTTCTCCGTATTCATGATCCCCTTATTGGTTTTACACTGCTTATAATGAATACATGCCAAGTCAACTCACCGGCCGTCTCGGCTTCTCCGCGATCACCGGCCTGGCCGCCATCGGCTTCGCCGTCACGATCGTCTCGGCCAACCTGATCCTGGTCCCCGGTGGCCTCCCCCTCACCGGCGCCGACATCGGCCGTGCCGAGGCGTTCTTCGCCACAGAGAACGGCATCGTGGCCGTCGCCTCGGCACTCACCCCTGCCGCCTGGCTCCTGGCCACTCTGTTCGGCGCCGGCGCGGTGACGGCCCTGAGGCGTTCGGAACGCGACCGAGGCGAAGCCTGGTCCCTGATCGGCTTCACCGGCCTGGCCCTGCAGAACGCCACCTTCGCCGCCGTCACCGCGACCCGCCTCGCCATGTCGTCGGCCACCGCCGACGACATCCCCGCGCCGAGCGGCCTCTGGCCCCTGCACGACGCGCTCTTCACCCTCAACGGCACCTTCCTGGCCCTGGCCCTGATCGGCCTGTCCATCGCCGGCCTGCGCGCCGGCCTCATCCGCCGCTGGCACGGCGCGACCGGCCTGGCCTCGGCCACCCTGCTGTTCACCTCCGCCACACTCACCCCACTGATCATCGACCACGAGGGCCCGCTCGGTCTGCTCGGCCTCGTGGGCTGGCTCCTGTGGGTCGTATGGATCCTGGCCTACGGCACCACCCTCATCCGCCTGAACCGCTCGTCCTCCGTGGTGGAGACCGGGCTCAGCGGGTGACGGCGGCGACGTCCAGGACGCGCGCGGGTGGCAGCGGTGGAACGGGCCGGCGGCGAGATCGATCGCGTGGGGGAAGGCGGACACGAAGGCCGCGGCGAAACATGACACGGCGGGCCCGGCTGTGTGCCGGGCCCGCCTGGCGGTTCCGTGGGTCCTTGGTCGCGTCCGGTGCGGACGCTCAACTCGCTCGGCGTACGCCTCGCGTGTATCTCAGGGACACCAGGGACCGGGTCATGTCGTCAGCGCTGCTGGGTCAGCAGGCCGGGACGGTACGGCAGGAGACCGTAGTCGACGCCGTTGGAGCTCGGGCTGCGGCCCTGGTAGAGCAGCTGCAGGTTGCAGGGGTCGACGGTGAAGGTCTGGTCGGCGCTGACGCGGATCAACTCACCGTGGCTGATGTCGTTGGTCCAGGTGGCGCCGCTGTTGGCCTTACCCGCGAACGGGTTGCTCTCGGTGGCGGCGTTCGCGGTCCAGGTGCCGCCGAGGCTGGTGGCGGTGAACGACCGGAAGTAGCGGCCCTGCGAGCCGATGGCCTCGACCAGCATCAGGTAGCGCTGCTGGTTCTGGAGCTTGTAGACCTGGACGGCCTCGAACAGGTTGTTGGTGGAGTCGGTCATGATGGTGGTGTAGTTGGAGCCGAAGCTGCTGGGGAAGTTCCCGATCGGCATGCTGGCCCGGTACACCCGGCCGTTGTCACCGGTGAAGAACAGGTACATGTTCTGGTCGTCGGCGATGAGGGTCTGGTCGATCGGCCCGGTCTGGGAGTTGGAGATGCTGCCGGTGAACAGGGTCTGTGCCGCCGACCAGCCGTTCGGGTTGGTGGGGTCGCTCGACGTCTTGTAGGAGAACGCGCTGCCTCCCCACTGGTAGGCCAGCACCCAGATGTTCTTCGGCGCGAAGTAGAACAACGTCGGCGCGACGGTGCCCTGGTTCATACCGGTCTGGGTGGCCGAGCCCATCTCCGACCAGTTGGTGAAGGTGCTGAAGTTCATCGAGCCCCAGCTGGAGCCGAAGTCGTGCGTGGTCGCGTACACCAGGTGCTTGCCCTGGTACGGCGCCACGGTGAAGTCCTTCAGCGACACCCAGCCGGACTTCGGCTGCGCGAGCGCACCGGTCGAGGTCCACCGGTACGACGACGGCAGCTGGCAGGTGCCACCGGTCGGCGTCACCGTCGGGGTGGCGGTGGGGGTCACCGTCGGGGTCGCGGTGGGGGTGGAGGTGCCGCCGCCGGTCCAGTTCCACTGCTGGTTGCTGTTGCTGTGGCAGGCGTACATCTGGAGCGTGGTGCCGTTGGCCGTGCCGGCGCCGGTGGCGTCGATGCAGAGACCGGACTGCACGCCGGTGATGGTGCCGTTGGAGTTGACGCGCCACTTCTGGTTGTCGCCGCCGTGGCAGCCGTAGATCTGGACCTTGGCGCCGTTGCCGGTGCCGCCGGCGTCCATGCACTTGTTGCCGTACACCCGGAACTCACCGGAGGACGTGTAGGTCCACTGCTGGTTGGCGTTGCCGTGACAGTCCCAGATGTTGAGCTGGGTGCCGTCGGTGGTGCTGCTGTTCGGCACGTCCACACAGCGTCCGGACCCCACGCCTCTGATCTGACCGGTACCGCTGCCGCCACCGGTCGGGGTCACGGTCGGTGTGGCCGTCGGGGTGACGGTGGGGGTCACCGTGGGGGTCGGGTTGGGGGTGGCGTTGTTGAGCGCGTTGAGGACCGAGGTGTAGGCGGCCTTCTTGTTGCCGTTGCTGTCGAACAGCAGGGGGCTGGTGTTGGCGCCGAGCCAGGAGTCGCTGTCGCGGACACCCCAGACGGTGATGCCGGCGCAGCGGGCCACCGCAAGGCAGTCGTTGACCACGTTGGCGTAGGTCTGTGCGGAGCCGCCCTGGATGTCCAGTTCGGTGATCTGCACGTCGACGCCGAGCGCGGCGAAGCTGCTGATGGTGGTGCGGTAGTTGCTGTTGTAGGCGCTTTGGCTGTTGAAGTGGGACTGCAGGCCCACGCAGTCGATCGGCACGCCGCGTGACTTGAAGTCGCGGACCATGTTGTAGACGCCTTGGGTCTTGGCCCAGGACCAGTTGTCGATGTTGTAGTCGTTGTAGCAGAGCTTGGCGGCGGGGTCGGCGGCGCGTGCGGTGCGGAATGCGACCTCGATCCAGTCGTTGCCGGTGCGCTGCAGGTTCGAGTCACGGCGGCCACCGGAGTTGCCGTCGGCGAAGGCCTCGTTCACCACGTCCCAGGCGTAGATCTTGCCCTTGTAGTGGCCGACGACGCCGTTGATGTGGTCGATCATCGCCTGGCGCAGGCTGCTGCCGGACAGCGACTGCATCCAGCCGGGCTGCTGGTTGTGCCAGGCCAGTGTGTGGCCGCGCACGCGCTTGCCGTTCTGCACGGCCCAGTTGTAGACCCGGTCGCCGTTGGTGAAGTTGAACTGCCCCCGGTTCGGCTCGGTGGCGTCGATCTTCATCTCGTTCTCGGCGGTCACCATGTTGAACTCACGGTTCGCGATGGTCGTGTACTGCGAGTCGCCGAGCCGGCTCGTGCTGATCGCGGTGCCGAAGTACCGGCCGCTCAGCGCGGCGGCGGCACCGAGCGTGCTCTCCGCCGCGCCGGCCGGCGTCGGCAGCGTGAGCGCGGTGACCGCGCCGACGAGACCGACGGCGCTCGCGACCAGGACCCGCAGGCCCTTCGTAGATCGCCGGGTTCCCGGCGGGGGTGTGGCTTTCGTGCCCATGACCTAGTGCTCCAGACCGAATCACGGAAATGCGTGGACATGCGGGGGACGTCCCCACGCGATCGACGCCGCGTCCCGTGTTCGGGAACGCACACCACAAGGGCGTCGTGGACGGCGGTCTCTGCCGTGGGCCACCACACGCACGACCAGACCGCCTTGAGGAAACAGTGTGGAAACCATCCCGAAATGTGTCAAGTAACCTAAGAAAGTTTCAGTGCGGGTCCTGCTTGTGACAGGCGACGACCGCTGATAGTCCCTGATGAGCCGCGCGCGGCCGTTTGTTCCCTTTGTGAGCGTGTGTGCCGTCCTTGACGTCGCTCTGCGTCTCGTATTGGCTCTGCCCTGCCACCACGGCACTCTGCTGACGAAGGAGCGACGACGGAGAAGAAGGAGTGTTAGCGCTAACAATCGATGATCCGCCCCCTCGGTGGTCATGGCGCGGACGGCTCAGGACAGACACCACGTCCTTGGAGTCGTTTCCCCGCCAGGTCACTTCGGTGAGTCGCGAAACGGCGGCAGCGGCACGCGCCGCAAGTCTCGTCCGTACCGGTGGCCTCGAACGGAGCGCCGGTCCAGGCGTGACCGCCTGAACCGGCGCGGAGTCGAGACCTCGGTCGCGGACTAGGCCCGGGTCCACCGCTGGGTGGCCTGGCCGTTGCAGGAGGCGACGGTCACGCCGGAGGTGTTGCCGGTGCCGGTGACGCTGAGGCACAGGTTGTTGGCGGCGCTGGTGACGGTGCCGTTGGAGTTGAACACCCACTGCTGGTTGCTGTTGCCGTGGCAGTCCCACAGCTGCACCCGGGTGCCGGAGCCGGCGCCGGTCGGGGAGTCCAGGCACTTGCCGAGGGTCTGCAACTGCCTACCGGAGGTGTAGGTGAACAGCTGGTTGGGGTTGGTGTGGCAGTCGTAGATCTGCAACTGGGTGCCGTTGGCGCTGGCACTGTTCGGGGAGTCGACGCACCGGCCCGCTCCCTCGTTGCGCAGCCGGAACGAGCCCCCGGCGGTCGGCGTCACCGTGGGGGTGACGGTGGGGGTGACGGTCGGGGTCACCGTGGGGGTGACGGTGGGGGTGGGGTTGCTGCCGGTGAGACCGAAGAAGTCGATGGCGCGTTGGGCCATGCCGGTGGAGGGGAGGCTGTGGCCGGCGCCTTGGACGGTGATGGCTTCGACCTTGACGTTGCCGGAGCTGTCGGCGTAGCTGCGGCGGTTCCAGTTGGTCTGGATGGTGTCGGTCCTGGTGGGGGTCTGGCTGAGGCCGTGGACGTTGGTCCACTGCTTGACTTCTTCTTCGAGTTCGGAGTAGGCGACGACGTTGTCGCTGGTGCCGTGCCAGGCCTGCATGCGGGGCCAGGGTCCGCGGAAGCTGGGGTTGGCGTTGCGTGCGCGGTCGCCCCAGGCCTGTGCGCTGATGTTGACGCAGGGTGCGGAGTTTCCGCCGGGTGAGTAGGCGGCCTCGTTGGGGAAGCAGGTGAACGGTACTCCCATGAACGCGGCGCCGGCTTTGAAGACCTCGGGGTAGAGGGCGAGCATGGCGTTGGTCATCATGGCGCCGGAGGAGCTGCCGGTGGCGTAGACGCGGCCGGGGTCGCCGCCGCGGTTCTGCTGTACCCAGGTGATCATGGACATCAGGGACACCGGGTCGGTCTGGCCGCCTCGGACCTTGGAGGCTTCGGACCAGTTGTCGAAGCAGTTGCCCTTCTTGCTGGCGGAGGGGTAGATGACGATGAAGCCGTAGCGGTTGGCCAGGGTGGCGAACTCGCTGGAGGAGTAGAAGCCGGGGCCCGATCCGCCGCAGGGGTGCATGGCCAGGATGATGGCGGGGCTGGCGGGTGCGTTGTCGGGGACGTACAGGTGCATGCGCAGGTTGCCGGGGTTGGCGCCGAAGTTGGTGACTTCGGTCAGTGTCGCGGCGGCGGCGGGGTGTGTGAACACCAGGGCCGCGACAGCGGACAGCAGCACGGCGCCGGCGCCTGCCAGCGCGGTGATGATTCGCTTCATCCGCTCTCCTCTGCTTGGACGATGCCGGAACTCGGCGGGATCTGGTCGGATGCTTGCCTGCCTGGTGCGCGGTACCGCGGCACATGACCGCTCACAAGGTCTCACCGCCTGCCGGTATAGAAGTGAGGCGACGTGGTGGTCAAGCGACGACCACACGGCGGCGGCGACGCGCGCGCCGACGACCCCCCCAACCGCTGCATATCAAGCTACTTGTTATAAAGTTGCTTGATATGGGACACGAAACTTTCACTCCGGGGCCCGAGCGTTTTCGTGTTCCCGTGACCCCTCCTCCGGCCCCGCGCGTCCGCCGCGCCGCGCCACCCGCGCCGCGCCTGAGCTACCTGGTGTACCGCCTGGAGCGCCGCATCCGGGCCCACCTCGACGAGGCCCTCTCCGAGCTCGGCATGACCACCACGGCCTACATGGCGCTGAGCGAGCTGCGCACCCGCGACGGGGTCTCGTCGGCGGAGCTGGCCCGCATCGCCTTCGTCACGCCGCAGGCCATGAACCTCGTCGTCCGTGACCTGGAACAACGCGGCCTCATCCGCCGCGACCCCCATCCGGACGGCGGCCGCGTCCTGTGCGTACGCCTCACCCGCGAAGGAGTGGCCGCGCTACGCCGCTGCGACCGCCTGCTCGACGACATCGAGGAGGCCATGCTCGCCGAGATCGGCCCCCTGACCCGTGAGACCCTGGTGCAGAACCTCACCCTGTGCGCGCGGGCCCTGCGTCCGGACACCCCTGCCGGATGAGACGACAGGCCCGCGCGACGACCGGCCACCGCGTGCGTGACCACGTCAGGAGAACCGATGAAGAGGCTGATTCCAGCCGTCCTCGCGCTGGCGACGCTCACCACCGGCCTCGCGACCGGCACCCCCTCGCACGCCGCCGCCTCCGCCTACATCCGGGTCGACCAGGTGGGCTTCGCGGCGGCCGAGGCCAAGCACGCCTACCTGATGACCGCCGGCGCGGAACCCACCGGCCGCTTCACCGTGGTGGACCGCCGCGGCCGTACGGTCCTCACCGGCACGATCGGCCGTGACCTCGGCGCCTGGAACACCCGCTATCCGCACGTCCACGACCTGGACCTGACCCGGCTGCGGACCCCCGGCGCGTACCGCGTCAAAGCGGGTGCGGTGATCTCACCGGAGTTCGAGGTGGCCTCCGCCGGGCTGCCGGCCGGCACCGCGCGCAAGGTGGTGGGCTTCTTCGGCCTCCAGCGCGACGGCGCGCGAGCCGACGGCGGGCCGAGCCACCTGAACGACCGGACCGCCTCGGTCTACGCCTGGCCGAGGTTCACCGGCCCTGACACCGACCAGATCAAAGGTGGGCTGACCAGGATCGGCGGGCCGGTGGACGTCGAGGGCGGCTGGTTCGACGCGGGTGACTACCTCAAGTTCACTCACATCCTGTCCTACGTGGACACCCTGCTGTGGGCCGCGGAACGGGACGGCGCACACGTCCGGCACCTGCGCGCCGAGGCCGTACACGGCCTGCGGTACCTCGACAAGATGTGGGACGAGAAGACCAGGACGCTCTACATCCAGATCGGCATCGGCGCCGGCGACAAGGCCGGCACCTACTACGGCGACCACGACGTCTGGCGGCTCCCGCAGGCCGACGACGGCGCGACGGGCCGGCGGCACCGGTTCATCCGGAACCGGCCGGTGTTCCGTGCCGCCGCACCGGGCAAGCCGATCAGCCCCAACCTCGCAGGACGCACCGCCGCCGCGTTCGCGCTCGCGGCCCAGCGTGAGCCGTCCCGTGAGCGGGCCAGGGAACTTCTGGACAAGGCCGCCTCCGTCTACGCCATGGCGAGGACCACCGATGTCGGCCGGCTCGTGACCTCGCTTCCGCACGCCTTCTACCCCGAGAGCGTCTGGCGCGACGACATGGAGCTCGGTGGCGCACAGCTCGCGCTGGCCGCGCAGCGCCTCGGCGACCCCCGCGCCGGCCGGTGGCTGGCCCGGGCCGCGCGCTGGGCCGCCGAGTACCTCGACAAGGAGACCGGCGACACCTTCAACCTGTACGACGTGAGCGCGCTCGCGCACGCCGACCTCCTGAAGGCGATGCGCCGGGCCGGAGCGAGCGGCCTCGCGGTGTCGGAGCCGGACCTCGTCGCCGGCCTGCGCGCGCAACTGGAGATCGGCGCCAGGCGCGCCGCCGCCGACCCCTTCCGCGCCGGGGCCGAGTACGACGATTTCGACTCGGTACCGCACGCTTTCGGCCTGGCGGCCACCTCGCGGCTGTACCGGTCGGTGACCGGCGACCGATCCTACGACGCCTTCGGCACCGGACAGCGGAACTGGGCCCTCGGGGCGAACCCGTGGGGGGTGTCGTTCGTCGCCGGGGCAGGCGAGAACTCGATCGCCTGCCCGCACCACCAGATCGCCGGCATCACCGGCAGGCCCGCCGTAGGCGCGGTGGTGAACGGCCCCAACAGCGCCGGCCTGTTCGGCGACGGCCTCGGCGGACGCTTCGACGAGATGACGCCGTGTCCGCGCGACAAGACCGACCGGTACAAGCGGTTCACCGGCCGGGGCAGCCGGTTCGTGGACGACGTCCGCTCCTGGCAGACGTCGGAGCCGGCCGACGACTTCGCGGCCGTCGCGCTGTACGCGCTGACCTTGATGTCGCGGTGAGCCGGCGCAAAAGCGCGCTAGCCGGACGCACGACTCCGCCGGTAAGACGACTTACCGGAGGCGATTCTGAGCGTGGCTCATATTTCATCCTGTTCTAGAAGAAGGTTCTGATGTTGAAACTTACATAATGTGTCGTGGGGATATTTGCGCGCATCGCTAAATCGAGTGATTGAGGGAATGGGGCTGAAAGGTCCCATTTTCATATACCTAGCCACCGCTGAGGAGGCGGCTGCCCTAGTGTGTGGGAGCGCTCCCGCGGCTTGGGGCCGGCGCTCATCAACCATCCTGGATCGCCCCTGGTGTGAGAGAAAGGTGCCGATTCTCCATGACGGCACGTGACGAAAGCCCGCTTTCCCGGTCGCTCCTGGACGGAACCGCCACCGTGGGTCGTCCGGGGGACTCCGGCCCTCGCGGACGGCGGCGCTGGGCCCGGCATCTGTGGTGGTCGTCCCTGGTCGCCGGCGCGGCCGGCGCGGCTCTCGTCTGGCTGCTCACCCCCCACACGCGGGAGATCCAGACGCCGTGGGAACTCGTGGCCAAGCTGCTCGCGTTCGCCTGCCTGTGCGTGGCCATCGCGTTCTTCCCGTGGGTGTCGCCGCGCCTGCAATGGCTGGTCTACATCCCGTTCGTCTTCTTCACCGGGTACATGGTCCCGCGGATCAGCTGGTTCTACTACGGCGACACAGCTCGCGCGCAGGGCGACTATTTCTACACGCACCTCTATCTGCTGTTCTATCCGGCGATCGTCCTGACGGTGGCCGCCGCCTACCGGATCGGCGGCGGCAGCCCCGGCCGCTGCCTGAAAATCATGGCGACCGGCGTCGTCATCCTGTTCTCGGGGTTTCTCGACATCATGTGGTTCGTCGCCAACCCGGTGGCGATCCCCGAGGTCATCGACGCACCCCACATCAACCTGATAACCGGCGGCCCGATCTCCTTCGGCGCGACCATCCTGTTCGCCCTCGCGCACGTCCCGATCGTCGTCGCGATCAACATGCTCCCCCTGGACCGCTGGATCACCCGCCTGCTCGGGACCGAGGACCCCACCCCGGTCCGGTGACCCGTCCCGGTCGTCATACCCGCATCCGAAGCTTCTCCGGGAGGTGAGAATTGCCGAACACGAATGCCGGGCCCCGCACCGTCGACATCTCGGTGGCGGCACCCGCGTACAACGAGGCCGAGACCATCGCGGCGACGGTGACGGAGTGGCGCGACTACCTCGCGCGGCACCCGGCGGTCGGCACGTGGGAGATCGTCGTGTGCGACGACGGCAGCACCGACGCGACCGGAGCCATCCTCGCCGCACTGCGAGCCGACTGCCCCGAGCTCACCGTCGTCTCGTACGGCCGCAACAGGGGCGCCGGCGCCGCGATCGCCGCCGCGATCGCCCGCACCCGCCTGGACTGGGTCGTGCTGCTCGACTCCGACGGCCAGTTCCCGATCGCCAACCTCGACACGTTCATCCCGCGCATCCAGGCCGGCGAGGCGCTCGCCTTCTCCGGCGCCAGGATCAAGAAGGCCGACGGCCTGCCGTACCGGTGGGGCTCGGCGGCCAGCGGCGCGGTCAGCAACGCACTGCTCCGCACCCGCTACCGCGACTTCAACTCGATCTTCAAGGTGGTCAGCGGCCCGCTGTTCCGCGCGCTGCCGCTGGAGTCCGGCGGGATGAACTGCTCGACGGAGATCACGGCGAGGGTCGCCGAGCTGGGTCACACCTGGGTGGAGCTTCCCATCGAGCACCGCGAGCGCGGCGGCGGCCGTCGCGGATGGCGCTTCTGGAAGGGAGCGCGGGACCGCGCGCTGTTCGTGGGCTACGTGGGCTACCGCAACTGGCTGCTGCGCAGGGGTGTCCTGCGCGCGCCGGCCCCGGACGAAGCGCCGCCGCCACTGCCGGTGAGGTCCGGCGTGACGGAGGAGACCCGATGAGCACCCGTCCGCGTCCCCTGAGCACGGTCACCATGTTCAGCGGCGGACGCGGCGGGGCCGGCATCGCGCGCCAGCTGCTGAGCGTCCCCGGGCTCGACCTGGCCCTGGTGATCAACGGGTACGACAACGGGCTGTCCACCGGCGCGCTGCGGCGTTACCTCCCCGGGATGCTCGGGCCGTCCGACTTCCGCAAGAACTGCCTGCTCCACCTGGACCGCGGCGATCCGCGGCAGGCCGCGCTGATGTCCGTCCTGGAGCATCGCCTGCCGGCCGGGATCACGCCGGAGCGCCTCGTGGACCTCGTCGACGAGATCGCCGGGCCGGACGCGGGCCGTCCGCCGTTCGGCGCGCTGCGGCGGGAGGCGCGAGAGGAGATCACACGGGACCTGCGCCTGTTCGCGCGCCGGCTCCGCGCCGAGCCGTACGGGATGGACCTCGGCGACTGCGCGCTCGGCAACCTCGTGTTCGCCGGCGCGTATCTGCGCACCGGGGAGGACTTCAACGCCGCCGTTCGCTCCTGCGCTCGCACGTTCGGCTCCCCGGTCCGGCTGCTGAACGTGACCGGCGGCGAGAACGCCTACCTCGCCGCGCTCAAGCGGGACGGCCGCCTGCTGGCCGACGAGGCCGACATCGTCGCGCCGCAGGACGCCGAGACCATCACCGACCTGTTCCTGCTGCGTCAGCCGATCGGCCCGAGGTTCCGCGCCGAACTGGAGGCGATGCCCGCCGCGCGGGTCCGTGAGGTCCTGGCCCGCCACCGCGCCGACGTCACGCCGAACCCCGAGGCGCTGGACGCGATCAGGGACACCGACCTCCTCGTGTACGGGCCGGGGACGCCGCATTCGTCCCTGCTGCCGAGCTACCTGACGCCTGGCGTCACCGAGGCGATCGCGGCGAGCCGGGCCGTGGCCAAGGTGTTCGTCGTCAACACCAGGGCCGACCACGACACCCAGGGGCTGACCGCACCCGACCTGGTCGACCTCACCCTGACCTACCTCGGGGACCCCCGCAACGAGCGGCGCACCGTCACCCATGTCCTGTCCCCGCCGTCGGACGGCCTGCCGGCGGTGCCTCCGGTGCCGCGCGCCGTGACCGAGCGCGGCGAGTGGGCCGGCGCGCGGTGGGTCACGGCCGACCTGGAGGACCCCGGCCGGCCAGGCGTGCACGGCGGACGCAGCACCGTCGACGCGCTGACGGCCATCTGCGGCGAAGCGGCACTGGCGGGAGCCGAGTGACCGCGGCCGCCGTGGCCGTCGGCCGCCGGACCTGGCTGTGCGACCTCGACGGCACACTCGTCGACTCCTGTCCGGCGCACGAGGCCGCGTTCCGCCAGGCGATCGCGGAGTTCGCACCCGGTGCGCTCGCCACGTTCCGGTACGCCGAGCACACCGGCGCGAGCACCGCCGAGGTGGCGGCACGCCTGGTCCCCGGCGACGCCGTCACGGCCGAGCGGCTGACCCGGCGCAAGCAGCGGCTCTACCACGAGTACGTCGAGGCGGGAATGGTCGCCTTGCTGCCCGGCGCTCGCCGCCTCCTCGACCGCCTCACCGAGGACGGCCGCACGGCGTACCTGGTCACCAGCGGCAGCCGCGGGTCGGTCGAGCGGGTCCTCGCGGCCTGTTCCCTCGGCGGCTGCTTCCGTGACGTGCTCACCAGCGACGACGTCCCGGTGAGCAAGCCCGATCCGTGGTTCTACGCGTACGCCTGCCGTCGCTGGTCCGTCGACCCGGCCGAGGCCGTGGCCGTGGAGGACTCCGCGCACGGCGTGGCGTCCGCCGTCGGCGCCGGGCTGGTGACCCTTCAGGTCCACGCCACCGAGCCCGCGGCGGGAGCGATCGCCGTACCGGGGCTCGACGACATCGTGTCCCTCTTGCGGCAGGAGCAACGGTGAGTGAGCGCGTCTGCGCGGTGATCCCGGCGGCCGGACGCGGCACCCGGCTCGGTTCCGGCATCCCGAAGATCATGATCGAGATCGCCGGCGGCGTCACCGTCTGGCACCTGCTGTACCGGCGGCTGCGGCCCCGGTCCGAGCACGTCCATGTCGTCGTCTCCCCCGAAGGCGAGGCCCCGTTCCGGGACCTCGCGGCGGAGGAGATCGCGAGCGGCGCCGTCTCGGTGAGCGTCCAGGACGAGCCGACCGGCATGGGAGGCGCCATCTTCGGCGCCGCGCCGCACTGGGAGCCGTACGACACGATCCTCGTGGTCTGGGGTGACCAGGCGAACCTGTCCCCGGCCACCGTCCGGCGTGTCGTGGCCGCGCACCGCACGTCAGGGCTCACCGTTCCGCTGGTGCCGATGGCGGATCCGTACGTCGAGTACGAGGTCGCCGGCTCCGCGCTCGTCCGGGTGCGGCAGTCACGCGAGGGCGACGAGTGCCGTCCCGGCGGGCTCAGCGACGTCGGCGTGTTCTGCCTCGGCACGGACGGGCTGCGAAAGGAGTGGACACGCTATCTGCGGGACGCCGCCCCCGGCACCGTCACCGGCGAGGTCAACTTCCTGCCGTTCCTTCCCTACCTGTCGCAGGTCGCCGGCCGGCCGCTGACCGTGGTGCCGGTGGACGACCCCGACGAGGCGCGCGGCATCAACACTCAGGCTGACCTCGACTTCGCCAGGCAGGCGTACCTGCGCGGCACGGAGCCCGGCGGCCGATGAGAAAGCCGCCGCGTCCCGTCTACGTCGTCTGCGCCGAGACGCCGCCGGACGTCGTCGGCGGGCTCGGACGGTACGCCGAGCGGATGATGGCCGCCATGCGGCATCTCGGCACACCTGTCGAGGTGTTCGGCGCCACCACGCGGCGCACGGCGCCGCGCGAGGAGCGGATCGGCGACGTCACCTTGCACCGGGTGCGCACCCCCGGCGGCGGGAACCGGGCCGTCCGGGTGATCGGGGTGCTGCTGTTCAACGTGCGCGTCGCGGCCCGCATCCTCAGAGCCCGGCCGTCGGGATCCGTCGTCGCCGTGCACGACTGGATGGGCTGCGTCGCCGGAATCCTCTGCCGGCTGCTCGCACGCACCCCGGTGGTGTTCCACGTCCACACCCGCGAACTCAACGCCGGCCCCTCCCGCCGCCGGTCCGCCGTGGCGGCCGGCATCGCGGCGCTGGAGACCGTACAGGCGCGGACGGCACGCCTGATCGTGGTGCCGAGCACCGGGATGCGGGACGAACTCGCGGCCTGCGGCTGGCCGTCCGACCGGCTGCGCGTCATCCCGCACGGATTCGAGGACCCCGAACTGCTGCGGCTGGCCGCGCTCGGCGACGACGAGCGCGACCGGCTCGCCGCGACGGTCCGGCGCCGCCACCTGCCAGGCGGCCGAGGACGGCTCGTGGTGTTCGCCGGCCGCCTGTCGCCGCACAAGGGGGTCCGCACCCTGATCCGCGCGGCCCCGCTGATCGCCGGCGAGCGCGACGACGTACGGATCGTGCTCATCGGCGCGCAGGCGCCACGCACCGACGACGACGCCGAGGTGGCACGGCTGATCGACGAGACCGGCGCCGGCCGCCACGTGATCGCCGGCTACCGTTTCCTCCCCTCCGCCGAGGTGTTCACCCACTTCCTGGCCGCCGACGTGTGCGTGTTCCCGTCCACGTACGAGCCGTTCGGCCTCGTCGCGATCGAGGCGATGGCACTGGCCCGGCCTGTGGTGGTCGGCCCCGGCTACTCCCCGGAGGTCGTGGGGGACGGCGCGGTCCGGTGCGAGCACGACTCGCCGGAGGAACTGGCCGCCGCCGTGCTGCGGTGCCTGGACGACCCACCGGCCGCGTCCCGGCTCGCCTCCCGCGGCGCCGCTCACGTACGAGAGCGGTACACGTGGGCACGGACGGCGGAGCTCACCTTGGCGGCGTACGGCGAGCCGGCCCGGTGACGCGCCGGCGCGGGGACGTACGCGCACGCGTCGCGCGGATCGTCGAGGGTCACCGCTGGGCCGCCGGGCCGACGCTGGTGAGCATCCTGGCCAGCGGCACCGCGGCGGCCACCACACTGGTCATCGCCAGGGGGATCGGCCCCGCCGCGTTCGGCCACTTCACCGTCGTCCTGTCGATCGCGCTGATCGTCACCGTCGCCATGCTCACCAGCCTCAACTACGTCATGTTCCAGGAACTGCCGCGCGCCGAACCGGCGGACCGGCCGGCCCTGGTGACCACGGCGCTCTTCTCGACACTGGTGCTCGGGACGGCCCTGTTCGCCGCCGGGATGCTGGCCGCGCCGCTGCTGACCGCCGCGCTCGGCGTCGACACCCGCACGCTCGCCTTCGGCCTGGCGCTGGCGCTGTCGATGACCGTGAACCAGCTCACCGAGAGTTTCCTGCGCGGGCTGAAGAGGTTCAGGCTCGTCGCCGCGCTCAAGCTGGCCGTCGCCGTCGCCTACCTGGCCGGAGCGGCGTACTGCCTGCTCGTGCTCGGGATCGGGGACGCCGAGGTGTACCTCGGCGCGCTCATCGTGACGAACCTCGTCTTCGCCGTCGTGGCCGTCGCCGGCTCGGAGGTGGCGCCACGCTCCTGGTCGCCGGTCCTCGCGCGGTCGCTCTACCGGCACGGCGCGTACGTGACCGCCATCGCGACGTTCACCGCCGTGCTCTTCGGCATCGACGTGATCTTCCTCAACCACTGGGTCGGCCGCGCCGACGTCGGGGTGTACTCGCTGTACAACGGCTTCCCCAAGCGGCTGCTCGGCGTCGTGTTCACCGACGGCATCGGCCTCGTACTGCTCCCCATGCTCGCCACGACCGCCAAGCCCGCACTCATGCGCAGGATCGCACGGCTCGCGCCGTCCCTCGCGGCGGCCACCGCGATCGTCTCCTTCGCGGCGAGCCTGGTGTTCTTCCTCGTGATGGGGGGCGGCTACCCGTACTCGGTCCCTCTGATGGCGCTGGCGGCCGCCGGCATCGGCGCGCACGCCGTCTTCAACCTCTACTTCGTGGCCCTCACGATGGACGGCGTGCGCGGCGCCAAGGTGTTCATCGCCTGTCTCGCCGCCGGAACCCCCGCCGCGCTCGCCTGCCAGGCGGTGTGCATCGCCTGGTGGGGCCTCGTCGGCGGACTGGTGGCGTTCGCCTTGACCAACCTCGTCCTCGTGGCCGTAGTGGCGGCCGTCGCCGGCCGGGTGTACCGGCCGGACGGCCAGAAGACGGTCACCCCGTCCACAGAGGAGCCCGGCCGATGAGGATCGCCGTCACCCCGTCCGAACAGGAGCCCGGCCGATGAGGATCGCCTGCGTCATCAACCAGTACCCGCCGAACATCACCGCCGGCCTCGGCCGCTACGTCGAGCTGATCACGCCGTACCTGACCCGCGACCACCACCTGGCCGTCTTCACCCTCAACGACGGCCATCAGCCCGTGCACGAGCGCACCGACGGCGTCACCGTGTACCGGCCCCTCGGCCGCGTCCTCGGCGCCGTCAGCCGCCGCCGGCGCCTCAACCGCACCCGAGGCGCCGAGTTCGCCCTGCTCGCGCTGAACGTCATGGTCAGCAACTGGCGCTACTTCCTGCGCCTGCGCCGCGTGCGCCGCGACGAACGGCCCGACCTGGTCGCCGTCCACGACTCCACGAACTTCCTGTGCGGCCTGCTCTGCCACTACGTCCTGCGCCTGCCGGTCGTCTTCCACGTGCACACCACCGAGTACGGCGTCGCCGCGCAACGCACCATCACCGACCCGCTGAACCTGTTCGCCGCCATCGAGCGGTGGCTCGCGCGGATCTCCCGCCGAGTGGTCGTCGCCACCCCGGAGGTACGCGAGCAACTGACCGCCGCACGCTGGAACCGCACCCCGATCGACGTCGTCCGCCTCGGTGGCACCTACGAGAACCTGCTGGCCGACCCCACGTTCGACCGCGACGAGCTGCGCACCGGCGCCGCGACCCTGCGCACCAGGCTCGGCATCGCCGCCGACGATCCGGTGCTCCTGTTCGTCGGCCGCATCGAACGGCAGAAAGGCATCTACCCGCTCCTGGAAGCCATGCGGAAGATCACCGCCGCCGTCCCCCGTCTACGCCTGGTGATCGTCGGGGAAGGCGACGACACAGGCGTGGCCAGGATCGTCACGGAAACGGGCCTCGACGGCCGTGTCCTGACCTCCGGCGGTTTCGTCGAAGGCAAGGCACTCCTGGAGTTCTACGAAATGGCCGACGCCTGCGTCTTCCCCTCACTCTTCGAGCCGTTCGGCCTGGTGGCCACCGAGGCGATGGCCCTCGCCAGACCCACGATCCTCGGCGACGGCTTCTCCAGCATCTTCCTCGGCGACCCCGACCGTCCCGCCGTCCGTTTCGTACGAAGCACCGACCCCGCCGACATCACCCGCGTGGTGGTCGACGTCATGACCGACCCGGACCTGCGCCACACCCTGGCCTCCAGAGGAGAGAGCTTCGTCCGGGAGAACCTGAGCTGGCGCGGAGCCGCCGACGAGACCCTCGCGGTCTACCGCACCGCACTCGACGACACACCGTGACGTCTCCTTAGGTGATCGCCTACCAGAAAGATCTCCTCACGAGCACACAGCTCCAGCGGCCCTGTGTCGCGACGGTCAGGATGGCTGACGGGAGCCGTGAATCTGGACGAGTCCCTCGACGCCGCGGAGGAAGGTCGCGCAGACCGACTTCGGGTCGAAAAGACAGCCGGCCGCCATGGCGCCGTCCCTGAGCATGACGAAGTGCTGCGCCGCCGGCTCGGCTCTGGTCTCCTCGATGCTCGCCATCAAGGTGTTGATGGTGTCGAGGAACCATTGCCGGTGGGCCAGGACGGCTCGATGCACGGGATGAGCGGGGTCGGGATACTCCGCCACGGCGTTCAGGAAGGCGCAGCCACGGAAGCCAGGCGACCGGATGCCCTCGGCGATCGACACCGCGACGGCCCGGACGGCCTCGTGAGCCGATGCACTGGTGGTGAGGGCCGTCTCCACCTGGCTGCGGATCGTTCGGTCGGCGACGTGCAGATAGGCAAGGACAAGATCTTCCTTGCCGGGAAAGTGCCGATAGAAGGTGGCCCGGGTGATCTTCGCCTCGGCGATGATGCGGTCCACGCCTACAGAGTGGATCCCCTCCGCGTAGAAGATCCTGCTCGCCGTGGTGAGCAGCCGGAGCCGCGCCTCGGACAGCCGGGTCCCGGTCTCGCTGGATGCCATGCCTCCAGTCTAGTGACAGAACGTTCCGTCTTTCCGTAACGAAGTAGACAGAACGTTCCGTCTTGACCGCAGGAGGAGAAGGAGTCATTGTGAAGAGAGACAGAACGTTGGTTCTCCCTAGCGATGGTCGCTTCCGCGACACCGCTGGACCTCCGTTCCGCTGAGCGATCACCATGAGGACGACCATGACCACCGTTGCCGCCACCCACATCTCCACCACGGCCGCCGCCCTACGGCGGCTGTACTTCGCCCGCTCCGCCTTCGCCATCGTCTGGGCCGCCGTGACCTTCGCGGTCGCAGAAGACCTCAACCCACTCGCTGTCACACTGCTGGTGCTCTACCCCCTGGTCGACTCCGCCGCCGCGATCATCGATGTCCGCGCGTCGCGCACCACAGGATCAGCCACGTTGCTGTACGTGAATGTCGCGATCAGCCTGCTGGCCGCGGCGGGCCTGGCCGTGGCCGGCGCGTCCGGTGTCCCGGCGGTTCTGCGCGTGTGGGGCGCTTGGGCGATCGTCGCCGGCGCGGTCCAGCTGATCGTGGGCCTCACCCGCCGCACGATGAGCGGCCAGTGGCCGATGATCATCAGCGGCGGCTTGTCCGTCCTCGCCGGCGGATCGTTCCTGGCGGCCGCGGCCGCGTCCGACCCGGCGCTGACGAATGCGATCGGTTACGCCGTCCCCGGCGCCGTCTTCTTCCTCATCGCGGCCATCCGTCTCGGCCGCACGGCGAAAAACGCCTGACACGGTTCTCACGACTCCGGGAAAGAGAAACGGTTCACGGATCGGCGAGCGTTTCGTGGATCCGGGAACTTCGCCGGTGGCGCAGGCAGAGCAAGATCTGACGGCGTGAGCAGCGGCGGAAGCCGCGGGAGTCGACCGTGTCTGTCGTTCCCTCGCCGTACGCTACTTGGCGATGGGTACACGAGGTGTGGAAGGTGCTTACCAGGGTGCGCTCCGTGCGTTCCAGAACCCGATGCTCGCCTTGCTCCACCAGACGCACGCGCCGTTCGTGGTGACGGTGCTGGCGATGGTGTTCACCGCGGAGCGGCCGAGGGTGACGGTGGCGGACACGCACGCGGAGATCAACGACGCGCTTGAGCAGTTGCGGGCCGCGGGCTACGGCGAGGAGGACAACCAGCCGCTGCCCACCGGGAACGCACGGGACCTGTGCAGGCAGTGGGTCCAGGCCGGGTGGTTGGTGCGGCAGGTGTCCGACGACGACGTCGAGGTGTACCGGCTGTCCGCGTACGGCGTGGGTGCGCTCGAGGTCGCGGGGCGGGTCGGCGGGGTGCGGACCAGGGTGTCGGAGTCCCGGGTCAGGACGCTGCTGGAGGCGATCGAGCGGCTCGCGCAGGACGCCGACCCGGACGTGATGGCCCGCATGCTGCGCCTCCACGAGGAGATCCAGCAGCGCCGGAAGGAACTGACCCGCCTCGAGAAGGGTGGCGTCGTCGAGACCGTCGAGGACGAGCAACTGCTTGAGGCGGCAGAGAACGTGCTGCACCTGGCGCGGGAGCTGCCTGCGGACTTCGCTCGCGTCGCCGAGTCGATCAAAGCCATCCAGCGCGACGTCGTCGCGGAGTTGCGGCACGACGTGCGGCCGACCGGTGAGGTGCTCCGCGAGTACCTGGCCCGCGGCCAGCGCATCCTGGACGCGACACCGGAAGGCCGTGCGTTCGCGGGGGCGTTGCGCCTGATCGGGGACCCGGCGCAGATCGACGACCTGTGGAGCCGGCTGCGCACGGTGCTGCGGCACCGGTTCACCGAACTGCTGCCGGAGCAGCAGCGGCGGGAGCTCACCGAGATCTCGCGCCGGATCGAGCAGGGTGTCAAGGAGGTGCTGACCGCGCAGCGGCAGGCATCCCATGTGATCACCGCACAGGTCCGCAACCACGATCCGATGCGGGATCGGCAGGTCGACGAACTGCTGAGGGACGTGATGTCCGGTCTCCACAAGTGGGTGCCGGGTTCACGTCGCGGCGAGGCCGTCGAGCCGCTCCGCCGGCTGCCGGTCGCCGACGTCGGACACCTGCGGCAACGGATGAGCGACCTGCGGCCACCACAGCCACCCGCGCCGCTGCGGGAGTGGGACGAGGCCGAGGACATGACGGCCGCGGACACCCGGGCATGGGGTGGCCCCCGGTACGCCGAGTTGCGCGCGCACCTGGCGGCCTTCGCGGGCGACGCGGAAAGCGTGGACGTCATGGCCGCGTTCCGTGCGGCGGACGAGGACATCCGGCGTCCGGTCGACCTGCTCGGCCTTCTGGAAATCGCTCATGACGCCGGCCTGACCGAGTCGGACGAGGTCGCGGTCGTCGACACGGTCCGGCCCGACCGGACCCGGCGACGGTTCGCCCTCGGCGGTGTGGTGGCGGCGAACCCGGCGAGCGGGGACAGGAGTGGCGATGAGTGAGCCGGACGGCGCCGACGACTGGCCGGCGGCCACGGAGGCCGGGTTCATCGACCCGATCTCGATGGAGGACGATCCGGCGGAGTTGTTCGCCGGCGACGCGGGCACCCTGGACGTCGACGTGCGGCGGGTGCTGGTCCAGTTGTTGCGACGCAAGTTCCTGCTGGCGGAGAAGAACTCCGCGCAGTGGCGCACGTTGCTGGAGAACCAGCAGATCATCGAGTCGCGGATGCACGACCTGTTCGTCCGGCTCGTGGTCGACCACGAGCGAGGAGTCGCCTACAAGCAGCAGGTGCGCTCGGTGGAGCTGGACGTGCCGATCCTGCTCAAGGACGACCCCTACAACCGGGCCGAGACGTTGGTGCTGGTGCACCTGCGGACCGTCTTCCAGCGGGAACGCGGCACGGGTGAGGCGTCCGCACGGGTGGACATCGAGGAGCTGGAGCAGACCGTGCTGACCTACTTCGATCCGAACGACCACAATGTGGCCCGCGGCCAGCAGGAGGTCCGCACCGCGGTGCAGCGGCTGGTCACCGAAGGCCTGCTCACGGAGGATTCCGCCGGCCGGTACCGGATCACCCCGATGGTGGAGGTCGTGCTGAGCACCGTGAAGCTCGCCGAACTGGAGCAGTGGTTGCGCGAACGGAACGAGGCCACGGCGTGAGCATGATCGACACGCTGTTCGGGTTGATCCCGGCGGCGTCACGCGGTCAGCAGTGGGTGGCGCGCGATCTGCAACTGGTCAACTGGGGCGGCTACGACGGGTATCATCACCTGCGGCTCGCACCCGGCGCCACCCTGCTCAGCGGAGGTTCCGGATCCGGCAAGTCGACGCTGATGGATTCCTACATCGCGTTGCTCATGCCGCACACGACTCCCTTCAACGGCGCGTCCAACGGCGGAGTGGTCGGCAGGCCCCGCGGCAAGGACCAGCGCAACATCCTCTCCTACGCGCGCGGCAAGCTCGACGAGTCCCGGAGCGACGGCGAGACCAAGTCACGGGTCCTGCGTGGGGACGGCCGCGACACCTGGTCCGCCATCGCGATGACGTGGGCCGACCGCACCGGCGCCGAGTTCACCGCGCTCCGGGCCTGGTACGTCCCGTCATCGGCCCGCGGCCTCGACGAAGTCATCCCGGTACGCGCCACCTGCGACCACTCGTACGATCTGCGCACCCTGGAGGGCCCGGCGAACAAGAAGCTCGTGCGTGCCGAGGTCGAGGCGACCGGCTTGAAATGGTGCGAGACCGACCGCGACTTCACCGCGCGTCTCCACACCACGCTCGGCATCGGCGCCGCGGGCGACGGGCACAAGGCGGTCGCGCTGCTCGGACGCATCCAGGCCGGTCAGCAGATCACCACCGTCGACGCGCTGTACAAGACGATGGTCCTTGAGGAGCCGTCCACACTGGCCACGGCGGACGCGGTGGTGCAGCAGTTCGACGAACTCTCCGGCACCCGGACCAGGATGATCACCGCGCGTCAGCAGGTGAAGGCGCTGACACCGATCCGCGAACACCGGCGCGCCATCGACGAAGCAGAGGCACGGTCGCGCCTGATCGACCAGGTCGGATCGTTCACCGACACGTCGTCCCCTGCCGCGTTGTGGCGTCACGAACGCCGGCTCGACCTGCTGCGCTCCGCCGAGAAGGACCTGGCCGAGCGGCACCGCCGAGCCAAGGAGGAACTGTCGGAGACCACCGCACTGGTCAAAGCGACCGAAACGCAGCGCGACGGGGTGGACGACACGCTTCGTGCGTCCGGTGGTGACCGTCTGGACACCGCGCTCCGGGAGATCCGCGGCGTGGAGCAACGACTGGGTGATGTCGAACGCTCGCGGGAGCGGCTGGACCGTGCGCTCGCCACCATCGGCGCCGGCGTGGCGAACGGGGACGACTTCGCCGCACTGGTCGAGACGGCGCGTCGCTCGCTGGCCGACGCCGACGCCAGAAAGACCGTCCGGAAGCGGTTCGCCGACGCGATGGCGGAGAAGAAGGACGCCGACCGCGAGCTGGCCGGGTTGCTCGCCGAGCGCAAGGCGGTCGGTAACCGGCGGGGCAACATCCCGACCGAGCTGCACGCGGCTCGCGCGGCGCTGGCCGAGGCCGCCGGGCTCAGCCCGGACGACGTGCCGTTCGTCGGCGAGCTGATCGAGGTGCGGACGGAGTTCGAGCCGTGGCGCGAGGCGTTCAACCTGGCACTCGGCGGATTCGCCACCCGCATGCTGATCGACATCGGCCGGCTCAACTCGTTCCGCGAGGCGATCAACGCGGTGCCGACCGCGCGGCGTGTCCATTTCGAGGGTGTGCGTACCGGCCTGCGTGACGAGGTCGGGCTGGACGACAGAACGCTCCCCGGCCGGCTCGACTACCGGCCGTCGCCGTTCACCCCATGGCTCAAGAGCGAGCTCGCCAGGCGGTTCGACTTCGTCTGCGTCGAGACGCCGAGGTTGCTGGCGCAGTACCCCAAAGCGCTCACGATCACCGGCCAGACGTCGGAAGGCGGCCGTGGCGCACACGGCGGCCACGGCCGCGCCAACCTGCTCGGTTTCACCAACAGCAGGTTGCTCGCCGACCTGGAGAGCCGGATCGGCCTCGCGCGCGAACGCCTCGACGACGCGGTCGCGCTGGAGTCGAGCGCGGAAGAGAACCTCAACTCGTTCGACACCAGACGCATGACCTACCAGACCCTGACCGAGTTGTCCTGGGACCAGGTGGACGTCGAGTCCGTCCTGGCGGAACTGGCACGCTGGAACCGTGTCGTCGACGAGGTCCGCGCAGGCAACCCGAGAATCGACCGGCTGCAGGGCCAATTGGAGGAGCTCAAGGAGCGGGTCAGGGAACT
The DNA here is from genome assembly GCF_014207705.1 of Sphaerisporangium rubeum. NCBI lineage: Bacteria > Bacillati > Actinomycetota > Actinomycetes > Streptosporangiales > Streptosporangiaceae > Sphaerisporangium > Sphaerisporangium rubeum. The sequence goes on from NZ_JACHIU010000001.1 coordinate 519,849, forward strand.
GACCGAGCGCGTCGGCCGGCAGAAGGACAACGTGACGACACTCGGGGAGTCCTGGGAGTCGACGGCCGAAGAGGTGGACCGCGCTCAGAAGGCACTCGACACGGCCGTGGAGACAGGTGCCGAGGTCGGCCGGGAACACCGGGCCTACCTTGCGGCGCTGTTCGGTGGCGACCCCGACGGCACCAGTGCGCTCGCGGACTTCGACGCGGCGGTGCGACGGGCCACCGAGCGGCTCCGCGCCGACCGGCAGTCCGCGGCGGAGACGATCGACAGGTCGAAGAAGACGCTGCTCGACACGTTCTCGACGTTCGTCGAGCGCTGGCCGAACCCGAATCTCGGCATCGACGCCGACACCTCGTACCGCGACTTCGACCGTTTGCTCACCGACCTGGAGACCAGCGGGCTGCACGAACTGGAGACCGAGTGGCGGGACAGTCTCCTCGAACTGTCCGGCAACGACCTGACCGGCCTGGACAGCGAACTGGCCGCCGCCGTCCGGGAGATCCGCGACCGGATCGACCCGGTCAACCGCATCCTCGCCGAACTGCCGTTCGCCGACGACAAGCACCGGCTGCGCATCGACCCGCAGGAGAGCCACTCCACGGTCCGCGCTCGGTTCCGCAAGGAGCTGCGCGACGTACGCGCCTTCATCGACCAGGCGGCGACCGACGACGAGCGGGAACGCGCCTACCACCGGATGGCCAAGGTGATCGACCGCATCCGCCGCACCGCACCCGATTTCGCCGACCTCGTCGACGTCCGCAACCATGTCCGGATCAGTGCCGAGAAACGCGACCTCGACGGCGGCCACGTCGCCGTGTACGACCACATCGGCGAGAAGTCCGGCGGCGAGTCGCAAGAGCTGGTCGCCTTCATCGTCGGAGCCGCACTGCGGTACCAGCTCGGCGACGCGGGTGCCGCACGTCCCCGCTACGCTCCCGTCTTCCTCGACGAAGCCCTCATCAAGGCGGACGCGCACTTCACCGGCCGGGCCATCGGCGCGTGGCGCGGCCTCGGCTTCCAGCTCGTCATCGGCGCACCCAACGACAAGCACAGCGCGATCGAGCCCCATGTGGACGCCGAGTACCTGATCCTCAAAAGCTCTCAAGGCCGATCCTGGGCCAAGCCCCTGGTCGGTGTCCCGGACGCATGAGCGCACTCGTCACCCCGGCGGACGCCGTCGCCGCCGTCCGCCGCAAGCTCGACCAGAAATGGGCCGAGGCCGTACGCGCCGACCTCGACGTCAGGATCCGCCGGCTCCTGCTCGGTCAGAAGTAAGCGGACCCTCGGCGGTCGTGAATTGGTCCTCTGATGACAGGCGCAATCGGACTTCATCGCGTGTACCGATTCCTGTCAGTGTGAGTGACATGACAACGACAGCGACCGGCTTCGACGGCCGGCTCCTCACCCCCGGCGACATCGGCTACGACGCCGCACGTACCGTCTGGAACGCCATGGTCGACCGGTATCCACGGATGATCGTCCGTGCGGCGGGTGCCGCCGACGTCGTGGCCGCCGTGCGGATGGCCAGGGAGTTGGACCTGGAGATCGGCGTGCGCTGCGGTGGCCACAACGTCGCCGGGTTCGCCGTGCCGGACGGTGGGCTCATGATCGATCTGACGCTCATGGGAGGTGTGCGGATCGATCCGGTTCGCCGCCGGGCTCGGGTGCAGGGCGGCGCGCTGCTCGGCTCGCTGGACCTTGCGTCGCAGGCGTACGGCCTGGCCACCACCGCCGGCAACGTCTCGCACACCGGTGTCGGCGGGCTCACGCTCGGCGGCGGCATGGGCTGGCTGGCACGTCAGCACGGACTGGCCTGCGACAACGTCATCTCCTACACCATGGTCACCGCGGAGGGGGATGTGGTGACGGCGAGCCGCACCGAGAACCCCGACCTGTTCTGGGGGCTGCGTGGCGGTGGCGGCAACTTCGGCATCGTCACCGAGTTCGAGTTCCAGTTGCATCGCACCGGCACGCGGACACTGGTCGCCGAGTTCGACTTCCGCGCCGAGGACGCCGTCCCGGTCGTCGAGGGCTGGCGCGACCTGAACGCGGTCGCGCCACGGCAGGCGACCTTCACCGCCGATGTCGGCAGCGGTCCCGCCGGTCCCATCGCCACGGTGGGGTTCGTGTGGGTCGGCGACCCGGCCGAAGGCAGCCGGTTACTTCCTGAGATGCGGGGGCTCGGCCGTCCCATAGGGTCGCGCGTCACCACACCGTCGTACCTCGAACTCCAGCGACGTGACGACTCCACCGGCGGCCACACCTACCGCCGCTACTCCAAGGCGCATTACCTGCGGCGATTCCCCACCGCGGCGATCGAGGCGTTCCTGCTGCGCGGCGGCGCCGACCTGAGCGCGAACCCGTACCTGCCGAGCGTCGGCCTGCAGGCGCACGGCGGCGCGATCGCCGACGTCCCCGAGGCGGACGCGGCGTTCAGCCACCGCGGCACGATGTTCGAGTTCGGCGCCGGCGCTCGCTGGACCGACCCGGCCGAGGACGACACGAGGATGGGTGCCGCCCGCGCCGCCGGCGCGTCGCTCGAACCGTACGCGAGCGGGGTGTACGTCAACTCGCTGACCGTCGACGAACTGGCCGACGGACGACGCGGCGTGGAGCGGGCCTACTCGGCCGCGAAGCTGGCCCGGCTGACCGCACTGAAGACCGCGTACGACCCGGCCAACGTGTTCCACCTGAACCAGAACATCCCCCCGGCACACTGACGCGCCTGGATGTGCCGCCGGCTGAGCGCGATCGGACTCCCCGTATCACCCGGATGGCCGCCGGCTGAGCGCGATCAGACTCTCCGCATCTCGCGGATGGCCGTCGCCAGCAGCGCGACCCCCTCGGCGATGGCGGTCTCGCCGAGGATGGCGTAGCCGAAGATGAGACCACCCGGTCCGGTGCCGGCGATCCGGTACGGCCCGACGCCGTGTATGCCGAGCCCGTGCCGCGCGGCGGCCGCCACCACCTCCGTCTCGTCGAGGCCGGGCGGGAGCCAGGCGACCACATGCTGTCCGGCGGCGATCCCGGCCGGTTCCAGGTCGGGCAGATGGGTGCGCAGCGCGTCCAGCAGCGCGTCGCGGCGACGGCGGTACACCGGACGCATCCGGCGCAGGTGGCGGTCGAACTCGCCGCGCGCGAGGAAGTCGGCGAACGCCAGCTGGTCGATGACCGGCGAACCACGGTCGGCGAGCACCTTCGCCGCGGCGACCTCGGAGACCAACCGCGGAGGCACCACCAGCCAGCCGAGCCGCAACCCCGGCGCGAGCGTCTTGCTGGCCGTACCGCAGTAGACGACATGATCAGGCGCCAGACCCTGCATGGCCCCCACCGGCGACCGGTCATACCGGTACTCCGCATCGTAATCGTCCTCGACCACCAGCGCGCCACGGCGCCTCGCCCAATCAATCACCTCGGCCCTCGCCGCAGCCGACAACACCCCCCCGGTCGGCCACTGATGCGACGGCGTGAGCACCACCGCGTCGGCGTCGGCCCGACGAAGCGCATCGACCCGCACACCGTCCCGGCCCACCGGGATGCCGACCACGTCCAGACCAGCGGCGCCGGCCACCACCCGAGCGTCGTCGTTGGACGAGGGGTCCTCCAGGGCGATCCGCCTGGCGCCGCGCCGGACGAGCACCTGGATCAGCAGCGAGATGCCTTGCCCATACCCGCTGCAGATCACCATGTTCCCCGGCACGGCCGACGTGCCGCGCACCCGGTTGAGGTAGTCGCACAGTGCGTCGTGCAGTTCCGGCACACCACGTCCGTCGAGGTAGGCGAACCGTTCGTTGGGGGTGGTGGTGAGCACGGTACGGACCGAGCGCAGCCAGGCGGCCCGCGGGAACCGCGACACATCGGTGCGTCCGTACCCGAAGTCGACCCTGACCCCGGCTCCGCGCACGACCGGCCGCACCACCGATGCCACCGGCCCGGCACTCGCGGCGGCAGGCGGCATCGACGCGGCGACCTGGGTGTAACCACCCGGCCGACTGGCAAGGTAGCCCTCGGCCACAAGCTGCTGATACGCCTCCACGACCACCCCGCGGGAGACCCCGAGGCCGGTCGCGAGCGTGCGCGTAGGTGGCAGCGACGCACCCGCTCGTAGCCGACCGGCCCGGATGCCGGCGCGGATGGACGCCTCGATCTGCCGGTGCAGCGGCACCCCGGCATCACGGTCCAGCTCGATGAGCAGGTCCTCAGCCGGCCCTGACCTGGCCCTCGATCGGCCCATGTGACCGGACCTTATCGGCGTGCACCGATTCCTACCAAGTCCCTGACGGACCGGACCTCGTCTTCAGCCTGGCCGGCTGGATCCGGCCCGCTCCCCCCACGAACTCGCGGCCCCGCACCCCCCGGTCCGCCCTGTCTAGAGTTTGTGGATCGCGCCGGCGACGTTGAGGTCGTAGTTCACGTAGAGGCCGTTGTAAGAACCTGTGGTGATCTTCTTGTAGGGACCCCAGTAGACGGTCAGGTCGCTGTTGGCGTGGAGGTGCGTGTTGATCTGGCAGTCGTCCTCGACGGTGAGGCCGCCGTTGGCGGTGAGTTTGTCCCTGACGTCGAGGGTGCCGTCCACGGAGAGGTGACCGTCCACGGAGAGGCCGCCGTTGGCGGAGAGCTGGTTGCTGACATAGAGGGAGCCGTTGGCGTTGAGGGTGCCGTTCGTGGTGAGGCCGCTGTCGGCCGTGAGGAGCCGTCGCACGCTGACCTCGTCGTTCGCGGTGAGAAGCTGATTCACGGTGAGGCCGCCGTTGGCGGTCATCTGGCCGTCCACAGCGAGCCGTGACTTGGCCGCGATGTCCCCGGTGCTGGTCAGGCCGCTCAGGGTGGGGTTGGTGATGGTGACGGTGAGGGTCGCGTACCGGTAGGCCGGCGTGGAGTCGTCGGACTGCTGGGTTCCGGAGGTCGCCACCGCTTTCAGGGTGAAAGTGGTGTCATTGACGATCTTGCCTTGGGGGACGGTGCAGAAAGTGCCGGGCCCTTCGTAGAGGGTCGTGCCGTCGCCGTCGTAGAGCTGGAAATAGCTGCCGTTGCTCTCCCAGGAGAAGCGGACGGTGTCGCCGGCGTTGAACCTCGTCCGGGGAACGGTGGGCTTGTCCGGGGCGGTGGACAGGAAGTTGTGCAGGTAGAAGACGGGCTCGACGGTAGGCAGGGAGAGCGCCAGCGGGTCCCTGCGCTTGGACGAGCCGCTGGTTGTGTCCGAATATTCGGTGATGAAGCAGTTGAGTCCGCTGCCGCCACTGGCGGCGAGCGTGCCGCTGACGCGGAACTGCAACGGCTCGTTGACGAGCTCGAACTCGGGGATGGGTGGCTCGAAGATGAGCTGGTAGTAGCTCGTGCCGGTGGCGAGGCCGAGTTCCTGGCCGGTCTTCATCTGGAACGACAGGGGACTCCAGTTGCCGCCGATGACCTCGCCCTTGGGTTTCTCGGTGAAGTACGCGCCTTCCGGTGTGCCGGCCGGGACGGCGATGTCGATCTTCTGGCAGTAGATCTGCTGGCCGGACGGACTGGAGACGGTCAGGTCGATACGGGCGGGGGCGGGCTTCTCGGGTGTGCCGGCCTCAAGCGTGGCCGGGGTGGTGGTGGTGCTGTAATGCAGCAGGTTGGGGCCTGACATGAGGAAGATCTCCTTGTGGACGAGGGGTGGGGTGCAGGGGACCGCTGGTCCCACCGCGGGGTCTCCTCGGGGTGAGGGAGGGATGCGGCTAGTGGTCCTGTTCCGGTTCGGTGAGGAGGCGGAGCATGCCGTCCTCGAGGGTGGCGGGGCTGTCGGGGAACCGCGCGTCCGGCAGTGCCGGGGTCAGCTCGTACGGTGTCCACGGCGCCTGTCCCGGTGCGGGCCGCAGCCAGGACCAGGTGCCGCGTCTCTCGGCCGGCCGGGGGAAGACCAGGGTCGCGGCGTGTTCGGTGGTGAGGACGGGACCGAACCGGAAGAGCGCCTGCATGTGGCGTAGCGCGTCGTCCACGTGTCCTGGCGGCACGGTGACGGCGGCGGTGGGGGTGATTCCGCTGGTGGCGTGGACGGCGGCGCGCGGGTCGACGAGCAGGAGCAACCGGGTGGGGGCGAGGTCGCCGAAGGTCAGCTCGGGGTAGTCACCGGCGGGGCCGAGGGGGCCGATCTGCCGGACGTGGTCCTGCCCGTCATCGGGAGCGGTGACGCTGTGGAACCTGTCGTACCGGTAGGCGGCCGCGTCGCCGGCGGTGAAGTAGCCGATGAGGCCGTCGTCGCGGGCGGCCTGGTCGCCGAGGCGGACGGGGAACCGGTCGGCGGTGAAGGCAGGGGGTGGCGGGCCGAGGGTGGCGGCCCAGCCGGTGTCACCCAGGGGTGGTCCCTGGAGGGCCAGCCGGAGCTGTGCGGGGACGAGAGCCAGGGGCCGTCCGACGAGGAGACTCAGGTTCTGGTCGGCGCGCTGGCCGAGTGGTTCCGTGGTCCACAGGGTGGAGTCGATGACGTCGAGGAAGGCCGTGAAACCGGCCTCCGCGGCGAGACCGGGTGAACCGATCAGACCCGCGACCAGAGGCGCGAGCCCCGCGACCTGGTCCAAGGTGGTGACGGTGCCGTCAGGCGGCGGCTCCCACTGGCCGGTGCGCCGCCCCTGGGAGCCGGTGAGCAGGCGGTAGGTGCCGAGCAGGCGGCCCGCCGGGTCGTACAGCAGCAGGCTGTGGTCGAGATGGTTGGGAAGGAGCCAGCCGCCGATGGGGCTCGGGTCCGCCGCGGTGCGCACGACGCGGGTGCCGGTCCGCGCGTCGAGGAGGTCGAAGTCGAGCCGGGCGGGCTGGAGGGGGCGGGGCGGCAGCTCGGCCACGGCCGCGATCGTGGGGGTGAGCGAGGTCACGGCGGTCAGCGGGGTGTCGACGACGAGGGGGAAGTTGCGGTAGTCGTGCAGCCCGCCGCCTTCGGTGTCGGGGCTGACCACGTCGAGGACACGGCCGAACTTGTCGTAGAGGAAGAGCTCCTCGACGTGGATCTGCCCCTGCCGCATCTCGTGGAAGGGAGCGCTGGTGCCTCCGGGGAGGTACGGGACGCTGGTGACCCGGCCCCGGTAGCGGGCGGGCAGTCCGTCGCCGGTGGCGGCGTCGGGGTAGCCGGCCAGTCCGGCGATGTGCGGGTGGTCGGGGTCGCCGGTCGTGGGACGGCGGAAGGCGCGGGTGTCGCGCGCGGCCAGCCGTTCGTTGAAGCCGGTGAGTTCCTGGGCGAGGAAAGCCCAGTCGCCGATCGATGTCAGCCAGGCGTCGAGTCGACCGCGCTGCTCCTCGGTGCCGTGATGAGAGACGAACTCCGTCAACCGGGCGGCGAACAGCGAGCGGGGGTGGGGGCCGAGGCCTGACATGCCGGTGACGGTGACCGGGTCCGGGGTGACGCCGGCCGCGCCGGTGTAGCGGTGGCCGGTGCCGTCGAAGGCCCAGCAGCGCTGGGTGCCCACGGCGTAGGGGATGTGGCGGTAGGCGACCTTCCACTCCATGATCAGCGGCTCCCAGGGCTGGGTCCAGGGATCCAGGCCCAGCGCGGGCAGGGTGCCGGTGTAGTCGGCGGGGCGGTGCGCGGTGATGGTGGCGCGCACGTCGTCCACCGGCAGGCCGCCGGCCGCGGCCAGCGCGGGGGCGTTGCCCGGGTCCAGCAGGAAGTACTCCGCGAGCAGCGCGGGGATCTCCGGCGGCAGCGCGGAAAGGCCGGGGACGGCGGGCATCGGCCGGTTGCCGGGGGTCGCGGTGATCGCCGTGCCCGCGACCGTGACGGCGCCGACCAGGGGCGAGGGGCCGTCGCCGGTGAGCGGCCGTACGAGGGTCGGCCGGCCTGCGACGGCGGTGTCGGCCGGCGGCAGGAGACCGGACAGGCTGACCACGGGGTTGTTGCTCTGCCAGTACGGGCGACGGGGGACGGCCTTGAGCGTGGCACCCCCGGTGAGCCCCTTCGCCGCCGCGAAGGCGCCGATCCCGGCGAGGAAGGCGTCGTCGTCACCCGCGTAGGAGCCGGTGAGGTCGGGCTGGGGGACCTTCGCGGCCAGGTCCCGCACCTGGACGGTCAGGGTGCGCACCGTGTGGGCGAGTGAGCCCTCCCGGTCCTGGTCCAGTTCCTGCCGCATCCGCTCGGGGTCCGGCGCGTCGCCGGGACGCGGGGACAACGCGTCGGTCAGGCCGTACTTCAGCCACAAGGCGTTCAGCCGCCACTGGTGGACGTACAACTCGCCGAGCTGCTCGTCCAGCCGGCGCTGGTCGTCGTTCAGGGTGGCCAGCCAGGCCGGAGGGGTGAAAGGCGCGGGTGCCGACGCCGGATCGGCCGTGTCGGCGGGGGGTGGTGTCACCGTCCAGTGGTGGCCCCCGGCCGATGCGCCGAACGACGCGTCGTTGATGTGGCGGCGTACCCGCGCGTCGCCACCCTTCTCGTCGGCCACGTCGAGGACGTTGTGCAGGAAGGCACGCAGCAGTTGCAGGTCCGAGGCGGAGGGGGAGGCGCCGCCGGCGTGCAGGGTGCGGCCGGCGAGCGCGGTGAAGGCGTCCTCGGTGGTGTCGCCGACGGCGATGTTGAGCCTGCCGTTGTCCTGAATGGTGTCCAGGGGGTCGGGGGCGGGTGCCGAAGTGGCGTCCGGGTCCCAGGCGACGGTCAGGACCGTACCGGAGTAGAGACTGCGGGTGGCGGGGGCGACCGCGGCGTCCTTGTCCGGGTCGCCGGACAGGCGGGGGTCCTGCCAGCCGAGGTCGGCGAGACGGCCGGCGTAGGAGGTGCCGGACGGGAGGGTGGCGAGGACGTCGGCACCGGGGTCGGAGTACCAGCCGACGACCTGGTAGCCGAGCGTGTCGGCCGTCGTGACGTCGGACAGGTCGTCGAGGAACGAGAAGACGTTGCTGTTGTGCGGCGTGTAGGTGGTGAAGTACGGGTCGCCGGTGGCCATGGCGGTCACGTACAGCGGGTCGCGTGCGGCGCGTTCGGTCCAGGGTGTGGTGCCGGTGAGCGGGAAGGCGAGCCCGATGAGGACCTGGTGGGTGCCGGACGCCATGGTGTTGCGGTAGGGGTCGGCGCTGGACCGCCAGGCCTGCAGGGTGGCGTCGGACACCAGATAGGTGCTCGACCTGTCATAGGGGTGACCGTCGCGGTAGGCGGTGCCGCTGTAGGGGCAGTCGCTCTCGACCACCCACGCCGTGGCGCGGCGGGTGGTGGTGCCACTGAAGCGGACCACCAGCCACCGGTTGGGCACCAGCGGATAGCTGATCTCCCCGGTGCGCGGGTCCTGGACGCCGTGGCGCAGCCCCCGGGGCAACGTCCAGTGCAGATGCACGCCGGTGTGGTTGTGCACCTTCGCGTTGCTCTCCCGGTCGCCCTCGTCGGGCTCCGGGCTCATGTGGTCGTTCAGCGCCTGGTAGTTGTGCTGCCAGGTACGGAAGCCGTCCCGGCCCCGCAGGGCGGTGTTGACCACGAGTGCGTCCAGGCCGACGGGCACGACGAGCGTGGGCCGGGTGGTCATCGCCGGTCTCCGTCCGGGCCGGTGAAGTGGACGGCCTCGGGGACCTTGACCATCTGCATGGCCAGGTCGGCGGGACCGATGGGGCCGAGCGTGGTGCCGTGCGCGGTCTCCAGCGCGGCCGTCAACGCGGGGATGAGCGAGCCGATGTCCAGGACCCGGCCGCCGGTCCCCGTCCTCAGGTGGTCCAGGACGGGGAAGGTGACGTCGGCGCCGAGCTGTTCGCCGAGTCGCCGGCCGGTGGGTGAGTCCGGCGGCAGCATGTTGCGCAGCGGGATCACGCCGTGGTCCTCGACGCCGAACCGGAAACCTTCCTGGGGTTCGCGGAGCTCGACCATCGCGGGCAGGCCGCCGAACAGGCACAGCAGCACGGTGGGTGCCAGGTGGTCCATACGCAGCACCGGCAGCGGCGTGCCGTCCGGGGCGGCGGCGCGGACGGCCAGGTTCGGCCAGCCGGAGACCAGCGCCGAACGCAGCAGCAGGCCGGTGACGGGCCCCAGGCCGTCCCCGGCCTCCGTGGGTGCGCCGGTGGCGGCGTCCGGATCGCCGGATGTGTCGCCGCGGAGCGTGTCGCGGTGCGCCGCCGCGGTACGGGCCGCCGCCGACCGTACGGCGTCGGCCACGATCTGGTCCTGGAGGGTGTCCCGGCTGGACTGCGCGCCGATGCTGAATGCGCCGGAGACCAGTGCGTCCAGCCAGCTCGGGTCGACGTGGAAGAAACGCAGCGACTCCTGCGGCAACAACCGCTCGTCGGGCACCAGGTGGGTGAACGGCACGGGGTGGAGCAGCATCAGCCTGCCGAGCCACCGCGCGACGGGGGTGAGGTGTTCCTTGAGCCCGTCGCCGTCGGCGAGCGCGCCGGTGAGGGCTTCGCGGGTGGCGTCGGACCGGAGGAAGTCGTCCAGGGCCTGAGTGGGGTCGGCCGGTGGCGCGGCCGGCGCCGGCGGCGACCACGGGGCGGTGGGCCTGGCCGGTGGCGTGCCGAGCGCGGTGAGCAGGTCGCCGCCGAGGAGCAGGCCGAACGCCGCACGCGCGGTGTCCGGCCCGTCGCCGTCCTGCGGCAGGTGGGTGCTCGTGGCCTGGTGGTACAGGGTGTCGACGAGGTGCCGTGCGGCGTGTTTGAGCTCCAGCAGGTGCTGGGCGAAGGCGGCGTCGGCCACGGCGAGCGCACGGCCGGTCTCGAACGCGGTGGCCAGGGACATGTCGAAAGTGCCCCAGGCGGGGTCGTAGCCGATGAGCGCGTCGGCGGTGGTGGCCCGCGCCGCCTGTGCGGTGGCCACGGGCAGGACGGGGGTGAGCGGCCCCCGGTACCAGGCGTAGGTGGCCTCGCCTGAGCGGGTCAGGTACGGCAGCGGCAGGTAGCCGTCGTTGAGCCGCCTGGCCACCTGCCGCCGCGGGGCCGGGGTGCCGTCGGTGTCCTGGTACGGCGAGGCGAGCCGCAGCCACATCTCGTCGCGGCCGGCCTGGTCGCCGTCCGGGGTGCGGGTGAGCCCCTCCGCGAGGTCGGCGAAGTCGGCCTGCCGGTCGGGGTAGGCCCAGAACGACCAGCTCGCGAGGGACAGCAGCGCCACCGACGTACGGCCCTGGAAGTCGGGGTCGTCCACGAGGATCTTCTCGTGGCCTTCCAGGGAGACCAGGTGCACGATGTTCTTGGTGGCCGCGGTGGAGCCGGCGGTGGCAGGGAAGCGGTTCGCGACGACGACGGCGAACAGCCCGTCCTCCTTGAGGCCGAGGATGGCCCGGTCCCCGGTGTTGGCCCCCCGGCAGTGCGTCCAGAACCGCAGCTCCTCGAGGCGGGGCGCCACCGCGTGGAACTCGGTGGCCGCGACCTGGATGTACGCGCAGGGATCGGTGTCACCGATGTCGGCTTCCACGGCGAGCTCGGGTTTGAGCACGGCCGGGTCGCCGGCGAGGAAGTCACCGACCGTGCCGGTGATGGTGCGGGTGGGTGCGGTGGTGCCGCCGACGAGCTGGTCGTCGGTGAGCACCAGCAGCGCCAGCCAGGGGGTGCCCGCCGGGGCGCCGCGTACGGCCCGTTCCCACGGCAGCATGGGGTCGCCGAGGACCAGGTGCGGCAGGACCTCGGCGTACAGGCCGCTGGAGGCGTCCGGCGGCTGCTTGGCGACGACCGCGGCGGTGTCGATCGCCACCTGAGGGCCGCGGACGGTGAACCGCTGAACGGCCGTGAAGGTTTTCCCGCCGCCGGTCCACAGCGTGTGGGTGACCTCGACGCGGTGGTCACCCGCGGGCAGGGCGGGCAGGTAGTTGTCGTGCAGTTCGATGTCCCCGACGGGAATCGTGTCGCGGGCGGGGTGCGGCGGGCTCGGGCTCACGTCCGGCTCCCCGCGTCCTGGGTCATGGGGGCCTGGCCGAACAGGTGGCCGGCGTTGCCCGCCAGATCGGCCAGGGAGTCGTTGGGGCCGGTGAACAGCTTGGCGTCGGCCAGGGCCGCGTACACCTGGTCGCGGCCGTTCCTGGCGTCCCCGCGGTCGGCGCGGCCGATGAGGTCCACGCACGACGGCTCGGAGGTGAAGGCGAAGTCGCCGTCGGCGGTGGGTTGCCGGGGCAGCGGTGAGAGACCGGGCTGGAGTTCGTCCTCGCTGTACTCGCTGAGCGGGAAGACCCCGCGCGACGGGGCCAGCTGTGGCCGTGGCGCCTGGACGTCGAAACCGACCGGCCGGTCGGGGACCACCTCGGCGGTGGGCCTTTCCATGATCTTTTCGAGCACCGCTTCGACCATGTCGGCCGGGTCCCGCGACGAGGTGGGTGTGGCTCCCCACAGCGACGCGGGCACGTTCCTGGTGCGGGCCGTCAGCGTCCAGCCGTCGGTCGGCGCCGGCGCGTTCTCGAAGTAGAGCTTCAGGCGGTGCTCGCCGATCAGTCCGCCGCGATTCATGGGACGCACATCGACCAGGGGTCCGTCACCGGGCTCGGGGGAGGCCAGCGGCGCGTCCCCTGCGCGCAGATGGCTGGCGGGGATCGCGGCCTGCGTGAAGAAACGCAGGTCGCGTGCGCGGACCAGCCACACCGTGCCGCCGCCTGCCGGGTCGTCCATGGTCTTGTCCAGGCCGCTGACCGCCGCGACGGTGACCATCTCCTCCGGTTTCGGCAACATGGCGGCGAACTCGGACCATCCCAGCGTCTTGTCCCCGGCCCCGGGCCGTCCGTGGCCGAAACGGACCGTGATGCTGAAGCACACGATGTGGACGGTGACCGTGCCACCCACGGGTGGTCCCCACAGGTCGAGGTCGGCGCCGACCGACACGCTGACGGTCTTGTGGACGAACAAGAAGTCGGCGGTGTACGAGGCTCCGACGCTCACCGAGATATCGGCGGTGAACCAGAACGGCCGCCACGACAGCAGCAGGTCCGCGTTCGCCGTGAACCACGCACGGACGCCGCCACCCTGGTAGACGGCGCTGAGCATCGCTCCCGCCATCGCGCACGACGGCGTCACCGCCAGGTACGCCTGCGCGGTGATCGACACGTTGCCGCTGACCGACCAGTCGACGCTCAGCCGCGGTACCACCGGGTAGTAGGCGGGCCGCTGGAAGGCCGGATGGTAGCCGCCGAGCGTGACCACGAACTGTCCGGCGTTCGGGTTCGACCCGAACCACACCGCGCAGGCGAACCCCCCGGTGAGATGGCAGTCGCGGGTCAGCACGTACGAGGCCGGGGACAGTTGCGCGGTCAGTTCGAAGCTGCCCTTGGCGGGCCGGAGGACGGCTTCCAGGCCAAGTTCGGCGTAGACGTAGGTGCGGGTGGCGGACTCGGCGGGCAGCGGCAGTTGGAGGATCGCGGTCCCCAGCAGGGCGAGCACCAGTTCCTGGCCGAACTCCGCCGCGAGCAGCACCTTGGCGTTCACCACCTTGGCCAAGGTGAACTCCACCCCCAGTGCCAGCCAGTACGAGCCCTGCCGCGGCGAGATCCACTGCCGCGGCCGGCCACCGGCGACGGCCGGCTCACGTCCCTCCAGGACGTCCAGCACACGGGAGGGCCTGTTCCCTGCCGGGTCCGGCCCCTGCTTGTTCAGGGTCAGCAGCGGGAAGCCGGACACCTCCGTGGCGGCGGGCAGGGCCAGCTCCCGGTTGTAGCCGAACCCGGCCATCAGCCCGGTGACCAGGATCGGCGGCAGCTCCAGCAACGTCCCTTCGAGCTGGGCGAAGATGAACAGCGAGGGCTCGCCGTCCTTCAGCTGCGCGTAGGAGCCGATGGCCGCCAGGGAGTAGTTCGGCAGCACGAGCGTCGCCGTGCCGTCGTACTGGAACGCCACATCGGGGGCGAGCCGGTCGGCGGGCAGGTGCAGCAAGGCACCGGAGATCTCCACCGGTGGAGCGTTGTAGGCCACGCCGAGCCCGGAGAGGTCGAACGTCGGGGCGAACCTGTCCAGCGGTGAGCCGACCGCCAGCCCGTCGAACGACAGGGACAGCGGCCCGAGCGCGACCGCGGCGTCCAGCGCGAAGAGGAGCACATTGTGCTGGTACATCACCCCCACCCGGTTGATCTGGACGACGCCGAGCTTCTTCTGCACCGAGATCCAGTGGACGGTGGAGGCCGGCGCGCCATCGGCCGGCACCGCGGGGGTGCTGGACCGCGCGTTCCCCGTGGGGGCCGGCGTGGTCGTCGAGGGCACACCGAGGGCGACCGGTGTGGTCTCGTTCCCGGCCTTCAGCTCCGCCAGGGCCGCCACACCCGCTTTCAGCCCGGCCGCCGGCAGAGGCACCACCCGCGCCTGCCCGAGCAGCCCGTTGACCGACGTGACGGCCTGGGCCGTGAAGTCGGCGGAGCTGTAGAGGACCTGCAGGTTCTCCACGTTCAACGTCCCCACCTGCGACAGGAACCCGCCGACCAGGGGAAGCCGGGAAAGGTCGATGGACGCCGACAGGTCGACCCCGACACAGAACCGCGCCGGGCCGCCGGCGGGTCTCACCCGGACGAACTTGGCGTCCTTCAGGTCGATCCGCAGACTCTCGGGGACGTCCGCCGCCAGGTCGTCCGAGAAGTGCGCGACCAGGTCCCGCAGCACGATCTCGACGCCATCGTCGCCGCCGCGGAACGTCGCGGCGACCACCTCGTCGCCGGACCCGTCCTCGTCGAACACGACCTCGAAGTCGTAGCCGGCGATGTCCAGCGTCCCCGCGTACCGGGTACCCGAACCGTCCCGGGTGACCGTCACCCCGAGGGAGGCCCGGATCTCTTCGGTGATCATCATGTCGCCCTGCACCATGAGGTCGAAGACGCTCGCACCGGCGACGGTGGCGCAGGAGACCCACAGGCTGGTCAGCTCCAGGCTCTTGATCGGCTCAGGCACGTCCGGCAGGCCGAAGGCCGCGGTCACCTCCGCCATGCCGAGGTCCGCACCGGCCGGCAGACCGCCCCGGAAGGACCAGCCGCCCTTGCCGAAGCCTTTGGCGGCGAAGACATCGATGCCGAAGGACGAGCCGATCGCCACGGTGCCCGCGACGTTGACCACGAACGTCTCGACGGGGTCGTAGGACAGTTCCATGGACAGGGAAGCGATCTCGAAGGGACCGAGCGACCACAGACCGGTGACCTTCGTCCGGACCATGTAGGCATGTCCGAGGGCCGCGGCGAACGACAGGTCGCTGACGGCCAGCTCCTCCGGCACCTCACCGGAGGGGATCCCGAACGACTCCAGCAGTGACCGGACGCCGATCGGCGTGTCGTCGCGGAGCGAACCGGTGACGCGCAGATCGGGAAGCCACAACGCGATCCGCAGCGGCAGCCCCTTGAGGTCGAGCGCGGCCACCACCGCCACCGACGACAGATCGTAGAGGCCGGCCGATCGGTCCTTCACCAGGCGGAAGTCGAAACCGGCGACCTCCCGGGGGTCGAACCCGAACTCGCTCATCCCGTCCTGCGCGCTCTGCCACACGTCACCGGCGAAGCGCCTGCCGAGCCTCTCCAACTCTCCGCCGAAGGCACCCGGCCGGACCGGCCGCACCGCGACCGTCAGCCGTCCGGCCCCGGCCGCGGTCATCGTCGAGGTCACCTCGACCTCGTCGAACGTTCCACTCAGGGTGAGCGTCACGACACCCTCGTCCGTCACCGCCGCCGTCACACCCGTCACCGCGACGGTCACGCTCGCGCCGGCCGGCCAGGGAAACGACACGCACGTCAGGGAGAGCGTCAGCGTCGTCCGCTTCTCGTCCATCACCGCCTGTCCCGAACCGGCCACCCCCTGGCAGGCGCCATCCGGGAACGTGCCAAGCATGTCGCGCAACCGCACCGGAAGCGCGGTGTCCGCGGCACTCAACCTCGGTGGATCACCCGAACCGAGGAAGGACGCCTTCACCGCACCGAGATCGGCGGAATCCTCCCCGCCGGACCGCCCCTCACCCATGCCTCACCTCCTGACCTGCCTCTTGCCCTGCTTCCCGCCGGACGAGGAGGCGTCCGGTGTGGTGATGCCGGGACGGCACAACACCCCTCCACCGATCATGTCCTTGGCGTTCTGCACGGAAAGCGACTTACCGCCGCCGATGTCCACCGTCCCCTTGCCGTCCCGGATGAGCTGGGAGAGCTTGCTCCACTCGTTGACCGCGGCGCAGAAGTGCGGAAGGTCGTGGCGCACGTCTCCACCTGAAGCGCCGGCCGCGGACCCACCCGAACGGGGAAACCCGTCCCACCCTCCCGCGTTCCAGGCCAGCGAGAAGCTCATGCAGTACGGCTCGAACCGCGCCATCTCCGCCGTCACGTAGGCCACCGCGTCAAACGCCTTACAGGCCTCGTCGACCTTCGCCGAGCCCGGCTTCTTGTTCTTCCGCGGATCGGCCCGGTAGGCGAGCAACTCCTTCGAATACCGGTGGAGCCCCTCCTCCAATTGGCTCCCGATGATCCACCGATTCACCGACCTGAACGGCTCCGCCGGATCCTTCGCCTGCTGCGTGAATCGCCCGTGCTCGATAGGGATACGGTCCGCCTCCACGATTCTCCCCAGCCCCGAGGGCACCGTGGCGAGGTCCTTGCTGTCATTGTCCTTGCTGGCCGCCACGTAAGTGGTCCCATTACCGCCGAGAGGGGGATCGTCGATCGTCCACCCCCTCAGATACAGATCACGCTTCGTGAGGTAAAACTGTATCGATTTCTCCTCGTCCAGCACGACGTCAACGCGGAGAAAACACGCACTAACAGTACAGGAGTCATTCTTCTTGCACCTGTCACAGCCATTGACGTCATAGCCGTTGTACTGCCCCCGCATGTACTTGATCAGGCCAAGATACTGGTCATGGCTAGGCGCACTCCCGTCCGCCAAGTTGAGCGAGTTCGTCTCCCGGATGGCGCCGTCACCCGCAGGGGCCACCGCACAGCTCCCTCTGATCGATCCCTCGAATGTCCACAGCAAACAGCACACGAGACCCATGGAGGCATCACGCTCATGTACACGTGGAACGCTGGAGCTTTTTTCAACGGCAGCCCGGCTCCCCAAGGACTGTGCCATTCCCGCCGCACCAGCACAATGCTTCCACCGGAAGCCCGCCGAGCAGGTAAGCAGATACTTGCCATCACGTCAGCCCGGCCCGGGCATCCGATATTCTACGGCCTATGCGAAGGCCTGTCACGATCCAAATCTGACCCATCCGAACAGCCGGCAGGTATTGCGCGACCTTCGCCGCCGTGCTGCGTTATGCCTCTGGATGACGTTAAGGACATGCGACCGCTCACATAAAAGGCACACCGTTCAGCAAGGACGCCGGCAAGCGCCGACCCCCAAGACCACGACACCAGATCGCTGGTCACTGCCCGACCCCAGGGAGTCGAACACGGCGGCGTGGTCGAACCGCTGCGAAGGACTTGTCCGGAGAGCCGTTTGGATCGGCGACGCCGGGGAGACGGGTCAGTCGCGCAGGGTCCATCGCTGGTTGGCTTGGCCGTTGCAGGACCAGAGGATGAGTTTGGTGCCGTTGGCGGTTCCGGCGGCGTTGGCGTCGAGGCATCGTCCGGACTGGACTCCGGTGATGGTGCCGTTGCTGTTGATGTTCCATTGCTGGTTGGTTCCGCCGTTGCAGTCCCAGATGATCACCTGGGTGCCGTTGGCGGTGCCCTGACCGTTGGCGTCCAGGCACTTGTTGCCGTACACCTGGAGCTGCCTGCTGGAGGTGCTGGTCCAGCGCTGGTTGGCGCCGCTGCCGCAGTCCCAGATCTGCACCTGGGTGCCGTTGGTGGTGCGAGAGTTCGGCACGTCGACGCAGCGGCCGGACTGGCCGCCGACGATCTGGACGCCTTGCTGCGGGTTGCCGCCACTCGCCGCGTAGCCGGCGGCGGTGATATTGGCCTGTACGGCGTTCTCGGTGTCGGCCGTCGGATAGCCCGAGGTCAGCACGCCCTCGTAGAAGGTGCCGCGTGCGCCGTTGCTGTTGTCGCCGCCGATGCCGAGCAGGATGGCGCCTTCCTTCTTCATCGGGTGGTAGCCGTTGGGGCGCCGTCCGTCGAAGTAGTTCGTGAGGCCGCCCGTCTGCGCGTTCCCGCCCCGGATCGCCCAGTGGTTTGACTCGCCTTTGACGATGGCGGTCACGAAGCGGTGGTTGATGGGTGCCAGGGGGTTGTACCGCGGGTTCACTCCGGAGAAGAGTCCCCACTCCATGTCCGCCATGATCCAGGGGCCGCTACCGTCCCCGTAGCCCCACCAGTTGTTGTTGCCGAAGTAGATGGTCTCCATGATGCCGATGTCATCGGCCTGGCCGTTCGTCTGCGCGTTTCCGTAGTCGAAGCAGCACCCCCCGTTGTAGTGCGTGCCGTCGAGGACGGCGTAGATGCCCTCGGGCTGGTCGCCGGTCGCGACACCGTTGGTGGTGTTGTTGCGGTAACCGGTTCCAGGAGAAATGTAAACGCCGTACGCCTTCTTGCCGCCGACGGTGATCGGGGCCGCCTTCGCGTCGGCGAGGTTGTCCGATCCGCCGGGACCGGGGCCGGGCACGGCGCCGCCGGGCCCCTGGGCGAGGCGGTTGTTCCGGCCGGACTGGTCGTAAAGGATGGTGATGACGCAGTTGGTGCCGGAGCAGAACGCGTCCTGGGCGGCGGCGTCGGCCACACCGCCCGCGCTCAGCACGCCGATGTCGCGAGCGGTGTTGTCCGACGAGCGTCTGACCTGGTAGAACGGACCGTTGTAGGTGCCGTACAGGGCACGCGTCGTGCTGTGCGCCGCCACGCACGGCGTGCCGCCCGAGGCGTAGATGTCACATGGTCCCGTAGTGGCGGCTTGGGCTGACGGAGCATCCAAGCCCACGTAACCGCCGGCGGCGGCGAGTAACAACGGGATCCCTGCGGCGGCCAGGAGGCGGCTCAGCCTTCTCTTCACGTTCATCGAATCCTTTCGGATGATGGGCTGTCGGCAGCGCTCGTATCGTCGAGCCGGCTTTTATGTTTCTCAGCCGTGCGTGTTGATGTGCAGCACATATGACGTATGACGTCCTGTCAAGAACCGTCACTTTACGTGACCCCTGACCTCGTCGCCTGCGATCTAGCCTCCGCGACGAGCTGGGACGGCTATGGACGTCTCCGTGTGATCCGAGTGAATAGGCCTACTAATCTGCTCACCAAGCGGGTTAATCCATTGGATCGGACGCAGGCTCTCCGGCGACTCTGGAGGAGGATCTGAGCCACTGCGGACAGAAATCCGCACGTCAGACGATGGAAGACCTGTCAGGCCGCCTCGCTGCCTTCCCCTTCGGTAGATGATCGGGCAGTCGCGGCCCGGCAGACGACCAAATGAGTATGAAACTTTCAGTAGTCGCCACCAGACGCTGTCCTCTCCGGAAACGTTTCTCCACGGGGGGCCTCCTCTCCTGCGACTGGAAGGCCGAAGCCACCGGCACCGTTGCTCGCGCACGCGTGCAACGTGCGGTACGCACGACAGCCGGTCGAGAAAGTTTCCATCTTGACAGCGGAAAACCAATCCCTACCGTGTGGCCTGAGCGATCGAACCGAATCGATAACACCATCGACAGGAGCCGGCGTGCCCCCCATCAAGCTGTCGCGGCTACGCAGACGGACCGCTCAGGCCTGTACCGCTCTGCTCGCCGGAACCTTCCTCACCGTTCCCTCCGTGGCCGGCACGGCCCAGGCCGCCCCCGCGGTCTACGAGCCCACCTGGACGTCGGTGGACCAGCATCCGGCCGCTCCGGAGTGGTTCCAGGACGCCAAGTACGGCGTCTACTGGCACTGGGGTGCCTTCGCCACGCCTGAGTACGGCACCGAGTGGTATCCGCGCACCATGTACATCAACGGCTCGAACGAGAACAACCACCACAAGAGCGTCTACGGCGACCCCTCGGCGTGGCCGTACCACAACTTCATCGACGGTGCGCGCGACAAGGCCGGCAACTGGGTGCAGTTCACTCCGAAGCTCAAGTCGCAGGGCGGCAACTTCGACCCCGCCGAGTGGGCACAGCTGGTGGCCGACTCCGGGGCCAGGTTCGCCGGGCCGGTCGCCGAGCACCACGACGGCTTCTCCATGTGGGACAGCCAGGTCAACGAATGGAACTCCGTCGACCGCGGGCCCAAGCTCGACCTGGTACGGCTGTTCGCCGACGCGATCCGCGCCAAGAACCTGAAGTTCCTGGTCACCCTGCACCACCTGTACAACTTCACCGGCTACTACGACCAGGTGCCCTCGCAGCCGACCACCACCTTGAAGAAGCTGTACGGCCAGCTCGGCTCCGCCGCGGAGCAGCAACTGTGGTACGACAAGCTGAAGGAGGTCGTCGACAAATACCAGCCGGACATGATCTGGCAGGACGGCGGCCTGTATCTCGTCGAGGAGACCAAGCGGCTCAATTTCCTGGCGTATTACTACAACCAGGCCAACGCGTGGGGCAAAGAGGTCGTCGCCGCCTACAAGGACGGCTTCAACACCAACGGCGAGGTGTACGACTACGAGCGTGGCGGGCCCGCCGACATCCGCGATCCCTACTGGCTGACCGACGACGCAGTCAGCAACCCGTCCTGGTCCTACACCCCGACCATCACGTACTACAGCTCGGCCGCACTGGTCCACGCGCTGATCGACCGGGTGAGCAAGAACGGCAACATGCTGCTCAACATCTCCCCCAGAGCCGACGGTTCGGTCCCACAGCCGCAGAAGGACCTGCTGAGCGCCATCGGCGCCTACCTGCGGCGCAACGGCGAATCGGTCTACGCCACGCGCGCCTGGACCACCTACGGCGAAGGGCCGACCAAGATGGGCGGCGGCAGTTTCGTGGAACCCCGGGCCGGCACCGCGCAGGACATCCGCTACACCCGCAGCAAGGACAACACCGTGCTGTACGCCACCGTGCTCGGCTGGCCAGGCTCCACCCTCAACCTCGCCTCGCTGGCCGGCGGCCGGATGGATCTGTCCAACCTGAGCAAGGCCGAGCTCATCGGCAACACCGCCGGCACCTACGTCAACCTTCCCACCCGCACCCAGGACACCACCGGCCTGCACATCACCATGCCCAGCCAGCCCTACCCGGCGCTGGCGTACGTGGTGAAACTGACCTTCAACGGCGCCATGAAGCCACCGGCCGGCGCCGGCGCGCTGAAAGGCACCGGGTCGGGACGATGCCTGGACGTCAACGGCGCCTCGCAGGCCAACGGCGCCGCGGCGCAGATCTGGGACTGCAACGGCCAGGCCAACCAGCGCTGGACCTCCACCGGCACCAGTGAGCTGCGGGTCTACGGCAACAAGTGCCTGGACGTCAACGGCGGCGGCACCGCCGACGGCACCGCGGTGATCATCTGGGACTGCAACGGCCAGAACAACCAGAAATGGCGCCTCAACACCGACGGCACCATCACTGCGATCGGGTCCGGCAAGTGCCTGGACGTGTCCGGCGCCGGCACCGTCAACGGCACCAAGGTGCACATCTGGACCTGCCACGGCGGCACCAACCAGAAATGGACCCGGGCCTGACACCGTACGGCGACGCTCCTCGTCCCCCGCCGAGAGGACGGGGAGACAGGCCCTCTCTGCTCGAACCGATTCGCGCCACCGCCTGTCGCAAGGTCGCGCGGGCTCTCCTCTTCCCGGCCCGCGCGGCGCACGCTCCAACCGAGAGGTACCGCACATGCAGACTGCAGATCGGCGCGGATCCGCGCCGGTGAGGCGCGCTCTGGTCACAAGAGCACTGAGCGCGCTGTCCGTTCTCGGCCTGGTCGCGGCCGCCCTGGCTCCGGCCGGCGCCGCCTTCGCCGCCACGGTCCAGGTCGCGCCGGTGTCACCGTCGGACTCCGCCGCCACGATCATCGCGAAGGCCGCGGATGTCGTGCCGGCTCCCCGTCAACTCGCCTGGCAGCGGCTGGAGCAGTACAACTTCATTCACTTCGGCATCAATACCTTCACCGGCAGGGAGTGGGGCACCGGCACCGAGGATCCGAACGCCTTCCAGCCCACAGGTCTGAACACCGACCAGTGGGCGGCCGCGATAAAGAACGCCGGGTTCAAGGGGGCGATCCTCACCGCCAAGCACCACGACGGCTATCTGCTCTTTCCCTCCAAGTACAGCCAATTCGGTGTCGCGTCATCCTCCTGGTCCGGCGGCCGGGGGGACGTGGTGAAGAGCTTCACCGATTCCATGCACAAGTACGGGTTGAAGGCCGGCCTCTATGTGTCGCCTGCCGACCTGCGCGAGAACCTGTCCGGCGGGCGATTCGCCAACGGCAGCACCAGTAGACAGGTGACGATCCCTTCCGACCCCACGGAGATCGTCAATGGGGTCACGTTCCGCTTCGACTCCGACGACTACAACGCCTATTTCGAGAACACCCTGTACGAACTGCTGACCCGCTACGGCAGCATCGACGAACTGTGGTGGGACGGCGCCAACCCGACCGGCCGCGACCAGCCGTACAACTTCAAGGACTGGGCCACCATGGTTCGCACGCTGCAGCCCAACGCGGTCATGGAGAACGACGGCGGGCCGGACGTACGCTGGGTCGGCAACGAGAACGGCTACGCGCGCACGTCGGAATGGTCGGTCGTGCCCGCCACCGGCGATCCCGCGACCGCCGCCGACACCGTACTGCCCGTTCCCGGGTTCAACACCGCCGCCGACGTGGGCAGCGACTCGCTGCTGTCCCAGCGCAAGCCGGACGGGACCAGCGCGTGGAACGTGCTGCGGTGGTTCCCCGCGGAGTGCAACGGAACCCTGTCGGCACGCCACAACTGGTTCTGGCAACCCGGCGAGACCTGGAGACCCGTCACCGAAATGATCGAGATGTACTACGGATCGGTGGGACGCAACTGCAACATGCTGGTGAACATCTCCCCGAACCGCCAGGGACTCCTGGACCAGTCGGCGGTGGACACCCTGACCCAGTTCGGCACCGTAGTGTCGTCGACCTTCGCCACCAACCTCGCGAGCGGCGCCGGCGCGGCCAACGACAGCGGCACCTCCAACAGCACGGGTCACACCCCGGACCTGGCGGTGAACGGCGACCTCGACAGCTCATGGCAGCCGGCCGGCGCCACCGGCGCGCTGGTGCTGACCCTGCCGTCGTCGCGGACCTTCGACGTCATCGCCACACAGGAGGACCTGCGCATCGGCCAGCGGACGAGGTCGTTCGCCGTCGACTCCTGGAACGGCAACTCCTGGACCCAGATCGCGACCGACACCACGATCGGCCACAAGAAGCTGATCCGCCTGGCTTCCCCAGTCACCACCAACCGGGTCAGACTGCGCGTCACCAGCTCCCGCGCCGCACCCGGCATCGCCGAGTTCGGCCTGTACCTTCGCCCTTCCGGCAGCACTTCGCCGACGTCCACGATCAGAGGTGTGGGGTCGGGCCGATGCCTGGACGTCAACGGCAACTCCCAGGCCAACGGCATCCAGTTGCAGATCTGGGACTGCAACGGTGGCGCCAACCAGCAGTGGGCGTCGACCAGCGCGAACGAGCTGCGGGTGTACGGCAACAAGTGCCTGGACGTCAACGGCGGGGGATCAGCGGACGGCACCGCCGTGATCACCTGGGACTGCAACGGGCAGAACAACCAGAAGTGGCGCCTCAACTCCGACGGCACCATCACCGCCATCGGCGCCAACAAGTGCCTGGACGTCTCCGGCGCCGGCACCGCCAACGGCACCAAAATCCATATCTGGTCATGCACCGGCCAGAACAACCAGAAATGGACACGTCCCTGATTCAGTGACCGGCGGCCCCACCCCGGATCACTCCGGGGGCCGATCACGCGGCCGGTGCGGCCAACGGTGACCGCGCCGAGAGATCTCGCGTCCTGACTACGGCCCGCTTCGTCCTGCTACTGAAACATTCAGCTCTCGATCATGGAAAGTTTCTTAGTCAATTTTCGAGATGATCATAAGATTGCCTGCTCATCGTCCCTCTGGCTCGCGTGCACGCTCGCGCCTCAGGAGAAGCGACTGTGCCGGAGCTGGCCCCAGCCCCCATCTATGCCCGCATCATGTTGCCGGTGGCAGCGAGGAAAACTTTCTAAGTGCTGATCGGCGTGGTCGAGTGCCGAGGCGCACAAGGGAGTGAGAGATGCACAGATCAGGGAGAACCCGTCGGTGGATCGGCGTGGTCGCCGGTGCCGTCGTCACGCGGTCGACGTTGACGACGTCAACGCGCACGCGGCCACCGGCTGCCGTGTGGCCGACAACGTCTCAGGCAACCGGGCGTACGGGGTGAACGCCACAATCGACGCTCGGTTCTCCCAGGGTGTGCCGCAGCAGATCAGCATCATCTTCTCCGACCCGCCGACCCTACGGCCGTGACCGGAGCAGACAACCGACGACCACCGCCACCAGGTGCCGCGCCTGCCAGGCACGGCACCTGACCACATCACGTCCAGCGGCGGAGCCGATAGACGGGTCCGGCCCACAGAAACGACCTCTACACGCAGATGGGCCCGCACCTTGTCCACGACCGCGCGGAAAGGATCGACACGTCGAGGCTACCGGTTCTGATGCGAGTCGCTCAGCACTCCATGCTCTCCCACAACAAGGAATCCCCGTGAAGATCAAAGATCTGGCGAAGTCATTAATCGTCACACTGCTTGCCGTTTGCATTGGCGTCAGCACGACCGGCCTGGTGGCGCCGGAGTACGCCGCGATTGCGGCGACCGGCCCGGCCGGCAACGACTCGGCCGGCCTGGCAGCCGGCGGCTGCGTCGCCGATCCCACGCTGCCGGGCGCCACGAAGAGTTCCCTCTACACCGTCACGGCGGACGGCTCCCCGCTGTTCGTGGAGAAGATGACCAAGTTCGCTCCCGAGATGCAGGTGCACTACGCGCACTGCTCGATGGCGGCAGCGGGCACCGCCAGGTTCTCCGTCACCGTCGCCCAAAGCTTCAACTCGTACACCGTCAGCCCCAAGAGCCGGAAGCTGGCGGTCACCAGAAGCGGCAACACCATCACCTTCGACAGCGGTCCCAACTACTTGATCGTCCAGTTCGACTCCGCTGAGCTCCTGTTCATCCTCATCGACGCACCCGAGTCCGATCCTCCGCACCTGGGGGACGCCGACGTCAAGAGCCTGGCGGACTACGGGGTCGACAACACGGGGGGGACACTCGTCACGGCCAAGATCCAAAGTGCCATCAACGCCGCGTCGGGAGCGACCCGTAACATCCTGTACGTGCCGGCGGGCAAGTACCTGGTCGGCGAGCTCTGGCTGAGAAGCAACATGACGTTGTATCTGGCCGCCGGTGCTGTCCTCTACGGCTCGAACAACAAGGCGGACTTCAACACCGGCAGCGGCGGGGTGAACATCGAGGGCATGCAGCACGCCTCCCTGCGGGTGTACCAGGTCAGCAACGCGAAGGTGCTGGGCCGCGGTGTCATCGACGGTAACGGGAAGTCGCTGCGGGCGCAGGGCCTGAATCTGGCGTTGCTGAAGATCGAGCAGAGCTCGAACATCGAGATCGACGGCCCGATCGTCCGTGACTCCAGCTACTGGAACACGCTCATCTACCGCAGCGACAAGGTCACCATCAAGAACTACAAGCTGATCAACTGTCGGCCCATGTCGGGTTACAACAACACAGACGGTGTGGATTTCGACGAGTCGACCAACGGCCTGTTGTCCAATGCCTTCCTCTACACCGGTGACGACAACATGGCGACCAAGAACGAGGACACCACCGCCGGTGCGATCGACACCAAGAACGTCGTCCACGAGCATGTCGTCTGCTACAGCAATTCCGCCTGCGCGAAGATCGGCACCAAGACGGAAGGACGGTCGATGGACGGGATCGAATTCCGTGACATCGACGTGGTGAAGGCGGGACGTTCGATGGTGATCGACGCGGTCGACACGGCCGTTGTTTCGAACACCCGGTGGGTGAACATCAGGGTGGAGAACACCGACAGCCTGATCGACCTGCAGGAGGACCGGCCGCCGTCCTGGCGAACCGTGAAGAACACCGCGACGATCCGCGACGCCTACTTCACCAACGTCGCCTCCGACGTGAAGAAGGTCGTCAACCTGCACGGTCGTTCGTCGACCGTGAACATCAACGGCGTACATTTCACCAACTTCACCGTCCAGGGCAAACCCGTCACCAGTTCGACCGACACGGACGCGAGCTGGAACATCAACTCCTACGTCTCCAACATCACCTTCTCCACGACCCCGACCCCCACGCCGACCCCGACCCCGACTCCCACGCCGACGCCGACTCCCACGCCGACGCCGACCCCCACGCCGACGCCGAGCCAGTCCGGCGTCTGCGAGGTGGGCTACACGATGAACTCATGGAACGACGGGTTCACCGCCGGCATCCACATCACCAACCGTGGCACGACAACGATCAACAGTTGGACTTTGGCGTTCACACTTCCCGGCGGGCAGACCATCACCAACGGCTGGAACGCCACCTACACCGGCTCCAGCGGTCAGATCTCCGCGCGCAACGTCTCGTACAACGGGACCCTGGCAGCAGGCGCATCCACCGACATCGGCTTCCAGGCCACCCATACCGGCAACACCGGCAAGCCTAACCAATTCACTCTCAATGGCGTCACCTGCGCCATTTCCTGACGAACGTCGGGTCACCGGTGGGACCTCGGCCTGCTCCACGGCAGGCTGAGGCCCCACCGGCATTCTGAGAAGTCCCCAGACCAGCACCGGCCCTCAGCGGCCGAGAAACGACCTCCACACGCAGATGGGCCTGCACCTCGTCTTCGACCCTGTGGAGAGGATCGTTCACGTCGAGGCCAGGCCCAGCATGCACCAGAGTGCGTGTCCGAGGGGGGACTTGAACCCCCATGCCCCGTGAAGGGCACTAGCACCTCAAGCTAGCGCGTCTGCCTATTCCGCCACCCGGACCGGGGTGCTTGGACGAGGACGTGTCCTCGTCGGCGGGACCAGGTTAGCAAACTTCGGGGGGTGGTTGATACGGGGTGGGATGTCGAGGAGGTCGGAGGTGGGGGGAGGATGGGGGGAAGGTGTCGGTGGAAGGAGGGGTCGGCGTGGGTGGGGTTCGGGCTGAGGATGAGGTTGTGGGGCTTTGTCGGGACTTGATTCGGATCGATACGCGGAACGCGGGGGACAACTCGGGGCCTGGGGAGAGGGTGGCCGCTGAGTACGTGGCGGAGAAGTTGGGGGAGGTGGGGGTTGAGGCTCGGGTGCTGGAGTCGTCCAGTAAGAGAGCGAATGTGGTGGCTCGGGTTGAAGGGGTGGATCCTTCGCGGGACGCGTTGGTGCTGCATGGGCATCTGGATGTGGTGCCGTTCGACGCGGGGGACTGGAAGCTGCATCCGCTCAGTGGCGAGGTGGCGGACGGGTGTGTCTGGGGGCGGGGGGCGGTGGACATGAAGGACATGGACGCCATGATCCTCGCGGTGATGCGGCAACGGCTCAGTGAGGGGCGGCGGCCGCCTCGGGACGTCGTGCTGGTGTTCACGGCAGATGAGGAGGCCGGGGGTGAGTACGGGGCACAGTGGCTGGCTCGGGAGCACAGGGATGTGTTCGAGGGGTGCACGGAGGCCATCGGGGAGGTGGGGGGGTTCAGTGTGTCGGTCGAGGAGGGGCGGCGGCTGTATCTGATCGAGGCGGCGGAGAAGGGGATCGCCTGGATGCGGCTGACGGCCACGGGACGTGCGGGGCACGGGTCCATGCTGAACGGGGACAACGCCGTCACCGAGTTGGCGGAGGCGGTGGGGCGGATCGGACGGTACGAGTGGCCGGTGCGGGTGACGCCTACGGTGCGGGCCTTCTTCAAGGACGCGTTCGACATCGAGATCGACGCGGTGGACGCGGAGGCGGCGGTCGGCAGGCTGGGGCCGCTGGCGCGCATGGTGGGGGCCACGTTGCGGAACACCGCCAATCCGACGATGCTCGCGGCGGGGTACAAGGCGAACGTCATTCCGCAGGTGGCCACGGGGCATGTGGACGGACGGTTCCTGCCGGGGTACGAAGAGGAGTTCTTCTCGACGATCGATGAGCTGCTCGGGCCCAACGTGACCAGGGAGTTCCTGTATCACGACGTGGCGGTGGAGACGTCGTTCGAGGGGAACCTCGTGCGGGCCATGGCGGACGCGCTGCGGGCCGAGGACCCGGAGGCGCGGCCGGTGCCGTACACCCTGTCGGGAGGGACCGATCTGAAGGCCTTCAGCCGGCTCGGCATCAGAGGGTTCGGGTTCGCGCCGTTGCGGCTGCCTGCGGATCTCGACTTCTCGGGGATGTTCCACGGAGTGGATGAGAGGGTTCCGGTGGATTCGCTCCGGTTCGGGGTGCGGGTCCTTGACCGTTTCCTTGACGACTGCTGACCTGATTCTCGGAAAAGCATTGCCATCACGGCGAGTACTGCTAACGTGACGTTCCGTTGAGGGGTTGGCACCCACGATCGGCCCGGTGAGAGCCGGGCCGATCGCGGAGTCCGGGGAGGTCACGTGGCACGCATGCCGGATGGGCGGCGGACGGCGGCAAAGCCGTCCGTGATTCGGTGCGTGCCCGTGACCGCTCCGGGCGATCAGGTCCCGGCGGTCGTGGTGCGGGTGATCCGGATGGCGCGGTTCGCGGCCGGAGCCCGGTACGGCCGCCGGCTCGTCATCGGCGGGCTGATCGCCGCGGGCTGGCTTCTGGCACTGTTCTTCGGTCTCGGCGCCGCGCCTGCGGTCGCGGCGGCTGTGGGGGATCACATCCCTGGGGGGCATGTGGGCTCCTTCGCGGCCGGCGCGGCGGGACACACCGCCGGCGCCGCCGAGGCCGGGGTGCCGCTCTCTGCCGTCTTCTCGACGTCTCATGTCGCGACCGGGCCGGTTTCGGCCGGCGATTTCCCCACGGTGAGCGACATCTTCCCGGCGGACGCCGGGGCCATCGCGGGGCGCATGGTGGACGGGCTGACCAGCCAGTCCACACCTGCCCCGTCCTCGCCGTCCACCGCCGATCACTCGGCGGGGGTCAACGGTTTCGTGCCGCGCAACGGCGGGTCCGGGCTCTCGGGGCTCGGTTTGGGCGACGTCGCACGTTCTGTTGTCGTCCCGGGGCCGATGGTCACCCGGGTGGGTCAGACGCGTGCCGACGTCCCGATCGTCCGCTCTGTCGTGGACGATCCGTCTTTCTCACCTGACTGATCCCACCACCGAGCCGGTCCGGAGTCGACGTGCGCCGGGTCGGTCGTGGAGCGTGCCGGGAGTCTCGCCGGCTCATGAGAGCCGGTCTCCCCTCTCCCGGTGCCTGGTGAAGTGTCAGGTTCACGTCACAGCAAGTCATGGCAAGTCGCCGCGGGCCACGGTGCCATCTCTGGATGAGTGCCGTTCTGGTCGCGCCAGGTGCTCGTTCTGCTCGTGATCTGGTGACTGTTCCGCTTGGAGACGGTCGCTGTCGCTTCAGTCGTGGGTCGTCCGCCGGTTCGGGTGCACCGGGCGGTTCACGGAGCGGTGTGAGCGTCGTCCGCTGGTGACTTGCCGGCAATCTCCCCCCGAAAAATCAAGGAGCGATCTGTTATGCGTACGTGGGCGAAGACCACGGCACCCGCCTTCCTGGCGCTCGGTGTCCTGGCGCTCAGCGGTGGCACGGCCATGGCCGACACCTCCGGTACCGGTTCTGTCGGCGGTGGCAACCAGGTCAACCTGCCGATCAACATCCCGGTGGACATCAGCGGCAACGCCGCGGCGGTGGCCGGGGAGTCCGCGGCCTCCTCGCAGGGCGGCGCGTCCGTCCAGGGCGGCTCCGGGAGCGTCCCGGGTGCCACGTCGGGGGAGGGGAGCATCCTTGGTGGCAACCAGGTGAACGCCCCGATCTCGGCGCCGATCAACGCGTGCGGCAACGCCGTGTCCGTGTTCGGTAGGTCGGACGCTCGCTGCAAGGGTGGCGCGGCCGTCAAGCAGTCCGGTGGTGGTGGCGCCGGCGGGAACCGTACCGATGGCACGGGCAGTGTGCTCGGCGGCAACCAGGTGGTCGCGCCGGTCAACGCGCCGGTCAACCTGTGCGGTAACGCCGTCGCGGTGTTCGGCGAGGCCACCGCGGGCTGCGAGGGTGGCGCGGTCGTCAAGGGCGGCGGCGCGGGTGGTGCGGGTGGCAACCGGACGTCGGGACGGCACAGTGTGCTCGGCGGCAACCAGGTGGTCGCGCCGATCAACGCGCCGGTCAACATCTGCGGCAACGCCGTCGCGGTGATCGGGGAGGCGTTCGCGGGGTGCCGCGGCGGCGCCAAGGTCAAGGGCGGCGGGCCCGGTCACGGGTACGGCGGCGGTCACGGCGGCGGTCGTGGGGCCGGCGGCAACCTCACCGGCGGCAGGCACAGCGTCGGCGGTGGCAACCAGGTGGTGGCGCCGATCACCGCGCCGGTCAACGTGTGCGGCAACGTGATCGGCGGCGGGTGGCAGCGGTGCGAGGGTGGCGTGCACGTTCCCCCGGCGGGGAGCGGCGGTGGCGCCGGCGGTAACCGTACGGACGGCAGGCACAGCGTCGGCGGTGGCAACCAGGTGGTGGCGCCGATCACCGCGCCGGTCAACGTGTGCGGCAACGCGGTGGCGGTGCTGGGCCAGGCCTTCGCCGGGTGCCGCGGCGGCGCCTCGGTGCGGGGTGGTGGCGGGGGTGCCGGAGGGAACGTCACCTCCGGCCGGTCGTCCGTCCTCGGGGGTAACCAGGTCGTGGCGCCGGTGGCCGTGCCGGTCAACGTGTGCGGCAACGCGGTGGCGGTGCTCGGGGACGCGGCGGCCGGGTGCCTCGGCGGTGCGAGCGTCGGCGGCCCCGGTGGTCACCCCGGTGGCGGCCACGGGTACGCGCGCGAGTCCGGCGCGGCGGTGCGGAAGCAGGCCGGGAGCGGTCTGCTGCCTGAGCTGCCGCTCGCTCCCGAGCGGCGCGCCTCGGCGACCCACCAGGCGGGGACGCCTGAGCCGTCCGGCGGTGCCGCGGCCAAGGCCCTGCCGAAGCCCCCTGCCGTTCCCGCCGGTGACAAGAAGGATCTGCCTGAGCTCCCCGTCACTCCGGGTGGCCCGGTGTCCGGTGACCCGCTGGCTCCCGTCGCGAACGTCATCGACGGCACTCCCGTGAAGGGCCTCGTCGCGGACGACGCCGCCGGTGACCTGCCGCTCGGCAAGGCCGGGCTGATGAGCGCCGAGCAGCCGCTCGGGGTCGTCGGCATGAACGCGGCTTCGCTGGTCGCGCTGCTGGGTGGCGCCGTGTTCGCCGGCGCGGCCCTGCTGTTCGCGGCCGGTCGCCGGCTGCGCCTGCGCCGCCGGTGAGCTGATCTTCCTGATCCGGGGGCTGCGGCCTCCGGGCCAGGTGTGGACGCTTCGCCGCCGCGGGTCGCGGGCTCGTCCTGAGCTGTGGCCCGCACGGTGAGGCACAAGAGCTTTGTCCGCTTCCGGAAGCGTGGGCCCGGCGGCGGGCAAAGCCATGTCCGGAGTCGGGTCGTGCGGTGGCCGCCTTGTCGCCGTAGGGCGGCGCCGGATTCGCCGTACCACTTCTCGCCGTCGCGGCGCCGGTCAGGAAGGTCCGGGCGGGGGACGGTCCGAGCGATGCGGGACGGTCCGAGCGGGGTGGGACGGTCCGAGCGGTGGGGGACGGTCCGAACGGTGGGGGACGGTCCGAACGGTGCGGGACAGTCCGAGCGGGGGGACAGTCCGAACGGTGCGGAACAGTCCGAACGGGGGGACGGTCCGAGCGATGCGGGACGGTCCGAGCGGGGTGGGACGGTCCGAGCGGGGTGGGACGGTCCGAGCGGTGGGGGACGGTCCGAGCGAGGAGGGTGGGGGCTGTGGAGGTGGAGACGGGGGGAGGTCGGGTTGTGAGGGAGGTAATGGCCGTTTACCTGGGGGGTGGGAAGGAAGTCCGGGGGTGCGGGGGGTGGAAGGGGGGGAGTGCGGGGGTGGGGTGGGGTTACAGTGGGGGCGGTGCGGGTCAGAGGGTGCTGGCTACTCTTACGATCTTTCGGCGTAGTCGGACGTATCTGCGGCCGTCGGGGTACAGGCGCAGGCGGTCGAGCTCCCAATGTCCGTATTCGGCGTGCTCGGTGAGGACCCGCCGAGCGGTTTCCCGCGTGGTCCCGCGCGGGAGATAGAGGTCCAAATAGGAATATTCGAGCACTGCGATTAGTCTCCAGAAGGGTATGCAAGGGGACGCTGGCACTGTCTGGGCTCTATTCTGCGTCCTCGTGGGTATCGGGTCCAGGTAGGTGGAACACCGGCAAGTGACCGGGTAGTCCGACGGGGTGAGGTCCGGCGACGGGTTACCTTCATGCCTGTGCGGGGTCGCCGAACCAGCGCGAGCCCGCGCACGCGGGCCGGGGCGATCCGGCTCGGAACGACAGCGAACAGCGAGGTAGGAAGCAGCGTGCCAGCCAACAACGGCAACGCCGGCGGAACCCGCCTGGTGATCGTGGAGTCGCCTGCCAAGGCGAAGACCATCGCCGGGTACCTCGGGCGCGGCTACATCGTGGAGTCCTCCATCGGCCATATCCGTGACCTTCCGGAGCGGGCCGATGACATTCCCGAGAAGTTCAAGGGCCAGACGTGGGCCCGCCTCGGGGTGAACGTGGACAACGAGTTCGAGCCGCTCTATGTCGTGAACCCGGACAAGAAGTCTCAGGTCTCCAAGCTCAAGCAGCTCCTGAAGGACGCCGACGAGCTCTACCTCGCCACCGACGAGGACCGCGAGGGCGAGGCCATCGCGTGGCACCTCAACGAGGTGCTGAAGCCCAAGGTCCCGGTGCACCGCATGGTGTTCCACGAGATCACCCCGCAGGCGATCAGGGACGCCGTGTCCAACCCCCGGTCGCTGAACCTCCGCCTGGTGGACGCGCAGGAGACCCGCCGCATCCTCGACCGTCTGTACGGCTACGAGGTCAGCCCGGTGCTGTGGAAGAAGGTCAAGCCCCGCCTGTCCGCCGGCCGTGTGCAGTCGGTCGCGACCCGGCTGGTCGTGGAGCGCGAGCGCGAGCGCATCGCGTTCACCTCGGCCGCCTACTGGGACCTTTCGGCGCTGTTCGACGTGGGCCGCGACGAGGATCCCCGCAGCTTCACCGCCACCTTGACCGGTGTGGACGGCCGCCGCGTGGCGCAGGGCCGCGACTTCGCGACCACAGGTGCGCTGAAGTCCGCCGAGGTCCTGCACCTGGACGAGCAGGCCGCGCGCGCGCTGGCCGCGCGCCTCGACGGCGCCGCCTACAGCGTGACGTCGGTCGAGAGCAAGCCGTACACCCGCCGTCCGTACGCGCCGTTCCGCACCACCACGTTGCAGCAGGAGGCCAGCCGCAAGCTCGGTTTCTCCGCCAAGTACACGATGCAGGTGGCGCAGAAGCTGTACGAGAACGGCTACATCACCTACATGCGTACCGACAGCACCACTTTGTCGGAGACCGCGCTCGCCGCGGCCAGGAGCCAGGCTGTGCGGCTCTACGGCGCCGCGTACGTCCCCGACAAGCCCCGGGTGTACGCGAGCAAGGTGAAGAACGCTCAGGAGGCGCACGAGGCCATCAGGCCCTCGGGGGACGAGTTCCGCACTCCGGGTGAGACGGGCCTGTCCGGCGACATGGTGCGGCTGTACGAGCTGATCTGGCAGCGCACGGTGGCGTCCCAGATGAAGGACGCCGTCGGCGAGTCGGTGAGCGTCCGCATCGCCGGGACCTCGTCGGCCGGTGAGCGGGTCGAGTTCGGCGCGTCGGGCCGCACGATCACCTTCTACGGCTTCCTCAAGGCGTACGTCGAAGGCGCCGACGACCCGTCGACCGACAGGGACGACTCGGTCAGCCGCCTGCCGAACCTCTCGGAAGGCGACGCGCTGACGGCGCTGGAGCTGGCCGCCGAGGGCCACTCGACCAGGCCGCCGGCGCGGTTCACCGAGGCGTCGCTGGTCAAGGAGCTGGAGGACCGCGAGATCGGCCGGCCGTCGACGTACGCGTCGATCATCGGCACGATCCTCGACCGCGGGTACGTGTCCAAGAAGGGCACCGCGCTGGTGCCGTCGTTCCTGGCGTTCGCCGTGGTCAACCTGCTCGAGCGCCACTTCGGCCACCTGGTCGACTACGACTTCACCGCCGAGATGGAGAAGGTCCTCGACGACATCGCCAACGCGCGGGCCGAGCGGGTGCCGGAGCTGCGCCGTTTCTACTACGGCGAGCAGGGTGACGGCCTGAAGGAGATGGTCAGCGACCTCGGTGACATCGACGCGCGCGAGATCAGCTCGTTCGCGATCAAGGACACCGACATCGTGATCCGGGTCGGCCGCTACGGGCCGTACCTCGACCGCGACGGCGCCAGGGTGAACGTCCCGGAGGACCTCGCTCCGGACGAGCTGACCGCGGAGAAGGCCGAGGAGCTGTTCAACCAGCCGAGCGGGGAGCGCGTGCTCGGCACCGACCCGGTGTCGGCGCACCCGATCGTGGCGAAGTCCGGCCGGTTCGGGCCGTACGTCACCGAGGTGCTGCCTGAGGAGGAGCCCCCGGCCGACGGCAAGCGGCGCACGAAGAAGGACGTCGTCAAGCCGCGCACCAGCTCACTGTTCAAGACGATGTCCCTCGACACCGTCACGCTCGAGGACGCGCTGAAGCTGCTGTCGCTGCCGCGTGCGCTCGGTGAGCTCGACGGTGAGGAGGTCACGGCGCAGAACGGCAGGTTCGGCCCCTACATCAAGAAGGGTACGGACTCGCGGTCGCTGGCCTCTGAGGACGAGCTGTTCACGGTGACGATCGAGCAGGCCAAGGAGCTGTTCGCTCAGCCCAAGCAGCGTGGACGCGGCCGGGCCGCCGCCGCGCCGCCGCTGCGCGAGCTCGGCGACGACCCGGTCTCCGGCAAGCCCGTGGTGGTCAAGGAGGGCCGGTTCGGGCCGTACGTCACCGACGGGGAGACCAACGCGTCGCTGCGCAAGGACGACTCGGTGGAGCAGATCACCATCGAGCGGGCCGCCGAGCTGCTCGCCGAGCGCCGCGCCAGGGGGCCGGCGGCCAAGCGTCCGAGGGCCAAGGCGAGCACCTCCGCCAAGACCGGCGCCAAGGCGGGGACGAAGACGACGACTCCGAAGACCGGTGCCAGAGCGGGTGCCAAGTAAGCCCATTTCAGCAGTGAGAAACGGCCATTACCGGGACACCGGTAATGGCCGTTCGCATACTCCCCCAAGGGGACCCAAAACAGCTCAGGCGAACAGTGTGCGTCCCCAGTAATCCCCCGCGTCCCGCAGCCCTGGCGGACAGGCGAACAATCCGCTGGAGACGTGCTTGATGTACTCGTTGAGTACGTCCTTGCGTGCCAGTTCCCGCTGGATCGGCACGAAATGGGTACGCGGGTCGCGCTGGTAGGCGATGAAGAACAGCCCGGCGTCGAGGCGGCCGAGGCCGTCGGAGCCGTCCACGTAGTTGTAGCCGCGCCGCAGCAGCCGCGCGCCGTTGTGGGTGGTGGGGTGGGCCAACCTGATGTGCGCCTCCATCGCGATCGCCGGCTCGCCGTCGGGACCCTTGGCGGCGAAGTCGGGTTCGTCGAACTCGGCCTTCTTGCCGAGCGGCGCGCCGGCCCCCTTGTCCCTGCCGAAGATGACCTCCTGCTCGTTGAGCGAGGTGCGGTCCCAGGTCTCGATGTTCATGCGGATCTTGCGGGTGACCAGGTAGCTGCCGCCTGCCATCCACTCGGGCCCGTCGCCTGGCGCGACCCACACGTGGTCTCTCAGCATCGCGGCGTCCTCCAGCTTGACGTTGGCGGTGCCGTCCTTGAACCCCATGAGGTTGCGCGGGGTCGCCTGGGCCCGTGACGTGGAGGAGGTGCGGCCGAACCCGAGCTGGGTCCACCGGACCGACACCTTGCCGAAGCCGATGCGTGCGAGGTTGCGAATGGCGTGCACGGCGACCTGCGGGTCGTGCGCGCAGGCCTGGACGCAGATGTCGCCGCCGGAGATATCCGGGATGAGGGCGTCGCCGGGGAAGTGCGGCAGATCGGCGAGCGCGGCCGGTTTCTTGGCGGCGAGCCCGAACCGTCCGTCGAACAGCGAGGGCCCGAAGCCGATGGTGAGCGTCAGGCCGGACGCCGGCAGGCCGAGGGCCTCGCCGGTGTCGTCCGGCGGGGCCTCGGGGTGGCCCCCGACCGCGCCGAACGTCCCGGCGTCCTTGCCTTGCGTCATGCGGGCCGCGGCGGCCGTCCACTCCTGGAGCATGTCGATCAGCTCGGCGCGGTTCTTGGTGACCACGTCGAAGGCGACGAAGTGGAGACGGTCCTGCGCGGGGGTGACGATGCCGGCCTGGTGTTCGCCGTAGAAGCCCACCGGGTCGGACGTGGACGCCGCGGCGGCCGGCGGCGGGCCCTCCACGAGGTTCCGGGTCGCGAGGACGCCGGCGCCGGCGGCGGCGACACCGGCCGCGCCGAGGCCGAAGAGTTTGCGGCGGTTGATCCCCGTCATGGGGTAGGCACCTCCACGGTCACTGGGCCACCACCGCGGCCACCTTGCTGATGGGCTCGGCGAGCGCGTTGATGACGTCGGACAGTTCCTTCAGGTCGGCCTTGCTCAGCTCGGTGTGGAGCTTCCAGCCGTCGCCCTTCTGGTGCTTGCCGAGGGTCGTCTCCGCGGCGGCGAACTTCTCGTCCAGCGTCTTGGCCAGGGCCGGGTCCCGCTCGTCGAGGACGGGACGCAGCGCGGCCACGGCGGCCTGGGAGCCTTCCAGGTTGGCGGCGAAGTCCCACAGGTCGGTGTGCGAGTAGCGGTCCTCCTCGCCGGTGATCTTGCCGGTGGCGACCTCGTCGAGGAGTTCCTTGGCGCCGGTGGCGAGCTTGAGCGGCTGGATCTGCTCGCTGTTGGCCAGCTCGACGATCTTCTTGACGTCGGTCATCAGCTTGTCGGCGAGCGGGCCGTCCTTGCTGATGTCCTTCTCCACCCACAGATCCTTCTCGATCTTGTGGAAGCCGGTCCATTCGGCGCCGGGCTCGACACCGTCCTCGCGCGCGTCGATGGCGGGGTCGAGGTCACCGAACGTCTCGGCGACCGGCTCGATGCGCTCCCAGTAGGTGCGCGCCACCGGGTACAGCGCCTTGGCCTCGGGGATGTCGCCGGCCTTGACGGCGTCCACGAACTCCTGGGTCTTGACCAGCAGCGCGTCGGTCTGGCTCTTGACGTACCGGCCGTAGTCCTTGGCGGCCTGCGCGAGCTTGGCGTCGTCGGACAGCTTCGCGGCGGTGCCGGAGACCTTCAGCGGCCCCCGGATGCCCTTGCCGATCATGCCGGGCTTGCACGCGGTCTCGTACGTCCCCGCCGGCAGCTCGATGATCACCTCGCGGGTGAGGCCGGGGACGATGTTCTCGACCTCACCCATCACGCGGTCACCGGCGGCGTACACGTAGAACTCGGTCACCTTGGTGCCGTTGTTGGTGACGGAGAACGTCGAGGTCCCCGCAGGCAAGGACGTGGAGCCGACGTCGCAGGCGGTGTCGGTGGCCGCCACGGCGATCTTGCCGGGCCCGCCCCCCGCCTGCGCGGCGGTGCCGCCCCCGCCGCCTGTGGACGAGCAGGCGGTGAGTCCGGCCAGGACCAGTGCACCCGCGGTGAGTACAAGGGGCGTACGCAATGGTTCTCCAGTTTCAGGGAGCCGCCGGCCTGTGACGGGCCGGGGGAGAGGGTCAGGACGTGGCGACCGGCTCAGGCGTCTTGGCGGGTGTGGCGCCTGGCCGGTTGCGCGCCGGGAGCAGGAAGAGCGTCAGGACCGGCACCAGGTAGGCGACCCACGCGACCATTTCGAGGATCGTCGGCTGAGCGGTGAAGTTGAACATGCCGCTGAGCAGGGTCGAGTACCACGTGTCCGGCGGCAGGACGCCGGTCAGGTCGAACGCCGGCGAGGTCAGCACGGTGATCACACCGGCCTCGAACAGGTCGTGCACGCCGTACTTGAAGATGCCGGCGGCGACGAGGATCAGCAGCAGGCCGGTCCAGGTGAAGAACTTGGTGAGGTTGACGCGCACGGCGCTGGCGTACAGGGCCCAGCCGAGCGCCACCGACGAGGCGAGGCCGAGCAGGATGCCGGTGAGCGGCGCGGCGCTGGTGGTGGCGCCTTGCGCGGCGGCGAAGAACAGCAGGGCCGTCTCCAGGCCTTCCCGTGCGACGGCGAGGAAGGCCATCACCACCACGGCGAACGAACCGAGCTTGATCGCGTCGCTCAGCTTGGCCTTCAGGTCGCCGGACAGGCGGCGGGCCGTCGCGCGCATCCAGAAGATCATGAAGGTGACGAAGACGGTGGCGGCGAGGGAGGCGACCGCGTCGAACAGTTCCTGCTGTCGTGATTCGAGCTGCGCGGCGGTGTACGTGAGCAGCGCGCCGAAGCCGACCGACAGCACGAGGGCCGCCGCGACACCGGTCCAGACGAGGGGGAGCCGGTCCCGGCGGTCGCTCTTGACGAGGAAGGCGACGAGGATCGACACGACGAGCGTCGCCTCAAGGCCCTCCCGCAGACCGATGAGATAGCTGGCGAACAACCTGGTCCCCCTACGACTTAGCCTTACCTAAATTAGGGCAGCTTAACCTTAGCGCGGCGAGGGCTCGCGCTGTAGCCTAGGGGGCTTGATCGGTCAGGGGTCGCGCGGAGACTTTTCACCGCATGACCCCCCACCACCTTGCTCTCTGGTAATACCCTCGTGAGCGGACAGGTGGACCATTCCGACCTGTGCTGACTCCACCCCAGCCCGGCGAGCACCTGGATACGCTGACATCATGACCACGTCCGGCCGGTCCGCTCCGCGGCGCAAAACCTCCCACGTGCTGGCGAATGCCCCGTTCCGCCGGCTGTGGACGGCCATGTCGGTCTGCAGTCTCGGCGACTGGCTCAACATCATCGCGATCACCGCGTTCGCGGCCTTCCTGACCCGCGGCTCCGGCTACCAGGCGCAGAGCCTCGCCATCGGCGGCGTCTTCGTCGTCAAGATGCTCCCCGCCATCGTGCTCGGCCCGCTCGCCGGCGCCTTCGCCGACCGGTTCGACCGCCGGCTGACGATGTTCGTCAGCGACCTGCTGCGGTTCGCGCTGGTGCTGTCCATCCCGATCGTCGGCAGCTACCGCTGGGTCATCATCGCGACGTTGCTCGTCGAGTGCGTGAACCTCTTCTGGGTCCCCGCCAAGGACGCCACCGTTCCCAACCTCGTCCCCAAGGAGCGACTCGAGGAGGCCAACCAGCTCAACCTGCTGGTGACGTACGGCACCGCTCCGGTCGCCGCGGCCTTGTTCGCCGTCCTGTCGCTGGTCGTCGATCTCACCGCGCAGGCCGTGCCGAGCTTCACGTGGGAGCCCGCGCGGCTCGCGCTGATCGTCAACGCCGTGGCCTACCTCGTGTCCGCGGCGCTGATCTTCACGCTGAAAGGCATTCCCAGGGGCCACGCCGGCCAGGTCGCCGCGCCGTCGGTGCTCCGCCAGATCATCGACGGCTGGCGGTATGTCGGCGCCAACCGCATGGTGCGGGGGCTGGTCATCGGCATGCTCGGCGCGTTCGCCGCAGGCGGCGCCGTCATCGGCGTGGCCAAGGTCTACGTCCTGTCGCTCGGCGGGGGAGACGCGGCGTACGGCACCGTGTTCGCCGCGGTGTTCGCCGGCATGGGCCTCGGCATCTTCTTCGGGCCCCGGGTGCTGAGCGAGCTGTCCAGGCGGCGGCTGTTCGGCCTCGCCATCGTCACCGCCGGCGTGGTGCTCGCCGGCACCGCGCTCATCCACAACCTCGTCATCCTGGTGCTGCTGACGGTGGTGCTCGGCGCGTGCGCCGGCATCGCGTGGATCATCGGGTACACCTTGATCGGCCTTGAGGTCGAGGACGCCATCCGGGGCCGCACCTTCTCGTTCCTGCAGTCCCTGGCCCGGGTCACCCTGCTGCTCGTGGTCGCCGTGGCCCCCGCGCTCGCGGGCCTGCTCGGCGAGCACAGGTTCTCCGTCGGGGCCGGCATCGCCTACCGCTTCGACGGCACCCACCTCGTCATGCTGATCGGCGGCCTGCTCGCCGTGATCGTCGGCGTGCTGGCCCTGCGGCACATGGACGACCGGCGCCACGTCCCGCTGCGCTCGGACCTGCTGGCCGCGCTGCGCGGCGAGCGGTACGTCGCCGAGACGGCCGAGCAGGCGCGCGGCACGTTCATCGCGTTCGAAGGCGGCGAGGGCTCCGGCAAGACCACCCAGTCGCGGCTGCTCGCCATCTGGCTGCGCGACCAGGGGTTCGACGTCGTGCAGACCCGAGAGCCGGGGTCCACCAAGGTCGGCATGCGGCTGCGCGCCATCCTGCTCGACTCCACCCACCAGGGCCTGTCCGCGCGGTCGGAGACCCTGCTGTACGCCGCGGACCGCGCCGAGCACGTCGAGAAGGTCATCCTCCCCGCGCTGTACCGCGGCGCGATGGTGATCTCCGACCGTTACGTCGACTCCTCGCTGGCCTACCAGGGAGCGGGTCGCGAGCTGGAACCCCAGGACGTCGTCAAGGTCAACTCCTGGGCCACCGGCGGGCTGGTCCCCGACCTGACCGTGCTGATCGACGTGCCGCCTTCGGTGGGTCTGTCGCGGTTCGCCTCGCCGGCCGACCGCATCGAGTCCGAGCCGCTCGACTTCCACGAGCGCGTGCGCCGCGAGTTCCGCGCGCTCGCGGCGGCCGACCCCGACCGGTACTTCGTGGTGGACGGCCTGCGCACCCAGCAGGAGATCGCGGCCCTGATCCAGGACCGCGTGCGCGAGATCCTCCCCGACCCCGTGCCGCAGGAGACCGAGGCGATCACCGGCACCATGCCGATCATCCGCGACTAGACGGTTGTCCACAGGCCGCGCCACGGCCGTCCGGCCGACGGCTAACCTGGCCTGCGTGACAGTCTTCGACGACCTCGTGGGGCAGGACCGCTCGGTGGACGTCCTGCGGCAGGCCGCCACCGCGGGTGCCGAGGTCCTCGCCGGCGGCCCCGGCACCGGCATGACCCACGCGTGGCTGTTCACCGGCCCGCCGGGGTCGGGCCGCACCGAGGCCGCGCAGGCGTTCGCCGCCGCGCTGCTGTGCCACTCCGGCGGCTGCGGCCACTGCGAGCTGTGCCACCAGGTCGCCGTCGGCTCCCACCCCGACGTCGAGACCGTGCGGCCCCAGGGGCTGTCGTACGGCGTCAAGGAGACCCGCGAGCTGGTGCTGCGCGCCGCCGGCGCGCCGACGCTCGGCCGGTGGCGGGTCATCCTGTTCGAGGACGCGCAGCGTGCCACCGAGGCCGCGGCCAACGCGCTGCTCAAGGCCATCGAGGAGCCGCCGCCGCGCACCGTCTGGCTGCTGTGCGCGCCGTCCCCCGACGACATGATGATCACTATCAGGTCGCGCTGCCGCGTGGTCACCCTGCGCACCCCGTCCACCGAGGCCGTGGCCCACGTGCTCGCCACCCGCGACGACGTCCCCCCGGAGCTCGCCGCGTTCGCCGCGCGCGCCGCACAGGGCAACGTGAGCCGTGCGCGCCGCCTGGCCCTGG
Source organism: Sphaerisporangium rubeum (assembly GCF_014207705.1). NCBI lineage: Bacteria > Bacillati > Actinomycetota > Actinomycetes > Streptosporangiales > Streptosporangiaceae > Sphaerisporangium > Sphaerisporangium rubeum. The sequence continues at coordinate 561,148 of NZ_JACHIU010000001.1, forward strand.
ACGCCGAGGTGCGGCGCCGGCGCGAGTCCGTGCTGTCCCTGCCGCGCGGCCTCACCAGCCTCGGCGCGTGCGTGGAGGCGGCGGAGCGGCTGGTCAAGACCTCCGCCGAGGACGCCGAGGAGGCCACGACCCGGCTCAACGAGACCGAGACCGCCGAGCTCCGCAAGATCTACGGCGAGGGCTCCTCAGGCAAGGGCCTCAACAAGGGCCTGGTGCGCGGCGGCGCCGGCGCCGTCAAGGAGCTGGAGGACCGGCAGAAGTCCCGCGCCACCCGCGTCCGCCGCGACTCCCTCGACTCGGCCCTGCTCGACCTCGCCTCCTTCTACCGCGACGTCCTCGCCGTCCAGCTCGGCGCCGTGGTCGAGCTCCCCACCGAGGACCGCAGAGCCGACCTCGACGCGCTGGCCGTGGTCTCCACCCCTGAGGACAGCCTGCGGCGCATCGACGCCATCATGCTCTGCCGCGAGCGCCTGGAGGCCAACGTCAACCCGCAGATGGCGCTGGAGTCCATGACGATCAGCCTGTGGAAACCCCGCCTCTGAGCCGCCTGTCTCACACATGCGGCGGCCGATTTGTGGGCTGATGCCACCTCTGAGCGTAGGGTGGTCGGCAACGCATCGGCATGGCCCGTATCGGCAAGGAGCGGAGGCGTTCGCGTGGGCATGATGATGGCTGTGAGCTTCACCCGATATGGGAGGCTCTACTATCTCGATCCCGGCGGACACAGCCCCAAGGTCGGCGACAAGGTCCTCGTCCCCACCGACGCGGGTCCCGAGGTCGCCGAATGCGTCTGGGCACCGCAATGGGTCAGCGAGGACGTCGAGGGTCTCCCCGTGTGCGCCGGCATCGCCGCCGACGAGCAACTGGAACGCGACGAGACCAACCGCCGCCACCGCGCCGAGGCCCGCAGCGTGTCCAAGCGCCTGATCCGCCGGCACGAGCTCCCCATGAAGGTCGTCGGCGTCGACTACCTGGACGCCGACAACGTCTACACCGTCTACTTCTCCGCTCCCCACCGCGTCGACTTCCGCGCGCTCGTCCGCGACCTGGCCCGCAACCTCCGCGCACGGGTGGAGTTACGCCAGATCGGCCCCCGAGACGAGGCCCGCCTGCAAGGCGGCATCGGCCCCTGCGGCCGTGACCTGTGCTGCGCCACGTTCCTCAAGGACTTCGAGCCGGTGTCGGTCCGCATGGCCAAGGACCAGGACCTTCCCGTCAACCCCCTGCGCATCGCCGGCGCGTGCGGCCGCCTGATGTGCTGCCTGAAGTACGAGCACCCTCTGTACCAGGAGTTCCGTGCCGGGGCTCCCCGCGCAGGCGCCACTGTGGACACCCCTGAGGGCCGCGGCACCGTCGTCGGCCACAACGTGCCGTCCGACTCGGTGGTGGTCCGCCTCGACGACGGCGGCCGCCGCTGCGCCTGCTCCCGCGCGGACGTCTGCGCGCCACGTAAGCAGCATGACGAAAAGTATGGAGGACAGACGGCCGGCGAGGAGTGAAAGCGCACGTCGGAGGGGTACTACCTTAGAGCTGTGGCGTTGATCAGGGCCACGGTCACACCGAATCGGGGGATAAGGTGGTCGGCGCATGACGCGCTGTAAAGGCATGGGCAGGACCAGACGTACAGCCGCCGTTCTCGCAGCGGCGGCACTGCTCGCCACGGCGTGCTCCGCGAAAGGCGACGCCGACCCAGCAGGCGGCCCGTCCCCCGCAGGCGACCCGGCCGCCGGCCGCAATGCTCCCTCCGCGGCGCTGGCCCCGTTCTACAACCAGAAGATCACCTGGACGGCGTGCCGCCAGGGCTTCGAGTGCGGCAAGATCAAGGTCCCCCTCGACTACGCGAACCCCGGCGGCGAAAGCATCCAGATCAGCGTGATCCGCCTCCCCGCCACCGGCGACCGCATCGGCTCCATACTTCTCAACCCCGGCGGTCCCGGCGGCTCCGGCATCGAGTACGCGCGCGCCGCCAAGTCCGTCCTCACCCCCGCCGTCCTGTCCCGCTTCGACGCCGTAGGCTTCGACCCCCGCGGCGTAGGCGAGTCCGCCCCCGTCCGCTGCCTCACCGGCCCGCAACTCGACAAGTTCATCGGCCTCGACGGCACTCCCGACACCCCCGCGGAAGTCGACGCACTGGCCACCGGCGCCAAGGAGTTCGCTCAAGGCTGCGAAGCCAAGTCCGCCAAACTCCTCCCCCACGTAGGCACCGCCGACGCGGCCCGCGACATGGACGTCCTGCGCGCCGCACTGGGTGACACCGGCCTCACCTACCTCGGCAAGTCCTACGGCACCTACCTGGGGGCCGTCTACGCCGACCTGTTCCCCAAGAACGTGCGAGCCCTGGTCCTGGACGGCGCCGTGGACCCCGCACTGCCTCCCGTCCCCGACGTCAACGCCGCACAGGCCAGAGGCTTCCAGGTGGCCCTCCGCTCCTTCCTGGCCGACTGCTTCACCCACACCTCCTGCCCCTTCCCCGCCAAGAACATCGACGAGGCCCAGTCCCGCATAGGCACCATGCTGAAGAACGCCGACCAGACCCCCCTGCGCAACAGCACCGGCGACACCCGCAAGATCGACGAATCCTGGGCCACCCTGGGCGTCGTCACAGCCCTGTACGACAAACGCTCCTGGCCCGTACTCCGAGTAGCCCTGTCCCAAGCCTTCAAAGGCGACGGCACCACTCTCCTCCGCCTGGCCGACGTCCTGATAGACCGCCACCAGGACGGCACCTACAGCAACCAGACCGAAGCCAACATGGCCATCAACTGCGTGGACCACCCCTACCCCAAAACCACCCAGGCCTACGAACAAGCCGCCACAGCCGCTCAGAAGGAAAGCCCGCTGTTCGGCGCCTACGTGATGTGGGGCTCCCTCCCCTGCGAGTACTGGCCCGTCCCCCCCACCGGCACCGACAAGCCCCTGAAAGCCGAAGGCGCCCCACCCATCCTGGTGGTAGGCACCCAACGCGACCCCGCCACCCCCTACCAGTGGGCCGAGGCCCTGGCAGGCCAACTCTCCTCAGGCGTCCTCCTGAGCTACGACGGCGACGGCCACACCGCGTACCGCACCAACAGCACCTGCATCGACAAGGCCGTAGACACCTACCTGATCACCCAAACCCCCCCAAAACCCAACACCCTCTGCCCCAAAGTAACCTGACCAAGATCCACGTCCCCCAACCCACCCGAACCCTGTAGACTGCCTCACGCTACGGTTCAACCGAAGCACGCCGCCTTAGCTCAGTCGGCCAGAGCGACGCACTCGTAATGCGTAGGTCTGGGGTTCGATTCCCCAAGGCGGCTCAGCGCATAACCGCTGGCCACAGGTCAGTTGATCACCGCCTGTCAGGCTACGCCTGGCGGGCGGTTCGCATTGGGTCCCGGGGTGTCCCTTGATCACAAGGGGGTGTCCTTGTGCGGGTCAGTGGGTGCGTTCGACGCGGCCTTCGTGCCAGACCGGTTCGGCGCTTTCGTACACTGTGCCGTCGGCGCCGAAGATGAGGAAACGGTCGAAGTCGGAGGCGAACCAGCGGTCGTGCGTGACGGCCAGGACGGTGCCGGAGAACTCGGCGAGGCCCTGCTGCAACGCCTCGGCGCTGGCGAGGTCCAGGTTGTCGGTGGGCTCGTCCAGGAGCAGCAGCGTCGCGCCGGACAGTTCGAGCAGCAGGATCTGCAGGCGCGCCTGCTGTCCGCCGGACAGTGTCTCGAACGGCTGGTTGGCGGCCGGGGCGAGTTCGTAGCGGGCCATCGCGGCCATGGCGTCGTTCAGTGTGAGCGTGTGGCCGTCCATGACCAGGTCCACCGCGACGCGGCCGTGCAGGTCGGGCCGGGCATGGGTCTGCACGAACAGGCCGGGGACCACCCGCGCGCCGAGCCGGGCCGTGCCTGTGTGCCGTACGGTGGGGACCGCGCCGTCGGCGGCCTGGTTGAGGAGCTGCAAGAAGTGCGACTTGCCTGAGCCGTTCGAGCCGAGCACGCCGATGCGTTCCCCGTACCAGATCTCGGCGTCGAACGGCTTCATCAGCCCGGTCAGCTCCAGCCGCTCGCAGATGACGGCGCGTTTGCCGGTGCGTCCTCCGCGTAGCCGCATGCGGACGTTCTGCCGTTTCGGCGGCCGGGCGGGTGGGCCGGCCTCCTCGAACCGGGCCAGGCGGGTGCGTGCGGCGCGGTAGGTCGACGACAGCGCGTCGTTGTTGGCGGCGGTCTGCTGCAGGGTGCCGACGAGCTGCCGCAGCTTGGTGTGTTCCTCGTTCCAGCGGCGCAGACGTTCCTCCAGGCGGGCTATGCGGTCCTGTCGGCCCTGCGCGTAGCTGGCGAAGCCGCCACCATGTACCCAGACGCCGCGGTCCTCGACCGTGATGATGCGGTCGACCGCGCCGACCAGGAGCTGGCGGTCGTGCGACACGAGCAGCACCGTTTTGGAGGTGGCCCGGAGCTGCGCCTCCAGCCATTCCTTGGCGGGGACGTCCAGGTAGTTGTCCGGCTCGTCCAGCAGGAGGACCTCGTCGGGGCCGCGGAACAGGGCCTCCAGCACGACTCTCTTCTGCTCGCCCCCCGACAACGTGTTCACCGGCCGCTCACGCACGGCGTCGTAGGGGAGCCCCAGGGCGAGGGTCGCGACCGTGTCCCAGACGACCTCCATGTCGTAGCCGCCGGCGTCGGCGTAGTCGCTGATGGCTTGGGCGTACGCGAGCTGGGTCCGTTCGTCGTCGTGTTCGGCCAGCCGCTTCTCGGCCCGCGCCAGCCCCGCGGCCGTGGCGCGCACCCGGTCGGGGGCCACCGACAGCAGCAGGTCGTGCAGGGTCCGCCCGTCGCGGATGTCGCCGATGAACTGCCGCATCGTGCCGAGCCCGCCGGAGTGGACCACGCGGCCGTCGTCGGGCTGGAGGTCGCCGGCGATGAGGCGCAGCAGGGTGGTCTTGCCCGCGCCGTTCGGCCCGATCAGACCGGCCTTGACGCCGTCGCCGACACGGAAGGACACCTCGTGGAGAAGCAGCCGCCCGTCCGGCAGCACATAGGTCAGTCGGTCGGCCTCGACATGCCCCGCCACCACCGTCCCCCCTTCGCGGACCCGGCACGCGGCCCGAATCGCCTGGATCGTTGTTCTGGCGACCGGATCGACGATCCAGTCCTCGAACATCATACTAAACTGTTCCGCGTGAGCACCGGCAAGACGGGATCAGGAAAAGTGTCATCAGGGACGGAACCGGCTCCGGAAGCCAAGGCCGCGGTGAACGTCTGGCTGCGCGCCTCCGAACGACAGGGGCGGGACGCGCCGCCGCTCAGCCGTGACCGCATCATCGAGGAAGCCGTGGCGCTCCTGGACGAGGAGGGCACCGGCAGGCTCACGATGCGCCGGCTGGCAGAGCGGCTCGGCACGGGTTCCACGACGCTGTACTGGCATGTCAAGACCAAGGACGATGTGCTGGACCTCGCGCTGGACACCATTTTCTCGGAGGTCGACATCCCGCGCGCCGGCCGGGACGGCTGGCGCGCGGACGTCTCGGCGCTGATCAACCGCTGGCGGGAAACCCTCCTGCGGCACCCATGGTCGGCGGCGCTGCTGGGCCGTCCGATGCTCGGGCCGAACGTGCTGGCCCGCAGCGAGTTCCTTTACGCCACCCTGCTGAAGGCGGGAGTCGGCGAGTCACAGATCATCGCCGCCGCATACGGCCTGTCCAACTACGTCATCGGTTCCGCGCTGATGCAGGCGTCGTGGATGACCAACGTGGACCAGGCGACACGGCAGGCTGCCGAACAGCACCTGCGCGCCAACCGCGACCGCTACCCGTCGCTGGCCGAACACGGCCCGCTCGTCGTGGACGACCAGTGGGATGCGGGCTTCTCGCGCGGCCTGACCTGGCTGCTCGACGGTATCCAGGCGTGCGCCGACGGAGCGGACGGGCCTGGCACCCGGGCCTGACCCCCGCTCCGCCAGGCGGGATACCCGGAACTCACGAAGAGCTGCCGCCGTGGGCCCGGCGGACGGCCGAGGTGGACGCCAGAGCCCCGGCCACCCGTGCGCCGGGTGTGCGCCGGGTCGTCGACCTCACCGGTCAGAACCCAGGCGCCGTGGCGGGGGTGCGCAGCGTGCCGAGGTAGGGACGCCACAGGTGGCCGGGATCGTCCTCCACGACTTTGACGATCTCCCGCATGGCGGCCAGCACCTTCGGCTCGTCGTCATAGACGTCTCCCTGCAGCATCTTCAGCACGTCGACCCGGTAGCGGTCGTCCTGGACGAACGCGGTGAAGAGGATGTTCAGCCGGTAGTAGATCGAGATGAACTCGTACCAGTTGCGCATGGCTCGGCGCAGCTTGGCCTCGTAGGTGGTGAACCGGTGCCGGCCGAAGTCGCCGGCCTCGGCGGCGGCGATGATGTCCCGCGCGGCGAGGCGCGCGCTGTTGAGCGCGACGCTCACTCCACTGGAGAAGATCGGATCGACGAACCTTGCCGCGTCGCCGATGAGCAGGTGCCGATCGCCGATGATCTGCTTCATCCCGTAGCTGTAGTCGCCCTCGGCCTTGAGCGGGCGGACCTGCTTGGTGTTCTTGAGAACGTCGAGCAGTTCGGGGCGGCTGGCGATGGTGTCCCAGAAGAACTTCTCCCGGTCCCCGTCGTAGGCGCGCAGGCGGTCACGCTGGCTGACCACACCGACCGAGGTGACCGTGTCGGTGATCGGGATCTGCCACACCCAGGTGTCGGCCACCGGCAGGAAGTGGATGAAGATGAAGTCGGCCTGCTCCTTGTTCACCGCCAGAGCGGTCCGGTCCAGCCCCTCGAACCAGGCGTGCACCGCGTACTGGTTGAACACCGGGTCGGTGACCTTGATCTTGAGCTGGTTGCCCAGGTGGGTGCGTCGGCCACTGGCGTCCACGACCATGCGCACCTTGATCGGGACCTGGCGCCGGCCCAGGCGGACGTTCATCACCGGAGACGTGGATGAGAAGTCCACCGCGCCGACCGCCACGCCCTGGAACACCGACGCACCCAGGCTCTCGGCGTTCTTCAGCAGGATCTGGTCGAAGAGGCCACGGTCCACGTGAAATGTGTAGTCACGGTCCACCCCGGTCTGGTCGCGCTCGGCGAACAGTACCTCGGCGGAGCGGAAGCCGTTGGTCAGGTTGCGGAACCCCATCCGGTCGATCTCGCGGCTCTCGGCCGAGGTCCAGGCCGCCCCGTACTTCTTGGGGAAGCCGGCCTGTTCGACCTTGTCGATGCAGCCGGTCTCGACGAGCACGGGGGTGGTGGCGGGAACCAGCGACTCTCCGACGTGCTCGCGGGGGAAGGTGTCACGTTCGAAGACGGCGACCGACAGACCCGCCTTCGCCAGGTAGGCGGCGACGGTCGCACCCGCCGGACCGCCGCCGATGACGCCGATGTCGAAGTCGGCGTCCACGGCGTCCGCGCTGTTCATGCTGTTCATGGCGTTCTCCCTCTTCGGGTCAGGCGCGGGAGGAGTGCTCGGCCTGGGTCGACAGTTCGTGAACCATGTCGGTGATGGCTCGCAGGTTCTGGAGGTGCCGCCATGTGATGTGCGCGGGCGGGACGATCACACCGAACTCCTGCCTGATGTAGGCGAGCAGAGTGCTGGTGTTCATGCTGTTGAGGACGCCCCACTCCAGCAGGGGGGTCTCCTGGTCCAGTTCGGACAGCTCCGTGTCGTCGAGAAACTGCACGCTGACGTAGCCGGTGATCGCGGCGTTGATCTTTTCGCGGTCGGTGACAGGCATTCGGTCCTCCCCAGATCGCCGGGTGTCTTCCGCCGGTGTTCCCGACGATCGGGGGAGTGGGTAGAGGAACGCTTGGGCGCGGCTACCGCGACACGGCGGCGGCCATCCGGTCCAGCCGTGCGCGCAGGAGAACAGGGAAGCCGGGGTCGCGGAGGAAGAAGTGTCCGCCTGGCAGCATGGCCAGCTCGAACGGGCCGGTCGTCTCCCGTGCCCAGGCGGCCAGGCCGTCCGGCCGGGTGAGGTCGTCGTCCCAGGCGCCGAACACGGTGATCGGTGCGCGCAGACGAGGATCAGCCGCCGGGCGACCGGTCGCGGACATCTCCAGGTCGGCGCGTAGCGCCGGCAGGTAGAGCCGCAGCAGTCCGGGGTCGTCCAGCAGCTCTTCGGGCATGCCGCCAAGCCGCCGCAGCCGGGCGATGAACGGGCCGTCAGGCAGCACGTGCAGCGGATCGGCGGCCGGCGGTTCGGAGGGGGCGTTACGGCCGCTGACGACCAGGCCGGCCAGCGACTCGGGGGGGAGCCGCAGCGCCAGCTCGTAGGCCACCAGTGCTCCGAAGCTGTGCCCGAACAGGACGAACGGGATGGTTGTGCTGATCGTGGCGACGAGCGACGCGACCAAGGCGTTCATGTCGCGGATCGGCGGCTCGGCCAGACGGGTGCCGTGGCCGGGCAGTTCCAGTGGCGTGACGAGTACGCCGGGCAGTACGGGCCGCCAGCGGTTGTAGTGGGCGGCGCCGCCGCCGGCGTGCGGGAGGCAGTACAGCCGCAGCCGCGGCTCCGGCGAGGGCTCCAGATGAGCGCGTTGTTTCACCGCGGAGGTCCTTCCCTTGGCCGGCCCAGGACCGGCATTCAAGCGGGGCACTAGTGGCCGGGGCGATGGTCGTTGACACCTACGCGCTCGCATTCAGCTTAAGAAGACCGTGGCCTGGCTGGGAAGCGACCCAGGCCGGAGAGGAGCCCGGATGTCCGAGTACGCGGCGGCGCCAAGGCCCGATGACGTCGCGGTGGTCGGAATCGGCTGTCGGTTCCCCGGCGGGGTGCGGACCGTTCAGGCGCTGTGGCGTGCGCTGCTCGACGGGGCCGACGTACTGGAGAAGGTGCCGGCCGATCGCTGGGACGGCGACTTTCACAGTTCCGACCCCAAGCGCTCGGGTGCCATGTACGCCGACCAAGGCGGCTTCCTCGACGACATCGACCGATTCGACGCCGACTATTTCGGCATATCGCCGCGTGAGGCGGCCGAGATGGACCCGCAGCAACGCATCCTGCTGGAGGTGGCGGCCGAGGCGATGGAGGACGCCGGCGTGCCGCGCGACCGCTGGGAGGGCACTCGCACCGGCGTCCACGTAGGCATGCTCGGCTCGGACTACCTGCTCCTGCACGCCAGGACCGCGGGGACCGCGGGGATCGGCCCTCATTTCGCCACGGGAAAGGAGTTCAGCTTCGCCGCCGGTCGCGTCGCCTATACCTTCGGTCTGCGCGGCGGAGCCATGACGGTCAACACCGCCTGCTCCTCCTCACTGACCGCACTGCATCTGGCCTGCCGTGCACTGCGTGACGGCGAAGTGGACACCGCACTGGCCGGAGGCACGAACGCCCTGGTCACACCGGACCTGTCGGTCTTCATGAGCAAGGTGCAGGCGCTGTCCCCGACCGGCCGGTGCCGTCCGTTCGACGCGCGCGCCGACGGTATCGCTCGCGGAGAGGGCTGTGCGGTCGTCGTGCTCAAACGCTACGCCGACGCGATACGCGACCACGACCAGATCCACGGCATTGTCATCGGCGGCGCCGTCAACCACGACGGGCGAAGCGCGGGCCTGACCGTGCCCAACGTCGAGGCCCAGGTGGAACTGCTCCGCCGGGCCCTGGCCTCGGCCGGTGTCGGCGCGGACGTCCCCCGGTACGTGGAGGCCCACGGGACCGGCACGCCGCTCGGCGACCCCCTGGAGCTGTCGGCGCTGGCCGAGGTGCTCGGCCGGGGCCGCTCGTCCGGTGAGCCGCTGCTCGTCGGGTCGCTCAAGGCGAACTTCGGGCACATGGACGCCACCGCAGGCGTCGCCGGGCTGCTCAAGGTACTGCTGGTCGCGCGGCACCGCGTCGTGCCACCACAGATCAACTTCGACGCTCCGACCCCCCTGATCGAATGGGCGGGTAGTGGGCTGGAGGTGCCGCGCGGGCCCATACCGCTGCCGGGGCCCGCCTCGGTGCCTGTCGTCGCCGGGGTCAGCGCGTTCGGCCTGTCGGGTACCAATGTCCACCTCGTCGTCCGTGGCCCCGAGCCCGAGCCGGCCGCGGTCTCCTCGCCGCTCGGTCCGGACACCCTGGTGATCTCGGCGACCACCGCGGCGGGTCTGCGCGCGCTCGCCGGCGACCACGCCGCCGCGCTGACCGATGGCGAGGGCCTCGCCGGACGGCTCGCCACGGCGGCGGTGCGCCGGACCCATCTCGCTCATCGGCTCGCCGTCGTCGGCGACGGCGCCGCGCCTCTGCGCGCCGCGCTCCAGGCCTACCACGACGGACGGCCGCATGATGCCGTGCTCCATGGCGAGGCAGGACTCGCCGGCGCGCCGGTGGTGTACGCCTTCTCGGGGCACGGGGCGCAGTGGCCAGGCGCCGGTATGGACCTGTACCGGGAGGACGCGGTCTTCCGCGCGGCCCTGGACGAGTGTGACGCCGAACTGCGCGCGCACACCGGGTGGAGCTTGCTCGACGTGCTGGCCGACCCCGGCCCGGCCGCGTTGCGTGCCACCGGGACCGGTCAGCCGGCGCTGTTCGGCCTGCAGGTCGCGCTGGCCCGGCTGTGGGAGTCGTGGGGGGTACGGCCGGACGCCGTCATCGGGCACAGCATGGGCGAGATCGCGGCGGCCTGCGTGGCCGGCGCGCTGACGCTCCCCGACGCGGCGCGGCTGATCGTCGAGCGCAGCCGGGTGCTGGAGGACGCGACGGGGACCGGCGCGATGGCGTCGGCCGATCTCGGCGCGGAGCCGGCCGGGAAGTGGCTCGCCCGGCGCCATCCCGATGTGACCGTCGCCGCGGTGAACGGCCCGCGCTCGGTCGTGCTGAGCGGCCCGCGGCTCCAGATCGCCGACGCCGTCCGCCGCCTTCAGGAGGAAGGTGTGGAAGCCGTCGAGTTGTCGGTCGAGTATCCCTCGCACGGCCCGCTCATGGTCCCCTACGGCCGGGAGTTGCGGCGCAGGGCCAGGCTTCGTCCTTCCGCACCCGCGATCCCGTTCCTGTCCACCGCCGACCCCGGCGGTGGGCCGCGAGCGCTGGACGCGGAGTACTGGGAGCACAACCTCTGCCGGCCGGTGATGTTCTGGCCCGTCGCCGACCGGTTGCTGGCCGGAGGGGACGTGGTGTTCGTCGAGATCGGCGCGCACCCGGTGCTGTCGCGTCCGCTGCGCGACATGATCGCACGCCGGGGACGCCGAGGCGTCGTGGTGGCCTCCCTGGTTCGTGGCGAGCGCGGCGCGGCGGTGCAGGCCAGGTCCAGGGCGGCGCTGCACATCGCGGGTGTGGCGGTCGACTGGGCTCGCGGGTACGAGGGGCCGGTCCGCGCGGCGCCGCTGCCTCCGCCTCGCTGGGCCGACCGCAGGCACTGGCTGGCGGGGGTGCCGCGCGGCGTCCAGTCCACCGTGCCTGTTGCCGACGCCGTCCCGGCCGTCGCGCTCGGCCGTGTGGAGACCACCGGCGACCTCGCCGACACCGCGCACGCGTCGCTCGCCGAGGTGCTCGGCCACCCGGCGGGAACGCGTCTCCCCGAGACCCGGGGGCTGGTCGAGCTGGGCCTGGACTCGGTGTCCGCCGTCGAGTTCGCCGAACGCCTGGCCAGGGCCACCGGCCGGCCGCTGGACGCCGCCGACGTGCTCACCCACGCCACACTCGGCGGGCTGATCGCGCACCTGCGCCGGGAGACGGCCACAGCGAGGGACGAGCCCGCGGACAGGCCGGCCCCCGCCGGACCCGAGCCCATCGCCATCGTCGGACTGGCCTGTCGGGTGCCAGGCGCCGCGGACGCCGGCGAGTTCTGGGACCTGCTCAGCGCCGGTCGGGACGCCATAGTCCCGGTGCCACCCGGTCGCTGGGACGCCGGCCGCCTGCTGGAGGACGGCCTCACCGTGACCGCCAGCGGTGGCTTCCTGGAGGCGGTGGACGGCTTCGACCACGGTTTTTTCCGGGTCTCCGCACGTGAGGCGCGCAGCATGGACCCTCAGCAGCGTCTGTTCCTGGAGGTCGCCTGGGAGGCTCTGGAGCACGCGGGCCTGTCCGCCGACGGCCTGCGGGGGAGCAGGACCGGTGTGTTCGTCGGTCTGAACTCCACCGACTACCAACAGCTTCTGCTCGGCGGCGGCAACGACGTCGACCTGTACTACGGCACCGGCAACTCGTTCTCCGGAGCGGCGGGCCGGCTGTCGTACATGCTGGGACTGCGCGGGCCGAGCATGGCGGTGGACACGGCCTGCGCGTCCTCGCTGACCGCCGTGCACCTGGCCTGCCAGAGCCTGCGCGCGGGCGAGAGCGAGGTCGCCGTCGCCGGCGGCGCGAACGTCATGGTCACCCCGACGATCTTCCGCGCCATGTCCGCCGCCGGCGCGTTGTCCCGCGACGGCCGGTGCAAGACCTTCGACGACGCCGCCGACGGGTACGGCCGTGGCGAGGGTGCGGGTGTGGTCGTGCTGAAACGCCTGTCCTGCGCACTGCGCGACGGTGATCGGGTGCTCGCCGTCATCCAGGGCAGCGCCGTCAACCAGGACGGGGCCAGCGGCGGGCTGACCGTGCCGAGCGGTGCCGCCCAGCGGGAGGTCATCGGCGACGCGCTGCGCCAGGCCGGGGTGCGTCCCGACGAGGTCGAGTACGTCGAGGCGCACGGCACCGGCACACCTCTCGGCGACGCCATCGAGTTGCGCGCGCTCGCCGCGGCGCTGCGTCCGGGGGGTGCGGCGGAGAAGCCGCTGCTGGTCGGCTCGGTCAAGACCAACATCGGCCACCTGGAGGCCGCTGCCGGGATCGCCGGCCTGATCAAGGTCGTGTTGTCACTGATCCATCGGGTCATCCCGCGGCACCTGAACTACGAGGTGCCCACCCGGCAGATCGACTGGCCACAGACCTCACTGCGGGTGCCCGCCGAACCGGTCGCCTGGACCGGCGGCAGCCGCACCGCCGGGGTGAGCGCGTTCGGGTTCACCGGCACCAACACCCACGTCGTCCTGCGGGAACCGCCGGCCGTCGCCGGGCCGCCGGACGCCGCGGACATGCCGGTGGTGCTGGCCGTGTCGGCCAGGACGGCCCCGGCGCTGGAGGCGGCCGTCGCGCTCATGCGAGAGCGGCTGGCCGTCACCCCGGAGGAAGAGATCGCCGACCTGTGCTGGACCTCGACCGCGCGACGCACCCATCACGAGCACCGGATCGCCGTGGTGGGCCACTCCACCGGGGAACTGGCGGGACGGCTGGCCGCGCCGCGCCACCGCGCCGTGGTGCCGGACGGGGAGACTCGCCCTTTGCTGGTGCGCCTCGGCCCGGACGCACCCGGCCGCGGCTGGTTCGACGACGCCGCGCCGGCACCTGGCGCGGACCCCGGAGAGATTTTCGGCCGCGTGGAGCGGGAGCTGCGCTCGACCGGTGTCCCGGGGGCCGAGACGCTGGCCGGTCATCTGGCTCTGGCCGGGTTGTGCCGTGCACTGGGGGTGGTGCCGGAGACGTGGATCGGCGGGCCTGGGCCCGCGGCGCACGCCGCCGCCGTCACCGCCGGGAGGACGACTCTCGCCGAGGCCGCTGAGGCCCTGGCCGCCGGCCACCCGCCGCGCCTCGCCGCGGGCCCCGCCGGCCAGGGCCAAGGTCGGGGTGAGCTTGTGCTTGAGCTAGGCGCGGACGGGTTCACGCTGCTGCTGGCAGGTGAGGTGGTGTACCGCGCGTCGGCCCGCGAGCCGTTGGAACTGCTCGCGGCCCTGCACGTCCGCGGCGCACGCGTCGACTGGAGTCGCACCGCCGGCCCCGGCCGCCAGGTGACCTCGCTGCCTTCCTACCCCTGGCAGCGCACCCGGCACTGGGTGGAGAACGCAGCCGGCGTGGCCGCCCCGGTCGCCGCCCCGCCGGTCGCCGCCGGGCCGCTGAAGGAGACGCCGCTCAGCGCTCGCGTCCGAGCCACGCCTGAGGCGCTGCGTGAGGAGGTGCTGCTCGGCCCTCTGCTCGGCCTGGTGGCCGAGGTGCTCGGCGGAGCCACCGACATCGATCCCGACCAGGGATTCTTCAACATGGGCTTCGACTCGGTGCTGTCGTTGCGGCTGAAACGCGCCGCCGAAGCCGCTCTCGGCAAAGAACTGCCCAACACCGTGGTGTTCGAATGTCCGACCCCCCGGTCCTTCGCGCGGTTCATCGTGGTGGAGCTGTGCGGCGAGCACGCCAAGGCCCCCGGCCCTGAAGCGGTCCCGGACGGCGGCGAGCTGTCCGGCCTGAGCGACGAGGAACTCGCCGCCCGCGTCGCCGTGGCGCTGGCCGGCTCGGCGACGCCGGGGGCCGCGGACACCGCACGTCATCGAAGCCCGGCGAAGGGAACAGACCGATGACCAACACAGACCTGCGCGCTCAGTTGATCGAGTCCGTGCGCGTGATCGAGCGGCTACGCGCCGAGCTGGCCGGGCAAAAGGATGTCTCCCGCGTGCCGATCGCCGTCATCGGCGCGGGCTGCCGGCTGCCGGGTGGTGCGGACGGGCCCGAGTCCTTCTGGCGGTTGCTGTGCGCGGGTACCGACACCGTCACCGAGTTCCCCGCTGTCCGCGCGGACCTGCGTTCGTGGTACGACCCCGATCCCGACCGGCCAGGCGGCACGTATGTCGTCAACGGCGCGTTCATCGACCAGGTCGACAGGTTCGAGCCGGAGGTGTTCGGCATCTCGCCGCGCGAGGCGGCTGGAATGGACCCGCAGCACCGGCTGATCCTGGAGGTCGTCTGGGAGGCACTGGAGCATGCCGGGTACGCACCAGGGTCGCTCGCCGGCAGCGCCACCGGTGTGTTCCTCGGCGTCAGCACCACCGACTACGTCCGGCTGCGCCAGGAACGCGGCGATCGCGCGGACGTGGACGCCTACCAGTTGCTGGGTGAGCCGAGCTTCGCCGCCGGCCGGGTGTCGTTCCACCTCGGCCTGATGGGGCCGAGCCAGGTCGTCGACACCGCCTGCTCGTCCTCCCTGGTAGCGCTGCACGACGCCTGCCAGGCGCTGCGCCTCGGCGAATGCGACATGGCGCTGGCCGGCGGCGTCAACCTGATGCTCAGCCCTTATTCGTTCGTGCTGCTCAGCAAGTTCCGTGGGCTCGCGCCGGACGGCCGCTGCAAGACCTTCGACGCCGCCGCGGACGGGTATGGCCGCGGCGAGGGCGGGGGTGTGGTGGTGCTCAAGCGTCTGGCGGACGCACAGCGCGACGGGGACAACGTGCTGGCCGTGGTGCGCGGCACCGCCGTGCGGCACGACGGCGTGAGCAGTGGTATGACCGTCCCCAACCCGCTGTCCCAGCAGGCCGTCATCGCCGCCGCGCTGGACCAGGCCGGGCTGGACCCGGCGGATGTCGACTACGTGGAAGCGCACGGCACCGGCACCGCGCTCGGCGACCCGATCGAGCTGCGCGCGTTGGAGGCGGTCATCGGTCATGTCCACCCGCCGGCGGATCCGTTGCTGGTCGGCTCGGTCAAGACCAACATCGGCCACCTGGAGGCCGCGGCAGGTGTCGCGGGGCTGCTGAAGCTCACGCTCGCGCTGCACCACCGGGAGATCCCCGGGCACCTCCACTTCACCGACCCCAATCCCAATGTGGACTGGTCCCGGCTGCACGTGAGGGTCGTCGAGGAGAGGCGACCCTGGCCGGCGCGGGGCCGGACGCGCGCCGGCGGGGTCAGCGGGTTCGGCGCCAGCGGTACCAACGCGCACGCCGTCCTGACCGAGCCGCCGGCCCGCTCGCCGTCCCCCGAAGGAGTCCGCCGCGACGACGGTGTGCTCACCCTGTCCGCGCGCACCGAGGCCAGCCTGCGCGGTCTGGCCGGCGCGTACGCGCGGCACCTGGCGCACGACGACCCGGCGCCGCTTCAAGACATCTGCCGCACGACGCAGACCGGTCGAACCCGGATGGCCCACGGCCTCGTCGTCACCGGGGCCACGTCCGGCGAGCTGGCCCGCGCGCTGGACGCCTTCACCCGCGACGAGCGCGACGACGCCTGGACGCGGGTGCCGCTGGCCCCGCACCGTAACCGGGGGGTGGCGTGGCTGTTCACCGGACAGGGCTCCCAGTACGGCCGGATGGGGCAGGAGTTGCGTGCCGAACCGGCCTACCGCGAGGCGATCGAGGAGGTCGCCGCGCTGATGGATCCGCTGCTGGACGAACCGCTGGCCGCGGTGCTGGACCGGCCGGACGAGGAGTCTTCACCACTGCACCGGACCGGCAACACCCAGCCGGCGCTGTTCGCCGTCGAGTACGCACTGGCCCGGATGTGGCTGTCGTGGGGGGTGCGGCCCGCCGCCGTGACGGGGCACAGCGTAGGGGAGATCACGGCGGCCTGCGTGGCAGGGGTGCTGACCCTGCCCGACGCGGTCCGGCTGATCGCGGTGCGAGGCAGGCTGATGCAGGCCCTGCCACCGGGAGGTGTGATGGCCACGCTGGTCTGCGACGAGGAGCGCGCCGCGCGGGCCGTCAAGGGCCTGGAGCACCTGGTGTCGGTGGCGGCGGTCAACGGGCCGGCCGACACCGTCGTCGCCGGCCCGGAGCGGGAGGTGGCCGCGGTCGTTGAAAGACTGGCCGGTGAGGGTGTCAAGCACCGGCTGCTGAAGGTCTCGCACGCGTTCCACTCGCCGCTGATGGACCCCATGCTGGACGAGATGCGCGCGGTCGCCGGGACCGTCGAGCATCACGCCCCCACGATCCGGCTCGTGTCCAACGTCACCGGCGCCGAGTGGGGACAGGCCGAGCGCGACCCGGAGCACTGGGTGAGGCACGCGAGCGCGCCGGTCCGCTTCCTCGACGGAATCCGCTTCCTGCACGCCGAGGGCCTGCGCACCTTCCTGGAGATCGGCCCGCATCCGGTGCTCCTCGGCCTCGGCGCACGCGCTCTGGACGACCCGGCGTCGGTGTGGATCCCTTCCCTGCGGCGTGGTCGTGACGGTCGGCGGCGCGTCGTCCAGTCCCTGGGAGCGCTGCACGCGCGAGGTGTGGCGGTGGACTGGGCGGCCTTCCACGGTGGCGCGCGGTTCAACCGCGTCCCGCTGCCGACCCACGTGTGGGACCGGACCCGTCATTGGTACCGCGAGGTCGCCCCCGCCAGGTCCCCCCTCCGCGACGGCGGGTCCCGGCCGGGTTTCGAGGCGCTGCCGCAGGCCGCGGTGCCGGCCTTCGAGACCACCGCCGGGCCGGCCACCGGCCTGGCCGACCTGATCGAGCTGGCCCGGGACGCCGCCGTGGAGGCCTTCGGTGGTACGTGGCGGCAGGCGGTCTCGGCTGTGCTGCGAGAGCCGGTACCGGCCGGGGCCACCCTGCAGGTGTCGGTCGAGCCGGCCGCGGACGACGACGCGGCGGCGTTCACCATCCGCGGCCGCAGTGCCACCGAGACGGCCGCCGCCGCCCCCTGGCGTGTGCACGCCTGTGGCGTGCTGCGCCGCGCTCCGCTACGCCCCGTCCTTCCGTCCGGCCCCTGGGCCGTGGCCCCCGCCGACGGCGCCAACCCTCTCGCGGTGGCGGCGACCTTGCTGTCCGGCGCGCAGGAAGCCGTGCTGACCGGAATCGGCGCGGCCTCCCTGGACGCCGGAGAGACGTCCTCGGTCCGGGTGCACCGCGAGAGCGGTGCCGTCGCGTTCCTCTCCCCGGACGGGACGGTCACCGGAGGCGCCGCCGGGTTGCGCACCACACCCGCCTCCGAGGTCACCGGCCCGCAGCCGTGGCAGGACCCCGCCGAGCTGGTGTTCGACCTGGCCTGGCAGGAGGCGGCGCTACCGGACGTCGCCACGCTGGACGGCCAGACCTGGGTGCTGTTCGGCGGCGATGACGTCGCCGGCCGCCTCGCCGACCGGCTGCGCGCACTGGGGGCGGTGGCGGAGGTCGTCACGCCAAGGCCCGAGGTGGACCTGCGGGCGATGCTGGAGCGCACCCGCCCCGACCGGATCGTCGTCCTCACCGGGGTGGACGCTCCCGACCTGGAGACCGCCGCCGAGGAGGACCTGGTCGCCTTCCGCGACCGGGCCGAGTTGGCCGCCGTGCGCCTGATGCAGGCCCTGCGTCTCCGCACGGACCTACCCACGGCGAAGGTGCACCTGGTCACCCGCGGAGCAGTCCCGGCCGTACCCGGCCAGCGGGTCCACCGGGCGGCGGCCACACCGCTGTGGGGCCTCGGCCGGGTGTTCGCGCTCGAACATCCCCGGTCATGGGGCGGCGCGGTGGACCTGGATCCCGAGTCCGGTGGCGATGACCGGCTCGCCGACGCGCTGGCGTACGGCGACACCGAGGATCAGATCGCGCTGCGCGGCACCCGTGCCCTGGTGTGCCGCCTGGTGAGGAACCCGCTGCCGGAGGAGCGGCTGCGGGCGGCGCCGCCGGTCGACCCGGAGGCCGCCTACCTGGTCACCGGCGGGTTCGGCGGCATCGGCTCCGCGGTGGCCCGCTGGCTGGCCGGGCAGGGTGCCCGGCGGCTGGTCCTCATGAGCCGCACCCCGCTGCCGGACCGCGTCCGCTGGGACGACGACCTGCCCGAGGACCAGCGCGGCCGGGTCGACCTGGTGCGCGCTCTCGAGGCCATCGGTGCCGAGGTGGAGGCCGTGGCCGCCGACGTGACCGACTTCGCCGCGGTACACGGCATGGTGGAGCGGATCACCGCCGGGACGGTGCCGCTGCGGGGGGTGGTGCACGCGGCCGGCGTCTCCCGGCCGCAGGTCGTCGCCGAAGTCGACCGGGCCGGCTACGACGCGGTGTGGCGGCCCAAGGTCGTGGGAGGCTGGACGCTGCACCGCGCCACCGAGGGGCTGGAGCTGGACTTCTTCCTCGGTTTCTCATCGATCGCCGCGGCCTGGGGGTCACTGCACCTGGCCGGGTACGCCGCGGCGAACGCCTTCCTGGACGGGCTGGCCCACCACCGTGCCGCGCGAGGTCTGGCCGGGCTGAGCGTGAACTGGGGGCAGTGGGAGCTACCGTCCAACCTGTACGGGGAGGACGTGCGGGAGTTCCTGGCGGCCACGGGCCTACGTCCGCTGCCCGCCAGGCAGGCACTGCGACTGATGGGGTCGTTGCTCACGGCGGGACGCGTCCAGCCGGTGGTGTGCGCGGCCGACTGGTCGAGGTACAAGGCCGTCCTGGAGGTGCGCGGTACCAAGCCGGTGCTGAGCGAGATCACCGTCGAACAGCGCGCCGTCGTCCGTACCGGCGGCGAGGCCATGGTGCTGGGGGAGCTGCTCGGTGCCCCGCCGGAGCGGCGCCTCCCGCTGGTCGCGGGGTATCTGCGCGACCAGCTCGCGCAGATCATGCGGCTGGACCGTGCCCGGCTGGACGAGCAGTTCCGCCTCCTGGAGCTCGGCATCGATTCGCTGATGGTGATGGAGCTCATCAAGCGCGTGCGCGAGGACCTGGCGATCGAATGCCCCACCGGTGAGTTCTTCGCGACCGACGCCGCCGAGTGGGACGTTTACCTGCTCGACCAGGTGATGCGGCGCCACGAACTCGATCATTCACACCCGACGGAGAGGAGCGTCAGCGCATGAAGCGGGTGAACGGCGCATCGGCCAGGGATCGATACGACGTCGCGATCCTCGGCAGCGGCATGGCGGGCTCGATGCTCGCCGCCGTCCTGGCGCGCAACGGGGTCAGCGTCCTCCTGCTCGACCAGGGCACCCATCCTCGGTTCGCCGTGGGAGAGTCGACCATCCCCTACACCTCGGCGATGACGCGGATCATCGCCGACCGGTACCAGGTGCCGGAGATCGCGGCGCTGGCGAGTTTCACGACCATCCAGCGGCACATCTCACGCAACTCCGGGATCAAGCAGAACTTCGGCTTCGTGTACCACCGGGAAGGGAGATTGCAGAACCCCGAGGAGATCAATCAGCTCAAGATTCCCACCGCGTTGCGTACCGAGTCGCACCTGTACCGGCAGGACACCGACGCCTACCTGTTCGCCGTCGCGGTCAAGTACGGCGCGGACCCACGGCCCGGCACCCGCGTGGAGGAGGTCGAGATCGACCCCGACACCGGCGTTGAGCTGCGTACGGCAGGCGGTGAACGGTACAGGGCCGACTACGTGGTCGACGCGGGAGGCTATCGCTCGCCGTTGGCCGAGCGGTTCGACCTGCGCGAGCAGCCCACCCGGGCCCGGCACCACTCGCGCAGCCTGTTCACCCACATGATCGGCGTGCGGCCGTTCGACGGGTCGCCGGCGGCGCGGCTGCACCGCCAGCCCAGCCCGTGGCACAACGGCACGCTGCACCACATCTTCGACGGCGGCTGGCTGTGGGTGATCCCGTTCGACAATCACCGAGGCTCCACCAACCCGCTGTGCAGTGTCGGCCTGACCCTGGACCCCCGGCGCTTCCCCCGTGATGAGCCCGACCCCCAGCGTGAGTTCGGCTCCTTCCTGAAGCGCTTCCCGGACATCGCCTGGCAGTTCGAGGACGCGGTGGCCACACGGCCGTGGGTCTCCACCGACCGGCTGCAGTACTCGGCCAAACGCCTGGTCGGCGACCGTTTCTGCCTGACCTCACACGCGGCGGGGTTCATCGACGCTCTGTACTCGCGGGGCCTGACGAACACCATGGACGTGGTCAACGCCTTGGCCTGGCGGCTCATCGAGGCCACCCGCGACGGCGACTGGTCCACCGAGCGGTTCGAGTATGTGGAGACGTTGCAGCAGGGTCTGTTCGACGTGCACGACGACCTGGTCTACAGCTCGTTCGTCGGATTCCGGGACTACGAGCTGTGGAACGCCGTCTACCGCACTTGGAAGATCGGAACGGTGCTGGGGACCCTGGTGCTCGAGGACGCCTACTACAAGTTCTTGCGCACCGGCGACGACGGCCTGTTCCGGGCGCTGGAGCAGACCGAACACCCCGGGTCACCGTTCCCGATCAGTGACCAGTTCAATCGGTTCGGCCCGCTCACGCGTGACGTGTGCATCGCCGTGGAGAACGGCTCGATGACCCCGTCGGCGGCGGCGGCCAAGGTGATGCACCACATCCAGGACGCCGACTACATCCCGCCGGTGTTCAACCTCGGCGACCCGGCCAACCACTTCTTCCACGCGACGCCACCCAAGATGCTGAGCGCCGCCCGCTGGGGTGGGACCGAGGCGCCTCCTCACGTCGGCGCGGTGATCCGTGGCGCCATCGGCGGAGTCGTCCGTAGCCGGTTCAGCCGTCGTCATTGACCGTTTCTCCGACAGATCCGACAGAAAGGCATCGGCATGAGGCGGAACAGCAGCATGGAGAAGACCGTCTACGACGTCGCGATCCTCGGTTCGGGGATCGCCGGATCGTTGCTGGGGGCGATCCTGGCCCGGCACGGCGCCAAGGTCCTGCTGGTGGACGCGGCGTCGCACCCCCGGTTCGCGGTCGGCGAGTCGACGATCCCGTACACCCTGCTCTATCTGCGCGCGCTGGCCGACCGCTACGACGTTCCGGAGATCAAGAACCTGGCGACCTTCACCCGTACCCGGAAGGCGATGGGGGAGCGGTTCGGCGTCAAGCGGCACTTCGGGTTTCTCATGCACCATCCGGGTCAGCCGCAGAACCCTCGTGAGGCCAACGAGTTCAACACCCCGAAGAACCTGCTCAACGAGGCCGCGCACTACTTCCGCCAGGACACCGACTCCTATCTGTTCCATGTGGCGATGAAGTACGGCTGCAAGGCGCGCCAGAACTTCCGTGTCGACGAGGTCGATTTCGGCGACGACGGCGTCACGCTCAGCGGCGGCGACGCCGAGTACCGGGCCCGCTACGTGGTGGACGCCAGCGGATTCCGCTCGCCGCTCGCCGACAAGTTCGGCCTGCGGGAGAACCCGTGCCGGCTCAAGCATCACTCCCGCTCGGTGTGGAACCACATGCTGGACGTGCCGCGTACCGACGACCTGTGGCGGCACGGCAAGGAGAACCGTCCGCCGTTCCCCTGGTATGAGGGCACCGTGCACCACGTGTTCGAGCGCGGCTGGGCCTGGGTGATCGCCTTCGACAACAACAAGTGGTCCACCAACCCTCTGTGCAGCGTCGGCATGACCGTGGACCCACGCACCTTCCCCAAGCCCGCCGATCTGACCCCCGAGGAGGACTTCCACGCGCTGGCCGCTCCTTACCCCGACATCGCGCGGCAGTTCGAGGGCGCCAAGCCGGTGCGCGAATGGGTGTCCACGCCACGCCTGCAGTACTCCTCCAGCCGCTGCGCCGGCGACCGCTGGTTCCTGCTGTCGCACGCGGCCGGGTTCATCGACCCGCTGTTCTCCCGGGGACTGTCCAACACCGCCGAGTCGGTGCACGCGCTGGCGTGGCGGCTGCTGGAGGCCGTCAAGGACGGCGACTTCTCCGCCGAGCGGTTCGAGTTCGTCGAGCGGCTGCAGCAGAAGCTGTTCGACTACAACGATTCCCTGGTCAACGCGGCGTTCATCTCCTGGCAGGAGTACGACCTGTGGACAGCGGTGTTCCGGTTCTGGGCCTGGGGTGCCAACGCCGGCTGCTACCAGATCCAAAGAGCGTTGAGCCGGTTCGCCGAGGACGGTGACGACCGGCACTTCCTGGAACTGGAGAAGGCGCCGCACCTGGGCCACTACTGGGGGTTCAACGACGGTTTCGCCAAGGCGTACGACAGCATGGTCGAGCAGGTGGACGCCGTGGAGGCCGGTGAGCTGGACGCGAGTGAAGCGGCCGACGACCTCTACGACCAGATGCGGCTGGCGGACTTCTGGCCCAAGGGTTTCGGTTTCGCCGAGCGGGATGTGCGGTTCATCAGCCCGCGTCCCAAGACGTTCCTCAAGATGGCGCGCTGGGCCAGAACCGAGGCCGACCCGGAGCTCGGCCGGCTCATGATCGACACCGGCAAGGCGGCGCTGAAGTCGCGCCTGCTCAAAGGCCGGAAGCTGTTCTGAGATGGGCCCATCCAGCGGAGGATCAGGACAAGGAGGAGTGATGGCCGTCGCGGACCGTGCCATCCGATACGACGTGGCCGTGCTCGGCGCGCACCTCGGCGGGTGCCTTCTGGCCGCGGTGCTGGCCAGGCACGGGCTGCGGGTGCTCCTGGTGGACGCTCCGTCCGACTCCGATGAGTTCGCCGGCGAGACGACCGTGCCCTACACCGCCGAGGTCTTCTTCACGATGGCCCGCCGGTTCGGCATGCCGGAACTGGCGGGCTTCGGTCTCACCAGCGCGCTGCCCTCCGAGGTACGCCGTTCCAGCGGGGTCAAGCGGAGCCTGGGATTCCTGTACCACCGTGAGGGCCACGAGCACGACCCGGCACTCGCGGTGCAGTTCAACGTGCCCGGCGAGCACGCCGAGTGGCACCCCTACCGGCCGCACGTCGATCGGTACGCCTACCTGCTCGCCCTGAGGTACGGAGCGGTGGCGCCACCTCAGCGTCCCGTCCTCGCCGATGTCAGGGTTGGAGAGGAGGAGGTGAACGTGCTGTTGCGCGACGGCTCGCTCCACCACGCGCGGTTCGTCGTGGACGGCGCCGGGGCGGGCTCGCCGTTGTCGGACAGGCTCGGCGCCGAGGACGAGATTCCGCGGCTGCGCCTGCGGTCGCGGCTCCTCGCCACACACATGCAGGGTGTGACGCCCTTCGAGGAGTGTGTCCGGCTGGAGGACTACGGCCAGGCCACTCCCTGGTCCAAGGGAACCCTGACCCACGTGTTCCCCGGCGCCTGGGTGCAGGTGGCGCACTTCGACAACGGCGAGGACCCGGTCAACCCGCTGGCCAGCGTGGTGGCGAGCGTGGACCCGGTGCGGTACGCCGACCTGCCCGCCGATCCGGAGGATGCGTTCCGTGAGCTGATCGGCCGGTTCCCCAGCCTGGCCCGGTCGTTCTCCAACGCGATCGCGTGCAGGCCGTGGACCTCGGCCCGCCGCTGGCAGCGTACGGCGGGTACCACCGCGGGCGAGCGGTGGTTCCTGTGGGACCGTACGGCCGCGCGCAACGACTTCCTGCTGTCCCGAGATGTCACCATGACCGCCGAGATGGTGCACGCGCTGGCCCCGGCGCTCATCGAGGCGGCGGCCGGCGACGACTGGACGGGCCACGTCCGGCCGGTCGCGGTGTTCCAGGAGCGTCTGGTGGACTTCCATGACCGGCTGCTGACCGCGGCCCGCGCCGCGACGGAGGATTTCCGGCTGTGGAACGCCTACTCGCGGGTCTGGCTGCTGTGGTCGATGCTGTCGGCGCTGTCGTTGAAGAGCGCTCGTAACGACTGCCTGGCGCGGGGTCGCTGGGATGGGGTGCGGGGCCATCACGGGCACGCGTTCTGGTTCGCCCCACCCAAGGGACTGAACCGGTTGCTGTCCCAGGTGTTCGAGGAGTTCGGCGAGGTCGAGGCCGGGACACGATCGGCCGGCGCCGCGGCAGGACGCGTTTTCGCGCTGCTGCGGGAGGCGCCGTTCGTGCCTCCTGTGTACCGGTTCGCCGATCCCAAGGCACGGTACTACCACTTCTCGGCGGCGCGGCGGCTGCGGATGATGCTGTGGTCCAAGACCACGGCCCCGGTGGAGTTCCGCCGAATGATGACCAAGGAGAACCTGACCAGTGTCCAGCCGGACGCGCTGCACTGATCCGGCCCGTGACGTCCGGGTTGACGTGCGTACACGATGAGCGGCGCCCCCGGAGTGGTCCGCCGGCGCCGCTCACGTCGTGGCACAGGGTCAGCGCAGCACCTCGGCGTAGCCGCCTCGCCAGTAGGCCAGCGGGTGGCGGTCGAGGCCGATACCGCCGCCGATGAGCCGGCCCACCAGGAGTGTGTGATCGCCCGCCGTCACCGTCTGGTCCAGCTCGCACTCGGCGTAGGCGACGATGCCGTCCAGCACGGGCATGCCGCCTACCCGGCCGCGGCTCCACCGCACCCGGTCGAACTTGTCGGCGACGGGGGAGGCGAAGATCTGCGACACCCGGCGGCCGTCCCGGCCCAGCATGTTGACCGCGAACCGGCCGCGGTCCAGCACGGCCGCGAGCGTGCCGCTCCTGCTGCTCACACCGGACAACAGCAGTGGCGGGTCCGCCGACACGCTGCACACGGCCGAGCAGGTGAAACCGCGCGGCCGTCCCTCGGCGTCGACGGTGGTGGTCACGCAGACGCCGCTGGCGAACGACCCCATGACGGCGCGGAAGGTCTGCGCGTCCACCGAGGGCGATCCCCGGCCGGTGACGTCCCGGCCGGAGGTGGGGAACATGTCCATCCAGCCGGGGTCGCTCTCCATGAACGCCATCGGGAACACCTCCCAGCCGCTCATCGGCCATCCTCCCGCTCCTGCGTGGCCGCGAGCAGGCGTACGCGATCGGTCTTGCCGTTCGGCGTTCGTGGCAGCGCGTCGAGCACCCGCAGATGGTCCACGATCATGTACGGCGGCAGCCGTTCCGCGCACCGGCGTTTCACCTCCAAGAGGGAAGGACGCCGGCCCGGTGCGGGCACCACGAACGCGTGCAGGCGCGAGCGCACACCTTCGCCGGCCGCGAGCACCGCGACCTCGGCCACCGAGCCGAGGGAACCCAGCGCCGCCTCGATCTCGCCGAGCTCGACGCGGTGGCCGCGCACTTTGACCAGGTCGTCGCGCCGGCCGACGAAGTGCAGCTCGCCCCCGGCGCCGCGTCTTCCGTAGTCGCCGGTGCGGTACGGCCCCGCCTGCGGCGCGCGTCCCCAGTAGCCGCGCATCACGGTCGGCCCGGACACGACGATCTCGCCGACGCCGTCGGCGTCGGCCGCATCGAGCTCCACCGTGTTTCCCGAGCACGCGCGGCCGATGGGCAGTGGCCGGTCGCCGGTCAGATCCTCGCCGGTCACCTCATGGGAGCAGCACACGTTGGTCTCGGTCGGGCCGTACCAGTTCAGCAGCCTGACCTTGGGCCAGTGCTCCCGCAGCGCACGCACGTGCCGCGGGGCGAACGGCTCCCCGGCGAACAGGCACGCGCGCAGCCGCGGCGGCGGTTCCCGGTCCAGCAGGCCGCCCTCACGGATCATCAGGCTCAGCGCCGACGGCACGGAGTACCACACGGTGATGTCCCGCTCGTACAGGAACGCGGTGAGCGATTCAGGAGCGTACGCCGTCTCCTCGGGTACCAGGTGCACTGACGCACCCGCCGCGAAAGCCGCGTACAGATCGAACACCGACAGGTCGAAGTTGAACGGCGCGTGGTTGGCCAGCCGGTCGCCGGCCCGCACGTCTACTTCCCGCACGGCCCAGTCGACGAAGGCCAGCGCGTTGCGGTGGCTCAGGCACACCCCTTTGGGGCTGCCGGTGGAACCGGAGGTGTAGAGGATGTACGCCGGGTCGTCGCCCGCGCCGGACTCATCCCTGGTCCCGATGGCGTCCTCATGGCCGGCCAGGTCCGCCAGGTCCGCCAGCGCGGTCACCGGCGGGCCGTCCCCGGACGCGCCGGCGCGCCGGACGCCGTCCTCGTCGGCGACGATCAGCGCGGCCCGCGCGTCGGCGGCGATCCCGGTGAGCCGGAGCACCGGGTTGGTGCCGCTCACCGGGACGTACACGGCGCCGAGGCGCAGCGCGGCCTGGGTCACGGCGACCGCCGCGGTGCTCTTGCCGGACCACACCACGACGCGGTCGCCCCGGCGGACGCCGAGCCGCCGAAGCGCCGCGGCGTACCGGCCGGCCAGCTCGTCGAGCTCGTGATAGGTCGCGGGTCCGGTCCGGTCGTGGACGGCGACGGCAGTGGGTCGCCGCCGAGCGGCGTCGATGAGCAACTGGTGCAGCTTCACAGGTGGAGCTCCCTCGCGATGAGCTGTCGTTGGATGTCCGAGGTGCCGGAGAAGATCACTGAGGGGATCGCGTCCCGCAGCGCCGTCTCGACGCCGTCGCCGCGCAGGTAGCCGCGGGCGCCGAACAGGCGGACGGCGTCGAGGGTGCTCTGGAGCACCCCCTCCGACACCGAGAGCTTGGACAGGGCGGTCGCCAGGGTCGCCGGTTCACCCTGGTCCATCAGCCAGCACGCCCGGTACAGCAGCAGGCGGGAGCTCTCCACGCGCAGCACCATGTCGGCGATCCGGTGTGACACCGCCTGGAAGCGGGAGATAGGCGCGCCGAACTGGCGCCGGTCACGGGTGTGCCCGGTGACCTGCTCGAGGACCCGGTCGGTCAGCCCCAGGTAACCGGCGAACAGACAGGCCCGTTCCCAGTCCATGGACCGCTGGAAGATAGGGCCGCCTTGCCCTGGTTCGCCGAGCACCCGCTCGTCGGATACGAAGCAGTCCTCGAAGCGGACCCGGCCCGCCAGGCAGTCGTGCAGCCCCATCTTCTCCATCGGGGGGCCGACGTGGACGCCGTCGGCGCTCCGGTCCACCACGAACGCCGTCTGCCCGAGATACCCGGCCTCAGGGTGGGTGGTGACGTAGGTCAGGAACACGTCGGCGATCGGGCCGTTGCTGACGAAAGACTTCTCGGCACTGATCACCCAGCCGCCGTCCACCCGCCGCGCTGTGCCCGCCAGCCGGGACACATCCGACCCGGCGTCCTCCTCGGTCATCGCGTTGCCCGCCACCAGGGCCCCGGAGATCAGGCCGGGCAGCAGGCGGTCGCGCAGCTCGGCGGCGCCGAACTCGGCGATCGGCATCGAGCAGGCGAACAGGTGTGCGCTCGCCCCGAACACCAGCCCGGTGTGCGGGCAGGCGCGGCCGAGCGCCTCGAACAGGCGTGCGGTGTCCAGCGCGCCGAGCCCCAGCCCGCCGTAGCCGACCGGCAGGCTCGCGCCGAGTACCCCCAAGGTGCCCAGCCCCAGCCAGCTCTCCCGCGCGCCGCCCAACGGCTCCGCGGTGTGCGTGCGCGCGCACAGATCCCGGGCCCGCGCCAGCAGGTCGTCATAGCGCGCGGACTGTTCCCCGGTCCAGCCGAAGTCCACCGTGCCTCCTGTTCTCCGCTTCTCCGTGCGGTCTTCTCCGGTGCGGTCAGCGCACCGACATGGCCGACACCGGCATCCCGGCGTCGATCCGCAGGTCCGGCTCGGCCGGCGAGGCGGCGGCGCGGCGCAGCATCACCGTCAGCAGGGGAGAGGCCATGGCGGTGGTGACCACGGCCATCACGACCATGGCGCTGAAGAGTTGGTTGTTGAGCAACCCCAGCTCCAGGCCGACGTTGAGGATCACGAGCTGGGTCAGCCCACGGGTGTTCATCAGCAGCCCCAGCGCGACCGAGGCATTCGTGCTCATCCCGCTGAGCCTGGCCGGCAGCGCCACCCCGCCGAGTTTCCCCAGGCACGCCACCGCGACGATGGCCAGCGTGACCAGCAGGGTCATGCCGGTGAGCCGGGTCAGGTCCACCGACAGCCCGGTGACCACGAAGAACACCGGCATCAGCAGCACCGCGACCCGCTCCAGCGGAGCCTGCACGGCGGACCTCAGCACCGACGTGGGGGGCCGCGGCATCACCAGGCCGAACATGAACGCCCCGAAGATGGCGTGGATGCCGATCAACGAGGTGGCGTACGAGGACAGCAGCACCCCGGCGGTGGTCACCATGGCCAGCCACGGCCGGGAGGACGGGCCGGTGCGCTCGTACGCGTATGCCAGCAGGGGGCGTACCACCCACCACATGCCGGCGACGTAGACCGACGACCAGGCCAGCACCAGGCCGAAACCACTCAGGCCGGTGGCCGACACGAGAGCGACGACCACCGCCAGCGCCGACCAGGCGATCACGTCGTCGGCGGCCGCCATCGCCATCGCCATCGTCCCTATCCGGGTGGCCTGCATCCGGTGCTCGGCGATGATCCGGGCCAGCACGGGAAAGGCCGTGACGGCCATCGCGACGCTCAAGTAGAGAACGAACCCCGGCATGGCGATCCGCTTCCCGTCCACCACGTTGTACGACGGGTACAGCCACCAGGCCAGCGCCAGGCCGAGCAGCATCGGCGTGACCATCGACGACAGCCAGATCAGGCCGACGCTGCGCCGCCGCCCACGCAACGAGGACGGGTCGAACTCCCAGCCGACGACGAACAGGAACAACAGCACGCCGACCTGTGCCACCACCGACAGGTGCGAGCGCAGCGCCGGCGGGAACACCACCTCGGTGAGGTCGCCGGGCAGCAGTCCCAGCACGCTTGGACCGAGCATGATCCCCGCGATGATCTCCCCGATCACGGCCGGCTGTCGCAACCGTCGGGCGAGGAGGACGACGCCGGTCACGACCAGCAGGATCAGTCCGATGCCGGCGAGCGTCGTCATGATCTGCCATTCCGCGTCCTGCGGCTTTGACACGGCAACTCCCTGTCTTGTCCGGAGTCCTCGTCGGTCACCCGGTGCGGTGCGCGGCCCCAGGCGACCGGTGCGGCCTCGGCGCGACTCTCCGCGACCGTGCTTGAGATCCGGTCAAGCGAGGCGCCGGGCCTTCGATTCGAGGCAACTTCCACCGGAGGCGCATACATGTGTCTCGCAGGCGGCCGTCACGCCGCCGGTGGACACCGCGAAGGAGAGGAGTGAGCCGAATGCGGCGGATCCTGGTCGCCACCACCCCCGGTGAGGGCCACGTGAACGGCATGGTGGAGGTCGCCCGTGCTCTCGTCCAGGCCGGGCACACCGTGCGCTGGTACACCGGACGAGCGTTCCGAGGAAAGGTCGAGTCGACCGGCGCCGAATACGTGCCGATGCGCCATGGCCTGGACTGGGGCGGCAAGACCCGGGAGGAGGCGTTCCCCCACCACGCCGGGCTCACCGGCGTCGCCAGCATGACCGCGGCCTTCCGCGACATCTTCTTCCGCCCGGCCTACGGGCAGATGATCGACATCCTGGCGGTCCTGGACGAGTACCCAGCCGACGTGATCGTCACCGGGGAGACCATCTTCGGGGCCTGCTTCGCCGCCGAACGCCGTGGCGTGCCGATCGCCTGGGTCGCCACCTCCATCTACATCTTCGGCAGCCGCGACACGGCGCCGCTGGGCCTCGGCCTGCCGCCGAGCTCCTCGCCGGCGGGCCGGCTGCGCAACCGCGTGCTCAAGGTGGCCTCGCGCAATCTGCTCGGCCCGTTACGGGAGCTGCGCAGGGAAGCCGATGTGACCCGGTCGCGCGCCGGGTTGCGGCCCATCCCCAAGGGCCCGTTCGAGAACATCGTGGACCCGCCGGATCTGTACCTCATGGGTACGGTGCCGTCCTTCGAGTACCCGCGCAGCGACATGCTGCCGCAGACACACTTTGTCGGCCCGTTCGTCGGCCCTCCACCCCAGGGGTTCGACAAGCCCGCCTGGTGGGGTGAGCTGGACGGCGGCCGCCCGGTCGTGCACGTCACCCAGGGCACCGTCGCCAACGACGCCGACCGGCTGCTGGTGCCGGCGCTGCGAGCGCTCGGTGACATGGACGTGCTGGTCGTGGCCACCACCGGCGTCCCACCCGAGTCCCTCGGCCTCGGTCCGCTGCCGGCGAACGTCCGGCTGGAGCGCTTCGTCCCCCACTTCGAGCTGTTGCCCCACGTGGACGTCATGGTGACCAACGGCGGGTACGGCGGGGTGAACACCGCGCTGTCTCATGGTGTCCCGCTGGTGGTCGCGCCGGCCTCGGAGGAGAAGCACGAGGTGGCGGCCCGGGTGTCCTGGTCCGGGGTCGGCATAGGTCTGCGGCGGCAGGCGCTGACCGCCGCCGGGCTGCGGTCGGCCGTCGACACGGTACTGACCGAGCCGTCCTACCGCCGGCGGGCCCAGACGGTGCGCGAGGAGTACCGCAGGCACGACGGGCCGCGACAGGCGGTCCGGCTCATCGAACGACTCGCCCTGACCGACGGCCGCTTCTCCGGTGACGGCTGAGCACCTCCACGACACGAAGGAGACGGTTGTGAAGAAGACCGTGACCCAGATGCCCGACGGACGCCGGCTCATCTACTATGACGTCCGCGACGACGTGGCACGGGACGAGGTCGACGCGCGTTACGCCACGCGGGCCGTGACCACCTCGGAGGTGCGCTACGACCCGCTGCGCGGCGAATGGGTGCTGATCGCCGCACACCGCCAGGGACGCACCTACCAGCCACCGTCCGACGAATGCCCGCTGTGTCCGTCACCGGCCGGGCACAGCGAGATCATGGCGGCCGGTTACGACGTGGTCGTCTTCGAGAACCGTTTCCCCTCCCTCACGGGGCACGGCGGCCCGGACGCGCTGAGGGCCGTCCAGGGCCTGCGCGCGCCGGGCCGTCACTGGGAGTCGGCACCGAGCGCGGGCCGGTGCGAGGTCATGTGCTTCAGTTCCGACCACGAAGCCTCCTTCGCAGACCTCCCGCCGGCCCAGGTCGCGCTGGTCCTTGCGGCGTGGACCGACCGCACCGCCGAACTGTCGCGGACGCCGGGTGTCGAGCAGGTGTTCCTGTTCGAGGACCGCGGCAAGGAGACCGGCATGAGCTTGGTACACCCACACGGTCAGATCTACGCCTACCCGTTCGTCACCCCGCGCACCGAGCGCGTGCTCGCCGCCGTGGCGGCTCATCGGGACCGCACCGGCCGCAATCTCTTCGACGACCTGTTGGCGACGGAGTCGCGCGGTGAGCGGGTGGTGATCCAGGGACGGCACTGGACGGCGTTCGTGCCGAACGCCGCGCACTGGCCCTACGAGGTGCATCTGTACCCGCGCAGGCGGGTGCCGGACCTGACGGCGCTGGACGACGACGCTCGTGCCGAGTTCCCCGATCTCTACCTGGACCTGCTGCGCCGCTTCGACAGGCTGTTCGGCGCGGAGCCGGGCCCCGTACCGTACATCTCCGCCTGGCTGCAGGCCCCGGTCGCGGCACCCGAGGACTTCGCCCTGCACCTGGAGCTGTTCACCGTGCGCCGCAGCCCGGTCAAGCTCAAGCACCTGGCCGGGTCCGAGCTGCTCATGGATGTGTACGTCAACGAGATCGCGCCGGAGGCCGCGGCGGCCCGGTTGCGCGAGCTGGGCTGAGGAGCCCACGGCACGTGAACGCGCGCGGGCCGGCCGGGTGACGGTCGGCCCGCGCGCGCCGGCCGGAGGACTCCCGGGTGGAGCGTCAGCCGCTCCGCAGCCGGCCGTTGCCCTTGAGCACGACATAGCCGAACTCGGGCAGCGCGGCGTACCGGTCGGTCAGACCGGCCATCTCCTCCAGCCGGTCCGCGCCGACGATCGGCCCGAGAGTCCCGCGGGCGGCGCGGACGGCGGCGGCGTGCTGCGACATGGACGGCCGCACCTGGTCGCTGATGTCGATGACCTCGGTCAGGTCCAGTCCGGAGACGGTGAACTCGCGCGCGTACTCGTCGATCTCGGTCAGCGTCACCAGGTTGCAGGCGGCGGAGAACCGGTCCACCAGATCTCGGTGCCGCTCGGGGACCGGGGCGCGCAGCGCGAAGTCGGCGATGACCACCGACCCGCCGGGGCGCACCACCCGGGCGATCTCCCTCAGCGCACGGCCCCGGTCGGGCATGTGGTGCAGGACCTCCAGACACATGACCGCGTCGAAGGACGCGTCGGGGAACGGCAGGTCCATGGCGTCGGCGGTCTGGAAGGACACCCGGCTCGGCAGCGAGACGCTGGTCAGGGACGCGTTGGCGATCTCGATCTGCTGCTCGCTGATCGACACGCCTACGACGTCGACCTTGCGCTCGCGGGCCAGTCGCAGCGCGGGCCTGCCGATCCCGCACCCGACGTCCAGGACGCGATCGCCCGGGTCCGCCCGCAACGCGCTGATGACCTCCCCGGTCAGGCGCTCCGTCGCCTCGGTGATCGAGGGAGCGGCGTCAGGCGTCTCCCAGTAGCCCATGTGGAGATTCCCGTCCCACGCCTGGACGTAGGGGTCGGTGACATCGTCGTAGAACTTCCCGATCTCGTCTGCGGTCTGTCGGCTCATGAGTCGTCAACCTCGATGTCGGAGGGGTACACGGCTCCCCCGCACGCTAGGGACGTGGACTCGAGCCGAGCTTGAACACGTGGGTCACGACACCTGTCCGTAGGCCTAACAGTCCGCGTCCTGACCGCGCGCTCGGCCGCCGTCGCCTACCGGCTCCCACACCGGAGCGCCGACCTCCCGCACCCGGCCGTCCGCGGCGAAGTGCAGGTAGCGGGTGAAGTCGGCGGTGAACCATCGGTCGCTGGTGATCGCGACGATCGGACCGGGAAAGTCGCGCAGGGCGCGCTGCAGTGCGTCGGCGCTGACGGTGTCCAGATCGCGGGTGGGCTCGTCGAGCAGGAGCAGGTCGGCGTGGGCCAGTTCGAGCAGCAAGATCTGTAATCGGGTGCGCTGGCCGACCGTCAGGGTGTCGAACGTCTGACGCCAGGCGTTGGCCATCGCGTAACGGTCGAGTGCCGCCATGGCCTCGTCACGGCCGAGCCGGTAGTCGCCGGCGACGATGTCACCCACGCTCCTGCCGTCCAGGTCGGGACGGACACCGCCCGGAGTGAAGTGACCGGGCCACACGCCTGGGCTCAGGTCCACGACGCCTGTGAACGGGATCGTGGGCTCGCGCGGACCGGCCGACTCGGTGATCAGCCGCAGGAACAGCGACTTGGCGGTGTCGTTGGGGCCGACCACGGCGATTCGCTCACCGGGGTGGGCCACCAGCTCGAACGGCTCGGTCAGCCCGGTGAGTGCCAGGCGGCGGCAGGCGAGCGTGCGCTCGCCGTGCCGCGCGGGCGAGGAAGGCCGCGTACCCGGAAGGCCGTGCCGGCGGGTGACCCCCCGGCTGCCGGCGAACGTGGCGTACCCGCCGACGTGTACCCGCACGCCGCCGTTCTCCACCGAGATGATGCGGTTGGCGGCGTTGGCCAGGAGCTGGCGGTCCCGGGACACCAGAAGGATCGTCTTGGGACTGACACGGAGCTGGTCCTCCAGCAACTCCTTGCCGCGCACGTCGAAACCGTCGTCCGGCTCGTCGAGCAGCAGTAGTTGCTCGGTCCCGTGCAGCAGCGTCTCCAGCGCGAGCCGTTTGCGGTCGCCGCATGACAGCGTGGTCAGTGCGTGGTCGGCCACCTGCTCGAAGGGCAGGCCCAGCACGTTCCTGGCGCACACGTCCCAGATCGCTTCCAGCTCGTACCCACCGGAGTCATAGTGGTCGGTCAGCGCTCGCGCGTGGCGCGTCCGGGTCCTCTCGTCGTCGCGGGTGACCAGGGACGCCTCGGCGGCGGCCAAGGTGGCGGCGGTGGCCCGCACCTTGGGTGGAGCGATGCTGAAGAGCATGTCGCGCACGGTACGGTGGCCGCCTGCCGCGCCGGTGGAACGGCGCATGAAGCCGATGCCGCCGTGGACGCCGATCCGGCCGGAGGCGGGCCGCAGATCGCCCGCGATCAGCCGCAGCAGCGTCGTCTTGCCCGCACCGTCCGGGCCGACCAATCCGGCGGTGAGACCCTCACCGACGTGGAACGACACCCCTGCCAGCAGGGGACGTCCGTCGGGCATGGCATAGGAAAGGCCGGTTACGCGCACGTCTCCCACTAGGAGAGCCCTTCTCGGGAGGCCTCCGGCCCTGGTGCGACGGCGGGCCGGCGCGTCCTCAGCATGACCGCGGCGATCAGCGCCGTCACGGCGACGACCGTGACGGCGACGATCAACGCGATGTCGAACCCGTGCACGGTGGCGCGAAGCGTCGCGCCGGGATGTGTGGCCAGGTAGGTGCCCGCGGCGGCGGTGGCGATCGTGTTGAGGAGCGCGGTACCCACCGACCCGCCGAGTTGCTGGACCACGTTGACCGTGGCCGAGGCCACACCCGCGTCGTCGGGATCCACCCCGGCCGTGGCCATGCTGATGGCCGGGGCGATCACGCATCCCAGCCCGAGGCCGATGAGGAGTTCCGCGGGCAGGAGACGCGTGAGGTACACACCGGGCCCTCCGGCACCGAGGCCGATCATGAGCGCGATACCGGCCGCCATCATCAGCAACGCGGGGACGATGATCGCGCGTGGGGACAGCCGGGGTGCCAGTACACCGCTGATGGCGGTGGAACCGATGCCGATGGCCAGCGACAGCGGCAGGAACGCCAGCCCGGTTCGCAGTGGGCTGTAGCCGAGGACGCCCTGCAGGTAATAGGTGAGGAACAGGAAGAAACCGAACATGGAGATCTGTGGGAGGCCCAGCACGAGGAAGGCCCCGGCGCGGGTGCGGTCGCTCACCACCCGCAGCGGAAGCAGCGGACGCGTGGTGCGCCTCTCGTGGAGTACGAACCCCACCATCAACAGCAGCCCGGCGGCCAGCACGGCCAGCACCACCGGGTCGGACCAGCCGTGGTCGGCCATGTCCGAGAAGGAGAACACGACGGCGAGCATGCCAAGCACGCTCAGCGCCGTCCCGGGCAGGTCCAGTGAGATCGCGCCGGACGCGGGTGCGTCGGACGGAAGGAGGACCGCGCGCGCGAGGACGAGAGCAGCGATCGGCAGGTTGATCAGCAGGCACCAGTTCCAGGACAGGTACTCGGTCAGCAGCCCGCCGACAAGCAGTCCGACCGCGGCACCCACACCGGTGAGCGCGCCGAACACCCCGAAGGCCATGCCGCGCTCGCGCGGCTCGACGAACATGGTGGAGATCAGCGACAGCGCCGCCGGGGCCAGAACGGCCGCGAAGGCTCCTTGAGCGGCGCGGCCGACGAACAACAGGTCCGCGGTGGAGGCCATCCCGGCGATCCCCGAGGCGATCGCGAACCCCACCAGGCCGCCGATGAAGGCGCGTTTCTGCCCGAACCGGTCCGACACCCGGCCGCCGATCAGCAGCAGCCCGCCGAACGCCAGCGCGTAGGCGGTCACCACCCATCCGCGCGCCGCGTCCGACAGGCCGAGATCGGACTGGACCGACGGCAGCGCGATGTTGACCACCGTCGAGTCCAGAACCACCATGAGCTGCGCTGCACCGGCGGTCGCCAAGGCCCACCAGCGCGCCGTCGCTCGAGGCGCGCTCGCCGGCGGGGACCCCTGGGTAATCTCCATGTGGCTTCCTAGAACGTTGGACTGGTAATCGAACATTGGTCGAGTCATCGATCAACGTACTAGGCTGTGTTCCAGGCACGCAATCGGTTCCGCCGTACGTGTCGGCACGGGGCCTTCACCGGGCTCCGGACGCCTCGCCTGGCTGCCGGCCCGGAGGTCCCCACAGCCTCCGGGCCGGTGCCTGCGTGCGGCGGACCCGCGTGCGGCCCGTGGATCTTCTCCATGGCGCAGGCGCCGCGGGGAATTCCTGAAGATCGGATGTCGATACGGGACGGAGGTCGGCTGCCGTGAACCGGGTGGCCCTGCACGGAACAGTTCTGGAGGAAGGTCCGGTGGATGGCGGTCGTCCCGCCGGCATCTTCCGATAACGAAATTCTCCGGAGGTGACCCACTCCCACTGACCACAAAAAGAACACAGATCCCGCCATGCCGCCTGGTCGCTCTACTGATCGTCCGTCAGGCGGAAACTCGGCATATCATCACGCGGTTACCCTGTGTAAGTACGTTGGCCCGTGCCGTTCAATACCGACATAATGACTACGGTCATCCGAAAATGTTCATCTGACAAGGGCGAAGTACTTCAGTCATGGCGGGTTGACATCGATGCGTCCTATATCTAGTCTCGCATCAGATCATGGACAGGCATGACAGACGCAATTACCGGGCCGGTTCATATTCGTATCAAGAACATCGATTCCGGCCGCCACGCCGACGTGCGCTGTCACCGGATATGCTCACGGACGGTGTACGCGGCCCACGAAGTGCTGGGCCGGCGCGGGTGTCGATAATCGAGATGGGGGTCGACCTCAGGCTGTCGAGCGCTCGGGTGCCGGCTCATATCGACGTGGTGGGGGAGCGGATGTTCAGCGTTATGCTGGCGATGGAATTGCAAATGATCCGGGACGCGTTCTCCGCGATACTGGAAATGGATTCCGACCTGACCGTGGTAGGCGAGGCCGACCGGGCGGAGACCGTGCTGCGCACGGCCCAGCGCTGCCGTCCGGACGTGGTCGTGCTTGACGCCGACATGACCGACGGGTCGGCGATCACCGTCGCGGCCGATCTGCACCGGCACATGCCCGCCTGCCGTACGCTGCTGATCGCGGCGCGTAAGTCACCCGAACTGCTACGTCGCGCGATGAAGGCCAGCGCCTCTGGGCTGCTCCTGAAGGACTCCCCGGCCGGCGACCTGGTGAACGGCATCAAGGTGGTCGCCTCGGGTGAGCAGATCGTGGACCAGGAGCTGGCCATCGCGGCGCTCAACGCGCGGCCGAACCCGCTGACCCCGCGTGAGGTGGACGTCCTGGTCCTGGTGTCGGCGGGTGCCGAGCCCACCGAGATCGCCAAGCGTCTGGACCTGCGGGTCGGCACCGTGCGCAACTACCTGGCGACCATCGTCACCAAATTGGAGGCCCGCAACCGCGTGGACGCGATCCGCATCGCCGACGAGTCCGGATGGCTGCTCCCGGCGGTCGACCCCGTGCTGCCCGACGCCTGCTGAACCGGCGCGTGCCGCCTGACCCGCGTACGCGGGACCGTCAGCGCGCCGCGCGCCGGATCCGGTCGAGCAGCGTGAGCGCGGCCAGCGACAGCGCGTCGACGAACCGGCCCTCCACCACCATCCGGTCCAGTTCCACCTCACTCACCCAGCGCTGGCGCATGTCGGACTCGGTGGCCTCGCGCTGCGGACGCCCCTGGGTGAAGCCCTCCGCAAGGAACACGTGGCATCGCTGGCTGGAGTAACCGTGGGCGACGTGGACTCGTCCCAGGTACTGGAACGAGGCCGCGACGAGCCCCGTCTCCTCCCGCAGTTCGGCCGCCGCCAGCGACGCCGGATCAGGACCGGGGGTCTGCGCCGCGTGGCCGTCCTCAGCCGGCCAGGAACCTTGGGGGAACTCCCAGAACCGGTCCGCGACGGGGTAGCGGAACTGTTCGACGATATGAAACCCGTTGTTCTCGGCAGGCACGACCAAGGCGAAGTCCTGTTTGTCGACGACGCCGTACAGGCCGATGGAACCGTCCGGCAACTCGACATCGTCCTCGCGCACCGACATCCAGGCGTTCTGGTACACCAGCCGCGAGCGGACCCTCTGCACGCCTACCTCCGGGCACTGTAGGTGATCTCCGTCGCACCAGCGTACGTCCCGGGCCGCCGCGGCGCAGGCGCGCGGAACACCGGTCGCGAACTCCGCCGCGTGGCGGGGAGGCCATCCCTCAGACGGCGATGTCTTTCCTGAGATGACCGAGGCGGCGCAGTTCGGCCAGCGCGGCGTCCAGTTCGGGACCGGTCAGGTCCTCAACGAAGCGTGCCTGTCCCAAGCCGACCGGAAGCGGCAGTCGCTGGTGACCGTCGCGATGCCGTACGGTCTCCTGGAGCGCGGCCCCGATCAGCGCGGGACTGCACACCGGATGCCAGGACGGCAACCGCATCGCGCGCATCACCTCCATGATCCGCTCCTGTTGCACCCCGGTCAGCCAGCCTCGCCGCCGGGCGATCACCGTGCATAACGCCATGTCCACGCTCACTGCCTCCCCGTGGTACAGCTCCGGCAGCGCCTGCATCTCGATGGCCGGGGAGAAGGAGTGGCCGTAGTCGACCAGCCGGCTGAGCCGGTGCTCCCACAGGTTGGGCTGGAGTTCGGCCAGCATGCCCTGGATGGCCCGGCGCATGACCTCCTCCGCGCACACCCCGTCGTCCATGCTGCCATGGGCCTGCATCCGCTCGGCGATGAGCCGCTCGCCGTGTGCCTCCAGCAGTTCGAGCAGCGCCTCGTCCTTGACCAGGGCGACCTTCAGGATCTCGGCGAGCCCGTTGGCGATGTGCCGGCGACTGAGCGTGTGCAGGAAGCGCCGGTCGATCAGCGTGGCGACGGCCGGGTGGTAGGCACCCAGGCGGTTCTTGCGGTGGCCCAGATTCACCCCCGTCTTGGCGCCGACACCCGCGTCCACCATGCCCATCAAGGTGGTCGGCACCCGCACATGCGGGGTCGCGCGCCGGTAGAGACTGCAGGCCAGCCCGACCACGTCGGTCAGGACGCCGCCGCCGACGGCGATCACCGGCTCGGCCCGGCGGACGATGCCGAACGCGTCCATGGCCGCGACCACGGTCATCACCGTGTCCATGGTCTTGACCTGCTCGTGTGCCTCGATCACCAGGATCTCGTGCCGCACTCCCTGCCCGGTGAAGTACGCGTTGATCTCCTGGCCGTACAACTCGTACACCGTGCTCTCGACGACGACGAGGCGGCGCGCCACCCTCGGCTGCTCTGGCGCTCCGGCGTCGGCGAGGGTCGGGTCGGCCGGATCGAGAAGACCGGGGTGTACCCGCACCTCGTAGCTCACCGGCTGCCTGGTGGTCAGGCGCCACCACGGCCCGGACGCCCCGTCGGAGGCCAACAGCCCCTGCTCGGCCGTGTGGTCGACCTGTGCTGATCCCGGCATGACGCTCCCTTGCCCGCCCTCCACCGGGCGGTCTGCTCGCGTGGAATACCTTCTGGCGCCGGACCCGGCGGAGCCGGGACGGCGGCTGACACAAGGGAGCCTCCGCGTGGCTGCTCAAATCCAACTCGACCCGCACGGTCCACCGGCGCTCCAGTGGCGCCTGCCTAGGCTCGCGTGGCCTGTCACCTACGGGAGGGAGCCGGTCGTGTCGCAGCCGATCGTGGTGCTGGACGTGGGGGGTACCCACTTCCGCTGGGCCACCTGGAGCCGGGACGGCGGCCTCGGCCAGATCCGGCAGGTGCCGACACCCAGCGTCGCGAACGGGACGGCCGGGCCGGTGGAGGAACTGCGCGCGCGGCTGGTGGCGATGATGGCCGAGGCCGTGCCGCACGGCGGCGTGGCCGGGGTGTCCTTCGGTGCGGCGCTGGACCACCGCTCAGGCACCGTCTACGCCTCCGCCCCGCTGTGGGGAGCCTGCACCCGTCCGTTCGACCTGATGGGTGCGCTGTCGGCGGCCCGGCCCGACGTACGCTGGCATGTCGTCAACGACGTGACCGCGGCCCTGCGCCATCTGGCGGCCGGGCCGGTCGGCCGGGATCGCCGCAAACTGCTGCTGGTCACGGTCAGCACCGGCGTCGCCTGCCGTGTGCTGGACCTGCGCAGCGGCCTGATCCCGGTGGACGGCTGCGGGCTGCAGGGGGAGATCGGGCACCTGCCCGCGGCGACGTCCGTCGCGGGTGGTCCCGTGGAGCTGTGCTGCGACTGCGGCGGGAGCAACCATGTGGCGTCCTTCTCCTCAGGGCCGGGCCTTCGGCGGCTGGCTGGTGTGCTGCGCGACCGCGACCCGCGTGGCTGGGACGCCGGCCCCCTGGCCGGCCCCGCGCCGTTCGGGCAGGCGCTGGTCAGCGCGCTGGACGCGGGTGATCCGGTGGCCGGGGAGCTGACGCGCGCGGCGACCTCGCCGATGGCCGACGTGACGCGCACCGCGCTCTGCTTGGATCCCGAGCTGGACATGGTGGCGTTCACCGGTGGGGTCGCGACCGCGCTTGGCGGCCACTATCGGGCGGCGCTGCTGGGGCACCTCGGGGACCAGGGCCTCTACCTGACCAGCGGACTGGCCCCGGCCTGGGTCGCGGAGCGCCTGCTGGTCTGCGCGCGCGGGGAGGCCGACTGCCTGGTCGGCGCGGGGATGGCGGCCGAACAGGCGTGGGTGTCGTGACCGGCACACATCGGGCCATCGTCCGCGACGGTGGGTCACCGTACCTGGCGCCGCGGCTCACCGCCGAGCCTGGGCCCGGCGAGCTCAGCGTGGCGGTGGAGGTGGCCGGACTGTGCGGTACCGATATCCAGATGCTGCGCGGACTGCGGGACGACGCCGCCGCGGTCATCGGCCACGAGGGAACGGCCCGGGTGGTCCGTGCCGGGCCAGGTGTGGACCTGGCGCCGGGGACCACGGTGGTCGTCAACCCCACCCACCCCGGCGATCCCTCATTCCTTCTCGGCCATACCGTGGACGGACTGTTCCAGGAACGGGTGCTCATTCCCGCGTCCGCGGTCACCGGCGGACTGGTGCTCCCCCTGGACGAGGGCCGCACACCGGAACTCGCGCTGGCCGCCCTGCTGGAGCCGCTGGCCGTGGCGCGCTACGCGCTGGAGATGCTCGGCCGGTTCGCACCCGCCACGTTGCTGGTCGTCGGCGACGGCACCGTCGGGCACCTGGCCGTCCGGGCGGCGCGTCACCGTCTCGGCCGCACGAGAATCGCGCACGTCCATCACACCGCGGCAGGGCTCGCGTGGAGCGCCGGCCGCGCCGGCCGTGCCGACGTGCTGCTCCAGGCCGGCGACCTGGAAAGGTTCCGGCCGGAGGGGGGAGTGATGTGCGTGCTGCTGGCCACCCCGCGCGATGCCACCGTCCTCATGCTGGAGAAGGTGCTCGCGCTCGGGGCCGACGTGGTGGATCTGGTCGGCGGAGTGCCGGCCGGCGCGGCGACTCCGCTGCTGCCGGGTGTCGACCTGGCAGGTGTGCGCGCGGCCAACTGCGCGGGTGTCCCGGCCGAGCCCGAGATGACGTTCGCGGTGACCGCGACCGGACGGCGGGTGGTGCTGTGCGGGCACCGGGGTGTGGCGAACCGGCATCTGGCCGAGGCCGCCGCGGAGCTGACGGCCGCGCCGTGGCGCTACCGGGACCTGGTGACCCACGAGACCGGCCTCACCGGCGCGGTCGCCGTCATGCGCACGCTGGCCGGGTCGGCCGGCCGGACGATCGAGGGCAGGCGGCTGGTGAAGCTCGCGGTGCGAATCGGCGCGGAGCGGAGGGAGCGGCGATGAGCGGTCTGCTGGAGGGCCCCCTGAGCGGCCGGAGGGCACTGGTGGTCGGTGGTTCGGCCGGGATCGGACGTGCGGTCGCGCAGGCGTGGGCCGACGCGGGAGCCGATGTCGTCGTGTGCAGCCGCAGCGAGCCCTGCGGTGCTCGCTCGCTGCGCTGGCGGCACCTGGACCTCACCGACACGGGGCGGGCTCGCGCGGTCTTGGCCGAGCAGGGGGCGGGACCGCTGCACCTGGTGTGCTACTCGGCGGTTCACTACGGCTCCGGACGCGCCCCCTTCCGGGAGGTCGCCGAGGAGGAGTGGCGCCGCCAGGTCGAGGTGAACGTCACCGGGCTGTGGCTCACGCTGGCCGCGACTTTGCCCGCGCTGCGCCGTGCGGCTCCCGGCCTGCTGCTCGGGGTGTCCTCCGAGGTCGCCTTCAACGCCGGGCCGGGCCGGAGCGGGTACGCCGCTTCCAAGGCCGCCGCCAAGTCGCTGCTGGACTCGGTGGCTCAGGAGGAGGACCCGGCGGACGTGCGGATCGTGCAGATACTGCCCGAGGGCATGGTCGACACCCCGGGGATCCGCAGGCGCAGGCCGGCTGGTTTCGACTACGCCGCCTACATGCGTCCGGAGGCGTTCGCGCAGGTGGCGGTTCGGCTCGGTGTGACCCGCGGGTCACGGCACCACGGTGACAGCCTGGTCATCGGTCAGGACGGCACATGGTGGTCGGCCGGCGATCGCGCGCCGCGCTCGCAGAGCCGGCCGGTGACGACGTGAACGCGCCGGCCGATCCACCGATGGTCGGACTGGCCGAGTGGCGGTTGCCGTCTTCCGGCGCCGGCGCGCTGCGATTGGCGGCTCAGGCCGGCGCCGACGGCATGCAGGTCGAGTTCGGTGGGCCAGGACGCGGGGAGTGGGCCGACGCTCCCGGCCGGGTCGCGGTTCTGCGTGAGGCCGCGTCGGCGGCGAACGTCCGGTTGCTCGCTGTCGCGGGCAACGTGCT
This sequence comes from Sphaerisporangium rubeum, assembly GCF_014207705.1. Taxonomy (NCBI): domain Bacteria; kingdom Bacillati; phylum Actinomycetota; class Actinomycetes; order Streptosporangiales; family Streptosporangiaceae; genus Sphaerisporangium; species Sphaerisporangium rubeum. The sequence goes on from NZ_JACHIU010000001.1 coordinate 603,675, forward strand.
CAACGACGTCGGGTTGCCGGCCCCCCCGGGTGGCCCGGCCGAGACGCGGGTACGCCGGCTGCTGACGCGGCTGCTGGACACCGCGCGCGACCTCGGCGTGCCGCTGGCTTTCGTGCCGAGTTTCCGCCGCAGCGCTATCGATGGCCCGATCGCTTTCACGCGGACGGCACGCGCGCTGGCCTGGGCCGCGAGGGAGGCGCACGCTCGCGGTCTGGTGCTGGCCAGCGAGAATGTGCTGCCGGAGGCCGCCGCCTGCCGGTTGGTGGCGACGGTCGCTTCGCCGGCGTTCCGGCTGGTTCTGGACACCTTCAACCCTGTAGGAGCCGGCCTGGACCCGGCTGGGCTGACCGCCGGGCTGGCACCGGCGCTCGCGGACCAGGTGCATGTCAAGGACGGTCCTCCCGCCACCGGCGACACCCCGCCGCTCGGCCGCGGGCAGGGGCGCCTGGATGCCACATTGGCCGTGCTGGGACGCCACCGGGTCCCCGTGCGGGCATTGGTGCTGGAGAACGACTACCGCGGCGGCCGGGAGCATCTGATCGCGGCCGACCTCGCCTGGGCACGCACCGCCGCGGCGCGGCACGGGCTTTCCGGCTCACCGGCACGATGAGCGTCGGAGAAATTCCGGTGCGTCACTTCATTGTGCAGCTCATGAGTAATTAATGGCCGGCGATGTCATCTATCCCAGGACGCGGATGACGGACGCACTGGTCCACTCTCCCGGGTCCTGGAAGTATATAGGCTGCAATGGCACTCGGAATTCACATGTTCCATGAAGCGCATGGGTTCGATGCTGATCCCTGTGCCCGACAGCGTGAGGAGGCCAGCTTAATTGGAGGTCAAGCTTCTCGGACCGCTCAGCGCTCTGCAAAACCATGTCGACATTCTCCCCACCGCCGACAAACCACGGCAGATCTTCGCGGTCCTCGCGCTCAATCCGAACAAGATCGTCCCGGCTCATGTCCTCATTGAGGAGGTGTGGGGGGAACGGCCGCCGCGCAGCGCGGGAACGACGCTGCAGACCTACATTCTCCAGCTCCGTAAGAAGCTGGCGGTGGCGCTGGGTGCGGACTCCTGGGCCGGCCCCAAGGACGTGCTCGCCACCCGCAACGGCGGCTACGTTCTGGCCGCACCCGCCGGTACGAGAGACCTCGACGGGTTCGAGCGGCTGTCGCGGGAGGCCGGGCTGGCGGCCGATCCCGCCGACGCGTACGCGCTGTTCAATGACGCTCTGGCGCTGTGGCGCGGCCCTGCCCTGGCGGACGTGCCGGTCGGGTACACCCTCGAACGCGAGGTGGTGCGCCTCGAGGAACGGAGAATGAAGGCGCTGTACGAGCGCAACGAGGTCGGCCTGCGACTCGGACTGCACCTCGACCTGCTCAGCGAACTGGCGTCGCTCGCCATGCACAATCCGATGGACGAGTCCCTGCACGCGCAATATATCGTCGCCCTTTATCGGGCCGGACGGATATTTGACGCGCTGGAGGCTTATCGAAGGCTGCGCAAGACGATGGTCGAGGAACTCGGACTGGAACCGTCGGCACGATTGCGAAGGCTTCAGCAGGCGGTCCTCGCCGCCGCGCCGGAACTGGAACCCCCCACCGGCCGCCACAGATCGCACACACGACCCGCACCCGCCACGCCGAGTACCTGGGTCTGCGCCTTCTGCAGCGCACTCTCTGCCGGCGCAGGCGTGCCCACCCTCGCCTGACGCCGAGGGCTCTCGTGCCGGCCCGGTGATGTTCATGCTTGACTTCTCAGAGTGATCAGCTTCATGGAGGCTATGTCCCTGGTGTGCGGACGTGGGTCGGTTGACCAGGTGGACGGTACGGCTGCCGTGCGCGGCGCCACCGTCCACATCGGTCTCGTAAGGGACAGATCATCACGAGCTGTGTCCGAACCCGGACATGGGGACAACCGGTGTTCTTCGTTCTCCGTCTCCTCTGCGTCACTTCATTCACACGAGGAGCCACGTTGCGCGTCCGTCTCTTACTCGCCGGGACCTTGACCGCCGGCGGCCTGGCCGTTCTGTCGGTTCCGGCCGATGCCGCCGCCGTTCCACGGGGGACGGTGACCGCGAAGGTGAAGGCGGTGGTCGACGGGGACACCGTGGATGTCTCCTACAAGGGCAAGACGCTCCGGGTGCGCCTGCTGGACGTGAACGCGCCGAACAAGGGCCGGTGCTGGTCGGCGGCCGCGACCGCACGTGCCGCGGCGTTGCTCCCCGCCGGGAGCAAGGTCCGCCTGCTTCGCGACAAGACGGCGCGGGACTCCGCCGGTCGCTATCTTTTCTACGCTTGGAACAGCGCAGGTACGTTCGTCAACCGCAATCTGGTCCGTTACGGGTACGCCAAGGCTGTTCAGGTAGGGGACAACGTCAGGTACCTCAAGCCGTTGCGTGAGGACCAGGCCGCCGCCAAGGCCGCACGGTTGCGCATCTGGTCCGGCCGGTGCGACGACGGCGCTCAGCAGACCCCCAAGCCGACGCCGAAACCCACTCCCAAGCCGACGCCTCCGCCGTCGGGGGACGACCCGCGGTTCAGGACCTGCGCCGAGGCCAACAAGAACGGTTACGGGCCGTACTACCGTGACCGGGACCCCGAGTACCACTGGTACCAGGACCGCGACGGAGACGGCATCGTCTGCGAACGCTAGGCCCCGCACAGGGTGACGGCGAGTTCGTACCACAGGCCTGGGCCGAGGCGCACCTCCCGTGGAGGTGCGCCTCGGCCGTGTGCCGCCGTACGGGCTCACCGCCGGCGGGCCGGTCCTCAGCTGGTGCTGCCGGTCACCGTGCTACCTGACTTGGTGATGTAGTAGGTGACCTGCTTCCCGCTCCAGAAGTGGAACGTGAGAGTGACGCGGCCGTCGTTCACCTCGGCGAAGAAGTCGGGCTTCAGGATGATGGCGCCGACCGTGTAGTCGGGCTGGAAGTTGCTCCAGAACTCCTTGTAGCTGGTCCAGTTGGCCGGGCCGGCGGGACTGCCGTCGGCGTACTTGGCCTCCATCGTGGCGAGTTGGTCGCCGCGGAACTGGGTGGGGATGGTGAAGGAACTGGTGGTGCCGGTGGCGGCGGACTGGGTCGGGGTGTCGGAGGTGATGATGCTGATCTGCCACGGCACGCCTTGGGAGAAGCGGGCCTCGATGGTGGAGTTCACGCCGTAGGCGCGGTTTCCGGCCAGGCGGGTGAGGGCCGAGGCGGTCAGGGTGAGGGTGTTTCCTGAGACGGTGTAGTCGGTGCCCTGGGTGAGGTTGGTGGTGCCTTGCCGCAGGCCCTGGAACGTGGTGCCGTTGAGGTTGAGCGTGAGGGTCCGGCTGGTGATCGTGCCGGTGCGTGGCAGGTACACCTGGTCGGACGAGGCGGTGCCTGAGCGGGTGGTCCAGCTCGCCTTGAACATCTCGTAGACGCCTTGGTCGCGCCATTTCAGTTCGGGGCGGTTCAGGAACTGGCCGGCGTCCCAGACCATGGTGGTGAGGTTGCGGATCCTGGCGTTGTAGCCGACCGCCTCCAGGTATTTCAGGAACTCGCCGCGTTCGATGATGCCGGGCCGGGTGTGATCCCAGCTCAGAAGGGCCCACTCTCCGATGATCACCGGGATTCCCCGGGAGACGAACGTGGTGCGCGCTCGCTCGAAGGTGCCGACGAGGTCCTGTTCCACATTGGTGTCGTACCGGGTGCCACCGGCGATGTTCACGCTGAACGGCCACCATCCGTAGAAGTGGATCGTCGCGGCCAGGTTGGGGTCGCGCAACGCGGTGATGGTCGCGTTCAACGCGTCCATGCGGGCCTGCTCGCCGCTGGTGTGCAGGGTCGGCAGCACGAGGAGCCGGGTGGCGTTGCCGCCGCCTGACTGCCGTACGAGGCGGACGAACTCGGTGTTGAAGGTGTTCACGATCTGGTCGCCCTGGTCGTCGCCGGACGTGCCGGTGAACTGCGGCTCGTTGATGCTCTCGAACACGAGCTTCGGCGAGTGGTCGCGGAAGGCGCCGGCGAGCTGCCGCCACAGGGCCTTGTAGCGGTTCATCACGGTGGTGTTGTCGGCCGGGTAGCCGTTGATCCACTGCCAGGAGTCATGGTGGAGGTTGATCATCACGTAGAAGCCCTCGGCGAGGGACCAGTCGACGATCTGGCGTACGCGGTTCAGCCAGGCGGTGTCGATGGTGTAGTCCGGAGCAGGACCGTGGTGGTTGCTCCAGGTGATGGGGAGCCGGATGCTGTTGTACCCCTGGGTACGCACGTGGTGGAGCAGCGCCTGGGTCGTCAGCGGGTTGCCCCACGCCGTCTCGTCGGGGATCGCGTCGAGCGTGTTGCCGAGGTTCCACCCGGGCTGCATGGCCGCCACCGTGGCCATCGCGTTCCCCGGGGTGGGGGTGGGGGACGGCGACGCGCTGGGGGACGGGGACGGCGACGGACTGGCGGACGGGCTGGGGGACGGTCCGACGTTCCCGGTGCATGTGGTGCCGTTGAGGGTGAATGCCGACGGTTTGGTGTTGCTGCCTGACCACGAGCCGTTGAACCCGAAGGAGACCGAGGCGTTGGTCGCGATGGAGCCGTTGTAGCTCATGTTCGCCGCGGTCGTCTGTCCCCCGGACGTGGTGATCGTCGCGTTCCACGCCTGGGTGACCTGCTGTCCCGAGGGGAACGTCCAGGCGAGCCGCCAGCTCGTGACCGGGTCGCCGAGGTTGGTGACGTTCACGTCGGCGGTGAACCCGCCGGTCCACTGGGACGAGACCGTGTATGTCACGCGGCAACCGGCGGCGGCCTGCGCGTGGAAAGCCGTCATCGTGCCGATGGTCAGTAGTGCGATCACGGCGGCGACGACCGCTCCGACCCTGGAGCGGGCTGGTCGTGACCCGTGTGGTTCCACGGTTGTCCTCCTTGGTCGGAAACTTTCTCTAGATCGCAACGGAAACATAAAATAGGAAGGCGGTGTGAGGCTGTCCATCCCGGGTGGCCGGGTCGCTCGGGGAGGCAGCGGCCGGGTCGCGGAGATATCGCCACCCCTCAAGGCCGAACCGGGAGGCCACGGGCTTCGTGTCCTTCGCCGTACTGGTTCGCCTGCCACTACCGGAGAGTCAGAGGAGAAACTTTCTCGGTGAATCGTGCTGAATATTTCAGCCGGCTGATCGGTCACGACGCCGTGACGGCGCCGTCCGGTTCGGCTGGTCCGGCGATGAGCCGCCGGCCGGGGCCGCACGACCACTGCTGAGCGGAACCGGCGGGTTATCCTTGCGCCGTGGACGCGCCTGCCACGGCTCGCCTGGTGGGGACGGAACGGCGAGGAAAGGGGCCATGTTGTCTCACGCCGAGGCAGGCGGTTCGGTCGCTGACAGGGAGCAGCCCCCCGGAGGCGACCCCACGCGTCCGGTGACCATCTCCTACATCGCCGAGACCGCCGGAGTCTCCATCCCGACGGTCTCCAAGGTCATCAACGGCCGCTCCGGCGTCTCCGCCGGCACCCGGGCCCGGGTGGAGGCGCTGATCAGCGAGTACGGCTACCGGAAGAGCAACCGCAAGAACATGATGGAGCTCGTCTTCGGCGAGCTCGAGGACATGTGGGGCCTGGAGATCATCCGAGGCGTCGAGCGCGTGGCCCGCGAGCATCGCGTAGGTGTCGTGCTGACGGAGTTCGGCCCCGAGCGTGATCCCATGGACCATCCCATCGACGAGACCCTGGCCCGCCGTCCGGCGTGCGTCGTGTCGGTGGCCCAGCTCTCCGAGGAGCAGCGGAACCAGTTACGCGCCAAGGACATCCCGTTCGTGGTCTTCGATCCCACCGTCGAACTGCCGGACGGCGTCCCCTTCGTCGGCGCGACCAACTGGTCCGGCGGACGCTCCGCCACCCGGCACCTGATCGACCTCGGCCACCGGCGCATCGCGATGATCGCGGGCCCTGACCACGTCCTGTGCTGCCGCGCCAGACTCGACGGCTACCGTTCGGCACTGGAGGCGGCGGGCCTGCCGATGGACGACCGCCTCGTCCTGCGTACCGAACTCACCAGGGAGCACGGCCGTGAGGCGGCGCTCGGTCTCCTCACCGCCGAGGCACGGCCGACCGCGATCTTCGCCTGTAACGACCTACAGGCGCTCGGGGTCTACCAGGCCGCTCGCGAACTGGACCTGCGCATCCCCGCCGACCTCAGCGTCGTCGGCTTCGACGACCTGCCGGTCGCGGCGTTCGTCGACCCACCACTGACCACCGTCCACCAACCGCTGACCGAGATGGCGGCCGCGGCCACCGAACTGGCGCTCGCACTGGGCCGCGGCGAGGAGACCCAGCGGATCGGCCTGGAACTGGCGACCACTCTCACGATCCGGGACAGCACCGCCTCCCCCGCGGACGGGTGACGACCGGCCCTGTGGTGTCACTAATGATCTTGGAGTGGAAGGGATAGATGTCCGTCCGATCCTGGCTTGCGGCATCCCTGATGATCATTTGACCAGGGGGCCGGCCGGATTCCTCGTGGTGGGGCCATGTGTGAGCTGACGTGACGGGGTGTGCGCCGTACTGTGGGGGCCATGAGTGCTCAGCCGTACGTGCCGGGGTCGCGGTCGTCGCCGGAGCGGATCCGGGAGTCGGTGAAGGACGATCGGAGTCCGCGAGCGTTGCGTGCCGTGCTTCCGGTCGAGGATCACGCGGCGTTCGACGAGGAGTATCGTGCGGCGCTCGACGAGGCCAGGGACACCTACGATCTGGCGGCTGTGCAGCGGTTCCAGGATCGGTGGTGGGGGATCGTCATGCTGAAGGCTGATCCTGTCGAGTATCGGCGTGTTCTGGATCGGGCCGAGGAGCTTCAGGGGAGGGCCGATCGAGGGGAGGCGGTCGGTGGGGTGCCGTGGGACGAGGGGTATGCCGCGCGGTTGCGGTCGCGGCAAGGTTGAGCGTGCGGGTGTACACGGTCGAGTCGGATCCGGCCGTCGTCGAGCAGGCCGCGGCGTTGCCTGGTGAGGTGCTCAACGTTTATCTGGAGATGCGGGCCCTGCTTGAGGTCTCGCCTTGGTGTGGTGTGTCGGCCAACCCCGGGAATCCGAAGGCCAATCTGCTCAACCTGACTTTCGGCCGGTACGGGCTGATTGTTTATGTGGTGCTGGAGGAGCTCAGGGTCGTGTACATCGTGCGTCTCATGTGGGCTGGTTGACACCACAGGCTGCCGGTCATTGGGGTTGGTTCGGGCCTCATGCGGTTTTTAAATGGATTGCTGGCGAATGACGCGCGCTGCGATGCTCGGCCGAGCAGCAGCGGGGAGGAGTTCGCGATGGTCGTCCGTGCGTCCCGTGAGTCGTCCGGGCCGGAGGTTCGTACGGTGGCCGGGGTCATCCGTGGCTGCTGGGAGGCGGGGGCCGGGGTTTTCCGGGGGGTTTCGTTCGCTGACGCGCCTGTCGGGCCGCTTCGGTTCGGTGCGCCGCGGCCGGTCAGTGGGTGGGACGGGGTGCGGACGGCGGTGGAGTTCGGGCCGCCGCCTCCGCAGTCGCGTGTGCTCGGGGGGTCGTCCGACGGCGGTGGGGAAGACTGGCTGACGGTCAATGTGTGGACGCCGGAGCCGGGGGCCACGGCGGGACTGCCGGTCATGGTGTGGATTCCCGGTGGGGGTTACGCCATGGGGGACGCCGGCCTTCCGGAGTACGACGCCGGATGCCTGGCGCGGGGTGGGGTCGTGGTGGTGACGCTCAACTACCGGCTCGGGGTCGAGGGGTTCGCGTGGATCGACGGAGCGCCGGCCAATCGGGGGCTGCTCGACCAGGTCGCGGCTCTGGAGTGGGTGCGGGACAACATCCGGGGGTTCGGTGGTGATCCGGAGCAGGTGACGGTTTTCGGGCAGTCGGCGGGGGGTGGGTCGGTCGCGGCGCTGCTCGCCGTGCCGCGTGCGGCGGGGCTCTTCCGGCGAGCGATCGCGCAAAGTGTGCCGGGGACGTTCTTCTCACCGGAGCTGGCCGCCGACATCGCGGAGGCCTTCGCGGCCGAGCTCGGGATGCGGCCCGCGGTCTCCGATCTGTCGAAGGTGCCGCCGGACCGGTTGCCGGCCGTGGGGGACGCGGTCTTCGCCGGCATGGGACGGCGGCGGGAACGCTGGGGACAGATCACGCATCGGCCGATCCCGTTCGCGCCGGTGGTCGACGGGGACGTGCTGCCGGCCACACCCTGGGAGGCGCTGGCCGGTGGCGCGGCGCGGGACGTCGCGCTTGTCGTCGGCCACACTCGCGACGAGCACCGGTTGTTCAGCCTGATCGACGGTGTCCTCGGCGCGGTCACGCCGGAGCGGACCGAGACCGCTCTGCGTCTGCTCGCTCCTGGTCCGGACGGCGCGCGGCGGTACCGGGAGGCGTTCGGCGACGCCGCCGACGAGGAGCTGTACGAGCTGGTCAACGGTGACTGGCTGTTCCGCATGCCGAGCCTGCACCTCGCCGAGGCGCAGATCGACGGTGGCGGCCGGGCCCATCTGTACGAGCTGACGTGGTCCGCTCCGGGGGTCGGTGGCGGCCTCGGTGCCTGCCACGGCCTGGACGTGCCGCTGGTCTTCGGCAACCTGAGCAGCGGACAGCCCGCCATGTTGATCGGCGACCCGCCGCCGCCTGAGGCCGAGGAACTGTCGGCGCGGATCCGACAGGCGTGGACGGCGTTCGCCGTACAGGGTGACCCGGGGTGGCCCGCGTACGACGCCGGCCGGCGCCTCACGCAGGTCTTCGGCACACCCTCGACGGTCACCGCCTACCCGGAGGAGGCGTCGCGGCTGCTGTGGCAGGGCCACACCTTCGCCGCGCTGCCGCTGCTCGCGCGGTAGCCGTTCGGTCAGGTGGGTCGCGGGACCGTGGCCCACGGGTGGAGGGTGAACCAGCCGGGTACGGCGCGGCGGAGCGACTCCGGGCCGTTCACCGTCAGTGCGTTGGCGCGCAGCGCGTCGGACCAGGTCAGGTTGCCGCGCCAGATGTCGATCATGCTGCGGAGGTCGGTGGTCACCGTGACGGCCACGGTGTGGCCGGGGTCGGTGTCGCAGACGTCCACCTCTTCGCCGCTGATCACCAGCCACCAGTGGCGGTTGGCCGGCGGGATGTCCGGGAAGCGGAACTGGATCACGGTGCGGCCAGGAGGCACGGTGGTCCGGTCGATGTTGCGGTGCATGTCCCAGAGCAGGAGTTTGGGGTCCAGGTCCTCGTCCCCCAGTTCACCGATCCAGCGGATCCCCCACACCGCCAGTGCCTCGACCACGGGACGTAGCTCCTGGCCGGCCTGGGTCAGCGTGTAGCGGACCTCGTCGTTCTCGGTGCGGCGGTCGACGACCCCGGCGTTGGTGAGCTGGTTCAGGCGGCGGGACAGCAAGGTGGGGGACATGCGGGGGAGGCCGCGGCGCAGGTCGTTGAAGCGTGCGGGGCCGCACACCAGTTCGCGGACGATGAGCAGTGTCCAGCGTTCGTCGAGTAGTTCCATGGCTTTGGCCACCGGGCAGAACTGGTGGTACGAGGAGCCCATGCGCGCAGTTTAGAGTCGGATGCCGGGGGTGGCACCAGGTGATCGGCGCAGGGTCTCAGCAGCGGTACACATCGTGTACTAGAGGCTGATGCGCGTCTCTTCTTACCGTCGAACCGAGACAACCGCGGAAAACGGGGAGAACGTGCGATGAATGCAAAGATCGACGCTTCAGGGGCCGACGGGGCACTCAAGGCGAAGCACCGCGCCATGTGGGCCCTGGGGGACTATCCCGCGGTCGCCGAGGAGGTCATCCCCGATCTCGGCGCGATCCTGGTCGAGGCGTGCGGCGTCGGACGCGGGGACCGGGTGCTCGACGTGGCGGCCGGGTCGGGGAACGCGGCCATTCCCGCGGCGCTGGCGGGGGCCGGCGTGGTGGCGAGCGACCTGACGCCGGAGCTGCTGGAGGTCGGACGGGGACTGGCCGCGCGGCGTGGAGCGCAGGTCGAGTGGCGTCGGGCCGACGCGGAGGCGCTGCCGTTCGGGGACGGCGAGTTCGACACGGTCCTGTCGTGTGTCGGCGTCATGTTCGCGCCGCATCACCAGGCCGCCGCCGACGAACTGGTCCGGGTCTGCCGGCCCGGTGGGACCATCGGGCTGGTCAACTGGACGCCTGAGGGCTTCGTCGGCCAGATGTTCGCCACCATGAAGCCGTACGCGCCACCGCCGCCGGCCGGTGCGCAGCCGCCTCCGCTGTGGGGCAGCGAGGAGCACGTCCGCGGGTTGTTCGGAGACCGGGTCACCGAGGTCGGCGTGCGCCGGCAGTCGGTCACGGTGGACCGGTTCGACTCACCGGACGCCTTCCGCGACTTCTTCAAGGCCAACTACGGGCCTACCGTCGCGGTGTACCGGGCCGTCGCGGGGGATGCCGAGCGGGTCGCGGCGCTGGATCACGATCTCAGTGAGCTGGCTCGCCGGCACATGCAGGGTGGGGAGAAATCGGTGATGGAGTGGGAGTATCTGCTCTTCACCGCGCGCAGGAACGGCTGACGCCGCGAGAACGGGGGCCGCGCCGGCACGAACGGCCGGCTTCGAGGACCCTGGAGGAAGACTTGTCGATCGCGGGATCGGCGGGCTCCGGCCCGCCGATCCTCTTTATCCGCTCAGCCAGGGTGATCTCCGGTCCAACGGGACTCCTGTCGAGCCGAATAAGCATTTTCGGGACGTCCGCAGAGGGCAATTATCGCCGGCTGTCGCATCGATACGATTTCGCCATTGTGAACTGATCTGATATCACGCCGCTTGATGTGTAATTGGGCTAGTGTCCCCGCAGTGAGCCCAAGGAAGGCGGTATGACCGGTCCGATTGTCAGGTTGCTGGCGGGAGTGTTCCTGTTCGGCCTGGGTCTCGCCGGCCCGGCGAACGCCGCCGTGGACGACGACCGGGAATCGAGAGACGCGCGCACGGTCTACTGCCTGCTTCCCGAGCACCGGCGCGACCTCGCCGAGGCGGTGGTCGTTCTCAGGCTGGTCACCCCAGGGCCTTCACCGGCCGCGACCCGGCGCGTGCCGTCGCCTTCGGCCTCCCCGCACGTCACCTCTCCTGCGGCCGTGCCGTCCTCGCCGTCTGCCGATGACGTGTGGGTCGAGGGGAAGTGGATTTCCCTGCTCGACTGGCGTACGGGTCATCAGGCCGCCTTCGACAAGGCGTGTGACGCCTTGATCGGCGCCGACCCGCAGCGTCTGCGTGACGACGCGTCGATCTGGCCGGGTCTCATCGGCGGCATGGTGCCGGTCGCGGTGGGTGCGCTGCTCACGCTCGTGGCGACGGCGTGGCATGTGCGGCGCGACCGGGCCGCCAAGGTGGCGATGGACCTGCGGACGGCGGCGGTCGCGTACCGCAGAGCGGGGGTCGAGTACATCAAGCAGTGGCGCGGCGATGGGAACACACCGGAGGATCGTGAGGTACAGGCCGCACAACACGCGCTCGAGGGACAGCTTTCCGTCATGGCGGGTCTTCGTCTGGCCGGCGCGAAACGGTGCCGGCTGTTGCTGACGGAAATGTACGAGCGGCAGGAGCCGCCGTGGGGGAGTTCCGGGCAATGGAAGAGGCAACGCAAAGCCGACCTGACCAAATTCTCCGCGCAGTGCTTCAAGGAACTCGAACATGAAGTGCACACGGTGATGGCCGCCGCCAGGGACGCGGAACGGTTGCTGCCTCGTCCGCGGGCCGGGTGGGGGGGTCTGCGGGCTCTGACCGGCGGTGTGCGTGACCGTGCCAGGAAGATGAAGGCGCTCGGAAGGAAAAAATCTTGAGCAACCCGTTCATGCATCCGAGTGCTCCGGAGGAGCGGCCGGACGAGCCGTTGCGGGGCTGGGTGGACTCGGACACGAATCCGGGTGACTTGCGTTTCTACACGCTGGTGGACGATCTGGGACGGGTCTTCGGAGAATTCCGGAAGCGGTTCAGGGACCTGAAGAGGCTGGACAGGCGCGGATTTCTCGTACTGGCCACCGGTCGTGAAAGTGATGGAAAGACGACCCTGCTGGGTAATTGCGCGGCCTACCTGCAGAAGTGTGGAATGCCGAGGGGAGTGGATGTCGCCAGGTCGCAGGTGGCCGACGGCGTCTGGATGGATTCATCGGTAAAAGTGGTGGACATTTCGGGTTTGTCGTTGCAGCAGAACGCCGCACGGGGTGTCGACGCGGAGATGTACATTTTCAAAGAGGTGCTCTTATACTTGCGTAATCGGGGGGTCAGGTTGTCGGACCTGTGCGACTCGGCGACCGACCCGGGTACCGGATACAGGGTTCTTGGTGAGGCGCTGGGGGACGACATGTACCTCGTCGTGCTGCTCCCTCCCATGGACACCGTCGAGCAGGTGCGGACCTACCTGCATCTCGCCGGCAACAGGATCGTCTTCCTGGCGGAGAGCTCCTCTCTGCTGCTGGCGACGCTCGAGCGGCAGGCCGCTCAGCTACGGCAGGATCTCGGTACGTACCTGTACAGGATCATCCGCAATCCTCCGGATCGTTTTTTCTACCACATGCATATCGGTCCGATGCGCGAGGAAGATTACTGGCGCTATGCCGACCGTCAGTTGCGCCGTATGAAACCGCCGGTGTTGATCACGAAGGCGGTGGTGCAAGAGGTTCGCGAGCACCGTCCGGATCGTCTGAGCATCGGTCAGTGGCGCGGTGTGCTGCGTCAGATATTCGACAACAGGCCGGGACTGACGGTGGTGCAGTACCACCACTTCGCCGACGAGTTCGGCCTGACGAACCTCGCGGTGTGGCAGCAGCTCGAGGATCCGGAGGGGCAGGCGTGATGAGCCGGACGAACGACCCGCCCCCCGACACGAACCCATTTCTCGAGACGGCGGCGGCGTTTCATGGCGGCGGCCAGAGGTCACTGACCGTGGAGACGGCCACCGTCGCACAAGCACGCCGGCAGGTCGAGAACTACCTCGACCGGGCCGCGTCCCGCACACTGGAGGGCACCAGGACCGCGGGTGGCGGGGTCTGTCTCCCCTTCACCGGCGGGTTAGGCGCGGGTAAGACCCACTTGCTGCGGACGGTCCTCGACGATCTCGAAGCCGTCATCCCGCGCGACGGGAGCGGCGACCGGCTCGGTCCGCATTTCGCGCCTAAGCTTTTCTCCGCCGCCGGGCCGTCCGGCAGATTCTTCACGCTTTACAAAGAGACACTGATGAACGGCCTCGATCTGCCGGGGTTCACCCGGGTCCTCGGTCGTTACTACGCGGAGGCGACGGCCGATCTCCTGACCCGGATGGGAGCGCCGGGACCACAGGTGCGAAGTGTGCGTGAGATGAAGATCCGCGCGGATCAGGTCGTGACCAGGTTCCGGCTGTCGGATCACGACATCCGCGCCATCATGAGCAAGAACCTTCTCGCCGTCACCGATCAGGAGGCGCTGGCGAGTCAGTTCGCACTGCTGAACTTCGGTGAGATGCTGCGCTCGGAAGGCCGGGCCGCGGCGGTGTGGGAGTGGCTGAGCGGCGATCATCTCGACCAGGATCTGAAGGAAGAGGGGATCACCGAGCCGATCGACAGCGACGTCAAGGCGTTCGGCGCGTTCACCATGCTCGCCTTCCTGTACGGCAGGGCCGGTGAGCCGTTCGTGTTCGTGATGGACGAGATCGAACGCATGCTGCAGGAGAGCGACCGCTCGCCGGCGTGGAACGTGGAACTGCTCCAGGGGTTCGAGCGCCTGGTCAACGTGCTGATCGAGAGCGGCGGACTGACGATCTTCACCGTGCTGCCGGACAATCTGGAAAGGTTCTCCGGCGGCTTCCACGATCGTGTGCGAGTGCTCCCCGTGGAGCCGTTCGACGTGCCGGAGACGAGGCGGCTCATCGACAAGTACGTGTCCCCCGGCTCACCGGTGCGGTTCTCCGAGAAGGCCGTGAGCGAGATCACCACGTCCGCGGAGGGCAACCCGCGGTTCATGCTCAACGTGTGCCGGGTCGGCTGGGACGAGGTCTACCGTCCCGATCAGGTCAACGTGGTGACTCCTCCCACGGTTCGTGCCGCGATCCGCCTCATCCATGAGAGGCACAAACTCAGCAGCGTGGCTCGCGAGGTCCAGCAAGTGCTCGAAACCGGCGGCTGGTCCGCCGACCAGGTGGGGGACCGTACGTTCCGGATCTCCCGGCGCGCGGACGACGCGGCGGTCACCGTGCTGCTCACGCTGTCGATCCTGGACGACCAGGAGAACACGCGGCTCCGCCGGGACGTCGACGCCATCCTGGCCCGGCCGGGCCAGGAGGTCATCGTGGTGGTCAACGGCTACATGCGGCCCTCCGATCGGCGCGCGCTCGCCGGCATGCTCTCCAGGCAGCCGCTGATCTACGACCATTACCGCTTCCGTGAGCTGCTGCGCGAGCAACTGGCCGAGGCGCACGGCCGGCTGGAGCAGGCCGGCCGCGAGACCGTGCTGACCGGTATCCGCGAGGAGGTTCTGCGAATCGGCAGGCAGCAGAACCACACCCAGACGACGCTGGAGTTGCTGACCGCGCAGATCCAGCGCATGCAGACGGTGGCCGGGACGGGAACCGGTGCCGGCGACACGGGACATGGACTTCCCGAGCGGGTGGACCGCCACTTCACCCGCGCGTTGTCGGCACTGCAAGGGCTGATCGGCATCCAGTCGCTGTTCCGTGACCATTTCGACGGCGAGCAACCGATGGCGCACCGCATGCGTCCCGCCTCCTCGCGCGAGTTCTTCGAGGTGATCGGCATCGTCGTGTTCTTCCAGCGGTTGGTGGAGACGTTCATGGACGCGGTGGCGCGCTGGCTGGACCGGGCCGAGGCGCAGGCGTTCCGTAGCGGCCTGTCCAAGGAGCAGCGTGAGGAACTGCGGGCCATCTGCCAGCGGTACGACGCCACGGCGGAGATCATCCCGCTCTTCCGGCTGACCGAGCGGGGGCAGAGGGTCGAGATCCTCGGCCTGGCCGAGCAGGTGATCGAGAGCTCGGTACGGCGGGACGCCGAGGACGCGCTGACCCACCTGGCGACCCGCGTGCAGGAGGAGCTGCTCGGACCCGTCGGGCCGGTGCGCTGACGCGAGGGGCCGACGGCACCACCGAACTGCTCGAATGCGGCCGCTCGACCCCGCTGGGGTCAGCCGGTGTGGCGGTTCTGTGCCGTCGCGGCCGTCCGGTCGTCCCGCGTCGCCGCGCCAAGGACCGCTCTTTCGTTCCGCAGAGCGTCCTCCAGCCGCCGGCCGACATGCTCGCTGATGTGGCCCGCCCCGAGCACGCGCACCACGCGCGCGGCCAGTCCGGTGGTCTGTCTGCTCCGGATGCCGCCGAGCCAGGCGGGAACGGCCGTCCTGCGGTCCCACACCGCGTTGGTGAGGATATGCAAGATGTTGATCACCAGGATGGCGGGGGCCACGATCTGGATCGCCGGCGGATACACAGGGGCCAGCGCGAGCGCGAGCAGGATGGCCGTGACGCCGTTCTGCTGTCCGAGCGCCAGGTAGACCCGGTCGGTCACTCCGATGCCTCGCGGCGCGACCAGCAGGCCACCCACCACGATCTGCGCGGCGAACGCCGCCAGGCCGAGCACGAGCCCGGCTGTGACGAGCACCCCGTCGATCAGCAACAGGCCGAGTGCCACGGACGCCAGGTAGAACGTCACCGTGACCAACCGGTCGAGCACCGCACCGAGGTCGAGACGGTAGAACAGCCCCAGCAGTGCCATCCCCAGCATGAGGAACTGCCAGACGGCCACGGCGCCGAGCACGATCAGCACGGCGACCGCGATCGCGAGGCGTGTCCGCTCGCCGACCGGCAGCCGTTTGATCAACTGCCACAGCAGCCACCCGGCGGCGGCGAGAAGAAGGTTGGCGGCGATGCCGAGCAGGTACGGCCCGAGTTCGGTCTCGAGGTGCGGTGCGCCGGCGGCGGCGCCGAACGCGAAGACGGACAGGTAGATGGTCAGCAGGGCCGTGATGGGGTCGTCGAAGGAGGCCCACGCCAGCAGGAGGCCCTTGGCCCGCGCGGACATCTGCGAATGCGTCAGCAGCGCGGCGACCGAGAGCGGGTCGATCTGGGCCACGGCCACACCGAGCACCAGCGACGCGGGGTGGGGTGAGAAGGCGAACATGACGCCGCCGATGAGCAGCGCCTTGAACAGCACCCCGACCGTCACCGCCAGTACCACCCGCCGGAGGTCGGTCACCGCCGCGCGGGGGATGCCGGACGCACTGCCGTACAGACCGAGAGCGAGCAGTGCGCTCACCCCGGTCACATAGGCCGGGGAGGAAGGCGGATCGGCCCCGCTGAAGACACCGGCGATCACCAGGCCGGCCCCGGCGCAGGTGAGGGCGAGCAGGAGTCTTCGCACGGACGGCCACAGCAGTGACCGGCCATCGGTGGCACTCGTCATGCGGCCGCCTCTCGCGTGTGGCCTCCGCGTGCCCCGCTCCCCGGGGACGCGTCACCGCTGTCTCGCACCCGCCTGAGAAAGTGTAGTTGAATGGTGGCGAACGGTAAACGCGTCCTGGGTGAAATGTCGCGAAATATGACTACATTCAGGGTTGTGGAGCTGAAATGTTCGTCAGTTGTCGGCTGGAGATCGGAGGATGTGCTGCACGACTTTCTGCATACGTTTCTCGGCGCGGAAGACGGCCGACTGACGGAGAGTGACTCCCACCAGGAAGTCGCCGTCCAGATCGAGCACATGCGTGTAAACGGCACCGGACTCCACGTCGAGCACGATTCTGATCGGCCCCGCACCGATCACGTCGCGCACCGAACGTCCCAGGTGGTTGATGTCCCGCCGGGCCTTGTGCACGAGGTCGTCGTACAGTTCACGGCGCCGATGCCTGGTCATCGTGAAGAAAGCGGACTTCAGCCGAGGCGCGTCGAAGACATCGCAGGAGTAGACCGGCCGCCAGTCCTTGTACAACGCCAGATAATGCAGGTCGTCGACGCTGAGGTTCGCGTCCATCACCTGCCGGACGTCCGGGGAGAACGCGCTCTCGCCGGGTCGGTTGCTGATCGGCCCTGATCTTTCCAGGCTGACGAGCGCGTCCGAGTAACCACCGGGATCCTCGTCGGACAGGCCGTGCAGTTCGTTCCTTATCTTGGTGACGAGTGTGCAGAGCCGCCGGTCCGTCAGTTCGAGGTCGTCCACGTCACGGGCCGCCGCGACGAGATACTCCCCCGGCCGCACTCTGCCGCAGTGGACGATGCCGCTCCGGGTCTGCACGACCGTGCGCATCAGCGGGCCGGTGTCCAGCTCGCCGAGCATCTGGTCCAGCCGTTCGACGCCTAGCACGACCTGGCGGAAGGCGTGCCGCCGGGCCACGCGGACAGGCTCACGTTCCTCCTCGGGTTTCTCGCCGAGCAGGTCGATGGTGAAATCATGAAAACCTCGAGCGAAGCGGACCAGTGACTGTGGCCCCGCCGTATCGGGTATCGCCTCCGCACAGAGCTTGATGAGCGGATCGAACAGCGACGGGTCGCAGTGCTCGGCCCTCCAGACGGACAGGAGCCCCGCGAGCGGATGGTCCGCCGCCTCAGGCGAATGCTCCCAGCACTCGTCCGGTGGCTGGGGAAGGGTCATCTGCGCCTTGCCTTCCTTGAGCTAGCTCGGAATCTCGATGTCAACGGCCTCTCGGCCCGTCACCTGATGTGACTCGGTACGGCTCAGGTTGGCCTTGACCAGGCGAGTGGTGGGGTGGCCGTGGCCATGGACCGTGACAAGGCCTGACAACGCGGTGCGCTCACGCTCGATCGCCTCGTCCCACCGGCCTCGCGCGGCGAGGACGCCGGCGTGGTTGGCGGTGACGGCGAGATAGAAGGGGTGCAGGTCGCCGAGCCGAGCGAGCAGACCGTCCATGGCCCGGGTGCTGTGTGACTCGGCGTCGCCGAACTCGCCCAAGGCCGTCAGGTAGACCGCCAGGTTGGCGCGGCAGATGTGGGTGAACGGGTGGTCGTCTCCCATCAGGCCGCGGAACCGCCGCAGTGTCCGCGCCGCTCCCGCGGCGGCCTCAGGCCACATCCGCAGGACGTGACGGTCGGCGTTGGCGCTGACCTCGCCGGCCATGGTGAGGGGGTGCGAAGGGCCGAACTCCGCGTGCAGCTCGGCGAGAGTCTGGTCGTTACCCTGCAGGAGGCCGGTCGTGAGCCGGCCGAGCCGGCGTTCGGTGACGGCGAGCCCGAGGCGTGCCGTCAGGCGCTCCAACTCGGCCGGGGAGTCGAGCCAGCTCAGCCGCCGGACCGCTTGCCGCAGGAGGTTGCGCGCGTCCTCGAGCCGGCCGAGTTCGCGGTAGAAGTAAGCGATGTTGCAGGCCGTGTGCAAGGCGAATCGGTCGTTCTCTCCGAACAGCGACTTACGGCGCCTGACGCGGTCCGTCGCCACCCGCACCGCTTCTTCGAACTGGCCGATGTGTCCTGCGGCCCTGGCGAAGTTGTTCATCGCACGGCCCACCTCGGGGTGGTTGGCGCCGAACAGCTCACGCAGGCCCTGCAGCGTCCGTGCCGCCTGGTCGTAGGCGCCGGAGAAGTCCCCGGTCAGCCGTAGCCCCGCGGCGAGTATCGTCGTCGCCTCCAGGACCAGGGGATGCAGAGTGCCGTACGCACGGGTCAAGCCGGGAAGAGCGCGTTCGGCGTTCACGACGACGCCGTCACCCTCGCTGAGGCGCAGGTGCACCCGTGCCAGGATCACGAGCAGTTCTTCGTGCGCCGTGCTCCTGGCCGGCTGTCCGGCGCCGGCGTCCTGTGCCATGCCGTCCTGGTGAGTGGCGGGTACGGTGGGGCTCCAGGCGGATCTCGCTTCCTCGGCCAGGCGCCGGGCCCGGTGAACGGCGCTCACGTGCCCCACACTGAGCAGGAAACGGAGCTGGGTGAGCACCCACTGGCGCACCTCGGCGGGAGCTCCGGGGGTGATCGCGCCACAGGTCGGCAGATGGCGGTCGAGTTCCGCCAGAAGGTCCCGGTCGCCGGTGGCCATGTCTTCCATGTAGCGCGGGGCCGACGCGGCGAGGACAGACGTGATCTCCAGCCGCCTGCGATCGAGCAGGCCGGCGCGGCTCAGGCGCGTGCGCACGGATTCCTGTACCACTCGGTGCATGCGCACCGGCTCGGCGGGAAGACCGAGTTCGGCGCGGATGAGTGCGTAGCGGTCCGTTTCCCGCAGTACCGCGTCGATCAGCGTGGGTGCCGACAGCCGTTGATCGACCTCGGCGATCCGAGCGAGCATGGAGGTGGAACGCAGCAGGCCAGGACCGATGCCTTGAGGGGACAGGAACGCGCACGCCTCCACGAGCCATTCGCCGGCCCGACCCGCCACACCCTCCTTCAGCTTCTGGACCGCCAGTTCGACCAGCACGTCGTACACGTCGGGCTGTTCGCCGTACCGGCGTCCCTGCCGGCGGGATTCCTCGCCGAACTCCGTCACGAACCTTTCGGCGACCTCCTGCTCGTACTGTCCCCTCTGCCACACGCCGTCGCCGTCGGTGAGGTCGGTCTGGCGTGTCCGGCCCGATCCCTGCTCCAGAAGCTCGCGGCGGATCAAGGCTCCGGCCAGGCGGACCGCCAGAGGCTGCTTCTCGACGGTCGCGACGACCTTTTCCGCGTCCGGCTCACGGATGCCTTTCACCAGGTCGCGCAGCAGGCCGATGGCGCCGTCACGGTCCATCTCCCTGACCGTCAACTGCCTGAACGGCTCCGGCCAGTCGTAGCCGCGGCCGGTGACCAGGACGTGACCGACGCCGCCTGAGCCCGGCGCCGGCGGTTTCACGGCCGCCGCCACCTGCTCGGCGGATCTGGCGTCGTCGCAGACCAACAGCCAGCGGGACACCTTGCCGGAAGCGAGGTGCGCGCGTACGGCGTCCACCGGATCGCCTTGCGCCGACAGAAGGAGGTGCTCGGCGAGGTCGACCAGTCCCGCTCTGATGGTGTCCTGATGGCCGGCGTCGAGCCACCAGACCACGTCGTAGGCTCCGCGGAAGAGTCTGGCGTACTCCAAGGCGGTCTTGGTCTTGCCCGCGCCACCTGGCCCGACCAGCGCGACGTGGCCGCTCGCGCCGGGGCTCAGCAGGTCGCGGATGTCCTCCAGCAGTGTGCCACGGCCGCGGAACTCGCTGTCGTCGCGCGGCAGTCGCTCCAGGCCGGGCCGGCTGCCGGGAAGGCGTTCGTCCTCGGACTTGCGCCGCACGGCAGGCCCGGCGCCGAGGACGGAAGGGACGGCCGCGAGAACTTCCTGGGGTGACTCGCCGAGTGCGACCACCTCGTGACCCGCCAGGTCGTCAGGCAGACGTTCGCCGTCCAGGCGGACGAGCAGCGCGCGGAGCGACCGTACGCGCCGGCGGGTCGCCTCCCCGAGCTCGGCCGGTTGGAGCGCCACCCAGCGGTGGCCCTGAGGTGGCGGCGTGCCTCCGAGGTCTTCCTCCCGCACCAGGGTGACGCCTATGCCATGGCGTGTGCCCTGTTCCGCGAACCACTCGGCCCAGTGCCGCCGGCGCGACGGGTAGACGATGGAGACGCGCCGGACGGGGAAGACGGTACCCCCAGTGATCGTGGTGACGAGCTGCTCGTAAGCGCCACGCAGCCCTTCCGCGCCGGGCCGGTCGTGCAGGACGGCGAGCTCTTCCGATACGGAGTACGCGGCGCAGTAGGGGATCTCCAGGAGGTCGTCCCCAAGGCCGGACGCCTGCGCCATGTGCCTGGCCTCAGCCAGTGGCAGGCCCGCACCCAGGTCGACACGCACCGCCAGTGGCAGGATCTGTGGTGTGGCGCCTCTCGCCGACTCGATCCAGCGCGCGGCCTCCTCGACCGCCTGCGGGCTCATCGGGAAGCACAGGACGAGTTGGTCCGCGGCGGCCGACACCATCTCTCGCACGCCGGGTGCGTTCGCGGGTGCGTCCAGGAGGACCACGTCGTACGGCGATCCCGTGAGCTCCGCGCGCAGTCGTGCGGCTTCCTCGACGGTGAACGTCTCCGGCGTTCGTCGCAGGAGCGCGACGCCGCCGGAGGCGTCGAGGCGCAGGGGTACCGGCCGACGGCCGGGCTCCTCGCCGGCTTCGCCGAGGTCATCGGGGAGCAGTTCGCGCAGATAGGAGAAGGGGCCAGGCGGTTCGGTCCCGAGGTCGACGATCAGCACCCGGCGGCCGGCGGCGGCGAGGATGAGTGCGACATTGCACAGCGTCGTCGACTTACCCACTCCCGTGCGAGCGCCGTAGAAAGCGATCATGGCGATCGGCGGAATTGTGGGAGGAACCTTGCCCATCGCGCTCCGTTTCGGTATCGCCGGGCCTTGCGCCAGGCGTCTCGGGCCGCGAGGAATCGTCTCGTGCCGTCGCTTCCGGTCTGAAGTATAGAGGTTTCGCATGCCCGTCAAAAAGGACTATAGGACGCGGTGGAATGCCGATATGGTCAAGGTCGATTTAGGGGCCGTCCTGAAACCCGACCCAGAACGGGTCCGTTTCGCCGTTTCCCTCGATGAGCCTGTTCAGGGCCTTGGCCAGCACCGGAGAGGCGTGGACGCGCAAGCTCGTCAGGTCGGCCACCGATAACTTCGCGATGACTGCGACGAGGCCGTCGTGATCTTCCTCCATCTCACCCATCCGTTTGTGTCACCCCCGCTCTGGCGCTCCGCGAGCTGTCATGAGAGCGTTATAGTTGTTCAAAACCCACCTCGGTGGTATGTATTGCCCTGACGGGCTACCGATGATACATATATCATCCTGGTTTATGATGATTTAATCGAAGTATGGGATCACGGGATGGATTGCGTCATACGCTCCTCTGGTCTCGGCGGTGTGGGTGGACGACGCGGGTAATCAGCGAAGCCCGTCCGCCGGTACCCGAGAATGGCCGGACGACCTCCAGGTCGATGCGATGCTTGCCTCTGGCTGGCATCCCGCGCCACTTCGGGAATTCGTCCTGAAAGTGCACAGCAGATGCGATCTCGCCTGCGACTACTGCTACGTGTACCGATTCGCGGACCAGCGCTGGAGGACCCAGCCGCGCACCATGACCTCCCACGTCGCGGAGCTCACCGCCGGCCGCATCGCCGAACACGTCCGCGATCACCGGCTCACCCGCATCCGTGTCATCCTGCACGGCGGTGAGCCGTTGCTGCGGACGCCGGACGACCTCGCCGCCGTCGTCACACGGGTGCGGCGTGCCGTCGGCCCGGCGGTCACGGTGGACGCGAGCGTCCAGACCAACGGTGTGCGCCTGTCGGAGGACTACCTGCGCGCGTTCGACCAGGCCGGCGTCAGGGTCGGGGTGAGCCTCGACGGCGACGCCGCGGACCACGACCGGCATCGCCGCGGGCCGGACGGCCGAGGCAGCCACGCCGCGGTCACCGCCGCGATACGCCTCCTGACCTCCCCGCGATATCGCCACCTGTTCGGCGGGCTCCTGTGCGTGATCGATCCGCGGACCGATCCCGCCGGCGTCTACCGGAGCCTGTCGGACCTCGATCCCCCCATGATCGACTTCTTGCTTCCACACGGACACTGGTCGAGCCCGCCACCTGGCCGGGAGGCAGGCGACGCCGCGACGCCGTACGCCGACTGGCTGATCACGGTCTTCGACCTGTGGTATGGCGCTTCGGCACCACCTCCGCCGG
Organism: Sphaerisporangium rubeum; assembly: GCF_014207705.1. Lineage (NCBI taxonomy): Bacteria > Bacillati > Actinomycetota > Actinomycetes > Streptosporangiales > Streptosporangiaceae > Sphaerisporangium > Sphaerisporangium rubeum. The sequence goes on from NZ_JACHIU010000001.1 coordinate 626,191, forward strand.
TTCGGTTGCTGGAGAGCATCGTCCACACCCTCCTCGGTGGCGGGCCGGCCGTACAAGGCATCGGGCTCGGGCCCGTCCAGACCGTGGTGGTGGAGACCGACGGGACGATCGAGCAGGGTGACGTGCTGAAGACCTCCCGCGCGGGAACCACGCGGAGCACACTGAACGTGGCGTCCGCGGCGTTCGACCGTGTGCTGCTCAGCCCGCCGGTCGTCGCGCAGCAACTGGGGCCGCTCGCGCTCGCACCCGTCTGCCGCTCCTGCGATCTGCGCCGCACCTGCGGAGGAGGCCAGTACGCGCACCGTTACCGCGACGGCGCGGGCTTCGCCAATCCCTCGGTGTACTGCCCCGACCTGTACCGGCTGATCTCGCACATCAGGCGGCGGCTCCGTGACGACCTGACCGGCCGTGGAGGTGTCGCCGGATGAGTCCGCCGCCACACGTCCTTCCCGCCGGTGTGTTCGGCGCGCTGGCCCGTGGCGAAGGCGGCGCGGAAGGAGTGCGGCTGCTGGCGGCGGCCGAACGCAGCAAGCACCTGTTGCTGGTCAGGAGCGTCGCCGAGTCGTTCCGCGACGACGGACAGGGAGGCACGCGTGCCGCGGAGGCGTACGCGCTGCTCGCCGACCTGTGCGCGGCGGTCCCGGCGGCGGCCGAGGAGGTGCTCAGCTATCCGTCGGTGGGACTGTGGGCCCTCACCACGCTCCGTGCCATGCGGTCCGGGGATCACGACCGCATCCGGCCGGAACGCCTCGCGGCGCTGGCCCTCACGGTAGCGGCGCGTGCGGGGACCGATCTCGCGGCGACCGTCCGCACCGAACACGGCGGTCTCGGTTTCCCGTCCCTCGGCGGGTTGCGCCTGAGCGGCGCCGGTGACCGTGCGCCGCTCAAGGTCCGGGTGCGGGACGGCCATCTGGAACTGGACGAGGGCCGGTGGGTGCGCCTGGTACCGGGTCACCTCGGATGGCGGCCGGTGCGCCGGCTGCGTCTCGGTCCGCCAGGAGGGCTCTGGGAGATCTGTCTCGACGACGTCGACGCGTACAGTTTCCCCCCGCACCCCTGTCCCAGGTTCGTCCTGCACCCTCCTGAGGTGCAGGCGTGGCGTCGTTCGCTCCAGGAGTCGGCCGAGGTGCTCTCCGCGCGGCACCCTGCCGCCGCCGAGGAGGTACGGGAGGTGGTGCGTGTGCTCACGCCGGTGCTGGCCTCGGGTGACAGCCATGCCAGCGCGAGCGCGCAGGCCGCGTTCGGCTCGGTGGCGATGTCCCGGCCGGTCGGCGGCACACACACGGCGGTGATGTTGGTGCACGAGGCCCAGCACCAGAAGCTGAATGCGCTCATGACCATGTTCGACCTGGTTCGTCCCCTCCCGGACGACCAGAACGACCAGTACTACGCTCCCTGGCGCAGCGACCCCCGTCCGTTCATCGGCCTCTTCCACGGTGCCTACGCGCACCTCGGCGTCACGTCCTTCTGGCGCGCGGAGTGGCTGCACGGCACCGGCGGCGTTCCCGCCGCCGCCTTGTACGCACGCTGGCGGGACGTGACGCTCGAAGCCGTCGACCGGTCGCTCGGCACCGGCCGGTTCACCCGTCTCGGCCGGTCGTTCGCCGAGGAGATGCTGCGGGTCCTCGACGGCTGGCGGGACGAACGGGTGCCCGCGGACGCGCGGGAGTGGGCTCTGAGGGAGGCCCGGCGGCACCGTGCGCACTACGCGGCGCGGAACCGATGACTGTTGTCGAGCCGCCGGGTTCCTAGGTCTCCTGCCGCCGGCGCACCATCTCGTTGATCCAGATGGGGGCGAACGGGGACGTGCAGCCGGGGGAGGTCGGATAGTCCTTGAGGACCTCCAGGCGTTCGCCGATCTCTAGTGCGCGGGTGCGGTGTTCGGGGTGTTCTATGCCGATATAGGCCAGGCAGGTGTTCATGGACCACTGGAGGCGGTCGGGGGCCTCTTTCATGTTCGCCTCGATGGTGTCGAGCAGCGCGGAGAGGTCGAGGCCTTCGGGGTTCTTGGTGACCCGGTCGGCGGTGAGGGACCAGCCGGCGCTCGCGACCACGGGGTCCGGGTCGGTGGACCACGCGACGCGCAGGGCTTCGGCATCGGGGTTCTTCTTCACCACGTAGTTGACCAGCCAGTCGTGGACCTTCGGTGCGCGGGTCTGGCGGATCATGATGTTCAGTTCGTCGCGGTCGAAGGACTTGGGACGGCAGATGAGGAGCGCCAGGAGCCTCGCCGCGGTGTCGTCGGTCTGCCAGAGGCGGCGTGCGAGTTCGTGATGGGTTTTCAGGCGTTTCGCGATGGCGCGGAGTTCGCCGAGGTTCACGCCGTGGTCATCGCCGTGTTTCTCGTTCACCTCGCGTGCCCTGGGGTCGTCCAACGCGGCCAGTTCGGCCATCAACTCGGCGACCGTGGTGTCGGTGAGCGTCGTCTCGGCCATGTGAGCCTCCGTCCGTGACGTGCCAGAACTGCGCAAAGCCTATGACGGACGGCGGTGGTTCGCCGTACGGGCCGACGGCGTGACCCAGCCGGTTCGGTCTGCCGGGGCTGGTCGGAGTTCGGGGTCGTCCTGTCGCCGGTTGGGGAGTCGTTGGGGACGGGGTGATTGCGTGAAATGGGGCTCGGGGATCGGTCTGGAGTGGGATGGGGTTTTTGCGGGTGCAATATTGCTCGGAGGTGGCGGGTATTGCTCGCAATGGGGATTTGTGGGTATAGCGGTTTTATGGTGTGATTTGTCGATCAGCCGACAGGGGTGTAGCTTCTCAGCGCCGTGAAGTTGTCAATCAAAGGCGTTGTCGGTGGTTGGTGCGCATATTCCGGTCATGTGGCCTAAGGGCACCCTTATGGACAGGCTTAGTCCGGTGGAAAGGGAAGGGCTGCTCGGGCTGGCGCCGTCGTCCTCGCGGGGGGCCGGGGAGGTGCTGATCCATCAGGGGGATCAGGACAGGACCGATGTCTACCTGCTGCGATCGCTTCCTGGGGCCGATGTCACGGCTTGTGTGAAGGTCGTCGTTTATCTGGAGTCGGGGGCGGAGGTGTTGTTGGGGATCCGGGTCGGCGGGGATGTCGTGGGGGAGTTGGCGGCGTTGCGGCGGACGCCTCGTTCGGCGATGGTGACGACTTGTAGCCCCATGTTGGTGCATGTCATACGTGCGCAGGTTTTCGTGGACTTTCTCGATCGGCATCCGGCGGTGTGGAACGCGGTGGCGCGGATGGTCGCGGACCGGCTCGAATGGGCCAATCGGCGGCGGATCGACTTCGCGCAACACAGTGTGCCGGTGCGGGTGGCGAAGGTGTTGCTGGAGATCGCGGAGCGGTACGGCGTGGAGCGGGCAGACGGGAGAAGAGATCTCGGGGTGGAACTCACGCATGCCGAGATCGCGAGCATGATCGGGGCCGGTAAGGACGCTGTTTTCAAGGCCATGCGCGGGCTCAAGGACGCGGGGCTCATCGACTCGGTGAAGCGGCGGAGGATCGTGCTCGATCAGTACGGACTGTCCGTATACCAGGCTTGAGGGTTGTCCAGAATTTTCGTGGAAGACGTACTGGTACGTCGTCGGTCACGCCGGTCTTCGCCACACTGCTCTCTCGGAGAACCGGGGCGATCCAGACATAACAACAGGTGACGTGATGCTTGATTCTGATTTCGGCCGTAGGCCGATTCTGGCGGTGGACGCCGAGAACTACGGCGGCGGGGACGATCTGCGGCACGACTCGATCCAGTCGGGGCTGGCGGCGGTGCTGGAGCGCAGTGCCAGGGAGTCGGGGTTCCGGCGGGACGAGTGGGAGCGGCAGGAAGGCGGGGACGGCGAGGTGTCGATCCTGCCGGCCCACGTGCAGGAACCGCAGATCATCGACGGGTTCGTCACCCGGATGCGGTGGGCCCTGCGTGACCACAACCGGGAGCGGCTTCCGGAGGCGCGCCTGCGGCTGCGGGTGTCGATCAACCATGGGGTGGTCAGGCGCGGCGCGATGGGGTTCGTCGGCCAGGCGGTCGTGACGGCGTGCCGGCTGCTCAACTCCGACGCCGCTCGTGCCGCGCTGCGGGACTGCCAGTTGGCCGACCTGGTGCTCATCCTGCCGGGACGCATCTTCGAGGACGTCGTACGGCAGGGTCACACCTTTCTCCAGGCGGACGATTTCACGCGCCTCGAGGTGCCGACCAAGGAAGGCCTTGAGATCGCGTGGGTGTGGGTTCCTTCTACTGACAAACGTGTGAGAGAGACGCTGAATATGGACAGAATTCCTGAGGTTGCGGACACGCTTTGGGCTCTTGTCTCCGGAGGGGCCCTCGACCGGTCCGGCTTGGAGACCGGCCTGGAGTCGGCCGGGTTGCTGCTCGCCAGATTGCGGGACTTCCGGACCAGGGAGGGTAGTCCGGCCATGCCTCGCACACGGGATGAACTGACCGAATCGCTCCGGCGGATGGTGCGGCTGGACGCCGCGGCGGAGAAGGTCGCGCAGCGGTTCATGGCCGAGAACATGTCCATCAACGTGATCACCGGTTCGGTGCGCGGCCAGGAGATCACCTTTGGCTTCAGGAACTGACCCGCTGAACGACGTGGACGCGGCGGAAGTGGAGGAATCCGACGAGGCGGCACGTGAGGGGTTCGGTCAGGTCTACCAGGGCCAGATCGTCATCAACCACATCCACGACCAGATCAGGAACGCGACCTTCGGCATCTCCGGCGCGCGGCCGGAAGGACGGCGCACCTCGGGACCCGTGCCGGAGGAGGAGATCGGGAAGGCCGCGATCTCGTTCGTCCGCCACGCCGCCTACACCGAGGCGGACAGACGGCTGAAGGTCCGCAACGTGGTGGTCCTCGTGGGAGGTTCCGGCACCGGCAAGAGGACCGCCGCGCTCAACCTGCTGCGCGACGTGGTCGCCGGACGTCGCGTGGTGGAGCTCAGCCCGGCGTACACGCTGGAGCAGCTCGCCGCGCGCGAGTACCGCGAGGGGTACGGCTACCTGCTCTCCGGCTGGCCCAAGGACGACCTCGAAGAGAGCGTCGCCGACTTCAGCGTGCGCGAGATCCAGCGGCGCGTGCGGGAGGCGGGGGCCTACCTGGTCGTCACCGCCACGGCGGCGACGCTTCCCGACGGTCACCAGGTGCGCTGGACGCCGCCACCGGTCGAGCTCGTCCTGCGGGCCTACCAGGTGCCGCCTGCCGTCGCCGCGGACGTACGCCGGCGGATCACCGCCGACCATGCCATGTCCGACATCGTGGCGCTGGCGCGTGAGCTGGCGTCCGGGGCCTCGGTGGAGACGGCGCTCGGCCGGCTGGAGAGCGCCGGACGGCGGGACGTGGCGCAGTGGTTCGCGGGGGCCCGTACGCGGGGGGAGATCTTCGAGATGGCGGCCATGGTGTTCGCCGCCGGCCTGCCGGAACGCACCTTCGAACGCCTGCACGCGCGGCTCGAGGCCGCCGCGGGTCTCGCGTCCGAAGGCGCCGAGCCGGTGTCGGCGGACGACCTGATGCCGAGCCGGCGCATGATGCGGGTCGCGGACGGGTCGCTGTTCACGGTGACGCCGGGTGGCCTGCTCAGCTTCCGGGTGGAGAGCCACCGGACGTACGCCATGCAGGAGCTGTACCGGCAACACGGCATGCGGGTCTGGGACCCGGTGACCGAGTGGCTGCACGAGAGCGCGGCGCGGCGCGACCCGGCGGTGCAGCTCGAGATCGCCAGAGGCGTCGCCATCCTGGCCCAGGCCGCGGACTACCGGTACGTGGAGAAGACCTTCCTCACCGCGTGGGCCAAAGGCGAAGGCATCATGCGCAGCCAGGCGGTCGCCGCGCTCGCCGTCTCGTGGCTGTGCATGGACGAGACGACCCGGCCGCACGCGCTGCGCACGGTGAACTGGTGGGGCCGGTCGTCGAGCACGCGGCTGCGGTTCACCGCGACGCTCGCGTGCTCGGGGGAGCTCGGCATCCGGTTCCCGCTGGAGACGGTCCGGCTGCTGTGGTACCAGATCAGGAACTACCGGTACGGCGTGCCGCGCGCGCAGACGGCGCTGGCCCGCCTCTTCACGGCGCTGACCGAGGCCACGGGGAACGCGCTGCCGGTCCTGGACTGGCTCGATCGGCAGATCGCCGACGACAGGCGTATCGGCCGCGCCGTCGATCCGCTGAAGCGTTCGATCCTCAAGGTGCTGTCGGCCCACGCCGACGGGTCGGCCACCCCGTCGGTCACCGTGCAACTGCGCACCAGACAGGAGGCCGTGGCGCCGCTCGCCAGGCTGTGGGCCTCCATCCTGGTCAACCGGCCACTGCGCAGGGAGGCGCTGGCCTCGCTGTACGACGCCGTGTGCGCGCTCGACGAGCGGGACCACGCCGACCGCGCACGCGTACGCGCACTGTTCGCGGCCCTCGTGGCGGCGCTCCCCGAGAGGGAACGGCCGCTGCTGGCCCACGACCTGCGAGCCCACGCCTTGTCGCGGGACACCGACGACAGCCGGCTCGAGGTCCTCATGTCGCTGCTGCGGGTGTTCCTCACCCCGGCATCTGCTTCGACCATCTAGGAAGACATCGATGACGTACCCCGTGGTGAGCCAGGTCGCACTGGACCCGGTCGCCAAGAGCGGATTTCTCAGCAGGCCCCGCCGCCAGATCAGCAGCCTCCCGAGGCAGCTTCCCCACCAGCGGCTCGTCTTCGAGTACGACGGCGCGTTCGTGCTCGGCGACCGGCGATTGCACGGCGACGATCCGCACATCCTGCACGCCGAGAGCGTCAGCGTCGTGGACATGACCAAGGATCAGCCGGTGACGGCGCACGTCGCCATCAGGTCGGCGGGGGCCCACTACTTCCACGTCGCCGTGATGTTCGCGTGCACCGTGGACGACCCGGTCGAGGTCGTCAGGTCCGGCCTGACGAACGCCGAGGAGCACCTGGTCACGTACATCAAGGGCTACCACAAGCTGTTCGAGCTCGGCCGCGACCACCAGCTCGACGAGGCCCACGAGCTGTGGACGAAGGTCCACGCGCAGGTGAAGGCCTACACGACCGTCGTGCCGTCGGCCCTGCCGGGGATGACCGTACGGTTCGCCGGACTCGACCTGACGCCGCCTGAGGTCATCGCGCGCGGCAAGGAGCAGTACGAGACCAGCATCTTCACTATTCGCGGCGAGCACGGCGTGCAGACCGAACGGCGCAAACTGGAACGTGACTACGAGCTCGACGAGCAGGAACACCTGCAGTACAAGTCCCGCGGCCAGAACGACTTCACCCGCCAGGAGTCGTCGGCGGACCTCGACCACCAGATCGCCGACGCCACCAAGGTGCGCAACTTCCTGACCAGCGGCCCCGGCGCCGCCGACGGCTACTTCGCCACCCTCCCCGGGCTCGGCACCCAGCAGGTCGCCGACCGGGTCGCCGCGCTCGGCGACCGTGAGTACCACGACGTACGGCGCGAGATCGAACGGGACCACGAGCTGCGGGTCGCCAGGGAGAAGGCGCGGGCCGACGTCGTCCGCGCGGCGATCCAGCAGGGACTGTTCAACGAGACGACCGGGAAGGAACTCCTGTCGTCCTTCGACAGGGCCGCGGGAGAGGAGCGATCGTACAGCGCGGTCGAGCAGCCGGCGCGGCAGGAGTACCGCGCGGAGCTGATCACGGCGCAGGACGACGACACGTTCATGGAGGAGGACGTCCGTGGTTGACGTGCTCCACCGGCCCACGCTGATCGATGCGCCGGTCCTGCGTGAACGTGCCGTCCGGCCGTACCCCGGCGCGGTCCTGCGGCGTCTCACCGGGGTGGACGAGGAGATCCTCGCGAGCGTCCCGCAGGAGCGGGCCCGGTACACGAGCCTCGGCGGCATCGTGCTCAGTACGGCGGTCATCGCGAGCGTCTCGATGTCCGGCGCGCTGACACTCATGGCCGAGATGCCGTATCTGGTCGTCCTGTCGGCGGCACTGCTGTGGGGGCTCAGCGTCGCCAACATCGACCGGTTCCTCATCACCAGCATGCAAGGCGACAGCGAGGGCTGGTCACGATGGTCGACCTTCGTGCTGCGGTTGATGCTCGCCGTCGTCGTCGGGCTCTTCATCGCCGAGCCGCTGACCTTGAAGATCTTCCAGGACCGGCTCGACCAGCAGATCAAGCTGGAGCAGGCGCAGGAGATCAGCCAGGCGGAGAGCCGCTACAAGCAGTGCAACCCTGGTACGGGGATCGCGCCGCCGTCCGGCCTGGACTGCTCCGGCTGGATCCTCGACGGCGGCGAGCAGGCGGCGGCGGTCGGGACCACGATCAGCCAGATGCAGGACTCGTTGGAGCAGAAGAACCGGCGGCTGGACCAGTGGAAGGCCGATCTGGAGAAGCTGTCGAACCGCACCGCGTCGGAGTGCTTCGGCGTGCTGATCGAAGGCCGCACCACCGGCAGGGCCGGGGTGGGTCCCGAATGCAAGGCGCGCCGCGCGGAGCTGGCACGGTTCGACCGGGCCCATGACATCGCCGGTCTCGAGCGCGAGGTGAGCGCTCTGGAAAAGCAGATCAACGACATGGACGCCAAGCGCGGTGCGGCCGAGGCGACCCGTGCGGGGACCATCAGTCAGAAGATCGCGGAGAAGATCAAGGAGAAAGAGGCCGCGTTCGGCGAGATCGGCATCCTCGAACGCTGGGAGGCCCTCGGCACCGTGGCGGCCCAGAGCGGCATGGTCAACTTCGCGCACTGGCTGCTGAGGATCATCTTCGTGCTCCTCGACTGCATGCCGATCATCTCCAAGGTCCTCAACGGCAGGACGCAGTACGACCGCCTGGTCGCCGGGAAACTCCGCAGCGGCGCATCCCGGTACCAGGCCAGGCTCAAGTGGGAGGACCGCGAGACGACCGGCACGTACGAGAACCGGCTCCACGAGGTGGATCTCCGCCTGAAGCGCGAACGCCGCGAGATGGACCTCGACCAGCGCATCAACGCGGTCAGCCGTGATGAGGAGATCGACCGCCTGGCCAAGGAGTTCATGGCCGGCTCGGCAGGCACTCGGTAACGCCGGGGCGTGTTTCCTCGCCGCGTCAGACTGAGCGATGTACTTCTGACGTAGGCACTGTCAGTCAGCGGATGTTCGTCCATCGTCAAGGCGCCTCTCTTCGGGAGACGCCTTGACGATGTCTCGCACTGCTCGGAAGGAGGTCGGTGCCCTACACCAGAAGAGGCGGGTACCGGTGAATCTCCGCTCGGTGTCCTGTTGAGCCGGCGAACTTGGCGTCGTCGGTGAGCAGCGGGATCCTCAGCAGCTCCGCCAGTGCGACGTACATGCCGTCGTACGAGGTGAGATTGTTCCGGAGCTCCAGTACGCGTAGGTGAAGAGGCTGCATTCGGTGGCGGACGATCTTGAGCTGGGAGAAGCGTTCCAGCATGATCCGAGCCCGCTCCTCTGAGATGCGCACCTCAGGCTTGCTGGTGATCACATGACCGCGTACCACCGAAGCGATCTCGACGTCGATCAACGCCGGGGCGTGCACTCTTCGGCTCAGCCTTTGCCGGAGAAGATCGTCACCTTTCACGTTCGCCAGGAGCCGGAAGATGATCGAGGCGTCGACGACCAGGCTCAACGACGACCCTCGCGCATCGTCTCGCGAACGAAGTCAGGGTCGTACGGCACCGGTTCGTCCGTGGCGATCTTGGCCATCACCTCGTCCAGTGTAGGAGTGGCCGCCTCCTCGTTGAGAAGGTCGCGGACGTAGGCGGTCAGCGATTTACCTTGATGCTCGGCTCGCGCTTTCAGCGTCGACTCCGTGTCTTCGGGGACGTCCCGGATCTGGATGGTACCCATACAGGCACCATAGCATGCTGACTGCATGCAGAAATGAGGATTGGAGCATGCAAATCATGGTGGTCGGCCATGCATGAGGTAGAGGGCGGGTGGTGATGCGCCGGTGTCTTGCAGGGCCGGTAGTGACGTACCCGCTGGTGGAAGGTCGGCGGCGGTCTGGTGGTCGTGGGGTGAGGGGGATGTGCCGGAGGGTCTTGCATGAACATGCACGGTTGTGAATATACTTCTGCTCATGTCCAAGGTGCTCACCTCACTGCCTGTCGGTGAACGTGTCGGGATCGCCTTCTCCGGAGGGCTCGACACCTCGGTCGCGGTCGCGTGGATGCGCGAGAAGGGTGCGGTTCCGTGCACCTACACCGCTGACATCGGTCAGTACGACGAGCCTGACATCGGCTCGGTGCCGGGACGGGCCACGGCGTACGGGGCCGAGGTCGCGCGGCTGGTCGACTGCAGGGCGGCGCTCGTCGAGGAAGGGCTCGCGGCGCTCGCGTGCGGGGCCTTCCACATCAGGTCGGGGGGGCGGACGTACTTCAACACGACGCCGCTCGGCCGGGCCGTCACCGGCACGCTGCTGGTGCGCAAGATGCTCGAGGACGGGGTGCAGATCTGGGGGGACGGGTCGACCTTCAAGGGCAACGACATCGAGCGGTTCTACCGGTACGGCCTGCTGGCCAACCCGTCGCTGCGCATCTACAAGCCGTGGCTGGACGCCGAGTTCGTCCACGAGCTCGGCGGCCGCAAGGAGATGTCGGAGTGGCTCGGGGCCCGGGCCCTGCCGTACCGGGACAGCACCGAGAAGGCCTACTCGACGGACGCCAACATCTGGGGTGCGACCCACGAGGCCAAGTCGCTTGAGCATCTGAACACCGGCATCGAGATCGTCCAGCCGATCATGGGGGTGCGGTCCTTCGACCCGTCGGTCGAGATCGCGGCCGAGGACGTCACGGTCGGGTTCGAGCAGGGCCGGCCGGTGACGATCAACGGCAAGGAGTTCGACTCCGCCGTCGATCTGGTCATGGAGGCCAACGCCATCGGCGGCCGGCACGGACTCGGCATGTCCGACCAGATCGAGAACCGCATCATCGAGGCCAAGAGCCGCGGCATCTACGAGGCGCCTGGCATGGCGCTGCTGCACGCGGCGTACGAGCGGCTGGTCAACGCGATCCACAACGAGGACACGCTGGCGGCGTACCACGTCGAGGGCCGCAAGCTCGGACGGCTGCTGTACGAGGGCCGGTGGCTCGACCCGCAGGCACTGATGCTGCGTGAGTCGTTGCAGCGGTGGGTCGGCATGGCGGTGACCGGCGAGGTGACGCTGCGGCTGCGGCGCGGCGAGGACTACTCGGTGCTCGACACCCGGGGCCCGGCGTTCAGCTACCACCCGGACAAGCTGTCCATGGAGCGCACCGAGGACTCCGCCTTCGGGCCGGTCGACCGCATCGGCCAGCTCACCATGCGCAACCTCGACATCGCCGACACCCGTGCCAAGCTGGAGCAGTACGCCGGCCTCGGCATGATCGGCAGTCAGCAGCCGGCACTGATCGGCGCGGCGCAGGCCGCCGCGACGGGCCTGATCGGCGCGATGAGCGCCGGCGGCGCGGAGGCCATCGCCGACCGCGGCGAGATCGGCCCTGTGCCTACCGACGACGAACTGCTGGACCACGCCGCCATCGAGTTCGGCACCGACTGAGCGGCCCTCCCCACGAAGGCGGACGTACCGGTACGTCCGCCTTCGCCGTCGTCAGGGGCTGGTGCAGGTCGCGACCGGGGTGGCCGCGGTGCCGTAGGCGGTGAAGCCGAACAACGCGGCGCCGTTCGCGGGCAGTGCGCCGTTGAACGACGCGTTGCGCAGCGTAACGTCGGGGCCGGACACCGTGGACGAGACGCTGAACACGTTGATGAAGGTCTGGCTGCCGGGCCAGGTCCACCGCACGGTCCAGCCGTTGATCGGCGAGCTGCCGGCGCGGACCGTCCCGAGGGACTGGAAACCCCCGGGCCAGGAGCTGACCGTCGTGATCGTCACCGAGCAGGTGCCGGGAACGGGGGCCGGCGGCGTGCTCGCGGTGGTGGCGGCGTGGCTCGCGCTCAGCGCCGCGTGGCCTGTGGTCAGAACGAGGAGCGCCGTGAGCGCGATCGCTCCGCCAATCGATGTGTACCTCGGCATCACACGTTCCCTCTCCCGTTCCATTGTGGTGTCAGCGGTAACAACGCTCAGTACGATGCGGCACGGAGATGCGGAACATGCGCGTTAGCGCTAACAATCGGTGATGCGGAGCCAATACGAGCCGCTGTGAGGTGTCAAGCAACGGCCGGCTCGGCTCGCACCACGCGAACCCCCAGGAAAAGGCCCACATTTCCTGACCAGCGAGTCGTTCGCCGGGCCTGCCGAGACACCGTATGAAACTTCCGCTCCCCCGAGGCCGGCCCTTCCTGCCGTTCCCGGAAGACACGTGTGATCACCACGTCATTCAGGTCAGAAAGTGGCCGCTGTCCCCCCTAGCGTGGAACACGTACCGACGAGCCACTGGAAGGTGGAGATCATGACCATGAGCGACCAGATCCTCGACGCGGGACAGGTGAACGACGACGGGGAGCGGGCCGACCTGCTGGAGGCGCTCGGCAAGCAGCGGCACTTCCTGCGGTTCACCACACGGGAGCTCAGCGACGAGCAGGCGCGGCAGCGGACGACCGCCAGTGAACTGACCCTCGGTGGTCTGATCAAGCACGTCACACAGGTCGAGCGCAACTGGGCCGACTTCGCGGCGCGTGGACCGGCGGCCATGCCGGACTTCTCGGCCATGACCGAGGAGGACTTCGCGCACTGGGGTGAGCAGTTCGTCCTGCTGCCGCACGAGACGCTGGCCGAGGTGCTCGAACGGTACGACGAGGTGGCCCGCAGGACGGACGAACTGGTGGCGACGCTTCCCGACCTCGGCGCCACGCACCCGCTGCCGAACGCGCCGTGGTTCGAGCCGGGTAAGCGGTGGTCGATCCGCCGCGTGTTCACGCACATCCTCGCCGAGACCGCTCAGCACGCCGGTCACGCCGACATCATCCGCGAGTCCCTGGACGGCGCCAAGACCATGGGGTGAGGCGGACCGACCGGCCGCGGCACACTAAAAAGGGTGGCGTGACCACACAAGAAGACTCCACAGCGCCGGCTCATCTGCGGGCCGGCGGCACCGGACTCGTCGTGGCCGTGGACGGCGGACGGCTGCCGCGCGTCCTGCACTGGGGCCCCGACCTCGGCACGCTCGGCGACGCGGCCCTGCGCGACCTGGCGCGGGCCGCACAGCCCGCCATCTGGGACAGCGTCATCGCCTACCCGCAGCCTGTGCCGGTGCTGCCGCAGCTCACCGAGGGCTGGCTCGGCCGTCCAGGGCTCACCGGGGACTCCGGCGCGCGCCGCTGGGCCCCGAGGTTCGCGGAGGCGACGCACCGGCTCGACGAGGACGCGCCGGGTGGGCCGGTGCTGCGCAGCACGGCGCGCGACCCCGAGTACGGGCTGGCCCTGGAGATCGAGATCCAGGTGCTCGCGGCGAGCGGGCTGGTACGCCAGCGGGCCACCGTCACCAATCTGGCCGGTGAGCCGTACACCGTGCGGAGCCTGGAGATGGCGCTCCCCGTGCCGGCCGCCGCCGCCGAGGTGCTCGACCTGACCGGCCGCTGGGCCCTGGAGCGGGTGCCGCAGCGGCGGCCGTTCCACATCGGGGAGTGGGTGCGCGCGTCCAGAGGCGGCAAGCCGGGGCTGGAGAACACCATGCTGCTGGTCGCCGGCGAGCAGGGGTTCGGGTTCCGGAGCGGCATGGTGTGGGGGACGCACCTGGCGTGGAGCGGCGGCCAGGTGCTCGCCGCCGAACGCACCCCCGCGGGGACGCGGCACCTCGCGGCCGGTGAGCTGCTGCTTCCCGGCGAGGTGGTGCTCGGTGAGGGGGAGCCGCACACGAGCCCGTGGCAGTACGGCTCGTGGGGAGAGGGGCTGGACGCGCTCGCGGCGCGGTTCCACCGGCACCTGCGGGCCAGGCCCGAGCACCCGCGCGCACCGCGTCCGGTCGTGCTCAACACCTGGGAGGCGGTGTACTTCCGGCACGACCTCGGCGTGCTCACCGAACTGGCCGAGCACGGCGCGCGGATCGGCGCGGAGCGTTTCGTGCTGGACGACGGGTGGTTCCTCGGCCGCAGGGACGACACCTCCTCGCTCGGCGACTGGACGGTCGACCCGGAAGTCTGGCCGGACGGGCTGGAGCCGCTGGTCGCGCGGGTGCGTGCGCTCGGCATGGAGTTCGGGTTGTGGTTCGAACCCGAGATGGTCAGCCTGGACTCCGGACTGGCCCGCGCGCACCCCGAGTGGGTGTTCGACGCGGGCCACGGCCCCGGGCTGCCGTCCCGCCAGCAGCATGTGCTCGACCTCGGTCACCCGGAGGCGTACGCGTACGTCTTCGAGCGCATGAGCACCCTCATCGGCAGGCTCGGCGTCGCGTACGTCAAGTGGGACCACAACCGGTACCTGCTCGACGCCGGCCACACACCGGACGGCAGGCCGGGGGTGCGGCGGCAGGTGGAGCGAACGTACCGGCTGATGGCCGCGCTGAAGGCCGCGCATCCGGGGCTGGAGATCGAATCGTGCGCCAGCGGCGGCGGCCGGGTCGACCTCGGTGTGCTGGAGCACGCCGACCGGGTGTGGCCGAGCGACTGCATCGACCCGCACGAACGGCTGGAGATCCAGCGCTGGACCGGGTTGCTGGTGCCGCCGGAGATGCAGGGGACGCACATCGCGGCGGAGGAGTCGCACACCACCCACCGCGTCCACCCGCTGGACTACCGGGCCGAGAAGGCGCTGTGGGGACACCTCGGCCTGGAGATCGACCTGCTGGCCGTCGACGAGGAGACCCGCGCGGCGCTGGCCCGCTGGGTCGCGTTCCACAAGGAACACCGGACCCTGCTGCACACCGGCGACGTGGTGCACGCCGACCTCGCCGACCCGGCGCTGCGGCTGGAAGGCGTCGTGGCACGTGACCGCGCCGAGGCGCTGTACGCGTTCAGTGTCGTCGAACGGCCGCCGGGCTGGCCGCCTGGACGGGTCACGCTGCCGGGGCTCGACGACGATCGCGTCTACGACGTGCGCGCCGTGTACCCGGGGACGCCTCCCGCGCCGCGCGCCATGCTGCCGCCGTGGCTGCGCGACGGGGTGACCCTGCCGGGACGGGTGCTTCGCCTGGCCGGCGTCGAGGCGCCGCCGCTGGACGTGGACCGCTCGGTGCTGCTGCGCGTGGTCGCCGTTCACTAGAATCCGGCACGTGGAAAGGGGACAGATGGAGATCGTGGTGGACGATCTGTCCGGCCCGCGGATCGCCGGGTTCCTGACCGAGCACCTGGAGGAGATGCGGTCCCTGTCCCCTCCGGAGAGCGTGCACGCGCTCGACCTGGACGACCTGCGTCGGCCCGAGGTCACCTTCTGGTCCGTGCTCGACGGCCCCACCCTGGTCGGCTGCGGCGCGCTCATGCGCATCGACGCCGAGCACGCCGAGATCAAGTCCATGCGCACCACCGCGGCGCGCAAACGCGGCGGCGTCGCGTCGCTGCTCCTCGACCACATCCTCACCGAGGCCAGACGCATGGGCCTCACCCGCCTCAGCCTGGAGACGGGCTCGGCGGAACATTTCCGGCCGGCCCGCCGCCTGTACGAGAAGTACGGCTTCGAGTACTGCGGCCCGTTCGGCGACTACCGCCTCGACCCGCACAGTGTGTACATGACGCGGCTGCTGTGACACGCGAACGCGGCCGGGGGGTGGACCCCCGGCCGCGAGGACGGTCGTCAGTGCACCATCACGTAGGCGTTGAAGGCCAGTGCGACGTCCCAGACCCGCGAGAAGACGATCACTCGTCCGCCGTCGAGCCCGCCGCAGTACACCGGGCTGCCGACGGCCGAGGTGATGCCCTGCGCCGCCACCTCGTCGAACCAGTTGGTGTAGGAGAACACCGGGCCGCCGCTGTCCCCGTGCGCGACGGCGCAGCCTCCCTCCACGCTCTTGGCGCGGACCATGTGCTTGACGTACTGACCATTGGTGTAGGTGCCGCTCCAGGCGGTCTCGGTCACCTTGATCAGGCAGTACTCCCCGCGCCTGGACCCGGAGTTGCACACGAAGTTGCCGACGTGCGCCTTCCACAGCGCCACCACCCGGTTGCTGCTCGACGAGGTGGGTCCGCCGTCGAACATGTCGGCGGTGGCGTCGGCCCGCACGACGGCGGCGTCCCGGTAGGAGATGCGCTCCGACACCGGGCCCATGTAGTTCGCCGGAGTGAAGCCGCCGCCGTCGTAGAACAGGTTCCCCAGCTCGCCGCAGTGCGCGGCGGTGAGGAACGCGCGGTTGTCGTACCGGTCCCAGACCGCGAAGCCCGAGGTGCAGCCGGCCCCCGTCGTGAGGTTCCTGGTGCGGCCCCCCGCGTAGTAGCTCGGCACGTCGTCCAGCCTGCTGTAGGCGGGCTCGAACGTCTCCCCGTTCTCCAGCGTGATCGGCGCCGTGGCCCCCGAAGGCCGGTGCAGCTCACCGGGCTCGGTGTCCTGGCCGGAGACCGACAGGCGCAGTCCGCTGCCGTCCGCCAGCGGAGCCGCCCCCGTGACCTGGCCGGACGAGACCCACCTGTCCACCTCCTCCAGCAACTGCGCGCGGCTGTGGGCCGCCGGCAGCACCGCCACCGGCGCCGCCAGCCGTCCTTCGGTCACGACGTCCTGGACGGCCCGCGGCACGGTTCCCCGCCAGTAGAGCCGCACCTCGTGGTTCTCGGGGTCGGCGACGATCCCCGCGTACCCCTCGGCGTCCTCGGACACCGCGAGCAGCCGGTCGGCCACCCCGTTCAGCCGCGCCTGCTCGGTGAACAGCGCGCGCCAGTCCGCGAAGCCCCCCGGCACCGGGTCTCGCGGCCCCGTGTCGTCGCGGACCGGCGGCTTGTCCCCCGTGGCGACCCGCCGGGTGGGCTCGGGCTCGCCGGACACCTGCGCCGCGGCGGCTCCCACCCCGAGAGCCGGCACGACGGCACAGACCACGCTCAGCACCGCCAGGCATAAGCGCACTTTCTTCTGCATTTCCTTGTTCCCCCGTTCGTTGGACCGGAGGCGATTACAGCAGGAGCGTCGCGGAGCGTTCCGCGGCGAAATGCGTGCGCGTCCTGTGCCGTTTGCTCTTGTGGAACGGCGGCCCGGGTGCTAACGGTCCCGCGCGGCGGCGACCACGGCCTGGCCGAGGCTGATGCCGCCGTCGTTCGCGGGGATCCGGCGGTGGGTGAGCACGCGGAAACCGGCGGCGCTCAGGCCGGTCACGGTGCGGTCGAGCAGCAGCATGTTCTGGAACACGCCGCCGGAGAGGGCCACGGTGGTCAGGCCCGAAGTCTCCCTGAGTGCTTCGCAGCGGCGCACGACGAGGCCGGTGACGGCGTTGTGGAAGCGCGCGGCGATCACCTCGCGGGGGACGCCGGACAGCAGGTCGTCGGCGGCGGCGCGCACCAGGTCGGCGCCGCGGACGCCTCCGGGGGTGACGGTGGCCTGGTAGGTGCCGCGTTCCGCGGGATCGGCGAGTCGTTCGAGTTCGACGGCGGCCTGGCCCTCGTAGGTGACGGCGTGCCGTACCCCGAGCAGGGCCGAGACGGCGTCGAACAGGCGGCCGGCGCTGGAGGTCAGGGGGGAGGCGAGGCCGGTGCGGGCCAGGGTGAGCACGTCGTGCCAGCGGTCGTCCGTCGCCAGCTCCTCGGGGGGACGGCCGTCGTACGCGGCGTCGAGGTAGGCGGCGGCCATGCGCCACGGCTGCCGGATCGCGGCGGCGCCGCCTGGCATCGGCACGGGGACGAGGTGCGCGGCCCGTTCGGCTTCCGCGAGGCCGGCGAGCAGGAACTCGCCACCCCACAGGGTGCCGTCGGTGCCGTGGCCGAGACCGTCGAACGCGACCCCGATCACCGGGCCCTGTTCGCCGTTGTCGGCGAGGCAGGAGGCGATGTGCGCGTGGTGGTGCTGCACGCCGATCAGTTCGACGCCGTCGAGGCCGAAGGCGTGCTTGGTGGACAGGTACTCGGGGTGCAGGTCGTGCGCCACCACCTCGGGGACGACGCCGAACAGGCGCGACAGATGCGCGATGCCTTCGGTGTACGAGCGCAGCGTCTCGTGGTTCTCCAGGTCGCCGATGTGGTGCGAGACGAAGGCACGCCGGCCCTCGGCCAGGCAGAACGTGTTCTTCAGCTCCGCGCCGCACGCCAGCACGGGCCGCGCCGCGCCGGACGGCAGCGTGAACGGCTCGGGGACATGGCCCCGCGAGCGGCGGAGCATCATGGAGCCGCCGCGGAAGGGCCGCACCACCGAGTCGTCGGTGCGGACGTGGATGGGCCGGTCGTGGGTGAGGAACACGTCCGCGACGCCGGTGAGCCGCGTGAACGCGTCGGCGTCGTCGTGCGCGATCGGCTCGTCCGACACGTTGCCGCTGGTCAGCACGATCGGCTCGCCGGTGGCCGCGAGCAGCAGGTGGTGCAGCGGGGTGTACGGCAGCATGAGGCCGAGGTGCGGCGCGCCTGGCGCGACCGACGGCGCCACGGGGGCCCGGTCCCGCCTCGGCAGCAGGACGACGGGCCGCCCGGGGCCGGTCAGCAGCGCGGCGGCGAGCCCGTCCACCTCGCACAGCAGTGTGGCGCGTGGCGCGTCGGCCACCATCACGGCGAACGGCTTGTCCTCGCGGTGCTTGCGCCGCCGCAGCGCCGACGCCGCCGCCTCGTCGGACGCCAGGACCGCCAGGTGGTACCCGCCGAGCCCTTTGACCGCCGCCACGCCGCCGTCGCGCAGTGCGGCGGCGCACTCGGCCACGGGGTCACCCGGCAGGCCGGCGCCGGTCGCGGCCGTCAGCCGCAGCCGGGGGCCGCAGCCGGGGCAGCACGTCGGCTGCGCGTGGAACCGCCGGTCGGCGGGGTCGTGGTACTCGGCGGCGCAGGCCGCGCACATGGCGAAGCCCGCCATCGTGGTGCGCGACCGGTCGTAAGGCACACCGCGCACGATGGTGAACCGCGGCCCGCAGGCGGTGCAGTTGACGAACGCGTACCGGTACCGCCTGTCCGCCGGGTCGGCCATCTCCCGCAGGCAGTCGTCACAGGTGGCCGTGTCCGGCGACACCAGCGCGCGCCGTACCCCCGAGGTGTCGCTGCGCGCGATGGCGAACCCCGAGGCCCCGAGGGGGGCCCCTTCCACCGCGCGGACCCGTTCGACGCGCGCGAGCGCCGGCGCGTCCCGCCGCAGCGCGACCAGGAACTCCTCGACCCGGTTCCTCGGCCCTTCCGCCTCGACGAACACCCCTTCGGCGTCGTTGCCGACCACCCCCGCGAGCCCGAGCCGCGTGGCGAGCCCGTACACGAACGGCCGGAACCCGACCCCCTGCACGACCCCCTCGACCCGCACGTCGACGCGTATCACCCGGCCAGTGTGCGACCGGGCCCTCATGCCGGAAAGCGACCGCGCCGGGATTTTTGTGACACAGGTCACATCGAAGCCGGGGAATGACCCGCGGCGTACCGGCGGTTGACGCCTGTGTCGCGGGAAACGGGGAAAATCTCCCCGGTTCGTGTGACAGATGGGAAGGGGGATCATCGTGAGTGACGTGCGCACGATCACCAAGCGAGGCGGCGCGCCGCGGTTGCGGGCGGACGCGTCGCGCAACCGTGAGCGTATCGTGGCCGCCGCGCGTGAGGCGTTCGTGGAGTACGGAGCCGAGGTGACCCTCGACCAGATCGCGCGGCGGGCCGGAGTCGGGAACGCCACGATGTACCGGCACTTCGCCGACCGCGCGGAGCTCAACCGCCAGGTGGTGCTGGAGGTCCTCGACCGGGTCGTCGACCTGGCCGAGTCGGCCGCGGCGGACCCGGACCCGTTCCAGGCGCTGCGCCGCTTCGTGCACGGCGCCGCGGCCGAACGCGTCGGGGCCCTGTGCACGACCCTGTCCGGAGACTGGCAGCCGATCGCGGAGGAACTCGTGGTCAGGCGCACCAGGCTCGAACAGGCCGTCCAGGCCCTCATGGACCGCGCGCGCACCGCGGGCCTCATCCGTGCGGACGTCGCCCCCGGCGACATCGTGATCGCGCTCTCCCAGCTCACCCGCCCCCTGCCAGGAACAGGGTGCCTGGCGCTCGGCAGGTTCGCCGAGCGTCATCTGGACATCTTCCTCGACGGTCTGCGCGCACCCGCGCGCTCGGTCCTGCCGGGACCCGGGGCGACCTTCGAGGACCTCCGGCCGCACCCCTGACAATCCCCGCCGTCTGACGCCCCGTCGACCCACCCCCCGCGTCGTCCCCGGACATCACGATCACCAGGCCATCGCCAGGTGATCGCCTCTCCGACCGTTAGTGAGTTGACGCATGCCTGAAACGGCCCAGGTCCTGCCGGACCCCCGCCGCTGGAAAGCACTTCTGTTCATCGCCATGGCCCAGCTGATGGTCGTCCTCGACGCGACGATCGTGAACATAGCCCTGCCGTCCGCGCAGGCCGATCTCGGCATCTCCGACGCCAACCGACAGTGGGTCATCACCGCGTACGCCTTGGCGTTCGGCGGTCTGCTGCTGTTCGGCGGACGCGTCGCGGACCTGTGGGGACGCAAGCGCGCCTTCACCGTGGGCCTCGTCGGCTTCGCCGCGGCCTCCGCGATCGGCGGCGTCGCCGCCAACGAGGCCATGCTGCTCGGCGCGCGGGCCCTCCAGGGTGCCTTCGGCGCGCTGCTCGCGCCGGCCGCGTTGTCCCTGCTCGCCGTGACGTTCACCGAGGCGCGCGAACGCGCCAGAGCGTTCGGCGTGTACGGCGCCATCGCCGGTGGCGGCAGCGCCGTCGGCCTGATCCTCGGCGGATTCCTCACCGAGTACCTCGACTGGCGCTGGACGTTCTTCGTGAACATCCCGTTCGCCGCGTTCGCCGTCGCCGGCGCGCTGTTCGTGATCCGCGAACCCGCCGGCACCCGCAACCGCAGCGGTCTCGACATCCCCGGAGTCGTGCTCGCGACCCTCGGCCTCGTGTCCCTGGTCTACGCCTTCACCCGCGCCGAGTCCGACGGCTGGACCGCAGGCGCCACCATCGGATTGTTCGCCGCGGCCGTCGTGCTGCTCGGCGCGTTCGTGCTGGTCGAGAGCAGGGTGCGGCACCCGTTGCTGCCGCTGCGCGTGATCACCGACCGGGCCAGGGGCGGGGTGTACCTGGCCCTCGGCCTGGCGATCATCGCGATGTTCGGCCTGTTCCTGTTCCTCACCTACTACCTGCAGGTCGTCAAGGGGTACAGCCCCGTGCGCACCGGGTTCGCGTTCCTCCCCATGGTCGCCGGCATGATCATCGGCTCGACGCAGATCGGCGCGCGCCTGATGACCCGCGTCCCCGCGTGGTGGCTCATGACCCCGGGCTTCCTCGTGGCCGCCGCCGGCATGCTCATCCTCACCCAGATGGAGACCGGCAGCTCCTACGCCGGCCTGATCCTCCCCGCGCAGGTCCTGCTCGGCCTCGGCATGGGGACGGCGTTCATGCCGGCGATGAGCCTCGCCACCGCCGGGGTGGAACCCCGCGACGCCGGGGTGGCGTCCGCGATGGTCAACACCTCACAGCAGGTCGGCGGCGCCATCGGCACCGCGCTGCTGAACACGGTCGCCGCCGGCGCCGCGACGACCTGGGCCACCACGCACGCCGCCGAGCTGCGCACGCTCGGCCAGGCGGCGTTCGTCAACGAGACCGCGGTGCACGGCTACGCCACGGCGATCTGGTGGGCCGTCGGCATCCTGCTGGTGTCCGCCGCCGTCGTGGTCGCGCTCATCTCCACGCACAAGCCGGGTGACGCGGCCGCGACCGGCGAGGACGGCGTGGACGACGCTCCGCCGGTTCCGGTGCTCGCGCACTGACCACGGTTCGTCACGGGCCCGCGTCCTTTCCGGACGCGGGCCCTTCCGCCGCTCGTCTTCGGACCCGGGCCCGCTCCGGTCCGTCAGACCTTCCGCACGCCGAGCGCGTCGGCGGCGACGGTCAGCGCCGCCAGGTGGTCGTCCACGGTGCGCAGGCCCGCCTTCATCGTGTTGACGGCCATGTGGGTCGCGCCGGCGGCACGCCACCGCTCGCCGAGGTCCCGCACGGCGTCGGGGTCCCCCGTCCAGTTCGCGCGGCCCTCCATGCCGATGGCGGCCGGGTCGCGGCCGGCCTCCGCGGCGGCCCCGTGGACGACGGCCTTGGCCTCCTCCAGCTCGGGGCCCGGCCCCATCTGGGGGAACCAGCCGTCGGCCAGCCGGCCCGCGCGGCGGTACGCCTTCTCGGACTGGCCGCCGAACCACAGCGGCACGGGACGCTGGACCGGCGCCGGCGCGAGGCCCGCCGCGGTCACGCGATGATAGGCGCCGTCGAACGTCACGGCCTGCTCGGTCCACAGGCGGCGCAGCACCTCCACCTGTTCCTCCATGCGCCTGCCGCGTGTGGTGAAGTCCTCACCGAGCGCCTCGTACTCGACCTTGTTCCAGCCGAGCCCGACCCCGAGCCGGAACCGGCCACCGGTGAGCAGGTCGACCTCGGCCGCCTGCTTGGCCACCAGCACCGTCTGCCGCTGCGGCAGGATGATGATGCCGGTCACCAGCTCCAGCGACGTCAACGCCGCCAGGTATCCGAACATGACCATCGGCTCGTGGAAGGTCGTGTGCAGGTCGTAGGGGCCGCTCCAGCCCTTGTGCGCCTCGGGGTCCGCGCCGACCACGTGGTCGTACGCCATGACATGCCGGTAACCGAGCTCCTCCACCCCCTGTCCGTACGCGCGCACGGCCCCGGCGTCCCCGCCGAGCTCGGTCTGCGGGAACACCACACCGATCCGCATCATCGCTCCCTGGTGCCTCTGCGACTCATCCGCCGATCATCATTCCGTGTACGGCGCCGCTCAACCCTGCCGCGGGGCCGCGTAATCGGCTCGACGGCGCGGGCCGCGCTCCGGCAGCATGGGGCCGGTCTCGAACGCCGCGCCGGAACGGACAGAACCCCATGGAGATCCACGAGTACGCGCACCATGACGCTCTCGGGCTGGCCGAACTGATCCGGTCCGGCGCCGTGAGCGTGAAAGAAGTCGAACTGGCCGCGCGGGAGGCGCTGGCGGAGGCCGACGCGGCGGTCAACGGCCTGGTGGGGCCGCTGTTCGACGAGCCGCTGTGGCACGCGGACGGCGGGCCGTTCGCCGGGGTGCCGTTCCTCCTCAAGGACCACGGGCCGGTGGCGGCGGGGGTGCCGTTCACCATCGGGAGCCGGGCTCTCAAAGGCGCTGTGGCGCAGCGGGACACCGAGCTGATGACGCGGTTCCGCATGGCGGGGCTGTCCACGCTCGGCGTCACGACCGTGCCGGAGATGGCGATCAGTTTCGCCACCGAGTCGGCGCGGTACGGCCGCACGCGCAACCCGTGGGACCTCACCCGAGGCGTCGGCGGGTCCAGCGGCGGCGCCGCCGCGCTGGTCGCCTCCGGTGCCGTGCCGATGGCGCACGGCGGGGACGGCGCCGGGTCCCTGCGGGTCCCCGCCGCCTGCTGCGGACTGGTCGGGCTGAAGCCGAGCAGGGCCAGGGTGTCGTGCGGGCCGGACTCGGGGGAACCGGGGCTCGGCATGACGTACGAGTTCGCGCTGACCCGCACCGTACGCGACGCCGCGCACCTGCTGGACGCCGTCCAGGGACCGGCCCCCGGCGACAAGTACGTGGCGCCGCCGCCGCGCGGGCCGTACGCGGACGAGATCGGCCGCGACCCCGGCACGTTGCGGGTCGCGGTCACCACGACGGCCTGGTCGGGGGTGCCGGTCGACCCCGAGGTGGCCGCCGCGGCGGTGCGGACCGCGCGGGTACTGGAGAGCGCCGGTCACCACGTCACCGAGGCGAGCCCCGAGGTCGACTCCGGCGCCATGACGCGGAGCCTGGTGGCAGGGCTGGCGCACATCGGCTCCCTGTATCTGGTCGCGCCGCGGCAGCCCGACCCCGCCGAGATGGAGGCCGTGTCCCGGCTGGTCCTCGACCTCGGCCGTGCGTACCGCCTGGTGGAGATGACGGCCGCCGCGGACGCGATGAACCACGTGACCCGGTCGGTGGGGAGGTTCTTCACCGAGTACGACCTGCTGGTCACCCCGGTGCTGTCCCGGTCCCCGGCCCCGCACGGCACCCTCGACTACGACAACCCCGAGCACACCGTGACGAGCTGGGTCGAGACGCTGTTCGCCTACGCTCCGTTCACCGCGCTGTTCAACGTCTCCGGCCAGCCCGCCGTCAGCCTGCCGCTCGGCCACGGCGCCGACGGCCTGCCGATCGGCGTGCAGCTCGTCGCGCCGTACGGCCGGGAGGACCTGTTGTTCCAGGTCGCCGCGTGGCTGGAGCGCGAGATGCCGTGGCGGGACAGAAGACCCCCTGTGCATGTCGGCGGCCACTGATAGGAATGACCACGCAGGCGCGCACACTGGCCCGACATCGCCATCCTGGACGCGCAGCCCACGAGCCGGCAGGAGGACGGTCATGACCGACGCAGCATCGCCGCCCGTCATCGAGGTCACCATCGCGGCACCCGCGCCGGTCGTGTGGCAGGCGCTGCGCGACCCCGCACTGATCCGCCGCTGGCACGGCTGGGACTTCGACGGGCTCGACGAAGAGGTCGAGAGCATCTACGTCACCGATGTCGCGGCGGACGACACGGCGCATGTGCTCGCCATCCAGGGTGGCGACCGCTTCAGCCTGCATCCGGCGCCGGACGGCACGCTGGTGCGCCTGAGCCGCGTCCCCATCGGCGCCGACCCCGAGTGGGACACCTACTACAACGAGATCACCGCCGGCTGGTACACGTTCCTGCAGCAGCTCAAGTTCGCCGTTGAGCGCCACGACCTCGCGCCGCGCCGCACCCTGATCCTCGAAGGCACCCTGGAGCAGCCCGGCATCCTCGTCGACGCGCTCGGCCTGCACACCGTCGCGGCCCTCGAACCCGGTGCGCCGTACAAGGCGGAGACCCCGGCGGGCCGCCTGACCGGCGAGGTGTGGGCCACCTGTCCCGGCCAGTTGCTGCTCACCGCCGAGGAGCTCGGCGACGGCCTCGCCGCGTTCGTCCAGCAGGAGCACACTTCCTACCGGCCCGAGGGTGGCGTGCTCGTGCTGCTGACGACGTACGGCATGGACGACGACGCGTTCGCCGCACTGGAGTCCCGCTGGGCCTCGTGGTGGGAGCGGCACCGCCTCTCATCCGAATGAGCCCGTCAGGTCTGCGCGTCGAGCAGCGCGCGGGCCGCGGTGACCACGCTCTCGGGTACGGGGGTGGCGCGCACGAGGACGTAGGACATGGCGCCGTCGAACAGCATGAGGAGCTGGTCGGCGAGCGAGCCGGGGTCCTCGGCACCCATGGCGGCGGCCTGGCGGGAGAAGAAGTCGCGCATGCGGAGCTTCTGCTCCAGGGCCACGACCCGGGCCGGGTGCGCGGGGTCGGGGAGTTCGGCGGCGGCGTTCAGCATGGGGCAGCCCCGGAAGCCCGGCTCGCGGGAGCGCTCGCACAGGGTCGTGAACAGTGCGAGCACGCGGTCGCGCGGCGGGGTGGCGTCGTCCTCCGGTGGCAGCAGGCGGCCGGTGACGGCGGTGCCACTGGCCGACAGGTACTCGGCGATCAGCGCGTCCTTGCCGCCGAACCGCTGGTAGAGGCTGCGCTTGGACACTCCTGCGGCCTCGCTGAGGCGGTCCACGCCGGTGGCGCAGATGCCGCCGGCGTAGAACAGCTCGCCGGCGGTGCTGAGGATGCGTTCGCGTACCGTGTCCGTGGCGGTGTCCCTGCTTCCCACCCGATGCATTCTACCCGCTGGAAACCGATCGGTTTACCCGGTGCCGCAGGTGCATGGCGGCGCGGGATGGGTACCGACAGAGGGCTCACATCCCGGCTTTCCTCGCGAAAGGAACCACGAAGTGGCCACAGCAGTGGATCCCGGCCGGTGGCACGCACGACTCGGTGAGCTGATCGCCGAATACGGCGTCCCCGGCGCCACCCTCGCCTACCTGCACCGCGGCGAGGTGCACGAGTACGCCGCCGGCGTGCTCAACGTGGCCACCGGTGTCGAGGCGACCCCCGACTCGCTCTTCCAGATCGGCTCGGTCACCAAGGTGTGGACCGCCACCCAGATCATGCGGCTCGTCGAGGAAGGCCGGCTCACCCTCGACATGCCGGTGGCCGACATCCTGCCGGACTTCCGGGTCGCCGACCCCGACGTCTCCAAGGCCGTGACCGTGCGGCACCTGCTCACCCACACCTCAGGCATCGACGGCGACCTTTTCCTCGACACCGGCCGCGGCGACGACTGCGTCGCGCGGTACGTCGCGGCCTGCGTGAACCTGCGGCAGAACCACCCGCTCGGCGCCACCCACTCGTACTGCAACTCCGGTTTCATCATCGCCGGCCACGTCATCGAGCAGGTCACCGGCAAGGTCTGGGACACCGCGCTGCGCGAGCAGATCATCGAACCGCTCGGCCTCACGCACACCTGCACCCTGCCTGAGGACGTGCTGCGTTTCCGCGCCGCCATGGGCCACCACAACGGCGCGCCGGCCCCCGTGTGGGGGCTCATGCGCTCCGGCGGCCCCGCCGGGCTCATCTGCGCCAGAGCCGCCGACGTGGTGGCGTTCGCCGCCGCGCACCTCGGCGACCGGCTGCTCGCCGCGCCACGCGTGATGTGGGAACCACAGGTGGACGTGCCGAACCCGTACTCGCTCGGCAGGCAGTGGGGTCTCGGCTGGGTCGTCGACCAGTGGGACCGGCGGCTGGTCCTGTCGCACGGCGGCAACACCATCGGCCAGGCGGCCATGCTGTGGATGCTGCCTGACACCGGCACCATCGTGTGCGTGCTGGCCAACGGCGGGTACACCTCGGCGTTCCAGCGGGCCCTGATCACCGAACTGCTCGGCGAACTGACCGGGGTGACCGTGCCGGCCCCGCTCGGCCCACCCGCCGAGCCGTACGAGACCGACGTCGCACGGTACGCCGGGGTGTACGAACGCGAAGGCAACCGGCTCACGCTGACCGTGCGCGACGGCCGGCTCCACCTGCACGACGAGATCACCGGTGCGCTCGCCGGCTACGAGGAACCCACCGAGATGGAGCTCGTCCCGGTGAACGACACGACCTTCGTCGGACGGCTGGACGGCCGGCCCAACTGGATGTCCGCCGTCTTCTACGAACTGCCGGGTGGCCGGCCCTACCTGCACATGGCGGCGCGGGCCACCCCGAAGGTCAGCGGCTGATCCACTCGGTGCCGGTCGTCACCTCGTCCAGGGCCGCCGGTATCGGCGCCACGCCGATGCCGGGGCCGGTGGGGACGTCCAGATGGCCGTCCCGCAGCTCGAACGGTTCGGTGATGTCGGTCTTGTAGTAACGGCGCGACGCGGAGGTGTCCCCGGGGAGCGAGAACCCGGGGAGCGCGGCCAGCGCGACGTTCGCGGCACGGCCCACCCCGGTCTCCAGCATGCCGCCGCACCACACGGCGACGCCGTGCGCGCGGCACACGTCGTGCACCCGCCTGGCCTCCAGGTAGCCGCCGACCCGGCCCGGTTTGACGTTCACCACCGAGCAGGCGCCGAGCGAGATCGCCGCGGCGGCGTGCGCGGCAGACTCGATGGACTCGTCCAGGCAGACCGGGGTGCGCAGCCGCTTCGCCAGCGCCGCGTGCTGCACGATGTCGTCCTCGGCGAGCGGCTGCTCGATGAGCAGCAGGCCGAACTCGTCCAGCCTCGCCAGGTGCGGCGCCTCGGTGAGGGTGTAGGCGGCGTTCGCGTCCACCTGCAACGGCACGTCCGGCCCGAACCGCTCACGTACGGCACGCACCGGCTCCACGTCCCAGCCCGGCTCGATCTTCAGCTTGATCCGGACGTACCCCTCGTCGAGGTAGCCCTCGACCGCGTCCAGCAGCCGCGGGATCGAGTCCATGATGCCGACCGACACCCCCGCCGCCACCCGCGTCCGCACCGCTCCGAGGAACGTGCCGAGCGACTGGCCCGTGCCGCGCAGCCACGCGTCCAGGACCGCCGTCTCCAGCGCCGCCTTGGCCATGCGGTGCCCCTTGAACGGCCGCAGCGCTCGCTCGACGGCGTAGGGATCGGCGTGCGCCGGCAACGCGGGGATCAGGAACCGCCGCAACACGTCCACGGCGCCGTCCACGTACTCCGCCGAGTACAGCGGCGCCTCCATGGCGACACACTCACCCCACCCCTCGGCACCCGGCGTGACCACCCGCAACAGCAGGACGTCCCGCATGGTCTCGGTGCCGAACGACGTACGGAACGGCGCCACCAACGGCAGCGCGATCCGCCGCAACTCAATCCCTGTGATCTTCATATCTCACCGTACGGCCCCCGAGCCGCCTCTCTCTTCACCTGGAACTCCCGCCTGCGCGGAGCCACACATCCCGACGGTACGCCGCCGTCACGCGCACACCGCCTCGATCAGCCCCCTGAGCAGCGCCGCGCGCCTCGGCATCTCGGCGACGACGACATGCTCGCTCTCGGCGTGCGCACCGCCGCCGACCGCGCCGAGCCCGTCCAGCGTGGGACACCCCACCCCGGCCGTGAAGTTCCCGTCCGACGCACCCCCCACCCCGGCACCCCGCAACGGCGGCAACCCCAGCCCGGCCGCCACCCGCTGCGCGAGAGCGAACAACTCTGCCGAGGACCCCGGCTCAAGCGGCGGCCGGTTCGGCCCGCCGAGTACTTCGAGCCGCGTCCCTTCGACCTGCGGCCTCAGCCCTCTGATCAGCTCATCCACCCGGAGCTGCGCCGCCACAGTCGGCACCCGCACATCCACCGCCACCCGTCCCGACGCCGGCACCGTGTTACTGGTCGTCCCCGCCGACAACACAGTAGGAGTCACCGTAACCGGCCCCAAATCTCCGTACCCCTCAGCGGCCCCCGTCCCCGGATCAGGGTTCCTCTCAGCGGCCTTCGGATTTCCGTACCCGCCGCCGGTCCCCATCCCCGCGCCGTTCACCCGCTCCGCGAGCCCGTCCAGCGCCAGCACCTGATGCGCCAGCTCCACCGCCGCGTTCACCCCCTTGGCCGGTTCCAGCCCCGCGTGAGCCCCCCGGCCGTGCACCACCAGCTCGTAGTTCGACGTCCCCTTACGCGCGACCTTCAACGTCCCGCCGTCCGCACTCGCCTCCATCACGAACGCCGCCACGCACTCACGCGCCGTCTCCTCGATCAGCCCCCGCGAGGTAGGCGACCCCAGCTCCTCGTCCCCGGTGACCAGCACACAGACCCCGTCCCTGGACGGCAGCCCGGCGACCGCGTGAAACATCTGCACCAACCCCGCCTTCATGTCGAACACCCCAGGCCCCCGAGCCACCCCGTCCACCACCGACCAGGGCTTCCTCTCCAACGTCCCCAAAGGCCACACCGTGTCGTGATGACCGAGCAACAACACTCTCGGCGTCCCGAAACACCACCGCAGATGGGACACCCCATCAATCAGAACCGTCTCCGCCTCCACCCCCAGCAACCGCCTCCCAAGCCCCCCGACCACCTCCGCACTCCGCGCCACCGCCGCAAGATCCGCAGAAAACGACTCACACCCCACCAAAACCTCAAGATCCCTAAGCATCTCCCCCAACTCCACCGAAACCCTCCATCCCTAGGTACCCCGACCGTACGCCACCCTCTCCCTCCCCCGCGCATGGCAAGCCCCGTCGGCGCCGGGTCGCACGTTCCCCCACTCCGGCCACCCACCTCTCCGTCTCCGGCGCCGACGCGGCGGGACGTGGTACGGCGAATCCGGCGCCGCCGTACGGTGGCTCACCAGTCCAGAACGGCCGTGATCGCTGTCTCAGCCGAAATTTCCCTGCACAACTCCCGATGTCGGGGCCGATTTCCCGGAGTACATTGGCGCTGTGGCGGAGCCCGGCACCACATCAGACCCGGCACCATCAGCCCAGGCACCCCCCGCGCCGGCCGAGCCGTCCGCGCGAGGTGTCCTGCTCACGCCTCATCTGCTGCTCACCGCCCTCGTCGCCGCGTTCTCGCTGGCCATGGTCGTCCTGTTGCTCACCGGTGCGGGCGCCTGGTTCACCCGTGTGGCGATGCTGCTGGCCGCCAGCGCGGGGACGGCGGTCGTCGTCGTCCGGATACCGGCGTCATGGCGAGCACGTACGGGGCTGCTCGTCACGGCGTTCGCCACGACGGCCGGACTGCTCCCCGTGATCGTCGGCGAGGGCGACGCGCCGGGCCGGGTGAACGTCTCCTACATGGCCGACCTGGTGAGACGTGGCCCGTTCACCGAACGGCTTCCCGAACCGCTCACGCTGCTCGGCTTCTCGGACGTCCTCGTCTCCGACTCCCTCGACAAGGTCGACGCCGTGGCACTGGACCTGACCTGGCCGGACGAGTACGACCCTTTCCAGGGCTTCGACGGCCCGAACGCGCACATCGAGATCTACGACACCCCGGCACGCGCCGCCGAACGGGCCCGTGAGCGTTTCGCGGTGCTCAGGAAGCAGTACCCCGAATCGGGCCCGGCACGGCAGACCGGGACCGGCTACTACGTCTTCACCGACTCCGAGCTGTGGGCAGGCGGCGCGAAGGGCCACGCGTACGTGGAGGCGTACTCGTTCCCACCAGGAAACTCCGACCTGGCCCTGGTCAGCGGCACGATCACCGCCGTACTCCGCTACACCGACCGCATGGCCGCACAGGCCTCGGGCTGACCCCCGGGAAATCGTTTCCCTCCAGACACGCGTCCCGGTACCGTCGGCGCCGTGCGTGATCAACCGTTGGATGTGGACGAGAAAGCGCTGCTCGACACCCTGAAGGCATGGGGCATCACCACCGACGCGGTCGAATACGCACCGGTGGGCTTCGGCGACCACCACTGGATCGCCGGTACGGACTGGTTCGTCACCGTGGCCGACCTGCCGCACAAGCCGCACTGCGGCGACGGACCGGACGCCGCGTTCACGGGTCTGCACGCCGCCATGGACACCGCCTGGTCCCTGCGCCACGAGACCGGCCTGCCGTTCGTCACGGCGCCACTGCGCACGGCCGCCGGGGACACGACGGTGCGCCTCGGACAGCGATACGCGGTGAGCGTCTTCCCGTACACCGACGGCACGGCCGGCGACTTCGGCACGCGCCTCACACCTGAGGAACGCACCCCGGTCATCGACATGCTCGCGGCCCTGCACGGCATCACACCCCCACCGTCCACCCCGGCCAGGCCGCTGACCCTGTCAGAACGCGCCGGCCTGGAGCGGGCCCTGGCCGAGACCGGCCGGACCTCGGACGGCGGCCCGTACGCCGAACCGGTCCGAGACCTGCTGAGCCGCCACCGCACGGGCCTGCGCCGCCGGCTGGAGGAGTTCGACCGCCGGTCCGCAGGCGTACGCGGCGAGCCTGTCGTCACCCATGGCGAGCCGCACCCCGGCAACGTGCTCCGCGCACCCGGCGGCCTGGCGTTGGTCGACTGGGACACCGTCGGCCTCGCGCCGCCGGAACGCGACCTGTGGCTGGCCGCCACGACTCCCGAGGACCTGGACCGGTACGCCGAGGCCACCGGCCGCCACCCCGACCCGTCGCTGCTGGAGCTGTACCGGCTGCGCTGGAGCCTTGAGGACGTCTCTCTCTTCCTGGACTATTTCCGTTCACCGCACGACGGCACGGCCGACGCGGAACAGTCATGGACGGCGCTGACCGGCACCGTCGAATGGCTGACAATGACCCAATAGTACAGTTTCGGACGTTAGTCAGCCGAAAATAAGCTTGCCTTTACGAACCACCTCGAATAGCGGCCCCGTAACCGGTCCTGGCTGCGAGAAAAAAATACAGCATTCGCCAACAAACCCCCCGCATAATTCTCCTCGGAGGTGAATGCTCGAAGGATGGATGAAGTTCTCACGACGCTGTGGACTCCATGCGCGACCCCTTCGGCGCCGGTCACCAGACCCGGCGTCGTACCGGACCGGCCGGCCTTCATGACCCCCCGCTGACAATCGCGGCGACGCCGTTGACCGTCGACGCGGACGGGACGCCTGCGATACTGCGTCCCCGGGTGAAGCCTGAGCACCGGCCGCACCGGTACCCCGACGGCACGGTGCGCGTCGGCGGTGAGATCTACGGCCTCGCGGCCGAGATCAGCGACCCGCGTGGCTGGGTGTGGGCCGCGCTGACCCTGATGGACGGCACCATCGCCGTCCCGCAGATCGTGGCACGGCTGAACCTGCTGTTCCCCGAACTGTCGGCACGGCAGGCGGAGTCCCTGGTACGGCAGCTCATCCGTTCCGGCTACGTCGAGGACGCCGCCGCCGAACCGCCGCGGGACCTGACGGCGCGCGAGCTCGACCGGTACAGCAGGAACCACGCCTACTTCCGCCGGGCCGACCTCGTCCCCCGCACGCACGGCTGGGAGGCGCAACTCGCGCTGAAGAACGCGCATGTCGTGGTGGTCGGCCTCGGCGGCACCGGCAGTCACGTGGCCTGGGCCCTCACCGCCGCCGGCGTCGGACACCTGCACTGCGTGGACCCCGACGTCGTCGAACTGTCCAACCTCAGCCGCCAGGTCCTGTACGCCGAAGCGGACGTCGGCCTGTTCAAGGTGGACGTCGCACTCCGCCGCCTGCGCCAGGTCAACTCCGACGTGGCCGTCAGCGGCGACCGTACCCGCGTGGTGAGCGCCGCGAGGCTCGGCCGCCTCGTCCGCGGCGCCGACATGCTCGCTCTGTGCGCCGACGAACCCGGCGGTCACCGCCTCCGCGTGTGGGCCAACCGGGTGTGCGCACGGGCCGGCATCCCCTGGGCCGGCGGCGGCTACAGCGGCCCCCTGGTCACCGTCGGCGTGTACGGCCCCGGTGGAACGTGCTACGAGTGCTACAGCGCCACCGAAGGAGCCAGACGCCGTCCCGGCACCCCCGTGGACCTCGGCGGACCCGGTGTGCTCGCCACATCGGCGGGCCTGTCCGGCCACCTGCTGGCCCACCTCGTGATCGCGCGCCTCACCGGCGTACCCCCCGTCCCACCCGGCCGCGTGATCGGCGTGAACCTGATCGCACCGGACCAGCACATCGACATCAGCCACCCGCCTCGGGCCGACTGTCATATTTGTGGTGATCCACGCGGTGATACCGCTTGACCTGCCGCCTCGGTACTCGGAGGATCGATCCACCACCGCCGAGGCCGTCCGAGCCGACCAGACGACCAGACTTCCGCCGGTCTCGGCTACAGCAAGGGGAGTGTGGCGCCATGAAGTTCGCGGAACGCGACAACCAGCCCGCCGAGATGGAGGGTGAGGTGCGGGCGATGATCGTCATCCGCAGACTCGACCAGTCCGAGACCGCCGCTGACAGCTCCGGGAACTCCAACTGATCACCCGTCGCCTATAGAACGAAGGCCCCCGGTGGCTCCTCGACCGGGGGCCGCGCCAAAAGCGCCTCCACCCCAGGCAGCACCAAGGCCAGAAAAGCGTCGTTCAACGCCTCGGGCCCCACGCCGGCATCCCCTTCCACCCAGTCACGCACCAGCGCCATGAACGCGCCGACGATCGCCGTCACGACGAGGTCGAGCTGCGGCGGCGGCTCCGCACCCTCAGGCAGATACGCCACCAGTTCCCCACGCACGATCCCCGCCAGCACCTTCTCCGCGTGCGCCACCACCACCGTCCCGCCTCGGCGTCCGATCAGCGCACGCAGCAAGGTCCGCTGCTCGTGCACATGCTGGAACATCGCCAGACTGAACGAGAACAATTTCCCCGGCGACCCCGCCGACGCCTCCCGCAGGAACCGCGTGAACCGGTCGAGGTTCCCGAACAACACCTCCTGCTTGCTGGTGTAGTGCGCATAGAACGTGGACCTGCCGATATCCGCTCGCTCAATGACATCGGTGACGGTGACCGCCTCGTACCCCTTCTCCAGGATCAACTCGACCAGAGCCCGCTGAATGGCCTGCCGAGTCCGCCGCACCCGACGATCCGGACTCTCCAAGCAGTCGTATTCGTACACTTTCCGGCTCCTGTCCGGTACGGCACATCTGCGCTGATCTGCTGGTTGACCCTTCGAGGGTAACGAACGGAGCATACGTAAACGAACACTTTGTTCCGTAACTCGATCCAAGGAGCAACCATGTCCCACAAGCACAACCACAAGCACCAGACCCACAGCCACCAAGGCCACGACCACGACCACGGTCACCACGACCACGGTGCCGGTACGATCGACCATCCCCGCGCCTACGAGGTCCTCATCTCGCTGATCCTGGCCGGCCGGCGCCGCCGCCTGTACACCCAGATGATCGACCGCGCAGGCATGACCCCAGGCGACCACGTCCTCGACGTAGGCTGCGGCACCGGCTACCTGACCCGCCTGATAGCCGACCGCGTGACCCCCTCAGGCCAGGTCACCGGCCTCGACGCCGCCCCCGCCATGATCGACTACTCCCGCCGCCACGCCGCCGCCAACTGCACCTACGTAACCGCGGAAGCCCAGCAGATCCCCCTCCCCGACAAGTCCTACGACGTGGTCGTCTCCAGCTTCGCCCTCCACCACATAGCCCCCACGGCCCGCGCCGCATCCCTGCGGGAAATGTTCCGAGTCCTCCGTCCCGGAGGACGCCTCCTGATAGCCGAATTCCGCCCCGCGGAAGGCCACCCCGTAGAACGTTGGCTCAACGCCTTCTTCGGCCACGCCATGCGCACCGGCCTCCGCGAATCCCTCCCACCCCTCGCCACAGAAGCCGGCTTCCACATCGACACCATCACCAAGACCCAACCAGCAGCTTTCCACCTCCTCGCCGTCCGTCCCGCCACAGACCGGGAGACGGCGTCCCGTTGATCCAGATGCACGTGCGCGCAGACCCGCTGGAGGTGGAACCTTAGATGGGCTGAAGAAGGTGAGTACCGTTCCGCCGTCGGGTCACGTCCAGCGGAGTGGTGTATGAGTTGATCTCTGCGTGATCCTGTTTCTGCAGGTTAAGCAGTGAGTGGTTGTGGGAGTGGGTTGTGCTGGGGTGTGTCGCCGGGAATCAGCCGGAGCCGGGTTTTGGCCAGCACGTCCAGTCCCATGTAGCGGCGGGCCTCGGTCCATTCGTCGGTTTGTTCGGCCAGTACCGCGCCGATCAGTCGGACGATGGAACCACGGTCGGGGAAGATGCCCACGACGTCGGTTCGGCGGCGGATCTCTTTGTTCAGTCGTTCCTGGGGGTTGTTCGACCAGATCTGTCTCCAGGTTTCCCGGGGGAAGGCAGCGAAGGCGAGGAGTTCCTCGCGTGCTGCGTCCAGGTGGTCGCAGGCGGCGGGGTACTTGGCCGACAAGGCGTCGATGACCCAGGCGTGCTGGGTGCGTACTTGTTCGGCGGTGGGCTGGTCGAAGATGGTGCGCACCAGGGTTGCCACCCACGGCTGCGCGGATTTGGGGACGCAGGTGAGGAGGTTGCGCAGGTAGTGGGTGCGGCAGCGCTGCCAGCACGCGCCGGGCAACGCGGCGGCGACCGCGGTCGTCAGCCCGGTGTGGGCATCGGAGGTCACCAGCTGCACTCCTGACAGTCCCCGGGCCACCAGGCCGCGCAGGAAGGTCAGCCAGCCGGCGCCGTCCTCGGCCGAGGTCACCTCAAGCCCCAGGATCTCCCGGTTGCCGTTGTTGTTGACCGCGGTGGCGACCAGCACGTGCACATTGATGATCCGGCCGCCCTCTCGGACCTTCTGGGTGAGGGCGTCCAGCCACACGAACGCATACGGGCCGGCGTCCAGCGGCCGGGTGCGGAACGCCTCCACCTGGCCGTCCAGCACCTTGGCCATCTCCGAGACCTGGCTTTTGGATATGTGCTTGATGCCCAGTTGCTCCACCAGCTTGTCCACCCGCCGGGTCGACACTCCCAGCAGATAGGAGGTCGCGACCACGCTGATCAGCGCCTGTTCGGCCCGCCGGCGACGCTCCAGCAGCCAATGGGGGAAGTAGGACCCGGTCCGCAGCTTGGGGATCGCCAGCTCGACGGTTCCCGCGCGGGTGTCCCACTCCCGCGTCCGGTAGCCGTTGCGCCGGTTGGTCCGCTCGCTGCTGCGCTCGCCGTACCCGGCGCCGCACAACGAGTCGGCCTCGGCCGACATCAACGTCTCGGCCATGGTCTGCACCATGGATCGCAACAGATCCGGATCCTGGGTCCGAAGCTGCTCCGCCAGCCAGGCAGCAGGGTCCACACTGTCATTCACGGCCATCGCACCGATCTCCTTCGATCTTGGTTCACCGACCTGAAGGATCACGCGATGGCCGTCCTCGTTTCACGACGCCACGCTGACTACCAGCAGAAACTCGTACACCACCTCCGTGGACGCAACCCGCCGTCGTCGCGGTCCTTGCGAAGAGGCGCTTCGCGCGGAGGCCGCAAGGGCTGTTCTATGTGGGGGACACCCCCACACCCCCGGCCCTGCCGGGCTCACCTCTTTCCGGCTGCTCCTGCTGGATATCTTCCCTGGGTGGTGGAGTTCCTCGGAAAAGAGTGTCTGCCGGTGTCGGTCAACCGTAGTTCACTTCGCACCGGACAGACTGCCAGGACCAGCCCCTGGAGACACCCCAGCGGTGCGCGATCATCTGCACGAGCAGCAGACCGCGTCCTCCTTCAGCGAGCAGGTCCTCGCGGATCTCAGGTGCCGTCTCGCTGCCTTCGTCGGTGACCTCGACGTGGACGTGTCCCACCCGATCGACGATCATCACCGTCACCGTTCCGCCGTTCCGTGACCTGGAGTGCACCACGGCGTTGGTGACCAGTTCCGACACCAGCAGCGTCACGTCGTTGGCGGCCGGATGCCACTTGCCGAGCCTTTCCGTCACGAATCCTCGCGCGAGCGCGACCGATTCGGGTCGTCCGGGTAGTTCGCGTGAAGCCACTGGAACGTCCGGTTCAGTGGCTTTTCCGACAAGCGGAGGCATCGCGGGATCAGCCATTGATCAACGTGATTTGAAACCCCCTTCGGTCCGTTGAAACGAGGTGCGACGGCAGATGACGGCACTCAACGGCGGCACGCCGCGTATGTTCCTTGCTCGGGAATTGCGCCGGGCCCGTGAAGGAAAAGGAATATCCCGGTCAGAGCTCGCCAAAGCGTTCTACGTGAGCGAAGTCCTGGTCCGTCAATGGGAGACCGGCCACCGGGCCCCTGTGATGGACCACGTGACCAAGCTGGACGAGATGTTCGACATACGGGGCATCCTCGTCCGCATCCGCGAGGATCTGGTGAAGGCTTCCGTACCGCTGGAGTGGTTCGGACGGTGGACGGAGATCGAGGGGAGAGCGTCGTCGCTGTGGTCGTTCCAGCCGATGGTGGTACCGGGTCTCCTACAGACCGAGGACTACGCGAGGGCCATCTTGCAGGCGGCCAACCACCTGGCGGATGTCGTGGAGATGGTCAATGCTCGCATGGAGCGACAGAAGATCCTGCACAGGGACGAGGAACCGCCTATGTTCGTCGCGTTGATCGCTGAGAGCGTCCTGTCGCAGAACGTGGGGGGTC
Organism: Sphaerisporangium rubeum; assembly: GCF_014207705.1. Taxonomy (NCBI): domain Bacteria; kingdom Bacillati; phylum Actinomycetota; class Actinomycetes; order Streptosporangiales; family Streptosporangiaceae; genus Sphaerisporangium; species Sphaerisporangium rubeum. The sequence goes on from NZ_JACHIU010000001.1 coordinate 663,443, forward strand.
CCGATGTCATGGCCAGGCAGCTTGTCCACTTCTCAGAGCTGGCACGACGCGAGAACGTGATCACACAAATCGTTCCCGCTCGCGCGACGGTGTGTGCGGGATTTACCGGTCCTTTTATGATCGTCTTCCGCGTTGACGCTCTGTCACGGCAAGAATCTGTGATCCTCATGACAAGGATGGCCGGACAATGGAAGAACTGAACTGGAAGAAGTCTTCCTACAGCTCGGCGAACGGCGGGGACTGCGTCGAGATCGCCACCCTTCCCACCGATGTGGTCATCCGTGACAGCAAGGCCCCATCGATCGGTCACCTTGTGGTGCCGGCAGTTGAGTTCGGCGCATTCATCACCGCTCTCAGAGGTATCTGACGAGGAGGTTCACCTCGTGGGGAGGGTGCCTGGAACCGGCGGACTCACGGTGGTCGGTCTCCGTCCCCACGAACCTTGAACAGCTGCTCTGCGGGCTGCTCTGTCCGAGTCGGACCTCCGATTGAAGCGACCCTGTTACTCCTCATGGTTCGGAGGGGCTTCCTCAAGCCAGGCCGGTATGTCCTGACCCGTGATCTTGCGGAACGTTTCACGGAACGCGGTGACGTCTTCCCCGTAAGCATCTCGCAGCTGCTCAGCGGCCCTCATCATGAGGCTCTGCGTGTGGTCCGCCAGGTAGGCGTTGCGGTTGAGTCTGGCGACTTCGCGGCGTAGGCGGGTGACCTCTTCGGAGATCCTTTTCGCTTCGTGGCGTAGTCCGACGCTCGTGAGCCGGATCGCGTGGTTGCGAAGCGACCTGACCAGTTCGGGTAGGTAGGCGTTGCGGTTGAGGCGGGTGAGTTTGCGGTAAAGGCGGACGGCTTCTTTGGAGATGCGTAGTGCTTCGAGTTGGTGTCCGGCTTCCGCGAGTGAGATCGCGTGGTTGTTCAGTGAACTGGCCAGGTCGGGTAGGTAGGCGTTGTGGTTGGTTCGGAGGAGTTCGCGGCGTATGCCGATGGATTCTTCCGACACGCTTAGCGCTTCGGGGTGTTGTCCGACTAAGGCGAGTACGTTCGCGTGGGTGTTCAGTGAGCCTGCCAGGTGGGGTAGGTAGGCGTCGCGGTTGAGCCGGGTGAGTTCGCGGTAGAGGTCGAGCGCTTCTTCGGAGATGAGTAGTGCTTCTGGGAGTCGTCCGATCTGTGCGAGTATGTTCGCTTGGGTGTGCAGCGACAGCGCCAGGCTGGGAAGGTATGCGTCGCGGTTGAGCCGGGTGAGTTCGCGGGATAGGTTGACGTCTTCTTCAGAGATGGGTAGCGCTTCGGAGTGTCGTCCGATTTGCGCGAGTATGTTCGCGTGATTGTGCAGCGCCATTGCCAGGTCAGGCAGGTAGGCGTCGCTGTTGATCTCGGTCAGTTGGCGGTAGAGGCTGACGGCTTCTTCGGAGACGGGTATCGCTTCTACGTTTCGGCCGACTCCTGAGAGCACATTCGTGTGGGTGTTCAGCGAGATGGCGAGCTTGGGTAGGTAGGCGTCGCGGTTGAGCAGGGTGAGTTCGCGGCGTAGGCGGACGGCTTCTTCGGAGACGGGTACCGCTTCGATACTTCGTCCGGTTTCCGCGAGCGCGGTCGCGTAGGTGTTCAGCGACATCGCAAGGCCGGGGAGGTAGGTGTCGCGGTCGAGTCGGGTGAGTTCGCGGTTCAGGCGGACGGCTTCTTCGGAGACGGGTAGCGCTTCGGTGCGTCGTCCGGTTTCCGCGAGCCTGTTCGCGAGGTTGTTCAGCGAGCCGGCCAGGTCGGGTAGGTGCACGTCGCGGTTGAGCCGGGTGAGTTCGCGGTTCAGGCGGACGGCTTCTTCTGAGACGGGTACCGCTTCGGTGTGCTGCCCGATGTCCGCGAGCCGGATCCCGTAGTTGTTCAGCGAGCCGGCCAGGCCGGGTAGGTAGGCGTCGCGGTCGAGGCCGGTGAGGTCGCGGTACAGGGTGGTGAGGACCTCGGTGACGGTCGTGTTGAAGCGGGCCAGGCTGATGGAGGTGTCGGGGAGTAGGTCATTGGCGAGGGAGATCTGGTGGCTCAGGGCCTCTGGGTTGTCGGTGGCGAGGGCCTGAAGGCCGGGGAGGAGGAGGGAACGGTGTCCGGAGGCCACGGCCAGCAGGGGAGCGGCTGTGGCGAACGGGTCGGGGTGGGTGGTGATCACATCGGTGATCGCTTTGGTCACCGTGTCGGTGAAGGGAGGGTGAGTGGCGGTGCGGATCAGGGTGAACAGGGACGATTGTGCGGTTTCCAGGTCGTTGACCAAGGCGGCGATCTCGGCGGGTAGCCCGGTGTGGTCGGGTCGGAAGGGCTCGCCGGCGGGGGGTGGGGTGAGGATGTCGCCGAGGAGGTGCTCGGCCAGGCGGTCGGGCTGGATGTGGCCGAGGGCCAGGCTCTGGTTCGGAGGTGGGTACAGCGAGCCCAGCCAGTAGAGGATGTCGCCGGTGTGGCCAGGGCCGGGGTGACTCGGGGTGGCCAGCGCGGCGAGGGATCTGGCGGTGGAGGTGTCGCAGGGGCCCAGCAGGATCAAGGCCGCGACGCAGCGTTCCAGAGCGTGCCAGGACTGGCGGTGACGTACGTGGGGGGAGGTGGCGGTGGACAGGACGCCGGGGTCGAAGAGTCCGCAAGTGGCGGCTACGCGTTTGAGGTAGTCGCGTTCGTGGACGACCAGTTGGTGTTCGGGGCGGGTGGTGAGGGTGCGTTCTTGTCCGGTGGCCGCGTGGAGAAGGTCGAGCAGTGCGGTCATCTGGAGGGTGAGCGCGTTGGCGGAGGTGGACGGCAGGGTGGGTGGGGTGGTGGAAAGGTCCGCTGCCAGGCGGGGCCAGGGGTGTCGTGGTGGATGGCCGATGGCCGGTTGAGGAAGGTTCGGGAGGGCTTCGGCCAGGTCGGTGACCGCGGCCCGGTACAGGTCGTGCCGGTCGGTCTCGGTGTCTCCCAGCGGGGGAAGCGGCCAGTGGGGTGCCGCGGGTTCGCCTAGCAGGTCGGTGATACCGGTCCACCAGGCTCCGGGGGTGCGGGCCAGGAGCAGCACCCGGACGGGATGGGTGGGTGACGCCGTGCTCAGGGCTTCGATGAGTGCGTCGACGAAACCGGGGTGGGCTTCGGCGTAGTCGCAGATGACCAGTACGGGGGTGGCCAGAGTGCGGGCTCGGTCGGCGAGTCTGTGTGCTCGGGTTCTGTGCTGGTCGTCGCTGAGCGGCTGGGGTGGGGGTTTGACGGTGAAGGCGACGGCCCAGTCGGGCCTGGTGACGTTGTGGGGTGACTCAGGGGGGAGGTGGGTCTCGCCTTGGCTGCCTGTGGTCGTGGTGCGCGCGAACTCCCGGGCCAGGCGGGTCTTGCCTTGGCCGCCTTCCGCGGTGATCAGTGCTACCGAGAAGTGGAGAGTGGGGTCGTCGCGCCAGGTGGTCAGGCGGTCGAGCATGTCGGGTCGGGGGTGGAAGCGGACGACCTCGGCCGCGGCGGCCAGCAGTGAGCCGGGGGTCTCGGCGGGGGCCTTTCGCAGGTCGGTGGTGATCACGTCGGTGAGGCCGGCCAGTTCCACCGGCTCTGTGATCGGTGAGATGCCGGTGTCCGCGCGGACCAGGCTCGCGAACTCCTCGTCGGTGACGAAGTCGTGAACGGGTCTGGCGTGCAGGCGTTTGTTGCCGAAGAGGCGGTCATCGAGAATCATCACGCCGAGGACCAACCCGCCGTGCAGCACCGCTGTGCCGGAGGCGCCGGGCCAGAGGCGGTCCTCTTGCTTGGCATTGTGGTGGTCCGGGTCGTCGCGGTATCGGCCGTGGTGCGGTTCCGGTGCGGCGTCCTGGTCCAGTACGTGGCAGCCGCCTGGGCCGGTGGACCAGGGACGGATCGTGCCGCCTAGTTGCTCGATGCCTCGCTCGGTGTCGTCGTACCGTGCGAAGCGGGGGAAGCCCATTCCGGAATAGGTCACCGGCTCGGTGCCGGTCAGACGGCCCCAGCGGACTGTGCCTGCTTGGGTGGGTCGTTCCAGTCGGAGCAGCGCTACGTCCAGGTCCGGATGCTGCCAGCACACCCTGGCCAGGATCGGGCTGGTCTGTGCGCCTGTGTGCCGTGGATGTCCCAGACGTACCTGGATGCGGGGGAAGTCTCCCGCATCATCTGCCACGACGTGGCGGGCCGTCAGGACCAGACGCGGGCCGATCAGATAGCCGGAGCCGCACTTCTTCACCAGGGTGTCGGTGCCGGCGCGGATGTCGGCCAGCCGGGCCGGGTCCATCACTCGTCCCAGGGATGTGCTTCTTCGTCGGCGAATTCGAGATGTCGGCTCCCGAGGGCCGCGTCCATGACGTTCAGCCGGAGTGTCAACCGGTGGGTCGAGCCGCGAGCGATCTTTCCTTCGGCATTTCCCTCAGCTCCGATCGCGAGAACGCCGAACGACGCCTTGGCCGAGCCTTCCTTGCGAAGCTCGACGAGGAACTCCACCTCCACCTCGGTGACCTCGAAACGGAGTTGCTGGTCGGCTCCGGCGTCTTGCGCCTCTCCCAGTTCAGTGCGTAACTGCTCGATCGCTTCGGCAAGTCCGATGCGCGCCGCCATAGTTCCTCCCCGCCTATGTCGAGCCTTCGCGTCAAGTCTCTCCGATCTTCCGCACTTCGTGCCGGGACAATCACCGAACCGGCATGTGTGGGGCCTCATGGTTGCGTGAAGGCCCCGGACGCTCGGATGAGGCCCGTCCCCGTTCTCGAAGTTCTCGAAGTTCTCGAACGTCAGTCTCGTCGGACGGGGGCCGTGCCGTTGCCGGCTGTCGGGATGAGGGCCTGGATCTCGGTGGCGATCAGGAGCTCGGCGTCCAGGCCCATGGCGGTGAAGGCGCCGGCGAGCTCGAGGGAGACGAGGCCGTGGATCCGGGACCAGGTCAGTACGCCGTGGCGTAGGGCCGGTGGGGTGATTCGGCTGGAGGCGCCTAGTGCGTGCCGCCAGCGGAGCAACGACTCGTCCAGGGGGGTGGCGTCGCCGGGGGCTGGGGGGGAGAGGTCCTGGAGGGCTTCCAGGAGGACGAGCATGGCTTGGTTGACCGCGGTGACGCCTTCTGGTGGGTCCTGTGCGGAGGGGCGGTCGGAGAACAGCATCGCGTAGCGGCGTGGGTGGGTCAGGGCCCAGTGGCGCCAGGCGTGGACGATCGCGGCGATCCTGCTTGGGGCGTCCTCGGCTGGTCCGGTGGTCGCGGCGGAGGCGACGGTGGTGCCGAGGTCGGTGTAGGCGTCGACCACCAGTGCGTCCAGCAGGGCTTCGCGGGACGAGAAGTAGCGGTACAGGGCCGGGGGGCTCATGCCCATGGCCTTGCTCACCGCGGCTATGGACACCTCGTCGGTACCGCCGCTGTCGAGCAGTCCGAAGGCGCGTTCCTTGATTTCCTCGGTGGTCTGCCTTCGGAGCCGTTCGCGGCGGGACAGGTGGCCGGTGTCGGCGTCCATGGACATGAGTCGAAGTGTAGTGGCGTTGCTTTGGCTACGGATCGACGCTACGGTTAATGACCGTAACTGAAGCTAATCGGCGTCGCTGTCGGATGGGCTGCCTGCGGCTCGCGCGTCGGCGCGACGTCCACCTTCCACAAGAGGAGTTCTCATGAGCGTTGACGTCGGCGTTCCGGCCGTCACTCGGCCGGCTGCCTGGGCCGACCGGGTCGGACGGGTACTGATGGGGATGGACGGGATCGCGACACTCGTCGCGTTCGCGGGATCGATCTCGATCATGCTGAACGTGTCGGACGACCGGGTCATCACCGAGGCGTGGCGGACGTTCGCCTACGTCGTCTTCGCCGGGCTGTGGTTCATCTTGGCCATCGAACCGCGCCGGCAGTGGGGCCTGTGGGAACTGCTGATCGCTCAGAAGCTCGCGATCACCGTCTACGCGTTCGCGAGGTGGGACATGCCGGACGCACCGATGACCGCCTTCATCGATCTCGCCGTCACGGTGACGACCGTGATCGCCTACGTGCTGTGCCGGGGCTGGTCGAGCTGGCGGACCGGCGTCTCCGGCCGGTGAACGGCGTACGGTCCGCCGGGCCGCGGCGTCCTGCCGCGAAACAGGTCGCCGGTGGCCCGGCATGAAGGTGATGGGGAGACCAGGCGCCGACGCGAGTGATGGTGGCGGGGTCCGTCACGCGGGGACGGAGATTCCTATGCCGCCGGGGGTGTCGGCGCCGTAGCGGGCGATCTCCTTTTGGATGTCCAGAGGACGGATCTTGGAGCGGCCGGCGAGGGTTTCGTCGGTGAGGAGGCTTGCGGGGACGAGCCAGGAGACCTCGAATTCGAGGCCGTCGGGGTCCTTGGCGTAGAGGGCCTTTGTGGTGGAGTGGTCGGAGGCGCCTGCCAGTGCGCCTAGGTCGGTGAGTTTGGTGGCGGTTCGCTGGAGGTCGTCGAGGGTTTCGACCTCCCAGGCGAGGTGGTAGAGGCCTACCGTGGCGCGGCCGGCTTGGGAGGCTGTGGCTTGGGGGCCTATCTGGAAGAGGCCGAGGTCGTGGTCGTTCTGGGAGGCGGGGGCCTGGAGGAAGGCGGCGCCTGGCATGGACATGACTACGCGGAAGCCCAGGGCTTCCTGGTAGAAGGCGACACTGCGGTCCACGTCGCGGACGTAGAGGACGGCGTGGTTGAGGCGGCGGACGGCCATGGGTCCTCCCAGGAAGTAGTTCAACTCTCAACTAAATCTAGTCGATGGATGCACGGGGTGCGTAGGAGAGGTGAGGAGGTGGGGCACTGGTCGAGACGCGTGATCAGAGGGAAGTGGAGCGGGTCATGGGGTGGGGGTGGTGAGGGGGGATTCGATGTGGGGCATGGGGTCGGCTATCACCTGTTGGATCACTGAGCCGGCGGCGCCTAAGGGGGCGGCATTGGTGCCGGCGGCGGAGACGATCAAGGTGGGGACCTTGGGGTGCATCTGGTTGAGGCGGTCGTGGAGAGTTCTGGCGGCGGGGGTGGAGATCCAGGGGAACAAGGGGGCGTAGATGCCGCCGAGGACGATGGTGTCGGGGTCGAAGAGGTTGACGGCGGTGGTGAGGGCTATGCCTAAGGCGGTGCCGGCTTGGGTGCAGGCGGTGACGGCTTCGGGGTCGGAGGCTTGGAGGCGGGTCACCAGGTCGCTGAGGGTCTGGCCGCTGGACAGCAGGGCATCCTGGCCGGCGTAGCGTTCCAGGCAGCCGGAGCCGCCGCAGCGGCAAGGGGGGCCGTCGGGGGTGACGACGACGTGGCCGAGTTCGCCGGCGAAGCCGTGTGCGCCGCGGAAAAGGTCGCCGGCGACGACCAGGCCGGCGCCGATGCCGATCTCACCGGAGACGTGGAGGAAGTCTCCGAGGGACGGGCCGTGGCCGAACCACAGTTCGCCGAGCGCGGCGAGGTTGGCTTCGTTGTCGACGGTCACGGGGAGGGGGAGGTCGAGGATGTCGGTGACGGCGACGTCGTGCCAGCCGAGGTTGGGTGCGCGGTGGACGGCGCCGGTGGCGGGGTTCACCGGGCCGGGGAGGGCCACCACGGCGCCGGCGATGGTCAGGCCGAGGGTTGCGGCCTCGGTGAGGACGGTGGTGGCGAGGGAGCGGAGGAGGGCTATGGCCTCGGACGGGGGGAGGGAACGGTTGTCCACAGGGTGGGTGCGGGTGACGCGGATCTCGCGGGTGAGGTCCACCAGGCAGGCGGCCAGGTAGTCGACGTTGATCTCCAGGCCGAGAGCGGCGACGCGGTGGCCGCTGAGGCGGACGGCGGTGCCGGGCCGGCCGCGTTCGCCGTCGCGGACGGCGCCGGACTCCACCGCGAGGCCGGCGTCGATGAGGTCGCCGACGAGCTTCGACACGGTGGTCTTGGTCAGGCCGGTGCCGTCGGCGAGCGCGGCGCGGGTCAGGGGGCCGTGGCGGTCGAGTTCGCCGAGGACGAGCGCGAGGTTGCCCGCGCGCATCGTTCCGTGCCGTAGGGCCTGCGCCATCAGGGGTTCTCTCCGGCTCCGATCACAACCAGGCTCCCTTCTCCGTGAAGTCACGGACCCTTGCCTCTTGACCTGTCGCGCCGCGCGGCTGATATTTAGTCCACAACCTAGACTAAATACGTTCGAGCAGGAGATGCCAGACAGTGGACGCGTACACACCCAAGAAAGAAGACAAGTTCACCTTCGGTCTGTGGACGGTCGGCTGGCAGGCGCGCGACCCCTTCGGTGACGCCTCCCGGCCTCCGCTCGACCCGGTGGAGTCGGTCAACCGGCTCGCCGAGCTCGGCGCGTACGGCGTCACCTTCCACGACGACGACCTGCTTGCCACCGAGCCGGACCGGGACAAGGCCGTCGCGGCGTTCAAGAAGGCCCTGGAGGGCACGGGGCTCAAGGTCCCCATGGCCACCACCAACCTGTTCACCCACCCGGTGTTCAAGGACGGCGCGTTCACGAGCAACGACCGCGACGTGCGGCGGTACGCGCTGCGCAAGGTCATCCGCAACGTGGACCTCGCGGCGGAGCTCGGCGCCACCACGTACGTCTGCTGGGGTGGCCGTGAGGGTGCGGAGTCCGACGCCGCCAAGGACGTCAAGGCGGCGCTCGACCGGTACAAGGAAGGGCTCGACTTCCTGTGCCAGTACGTCATCGACAAGGGCTACGACATCCGGTTCGCGCTCGAGCCGAAGCCGAACGAGCCGCGCGGCGACATCCTGCTGCCGACCATCGGCCACGCGCTCGCGCTGATCAACGACCTGGAGCACCCGGAGATGGTCGGCCTCAACCCCGAGGTCGGTCACGAGCAGATGGCCGGGCTCAACTTCGTGCACGGCATCGCGCAGGCCCTGTGGCACGGCAAGCTCTTCCACCTCGACCTGAACGGCCAGCACGGGCCGAAGTACGACCAGGACCTCGTCTTCGGTCACGGTGACGTGAAGAGCGCGTTCTTCCTGGTGGACCTGCTGGAGAACGGCGGGTACGACGGGCCGCGGCACTTCGACTACAAGCCGCTGCGCACCGAGGACCCCGAGGACGTGTGGGTGTCGGCCGCCGCCAACATGCGGACGTACCTCATCCTGAAGGCCAAGTCGGCCGCGTTCCGCGCCGACCCCGAGGTGCAGCAGGCCCTCGCCGACTCCCGCGTGACCGAGCTGGCGCAGCCGACCCTCGCGCCTGGTGAGACGTACGCGGACCTGGCCAAGGACGACTTCGACATCGACAAGGCGGCCGAGCGGGGGTTCCACTTCACCCACCTCAACCAGCTCGCGCTCGAGCACCTGCTCGGAGTACGCGGATGACACTGGTCGCCGGGATCGACTCATCGACGCAGAGCTGCAAGGTGGTCGTCCGGGACGCGGAGACGGGGGCACTGGTCCGTGAGGGCCGGGCCCCCCATCCCCCGGGGACCGCGGTGCATCCCGACCACTGGTGGACGGCGCTGCGTCAGGCCGTCGCCGAGGCCGGTGGGCTCGACGGTGTGGCGGCCCTGTCGGTCGGCGCGCAGCAGCACGGCATGGTGGCCCTCGACGAGGACGGCGGGGTCGTCCGTGAGGCGTTGCTGTGGAACGACACCCGTTCCGCGCGTGCGGCCGAGGAGCTGATCACCGAGCTCGGCGGTGCGCAGGCGTGGGCCGACGCGGTGAGCAGCGTGCCGGTGGCGTCGTTCACGGTGACGAAGCTGCGGTGGCTGGCCGAGCACGAGCCCGACAACGCGCGCCGTACGGCAGCGGTCGGGTTGCCGCACGACTGGCTGACGTGGCGGCTGGCCGGGGCCGGGGAGATCGGCTCGCTGACCACCGACCGGGGGGATGCCTCCGGGACGGGATACTGGTCGCCGGCGACCGGGACGTACCGGACCGATCTGCTCAAGCTGGCGTTGGGTCACACGCCGCTGGTGCCTCGGGTGCTCGACCCGGTGGGACAGGCCGGTGTGGTGGACGGGTCGCTGTTCCCCGGAGCGGAGTCGGTACGGCTGGCCCCGGGGACCGGGGACAACATGGCGGCGGCGCTCGGGGTCGGGCTGCGGCCCGGAGACGTGGTCGTGTCGATCGGGACGTCCGGCACGGTGTTCGCGTGCTCGGACGCGCCGAGTCATGACGCGTCCGGGGTGATCGCGGGGTTCGCGGACGCCACCGGACGGTATCTGCCGCTGGTCTGCACGTTGAACGCCGCTCGGGTGCTGGACGCCGCGGCGGCCATGCTCGGGGTGAGCGTCGGTGAGCTGTCGGACCTGGCGTTGCAGTCGCCTCCCGGCGCGGACGGGCTCGTGCTCGTGCCGTACCTGGAGGGGGAGCGCACGCCGAACAAACCGGACGCCACCGGGTCCGTGCACGGGCTGAGGCTGTCGAACGCGACGCCGGCGCACCTGGCGCGGGCCGCGGTCGAAGGCATGCTGTGCGGCCTCGCGGACGGCCTCGACGCCATCGGCCTGGAGCCGAGCCGTGTGCTGCTCATCGGTGGCGGCGCGCGGTCGGAGGCCGTACGCCGCATCGCGCCGTCGGTGTTCGGCCGGCCCGTGCTGGTCCCCGAACCCGGGGAGTACGTCGCCGACGGCGCGGCCCGCCAGGCGGCCTGGCTCCTCGCCGGCACCGCCGAGCCCCCCGCCTGGGAGTCCGGCGAGCCGGAGTCCTACCAGGCCGATCGGGTGCCTGGGCTGCGCGAACGCTACACGGAGGTCGCCGCCATGGCCTGACCCCATGAAGGCGTGCGACCCGGGACCGGCGAGGGGGTCTCGGGTCGCATCCGTCAGGGGTCGGCTCAGGGTCGGGTCAGGGATAAAACGGATGTCTTAGATGGCTTCTTTGGGGGAGTCTTGAGGCATGGTTCCCCTGAGAAGGCTTTACCCCCTGATCGCGGGGGTTGGTGTGCTCGGTGCTTCTTTGTCGTTGGTCGCCGGCCGGGTCGGTGGGCCTGCCGGGATGGCCGACATGTCTGTCGCGCGGTACGCGTCCCTGGACGGGGGCCACGCGGCGGCGGCGCTCGGGGTGCTCGGGGTGTCGTCGCTGGTGCTCGTGGTCGGGATGTGGGCCGTGCGGGGGCCGGTCGACGGGTGGGCTCAGTGGCTGATGCCGGTCTACGGCGTCGGGGCCGTTGTGGCGTCGCTCGTGCCGGGGACCCGCGTGGCCGAGGCGGCGCTGCTGGTGGCGATGGTGGCGATGGCGGGTGCGGCGGCGTTGATGTCGCGGCGGTTCGCCGAGGACGAGCGGTGGCGTGCCATCGCCCGGCCGCTGGAGTGGCTGGCGCTCGGGGCCGGTGGGTCGCTGGCCGTACTGACTTATGTGTCGCTTCCGGGACACGGGGTGCTTGTCGGGCTTGTCGAGTGGACGCTTCTCGGGGTGGAGACGGCGGTGCTGGCGCTCGTCGCGGCGCATCTGACCCGGGTGGCGTGGGAGGACGCGGGCCGGCGGGTCGGCGACGAGGTCGAGGCGCGGGTCGTGCTGCCGGAAGCCGCGGGGGTCGCGGTGCGGGACCTCGCGTAGGGAGGTCGGAGGTGGGGTCGCGCGCGGTGGCGCGCGACCCCGGCCTGCGGTGGGCCGCGGGTGCGAGGGTTATTGGTGGCGGGGTTTGCCGAATTTGCGACATCGATGACAGATAGGTCTATTTGGCGCTATTTCACAAATGCCTCATAAGAAACACCACTCCCAGTGCTAATCTCGTCGCCGATCTTCACCCTCGGATAACCGGTCTCCGGCCGAACCCGCGAACCGATGAGGTGTCATGGCGACGAGCAGATCCATCCGGTTCAAGATCACCGCACTGCTCGTGATCCCGCTGCTGTCCCTGATGGCCCTCTGGGTGTTCGGGGCGAGCGTGACCACGAAGGAGTCGGCCAGCATGTTCGCGGTCGCCTCTCTCTATGCGAACATCACCAAACCGGGTGACGACGTGGCCATCGCCATGCAGCGGGAGCATGTCCTCACGGCGGAATGGCTCGGCGCGAGGTCGGCCGAGCGCAAGGACGCGATGGTACGGCAGCGTGAAATCGTGGACGACGTCCGCGCGAGGTTCCGTGACCTGGCGCTGAGCGACGCGGCGCAGGCCGAGTTGTCGACCCCGGTGATGCGGACCAGGTTCGACAAGATGATCGTGATGATGGGACGGCTGGACGCGGCCAGGTCGGCCGTCGACGCCGGTGTGCTGGACCAGGCCGCGCTGACGGTCGAGTTCGGCCGCTTCCCCGACGCCATGCAGCGGCTCGTGGCCGGCATGACGGTCGCCGACGACCTGCCTCTGTACCGGCAGTCGCGGGCCGTGGCGGCGCTCGGCCACGCCAAGGACCTCCTGTCGCGGGAACGCGGCCTGGTCAGCGGCGTGCTGATCGGCTCACGCGCGCTCTCACCGGACGAGTACCGTTCGTTCGCGCAGCTCGCCGCCACCCGGCGCTTCCTGTTCTCCCAAGGCCTGGCGGACCTGGACGAGACGTTGCGTGCGCCGTTCGACGAGCTGGAACGTTCGCAGACCTACCAGCGCTTCGTCACCATGGAGGAGCAGATCCTCGCCGACCAGGGCCGTGTGTTCCCCCACGCGGCGTGGCGCGAGGCCGCCGACGCCATCGAGGCCGCCTACCAGGTCACGCTCACGCGGACGGGGGACGCGCTGGCCGCGAGCGCCGAGCCCGCCGCGGTCGCGACGTACGTGCGCGCGGGGCTCGCGGGGGTGCTCGGGCTGGTGGCCGTCGTCGTCTCGCTCGTCGTGGCGTTCCGGGTGGGCCGCGGGCTGACCAGGGAGATCGGTGAGCTGCGTGACGCCGCGACCGAGCTCGCCGGGGTGCGGCTGCCACGCGTGATCGGCCGCCTGCGGCGAGGAGAGCAGGTGGACGTGGACGCCGAGGCCCCGCCGGTCGGCGTCACCGGGACCACCACGGAGCTGCGTGACCTCGGTGCGGCGTTCGCGTCGGTGCGGCGCACGGCGGTGGAGGCCGCGGTGGAACAGGCCACGCTGCGCGACGCGACCGGCACGGCGCTGCGCAACCTCGCGCGGCGCAGCCAGACGTTGCTGCAACGTCAGCTCAAGCTGCTCGACGGCATGCAGCGGCGCATCGAGGACCCCGAGACGCTGCGTGAGCTGTTCCGCGCGGACCACCTCACCACCCGCATGCGGCGGCAGGCCGAGGGCCTGGTCATCCTGTCGGGAGGGTCGCCTGGCCGTACGTTCGCGCGCGAGGTGCCGCTGGCCGACGTGCTGCGCGCCGCGGTCGCGGAGGTCGAGGACTACACCAGGGTGCACGTGTACCCCATGCCTGACGTGGCGGTCGGCGGCGGCGCGGCGGCCGACGTCATCCATCTGCTCGCCGAGCTGGTCGAGAACGCCACCGTGTTCTCCCGCGGCGAGGTGTCCGTGCGCGCCGAGGAGGCGGCCAGAGGCATCGCGGTCGAGGTGGAGGACCGAGGGGCCGGCCTGACCCCGCAGGAGCGGGACGCGATCAACGCGAGGCTGTCGCGACCGCCGGAGTTCGACGCGACGGTCACCGAACGGCTCGGCCTGCACGTCACGGGACGGCTCGCCGCGCGGCACGGCATCGCGGTGGAGCTGCGCGGCTCCCCGTACGGCGGCACGACCGCGATCGTGCTGATCCCCGACACGCTGATCGCCGCGCCGGCCGTGCGTGAGGTCGCCTCGTCCGGGCAGGCGCGGGTCACGCGGATCACGAGTGCGAGCGGCAAGGCCCTGCCGCGTCGCGTGCGCCAGGCACACCTGGCACCCCAGCTCAGGCGGCCGGACACCCCGGAGGAGCCCGCGGACGCCGGGCCGGCGCTGACGAATCTCACGCGGACGGGGCCGCGGGACAGGACCGACGAAGACGATGAGGGGATGTGACGATGTCGACCGAGCTGAACTGGCTCCTCGACGATTTCGTGGCGCGGGTGACGGAGGTCCGGCACGCGATCATCCTGTCCAACGACGGGCTGCGTGTGGCGGCGTCAGGCGGCCTCAGCCGGGAGGACTCCGAGCATCTGTCGGCGGTCGCCGCCGGCTTCCAGAGCCTCGCCAAAGGCGCGGGGCTGCGGTTCGGCGGCGGCGCGGTGCGGCAGACCATCGTGGAGATGGAGGCGGCGCTGTTGTTCGTGACGGCCGCGGGGAACGGCAGTTGCCTCGCGGTGATGAGCGGCATGGAGGCCGACGCGGGTCTCATCGCGTATGAGATGGCGCGGCTGGTCGGCCGGATGGGTCAGCATCTGACGACCCATCCGCGTGGTTCGGTGTGATGGACGGCGAGTGGATCGACGACGTGCCGGTGGTCCGGCCGTTCGCGCTGGCCGGCGGCAGGACGCCGCCGCCGGCGTCGTCGTTCGACTTGCTGACACTGGTCGTGGCCACCGGCGTGGGGGTGCCGGAGGCCGCCACGGGCCTCGGGCCCGAGCACCGGCGCCTGCTGACCCTGGTGCGCCGGTCCAGGCCGGTGGCCGAGGTGGCCGCCGACCTGGACCTGCCGCTCGGTGTGCTGCGCCTGCTGCTCGCCGACCTGCGTGACCAAGGTCTGATCCGGTCCAGGGCCCCGAAGCCTTCTGGCTCGACGCCTCGCGCCGACCTGCTGCGCGAGGTCCTGGACGGCCTCAAGACCCTCTAGACGTTCACAGGGACTCGTGCGGCACGTCGAAGTGCTCGTAGTAGAAGGCGAACCGTTCCCGTAGTTCGTCGGGGTCCAGGCCGAGGTCAGCGGCCGTGTAGACATGTTCACCGTGCTTGCCGCGCGCGTTCTTCGGCAGCCATTCCTTCAGGCGTCGTTCCGCCTCGGGGGTCAGCTCGGCACCGGCCCGGTCGTAGATACGGCGGACCGTTCCAATCGGATCGGCGTTCAGCTCGGCGAACTTGACGTCGACGAACCGGTCGTCGGCGGGGTCGCGGTCGCGTACGGCGCCGCGCAGCAGCCGTTCTGTCATGATGACGGCCTGGCGTCCCACGAGGTGGGGATTGGGGTGCGCGTAGGCCTGCCGGTACGAGTACGCCAGCAGGCTGCCGGTGGACAACACGCTGCGCACGGGGTCGCGATGGGTCTGCACGACGGTGGCGTCGGGGAACGCCGCGGTGAGAGGCTTGAACTGCTCCATGTGCTGCGGCGACTTCAGCAGCCAGCGTCTGCCGGTCGGCCGGATCCAGGCCATGGCCTGCAGCACGCGCCGCAGGTAGGCGTACCCGGCGGTGTGGTCGGTGCCGGTGTACCACTTCATGTAGTCCGGCAGCATCGGCGCCGTCGCCTCGAACTGCATCGAGCAGAAGCCCATGGCGAGGATGCCGAGTTCTTCTTCCGCGGCCTCGTTGTCCATCTCGTGCATCTTGACCATCTCGGGGGACGACCGGTGCATGTACCTGATGATCCTGGCGCCGGCCGCGATGCGCGGGTCGGGATCAGGCACCGGCTCGGCGGCGTCCCCGAACGGCAGCGGGTTCACCATCTCCCAGAACGGGATGAAACGCAGGCCGGGGTCCTCGGCCATGAGGCGCTGCAGGAAACTCGTGCCGCTGCGCACCAGTCCGGCGACGACGATGGGGCCCTCGACCGGCTGCTCGAACGCCTCGGGCCGCCGCTTGGCGAGGTCCTCCAGCCGTAATCGGTTCGACAGCGCGCTCAGGATCGTCGAGTACATCGACAATCGGCCGAAAGGGTGGAACTCGGTCACCTCGTTGACGCCGCGGCACAGGAGCTCCAACGGCTCGTCCAGCGGCGCGAGGTCCCCGAAGTCGGTCAGGCCGGTGCGCTTGCGGGCCTTGGCCTTGAGTACCTCGGGGTCGAACCGCCACAGGCGCGAGCCGAACGGCCGCAGGACGAGGTTGGCGGTGCGTAACTCGATCGGCAGCCGGGGGTTCTGCCAGTCTCTGGCGCGTTCGGTCAGTTCTTCGGTTCGCGGTTGAGGGACGCCTTTGTACACGGCGACTCCGATCCGGTGATGAGAGGGGGTCGCCGGTGCGGACGGCGAAGGGGGGTGCGGGTGGAGCTGGGGCCGAGAGGGTTCCTATCCGGCGGGGGTGAGTGTGTGCAGCGCGTGCTCGACGAGCGTGACGAGCACGATCTTGGCGGAGGCGCGGCGGCGCACGTCACACATGATGACCGGCACCTCGGGGTCGAGGTCCAGCGCGATGCGCACGTCCTCGGCCTCGTGGCGGTCGGCGCCGTCGAAGCAGTTGACGGCCACGATGAACGGTGTGCCGCGCTGCTCGAAGTAGTCGATCGAGGGGAAGCAGTCGGTGAGGCGGCGGGTGTCGGCGAGCACGACGGCGCCGAGCGCGCCGTAGGACAACTCATCCCACATGAACCAGAAACGCTCCTGTCCGGGGGTGCCGAACAGGTACACCACGAGGCCCTCGCGGATGGTGATGCGGCCGAAGTCCATCGCCACGGTGGTGGTCGTCTTGGTCTCGACCCCGTCGAGGTCGTCGACGCCGATGCCGCGGTCGGACAGCACCTCTTCGGTGCGCAGCGGACGGATCTCGCTGATCGCCCCGACCAGCGTGGTCTTCCCCACGCCGAAGCCGCCCGCCACCAGGATCTTGAGGGCGACGGGCTCCTCAGAGTGCTCGTAAGCCATTGATCACTTCCTTGAGAAGGCGCTCGTTCGGCCGCGGTCCCCGATGCGCGGGGGCCTGCACGCCGATCATGCCGTGGTCGTGGAGATCGCCGAGGAGCACACGGACCACGCCGAGCGGCAGGTCGATCTCGGAGGCGATGTCCGCGACCGACATCGGCCGTTCGCACAGGTCGAGGATGCGCTGCTCCTCAGGCCCGAGACCGGCCTCGCCAGTGTACGGAGCACCGGTCGCGGTGACCATAGCGATCAGGTCGAGATCGTCGGCGGACGACCGGGTGCGGCCACGGATCAGCGCGTAGGGACGGACGACGGGGCCCGCCTCCTCGTCCAGCCACTGCTCTCCGCTGAGGGTCATGGCGCCGTCCGCGGGTTGGTGGAGATGTGCTGGCCGACCCGCTTGACGAGCATGGCCATCTCGTAGGCGATGTGGCCCACGTCGGCGTCGGCGCTGCTGAGCACCGCGAGGCACGTGCCGGTGCCGGCCGCGGTCACGAACAGGAACGCGCTCTCCATCTCGACGATGGTCTGCCGCACCTCGCCGCCGCCGAAGTGGCGGCCCGCGCCGCGCGCGAGGCTCTGGAAGCCGGACGCGACGGCCGACAGGTGCTCGGCGTCCTCGCGGCCGAAGCCCGAGGAGGCCCCGACGACCAGGCCGTCGGTAGACAGGATGACGGCCTGGCGCACGGCGGCGACCCTGCTGATCAGATCGTCCAGAAGCCAGTTGAGTTCGCCGTTTGGCGAGACATTGCCAGTCATTCGTCACCCTTCTCGCCGGTCGCCTGATGGACGTAGCCCTCACTATGGTCGCGCAGCCCGCGCTGTGGGTCACGCCGGTCCGCGCGTTCCGAAGGCTCCTCGCCTTCGCCGCGCGCGGCCTCCGGCGGCGTCTGCGCGCCGTCGTGCCTGCTCAGGTGCTCATTCGGCCGGTCGTGCTGTGCCGCGGAGTTCTCACCAGGATCCTGTTCCGATTCCAGCCGTCCGCGGCGTCCGCCTTGCTGGAAGGCCGAGAACATGGCGCGCGTCTCGTCGGGAGAGCGTTCCGGGGCGGTGGGGCCGGTGTCGGCGGAGGGGGTCGGGGCGGCGAGAGGCGTGGCGGCCTCCCGGGTCCTGCTGTCCTGCTGCTTGTTGTCCCGCAGTTGCGGCGCCATGCTGGCCTGCCGCACCCGGCGGGGAAGGCCGGCGTGGGTGCCGGCCGCCTTGGGTTTGGGTGCCGGGGTCCGCTGCGGCGGCACCGTGGACGGTGGCCCGGTGTCGGTGATCGCCGTGATGGCGGGGTCGGTGGCGGGGCCGTCGTCGCTGTTCACCAGGCCCGGGACGACGGTCAGCGACGGGCTGTCGCCGGTCCGCGCGGGGGTGAAGTACGGCGAGGGTGACTCCTCGGCCGGTTTGTCTACCTCGCCTGCCGCGGCCGGTGCGTCCGCCGTCCTCGCCGTTCCTGCCGTGTCCGTCGCCTCCGCGGCGGACAGCACGGGGAGCGGGCCGCGTGCGTGGCGGGGGCCGGTGTCGGCGACGAGCAGCGGAGCGGGGGAGGCGTCGTCGGACACGATCTGGCGCGGGATGAGCACGATGGCCGTCGTGCCGCCGTACGGGGACGCGCGCAGCACGACGCTCACGTTGTTGCGCGCGGCGAGCTGGCCCACGACGAACAGGCCGAGACGGTCGCTGTCGGCGAGGTCGAACTCCGGCGGCTGCGCGAGCCGCTGGTTGATGGAGGCGTACTCCTCCGGGCTGAGACCGAGGCCGCGGTCCTCGATCTCGACGACGAAGCCGTTGGCCACCGAATCGCCGCGCACCTGCACGCGGGTGCGCGGCGGCGAGAACACGGTGGCGTTCTCGATCAGCTCGGCGATCAGGTGGATGATGTCGGCGACCGCCGCACCGGCGACGAACGCGTTCGGCAGGGGGAACACGTTGACCCGTGTGTAGCCCTCCACCTCGGCGACCGCGGCGCGCACCACGTCCATCACCGGCACGGGCTTGCGCCACGCGCGGCCGGGAGCGGCGCCGGACAGGATGATCAGGCTTTCCGCGTGGCGGCGCATGCGCGTGGTGAGGTGGTCGAGCTGGAACAGGTCCTCCAGCGCCTCGGGGTCGGACGCGCGGCGCTGCATGGTGTCGAGCAGCCGCAGCTGCCGGTGCAGCAGCCCCTGCTTGCGCCGCGCCAGGTTGAGGAACACCTGGCTGACGCCTCTGCGCAGGTCGGCCTGCTCCACGGCGGCCCGCACGGCGGTGCGCTGCACCGAGCCGAACGCCTCGGCGACGTCGTGCACCTCGGCGGAGTCGCCACCGGGGATCGGCGGGGCCTCGGCCTCGACGTCGACCTCCTCACCCTTGCGCAGGCGGTCGACGACCCGCGGCAGGCGTACCCCGGCCAGCTCGCGCGCGGAGTTGCGCAGGTCGGCCAGCTCGCGGATGAGGCGGCGGCCGAAGCGCACCGAGATGACGATGGACGCGACCACGGCGATCAGGCCGAGGCCGCCGGCGATGCCGATGCGCAGGAGGATGCCGGTGGCGACGCTCAGCGCGCGGTCGGCCAGCGCGCCGGAGGCCTTGCTGCCGACCTGGTCGAGCATCGCGGACAGGTTGTCGGTGATGGCCTGCCAGCGGCTCACCGACGGAGGCAGCGGGCCGGTGGCCCTGGCCCGGTCGATGATGTCCTGCTCCATCGTGATGAAGCGTTTGAACGTCGGGGAGGCGAAGACCTCCTCGTACGGCTTGCGCAGGTCCGGTTCGAGCATCGCCATGCCCTTGGCGTACTGGAAGCGCCGGTTGGCCACCCACTCGGCGAACGCCTCGTACTCGGCGTCGGACAGGCCGTCGCGTGCGATGGCCGCGGTGACGAGCGCGTTCTCCCTGGCGATGATCTCGCGGGCCTGGCCCATGGACTGCATCGCGCCGGCCTGCTCGAAGATGGACAGGTCAGGGACCGAGACCATGCGGTCGTACAGGCGGAAGACGCCGTCCATGATCTGGTTGTACGCCTGGATGGTGGCGAGGCGCGTGGACTGGCCGCTGTCCACGTTGGCCCGGATGCCGGGAAGCTGCTCCAGCTCGTTGAGCAGGGCCGTCGTCGCGTCCCGTGTGGCGTCGTTCGAGGCGCTGCGCGTGTCGCCGGACAACGCGGCGGCGCGGAACTTGGCGAGGGAGGCGTCGGTGGCGCGGCGCTGGGCCGCCATGCGGTCCTGCTGCTGCGGCGCGGACCCGGACGCGGTGGCGGAGACGGAACGTTCGGCCTGAACCTGGAGCCCCAGGTCCGTGGAAGTGAGTCCGAGGCTCTGGTAGATGGTGTTGGCCCGCATCAGCGACAGGCCGTCCCCGACGGTCAGATTGAGGACGAAGCCCCATAGCGCGCTTAACGAAAGCAGTGGTAGGAGCAGCAATGAAAAGATCTTGAAGCGGATCGACCGCTTTCCAGAACTCATGGTGACTCCTGCGCGCCGGGAGGATCTTGCCGCATTTGGGGGGAATGCACCTCCGGAAGATCGCTCAGAAGGCTAGCACCGATAAGGTTCCGGCGTACTGGAGGACGAATGATTACTGTAATAACAGGCGCCACAGCCGGCATCGGCGCGGCAGCCGCCGAAGGTATCGCACGCGCGGGTCACGACGTCGTCCTGGTCGGTCGTTCCCGCGCCAGACTTGACTCCGTCGCCGCCAGGATCGAGACGCTCACCGGCCGCCGGCCGGACGCGCACGCCGCGGACTTCGCGTCGTTCGACGAGGTCAGAGCGCTGGCCGCCACGTTGCTCGGCACCTACGAACGCATCGACGTGCTCGCCAACAACGCGGGGGTCATGACGCCGCGGCGTGAGACCACCGTGGACGGTCACGAGCTGATGATGCAGGTCAACCACCTGTCCGGTTTCCTGCTCACCCACCTGCTGCGCGAGCGCGTCACCGAGTCGGCCGGCCGCGTGGTGACCACCAGCTCGAGGGCCGCCAAGAGCGGCAAGCTGGACCCCACCGACCTCGACCGCAAGTCCCGCAGATGGTTCGGGTGGTTGCAGTACGGCGACACCAAGCAGGCCAACGCGCTGTTCACCGGCGAGCTGGCCAGGCGCGGCGTGACGGCCACCTGCTTCCACCCCGGCGTCATCAAGACCGGGTTCGCCGCCGGCACCACACTGATGAAGATCTACGGGCTCATCCCCGGCTACTTCAAGACACCGGAACAAGGCGCGGCCAATCTGGTCCGCCTGGCGACCACGGCCGACGGCGCCGACCACTCCGGCCGCTACTTCGACGACGACGGCAGGCCGGCCGCCGTCCCCGCCAAGATGGAGGACCCCGCACTCGCCGCGGCCCTGTGGACCGCGAGCCTCGCCGCGACCGGCCTTCCCCCCGAGACCCCGGAGACCCCCGCCTGACGCGACGGCCCGGTCCGTGCGGCGCCTGACCCGCCGCCACCGGAGGAATCCCGCGGCCCGTCGCGGGCTGTTCGCCGGCACGCCACCCGGCGTTCGCCTGGTCCGCGATCGGCGGCACTAGGGTCCGGGGCTCATGACCACCTCCGAGGCCGTGCCCGCCGTGACCCCCGCGCACGCCGCCCCGGCCGAGCAGCGCCGGTCCCGTGAGCGCGATCCGTTCCTGGACAACGCCAAGTACCTCGCCATCGTCCTGGTCGTCACCGGACATCTCATCGAGGACCTCAGGGACGTCCCCGAGGCGCACGCCGTCTACTTCTTCCTCTACACGTTCCACATGCCGCTGTTCATCGCGCTCAGCGGCCACCTGTCGCGGAACTTCACGTTCTCCGCCGGCAAGGCGCGCAAGCTCATCAGCGGGCTCGCCGTGCCGTACGTCGTCTTCGAGGTGGCGTACTCGCTGCCGCGGTACTTCCTGTACGGCAAGCTCGACATCAGCCTGCTCGACCCGTATTACCTGACGTGGTTCCTGATGTCGCTGTTCCTGTGGCGGTTGTCGACGCCGGTGTGGCTGCAGCTCAGGTGGCCGCTCGCCGTCGCCGTCGGCCTGTCGCTGCTGTCCGGCACGAGCGAGCTGCCGGACGAGCTGTCGATGAACCGCACCCTCGGCCTGCTGCCGTTCTACGTGCTCGGCCTGATGACGACCCCCGCGCACCTGGACCTGCTCAAGCGGCCCGCCGTGCGCGTGGCGGGTGCCGTCGTGCTCGTCGCGGGGCTCGCGCTGGCGTTCGCGCTGCACACCGACGTCGCGACCGAATGGATCCGCTGGCGGCACAGCAACGCGCGCATCGGCGTGGGGGACCTCACCGGCAGCGCGGCACGGCTCGCCATGCTGACGGCAGGCGCGGTGCTCCTCGCCGCGTTCCTCGCGGTCACCCCGTCACGCCGCACGTGGTTCACCGGCCTCGGCGCGGCCACCATGTACGCCTACCTGCTGCACGGGTTCTTCGTGAAGGTCTTCGACGTGTACGCCAAGGAGATGAGCACCCACGCGGGCGTGGTGATCGCCGTCCTGCTCGGTGTGGCCGTCGCCACCCTGCTGTGCACGCCGCCGGTGCGCCGCCTCACCCACTGGGCCGTCGAACCCGACACCTCGTGGGCCTTCACGGCGCTGCGCAGGCCCGTGCGGCCGAGATCCTGAAATTACCTCACGTTCTCCAGGTCGCGCACGGCGCGGCAGGCGGCGCTGACGGCCGCGTCCGCGTCACCGCCGGGTACGGCGTCCGAGCCCGCCATGGCGACCCGGCCGAACCGGCGCCGCGCGGTGTGCGCGGGGGTGGGGCCGCCGGGATGGAAGGCGTCCCAGGGCCGCGTGTAGGCGCACCAGTGGCCGTGGCCCCAGCGGTTGACGGTCAGGCCCTCGATGTCGCGCGCCGGGTCGAAGCCCCACGGGCCGAGCAGCCGGCCGAGCTGCTCGCGCACGCCGAACTCCAGCGCCGCGTACGGCGTCCCCGCGAGGGCCCGCCGGCCCGCCGCGGCGGCGTCCCCCGGCGCGGTGCCGGGGGTGGCCGGCGTGTGCACCAGGTGCGCGGTGACGGGCTCGTCCGGACCGGCGGGACAGCGGTAGCCGCCGGTGCTCACCGGCGGCGCCAGCTCGGCGCTCACCCAGTACGCGCCGGTGAACCGCACCCGGTGCACGCCGGCGTCGCGCCAGGCCCGCCAGTGCCGCAGCTGGGCCGTCGCGTGCACCACCGGCAGGCGCACGGCCCGGCGCATCGCCTCCTTCTGCTCGGCCGGCAGTTCGTCCACGACGTACGGGATGACGCCGTGCCAGCACGCCATGATCACGCCGTCGGCCCGCACCGTGCGCACCCGCGCGCCGTCGAAGTACCCCACCGTCGCGCCGCGCGCCGACTCCGGCGGCCCGTCGTTGCGCACCAGCACGACCGGGCTCGACAGGCGCACCCGCACCCGGTTGCCGGGCCGGTCGAGCGCCGCGTTGTCGAACGCCGTGGTGGTGACGTGCTCCGCCGACGCGTCCGCGGCGTACCCCGGCACCATGCGCGCGGTCATCATCCGCACGAGCGCCTGGTTGCCTTCGGGGAAGCAGTACGCGTCGGCCTGACCCGCGGCCCGGCCCGCCGCCACGCGCGGCGAGTTGTACGGCGACCGCTCCGGCGTGAGGCGCAGCCCCGCGAAACCCGGGTAGGCGAACGGGCCGGACAGGGCCCAGGCGTCCAGCGCGCCGAGCGCGTCGGCGCCGTAGGCCCAGGTGGCGCTCGGCATGGTCTGGCAGAACCGCACCACGTCGGGGTGCGCGCGGCACACGTCCCGCAGGAAACCCTGGTAGGTCAGACCGGCGAGCAGCCGCTTCTTGTGGTCGTCCGGCAGTCCGGGGAACCAGTCCGGCGGGTCGTCGAACAGCATGACGAGGTCCTGCCTGGCCCGCTCGGCGACCGGCAGTTCCGCCACCCACTCGGCGGCCGGCCGGGAGCGCGGCACCACCAGCCGGTCGGCGCCGAAGGTCTCCCTGTCGCAGAACACGGCCTCATGCATGCCGAGCCGCGCGTACAGGCCGGTGTCACAGCCGCGTCCCGGCACCACACCGAGGTCGTCGAGCAGTTCGCGGCCCTCGGGGGACCACGCCTGCGGGCCGTACAGCGCGCCTGAGCCGCCGTGCGCGACGAGCGGCCCCGCACGGCCCGCGGGGTGGAACTCGTTGCGGCGGGCCTGGCCGCCGATGTCGTCGTGGTTCTCCAATACGAGCACTCGCGCGCCTGGGTGGCGCCTGGTCCAGGTGTAGGCGGCGGTGACGCCGCTGATGCCGGCGCCGACCACGACCAGGTCGTAGTGCTCGCCGGTGGCCTCAGGCGTACCGGCGTGCCGCCAGAACCGGCCGTCGCGCAGCGCGTGCGGCACCGCGACGGCGTCCGGGGTGTCGCCGCGCAGGCCCTGCGCGCGCGCCGGGTGCCGCCGCTCCTGGCGCGCGGCGGCATGCCTGGCGCGCGGCACCGTCCTCGCGTGCGCCGCCGGAACCGTGGCGGACGGGACGGCGGCGCAGGTGACGGCGGTCGCCACCCCGTCGAGGAAGTCCCGCCGGCTGATCGGCCGGTCCATCCCGAGCTCGTGGGCCCGCCTTCCCGGAAGATCATCGCCAAGCGGGAAATGAGCCGTCATTCCACGATCATCACCTCGGGCCGGAAAACGGAAAGTCGCGGAGCGCGGCGGCGGGAAGAACTCTTTCTCCGTTTATTGCACCCCCTGTACGGGGCGATGTTCGCGATTTGTGATATTTGTCGGCCGATGGAGGGAACGCGGGGGTTCGCTGGGCCGTTGGGCGAGGTGAAGGCAGTGCGCGCGGGTGGCCCGAGCAACGGGGATGGGGCCGCCGGCTCTGTTCACCGTGCTGATGAAACGGGACGAACGGAGTAATGTCGCGTGCGGTGAATGCGTTCGACGACGGGGTGACACACGGGTGGTCGGCAGACAGGGCAGGGTGACCGGCAGAATCGGGCCGGGCCTTGTGGGTGAGGTGATGGTGCCGATACGCGGGGGCGTGGAGGCCTTCTACGCACACCCGGCGATCCCTGAAGAGGAGATCCCACCGGGAGCGATCGTCGTCGTCGTCGAGTACTCGCCGCCGCGGACGATCTACGTGGCCCGCGCCATCGTCTGACTTCTCCCACCCCCTTTAGCGTGACCGGAGGTCCCCATGACCACCACCGAGCTGGCCTTCTGGGCCGGCGGTGTCGTCGTCCTGCTGCTGATCGTCATCTTTCTCTTCAAGGCCGTGTGGCGCGTCGCCGAGCCGAACGAAGCGCTGATCATCTCCGGGCTCGCGGCCCGCGGCAAGAACGAACTGGCCGAGAGCCTCGGCTTCAAGATCGTGACCGGTAAGGGCACCGCCGTGCTCCCCGGGTTCCAGACGGCGCGGCGGCTGCGGCTGGACAGCCGCGCCACCAACCTCCAAGTGAACTGCGTGACACAGCAGGGCATCCCGGTGCAGGTCCGCGGCGTGATCATCTACAAGGTCGGCGACGACTTCACCTCGATCGCCAACGCGGCCCGCCGGTTCCTCGACCAGCAGGACAGCATGAGCGGCGCCATCCACGAGCTGTTCACCGGTCACCTGCGCTCCATCATCGGCAACCTCACCGTCGAGGACCTCATCCTGAACCGCGAGCGGCTCACCGGTGAGACCCGCAGCAGCGCCGCCGACGAGATGAGCAAGCTCGGCCTGGTGGTCGACTCCCTGCAGATCCAGGAGATCGACGACGAGACCGGCTACATCACCAACCTCGGCAAGCCGCACGCCGCGCGCATCGCCGCCTCGGCCCGCATCGCCGAGGCCCAGCGCGACCAGGAGGCCACCGAGGCCGAGCAGGCCGCCGCCGCCAAGAAGGCCGCCGCCGTCCGCGAGTCCCAGATCCAGCAGGCCGGCTACCAGGCCGAGATCGACCAGGCCGCCGCCAAGGCCCGCCAGGCCGGCCCTCTGTCCGAGGCCACCGCGAGGCAGGAGGTCGTCGTCCAGGAGACCAGGGCCGCCGAGCTGGAGGCCAACCTGTCGGAGCAGCGCCTCCAGTCCCAGGTCCGCAAGCCCGCCGACGCCAGAGCGTACGAGACCGTCACCCTGTCGCAGGCCGAGCGGGACGCGCGCATCGCACAGGCCGAAGCCGAGGCCCGCGAGACCGAGCTGCGCGCCGTGGCCCAGGCGTCCCAGGTGAAGCAGGCCGCCGCCGCCGACGCCGAGTCGGTGCGCCTGCGCGCCGAGGCCGCCGCCGGCGCCGCACGCGCCACCGGTGAAGGCGAGGCCGCCGCCAACAAGGCCCGCGCACTGGCCGACGCCGAAGGCGCCAAGGCCAAGGGCCTCGCCGAAGCCGAAGCCGCACGCGCACGCGGCCTGGCGGAAGCCGAAGCCGCGAAGGCCAGAGGCCTCGCCGAGGCCGAGGCCATCCAGGCCCGCGCGCAGGCCCTGGCCCAGAACCAGGAAGCCGTCATCGCACAGCAGCTCGCCGAGAACTGGCCCCAGATCGTCGAAGCCGGCGCCAAGGCCCTCGGCAACGTCGACCACATGGTCGTCCTGAACGGCGCGCAAGGCGTCGAGGAACTCCTCGCCAAGGCCCTCACCCTCGGCGGCACCGGCCTCGGCCTCGCGCGTTCCCTCTTCGCCAACGCCACCCCGGCGAGCCTCAACGGCACAGAACCCCCCGCCAAGCACCCCGCCGACACGGTCTGACCTGCCGCTTGAGCCCTTTTGCTCCACCGGGCCCGGTACGGACGCGCGAGCCGCCGTCCGTACCGGGCCCACCCTTGTGCGGACCCCTCGCGGCGGCACTCCTAAAGTGAGGAGCATGAGCACTGCGACGACAGGAGAAGTGGCGGAGACGGCGCGGGTCAAGCTGGACAGGGCCACGCCGGAGATCTACAAGGCGATGCGTCAGCTGAACGCCGCCGTCGAGACCAGCGGCCTCGAACACTCGCTGCTGGAACTGGTGAAGACCCGCGCCTCCCAGATCAACGGCTGCGCCTTCTGCCTGGACATGCACACCATCGACGCCAGAGCCGCCGGCGAGACCGAGCAACGCCTGTACACCCTGCCGGCCTGGCGCGAGACCCCGTTCTTCACCCCCAGGGAACGCGCCGCACTGGAGGTCACCGAGGCCGTCACCCTGATCGCGAACGGCGGCCTCCCCGACGACGTCTACGCACGCGCCACCGAACACTTCACCGAGGACGAACTGGCCAAACTGCTGTGGGCCGTGACCGTCATCAACGCGTGGAACCGCATAGCCGTCTCCACCCGCATGGAGCCGGGTCACTACACCGCGCGCCACCGATGAGCACGCCGAACGGCGGCGCCGCCACGCGGCTGCGATCCCTGCACGTCCCGGGCCACCCCCTGGTCCTCCCCAACGCCTGGGACGCCGCCTCCGCACGCGCCGTGGTCGCGGCCGGCTTCCCCGTGGTCGCCACGGGAAGCGCGGCCGTGGCGCGGGCCCTCGGCTACGACGACGGCGAGAACACCCCGGTCGCCGAGATGCTCGCCGCCGTCGCCAGGATCACCCGCGCCGTCCCCGTCCCGGTCACCGCCGACATGGAACGCGGCTACGGCCTCCCTCCCGCCGAACTGGCCGAACGGGTCGCGGAGGCCGGAGCCGTAGGCGTCAACCTGGAGGACTCCGACCCCCGCACCGGCGAACTGATCGACCCCACCAAGCAGGAAGACTTCCTCGCGGCCGTCCGCGCCGCCGACCCCACTCTGGTCATCAACGCACGCGCCGACACCTTCATCCACGGCACCGGCACCCCCGAAGCCCGCCTCGCCGAAGCGGTGGACCGCGGCCGCCGCTACATCAGAGCCGGCGCCGACTGCGTCTACCCGATCCTTGCCACCGACCCCACCGCCATCGCGACCCTGGTCACCGAGATCGCCGCACCCGTCAACGTCTACCTGGCCCAAGGCATGCCGACCATCCCCGACCTCGCCACCCTCGGCGTAGCCCGCATCAGCTTCGGCGGCAGCCTCCACACCGCCACCCAGACCTACTTGACCAGCCTGCTCACCGCCATCGCCTCGAACGGAGCGCCAGACGGCTGGAGTCGTCGCGACAAGCAGGAGTAGCCGCGAGTGGCTCCCTGTCGCGCTCGAAAACAGTGCAACCGGCAGGCGATCAGGACAGCTCAGACAGGACCTGCTCCAGGCGAGGGGAGATCGACGCGTCAGTCGCGTACTTGTCGCAGCAGCATGTCCCGGTCGAACTCACTCATGAGAGTGAGGTTGTACAGATGCTCGATGGCGGCATGCCGGCTGACCTGCAACCGTGTGGCGAAAGCGGTGACGCTGTCCAGGTCGTGCACGGGGTCTGGGTTGTCTGCGAGGGCCGACTGCACGAGTTTCGTCGGCATGAGGAACATCGCGGCGAAGGCGTTCGCGCGGCGTTCTATGATCTTGGGAGCCCAGGGGCCGCTGGCAATGGCGAGCTTGCTTCCCCGTGATCTGTCGAACAGTAGATGGCACAGCTCGTGCGCCATGCTGAACCGTTTGGCGGTGACGCTCTGATAGGGCGACGCCTCGTTGTGGACGACGGTGGGACGGTGATGGGGGCCGACAAGAGAACACGCTCTTATGTTGTCGTCGTGAAGGTTCCTCGAAAGAAGTGTGACCTGTAGTTCTTGCAGGATGCCCGCGACATCGACCCAGCCTTGTGTGAACCTGTTGCCAAGCTTCGAGTGAACGTGTTCGGCCAGCTCGTACCCCTGCTCCCAAGCCTGCAGAGACGTATCTGGAGTGGTCTGCTCGCTCAGGTTCTCCAGGGTCGCACTGATGACGTCCTTCTTGGAGAACTGGGATATGAGGATCGCCGCGAGAGTGCGGACGTCCTCTTTGGTGACCGTCGGGGACGTCGAACTGAAGAGCAATGCCGCGTGACAGGAGCCGGAGATCACCAGATGGGACTCCTCGACCGCCAGGGCCGCGTCGGCGTCCTCGCCGTTTCCGAGATCTCTCAGCTCTCTGACGATCTCCGTCCAGCGTGACCGCATCTCCGCTTCCGGAAGACTGCCTTCGAGTCTTGCCCGCAGTGGAGGCTGTGCTCGTAGTCCGGCCAGCCAGTCCAGCCGCATGTCATGTTGGCCGGGAAGTACGAGTTCGTCGACTTGCCGGCTCAGTCTGGCCAGTCGTTTGTTGTCCGGGTGCAGTGCGGTGAGACGCCGTGACGCGTCGCGCAGAACCTCGTACAGAGGTTCCGCCACGGCTTCAGGCTGGAAGTAGGCGACGCCTCTGGCGGAACTGTGCCGGTAGCCGTCTGGTGAGCCGGTGAGAGGTTCGTCGTGCCAACTCACTTCTATGAGGTCTCTGAACCGGCGGATCACCACATGGGGGAAGAGGCCGCCGTCCCGCGCCGAGCGAAGAGCATGACGTTGGTACCACTCGTACCATTCTTGTTCCCATGCGACGGTCTCCGCCTCACCGATCAGGGCCGGAGCGTTCCGCGTGTAGATCAGTGCGGTGGCAGCGGGCTCGTCCAAGTTGCGGTTCGGGAGTCGCTCCTCATGGAACAGGGGATTCCAGTTCTCTGCCAGCCACTCCAGGAACGGGAGAAGGTACCAGTGGGTCGCAGGTACGTACGTACCCTGACTGACATGGGCCGATAGATTCTGGCCGCATACCCACAACTGGAATGAACCCCAGGACGCGGTCTCCTCCAGGGTGGCGCCGACACCTTCGTCCGGGTCCGGCATGAATGTCACCCTGAAAGCGAAGGTGTCGGTCGTCCCGGCGAATCTGTCCCAGGTGATGGTCATTGCTCACGACGCTTTCTGGCTCTGCGCACCGTTCTACGGTCGACCTGTTCGTTGGCCACCCATGCGGAGATCACATGTGCCGGCACTTCTTCCCAGCCGATCGGATAGCCGTGCCACCTGCCTTCCGCGTGCTGCTGAGCACAGAAGGCGCGTTGCCCGTCTGTCGCGTAGCGCTTCCTGCCGTCCAGAGTACTTTGAGCGAGTAACTCAGGACCGTTGGCATCCGCTGGACATATCGAGCCGTGCCGTCCCGGACTGGGGACAGGTTTGTGCTTTGGGTTCGGTTCGTAACGCAGGGGAGTGGCCACGTCTGGGCCGGACGGCTCCAGGTTGCTCTCCGTCATGACGTCCCTTCACCTGTCCGGCCGACCAGGGACGATCGTGCCGAGCGCATGGTGACCGGTGCAACGCAACGTGCCGGACGCTGGAGCAGTGTCCGCTTCCGGTCGTGGCTGGGCAGTGCGGCGGTGGGGGCCGTGTCGTTCAGTCGAAGGTCAGTTGTTCGGTGCGGCGAGGCATGAGGAAGAGAGCCAGGACGGCTAGGACGGCGATGACCAGGAGGGTGAGGAAGACGTGGTGGGTGGCTTCGGTCAGGGCTTTGCGGATGTAGGTGGCGGTGGGGCTGGTGGCGGCGGAGCCTTGTGCGCCTAGGACGAGGCCGGTGGCGTCGAGGGAGGCGGGGAGTTTGCCTGCGAGGGCCGCCGGGGGGTGGGTGAAGCGGTCGGTGAGGGTGGCGTTGGCTATCGCGCCTAGGAGAGCGGCGCCTACGGCGCTGCCGAGGGAGCGGCAGAACAGGTTGGTGGCGGTCACCACGCCGCGGCGGTCCCAGTCGACCACTGATTGGACGGCGACCATCACGGGGCTGGCGGAGAGGCCGAGGCCTACGCCGGCGACGAAGCAGGCGGCGGCTACTTGCCAGACCTTCGCGTGTTCGGTCAGGAGCAGGATGCACAGTGCGGTGCCGGCCACCAGGATGCCGGAGCCGATCAAGGCGGTGTCCCGGAAGCCGATGCGCATGTAGAGGCGGCCGGAGAAGGTCGAGGCCAACGGCCAGCCGATGCTCAGTGCGGCCAGTGCGAAACCCGCCAGGAGCGCGCCGGTTCCGAGGACGCCTTCGGTGTAGGTGGGAACGTAGGAGGTCAGGCCGATCAGGATGGCACCGGTGCTCAGGGCCACCAGGTTGCCGCCGGTGAGGGTGCGGCGGCCGAAGACCCACAGGGGGAGGATGGGTTCTGCCGCGCGGCGTTCCACGAGGACGAATGCCGTCGTCAGGATGGCGCCGGTCGTGAAGATGGCCAGGCTGGGGGGTGAGAGCCAGTCCCAGGCGACGCCGCCTTCCAGGAGACCGAGGATGATCAGGGACGAGCCGGTGATCAGGAGTGTGGCACCCAGGTAGTCGATCTTGTGCGAGCTGCGGGTCACCTTCTCCTTGAAACGGCGCGCGAGGGTCCAGGCGGCGATCGCGCCGAGGGGGATGTTGATGAAGAAGATCCAGCGCCAGCTCAGGAAGTCGGCGAAGACGCCGCCGAGCGCGGGTCCCACGACGGCGGACATGGCCCAGACGCTGGCGAGGTAGCCCTGGACCCGCGCGCGTTCCTCGACGGAGTACATGTCGCCGACGATGGTGATGCTCATCGGCCCTATGGCGCCGGCGCCGATGCCTTGCAGCGCGCGGAAGACGATGAGGGCCGGCATGCTCCAGGCGAGGCCACAGAGGACCGAGGCGAGCAGGAAGACGGCGATGCCGAAGAACAACACCGGTCTGCGGCCGAACTGGTCGGCGAACTTGCCGTACAGAGGCACGGTGACGGCCTGGGTGAGCAGGTAGATCGAGAACAACCAGGGGAACTGGGAGAAGCCCCCGAGGTCGGTCACCATCGACGGGACGGCCGTCGCGATGATGGTGCTGTCCAGTGCGATGAGGCCGGTGCAGAGCATCACGGCGGCGAGCACCGGGCCCCGTTCCGAGCGCAGTCCTACGTCATTGGTGGTGGCCGTCGTCACGCCATGGTCCTTCTCCCGGGAGTTGGCGCGTCCCGGCGGGACGCGTCCGTCGAACGGGTGGCGCGACGGGTGGCACACTCACCCTGGAGTTGACAACCCGTCGCGTCGGTCATCACATTCCCGATAGAAGCCACGATTTACGCGAGACGGCGACGAAACCGGTCAATGTTCGGAGAAGGTTGCCTACGGCGATCAGATCATCACGTGCTGCTCGGGATGACCGACGAAGCAGAACTGCGCGTTGCGGGTCAGCTTGTAGTCCTGGGCCTTCCAGGTGTGCGCGGAGGCGTCGGCGCCGCGCATGTAGACGAAGTTGAAGCGGTCGGCCGAGTAGATGCGCACGCCGTCCTCCTTGAGGCGGCGCACCAGGCGGGTGTCCTCGCCGGCGTTGACCGGCTCGAACGCGTACGCGCGCAGCACGTCGGCCTTGGCGAGGATGGTCGCGCCTTGCACGAGGTGTGCGTAGCGGTGCTCCAGGCCCGGCAGGCGCATCACCGTGGTGTTGGCGGCGGGGAAGTAGGTGTAGTGCGCTCCCTTGCCGGTGACCTCGGCCTCGGAGTAGTCGAAGGCGCGCAGCAGGTCGGACAGGTAGTGCTCGCCGTACAGGTTGTCGTCGTCCATCTTGGCGATGAAGTCGCCCTCGGCGCGCGCGATGCCGAGGTTGAGTACCTCCCCAAGGGTCAGCGACGGGTCGGCGGTCAGCACCGTGACTGCGGGGACGCCGGCCGCGAGGGCCTTGTCGCGCACGACGGCCGGGTCGATGTCCAGGCCGTGCAGCACCAGGATCAGCTCCAGGTCACGGTGGCGCTGCCTGGCGACCTGCGTGATGGCGTGTTCGAGCTGGCCGGCGCGGTTGGTCGGCAGGACGACGGACACGCTTCTTGCGCGCGTGGTGACCGGCCGGCCGAGGTCGGTGAGGATCTGGTCGACCCGGTGGGTGAACAGGTGCTTGTCGAAGACCTCACGCATCGCGAGGTGGGCCTGCCTGGCGCGCAGCTCGGGGCTGTTGATCAGGTAGAGGGCCTGGTTGTAGGCCTCCTCCTGGGTGTGCGCGACCGGGATGAGCGGGCCGAACGTCTCCTCGATGGCGCGCGACCAGCCCGACAGCACGGTGGTGGAGCAGGCCGACAGCTCGAACACGCGCCGCGCGCACATGGTCGGCGAGTCGATGACCGAGTTCACATTGAGGAAGACCTTGTACATCTTGTACGCGGCCAGCATCTGCTCGTACGGCAGCTCGCCGACGATGTGCGGACGGTACTCGGCGGGCCAGGCGTACTTGTCGCCGGCCTTGTCGTTGCGCGCGAAGATGTGCAGGCCGAGCTCTCGCGCCGGCGCGATGACCGTCTCCATCTGCTCGCGTCGCTCGGGATGCTTGTCGCGGAAGTACATGCCGGCGAACACCACGTCGTACGGCCGGCCCTGCTTGGTCTGCACGGGGTTGTGCACGCGGGGCTGCGCGGCGAACTGCAGCACGCCGACGCGGTCGTGACCGAGGATCTCGCGGTACTTCGGCACCATGTCGCCGTCGCACGTGTACACGTGGTCGAACAGCTTGGCGGTGTCGATGAAGAAGTCGAAGTTCGGCGGGTCCTCCTTGTTCCAGAAGACCGTGGGGATGCCCTGCTCGCGGCACCACGCCACGAGGTCGCGCAGTTCCTGTTTCGGCGCGTTGGTGCCGGTCATCTGGTAGCGCCAGCGGCCCTGGTTGCCGTGCCAGGCCGACTCGCAGAACAGCACGTCGGGCCGGTTCTCGGCGAAGATCTCGCGCCAGTCGGTGAGGCCGAACTCGATCTGGTCCCACTCGTAGCGGAACGCCAGCCGCGAGAAGTCGTCCAGGATGACGGCGACCCTCAGGTCGGGCCGGTTCACCGGACCGGTCGGCCACTCCAGGTGCGGGATGCGCACGGCGGGTGCGTTGGCGAGCGTGGCGTCGATGGTGAGGCTGCTCGCGGCGACCGTCGGCGGGGCCTTCGGCGCCTTGCCGGGCTTGATGGCCTTGGACAGGTCGCGCGGCAGGCGCACCAGCCGCGCGGGACGCCGCACCCCGGCGAGCACGGTGCTCACGCGGTAGGGCCGCTGCGCCTTGGTAGCGGCGAGCTGCCACTGCGCGTACTCGGCCTTGGCCTCGGCGGTGGCGAGGCGGCGCTCCAGTTCGCGGATGCGGTCCTCGTAACGCTCGACGGCCTTGCGCTCCTCGGGGAGCCAGTTGGCCGCGCCGAGCCGCTGGAAGCGTGGCTCGTCCGGCTTGTTCTGGTCACTTGGGGCCATGGTGCGCCTTGCTCCCTCAGCGTCGGACTACCTGTCGCGGGACGTCCGATCGTACGGCCTCCACCGAATGAAAGTGGTGGTTTCCGGCTAAATGCCCAGATCGCGGGCCGTCAGGACGTGCGCGGCGGCACGCCTTGCGACGCCGGCGAGAGGTTGTCGGCACGCAGCCACGCCTCGATGACGCGCGCGATGCGCGGGCCCGCCTTGCCGTCCCACAGCGGCGGCAGCTCGCCGGCCGGGATGGCCGCGCCGTCGGCCAGCGCCTTGGACGCCTCGGCCGGCAGGGACTGCGGGGTGACCAGGCGGTTGGTGCCGTGGGTGACGGTGATCGGCCGCTCGGTGTTGGGCCGCACGGTGAGGCACGGCACGCCGAGCATGGTCGTCTCCTCCTGCACGCCGCCTGAGTCGGTGACGACCAGGGCCGCGCCGCGCACCAGGGACAGGAACTCGACGTACCCGAGCGGGTCGACGATCTTGAGGTTGCCGCCGGTGACCAGGCCCGCCTCGGCGAGCCGCGTGCGGCCCCGCGGGTGCAGCGGCACGACGACCGGCACCTGCTCGGCCACCGCGAGCACGCCGTCGACCAGCTCGCGCGCCGACCCGGGGTCGTCCACGTTGGCGGGACGGTGCAAGGTGGCCACGGCGTACCGCTGCGGCAGGCCGAGGCGCTCGCGCGGCGGCGCGGGGTCGAGCTTCGGCAGCGCGGCGAACAAGCTGTCGATCATGGGGTTGCCGACCAGGTGCACCTTGCCGGCGGCGACGCCTTCCGCGGCCAGGTGGGACAGGCCGTCGGGGCTGGTCACCAGGAGGATGTCGGCGAGCGCGTCGGTGACGACGCGGTTGACCTCCTCAGGCATCTCGCGGTCGAACGAGCGCAGGCCCGCCTCGACGTGCGCGGTCGGCACGTGCAGCTTGGCGCACACCAGGATCGCCGCGAGCGTGGAGTTGACGTCGCCGTACACGACCACGAGGTCGGGACGCTGCTCGGTGACCACGTCCTCGAGGCCGGTGAGCAGCGCCGCCGTCTGCCTGGCGTGCGTGCCGGAGCCGACGGCGAGGTTGGCGACCGGCTCGGGGAGGCCGAGGTCGGCGAAGAAGACGTCGGACATCAAGGCGTCGTAGTGCTGCCCTGTGTGCACGATGGCCTGACGGATCCCGAGCTCGCCGAGAGCGCGCACGACGGGGGCCGCCTTGACGAAGTTCGGCCGAGCGCCGAGCACGTGCAGGACGAGGGGGTTTTCCCTCATTGACCTTGCCTTTCCCCCAGGAACCGACATGAGATGGGTAACTTAGCCCAAGCGGAGCCTATGGTACGGTCGCCGCGTGATTTCCGAGGCTAGGCGGCCCGATCCGGTCACCCCGAAGGCGGCGCGTGCCGGCGTCGGAGGGTTCCTGAAGGGCTTCATCCAGCACCCGGTCATCGTCTCCCGGGTCTTCGTCACCAAGGTCAAGTCCGACCCCATGCGGGTCGCGCAGGCCGCCGCCGAGGCCATGCCGTCCCGGCTGCGGCCCGCCGTCGGCAAGGTGGCGTGGCCGGTGGCCCGGGTCGCGCGGGTGACGGCGCGCAAGCTCGCGCGCCGCATGGCGAACGGCCCGCTCGAGACGGCGAAGAACGAGTTCGAGCGCGGCCGCATGACCCGCGCCATCGAGGTCCTCACGCCGCACGCGCGCTGGCCGTTCATCCGCCGCAGGATCGCCTACTACGAAGGCGAGAAGGCCGCGATCGGCACCGCGCCGATCCCGCCGAAGTCCAAGGTGATCGTCGGCGAGCGCGTCGAGGGCCGGGTGCTGCACTGCGTCACCAACGCGCTGCCGTACACCCAGGCCGGGTACACCGTGCGGACCCACCGCATCGTGACGGCGCAGCGCGCCGTGGGGCTCGACCCCCACGTGGTGACGAGCTGGGGCTGGCCGATGCTCCAGGGTCACGCCGACGCCGAGCCGTACGACGAGATCGACGGCGTGCCGTACCACCGGCTGCTGCCGAGCGGCGACGTGCCGTTCGAGAGCCGCGGCCGCATGGTGCGCGGCGCCGGCGAGGTCACCGAGCTGGTGCGCACGCTGCGTCCGCAGGTGCTGCACGCCGCCACCGACCACCGCAACGGCTCGGTGGCGCTCGCCGTGCGCGAACGCACCGGCACGCCGGTCGTGTACGAGGTGCGGGGCTTCCTCGAGGAGACCTGGGCCTCGCGTGACCCCGCGCGGGTCGGCAGCGAGCGGCACCTGCTCCAGCGTGAGCGTGAGGCGCACATCATGCGCTCCGCCGACGCCGTCGTCACGCTCGCCGAGACCATGGCCGTGGAGATCGCCGAGCGCGGCGTGCCGAGAGAGAAGATCTTCCTCGCGCCGAACGCCGTGGACGACGCGCTGCTGACCGCCGACTACGACGGCGCCGCCTTCCGTGCCGCGTACGGCATCACCCCCGGCGAGATCGTCGTCGGCTCGGTGTCCAGCATCGTCGGGTACGAGGGGTTCGCCACGCTGCTGTCGGCCGCCGCGCTGCTGCGTGACGCCGGCACGCCGGTGCGCGTGCTGATCGTCGGCGACGGCGCCGAACGGCCCGCGCTGCTGGCCCAGGCAGAGCGGCTCGGCCTCGGCGACCTCGCGCTGCTGCCGGGCCGGGTGGGGCCTGAGGAGGCGCTGCAGGCGCAGGCGGCCCTCGACATCTTCGCCTGCCCCCGTGAGGACCTGCGGGTGTGCCGGCTGGTGACGCCGCTCAAGCCGGTCGAGGCCATGGCGCTCGGCAAGCCGGTCGTGCTCAGCGACCTGCCGGCCCTGGCCGAGCTGGTCGGCTCGGACGGCGCCGGCGCGCTGGTGCCGCCGGGTGACCCGGCCGCGCTCGCCAAGGCCCTCGCGGCGCTGCGGGACGACCCGGCGCGGCGGGCCGAGATGGGGGAGGCCGGTCGCGCGGAGGTCGCCGCCAAGCGGACGTGGAGCCGTATCGCCGAGGGTTATCGTGCGATCTACCAGTCCTTGCCGCGGTGATCGTCGTACCATGACCGGTTCGAGGGTGCCGCTACGTAACCTGTTCGATTGCATTAGACGTGAGCTGTGCGGACTTGAGATAGCCTTTGCCACCATGCAGTGTTCTTTCGGACTTCCTCAGGTCGCGGCGTGAGCACATACGATCTCGCGGTCATCGGCCTCGGATACGTTGGCATGCCCCTGGCCAAGGAAGCCACCGGGGCCGGCCTTCGCGTGGTCGGGCTCGACGTGGACCCGCGCAAGGTCGACGCGCTGACCGCCGGCCGGTCCTACATCGACGACCTGAGCGACGCCGATCTGGACTCCATGCTGGTCAACGGGTTCACCGCGACCCTCGACCAGTCCGTGCTCGCCGACAGCGCCGCCATCGTGATCTGCGTGCCGACGCCGCTCGACGAGGACCACCGGCCCGACCTGTCCGCTGTGCGCGGCGCCGTCGCGTCGGTGGGCCGCCACCTCCAGCGCGGCACGCTGGTCGTGCTGGAGTCGACGACCTACCCCGGCACCACCGACGAGGTCGTGCGGCCGGTGCTCGACGAGGCCTCCGGGCTGGTCGCGGGGACCGACTACCACCTCGCGTTCTCGCCTGAGCGCATCGACCCCGGCAACGCCAAGTACGGCCTGCGCAACACGCCGAAGGTCGTCGGCGGCTACACCGAGGCCTGCCGCGACCGCGCCGCCGCGTTCTACGCGCGCTTCATCGAGCAGGTCGTCACGGTCAGCGGCACCCGCGAGGCCGAGATGGCCAAGCTCCTGGAGAACACCTACCGGCACGTCAACATCGCGCTCGTCAACGAGATGGCGATCTTCTGCGACGAGCTCGGCGTGGACCTCTGGGAGGCCATCGAGGCGGCGGCCACCAAGCCGTTCGGATTCCAGAAGTTCCTCCCAGGACCCGGCGTCGGCGGCCACTGCATCCCGGTCGACCCGTCCTACCTGTCGTACTCGGTGCGCAAGCTCGGCTACCCGTTCCGGTTCGTCGAGCTGGCCCAGGAGATCAACGAGCGCATGCCGGCCTACGTCGTGGCCCGTGTGCAGCGCCTGCTCAACCGCGCGCGCAAGCCGGTCAACGGCTCCAAGGTGCTGCTCCTCGGGGTCACCTACAAGCCCGACATCGCCGACGAGCGCGAGACGCCGGCCGTGCCGGTCGCGCGCGCGTTCCGCGAGTTCGGCGCCGAGCTGTCCTTCGTCGACCCGTACGTCAAGGAGTGGTCGGTCGACGGCACGCCGGTGCCGCGCGAGGAGGACCTGCGGCAGGCGGTGGAGCGGGCCGACGTGACGGTGCTGCTCCAGCAGCATTCGGTGTTCGACCTGGAAATGGTGGAGAAGCACGCCGTACTCCTGCTCGACACCCGTGGCGTCCTCTCCGAGGGCGAACGCGTCGAGCGGCTCTAGGAAGCGGGGTCGCTGCGTGCACGTGCTCGTCATGACGGTGGTCCACCACCCCGAGGACGCCCGGATCCTGCACCGGCAGATCCGCGCGCTCGTGGACGCCGGTCATGCCGTGACGTACGCGGCGCCGTTCACCGCGCGCGGTGTGGTGCCGCGTCCGTGGGTGACCGGGGTGGACCTGCCGCGCGCGGCCGAGCGCAAGCGGATCACCGCGATCCGCGCGGCGCGCAAGCTGTTCAAGAGCCTGCGCGACCAGGTCGACCTCGTGATCGTGCACGACCCCGAGCTGCTGCTCGCGGTGACGGGGGTCGGCCGGCGGCCTCCGGTGGTGTGGGACGTCCACGAGGACACCCCCGCCACGCTGTCGCTCAAGCCGTGGCTGCCGTCGTTCCTGCGGCCGCCGACGCGGTTCCTCGCGCGCATGCTCGAAGGCACCGCCGAGCGTCACCTGCACCTGATCCTCGCCGAGACCGCGTACGCGGGCCGGTTCAGCCAGGCGCACCTGGTGGTGCCGAACGAGACCTGGGTCCCCGACCACGTGAGCGAGCCGTCCGACGACCGCGTGGTGTACCTCGGGTGGCTGTCGGAGGCGCGCGGCGTGCGTGAGGCCGTCGAGGTCGGCCGGCTGTTGCAGCCGCACCGCGTGGCCGTCGAGCTCATCGGCTACGCCGACCCGCAGAGCAGGCCCATGCTCAACGACGCGGTCGCGCGGGGTGTGCTGGAGTGGCGCGACTTCATGCCGAACGACGAGGCCCTCAAGCGGCTCGACGGCGCGCTCGCCGGGCTGTCGCTGCTGCACGACGAGCCGAACTACCGGCACTCGATGCCGACCAAGATCGTGGAGTACATGGCGCACGGCATCCCGGTGATCACCACGCCGTCGCCGCGCGCCGTCGAGCTGGTGGAGCGCTACCAGAGCGGCGTGGTGGTGCCGTGGCGGGACCCGCAGGCCGTGGTGCGCGCCGTGCTGCGGCTGCGCGACGACCCCGCCGCGCGGCGCGCCGCCGGTGCGCGCGGCTACGCGGCGGCCCGCGCCAACCACCACTGGCCCAACTCCGCGCGCAGGTTCGTGGCCCAGTTAGAGGCATGGGCGGGAGAGCGCGACTGATCCTCGCCGGCCCCTGGAACGTAACGTCGGCCGGTGTCTTCTTAATCACTGATCACGCTCTTTATCCGGATCACAACTCAAGGACGGTAGTCTCCTGAAGGTGCGCGGGCTCACTCTGTTGTTCGGAGCGGCTCTGCTGGCCGCCGTCGCGGCGATCGTGATCGTCCTCCCCGATGTCCCAGGGTCACCGTCCGCGGTGACCACCCCCACCAGTCCCTCCTCGCGGGCCACCCCGACCGGTCCGACCCCGGCGTCCTCCGTCTTCAGCGACCCGTGCGGCACGTTCGACACCACCACGCCGACGCCGTACGCCGTCACCGGCTACTGGCTGGTCCCCACCACCGACCACTGCACGTGGCGCAGCCAGCTCCAGGCCATCCACCGGGTCGGCGGCGACACCGTGGTGCGTCTCGGCTTCGGCCTGCAGGCCCGGCCGGTGGACGACGACGGCCGCGTGCTCGACCTCGCCGGTGACAAACCCGACCCGCGCTACCAGAAGTGCCGCGAGAACGGCATGACGTGCGTGCAGGCCGCCGAGTCGGCGCTCAAGGCCGCCAACCCCGGCAACCGCATCACCTGGACGTACGTCTTCCGCACCGACGAGGCGTACGGCCCCGGGCTGTTCCGGTGCCCGCAGATGGAACACACCGTCACCGTCGGCGAGGAGGTCTTCTACCGCATTCTCGCGCCGGACGACGGGTCCGACGACGCGACCTGCGACTTCACCTCCAAAGGCAAGGGCTACCACCTGATCCTCGTGGACGGCGCCAGGCAGGACTCGCTGACCGAGATCCTCGACCTCGCCGACCGGTTCGCCATGAAGGTGTTCCCCGCGCTCCCCGTCGCGCCGCGCGACCGCGTGGAGCCCACGCAGGCCGACCCCCGGCACATCGGCACGCTCACGACGTTCACCCGGCGGGTGCTCCAGGACTACGGCGACCGCTTCAAGGACCGCGCGTCGCTCGGCGGGGTGTACCAGCCGTTCGAGTTACAGATACGCGACTGGCCCGACCCGTCGGTGGTGGCGACGCTGCAGGTGTACGCCGAGCAGCACGACATCGTGCAGCAGGAGCTGCCTGGCAAGCCCATCATGGTCAGCCCCTACCTGGACGCACGCAAGGAGAAGCAGTTCACCTCGACCCCCGCGCAGGTGCGGTCGGGTTTCAAGGCGCTGGCCCGCACCGGTGTCGGCATCGTGGCCCCGCAGGACAGCCGCGGCACCGGCAAGGTCGGCCTGTTCTGGCCGAACCTGCGCGCGCAGAAGGTGGACGAGCGCCTGCGGCCCATCGTGGGGGACACGACGTACCGCGACGCGTACTACGGCTCCACGCGTGACTACTACCGCGCCATGTCCGAGGCGCTGGCCGAGCTGCGCGCCGAGGGTGAGGACCTGGAGCTGTGGGCCAACGTCGAGGCGTTCGAGCCCGAGGGGGACGGCGCCTGCGAGGCCGGCGGCAAGCGCGGCGTCACCGACAAGGAACGCCTGGACACGGCCGTGACGTTCGTCGGCCCCTACGTCTCCAAGATCATCAGCTACAAGTGGAGCAGCTTCTTCACCTGCGGCACCCCGACCCTCGCCGACCAGGTCTCCACCGACTGGGACCGGCCGATCCCCATCCAGGCCCTGGCCATGAGCAGGGGCATCCAGCAAGGCGTGGAGGTCCGCGGCTACAACCTCGCCGACGGCGTCGTCAGCCTCACGTGGTACGGCAACGACACCCCGCGCACCGCCGACTCCGCCGAGGTCGGCTGGACCGACCGCACCCCCGTCGCCGGCCTCCCGCCGGCCGTGCAGCGGGTCTGGGTCCCGGTCGACTGGTCCACCGTCCCGCAGGACGCCTGGATCAAGATCGAGGTGACCTCGCGCGACGGCCGTAAGAGCAACGCGCCGGTGTACCTGCACCGCGAGGCCTGACGGCCCCGTCAGCCCGCCACGCGGAGCATCGGGGGGTGGAGCAGCTCGGCCGGGCCCCGGCGGTACAGCATGGCGGGCCGGCCGCCGTCGCGGGTCGTGGTGCGGCCGGTGGGGACGAGGAAGCCGTCGGCCTTGGTGACCTTGCGGTGGAAGTTGCGCGGGTCCAGGGGACGACCCCAGACGATCTCGTAGACCCGGCGCAGGTCGGCCACGGTGAACTCCGCGGGACAGAAGGCCGCGCCGAGGGAGGTGTACTCCAGCTTGGCGCCGGCCCGCTCGATGCCGTCGAGCATGATGCGCCGGTGGTCGAACGCCATCGTGGTCAGTGACGACACCGGCTGCCAGCTCATGTGGGCCTCGCTCGGGGCCGGCAGGTCCGGCGCCAGGCCGAGGTAGGCGACGCTCAGCACCCGCTGGCGCGGGTCGCGGTCGGGGTAGCCGTACGTGCGCAGCTGCTCCAGATGCACCGGGGCCCCCGGCAGGCCGGCGCGCTCGGCGAGCACCCGGGCCGCCGCGGCGGGGAGGTCCTCCTCCAGTTGGATGAAGCCGCCGGACAGGGCCCAGTGGCCCTCGTACGGCGAGCGGTCGCGTTTCCAGACCAGTGCGCAGAGCTGCTGGTGGCGCACCGTGAGGACGACGAGATCCACGCTGACGGGAATGCGTGGGATCATGCCAGGCACGTTACACCGCGCGACCCCCCGCCACGTGCACTCCGGCGTCCACGGCGCCGGGTCACACGGGCCGGGAGGCGTCATAAGGTTGGGGCATGCCGCGATTTCGAGGGATTCTGGATGAGCTGCCGGCGTACCGGCCGGGGAAGGCCGTGGTCGCTCCGGACGGCCGGTCGTTCAAGCTGTCGTCGAACGAGAGTCCGTACGATCCGCTGCCGCCGGTCGTCGAGGCGGTGGCCGCGGCGGCCCGCGAGATCCACCGGTACCCCGACCCGGCGTGCACGCGGCTCACCGAGGCGCTGGCCGAGCGGTACGGCGTGCCGCAGGAGCACGTGGCGCTCGGCGCGGGTTCCGTCACCGTGGCGCAGCAGCTTCTGGAGACCGTCGGCGAGCCGGGGGCCGAGGTCGTGTACGCGTGGCGGTCGTTCGAGGCGTACCCGCTGCTCGCCGACCTCGCCGGGGTGACGTCGGTCCGGGTGCCGCTCGCCGAGGAGACGCACGACCTCGAGGCGATGGCGGCGGCGGTCACGCCGCGCACCCGGCTGGTGTTCGTGTGCAACCCCAACAACCCGACCGGCACGGTGAACCGCACCGACGAGCTGGTGGCGTTCCTCGACACGGTGCCGCAGGACGTGCTGGTCGTGCTGGACGAGGCCTACCACGAGTACGTCAGGGACGCCGGTGTCCCCGACGGGCTGCGGCTGTACGCCGACCGGCCCAACGTCGCGGTGCTGCGCACCTTCTCCAAGGCGTACGGCCTCGCGGGTCTGCGGGTCGGCTACCTCATCGGTCACCCGCCGGTGGCCGAGGCGGTGCGCAAGACCATGGTGCCGTTCGCGGTGAACGCGCTGGCGCAGGCCGCGGCGGTCGCCTCGCTGGCCGCCGAGGAGCAGCTGCTGGAGCGTGTGGAGGCCGTGGTCAAGGAGCGCACCCGGGTGCGTGACGGGCTGCTGGCCCAGGGGTGGGCCGTGCCGCCGACCGAGGCCAACTTCGTGTGGCTGCGCCTCGGCGAGCGCACCATGGCGTTCGCCGAGCGTTGCGCCGCCGACGGCGTCGCGGTGCGGCCGTTCGCCGGCGAGGGGGCCCGGGTTTCCATCGGCTCGCCTGAGGCGAACGACGCGCTGCTGTCGGCCGCTGAGGACTTCAGGAACGGCTGAGCTCGGCCGCGCCGGGTTCCGCGGCAGGCGGGGCCTCGGGCCGCTTCCTGTGGCGTTCTGTGGACACCACGAGAGCGACGCCGACGATGATCACCAGGCCGCCGGCGAGCATCTGCGCGGTGACGGCCTCGTGCAGCACCACGAAGCCGAGCAGCACCGCGACCACGGGGTTGACGTAGGCGTACGTGGACACCAGCGAGATGGGTGCGTTGCCGAGCAGCCAGGTGTACGACGTGAAGCCCACCAGTGAGCCGGCCACCACCAGGTAGGCCACGGCGAGCCAGGACGCGGCGGTGACCTCGGCGACGTGCAGCCGCTCGCCGGCGGTGAGGCCGATGACGAGCATGCCGGCGCCGCCGACGATCATCTCGACGGAGCTCGCGGCGAACTGGTCCTTCGGCATGGGGACACGGCCCGAGAGGAACGACCCCACCGACCACGACAGGGACGCGGCGAGCAGGATGACGATGCCGACGCCGCCTCCCGAGCCCCCGCCGTCCAGGGACAGGCCCGCGACGCCGCAGAAACCGACGAGCACCCCGGCGACGGTCAGCAGGTGCGGCCGGTCGCGTGCGAGCACGCGGAACACCACCAGCCACAGCGGCACGGAGGCGACGAGCAGCGCGGCGAGGCCGGAGGTGATGTACTGCTCGGCCACCGCGACCATGCCGTTGCCCGCGGTGAGCAGCAGCACGCCGACCAGCGCCGCGCCGAGGAACTCGCGCCGGGTCATCCGGAAGGCCCGGCGGCCCTTGAGCGCGAGGACCACGGCTCCGAGCACCAGGGCGGCCGTGACGAAGCGCATGCCACCGCTGATGAACGGCGGGATGGTCTCGATCGCGATCATGATGGCGAGGTACGTGGAGCCCCAGATCACGTACACGACCGCCAGTGCGGCCCATACCCTGATGTCATGAGTGTTTGTCCTCATGACTCCTGACGCTATCGAGACGCACTGACAGAACGGCGGTGATTTCACCCCTTGAGATAGTGATGTCCCGACCGGTGGAAGGCGACGTCTCAGCGACCGGAGGAGCCGCTGCGCGTAGCACAGATTTGTCCACATCGTGTGGATAACCCACCGGTCAGGGGTGGCTCAACATCACATTTGCGCATCTGAACCGGCACTTGAGCGGTCCCCCACAGACCGCCGGTTATCCACAGGCTGTGGACAAGGCCGGGCTCCGGCGGACCGGATGGACCGCCGGAGCGGCCACACCCGGTCCCCTGAGTCAGCGCGGGCCGAGCTTCTCCACGATCAGCCGGTAGAGCTGGCGCGGACGACCCGGTTGCGGAGTTCGATTCGGCGGAAGCGGCCACGCGAGTCCCTCGTCAACCAGCGTGCGCAGCAGCCGTCGAGCCGTACGCGGAGTCACCCCGAGCATCCGCCCGGCGCTCTCCGCGTCCACGATCGTGTCCCCACCTTCCAGCTTCGCCGCCAGCCGCGCGAGCACCTCGACACCCTTCGGCCTGCCCTGGCCCGGGGCCTGCGGAGGCATGCGAGGCGCCGGCACCAGAGTGCGGCCCTCCCGGTCCACGGCGAACCCCTGAGGCTGCTTGCCGGCCTGAGTGCGCGCCAGTGCCGCACGCGCGTGTGTCTCGGCGTCATGCGTGGTACGGCCCATGCCGACCCCCACCTCGACGGCGAGGCCGAGGTCGTCGCGGATGCGCGCCGCGAACGGCAGCACCCGGAAACCGTCGGTCGCCGCGGCCATCGAGCCCCGCGTCGCCGTCACCAGGTAGCTGTGATCGTCGATCGCCCACACGGCGGCGTTGATCCGATTGGCTTCCTGGACCAGCAGGCGGTGCAGCGACAACCTGAGCTCG
The DNA here is from genome assembly GCF_014207705.1 of Sphaerisporangium rubeum. NCBI lineage: Bacteria > Bacillati > Actinomycetota > Actinomycetes > Streptosporangiales > Streptosporangiaceae > Sphaerisporangium > Sphaerisporangium rubeum. Next base: position 707,889 of record NZ_JACHIU010000001.1, read on the forward strand.
TCACGCCAATACCTCGGAGCAGCCCGCCGTACGGGCTCACGTAACGTCGGCACCTCGATCAGCACCACCGTGAGCTGCGACTCCTCCAACCTGTGGTGCGCACCGAGCAGCGCCGCCGTGTGCAGGGCCGTGCGCACGGCCGCCGACGTCGGACGGATCCGCACCGTCGGCACCCCTGCCGCGGTCAGCCGGTCGGCCACCGCGGGCAGGCAAGTGAGCGCGCCGGTCGTCGCACCCTGCCGGATCAATCTCTCGTGGTACCCCGCGACCGTGCCGGTCGCCCCTGACTCCTCCCGTGTCTGCACACCGGTGGCAGGCAGGCCGAGATCGGCATAAGCCTCCTCGACCTCCGCCCTGGTCAGCACGTCGATGCTCACCCGCCGTGGGTCGATGCGCTCGTCCAGCGCCGCACGGGCCAACGCCGCCGTCAGCGCGGGCCCGCCGAGGTGGACGTACGTCGCCGGTATCGTGAGCACCCCTGAACGCCTGGCAAGCTCATAGGGCACCGGGCTCGCGAACAGGCACGCGTCCACCCCCGGCCCGAGGCGCACGACCTTGTCGGCCGCCTCCTGTTCGTCACGATACGCGGCGGCCACCAACCGGCACGGGACCGGAGCCGCCGCGTGACCCATGAGCATCACTCGTTCGACGAGGTCGTGTGGTCCCACCACCCCGATCGTGAGGTCCGGGGCAGACGTGCCCACCCGCGACCCTCGCGAACTGTCTTCGGTCCGCTCGACCAATGTTCGTCCCATCCCGCCATACCTCAGATCGAGGCCGCCACACCGAAGGACCGGGGGGTGCGCATGCGTCCCACCCGGCCTGGTCCGGCCTGACAGCCTCTCCACTCAATCGGCCGATTCACCCTCACCGGCAGACCGCCGCGCGGTCACCGGAAAAGGTGAACGACGGCGCTCCCGGCTCGGGTTCGTCGCCCATCCGGTCTAGTCCTCTTTGGAACGATCGCTCGCCAAGGCACTAATGTCACGCCCGGATTTGCCGGAATAGCGGCCGGCCATGCCGACAAGGTATGGCCGGATCGGTCATATGAACAGGTCAGAGGCGGTTTACGGGGGGAGTCACGTCTTCGGGGAAATCTCTCTTACCACATCTCCACCCAGGGCCTTCATGCGCACCGCGAGGTCATGGTGGCCGCGGTCGATGAGATAGCCGGGGGCGATGACGGTCTCACCCTCGGCCGCGAGGCCGGCGAGCACGAGCGCGATTCCGGAACGAAGGTCGTGCGCCGTTACCTCCGTTCCGGTCAGCGGAGTGGGGCCGTGCACGACGGCACGGCTGCCGTCGACCTCGATGCCGGCCCCCATTTTGTTGAGCTCTCCCGCGAGCGCGAAACGGCCGTCGAAGATGCGTTCGTGAATATAGCTCGCGCCGTCCGCGAGGCACGCCACCGTCATGATCGGGGACTGCAGGTCGGTGGCGAAACCCGGGTAGGTGTCGGTGATGACGTTGATCGGCCGCAGCGGCCGGTGCCGGCGCACGTTGAGCACCGCGCCGTCGCTGGCGAACTCCACACCCATCTGCTCCAGCTTCCACCGGACCACCCCGAGGTGCTCCAGGGACGTGCCGACGAGGTTGACCTCGCCGCCGGTGATGGCCGCCGCCATGGCGAACACGCCGGCGTCGAGCCGGTCCGGCATCACGCGGTGCTCGACCGCGGTGAGCTCGTCCACGCCTTCGACGGTGATGAAGCCGGTGCCGCCGCCGCTGATCTTGGCACCCATGCGGGTGAGCATGGCGATGACGTCGAGGACCTCGGGTTCGAGCGCGGCGTTCTCGATGACGGTCGTGCCCCTGGCCAGGGCCGCCGCCATGATGAGGTTCTCGGTGCCGGTGTGCGAGGGGGTGTCGAGATAGAGCTGCGCGCCGGTCAGGCCGGCGGCCTTGACGTGGATGACGCTCTCATCCTCGTCGACCATCGCGCCGAGCCGCTTGTAGCCGAGGTAGTGGAAGTCGAGGTTGCGGCTGCCGAGATTGCAGCCGCCGACACCTTCGATGACCGCCTCGCCGAGCCGGTGCAGCAACGCCGGCACGAACAGCACAGAACCGCGGAAACGGCGCGCGATGTCGGCGGGGAGCACCGGGCTGGTCAGCTTGGACGCGTCGATCACCAGGGTGCGCTCGGCCTCGTGGAGCTGGACGTCGGCGCCGACCGCGCGGGCCAGCTCGACGGCCCGCCGCACGTCTTCGATGATGGGGACGTTGCGCAGGACCGTGCGGCCGTCGGCGGCGAGCAGCGCCGCACCGATCATGGGGAGCACGGCGTTCTTCGCTCCCTGGATGAAGGCGGTTCCGCGCAAGGCGTTGCCACCGCGCACGCGGTAACGAACCATGTGATGAGGCTCCTAGGATCGAAAAGCGGCGCGGCCACGCTGGACCCGCCGACGAGCGGACGGCGGCCAAGTTATCCGCCCACAGTAGTGGTTTCCGCAGGAGGCGCTCGCCACTTTGACCGTACGTCCGGCGCGCTCCGGCGCCGCGCACCAGCTCCAGCCGCGATCGGCGGTCACCGAGTCGATTGACCGGCCGGAGCGTCGGGGGAGGCGGCGTGCAGCAGCGAGTTGGCGCGCTGGTCCACGAACCGCGTCACGATCTGCTGCGCGTAGCCGAACACCATGGCCCACACCAGGATCGCCGTCTGCGAGCTCAGCCCCGTGAAGCCCGGCACGAACCCCGAGTTGAGTATCAGCAGGCCGAGTATCGCGGTCGCCACACCGGCGGGGGCCTTGAGCAGGTTCTGCGCGACCGCCAGGGAGTACCGGGTGGACAGCTCCGACCGGGTCGACAGGGACGCCGCGGTGGCGAGCGCCGCGCCGAGCACACCGAGCAGCGCCACCAGCGGCACGTCGCCGTGGCTCGGCCCGGGGCCGCCGGTGGGACACACCTGTGGCAACGTGGCGTTCGGCCCCAGCATGGAGAGCAAGGTGCCGTGACCGCACATCGGGATCCAGGACGGGAAGGCTGCGCCGAGCGCGACCAGCCCGCAGACGATCAGGCTGAGGATGAGGACCCCGCCGAGCAGCATGTTGCGGAAGCTGCGGACCCGTCCGCTCTCCACCGCGGCCGCCTGGTAGGCGGCACGCAGCACCGACTGCAGCAGCGGCCGGTCCTGCTCGCCGACGTCACCCGCCGCCACCCGTGCCGCCAGCCGCTGCACCCGCGCGTCGTCGGCCGCCAGGTACGCGCGTCCCGTCGCGAGCACCTCAGGCGCGCGGCCCTCCAGCTCTCGCGCCGGCAGCAGCCCGTACAGCAGCACCGTCGCGCCGTGGATGTTGGACCACGCGCCTTCCACGGCCTGTCCCGTCAGCCACCGCCGTGTTCCCTGACGCTCGTTCGCGTACGCCTCCGCGACGTCCACGTGCTCCTCGACGGCGGCCAGCACCCCCGGGACCTCCGCGTCCCCCGGACGTAAGGCCGCCACCCGGCCGGCCTCGGCCCGGATCTCGGCCCCCCTGGCCCACACGTAGACACGCCACACCCCCGACCAGCGGAACATGCCGTTCCCCGGAGCCGACCGCTCCGCACGCATGGCTTCCGCGGCCGTGTGCGCCGGGGGAGCGACGTCTCGGACCGTGTGCGCCGCGGGGACGGCGCCTGCGGTCGCGCCTTTCCCGGTGCTCGCGTCCCCGGTGCTCGCGTCCTTGTCGCCGGCGTCCGTCGTCGGTTCGGCTGTCATCCCAGTCCTCCAGAGCTCGCCTCTGCCCCGGCATATCGCGCCTTCCCCGCGCGGCGCTACCCGTGCGCGGAAGGCGGCAGGTGAGCGGGGATCAGCCGCCGGCGGCGGCCGCGGCGATGTCGGTGCGGTGGTGGGAGCCGCGCAGGCGGATGTGGGCCAAGGCGGCGTAGGCGGCGGCGCGCGCGTCCTTCAGGGTGGGGCCGGTGCCGACGACGTTGAGCACGCGGCCGCCGGCGCTGACCACCTGGCCGTCGGCCGGTCTGGTGCCGGCGTGCAGGACGTAGGCGTCCTTCAGCGGGACGTCCAGGCCTTCGATGACGTCGCCGGTCACCGGGGAGGCCGGGTAGTTCTCGGCGGCGAGGACGACGGTCACGGCGGCGCCTTCGCTGTGGCGCGGCGCGGGGTGGGCCGCGAGGGTGCCGGTGGCGCAGGCGTGCAGGAGCGACGCCAGGGGGGTCGCGAGGCGGTCGAGCACCACCTGGGTCTCGGGGTCGCCGAAGCGCGCGTTGAACTCGATGACCTTGGGGCCGGCCTCGGTCAGGGCCAGCCCCGCGTACAGGACGCCGGTGTACGGCGTGCCGCGGCGCGCGAGCTCGGTGATGGTGGGGAGGACGATCTCGGCCATCACCTGGCCGGTCAGGCCCTCAGGGGCCCACGGCAGCGGGGTGTAGGCCCCCATGCCGCCGGTGTTGGGGCCGGCGTCGCCGTCCAGAGCACGCTTGAAGTCCTGTGCGGCCTGGAGGGGGACGGCGGTGGCGCCGTCGCAGAGCGCGAACAGGGAGACCTCGGGGCCGTCGAGGTACTCCTCGATGACCACGCGCTCACAGGCGGCGGCGTGCGCGAGCGCCTCGCCGAGGTCGGAGGTGACGACGACCCCCTTGCCTGCCGCGAGGCCGTCGTCCTTGACGACGTACGGCGCGCCGAACTCCTCGAGCGCGGCGCGGGCCTGCTCGGGGGTGGCGCACACGCGGGACCCGGCGGTCGGCACCCCGGCGGCGATCATGATGTCCTTGGCGAACGCCTTGGAGCCCTCGATGCGCGCCGCCTCGGCCGACGGCCCGAAGCACGCGACACCGGCGGCGCGCACCGCGTCGGCCACCCCCGCGACCAGCGGCGCCTCCGGCCCGACGACCACCAGGTCGGCGCCGAGCCGTGAGACGAGCGCCGTCACCTGCTCGGGGTCGGTCGCCACCACCGGGTGGACGGCGGCGACCGACGCGATGCCGGCGTTGCCGGGAGCGCAGTGGAGCTCGGACACCTCGGGGTCCAGGGCCAGCGCACGGCACAGAGCGTGCTCCCGGCCACCGGATCCAATCACTAGTACGCGCACGCACGGAGTCTACGGCCCACCCGCCCCCAGGCCCTCCAGGCCGTGGTCACCCCTGTGGACGACGCCGCAGGTGGCCTGTGGACGACGCGTGAGCGACCCGCGGACGGGTGTGGCGGCGTCAGCCCTGCTGGTCGGCGCCGGTGTACATGGCGGTGATGCGGTCGGCGGCGGCGCGGGCCTCGGCCTCGTCGGTGCCGGCGGCGATGCTGGCGTCGGCCCAGCTCGCGCTGCTGAGCGCGGTGAAGCGCCTGCCGTCGTCGGAGGCGAGCCACTCCTCGGCGGCCTTGCCGGGCTCGATGGACGCGCCGGTGCCGAGGTGTCCCGCGAGGCCGAGTATCCCCATGTCCCAGCCGATGCCGACGGCGCCGGGGCCGAACTGGACCCACATGTCGTCGTCCACGGCGGCGGTGTGCTCAAGGGTGAACGTCGTGCCGCCGCCGGGTGCGGGGGTGAGCGTGACCTCGATCCAGCTCACCTGGCCGCCGAACTCCCAGGTGGCCGCGAAGCTCGTCGGCGCGTCGCACCGCTCGACGGTGCCGCCGGCGTTGCCTTCGAACTGGTAGCTGCCGCCGACCTTCAGCTCGCCGCTGATCGGCAGGAACCAGCGCGGGATGCGCTCGATGTTCGTGAGCGCGTCCCACACCTCCTCGACGGGAGCGTCGTAGGTCTGGGTCGCGGTCAGCACCCGGGCCTCTCCGGCGTCCAGCGTGCGGCTGCCGATGGTGCGCTTGACGGCGCTGATCTGCTCGGTCGTATCGATCACGGGGAACTCCCTTGTCCTTTTCGTCGGTCTTTCTCGCCGGCGCCTGGCTCGCGCAGCCGCCGCTCGCGCCTGCCTCTGGCGATCTCGGTGTCGAGAGCCATCAGCGGTGGCGTCACGGCGCGGCGGAAGTTGTCCAGCCAGGCGTCGACCTCGCGCAGCGCCTCGGTGTTCACCGTGTACAGGCGGCGGGTGCCTTCGGGTCGTACGCTCGCGAAACCCGCGTCACGCAGCACCCGCAGGTGCTGGGACACGGCCGGCTGTGAGATGCCGAACTCGCGCCGCATGACCTCCGACACCGCTCCGGAGGTCAGTTCGCCGCCGGCCAGCACCTCAAGGATCCTGCGGCGCACCGGGTCGCCGAGAATATCGAACGCGTGCACGAATCCATTGATATCACAGGCCACTTATATAAGCCAAGGCTTAATCATGACCCGTTCTCGCGAAAGGCATGATCAGACGGCATAAGGCCGTTGTAAGCTGGGAGCGGAGCCGGGCCGTGGTAAGTTAGGTCGGCTTTGGTCTGTCTGCGGCTGATTGGAGGTGAGTCGGGATGACATCTGGTGATCCCAGCAGTACGTGCTCGCGCACGTACGTCGTGCGCACCCCCGACCACTCCGATCCGGTGCCCGGCTGAGACCTCCTCATCACGTCACCTCCCTGTGACGTCCGCCGCCATGTGCGGCTCCCGCTATGCCGGGCGGGAAGGACCGACATGCGCTCGTCCACGCTTTTCCAGCGGATCAACCGCCACCCCCGTGCCACGCACGTACGCATCGGCGCGCCTGCCGCGACGACCCCGCGCCACCACGTCCCCGACCCGAGGTGCGTGCCGCCGAGCGACTCCCTGGTGGAGTTCGGCGCCTACATCGGCGGCAAGCGGGTCGACGTCCCCGGCATCCCCGAGGCCGTGAGCCTGGTCAGAGACCACAACAACGCCGTCGGAGCCCCCGAGGCGTACGTCTGGGTCGGCCTGCACGAGCCCGAGGCGCCGGAGGTCGAGTGGCTGGCCGAGGTGTTCGGCCTGCACCCCCTGGCCGTCGAGGACGCCGTCAAGGCGCACCAGCGGCCGAAGGCCGAGCGGTACGGCGACTCGCTGTTCGTCGTGCTGAAGACCGTGGCGTTCCTCGACCACGACGAGCTCACCGCGTCCAGCGAGATCATCGGCGTCGGCGAGATCATGCTTTTCGTCGGCTCCGACTTCGTGGTCACCGTGCGCCACGGCAGCCACTGCTCGCTGTCGGAGGTGCGCGGCCGGCTGGAGGCCAAGCCCAAGCTGCTGTCCCGCGGCCCGGCCGGTGTCCTGCACGCCATCGCCGACCACGTCGTGGACCGCTATCTGAGCGTGGCGGACCTGATGCAGGCCGAGCTGGAGGAGGTCGAGGCGGCGGTCTTCGCCGACGTCAGCTCACGCGACATCGGCCGCATCTACCAGCTCAAGCGCGAGATGATCGAGATGAAGCGCGCCGTCACGCCGCTGCGCACGCCGCTGAGCGCGCTGCCGCAGCGCCGCATGATCCCCTCCGACATGCGCGACTACTTCCGCGACGTCGGCGACCACCTGGCCAGGGTGTGCGAGCAGGTCGAGTCCTCCAACGAGCTGTGCAACTCGATCCTGCAGGCCGCGCTGGCCAGGTCCAACGCTCTGGCCAACGAGGACATGCGCAAGATCTCCGCGTGGGTCGCCATCATCTCGGTGCCGACCATGATCGCCGGCATCTACGGCATGAACTTCACCCACATGCCGGGCCTGACGGCCATGTGGGGTTACCCCGTGGTCATCGGCACCATGCTGGTGATCTGCTCCCTGCTGTACCGGGGTTTCCGCCGCAACAGCTGGCTGTGAGCCGACCGGCCCGGCTGCCTGAGACACCTCGTGACCGCCGTCGCTCACCCGGGGAGGAACGGCGCACGGCCAGGTCGTACCAGGCCGGTCATGCGGACCGACCGGTACGGACCGGTTCGGTCCTGGTCCGTGCCGGCCGGTGCGGACCGGATCACACCGGCCAGGTCTCGCGGCGCCAGGCGGCGTCCCAGAACATCCACTCGTACCGCGCCGTGGTCACGAAGTGGTCCAGGGCCCGCGCGCGCTGCGCGGCCGTGGCCTCCGCGCCGGCGCGGTCGGTGAGGCCGACCACGCGCCGCACCACGGCCTGGAAGCCCTCGTCCCCGTACGCGTCGATCCAGCGGCGGTACAGCGGGTCGGGGGACGACCGCTCGAGCAGCGCCTCGCCGACCCTGGCGTAGATCCAGTAGCAGGGCAGCACCGCGGCCAGCCCGTCGAGGAACGACCCGCCGTACACCGTGGCGAGCAGATAACTGGTGTACGCGCGCGTCGTCGGCGCCACCGGCGCGTCGTGCTCCGTCACACCCCCGAGGTCCGCCATGAACGCGCCGTGCATCTCCTGCTCGGCCGCCACGGCCCCCACCGCGTCCCCCGCGAACGCACGCACGTCGTCCTCGTCGGGGGCCTTGGCCGCGCACACCGAGAGCGCACGCGCGTAGTCCCTCAGGTAATGCGAGTCCTGCGCGACGAAGTACCCGAACGCCTCCTTCGGCAGCGTGCCGTCCGCCAGCCCGGTGATGAAGGGATGGGAGAGGATCGCGGCGTACACAGGCTCGATGGCCCGCCACAGCTCGGTGCTGAACGAACTCCCGGACGCGGACACGGGGGACGTGGTGGACTCGTCGACGGTCATGAGTCCACCGTATTGACCAGGAGGCGGCCACCGGACAGCGGTCCCTTGGTCCGCGTACGAACGTACGGCCGGCGTCGACCTACAAATTGTCCACGAACAGGCGTGCCTCCTGCTCCTCCATGCCGGTCTCGCCGCGCACGAGAAAGATCGCCTGCTCGTCGCGACCGGCGGCCTTGAGGCGTCGTACCCGCGTCGCGAGGTCCGGCGGCAGGTCCTGCGGTGCGTCCTCGGGGAGGGGTGGCAGCGGCGTGTTCCGCACCGGCCGGTACCTGGCCATGATCGGGTGATCGTACAGCGGCCGGCCCACCACCACCCCGTCCACCACCGCCTTGGCGTCCGCCAGCCCGAGCCCGGTGTGCCGCCGCAACTCCTTGATCGCCTCGATCTGCCGCCGCTCCCGCACCAGATGGACGACGAGCTGCTCCAGGTCGAGGTTCGCCGGTACGGCCCCGGTCCTCCGGCCGCTCCCCTTGCGTAGCACCCCGGTCAACCCGACGATCACCCCGAGAACCACGACGACCAGGACCAGGACCAAGAGGATGAAGATCTCAACAGGACCAATCGATGGCATGCGCCGCATCGTATGACGATTCAGTCGGAGTCGCATTGATGTGACGGAACGCCTGTAGGTGAGGTCAGGGGACGAGGTGGAGCTCTGGACGGTGGTCGGGGAGGCCGAGCAGGGCTCTGACGCGGGTGGGGTGCCAGGCCAGGCGGGTGGCCAGGCGGGGGAGGGTCAGGGGGGTTTCGCTGCGGGCCAGGTCGAAGGCCTGGCGGAGCATGGCGGGGTGTTCGCCTGAGTAGGTGGTGATGGGTTCGGCGGTGAAGCCCGGCTGGTCGCGCAGGGCCGCGAGGCGCTGGTAGGCCCGGGCCGTGGAGGAGTCGGACAGCAGGCCCACCTCGCGGCAGCGGTAGAGCAGGGAGTCGACGGAGACCCCCCAGATCTGGCGCAGCTCGGCGAGGCGGCGCAGGTCGAGGCGGCGGGGAAGGTCGGGGAGGACGCTGTCGCGGGGGGTGAGGAACTCGGCGGCGAAGGCGTCGGCCTCGCGTTCCTGCTGGGGGTCGCCGGCGGCGGTGTCGCCGTGCAGGACGAGATGGCCGAGCTCGTGCGCGGCGGTGAAACGGTGGCGGTGGACGTCGTCGAAGCGGTTGGCGGTCAGCACCACGATGGGCCGGGGGAGCTGCGAGGTGGAGAAGGCGTCCACGGTGGTGGCGTCCTCGTCCGGCGGCGGGAAGACCACGACGATGCCGTGCGCCTCCATGTGCCGCACGAGGTGCGCGACCGGGCCGGTGCCGAGACCCCAGTGCGCGCGCAGGGCCCGGGCCGCGGCGGCGGGCTCACGCGGCAGCTCCACTCCTGAGTGCACCTCGCCGCCGGAGAAACCCGGCAGATCCACCCGAGGCAGCCGGACCAGCAGCTCCAGTGCGTGGGTCAGCTCCCACACCTGCTCGACGAACGCCACCGCCTTGGCCCGCTGGTGCGCACGCGTGGACCGCAGGCTGCGGAAATGCGCCATCGAGCCGTCCAGTTTGCCGTGCGGCCTGCCGGTCAGGAAGAACGCGAGCGGCACGTCGAGCTCGTCGGCCAGCCGGGGGATCAGGTGCGGCCGGGGATGGGTGGTGCCGGTCTCGTACTGCCCCACGGCGGCCGGTGTGACGCCGATCCGCTCGGCGAGGTCTTTTTTGGTCAGCCCGGCGAGCCGCCGCGCCTGAGTGAGCCTGGCCTGGTCGAAGGCGTCCGCCACCGCCTGCGGGGACGGCTGCCTGTCACGGCCGTTCATCTGCGGCCGCGATGGACGTGACCTCACCTGAGCCGGCCACCGGGAACAGGGACCGCTCGGCGGCGGGCCGCCGCGTCAGGTCCAGGCCCGGCTCGGCCCCCTCGTCGAACCGCTGCGCGGGGGACGCGGCCGGCGTGACCCACGGCAGCGCGCTGAGCAGCGGGATCTGCTCGCAGTGCGTCCAGTGGACCCGGCCCATGTCGTCGATGAGCTCCGCCTCACCCCAGTGGAGCCGCAGCAGGCCCGCCTGCGCGTTGGCGGCGTACGCCACCGGGATCAGCCGCGTGTCGTCCGGCAGCTGCGCGAGCACCGGCCGTGCCGCCGCGAGCTCGGCCTGCTCGGCCGCCTCGGCGTCGGCGTCCTGCGGCAGGGCCGTAGCGATGTCGAGGACCTCCTGGTAGTAGGAGGGTGCGGGCCCGAACCTGTTGAACAGCTCACGCACCAGCGCCGACACCCGGCCGTCGCCGACCCGGGCCTCGCTGATCGGCGTGGTGTCGTCCTCGGCGTAGCGGAACGGCAGGAACAGGTTGCCGTCCAGCACGACCAGGTGGTGCGGCGAGCCGTGCGGCCGCACCGACTGGAAGCCCGGCATGGCACGGAAACCGTCGAGCAGCGCCTCGTAGCGCCGGGCCATCAGCGTGGAACCGTAGGCGTACCGCTTGCCGCTGCGCGAGGACTTCTGCGCGTCCTGCGCGTTGCCGGACGCCTCGAGCAGGGACGCCGCGAGCTGTCCCCGCACCTGTGCCGCGCGCTCGCCGAAGCGCTCGGTGGCCCAGGCCGACATCTGCGACACCTGTGTTCCCCGCATGAGCGACCTCCGGTGGCTGCGGACTTCACTTCAGTTCTCCGCACGATACTCCCGCGAGCACTCCAGTTGATGTTGTGACGCGCGCGTTTCGCGAATTCGTTCGAAACCTCAGGTGCGTGCGGGGAAGCGCACCGGATCGGGGAGAGGCAGCCCGCGCGCGGCCCACAGCGTGCGCATGCGGTCGGGATAGTCGGTCACGACGCCGGCGACGCCGAGGCCGATCAGGCGGGACGCCTCCTCGGGGTCGTTGACCGTCCACACCACCGCCGGCAGCCCGGCCTTGCCGGCCTGGGTCATCAACTCGCTGTCCACCAGGACGCGGTCCGGCGACAGCGTGGTGGCGCCGATCGACGCGGCGGCCGCCGCGATGTCCCCGCCGAAGTCGGCCACATGATCCAGGCCCAGCCACTCCGGCCGCAGCGTCGCCTTCTCGACGAGCGCGTACCGCGTGGCCACGAGGTCGCGCGCGATCCGCAGCACCCGCCAGTCGAAGCTCAAGATGGCGGTGTCGGCGAGCCGGCCGTGCCGCTCCAGCTCCGCCACCACCAGCTCGGTGAGCTCCACGGGGTCGGCCGACACATCGGGCCGGGTGGGGTCGCACTTGAGCTCGACGTTGAGCCGCACCCCGCCGGCGTCGTAGGCGGCCATCAGGCCGAGCACCGCGCCGAGGGTCGGCATGCGGGCACCCGGCACCGGGGTCTGGGTGATCGCGTAGGGGTCGTCGGGACGGCGAGGGTGGCGCACGCCGACGTCCAGCGTGCGCAGCTGCGGCAGCGTGAGTGACCGGATGGGTTTGCCGACGTACGGGTAGGCGGGGTCGCCGGGTGTGACGGGACCGGTGTCGGCGCTCGTGACCTGCGACACCGTGAGGTCATGCGTCAGCACGAGCTGACGGTCGGCGCTCAGCGCGACGTCGAGCTCGATGGCGTGGACGCCGAGCTCCAGCGTGTAGGCCATGCCGGGAAGGGTGTTCTCCGGGCGCAGGCCCCGTGCCCCCCGGTGGCCGTGAATCTCAACCTGCACAACGGCGCACTCTATCGGTCACCCGGCCCCACATCGCCCATGCGGGGCCGGGTGGCAAGACCGTCAGACGAGCGGCCGCAGCGAAAGCGTCTGGTCGCGGCCCGGCCCGACGCCGATGGCCGAGATCGGCGCGCCGCTCATCTCCTCAAGGGCCCGCACGTAGTCCTGCGCGTTCTTCGGCAGGTCGTCGAACGTCTTGGCGCCGGTGATGTCCTCGTCCCAGCCAGGCAGTTCCTCGTAGATCGGCTTGGCGTGGTGGAAGTCGGTCTGCGTCATCGGGATCTCGTCGATCCGGGTGCCGTCGACGTCGTACGCCACGCAGACCGGGATGCGTTCGAGGCCGGTCAGCACGTCCAGCTTGGTGAGGAAGAAGTCGGTGAGACCGTTGATGCGGGTGGCGTACCTGGCGATGATCGCGTCGAACCAGCCGCAGCGGCGGTCGCGGCCGGTCGTGGTGCCGTACTCGCCGCCGGTGCTGCGCAGCCACTCACCCATGTCGTCGGTCAGCTCCGTCGGGAACGGACCGGAGCCGACGCGCGTGGTGTAGGCCTTCAGGATGCCGATCACGCGGGTGAGCCGGGTCGGCGGGACGCCGGACCCCGCGCACGCGCCGCCTGAGGTCGGCGAGGACGACGTCACGAACGGGTAGGTGCCGTGGTCGATGTCGAGCAGCGTGCCCTGACCGCCTTCGAGCAGCACCACCTTGTCGTCGTCGAGCGCCTTGCTGAGGATCAGCGAGGTGTCGGCGATGTACGGCTTCAGCCGCTCGGCGTACGCCAGGTACTCCTCCAGCACCCTGCCGGGGTCGATGCCGCGCCGGTTGTAGACCTTGGTCAGCACCTGGTTCTTCTCGTTCAGCGCGACCTCGATCTTCTGCCGCAGGATGCCGGGGTCGAGCAGGTCCTGCACCCGCACCCCCATGCGCGCGATCTTGTCGCCGTACGCGGGGCCGATGCCGCGGCCGGTGGTGCCGATGCGGGCCTTGCCGAGGTAGCGCTCGGTGACCTTGTCCAGCGCCTTGTGGTGAGGCATGATCAGGTGCGCGCTCGCCGAGATCAGCAGCCGGTCGCACGAGATGCCGCGCTTCAGCAGCCCGTCGATCTCCGACAGCAGCACCCCCGGGTCGATGACGACGCCGTTGCCGATCACCGGGATCACGTCAGGCGACAGCACACCGGTGGGTAGCAGGTGCAGCGCGTACTTCTGGTCGCCGATGACGACGGTGTGGCCGGCGTTGTTGCCGCCCTGGTAGCGGACGACGTAGTCGACCACGCCGCCGAGAAGGTCGGTGGCCTTACCCTTGCCCTCATCGCCCCACTGGGCCCCTACGAGAACGACAGCCGGCATCCTTTGACTCCCACGACAAATACGAAACCCCTGGCGCAAGCGCGACAGGGGCTCTTGCGTAGTGAGACTACCCGAGGGGGCCGATGTCACCCAAGCGCGACGTCACGTCGCGGCGAGGGCTTCCGCCGCCGAAGGGCTGCTGTCCCGGAGGAACTGCGCACATCGCTCGGCTTCGTCCTTCTCCCCGATGGCCTGCGCGGCACGGCTGAGCGCGTGCAGGCAGCGAAGGAAGCCCTGGTTGGGCTCGTGCTCCCAGGGAATCGGGCCGTGCCCCTTCCAGCCGGACCTGCGGAGCTGGTCGAGGCCTCGGTGGTAGCCGGTGCGCGCGAAGGCATATGAGGTGACGGCGTGGCCCGCCGCGAACGACTCGTCGGCGAGCGCAGCCCAGGCCGCGGAATAGGCGGGGAAGCGAGCGGCCACGTCACTGGCCTTGGCGCCGGACTCCAGCGCCTCCCGTGCGTCCGGGGTGTCGGGGAGACGGGTGGGCTGCGGGCCGGCCATGAGGTTCTCGTGCGGTTCCATGGCTCAGTCTTACCTGAGTTTCGGGTCATCTGGTCAGACCACATCGGCGGTGGCGCGGAAATCACCCACATCCGCGGCCGTGCCGCGATCACTGCCGCGAGGCGCGGAACCATCTGCCCCGTGGCCGGGGGATCAGGGGCTCGGTGGCCGGGGGCTCGACGCGCGAACCGAGGGCCTCGGCGAGGCGGGTGTTCTCGGCACGCAGCCTGGCGATCTCCCTGGTGAGCGCGGGGTCGCCGGTCGTGCCGCGTCTCGGCGGCTCGGCCTCGGCGGCGGGGAGGAAGCCCAGTGACGCGCCGTCCATCCAGTGCGTGCCTGACACGTCGTGCACGGCGGCGTCCAGCGGCTCGTCCGGTTCGCGCACCAGGGCCGCGCGCGCGAAGGCGCCGGTGTGCTCCAGGCGCGCGGCGAGCACCGCGTCGTCACCTTCGTGCAGGGCCACCGACACCAGGCCGTGGCCGTGCCTGGCGGCGTGTTCCACCAGGCGGCGCAGCGTCTCGGGGCCCGGCACCCAGCCCGGCGGCAGCACCAGCCGGTACGGCGCGGGGGCCGCGGTGGGGGGCACGGTGGCGGCGAACCGCACACGGGGCTCGCCGCGGTACTCGCCGCGAAGCAGCACCAGGTCCAGATGGGTGCTGCGCAACGGGTTCCGCCTGTCCTCGCGCGCGGCGTCCCACGGCCCGGTCAGGGTCACCGCGACGTCGTGCGGCGACCCGGCGAGCACGCCGTCCACCGTGGCGCGCACGTCCTCGTACGACGCGCCGGCGGCCGCCACGACGACCTCGGCGTACGGCACCTGCCACTGGCGGCGCGGGTGGGTGCGCAGCCGCCGCATGTGCGGGACGAGGCCCGGCACGTGCGCGTGGTTGTACCGCCGGACGCGTTCCTTGTCGCGCATCATCATGGACAGCCCGAGGTGGCGGCTGCGCGCACCGGGGGCCAGCACGAACGCCGCGCCGGCCTGCGCGAGCCGGTAGCCGAGCTCGGTGTCCTCGCCGAGCACCAGGCTCGTGTCCAGGGGGCCCGCCTCGCGCAGCAGCCGCGCGTTGACCGACGCGGCGTTGGTGACGTGCACACGGAACGCCATGTCCCCGGCGGTGCGCAGGCCGTCGGTGCGTTCGGCCAGGTCCACGATCCAGGCGTGCGGCTCGCTGTGCTCCTCGTCGAAGAGCTTGTCCGCCGCGCCGGCCGACACCGCGGCGTGCACCTCGGCCGGGGTGGGGCCGCCGAGGCCGTGGTCGACGTAGCGGACGTACCCCATCACCACCAGGTGATCGGCGAGGTGGTGCCAGCGCATGTGCTCCTCCACCTCGTCGTGGAAGGTCACCATGTCGGCGTCCAGCCAGTGCACGACGTCACCGGTCGCGCGGGCCAGGCCGGCGTTGCGCGCGTCGGAACGGCCGCGGCGGCCCGGCTCTGTGGTGAGCAGCACCGTGTTCTCCGGCACGATCTCCGGCAGGCGCAGCGAAGGCTCGGTGCCGTCGTCCACCACGATCACCTCGGTCAGGTGCGACGGGTAGCTCTGCGCGGCGAGCGCGGCGAGGGTCAGGTCGAGCTTGTCCTGATGGCCGTACGCGGCGATCACCACGCTCACCGACAAACGGGGACGCCACGTGCCGGGCTCCGGCGGTGTGAGCACGCCGTAGTCGTTGTGCCTGATCCTCGGTGTCCGCTCCGACGTCCCAGATGTCCGCGTCGACACTGTCGTCTCCTCTCTGCGGGTCACGTCCCGGCCTCCATCAAGGCGCTCGGCCGGAAACCCGGCCACTGGTCCTTGGCGCGGGCCAGGAAGTAGCCGATCGGCTCCTGCCAGGTGTGCCGTCCGCGTGCGGCGCGCCTGGCCATGAAGCCGAGGCCGTGGGTCCGGTAGATCGCGCCGCCGGCGCGCAGCAGCGCCTCGAAGAACTGCACGTCCACCGCGCGCGGCACCGGCCGGAAGCCGCCGAGCGCCTCGAACGCCTCGCGGGACACGATGAACGCGCCGCCTGCCACATGGTCGGACATGGTCTCGCTCGTCCAGTGGCGGCGTATCGTCACGTCGATCTGCCGCAAGTAGAAGAACTCCGAGGCGGCACCGGTCAGCTCGGCCCCCGAGCAGGCCTGCGCCAGCAGCAGATCGGCCAGGTGGTCGGGGCCGTACCAGTCGTCGTCGTCCCACTTGCCGATGAACGAGCCGCTCGCGCGGCCGGCGGCCTGGTTGAGCACGGCGCCGAACGGCGCCGCCTGGTCCGCCTCCATCACGGTGATCGGGTGGCCGAACGCGGCCACCGCGTCCCGCACCTCCGGCGCGGCGGCGGACACCCCGTGCAGGCCGAGGATCACCTCGAAGGCGGCGCCGCGCTGACGTGCGATCTGGCCGAGCGCGAACGGCACCATGGCGGCGCGGCGGGTGCACATGACGACCGAGATCGTGGGGCCGTTCGGCAGCGGGACGCCTGACCGCGCGGCGAGGGAGCGCCAGCGCGCGGTGGTGCCGTGGGTGCGCAGCGCGGCGCGGCGCAGCCGCACACTGTGCTCCTCGCGGCGCAGGTCGTCGGCGAGATCCTCCTCCGTCACGCCGGTGAGCAGCGTGGTCAGGGCCGGTCCGAGGGCTGTGGCGGCCCAGGCCGGTACCGGGTCGCACAGCATCGGGACGCCGGCGGCGGCCAGGGACGCCACGGTGTGCGCGGCGGCGACGGGGCCGTCGTGCGCGTGGTGCCAGGTGACGCGCACGCCGCGCAGCCGGCGCAGCCTGCCGATGTCGGCGTCGCTCACCGCGCCTGAGCCGGGGAGCCGTACCAGGACGTCGTCCTCCAGGCGGATCACCGTGGCGCCGTCGTGGCGGCCGAGGACGCCGTAGCCCCGCTCGGGTGTCTTGACGAAGCCGCGCGGGTTGACCGAGCGCTCGTCCACCGGGGGGACGGCGTCGGGGTCGATCGTGGCGTCCCGCAGCAGGTCGTAGCCGCCGGGACCGGCGAGACGGGCCCACGAGGGGTCCGCGACGCGGTCGACGACCGTGACCCGTTCGTCGGTCCACTCCCCGGTCTTCCCGGTGGCGTCCCGCGCGGCGTCGGCGGCGCGGACGGCCAGGTCGGCGGCCGGGACGTCGGCGCGGTCCGGCGCGGGCCCGTGGACGTCGCTGAAACGTGCGCCGGGGTCACCCGGACGCCACGCGGCGAGGCCGCTTCCCGCGAGCCCCGCCGCGGGGAGCGCGTAACCGCCGAGCTGGTGCGCGCCGAAACCCCGGGCCACGGCCGCGGTGACCTCCCCTGCCGGACAGGGACGCGTGAACCGTGTGCCGACCCGCCAGCCGCTCCTGCCGTGCCTGGAGACCGCCAGGTCACGCAGGAACCGGCGGCCGAGCCCCGGTGACAGACGCACCCCTGGCGCGTCGCACCACTGCGGGCTCTCCAGCACGATGACCGCGACCACGCGCGCGTCCGGCAACGCGTCCCCGAGCGCCACCGCGCGCCGCAGATCCGTCGGCGTCCTCGCCACCACGGCCACCGCCGACGGCTCGCCGCCCCACGGCCGCGGCCCCATGACGTCCACGTCCGCCGCCTCGTACGCCACCCCCGGCAGCAACTCGTCCAGCTCGGCCCGCTCGACCCCGGCCGTCGCGACCGCGACCGTCCCACTCCTGCCGAGCTCCGCGGCCACCTCGGCCGGCACGGGTGTGACCGGCATCAGTGCCCCCGCCGCAACACGACCGCGCCTTTCTCGGCCTTGTGCGACACCGCAGTCAGCTCCGGGTACTCCGCGAGCCACCGCTCCACGATCGCCTTCTCCGCCGGCCGGTCCGCGTCGTCCAGCACGATCCACGCGTCCGCCGAGCAGTACGGCAACAGCGCAGGCACCGCCGGGTACCGCACCGCCGGCGCCGTGGCACCCGGCGGCCCGTCCACGAACACCAGCCCGATCTCCGGGAGATCGCTCAGAGCCCGCGTGGCGTACCAGGGGATGCTCTCCTCGTCGGGATCGGCGGCCGGGTGCCAGTCGGTGAGCGGAGCGAGCCGCACCTCGGCGACGTCCTGGAGTCCGTGCGCGAGGATCAGGGCCTGCGTGGCCTCCGCGAAGCGCTCGTCGTGTTCGAGCGCGATGACGTGGTTGCCGGCGAAACGCTGAGCCGCGTAGGCCAGCCAGATCGTCGAGGAGCCGCTGCCGCATTCGAGGATGGTCTTCGGGTGGGTGGTCGCGATCCTCTCGATCAGCAGACGCAGGACGTCCGGGGAGGCGGCCCAGCCGCGCAGCGGGGGAAGAGGCGCGCGAGGCTGCAGGAGCGAACGGACGTCCACCAGGGCTTCGAGCTGCGAGTAGTTCTGGCGGGTGGCGGACGTCAACGTGGCGAGCCCGGTACGGATCTCACGGCCGGCGGTGTCCAGCCCGCTCACGGCCGCGGCCAGCTCGGCGAGCCGGTCGGACTGAGCGGCCAGCTCCATCCGGTCCTCACCGAGCACCGTCAGTACCTCACGGACGTGTCCACGCGCGTTCTCGTCGAGCCGCGCGGCCAGCCCGTCCAGGGCCGCCGCGACCCGCGCGAGGTCGGAACCGGCACGGCTGAGCGCCGCCTCCTGGCGCTTGACACGGTTGTCGACACGCTGCGCCTTGCCGTCCGTGCGCCGGACGTACAGAACGAGGACCGCCGCGAGCGCCAGCGTCACGATCGACACGGCGAGTTGCACCGCCTGGAGGGGTTCGAGCAGCCCGGACGCCGACAGCGGCACCAGCGCGAGCACCGCTGTCCCGGCCACCGCCGCACTCGCGGCCAGCAGCAGACGTGGAGGTGGTGTCCGCATCTTCACCCCTTCTTCGAGAGTTTTCGCAGGCAAAGGGTTATTTCACGATACGAGCATCCAGCCGGCGACGTGCCGTCTTCGGCACGAGATCCTCACTCCACACGCCGGCCGTCCGGTCATGACCTGGCCGGGATCGCTCGTGCCACGGTGCCGGAGATCCGCCGAGGGTGGCGAGGCACCTGCCGGTCGATCGCCGTACGGCGGCGCCGGATTCGCCGTACCACGTCCCGCCGCTTCGGCGCCGTACGGGGGGCACCGTACGGTGGTGCCGGATTCGCTGAGCCGCGTTCCGCCGCCACGCGCACTGCCGACGGCTCGCCGGTCCACGGCTGTGGCCCCATGACGTTCACGTTCGCCGCCTCGTGCACCATCCGGGAAGCGACTCGTCCGGATGGGTGCGCTCGACCGGCCGCGCCGGTCTCCTGGTCCACTCGCCGCTCCTTCGCCGCGACGTACCACCGGTCGAGTGCGGAGGAGGGTGTGGGGTGGGAGGTGGTTACCGAGAGGGTGGGGGGATATGGGGTGGCTCGGTAGGGGGCGGACATTTCCATGAGGCTAGCGAGGCTAATGGGGCAGGAGTCCGTTTATTAGGGGTTTTTTGGGGGTCTCTCATGGAATTCACAAGAAAGGGGCAGGTCGTCAGACCTGCCCCTTCTTGGGATATCGGTGGTTTTACCGGTGGGACCTGCGGTTGTGCCGGGGGTGTTGCTTGATCACATCTTGTTGCCGGCGGAGAGCAGGTCGTCGCAGGCCTGGGCGATCCTGGCGGCCATGCCGGTCTCGGCGGCCTTGCCCCAGGCGCGGGGGTCGTAGTCCTTCTTGTTGCCCACGTTGCCGTCGACCTTGAGGACGCCGTCGTACTTGCGGAACATGTGCTCGGCGACCGGGCGGGTGTAGGCGTACTGGGTGTCGGTGTCGATGTTCATCTTCACGACGCCGTACGCGATGGCCTCGCGGATCTCGTCGAGGGACGAGCCGGAGCCGCCGTGGAAGACCAGGTGGAACGGCTTCTCGCCGCCGTACTGCGCGCCGACGGCGTCCTGGATCTCCTTGAGCACGCTCGGACGCAGCTTGACGTGGCCCGGCTTGTACACGCCGTGCACGTTGCCGAAGGTCGCCGCGAGCAGGTAGCGGCCGCGGTCGCCGACGCCGAGGGCCTCGGCGGTCGCCAGAGCGTCCTCCGGGGTGCTGTAGAGCTTCTCGTTCATCTCGCCGACGACGCCGTCCTCCTCGCCGCCGACGACGCCGATCTCGACCTCGAGGACGACCTTGGCCTCGCGGGCCTTCTCCAGCAGGTCGCGCGCGATCTCGAGGTTCTCGTCGAGCGGACACGCCGAGCCGTCCCACATGTGGGACTGGAAGATCGGCTCCCCACCCTCGGCGACACGCTGACGGGAGAGGTCGAGCAGCGGGTTCACGAACCCGGCGAGCTTCTCCTTCTGGCAGTGGTCGGTGTGGAGCGCGATCTGCACCGGGTACTTGTCGGCCACGGCGCGTGCGTAGCCGGCCAGGGCCAGGGCCCCGGTGACCATGTCCTTGACGGTCGGGCCGGAGAGGTACTCGGCGCCGCCGGTCGACACCTGGATGATGCCGTCGCTCTCGGCCTCAGCGAAGCCGCGGAGCGCGGCGTTCAGCGTCTGCGAGGACGTCACGTTGATCGCCGGGTATGCGAAACCATTGGCCTTGGCCCGGTCGAGCATCTCGGCGTAGACCTCTGGGGTCGCGATAGGCATCGGAAGTCATCTCCCTGAACGGATCTGATGGCCGCGCACGGGCCAGGACGAGCAATTACGGGGCAGGTAGCAAGTATTGCGGACGCGACGGCCCCGGGACCGCGGGCCCGGCCCTGAAGGCCGGTGTGCCGTGGTGACCGGTGACGCCGGAGGCCGGCGCTCGCTCGATATACCTCGTCGTACCCGTTCGCGCGCGGAACCCGCTCGCCAGGATAGTCTCGTCCGTGATGGACCTCACCAATCTTCTCGACGCCCAATGGTGGATCGTCACCTTCGGGCTCATCGGCATCCTGGCGATCATCTTCGCCGAGACCGGGCTCCTCATCGGGTTCTTCCTGCCCGGTGACTCCCTGCTGGTCGTCGCAGGCATGGGGGCCTCCGCCGCCGTGGCGACCTCCGTCGGCCTCGACGCGCCGTTCCCGCTGGCCGTGCTGCTGATCGGCGCGCCGTTCTGCGCCATCGTCGGCGCGCAGGTCGGCCACTACATCGGCGCCAAGACCGGTCCGAGGTTGTTCTCCCGGCCCGAGTCACGGCTGTTCAAGCGTGAGTACGTCGA
This sequence comes from Sphaerisporangium rubeum, assembly GCF_014207705.1. Lineage (NCBI taxonomy): Bacteria > Bacillati > Actinomycetota > Actinomycetes > Streptosporangiales > Streptosporangiaceae > Sphaerisporangium > Sphaerisporangium rubeum. Next base: position 728,917 of record NZ_JACHIU010000001.1, read on the forward strand.
GAAGGCCGAGCACTACTTCCAGACGTTCGGCCCGGCCAAGGCCGTGGTGCTCGCGCGGTTCATCCCGATCGTCCGCACGTTCCTCAACCCGGTGGCCGGCATGCTCGGCATGCCCGCGCCGAAGTTCTTCCTGTGGAACGTCGTCGGCGGCGTCCTGTGGACCGAGTCGCTGCTGCTCGTGGGCTACTTCGCCGGTAGCGCGATCCCCAACGTCGACCGGTACATCCTGCCCGGCGCCGCGGTGATCATCCTGCTGTCGGTCATCCCGATCGTCCGCGAGATCATGAAGGGCCGCAAGGCGTCGAAGGCCGTCCCGCCGGCCGAGCCCCGCGGCCGTCACCACCGCGACCCCGCCTCTCCTATGTAGTCCGGGACGCCATCACCTCCCCGCACGCATCGGTCCCGAACCGTCCCGTCACCTCCCGGAGCACGACCGGCCGCCAGGCGAATGTCCTGATGAACGGTCATATGTCGTCATCTAGGGGTTAGCCTCCGATATGTGGGACGCCATCGCACCGACCCAATGGGACTCGCCCGCCTGCTGCTGGCAGGCGTCGCGGTCCTCGTGGTCGTGGCGCTCATCGTGCTCGGCGTGTTCGCCCTGATCGGATCGCTCAACACCGAGGCACCCGCGCCGGACGACCCACCGGCCGCCGTCGTGTCGTCCGAGGTCGCGGGGCCGTCAGCCGCTCCGTCCACCTCACCCGCGAGCGCATCCTCGGCGCCTCCGGCCGCCGGAGCGGCACCCACCCTCTTCGTGGAGTGCCGCGCCGACAGTTGTCCCTTGTTCGTGCGGGTCAGCGGCGGCGACATCGTGGAGGACCGCGATCTCACCCGCGGCCAGCAGGCGACCTACGACCAGCCCCGGCTCGACGTCGTCATCGGGGACGCGTCGACCGTGTACGTCGAGGTGAACGGCAAGCCCCGCGACCCCGGCGGACCGGGTGAGCGGCAGACCTTCACGGCCGAGCGACCCGGCTGACGGAGCCGGCGAGCGGGGCCGGCGCTGAAACGTTCAGGACAGGCCGAGATCATCGAGGGTGTACGCGGTCCGGTACGGCAGGCCGGTCGCCTCCATGGCGGCGGCCGCGCCGCGGTCCACGATGGTCGCCACGCCGACGATCTCGGCCCCCGCCTCGCGCAGCGCCTCCACCGCGGTCAGCACAGAGCCGCCGGTGGTCGAGGTGTCCTCCACCGCGAGCACGCGGCGGCCCGCGACGTCCGGCCCCTCGATGCGGCGCTGCAGACCATGCGCCTTGCCGGCCTTGCGCACCACGAACGCGTCGAGACGCCGTCCGCGCGCCGCCGCCGCGTGCAGCATCGCCGCGGCCACCGGGTCCGCGCCGAGCGTCAGGCCACCCACGGCGTCGTACCCGAGGTCCTCGGTCAGGTCGAGCATCACGCGGCCCACGAGCGGTGCCGCGGTGCCGTCCAAAGTGATGCGGCGCAGGTCCACGTACCAGTCGGCCTCACGGCCGGAGGACAGCACGACCCGGCCGTGCACGACCCCCTTTTTGATGATTTCGTCCAGCAGATTCGCGCGGTCGTTCATGGTGCCAGCCTAGAGAACGGTGCCGCGCGAAGGCCGTTCGGGGACCTCCTTATCACCCCAGCTCGGTCCTAAAAGACAAACTGGTACGGTCGGCGTGGACGTCCATAGATATGGTCATGCGCGGGCCGAATCGCCGGGATTCACCCGCGCGCGATCAGAGGCTTCATTACCCTGAGATAGGGCCGGGCTTCGGCTGCCACCGGGCCTGACCCACGTAGAAAGGGCGGTGTCGCGTGGATCGCTGCGCGCTGTTCGTTGACGCCGGCTACCTGCTGGCGGACGGCGCGATGGCCGTGCATGGGACCCGCCATCGCGAGGCCGTCGCCTGGGACTACCCGGGGTTGCTGCAACTGCTTTCCAGGTTGTCGCGTGAGCGCACCGACCTCCCGTTACTTCGCTGCTACTGGTACGAGGCCACGGTCGAGGGCCGGCGCACACCGGAGCACGACGCGCTCGCCGACATCCCCGGCCTCAAGCTGCGGCTCGCGCGCATACGTCCCGGCCGCCGCGAGGGTGTGGACGCGCAGGTGCACCGCGACCTGATGACCCTCGCACGCAACAACGCCATCTGCGACGCCGTGGTCGTGAGCGGCGACGAGGACCTCGCTCAGGTCGTCAGCGACGCACAGGACCTCGGCATCCGGGTCACCGTCATCCACATCGCCGCCGAAGGCAACTGGGCCGTGTCGCGGGCCCTGCAGCAGGAGTGCGACGACCTCATCGAGATCGGCGGCGGCCACCTGCGGCCGTACGTCAACCTGGTGACCGGCAACGTCGCGGGCCCGGCCGACAACGGCAACGGACAAGGCAACGGCCGTTCCCCCGCCTCCGGCCTGTCCACCCCCTCGTCCCACGGGTCCCCCGCCTACGAGCAAGGCGCACTCGGCCCCGGCCCGAGCGGCTCGGCCTCCTCCACCGGTCGTCCCGGCGGCCAGACCCCCCAGGGGGCCGCGGGCCGGCCGGGCCGTCCCGAGGCGGACGGCGCCTACGGCGGCGCTCCGCACGGTGAGCCGTCCTACGGCTCAACCACCTTCGGGCCCGGCGGCGCGTACGGCCAGAGCTCCGGCTCCTACGGCACGGCCGCGTCCGGCCAAGGCGGCGACAGCGGCCACAGCGACCAGGCGAGGCCGCACGGTCCCACCCCGGACCCGCAGAGCACCCCCGCATCCGGTTCCCCCGGCACGTACGCGAGGGACGTACCGGCCGCACCACCTGCCGCCGCCTCCGGCGACGCGAGCGCGTCCTCCGGTGCGAACGGCCTCGGCACCGGTGGTCTCGGCACCGGTGGTCTCGGTGCCGGTGGTCTCGGCACGGCAGGCGCTCCGGCCGGCGGCGCGCACGCGGCAGGGGGTTCCGCCACAGGTGGCGGCCCGCTCGCCGCAGGCGGCGACCCGGGTGCCGCTCACGGGTCCGGTGCATCACAGACGATCGGCACATCGCAAGGGCTCGCGGCCTCGCAGGGGCTCGGCACATCGCAGGGGCTCGCCGCCTCGCACGGGACCGGTACCTCGCAGGGGTCCGGTGTCTCGCACGGGAGCGGTACCTCGCACGGGACCGGTGTCGCGCAGGGGTCCGGTGTCTCGCACGGGAGCGGTGCTCCCCACAGCACCGGTGACGTGAAGGCGACAGGTCCGGCGGGTAGCGGTGGTCACGCCGCGGGGACGACCGCTCGTTCCCCCGGGGCCAGTGGTCACGTCCCCGGGGCCGGCAACCACCATGGTGCGGCGGCGGGTGGCCACGCCGCGGGCCTCAGCGGCACCGCCGGGCTGAGCGGTGCCTCCGGGTCGAGCGGCACCGGTGGACCCGGTGCCGGGGGTGCGGTGGGGGGAGGCACGGCGCAGGCCGGTGCGGGGGCCCATCAGGTGCCTGGCGTGGGTGGAGCGCATGGAGCCGCTCGGCAAGGCGGGGGACATGAGGCTCCGCGGGACGTCGCGGCCGGGCCGGGGCAGCGGGGAGCGCAGCCCGCGTTGCCTTCGGGGTACTCGGGTGGCTTCGACCAGGGAGTACCGGCGCCTGGTCCGCTCACCGGACCCATGCCGGCGCCGGTGCCGTCGCAGTCGCCGCCGGGCCAGTACGGGCCTGGCGGTCATGCCGGTGGTCCCGGTTCACTCGGGGGGCACGGTGGTGGTTCCGGTTCGCACGGCGGTGGTTCCGGTGCGTATGGGGGACAGGCCGGTGGTTCCGGTTCGTTCGGCGGACAGGACGGTGGTTCCGAAGCGCACGGAGGACAAGCGGGTGGTTCCGGTTCGCACGGCGGTGGTTCCGGTGCGTATGGGGGACAGGCCGGTGGTTCCGGTTCGTTCGGCGGACAGGACGGTGGTTCCGGAGCGCATGGAGCGTACGGCGGTGGTTCCGGTGGGCTCGGGGGGCACGGCGGTGGCGGACATGCGGGAGGCGCGCCGTACGCGGGTGCGCAGCTCGGGCCGTACACGGGGCCGCAGCCGGCGCCGGTGCCGGTGCAGAGTCCGGGGACCACGACGCTCGCGGACGCCGTGAAGGCCGCGCACAAGGAAGGGCACGACTTCGGGGAGTCGGTCGCGCGGGACGCGCCGGCGCTCTGGCTGGAGGCGGTGCTGGCGCGCAAGCCCCGCATGCCGTCGGACCTGGAGGCACGTCTGCTGCAGGGGTCGTCGCTGCCGATCGACTTCCTGCTGCACGACGAGGTGCGCCACGCGTTGCGCCGGGGCTTCTGGGATGCCCTGGAGCGTGCCCGGCGATAACGTGGCGTCAAGCGCGCGTGAGCCGCGGCGAGCCGTCCACCCGGCAGGCTCGGCCGGCACGCGGGGTGCGCGCGCAGGTTCGTAGTTTCGGTGCTTCGAGGAGCTCAGGTACACCGGCGAGGGGGTACCCATGGGTGAGGAGCGGTCTTCCGTGCGGCGCGGTGCGCGGACCCTCAGGGATCCGTTGTCGCGTGCGGCACGGGTGGACGATCAGGTCGACATCGACGTCGACATCGGCATGGTGCTGCGCGCGCACCGCGCGGGGTACCCCCGGCCACGGCCGGGGCCGGTGCGGCGCGCGTACGACGTGGCGGAGCTGGCGCACCGCGGCCAGGTCCGCAAGTCCGGCGAGCCGTACATCATCCATCCGCTCGCTGTGACGATGATCCTCGCCGAGTGCGGCATGGACAGCGCCACACTCCAGGCGGCGTTGCTCCACGACACCGTCGAGGACACCGAGTACACCTTGCCGGAGCTGCGCGCCGACTTCGGCGACGAGATCGCGGTGCTGGTGGACGGCGTGACCAAGCTGGACGGCTCCAAGTGGGGTGAGCGGGCCGAGGCCGAGACGTTCCGCAAGATGGTGCTGGCCGCGGCGGCGGACCTGCGGGTGCTGCTCATCAAGCTGGCCGACCGGCTGCACAACCTGCGCACCCTCGGCTTCCAGCCGCCGCACAAACAGCAGCGCATCGCACGCCAGTCGCAGGAACTGCTGATCCCCTTCGCCGAGCGCCTCGGCATGTACGAGCTGAAACGCGAGATGGACGACCTGTGCTTCTCGGTGCTGCGGCCCGAGGCGCACGGTGAGATCAAGGCCGCGCTCGACGCACGCGAGGCCGCCGGCCGTGCCCTGCTGCGGCCCGCCGTGGACCGTCTGCGGGCCGCGCTCAAGGAGCACAAGGTCGCCGGTGACGTGATGCTGTACCGGCGTCACCTGTGGGCCGTCCACCTGGACGTCGGCGACCGCCTCGACACGTTGCAGCCCGCCGACCAGTTCCGCCTGCTCGTGCTCGTGGACGGCGAGGACCGCGACTGTTACATCGCGCTCGGCGCCGTGCACGCCGGCATGAACCCCGTGCCGGGCCGGCTGAAGGACTTCATCTCACTGCCGCGGTTCAACCTCTACCGCGCGTTGCACACCCGGGTCATCGCGGACGGCCGCACGGTGATGGACGTCATCATCCGCACCCGCCGCATGCACCGTGTCGCCGAGCGGGGTCTCGCCGCGCACATGCACGAGATGGCGCGCGGCCCGGGGGCCGACGTCGCGGGCCGCATCGACCTGGAGTGGCTGCGCCGCCTGCTCGCCTGGCAGAACGACGCGACGTCCGCGGACTTCCTCGAGTCGCTGCGCGGCGACCTGCGGCCCGACGGCATCGCCGCGTTCACCACCGGAGGCGAGCTGATCCCGCTGCCTCCTGGTGCGACGTCCATCGACTTCGCGTACGCGCTCGGCCCGCAGACCGGCGACCACGCCATCGGCGCGCTGATCAACGGCAGGCTGGTGCCGCTGCACGCACGCGTGGACAACGGCGCGGTGGTGCACATCCTCACCGACGAGACCGCCTCACCGTCCGAGGCCGGTCTGGACGCGGCCACCACCCCGACGGCGCGGCTGCTGATCCGCCGCCACCTGGCGGCGAACCAGGGTCCGGACGACGCGGCGGACAAGGGCCGCCGCGTGGTCGCCGAGGCGGTCGCCGGCGAAGGCCTCGATCTGCTGGACCTGGAGTGCCTGGGGGTGTCCGGCAGCGTCGCAGAAGACCTCGGTCACCGCGAGCTCGACGACCTGTACGCCGCGGTCACCGCCGGCAAGGTGGACCTCGACGATCTGGTGGCGAGGCTCGTCAAGGAGAACTCCCGTTCCACGGACCCGGCGCAGGACAGCTGACGTCACTTCGGCGAACCGGCGACGGGCCGCACACCGGCGTGAACGCCGGGACGGTGCGCCGGGGCCGCTACGACAGCGCGTCGAAGCCCGCGCGCAGGTGCGTGACCCGTTCGGACAGGTCGCGGAGCGGACCGGTGAGCGGAGTGGCACCTTGGTTCTTGGCGGCGAGCTCCTTGACGCGGGTCAGCTCGTCCTCGACGGAGGTGAGCCTGCGGGACAGCTCAGGCAGCACCTCGGTGCCGGTGCCGTCCGGCAGTTCGACGGCGAGGCGGTCGCGCAGCAGAGCCGCCTGCTCGGCGAGACGGGTGTTCATGTTGTACAGCTCCACGAACACCGACACCTTGGCCCGCAGCACCCACGGGTCGAACGGCTTGGTGAGGTAGTCGACGGCCCCGGCGGCGTACCCGCGGAACGCGTAGTCCGGCGCGCTGTCGACCACGGTCAGGAAGATGATGGGGATGTTGCGGGTGCGCTCGCGGCGCTTGATGTGCGCGGCGGTCTCGAACCCGTCCATCCCCGGCATGCGCACGTCGAGCAGGATCAGCGCGAAGTCGATGGCGAGCAGCGCCTTCAGCGCCTCCTCGCCGGACTTCGCGCGGACCGCCACCACATCGAGGGAACTGAGGATGGCCTCAAGCGCGATCAGGTTCTCCTCGCGATCGTCGACCAGAAGGATCTTCGCTCGCTCGGCCATCAACCACGGCCCTCCTTGGCCTCACCTGAGCCCACACGGTGGTGGCGGGTCAGCCAGCCACGCAGGCGTTCCAGCAACCGGTCGACGTCCACCGGCTTCGGCACGTAGTCCGAGGCACCCGACGAGATGCTCTTCTCCCGGTCGCCGTGCATAACCTTGGCGGTCAGCGCGATGATCGGCAAGTCGACGAACTGCGGCATGCGGCGAATCGCGGACGTCGTGGCCCAACCGTCCATCTCCGGCATCATGATGTCCATCAGCACGAGGGCGACGTCCTCGTTGCGTTCGAGCTGCTCGATGCCCTCGCGGCCGTTCTCGGCGTACACGACGGTGGCGCCGTGCCGCTCCAGCACGCTGGTCAACGCGAAGACGTTGCGGATGTCGTCGTCGACGATGAGCACCTTGGCGCCGTTCAGCGGGTCCTCACCCTGCCACGGCTCGGTCGTGGAGTCGAGGCTGAGCGACGGCATGTGCAGGTCCTCGCTGAGCACCGGCTCGGCGGCCGGCTCGGCGATCTCCGGCTCCACCGGCCGGCTGTTGTCCTCCGGCACGCTGACCGCGGCGCCGCCGACGCCGTCCGCGAGCGGCCCGGTGTAGTTGATCGGCAGGTGGAGGGTGAACGTGCTGCCGCGGCCGGGCTCGCTGGTGGCGTGGATCTCACCGCCGAGCAGCCGTGCGATCTCACGGCAGATCGACAGACCGAGACCGGTGCCGCCGTACTTGCGGCTGGTGGTGCCGTCGGCCTGCCGGAACGCCTCGAAGATCACGTCCAGTTTGTCGGAGGCGATGCCGATGCCGGTGTCCACGACCGAGAAGGACAGGATGTCGTCGGCGCGTTGCAGCGTCTCGTCGATGTACGGCACCTCGCCGCCGGCGCGGGTGATGATCAGCCGCACCTCACCCTTGGGGGTGAACTTGACCGCGTTGGACAGCAGGTTGCGCAGCACCTGCTGCAGGCGCTGCTCGTCGGTGAGCAGCTCCTCAGGCACCGAGGGGCCGACGTCGACGCTGAACGACAGGCCCTTGTCCCTGGCCAGCGGCGCGAACGTCGCCTCGACGTAGTCGACGAGCTTCGGCATGGACAGCTGCTGCGGGTGGACGTCCATGCGACCGGCCTCGACCTTGGACAGGTCGAGGATGTCGTTGATGAGCTGGAGCAGCGCCGACCCGGCCCCGTGGATGGTGCGCGCGAACTCGACCTGCTGCGAGGTGAGGTTGCCTTCGCTGTTCTCGGTGAGCAGCTTGGCGAGCACCAGCAGGCTGTTCAGCGGGGTGCGCAGCTCGTGGGACATGTTGGCGAGGAACTCGGACTTGTACCGTGAGGAGACGGCGAGCTGCTCGGCACGTTCCTCCAGTGTGCGGCGGGCCTGCTCGATCTGGAAGTTCTGGATCTCGATGGCGCGGTTCTGCTTGGCGAGCAGCGCCGCCTTGTCCTCCAGCTCGGCGTTGGAGCGGCGCAGTTCCTCCTGCTGGCGCTGCAGCTCGTCGGACCGCTCACGCAGCTCGGTCGTGAGGCGCTGGGACTCGGTGAGCAGGCCCTCGGTACGGCTGTTGGCGATGATCGTGTTCATCGTGACACCGATGGTCTCGACGAGCTGATTGAGGAACGCCAGGTGGACGTCGTCGAACCGGCCGATCGAGGCCAGCTCGACCACGCCGAGCACCTGGTCCTCGAACAGCACGGGAAGCACGACGATCTGGGCCGGTGTCGAGCTGCTGAGCCCGGTGTCGATGGTGAGGAAGCCGGCCGGCACGTCGTCGAGCACGATGGGCCGGCCCTCGGCGGCGGCCTGGCCGACGATGCCCTCGCCGAAGTGGAACGTCTGCCTGGCCCGGCTGCCGGGCCGCACGCCGTACCCGGCGATGAGGCGCAGGCGGCCGTCCCGCGGCCCGGTGACCATGTAGAAGGCGCCGTGCGCCGCCGTGACCAGTGGCGTCAGCTCGCTCATGATCAGCTTGGCGACCTCCATGAGGTCGCGGTGGCCCTGCATCAGCCGCGAGACGCGCGCGAGGTTGGACTTCAGCCAGTCCTGCTGCTGGTTGGCCTTGGTGGTCGCGACGAGGTTGGACACCATCGTGTTGATGTTGTCCTTCAGGTCGGCCAGCTCACCCTGGGCCTGGACGCTGATGGACCGGGTCAGGTCGCCGCGCGCGACGGCGCTGGTGACCTCGGCGATGGCGCGCACCTGCGTGGTGAGGTTGCTCGCCAGCTCGTTGACGCTCTGGGTGAGCTGCTTCCACGTGCCTTCGACGCCTTCGACGCGGGCCTGGCCGCCGAGACGGCCGTCGGAGGCGACCTCGCGGGCCACGCGGGTGACCTCGGAGGCGAACGACGAGAGCTGGTCCACCATCTTGTTGATGGTGGTCTTCAGCACCAGGATCTCACCCTGCGCGTCCACGTCGATCTTGCGGGACAGGTCGCCGCGCGCGACGGCGGTGGTGACCTCGCCGATGTTGCGCACCTGGTAGGTGAGGTTGGTGGCCATGGAGTTGACATTGTCGGTGAGGTCCTTCCAGACCCCCGACACGCCGCGGACGCGGGCCTGACCGCCGAGCTGGCCCATGGTGCCGACCTCGCGCGCGACGCGGGTGACCTCGTCGGCGAACAGCGAGAGCTGGTCGACCATGGTGTTCACCGTGTCCTTGAGCTGCAGGATCTCGCCCTGCGCGTCCACGGTGATCTTCTTGGAGAGGTTTCCCTGCACCACGGCCGTGGAGACGGCCGCGATCTGACGGACCTGGGAGGTCAGGTTGTTCGCCATGAAATTGACGTTGTCGGTGAGGTCCTTCCAGACCCCGGACACGCCGTGCACCTGGGCCTGGCCGCCGAGCTGGCCCTCGGAGCCGACCTCGCGGGCCACGCGGCTCACCTCTGAGGCCACGAGCGAGAGCTGGTCGACCATGGTGTTGATCGTGGACTTGAGCTCCAGCATCTCGCCCTGAGCGTCCACGTCGATCTTCTTGGACATGTCGCCGCCGGCGACGGCCTTGGTGACCTGCGCGATGTTGCGCACCTGGTAGGTCAGGTTGGCGGCCATGGAGTTGACGTTGTCGGTGAGGTCCTTCCAGACCCCCGACACGCCTTTGACGTCGGCGCGTCCGCCGAGCTGGCCCTCGGTGCCGACCTCGCGCGCGACGCGGGTGACCTCGTCGGCGAACAGCGAGAGCTGGTCGACCATGGTGTTGAGGGTCTCCTTGAGCTGGAGCACCTCACCCTGCGCGTCCGCGGTGATCTTCTTGGACAGGTCGCCCTGCGCCACCGCCGTCGCCACGGTGGCGATGCTGCGCACCTGGCTGGTCAGGTTGGACGCCATGACGTTGACGTTGTCGGTGAGGTCCTTCCACACACCGGAGACGCCGCGCACGCGGGCCTGGCCGCCGAGCTCACCCTCGGTGCCGACCTCACGGGCCACACGGGTGACCTCCTCGGCGAACGCCGAGAGCTGGTCGACCATGGTGTTGACGGTGTTCTTGAGCTCCAGCATCTCGCCGACGGCGTCGACGGTGACCTTGCGCGACAGGTCGCCGCGCGCGACGGCCGTGGTGACGACGGCGATGTCGCGGACCTGGGCCGAGACCCGGCTGGACATGGTGTTCACGGCCTCGGTGAGGTCGCGCCAGCTTCCCGACATGCCGCGCACGTTGGCCCGGCCGCCGAGCTGGCCCTCCGAGCCGACCTCGCGGGCCACGCGGGTGACCTCGGAGCTGAACAGCGCGAGCTGGTCGACCATGCCGTTGATCGCCTTGCCGAGGCGGCGGACCTCGCCTCTGGCCGTACGGTCCATGTCTATGCGGCGGGACAGGTCACCCTGGGCCACGGCGTCGAGCACGTCGGCCGCGGCGCTCACGGGGCCGACCAGAGCGTCGATGAGATCGTTGACCGAGTGCACGCTCTCGGCCCAGGAGCCCACACCGGGCCCCGGCGTCAGGCGGACGCCGAACCGTCCCTCCTTGACGACCTCCTTGCGCACCCGCAGCAGCTCGTTGGCGAGGTGCTCGCGGCGGTCGGCCACCTCGTTGATGAGCAGCCGGACCTCGCTGAGGACACCGGGAGCCGCGTGGGGGACGCGCCGCCGGAAGTCGCCGTCTCGCCACGCGACGAGCGTGTCCAGCAACGGCCGGAGATCGGACTCGGTGTAAGACCGCTCCGAACCCGACCCCGCGAGTGTCGCGGTGCCTTTCATGAAGCCTCCTTCACGCTGTTCGGGCGGGACATGGAGTAGTGCCAGTCTGGCATGAAGGACACTATGTGGTCGCCTGCTCCGCCGACCGCATGTGGCGGCCATCTGTGGTATGCACGGTGTGATGACGAATTCTTCCCGAGGTGTGCTGGCCGCGTCGTTCGTAGCGGGCAAGGCCGCCCTGCCCGACGCCAAGCGGTTCACGCAGGAGGTGCTGACCGCGTGGGCCGCCACTCCTGTCCTGGCGGACGCCGAGCGGCTCACCGAGGAATTCGTGTCGGAAGTAGGGGATGTTCCGTTTGAGATTCTATGGGGACATCAGGGGGGAAGCGTCCAGATCGAGCTCCGGCAGCGGGCCGACGACGATCGAGTTCCCGCCGCACCTGCCGTTCCCGTGGCCACATGGGGTGTCACATTCACCGGCACACAACGCGCCACGTGGGCCAGGCTCGACCTCCCGCAGCGCACGCCGCGGCCGGTGGACGCAGGCATGGACGCCGAGCCGCACCTGCGCGGCCCCGGCTGGCTCGGTTACCTCGCCGACGCCAGCGACCTGCTCGCCGGCACCCTCGACCCCGGCATGGTCCCCGCGCTGATCGCGCAGATCGTGGTGCCGCGCCTCGCGACCTGGTGCGCCGTCTACACCGCCGACAACGGCGGCGGTGAGCAGACCCTGGCCTATCTCTGGCACGCCGACGAGTCCGAGATCGACGATCTGCGCGAGCAGCTCGCCGACGCGGCCATCCCTCCGGCGGACGACCTGCGTCCCCGGCCGATCTCGTTGCCGGCCTGGCAGTCGCTCGCGTTCCCGCTGGTGGCCAAGGGCCGCAGTCTCGGCGTCATGTGCCTCGGCAGGGGAGGAAGGTTCCCCGACGACATCGCGCAGCTCGCCGAGGACCTCGCGCGCCGCGCGGCGCTCGCCATGGACAACGCGCGCCTGTACGCGCAACAGGCCGACGCCAACCGCGCGCTCCAGCGCAGCCTGCTGCCGCCAGGCGTCCCCGCGATCACCCCCGGCCTGGACTACTCGGTGGTGTACGAGCCCGCCGGCGAGACCAACGAGGTCGGCGGCGACTTCTACGACCTGTTCGCGACCGGTGAGGGCACGTGGCGGTTCGCCATCGGCGACGTCTGCGGCACCGGCCCCGAGGCCGCCGCCGTCACCGGCCTCGCGCGTCACACGCTGCGCCTGCTCGCTCGCGAGAACTACGACGTGGCGGCGGTCGTCTCGCGGCTCAACCGCGCCATCCTCGAAGAAGGGGAGCGCGCTCGCTTCCTCACCCTTCTCCACGGCGAGATCACCCGAACCGGCGACGGCCTGGAGCTGTCGCTGATCTCCGCGGGACACCCCGAGGCGCTGCGGCTGCGGCCGACGGGGGTGGTGGACGCCGTGGTGACCGCTCAGTCGCTGCTCGGGGTCTTCCCCGAGGCCGAGTTCGAGGCCGAGCGGGTGGTCCTCGCGCCTGGCGACGTGCTGCTCGGCGTGACCGACGGCGTCACCGAGCGCAGGTCGGGCTCACGGCTGCTCGACGACGACGGCGGCCTGCCGAAGCTCCTCGCCGAGTGCGTCGACCTGTCGGCCCGCGCGGTCGCCGAGCGCATCCACCGGGCCGTGCAGGACTTCGCGGCCGAGCCGAGCGCCGACGACCTCGCGATCCTGGTGCTGCGCGCCGAAGGCCGAGACCCCGTCTGACCGGCTAGAACGGTGCGGAGCCGCCTTTGTCGAGGCCGGTGTGCTTGCGCGCGAAGTCGACCTGGATGGTCATCTGCTTGATGCGTTCCTCGATGACCAGCGTGCCGTGGCCGGCGTTGTACCGGTAGACCTCGAAGTCGTGCTTGCGCTCCTCCAGCCGGGTCAGGTACTTCTCGATCTGGCCGATCGGCGAACGCGGGTCGTTCTCGCCGGCCAGCACGAGCAGCGGCGCCTCCACGGCGTCGAGGTAGGTGATCGGCGAGGAGCTCGCGTACCGCTCCGGCACCTCCTGCGGCGACCCGCCGAACAGCGCGCGGTGGTAGGCGCGCAGGCCCTCGGTCTCGTCCCGGTACGTCGCGGCGTGGTCGGCGATCGGGACCGCCGCGATGCCGGCGGCCCACTTGTCCGGCATGGTGCCGAGGCCGAGCAGCGTCAGGTAGCCACCCCACGACGCGCCGGCGAGGATCAGCCGGTCGGGGTCCGCGCCACCCTGCTCGACGGCCCAGTCGCGCACCGCCGCCACGTCGGCGAGCTCGATGTGGCCGACGTCGCCGCGCAGCGCGTCCCGCCACGCCGAGCCGTACCCCGTGGAGCCGCGGTAGTTGACCCGCACCACGGTGAAGCCGGCGTCGACCCACGCCGCGACGTTCGGCAGGAAGGAGTCGTCGTCCTGCGCCGCGGGGCCGCCGTGCAGCAGGAACACCGTGGGGTTCGGCGTCGCCGGGGTCTCGGGCCTGGACACCAAGGCGTGGATGCGGCCGCCGGGGCCCTCCACGAACACGTCCTCCAGCGGGACCGACGGCGGCGCGGACGGCCCCGACTGGTTCATCACCACGTGGTCGCCGCTCGACCTGATCACCGGCGGGTGCGCGGCGCTCGACCAGGAGTACTCGACGACGCCGTCCGGACGCGGCAGCGCGTCGTGGATCACGCCGTGCGGCGTCCTGATCGGCGTCAGGTCGCCGCCGCCGAGGTCGTAGCGGAACAGCTCGGTGCGCGCGCGGTTGTTGTGGCCGATCAGCAGGGCCCGTCCGTCGTGGTACCAGTCGGCGGTGATCTCACCGGGGACCCGCAGCCAGATCTCGCGCTGCTCGCCGGTCATCGGGTCCCAGATCAGCGGCTCACGGCGGCCACGCCGCTCGTGCAGCGCGAGGATGCGCCGGTCGGTGACCGACGGCGCGAAGCGCACACCGGAGAAGCCCTTGCCGGGTCCGTCGTGCAGGTCGGCCACGACCCGGCCGTCCGGCCGCAGGACCCGCAGCGCGGGGTGGCGTGAGTCGCCGTGCTCGCTGTGGCTGATCGCGATCAGCGAGCCGTCCAGTGACATGCCGGCGACCTGCGCGAACTCCCGCGACTCGTAGATCACGGCCGGCTTCTCCGACAGGCTCCGCGCCAGCAGCACCTGGAAGCCGTGGCGGCTGCTGCGGCCCACGGCGGCCGTGCCGGTGGCCGACAGCGCGAGCCCCGTGGGGTGGCCGGGAGCGAGGTCGGGATGGGCCGGGACCTCGTCGCCGCCGCCGAACGGCTGGCGCATCCAGATGCCGTACTCGTCGCCGTAGGTGTCGGCGAACCACCAGATCCACTGCCCCGTGGGGTCGATCGCCGCGTGCGAGGTGCCGCGGGGACGGCTGGTGACCTGGCGGCTGGAGCCGACCGAACGGTCCCAGGCGTGGATCTCCCACGTGCCGGAGATGTTGCAGCGGTACACGGCCCTGGCCGGTGCCAGCCGTGCCCAGATGGGCAGCGTCATACGTGCCGCTCGGAACCTGGCCTGCCAGCGTTCCTCGGCCTTCATGTAGGGTGCCCCTCCCTCACGCTCTCCCGGTCGGGATCGGCGGGTTGCCGTCAAGTATGTCGCTTATAAACGGAAGATGGCTTACAAAGCCGGGGAAAATCTCACTCCTTGGCGTTCAGGTGATCTTACGGAACACCGAGATCCTGCACGACACATTCACGGCGAGCACGTCCGGCAGGCGGGATATCGCGATCTTCCGAGCCACCGGGTCAGTGTGCCAGGCGCTCGGCCCCATCGCGACGGCGGCCTCCACGTCCTCGTGGCCGAGCGAGATCTCGTACTCCTCGATCATGTGCTCCGCCTCGGTGAACCGGCCGGACAGCGTCTCGCCGAGACGCCGCTCCTTGTCCTCGCCGACCGACAGCAGACCGAGCCGGCCGACCAGGGGCGAAAGGTGGCGGGACGTCGGGGTCACGACGGCCAGCGTGCCGCCGGGGGCCAGCACCCTGGCGAACTCGGGCCCGTTGCGCGGCGCGAACACGTTGAGCAGCAGATCGGCTCTCGCGTCCTTCACCGGCAGCGGACGCCACACATCGGCCACCGCGGCCCCGATGCGGGGATGGGCCCGCGCGGCACGCCTGAGCGCGTGCTTGGAGATGTCCAGCGCGATGCCGGCGGCCTCCGGCCGAAGCGCCGTGGCCAGGTGGTACCCGGTGCCGGCCCCGGCGTCCAGCACGACGTGCGCCGACTCGGCCAACTCGCGCAGGCGTGCCGCCACCGGAGCGAAGTGCCCGGCGCCGAGGAACGCGGCGCGGGCCTCCACCATGGCCGGGGTGTCGGCCGTGCCGGCCGGCGCGGAGCCGGTGCGCAGGCTCACGTACCCCTGGCGCGCGACGTCGAAGGCGTGGCCGTTCAGGCAGCGCGCCGTCCCGCCGGCGAGGGTCAGGTCCCCCCGGCACACCGGACAGGCGAGGTGCTCGATGACGTCGGCCAGCATGCCCCAATCATCCACCGGCCGCGCGGTGGTCCCGGCCCGGCCCCTGCCGCGTCCGGACACGCGGGACAGGGGCCGTGCCGGTGCTCAGGCGGGGACCGAGGCCACCCCGGGGTCGAGGAACGCGCGGCCGTTGACCGCGGCGGAGACACCGGTGCGGTCCAGGTACGGCGTGATGCCGCCGGTGTGGAACGGCCAGCCGGCGCCGAGGATCAGGCACAGGTCGATGTCCTGCGCCGCGGCGACCACGCCTTCGTCCAGCATCAGCCGGATCTCCTCGGCGAGGGCCCGCAGCGCGCGGTCGCGCACCTCGTCCGCGCCTGGCCCCGTGCCGGACCCTGCGAAGATCGCGCGCGCCTCGGGGTCGACGCTCAGGTCCGCCGCGTACACCCCCGGCTTGCCGGCCTTCACCAGCTCGGCGAGGTTGTCCGAGACCCGGAACCGGGACGGGAACGCCTCGTGCAGCGTCTCCGCGACATGCAGCGCGACGGCCGGGCCGACGAGCTGGAGCAGGGTGAACGGTGTCATCGGCAGGCCGAGGCCGTCCAGCGCGTGGTCGGCCACCTCGATGGTCGTGCCTTCGTCGACCGCGCCGATCACCTCACCCATGAGGCGGACGAGCAGCCGGTTCACCACGAACGCCGGCGCGTCCTTCACCAGGACGCTCGACTTGCGCAGCGACTTGCCGACCGCGAACGCCGTGGCCAGCGTGGCGTCGTCGGTGCGGTCGCCACGCACGATCTCCAGCAGCGGCAGCACCGCCACCGGGTTGAAGAAGTGCAGGCCCACGACCCGCTCGGGGTGCCGCAGGTCGGCCGCCATCGCGGTGACAGGCAGCGAGGAGGTGTTGGTCGCGAGCACGCACTCGGGCCCGACGACGTCCTCGACCTCGGCGAACACCTGCTTCTTGACCTTGAGGTCCTCGAAGACGGCCTCGATCACCAGATCGGCCCCCGCGAAGGCGTCCTTGGTCAGCGATCCGCTGACCAGGCCCTTCAACCGGTTCGCCTTGTCGGCGTCGATCCGGCCCTTGGCGAGCAGCCGGCCGATCTCGTCGTGGACGTACGCCACGCCTTTGTCCAGCCGCGTCCGGTCCAGGTCGGTGAGCACCACCGGGACCTCCAGGCGGCGCGCGAACAGCAGCGCCAGCTGTGAGGCCATCAGGCCCGCGCCGACCACGCCGACCTTGGTGACCGGCCGCGCCAGCGCCTTGTCCGGCGCGCCGGCGGGCCGCTTGGCCCGCCGCTGCACCAGGTCGAACGAGTACAGCCCGGCGCGCAGCTCGTCACCCATCAGCAGGTCGGCGAGCACCCGCGTCTCGGCCGCGAAACCCTCGTCCCTGCTCGCGGTGCGCGCCTGCTCGATCAGCTCGAGAGCGCGGTACGGCGCCGGCGACGCGCCGCGCACCTTGAGGTCGAGCGCGCCGCGCGCGGCGTCCACGGCGGCCTGCCACGCGTCGGCGTCCGCGGTGAACGGCGGCCGCGCGACGGCGGCCTCACCGGTCAGCACCCGGGCCGTCCAGCGCAGCGACTCCTCCAGGAAGTCGGCCGCGTCGAAGATCGCGTCGGCGACGCCGAGCCGGTACGCCTCCCTGCCGTCGATCATGCGGTTCTGCGCCAGAGGGTTGTCGATGATCAGCTTGAGCGCGTTGGTGGGCCCGATCAGCCGCGGCAGCAGCTGCGTGCCACCCCAGCCCGGCACCAGGCCGAGGAAGCACTCAGGCAGCGCGACCGCGGTGACCCCCGAGGAGATCGTGCGGTAGGTGCAGTGGAGCGCGACCTCCAGGCCGCCTCCCATCGCCGCGCCGTTGACGTACGCGAACGACGGCACCTCCATCTCGCCGAGCCGCCGGAACACCTCGTGGCCGAGCGCGCCGAGCTCCTCGGCCTGCTCGCGGGCCCGCACCAGCGCCGCACCCTTGAGGTCGGCACCCACCGCGAAGATGAACGGCTTGCCGGTGACGCCGACCGCGGCGATGTCGTCCCGCGCCTCGATCGCGTCCAGCGCCGCGCCGAGCTCGGTCAGGCCACGCGGCCCGAACGTGCTCGGCTTGGTGTGGTCGAAGCCGTTGTCCAGCGTGATCAGCGCCATCGTGCCGGCGCCGTCCGGCAGCCTCACGTCGCGCACCAGCGCGTGGGTGACGACCTCGTCGTCGAAGATCTCGGTGATGCCGCTCACTTGGCGCCCTCCCAGGCGAGGTTCTCCCAGACGACCGTCCCACCCATTCCCATGCCGACGCACATCGTGGTCAGCCCGTACCGCACGTCGGGCCGCTCGCCGAACTGGCGCGCGAGCTGCGTCATCAGCCGCACCCCCGAGGAGGCCAGCGGGTGGCCGAACGCGATGGCCCCGCCGTACGGGTTGACCCGCGGGTCGTCGTCGGCGATCCCGAAGTGCGACAGGAAGGCGAGCACCTGCACGGCGAACGCCTCGTTGATCTCCACCAGGCCCATGTCCTCGATGGACAGCCCGGCGAGGCGCAGCGCGCGCTCGGTCGACGGGATCGGCCCGACCCCCATGACCTCGGGATCCACCCCGGCGAAGGCGTACGACACCAGCCGCATCTTCGCGGTGAGGCCGAGCTCGGCCGCCACGTCGGCCGCGGCGACCACGCACCCGGTGGCCCCGTCGTTCAGCCCCGCCGCGTTCCCCGCCGTGACCCGGCCGTGCGGCCGGAACGGCGTCTTGAGCGACGCCAGGCCCTCCATGGTGGTGCCGGGCCGCGGCGGCTCGTCCTCGGTGGCGAGGCCCCAGCCGAGCGCGCCGGTGCGGATCGCCGTCGGCACCAGGTCGGGCTGGATCTTGTTGTTGGCGTACGCCTTGGCGACCTTCTCCTGCGAGGCGACGGCGTAGGCGTCGGCGCGCTCCTTGCCGATCTCGGGGTAGCGGTCGTGCAGGTTCTCCGCCGTCATCCCCATGACCAGCGCCGACCCGTCCACCAGCTTCTCCGACAGGAAACGCGGGTTCGGGTCGATCCCCTCACCCATCGGGTGGCGTCCCATGTGCTCGACCCCACCGGCGATGGCGACGTCGTACGCGCCGAACGCGATGCCGCCTGCGACGTTGGTGACCGCCGTCATCGCACCCGCGCACATGCGGTCGATCGCGTACCCCGGCACGGACTTCGGCAGGCCGGCGAGCACGGCGACGGACCGGCCGATGGTGAGGCCCTGGTCGCCGATCTGGGTGGTGGCCGCGATCGCGACCTCGTCCACCCGCTCAGGCGGCAGGCCGGGGTTGCGGCGCATGAGTTCACGGATGACGC
The DNA here is from genome assembly GCF_014207705.1 of Sphaerisporangium rubeum. Lineage (NCBI taxonomy): Bacteria > Bacillati > Actinomycetota > Actinomycetes > Streptosporangiales > Streptosporangiaceae > Sphaerisporangium > Sphaerisporangium rubeum. The sequence continues at coordinate 747,642 of NZ_JACHIU010000001.1, forward strand.
GCACCGCCAGGTCGTCGGCGCGCGTCTCGGCGTACAGGCCCTTCGGCCCGGACCTCCCGAACGGTGTGCGCACGCCGTCGACGAAGACGACGTCACGAGACGTTGGCACGGGCTGGCTCCTCGCTGTCGAGCCGCTTCACGGCTTGATGCTACTCGTGGGTAACATCATGCCACGCCATCGCCGCGAGACCTACCCGCCGCCCCGTCGCGCGACGCCGCGACCCGGTCCCGGCCCTCGGCCGCTCGCCGGGCCGTCAGGCGATGCCGCGCAGCACCGTGCCGGCCAGCCCCGCCGCGAAGTCGTCCAGTGAGCGCTCGTGCACCTCGGGCCCCATGAAATGACTGAGGAAGGCGCGCTGGTAGCAGGCGCCGAGCAGCAGCGCCGCCGCCGACTCCACGTCGGCGTCCGCGCGGAAGACCCCCCGTGACCGCATCGTGCGCAGCAGATCGGTGAGGAACTCCAACGGCTTCTGCGGCCCCGCGCCGATCTTGCGCATCCCCTCGCGGTGCCGCTCCAGCAAGGCGGGTTCCGCGAACAGCGACGACGCGACCGGCATGGTGGCCTCGTAGAACCGCGTGGCCACCGTCGCGACCTCGACCAGGCACTCGACCGGCGTCCGTTCCCCCGAGTCCTCCGCCAGCCGGGCCAGCAACGCCGTGAACGGCGGCATGCGCTCCTGCAGCACCGTCACGAACAACTCCTCCTTGCCGGAGAAGTGCCGGTAAAGGGCCGCCTCGGAGCACCCGGCCGCCTTGGCGATCTCCTTGGTCGTGACCCGCGCCAGCCCGAGCGTCCGCATGAGCTCGACCGCCGCGTCCAGGATGCGGGCCCGGGTGAGGGCACCGCTGCGCTCATGTGGCATCGCCGGGAATCTGCCTTTCGCCGTAAGAACCTTGATACACGCCAGACGTGTCCCCATCCTAGGATGTAAGTGAGTACTCACCAACCACGGGGAGACGACGTATGAAAATCACCGTCTTCGGCGGCACCGGTCGCACAGGGCAGCACATCGTCCGCCAGGCCCTGGACGCCGGCCACGAGGTCGCCGCCGTAGTCCGCGACCCCGCACGCCTCCCGATCAGCCACTCGGCCCTGGAAGTCATCACCGCCGACCTCACCTCCCCCGCACCTCTCCGTCCCGCACTCACCGGCCGCGAAGCCGTCATCTCCGCCATCGGCCCCCGCACCCGCAAGGACGTCGGCGTGGCCTCCAACGCCACCCGCGTCATCCTCCGCGCCATGGACCAGAGCGACATCCGCCGAGTGGTCCTCCTCAGCGCCGCACCCGTGGGCCCCGTCCCCGAAGGGGAGAGCCTCATCTACCGAACAGTCCTCTACCCCCTGCTCCGCCGCATCCTGCGCGACCCCTACGCCGACCTCGCCGCCATGGAAGAAGAAGCCCGCCGCAGCAACACCGAATGGACCGTCATCCGGCCCCCCCGCCTCACCGACAAACCCCTCACAGAGCGCTACCGCCGAGAAATAGGCTCCAACGTCCCACGAGGCCACTTCCTCTCCCGAGCCGACCTGGCCCACGCCATGCTCGCCGCTCTGGAAGACCCCGCCACCGTCAAACAACCCGTAGGCGTCGCCTACTGACCCACGTCACCCGAGGCGCGGGCCCACCTCCGCGGAGCCCGCGCCTGTCCGGGTCCGTCGTGATCTAGTCTGGCGGTACGCCGATCCGTGGGGGTTCCATGTCGTACGTGCCCAGGCTGGTGGACGGGGTCGAGGTCACGCCGATTCTGGACGCGGTGGGGCCGTTGGGGGCGGGGTTGCGGCGGCCGTTGACGGAGCTGTTCTCCGGGGGGTCGGCGGAGGACTGGGACGTCGTGGGGGACGGGGAGTGGGTTCTGCACTTCCGGTGTTATCTGTTGCGGGGGCCGGGCCGGGTCGTGCTGGTGGACGCGGGGATCGGGGGGAACGATTCTCCGGCGTCCACGTGGGCTCCGGTGCCGGGGAGGCTGGTACAGGAGCTGGCGGGGGTGGGGGTGGCGCCAGGGGATGTGGACACGGTCGTGCTCACGCATCTGCACAGTGATCACGCGAGTGGGGCGATCGGGGAAGGGGTGCCGGTCTTTCCGAACGCGCGGCATGTGATCCAGCGGGCCGAGATCGAGTGGATCGAGGGGGGTGGGCCGAGTCCCACTCTGGAGCGGGTGGTGCGGCCGCTCACGATGCTGATCGACGCGGTGAACGGTGCGGCGCCGGTCATGCCGGGGGTGCGCGTGGCGCCGGCGCCGGGGCACACGCCGGGGCACCAGGTGGTCGAGGTGGGGAACGTGACGCTGACCGGGGATCTGGTGGTTCATCCCGTGCAGGTGGTCAACCCCCGGGTCGTGTACGCGCACGACGAGGACTCCGAGCGGGCCGTGGAGAGCAGGCGGGCCGTCCTGGACGGCGTGCGGGCCAGAGGCGGCGCGATCGGCACGTCCCACTTCGCGGAACCGTTCACCGAGCTCGGGTGAGACATGTCGGACCGGTGTCACCTTCCCCATGGAGGTGACACCGGTCCGGCCCCCGTCGCGGAGCCCCGGGAGGACGGCGTCGTCCGGCCCGGGGCCGCTCTTGTCAGCCGACCGGGAGGGGTTCCCGGTGGGAGGGGACGGGGTCGGGGTGGTCGTCGTCGTCCTCGTCGCCGTGCGAGAGCTGGGGGAGCCAGGTCAGCCAGCGGGGGAGGTACCAGTTCCAGTCACCGAGGAGTTTCATGGTGGCGGGGAGCAGGACGGCGCGGATGACGGTGGCGTCGATGAGGATGGCGGCGGCCAGGCCGATACCCATCTGCATGAAGGTCAGCAGGGACAAGGTGGCGAAGGTCGCGAAGACGGCGACCATGATGAGGGCCGCGCTGGTGACCACGCCGGCGGTGCTGCGGATGCCGAACGCCACGGCGTCCTCGGTGCGCATGCCGCGGTCGTACGCCTCACGGATGCGGCTGAGGATGAAGACGTGGTAGTCCATCGACAGGCCGAACAGGATGACGAAGAGGAACAGCGGCAGCCAGTCGGTGATGGCGCCGGTCGAGGTGAAGCCGAGCAGCCCTTCGCCGTAGCCGCGCTGGAAGACCAGCACCAGCACGCCGTACGCCGCCGCGACCGACAGCAGGTTCAGCAGGATCGCCTTGACGGCCACCACCAGGGAGCGGAACGACACCAGCAGCAGCAGGAAGGCCAGCAGCAGGACGAAGCCGAACACCAGCGGCATCGACCTGGCGAGTTGCCGGTTGAAGTCCATGGATCCGGCGACCTCGCCGGTGACGTGGACCTCGCCGGCGCCGGTCAGTGTCGCGGGGATGACCTTCTCGCGCAGTGTGCGGACGGCCTGTTCGGCGGTCGCGCCTTCACCCTTGATGCCGATGCTGATGCGGGCCACCGTCTTGTCGGGGTTGACCTCCACGTTGAACGGCTCGTTGGCCTGGCCGGTGGCCATCGCACGGTCCTTGAAGGCCGCGATGGAGCTCTTCACCTCAGGAGTCGTCACGTCCGCCGCCTTGAGCACGACGACCGCCGGAGCGTTGCCGCCGGGGAACGCCGCGTCGATCCGCTTGAACGTGTCGGCGATGGCGTAGTTCCCCTGCAGGTCGTCGATGGTCTGCGGGCCGGTGCGCAGCCCGAAGGCCGGGATGGCGAGCGCGAGCAGCAGGCCGCCGGCGATCACCACGGACACCAGCGGGTGGCGCAGCACCGGGGTCAGCACGGCGGTCCACAGGCGGCCCTCGCCGCCGCGGCCGAGGCGGCGCTCCCAGGTGACCCGGCCCCGCGTGACCGCGCGCACGGTGCCGTGGATCAGCCTGGCGTTGATCTTGTCGCCGATCAGGGACAGCAGCGCGGGGAGCACGGTGAGCGAGCCCACCATGGCCACCAGCACCACGAGGATCGTCCCTTCGGCGAAACCCATGAAGACCCCGTTGCCGGTGAGGAACATGCCGGCCATCGCGACGATCACCGTGATCCCCGAGATCAGCACCGCGCGTCCCGACGTGGCCGCCGCGATCTCGATGGCCCGCCGCTTGTCCCGGCCCTTGGCGCGCTCCTCGCGTTCCCTGCGGATGTAGAACAACGAGTAGTCCACACCGACCGCGAGACCGATCAGCAGCATGAGGTTCGGCGTGGCCGCGTCCACGTGCAGCAACTGGCTGGTCAGCGCCAGCAGCCCCGTGGCGGCGACGATGGCCGTCATGGCGAGCGCCAGCGGCACCAGCGCCGCGAGCAGCGCGCCGAACGCCGCGAGCAGGATGCCGAACGTGAGAGGAAGCGAGAGCTGCTCGGCCCGCACGAAGTCCTTGTCGATGGCCTCCCCGATGAGCTTGTCCGCGCTCGCCCCACCGGCCTGTTCGATCCGCAGCTCGGGGAAGCTCTTCCCGACCCCCGCGACCGCGTCCAACACCGGTTTCACCCGGTCCCCCGCGGTCTTGGCCTCACCCTTCATGTCGAACTGCACAAGCGTGGTGTGCTTGTCCGGCGTCACCGGCGACGGCGGGTCGTCGTACGGCGTCCGCACATTGGTGACCTGCCCCGTGGCGGTCACCGCGTCCTTCACCTTCGTGACGGCCGCACGGAACCGCGCGTCGGTCACCACCGGCCCCCCACCGGCCGACTGCACCAGCACGACCTCACCCGCGACGTCAGGGAACCGCGCACCGTCGAGGATCCGCCCCGCCTCCCGCGAGTCCCCGTTCGCGCTCTCGTACCCCTTCATCTGCGCCGTGCCGACCGCACCTCCCACAACGGTCGCCACCGCCACGAACGCCACCCAGATCAAGATCGCCGACCACCGGTGCCTGGCACTCCACCCACCGACGGTGGCGGCCAGATTTCTCCGCCGTCTCATTGTCTTCCCCCAGCTCAGTTTTTTCTTCGAAGGTAGAAGCGCCGAATGGGGGATACATCAGCCGCGAATGGCAATTCACAGGTACTGCCTCAGGGGTAGCCCCGCCACGAACCGTCCACCTGAAGACGTACGGGACCCTCCCTAGGGGGAGACGGCGATACCGTCGGACCATGACCCATCTGCCGGCCGACGTCTTCTACGCGCGCCTCAACAAGAACGTCGCCGCCGCAGGCGCACTCATCACCGACCCCGAGGGCCGCGTACTCCTCGTGAAGCCCAACTACCGCGACCACTGGGGCTGGCCCGGCGGCCACGTGGACGAACACGAAACCCCCGACCAGGCCTGCGCACGCGAGGTCACCGAGGAGGTCGGCCTCACCCTCCCCGTAGGCCGCCTGCTCGTCGTCCACTGGGTCGCGCCGTACGACGACCGCCCCATCCCGCTCATCCACTTCCTGTTCGACTGCGGCCAGATCCCGACCGGCGAACAGATCATCCTCCAGGAGGAGGAACTGGACGAGTACCGCTTCTTCCCCCCTGCCGAGGCGGCCGACCTTTTGCCGGCCCACCTCGCCAGGCGCCTCCTCGCGTCCCTGACCGCGAGGAGCCAGGGGACCACGATCTACCTCACCTGAGGCTCCAGCGAAGTCATTCGATTACTCGGCGTATGGCCTCGGCCGGTGGTACTGATGCACAGAGATTCAGGCAGCCTCACCGGTGACGACTGTAATGGCGGGGCGAGTGACCGGGCCGCCAGGCGGTGAGCAAAGATGACAAGGCAAGTGAGAGGAGGTGTGCGACGTGGACGACCTCAGAACCAGCACCGGTCTGCTCAATCAGAGCGACGCCGCCCGCTTCCTCGGGATCCCGCAGCAGACGTTCCACCACTGGGCTCGTGGCTACCAGCAAGGCGAGCCGCTGCTGCATGTGCTGCCGAAGCAGGTGGAGCGCCAGGCCAGCGTCCCGTTCGCCGCGATGGCGGAGGCCCATGTCCTGAAGGCCCTACGGGAGGCGGGGGTGAAGCCCCACAAGATCCGCCCTGCTCTCAGGAAGCTCCAGCAGGAGTTCGGCACGGAGTACGTCCTTCTTGCCCCGGAACTGGCCACCGATGGCATCGACGTCCTGTGGGACTACTCGCGGACACGCGCCGGTGCGGGCCTGATCGAGGCCCGGACGGGTCAGGGAGTGATCAGAGAGATCGTCACGGACTACCTGCAGTACGTGATCCGCGACAAGGACGGCTTTCCCGCCGTTCTCCGGCTGGACCGGTGCCTGCCATCCGAAGTCGTGGTGGATCCGCACAAACTCTTCGGCCAACCGTACTTCGCCGGCACGCGAACCCGTGTCGCCGAGGCCGCCGCCATGATGAAGGCCGAGGAGAAGCCCGAGGTGATCGCCGATGAGCTCGGCATCACCGTCGCCGACGTCCGCATCGCCGCTCGCGTCCTCCTGGGCCACGCCGCCTGAGTTCTACCTGGACGAGAACAGCGTCACCCGCCGGGTCCGGAGGTTCCTCGTCGGCCTGGGCTACAAGGTCCATACTCCCGCCGAGTTGCACGGCAGCCGAGACGACGCTCTCGGCGTGAACGACGAGGTCTGGCTGCCGCTGGTCGGCCGGCGAGGCTGGATCGTGATCGCGACCGACATCCGTATCTTCGAGCGGGAACATGAGTATCAGGCGTACCTGAAGGCGCGCGTTCATGTCTTCCTGTTGCCCGCGGAGTCCAAGGTCGCCGAACGAGTCGACTTGGTCGACCGGAACCTCGCGATCATGTGCGGCCATGCGAGCCGGCGTGGGCCTGGAGTGTGGAGGCTCACCCCGAGAGGGCCGGAGCCATATGAGCCGCCCGCCGCCAGGAAAAGGGGGCGGCGGTCCTGATGCCGAGCCGTGCGAGGCGCTGGTTGGCCGCGTCCTCGCACGGCTCCTCGGCCGAGGTCAGGGGGTGTAGACGTTCGGCCGTGGGGGTTCGGACATGTTGTTGCCGATGAAGAAGCTGGGGTGGGGGGGCTGGTTGTAGGCGGTGTTCTGCCAGGCGATGGCTACTCGGTATTGGGGGTCGTGCATGAGGGTGGTGATGCGGCGGTCGGTGGTTGTGGTGGTGGAGTAGACGCGCAGAGCGCGGTTGTCCGAGGTGGGCCAGACGACCTCTTCGCGCCAGTCTCCGAGGAGGTCCGCCGAGAGGCTGGGGGTGGCTTTCGTGCCGTTGTTGCTGTGGACGCCTGAGGCGGTGAGGAGGCGGGTGTCGCCGCTCGGGGTGTACTTGGCGATGTAGGTCTGGTCGAGGAGTTCTCTGACGGGGTCGCCGTCCCACCAGATGAGGAAGTTGGTGGAGCCCGGTTTGTTGCCCACGTTGCGGCCTCGGGTGTCCAGGAGGCCGGTGGCGGCGGCGGACCAGGATTCGGCGCCGGGGCTGCCTGACCAGATGTCGCCGGAGACGCCTCGGCCGTTGTCGCCGTTGGCGGGGGTGGTCCAGATCATCTGGCCGGTGCGTGCGTCGGCCATCCAGGAGCTGGGTTTGCTGCCGTCCTCGTCGACCTTGAAGACCTCGAGGCCGGCGCGGGACGGGTCGAGGTCGCCGACGTGCATGGCGTCGCCGTGGCCGTTGCCGGTGTTCCACAGGCCGCGGCCGGTGTCGTCGAGGCACATGGCGCCGTACACGATCTCGTCGCGGCCGTCGGCGTCGACGTCGGCCACCGACAGGTTGTGGTTGCCTTGGCCGGCGTAGCCGCTGTTGCCTGAGGAGTTGGAGTCGAAGCCCCAGCGCCTGGTCAGCGAACCGTTCCTGAAGTCCCAGGCCACGATGACGGTGCGGGTGTAGTAGCCGCGGGCCATCACGAGGCTCGGACGGCGGCCGTCCAGGTAGGCGGTGGCGGCGAGGAAGCGGTCCACGCGGTTGCCGTAGTTGTCGCCCCAGGACGAGACGGTGCCGCGCGCCGGGTCGTAGTTCACCGTGGACATGGCGGCGCCGGTCTGGCCGTTGAACATGGTGAGGTACTCGGGGCCGGACAGCACGTAGCCGGAGGAGTTGCGGTAGTCGGCCGACGAGCTGCCGATGACGCGGCCGGTGCCGTCCACGGTGCCGTCGGCGGTCTTCATGGCGACCTCGGCGCGGCCGTCGCCGTCGTAGTCGTACACCTGGAACTGGGTGTAGTGCGCGCCGGCCCTGATGTTGCGGCCGAGGTCGACGCGCCACAGCCGCGTGCCGTTCAGCCGGTAGGCGTCCACGTACACGTTGCCGGTGTAGCCGGACTGCGAGTTGTCCTTGGCGTTGGAGGGGTCCCATTTGAGGATGAACTCGTACCGGCCGTCGCCGTCGAGGTCGCCTACGCTCGCGTCGTTGGCGCTGTAGGTGTAGGCCACGCCGTCGGGTGAGGTGCCGCCGCCGGGGGGCTGGATCGGCACGTCGAGGTAGGTGCCGCCGGTGAAGCGCAGCGACGACTCCGAAGCGGACTGCTCGGCGCCGTTCACGACCGGCCGCACGGTGTACGACGCGTCGGCGGCGGCGCCGTTGTCCAGGTAGCTCGTGGCGCCGGTGAGCGGGGAGGAGTTGACCTTGGTGGTGCCGCGGTAGAGGTTGAAGCCGACGCCTGCGGGGTCGGTGCCGAGCACCCGCCACGAGACGAGGTTGCCGCTGCCGGAGCGCACGCTGATCAGGCCGCGGTCCAGCCGCTCGACCTGGCGGCCGTTGCTCGGGGTCGGCGTCGGCGTCGGTGTGGGGGTCGGCGTCGGGGTCGGGGTGACCGTGGGGGTGACGGTCGGCGTCACGGTGGGGGTGACCGTCGGGGTCGGTGTGGGGGTGGCGGTGGGGCCGGTGCCGCCGGTGCAGGTGACGCCGTTCAGGGTGAACGACGTGGGGATCGGGTTGCTGGAGTTGTTCCAGGAGGCGTTGAAGCCGAACGACACGTTGCCGCCGTTCGGGATGGACGCGTTGTAGCCGGCGTCGGCGGCGGTCACCTGCGCGCCGCTCTGCGTGACGGTGGCGTTCCACGCCTGCGTGACCTGCTGGCCGGCGCCGAAGCTCCACCCGAGGCGCCACCCGTTCACCGGGTCGCCGAGGTTGTTGATGGTCACGTTGGCGCCGAAACCGCCACCCCACTGGGAGGAGATGGCGTAGTTCACCTCGCAGGCCACCGCGGCCGCGTCGGCGGTGAGCGACGTCACCGTGGCGGCGAGAGCGGCGGCGGAGGCGACGGCGACGGCCGCCGCTCGACGGACGGGGGACCTCGCGCGCATGGCGGTCCTTTCCGCGGCGTAATCGAAACGCGTCGATCGGAGGGAGCCGGAAAGGACGGCACTGTCTTCCAGCCGGGTGGATCCGCGCGAAACATAAACGAAACCCTGGTACGGCGCCATGGACCGCCGCACGCCACGGCGCGGGCCTCGCGGTTCACCTGGAGTGATCGCGAGGCCGCGCACCTGCGGGAACTGAAATTTACAGCGGCCGTTCAGCGGGCTGAACGGGTGCGGTGGCCAGGACGCGTGGCACGGTCAGGAGGCGGGACGGGTCGCGAGGAGTTGTTGTTCGAACCACGCGATGGTGCGCCGCAGGCCGCTGGTGACGTCGACCTGCGGTGTCCAGCCGAGGCGGGCCGCCGCCAGCGCGGTGTCGGGACGCCGTACCTCCGGGTCGTCCACCGGCCGGTCCACGAACTTGACGGACGAGTCCGACCCGGTGAGACGCCGGATCGTCTCGGCCAGGGTCAGCATCGACAGCTCGGCCGGGTTGCCGATGTTCACGGGGCCGGCGAAGTCGCTCGCGGCGAGCGCCAGGACGCCGCGCACCGTGTCGTCCACGTAGCAGATGGACCTGGTCTGCGTGCCGTCGCCGGTGACGGTGAGCGGTTCCCCGTAAATGGCCTGCCGGACGAACGTCGGGATGGCCCGGCCGTCGTGGGGCCGCATCCGGGGGCCGTAGGTGTTGAAGATGCGCACGATCGCGGTGTCCACGCCGTGCGAGTTGCGGTACGCCGTGGTCAGCGACTCGGCGAACCGCTTGGCCTCGTCGTACACGCTGCGCGGCCCGACGGGGTTGACGTTCCCCCAGTACGTCTCCCGCTGCGGGTGTTCGAGCGGGTCGCCGTACACCTCGCTCGTGGACGCCAGCACGAACCGCGCGCCTTTCTCCTTGGCGAGCCCGAGCGCGTGCAGCGTGCCGATGCTGCCGACCTTGAGCGTGGCGATGGGGTGGCGCAGGTAGTCGGCAGGGGAGGCGGCCGAGGCGAAGTGCAGCACCAGGTCCACCGGGCCCGGCACGTGGACGTACCCGGTGAGGTCGCACTCCACCAGCCGGAACCCCGGCCGGCCGAGCAGGTGCTCGACGTTGCCGGGTGACCCGGTGAGGAAGTTGTCCATGCAGATGACGGACGCGCCTTCGCCGAGCAGCCGTTCGCACAGGTGCGACCCGATGAACCCGGCGCCGCCGGTCACCAGGACCCGCCGCGCGGCCACCGCGATCCCGTCCAGGTCGTGCCTCACGGCCAGGACGTCTCTGTGCCGGGACACATCACCAGCTCGCGGACCTCGCACCCCGGCGGCTGGCCGAGCGCGAACACCACGGCCGCCGCGACGTCCTCGGGCTGGTTGAGCCCGGCGCCTGGACCCGGCCGGTACTTCTCGTCGCGGCCGTCGAAGAAACCGGTCCGCATGCCACCCGGCACCAGCAGCGTCACCCCGATCCGGCCCGCCGTCTCGGCGGCGAGGGCCCGGGTGAAGCCGACGACCCCCGCCTTGGCCGCGCAGTACGCGGTGGCGTCGCCGACCGCGCGCAGCCCGAGCGTCGAGGCGACCGTCACGACCCGGCCGCCGTCCAGGTACGGCAGCGCGGCCCGTACCACGGACACGGTGCCGAGCAGGTTGACCCGCACGACGCGTTCCCACTCCTCGGCCGGCACCTGGTCCAGCGGTCCGCACCGGTCGATCCCGGCGGCGGTCACCACGCCGTCCAGCCCGCCGGCGCGTGCCGCCAGCTCATGCACCGCGAGCTCCACCTGCTCGCGGTCGCCGACGTCCGCGACGACGTGGTCCGCGCCGTTGTCGGCAGGGACGAGGTCGATGACCAGCGGCCGTCCGCCGGCCTTGACGACGGCGGTCGCGGTGGCCCTGCCGAGGCCGGCCGCACCGCCGGTGATCAGCACGTTCCCGATCATCCGCATGCTCCTTCAGGTAGGTGGGGGCCGGTCGGACAGCCGTGAGAGTCACATCACCGCCTGAGCGGCGGCGATGAGCCCGGTCGTCGAGTGGCCGGGGACGGTCGGCAGCACCACGACGTCTCCTCCGCAGCGGCGTACGGCCTCCGCCTCCGGCAGTTCCAGGCCCGTGTAGTCGCCGCCTTTGACCCACACGTCCGGACGAAGCGTCTCGATCAGGACGTTCGGCGTGTCCTCGGTGAACACCGCGACGCCGTCCACGCAGCCGAGGGCCCGCAGGATCTCCACCCGGTCCCGTTCGGCCACCACCGGCCGGCCGGGGCCCTTGAGCCGGCGCACCGACTCGTCGGAGTTGACGCACACGATGAGCGCGTCGCCGAGGGCCCGTGCCTGGCGCAGCAGACTGACGTGGCCGGCGTGCAGCAGGTCGAAGCATCCGCCGGTCGCGACCAGCGTGCCGCCGGAGGCGCGGGTCAGCGCGGCCAGCTCCGGCGCCGTACGCGGCAGGTCAGGCGCCGCCGGTTCCGGCAGGCGGATCGCGGCCGCGCCGCCGGCCCGCACGAAACGGGTCGCCTCGGCGACGGCCTCACGCACCGCCTCCTCGGCGTCGGCGCCGTCGCGCAGCGCCACCACCGCGGCGGCGGCGAACCGGTCGCCGGCGCCGCACGTGTCGAACCCGGTGGCGGGGGAGGGGGACGGCACGCGGACGGTGTGACCCCGGTCGGTGGCGAGCACCGCGCCGTGGCCGCCGAGCGTGACCGCCACCGCCGCCGCGTGCAGCTCGCGGGCCAGTCCGCGCGCCGCCAGCTCCGGCAGGGGGTACGGCCGTGCGCACAGCTCACCGGCCTCCCTCTCGGTCGGGGTGACCAGCGCGCAGCCCGGCACCGGCAGCGACCCGGCGGGGTGCGGGTCCCACACCAGCGGCATGGTCAGGCATCCGAGCAGTTCACGCACGGCTTCGACGGTGCCTCTGCCGTAGTCCGACACCAGCACCGCGCCGGCGTTCCGCAGCGCACGCGCGGCCCGGCCGCCTTCGGGGCCGCACCACGCCTTGCCGTCCCCGGTGTCCACCCTGAGCATGGTCTGGCCTCTGGCGCGCACCCGCGTCTTGCGTGCGGTGGCGCCGCGCAGGGGGAGCCGTACGACCTCGGCGAACTGCGCCAGCAGGCCACGCAGGCACCGGCCCGCGGTGTCCTCACCGAGCGCCGTGATCAGCACGACCTCCGCGCCGGCGCGGGCCGCGAGCAGCGCCGCGAGGCCGGCCCCGCCGGGCCGCCGCCGCTCGGTCAGCCCGCGCACCACCGGCACGGGAGCGTCGGGGCACAGCCGCTCGGCGTCCCCTTCGACGTCCACGTCGAGCAGCGAGTCCCCCACCACGACGATCGGCCCGCTCACGGCTCCTCCTCGCTCACGCCACCGACTCCTCGATCACGTCGCACAGCATGTGGATCATGGCGAGGTGGACCTCCTGGACGGTGGCGGTGTCGCGGGACGGCACCGCCACCGCCTCGTCGCACAGCGAGGCCAGCGGGTTCGGCGCCTTCCCGGTGAGGGCCCATGTCAGCAGCCCTCCGGTGCGGCCCGCCGCGGCGGCGGCGAGCACGTTGCCGCTGGACCCGCTGGTGGACAGGCAGATCAGCACGTCACCGGGCCTGCCGTGCGCGCGTACCTGCCGCGCGTAGACCTCGTCGGCGCCGAAGTCGTTGGCGATGGCCGTCGCCGTGGAGGTGTCGGCGTGCAGGGGGATCGCGGCGTACGGATCGCGGTCGGCGCGGAACCGGCCGACGAGTTCGGCGGTGAGGTGCTGCGCCTCGGCGGCCGATCCGCCGTTCCCGCAGGCCAGCAGGCGTCCGCCGCCGGCGAGTACGGCCGCGAGCTTGCGGCCCCACATGTGGATGCGCGGCGTCTCGACGCTGACCGCCGCGAGCGCTCCCCTGAGCCGCACCAGATGTGGATGCATGGGCCTCACCCCTCCGCCGTCGCGAGCCGGCCGGTGCGCTCACCGATGAGGCTCCGGTACACCGACTCGGTCCGTGCCGCGACCTGCGGCCAGCCGTACCGCGCGCGGGCCCGGCGCAGCCCCGCCTGTGCGATGGACGCGCGCCGTTCGGGGGCCGCGAGCAGGTCGCGCAGGGCCCTGGCGACGGCACGTGGCCGGCGTGGCGGCACGAGGACGCCGCAGCCGGACACCGTGTCGAGGTGGCCGCCGACGGCCGAGGCGATCACCGGCACGCCGCAGGCCATGGCCTCGACCGGCACCATGCCGAACGGCTCGTACCACGGCACGGTCACCACGACCTGCGCCGACCGCATCAGCGCCGGTACGTCGCGGCGGGGGACGGCCCCGATGAGGCGTACCCGGCCGGCGAGGCCGGACGCCGACGCGAGGGACCGCAGCCGCAGCCACTCGGCGTCGCCTGGTTCGCCACCGGCGACGACGAGCCGCGCGTCCGGCACCCGGGGCAGGGCCTCGATGATGGTGTCCACACCTTTGCGTGGCACGAGCCGGCCGATGCTCAGCACCAGCGCGGCGCGGCCGTCCCGCGCGGCCGGGCCGTCCGGCCGGAACAGCGTGAGGTCCACGCCGCACGGCACCACGGTGATCCGTTCCGGTGGCACCCCCATCGCGACCAGTTCGCGTATCTCGTCGGCGCAGGTCGCGATGACCGCCGCGGCCCGGCGGCCGATGTCGCGTTCCACGGCGAGCCGTTCCGGCGGGCTGGTGTCGGCGGCACCCTGCCAGCGGCGCTTGACGGTGCCGAGCGCGTGGAACGTCTGCACCACAGGCACACCGAGCCAGGTGGCGGCACGCAGCGCCGCCATGCCGCTCATCCAGAAGTGCGCGTGCGCCACGTCCGGCCGGTCCGCCGACCACCGGCGGGCCAGCCACGCGGCGAAGGCCGGCATGTGCGGCGGCAGGTCGTCCTTCGGCAGCCGCTCAGGCGGCCCGGCCGGCACGTGCTCCACCACGGCGCCAGGCGCCAGCGGCACCGGGACGTCCTGACCGGGGGCCGTCCTGCGCGTGTACACGGTCACCTCGTGGCCGAGGGCCGCCAGCGCGACGGCGAGCCCCGCGACGTGCACGTTCTGGCCACCCGCGTCCACGCCGCCGATCGCGGCCAGCGGGTCGGCGTGCTCCGACACCATGGCGATCCTCATCGCACCCCCTCCCGCAGCGCTTCGGCCGCGTCGTCCGCGTCATCCGCGTCGACGAGCGCCGGTGCGGTCGCGTGGCGCAGCGCGCCGGGGGTCGAGACCGCGATGAGCTCGCGCACCGCCGCCACCACCCGCTCCGGGGTCACCGACGACAGGCAGGGATGGCCCGCCACCGGACACACACGGACCCGGGTGCCGCGGCACGGCGCGTCCTGGTCGCCGAGCAGCGTCACCGGCACCTGGTACGGAGCCCAGCGCGCCGCCGGGACGACCGGTGCGAAAAGGCTCACCACCGGTGTGCCGACCGCCGCCGCCAGGTGCGCGGGGCCGGTGTTGGCGACGACGACCGCCGCCGCGCCTGCCAGCACCGCCGCCAGCTCGTGCAGCGTCGTCACCCCGCCGAGGTCCATGCCGTACGCTCCGGCGACCCGCGCGGTGAGGGCCTGCTCGTCGGGGTCCCCGGTGACGACGACACGCAGGCCGCCGAGCACCAGGTCCCGCACGGCGCGCGCGTGGTGATCGGCGGGCCAGGCCCGGGCCGGCGCCGACGTGCCGGGATGCGCGACCACGTACCCCGGCGGGCCGGTCAGGTGCTCCACCGGCGGCAGGGGCCGTCGTACGTCGAGCGCACCGTCGTCACCCGCGGGAAGCTCGAAGCCCGCGTCGCGGACCAGGGCCAGCATGCGCAGCGCCTCCGGGACGTCGGCGGTCTCGTCCACCAGGTGCCGCACGTCGAGCAGCGACCCGGGGTAGTCCTCGCTGACGGCGGCGATCCTCGGCACGCCGGCGAGGCGCAGCAGCAGGGCCAGCGGCAGCGACGACTGGTGGAACGACGTGAGGATCACCGCCAGGTCCGGCGCCACGTCCCGCACCATGGACAGCAGGTCGTCGGTGTGCCGCGGCGTCAGCGGCACCGGATCGGGGTCGATCCACGGCGCGCGCCACTCGATCACCTGGTCCACACCCGGCAGCAGCCCCGCGGCGGCCGTACCGTTCGGCCCGGTCAGCGCCACGACCCGCGCGGCGCGCGCCGCCACGGCCCGGATCGCCGGCCCGGCGAGCAGCACGTCACCGGCGTTGTCGAGCCGTGCCACCAGCACGGTTCCCACGGGATCCGCCGGCGATCCGCGTGTCACCGGCGCACCTGGAGCTCGCCGCGCAGGCGGTGGACGCAGGCCAGCGGGGGGATGACGACACTGGTGACGGCCATCCGCACCACCTCCTCCGGTGTACGGGGCCCCGGTGCGAGCCTGGCCCAGGCGAACTCGGCCGTCAGGCCCAGCCAGCCGGCCGAGGCCAGCAGCGCGCCACGCGCGGCCCTGCGTCCGACGTCGTCGCGGCGTGCGGCCGCCGCGGCCGCGCCGAGCACGCACGACAACACGCCGAGCGTGGTGGTGGCGGCGTGCCGGGTCAGCCGGCCGGGTGCGCCGCCGACGGCGGCCCGCCAGCCGGGGCCGTGCACGCGGCGCATCAGCGCGTCGTCGGCGTTGCCTCGCTGCGCGCGCACACTGGTCCAGAACCCGTCGTCCCGCGCCGGGTGGCACGTCACCCTGCGGCCCTTGACCAGGCGGTACCCGTGGCGCATCAGCCGCAGCGCGAGGTCGGCGTCCTCGCGGTACGCGCGGGGGAACCGCTCGTCGAACCCGCCGGCCCGCTCCAGCGCGGCCCGCCGGTACGCCATGTCGGCGGTCACCCAGACGGCCCCGGTCAGGCCGGCCGTGCCGCGTTCGGCGTCGTTCGGCCGACGGCCCTCAGGCAGCGGCACGACCAGGCGGCCCTGGCTGCCGGCGACGTCCGGCGGCAGGCCCGCCAGGTCGGCGGCGAGGTCCGCCGGCCATCCCGGTTGCGGCACCACGTCGTCGTCCAGGAACGCGACCCACAGGGTGCGGGCCGCGCGCCACCCCGCGTTGCGTGCCGCCGCGGGACCGCGGCCCCCCGTGCGCAGCACCTGCGCGTGCGCGGGGACCTTCAGTTCGGGGCAGAACCTCGGCCGGTCGTCGACCACGATGATCGGTGTCGCGGATCCGAGCGCGGCCAGTGTGCGGGCCAGGCTGCGCCGTCCGATGGTGGGGATCACGACGGTGATCACGCGGAGCACACCTCCCCGCGGCGCACCAGGTACGGCCCGAGCACGAGCAGGTCCACCGGCGCGGAGCCGAAGCATTCGAGCGCGTCGCGCGGGTCGTCCACCATGGGCCGTCCCGCCGTGTTCAGGCTGGTGTTGACCAGCACCGGCAGACCGGTGCGTGCCTCGAACTCCGTGAGCAGCCGCGCCAGCAGCGGCTCGGCCGCGCGGTCGACGGTCTGCGCGCGCGCCGTGCCGTCGACGTGCGTCACGGCCGGCAGGCGGTCGCGCCACCCGGGCCGCACGTCGTGCACGAACAGCATGTACGGGCTCGGCAGGGGGCCGCGTGCGAACACCTCGCCGGCGCGTTCGGCGAGCACCATGGGGGCCACCGGCCGGAACGGCTCGCGGCCCTTCACCGCGTTCAGCCGGTCGGTGTTCGCGGCGCGGCCGGGGTGCGCGAGCAGCGACCGGTGGCCGAGCGCGCGGGGGCCGTACTCCGACCGTCCCTGGAACCACGCGACGATCCGGTCCGCGGCGAGCTCGGCCGCGACGGCCGCCGCGAGGTCGGCGGGCCGCCGGAACGGCACGGCCGCGGTGGTCAGCCACGCGGCGAGCTCCTCGTCGGTCCACTCACGACCGAGGCCGGCCCCCGGCATCGGCGCCACCGGCTCGCTGTGCAGCCGCGCCAGGTGCAGCGCGCCGCCGAGCGCCGTCCCCGCGTCCCCGGCCGCGGGCTGCACCCAGACCTGCTCGAACGGCCCCTCGCGCAGCAGTCGCGTGTTCGCCACGCAGTTGAGCGCCACGCCGCCGGCCATCGTCAGGCACCGCTCGCCGGTGCGCTCGTGCAGCCATGCGGCCAGTTCGAGCAGCACCTCCTCCAGGCGCCGCTGCACGCCGGCCGCGAGGTCCGCCTGTCCGGCCGTCCACCGGCCGTCGCCGGTGCCTGCCTTGGCGTAAACGCTCCAGTCCACCGGCTCCACGTGGAACCCGCCGTCACCCGTGGTGTAGATCAGTTCTCGCAGCTCACCGAGGTGGCGCGGCTCGCCGTACGCCGCGAGCGCCATCACCTTGTACTCGTCGCTGGACCGCTGGAACCCCAGATGCGCCGTCACGTCCTCGTACATCAGCCCGAGCGAGTGCGGCAGTTCCTGCGCCGCCAGCACACTGAGGTCCCCGTCCCGGTACACCCCCGCGAGGTGCGACACGGCCTCCCCCCGGCCGTCGCACACCAGCACCGCCGACCGCCGGTACGGCGCCGCCAGCCCCGCCGACGCCGCGTGCGCCACGTGATGCGGCACGAACGTCACCTTGGCCCCGTCCAGGCCCGGCAACGCCGACGCGAGGAACGCCGGCGCGCGCCGCGCGTACGTCGTCCGCAGGTCCTCCCACCCCGTGTCCAGCCCCGCCGTCCCCGGCCGCACCAGCTCCGGGTCGTACGAGTACGCCACCCCGTCCAGGTCCTCGGCCCGCAGCCCCGCGCGCTGGAGACACCACGCCGCCGCCTGCTCCGGCAACTCCCACGCGGAGAAGGCCACCGGTCGCTTGCCGTGCTTACGCCGGCTGAACCTTTCCTCCTCCGCCGCCGCGACGACTTCCCCGTCCACGACCAGCGCCGCCGCGGGGTCGTGAAATATGGCATTGATCCCGAGAAACCGCATCGGCATACCTCCGTAAGGCTGCGATGGTCTGGTTACCGAGAGAAGCCGTCACCAAACGCCGCTTTGCGCATACCACGAGGTAGAAAGGCCATGAATCTTGAACTTAGTCACTGTGAGTGATCAAAGATCAGTCCAAATCCTGATTTGTCAGCAGGCGGCGCTGTGCTCGGGAACCTGGTCGATGGCCAGTGGCTGCCGGGGGTGCGGGACGGCCGGGGTGGCGGCGCGGCCGCGTTCGCGGAACAGGGTCTTGAGCACGCGCCAGCCGTCCCGGACGGCGTGCAGGTTGCTGACGCCGTGGATGCGGCTGCGCTCGTGGCTCGGCACCTCGTGGACCTTCAGCCCGGCCCGCGCGGCGCGGATGTTCATCAGGGTCTCGATCTCGAAGCCGTCGCAGTCGAGGGCCAGCGCGGGGAGGTGGCGCGACCAGAAGGCGTTGTAGCCGTAGCACAGGTCGGTGTAACGGGTGCGGTACAGGCGGTTGGCCAGGGTGGTCAGCACGCGGTTGCCGAGGGAACGGGTGGGGCTGATGTCGTCGGAGCCGGCGCCGGAGGCGTACCTGGAGCCCTTGGCGAAGTCGGCGCCTGCCACCAGCGTGGCGACGAACCGGACGATCTCGCGGCCGTCGGTGGAGCCGTCGGCGTCGATCATGACGATGATGTCGCCGGTCGCGGCGGCGAACCCCTCGATGAGCGCGTTCCCCTTGCCTCTGCGGCTCTGGGTGACGACGCGCAGGCCCGGCCGCAGGCGGCGGGCCACCGCCACCGTGTCGTCGGTGGAGTGGCCGTCCACCAGCACCACCTCGTGGATCCACGGCGGCAGGGTGGCGAACACGTGCGGCAGGTTCGCGGCCTCGTTCATGGCGGGGACGACCACGCTGACCGTCACACCGATGGCCAGGCTCTCGCTGACCGGGGTGTGGCCGGTACGACGGATGTGCTTGGTTCGCGGTACGGAGACGATCCCGTGCGGTGTCATGCGCGAAGCATGCCGCACGCCTCCTGCATGTCACTTGACGTCCCCTTGCACCCCATGATCGCCGCCACCGGCTCGCGGGACGGGTCGGCGTCCCCGACTCCGCGTGGCCAGAGGTCCCACGAGCAGGCCCGCCTCCGCACCCTTGACGCCGTGGCTACAGGTGGCGGGGCTAATCTGCGGGGCATGCGAGACTCTTCGCCGTACACCGCCGAGGACGCGCGGCCCTTCACGCCGCGGCTCGTCGGCACCGAGATCGTCGTCGTCTTCGCGGTGTCGCTCGGCGCCAGCGCGCTGCGTTCCTTGGTATCCCTGATCGGGTCGCTCACGGCCCCTCGCGAGCTCGGGGCCCAGCGCGCCGTCCTGGTCGGCACCCTGGCCCCCGGCCGGCCCTGGCTCGACCTCGCCTACCAGCTCACCGGCATCGTCATCTCCCTGGCCCCGGTCGCGCTGGTCGGCTACCTGCTCGCGCGGTCCGGCGAGTCCCTGCGCACCATCGGCGCCGACCGCCGCGAACCGGGCCGCGACCTGCTGCGCGGCGCCGCGCTCGCCGCCGTCGTCGGCGGCACCGGCCTGGTCTTCTATCTTTTCGCCTACCAGGCCGGCATCAACCTCGACGTCGTCCCCGACCGCCTCCCCGACACCTGGTGGCGCGTCCCCGTCCTGGTCCTCGCCGCCGCCGAGAACGGCGTCCTCGAGGAGGTCGTCGTCGCCGGCTATCTCCTGCACCGCCTGGACCGTCTCGGCTGGTCCCCCTGGCGCGCCGTGGCGCTGTCGGCCGTCCTGCGTGCCTCCTACCACCTGTACCAGGGCTTCGGCGGCTTCATCGGCAACCTCGCCATGGGCCTGCTCTTCGGCCGCCTGTACCAGCGCTGGGGCCGCGCGATGCCTCTGATCGTCGCACACACCTTGATCGACATCGTCGCCTTCGTCGGCTACGGCCTCCTCCGGGGCCGCGTGAGCTGGCTCCCCTGACGCCTCCCGCGCGGCTGTCAATGTAGGTTGACAGGATCATGAGTGTCAACCTACATTGACAGCAATCGATCCGGGAAGGGTGACCTCGTCATGAAGACCGCGAAACTCGACGTGCCAGGAGCACACCTCTACTACGAGATCCAAGGCTCGGGCCCCGTGCTCCTGCTCATCGCCGGCGGAAACGGCGACACGGCCGGCTTCACCGCCCTGTCCCGCCTGCTGGCCGACCGCTACACCGTGGTGGCGTACGACCCCAGGGGAAACTCCCGCAGCACCCTGACCGAGCCCCCCGGCCCCCAGACGGTGGAGACCCACGCCGAAGACGCTCACCTGCTTCTGACCGAAGTGACCGAGCACCCGGCATACGTCTTCGGCAGCAGCTCAGGAGCCCTGGTGGGCCTCGACCTGATAACCCGCCACCCCGGCCAGGTCCGCACCCTGGTGGCCCACGAGCCCCCCGCCGTCACCCTGCTGACCGACCGCGACCACTGGCTGACCTTCCTGGACGCCGTACGCGAGACCTACTTCACCCATGGCGTGGACGCCGCCGCCGCCAAGTTCGCCGGCGCGATGGGCCAGCGACCCGTCATGGAACCCCAAGGCGACCTCCCACCCCACGTCCAGGAGATCATCACCCGCATCCGCCGCAACTTCGACTTCTTCTTCGCGCACGAGGTGACCACTTTCCCCCGCTACGAACCCGACCTCCAAGCCCTCCGCACCCTCCCCCTGATCGTCGCCGGCGGCACCGCCTCCCACCACCAGATGCCGTACGAGGCCGCCACCAGCCTCGCCACCCACCTCGACCTCCCGCTCACCCCCTTCCCCGGCGACCACGTCGGCTACATCCCCCACGCCGGCGCCTTCGCCGAACGCCTGCACGAGGTGCTCGGCGGCCGGTGACGGACACATGATCATTAGTGTCGAAGACGGGTTTTATGGGGATCACACTGGCGGGCCATCGGCGTGAGGACTTCGGGAGGCGGCGCTGGGTGCTCGCGAGATCGTCGGGGTTTTCGCTGTGGCGGCGGTGCTGGTCTCTCTCGCGGGGCAGGGCGATGGGAAGGATGTGCCTGGTGGTGCGGCGCGTCCGTCGAAGCAGGCCAAGCCGTTGGACAATCCCGATGGCACGAAACGGGGGTTGTCGCCTGTCACCACGCGGTCGGATCGGGCTTCGGCGCGTGCGCTCATCGGGAGGCTGCGAGTCGGGAGGTCGGGGTCGCTGGTGGGGTACAGCCGTACGCGTTTCGGGGAGAAGTGGGCCGATGACGCGCGGGGGGTGCCTTACGCGCGCAACGGGTGCCGTACTCGGGACGACGTGCTGGCCAGGGACGGACGGGAGGTCGAGTGGCGGGACGGGTCGGGGTGTGTGGTGGTGGCCTTCCGGCTGACCGACCCCTATACCCGGCGGGACATCGTGTGGCGAAGGTCGGACGCCGATCGGGTGCAGGTGGACCATGTCGTGCCGCTCGCCTACGAGTGGCGGATGGGAGCTCGGTGGTGGCCCATGGCCAAGCGGCTGCGTATCGCCAACGATCCGCTCAACCTGCTGCCGGTGTCCCGTGAGGTCAACGTCGCGAAGGGAGGTGCGGGGCCGGCCTCGTGGTTGCCGCCGTCGCATCGAGTGCGTTGCGCGTACGTCGCACGTTTCGCGCAGGTCGCGTTGAAGTACGGGCTGCCGGTGACCGCGACGGACAAGCGGGTCATGCTGCGGCAGTGCCGCTGACCGGCCGGTCGAGCCGACGGCGGCTGGACGGTTCGCCGGGGTCGACGAGGGGGTCGCCGGGTGGGTCAGAGGCGGCGGAGGAGGGACTGTTTGGCGGTGGTGAACTCCTCCTCGGTGAGCACGCCTTCGCGGTGGAGTTCGCCGAGTTCGCGCAGACGGCGCAGGAGAGCGTCGGGGTCGTCGCCGGTGGACGGGGTGGTGGGGGGTTCGAGCGCGGCGGGGGTGGGCCGGGGAGCGTCGGCGGGGGTGGAGGGGTGGGGGAGGCGGGCCGTCATGGCGGTGAGGAGCATCGCTATGGTGCGGGTTTCCTTTTCCAGGCCCCACAGGACCAGGCAGTGGGGGTCGTGCTTGGGTGGCTGGCGGGTGTCGGGGGCACCTTTCAGGCGGAAGCGGACGAAGCCGTTCTCCAGGCCGGCCGAGGGGGTCCAGTCCACGCCGGCGACGTCGCGCAGGGAGAACTCCTGTGAGCCGGCGGAGCGTTTGCCTGACTCGGTGGCCCAGTTCCAGTTGAGGTGCACGCGTTCGCCGTCGAACGTCGCCGAGCCGTCGCCGGCGGCCGCGGTCAGGGGGACGGCGGGGCCGGGGAGCAGCCAGGAGTCGCACGGGGTGTCGGGGACCTGCTCGATGAGCAGCGAGTTGCGCACCTCGTCGGCGAAGTATTCGGCCACGCCGGTACGGCCGGCGTCCACGGCGAGCCGGTAGGGGTCGGCGGCGTCGGGGATGCGGCCCTGCGTGGCGGTCACGAACGGGTCGGCGCCGTCACGCAGCCGCAACCGCAACCTGCCTGTCCTGCGGCCGGGTTCGTACGCGATGCCGGCGATGGCGGCGAGAGGGATGGACCGCTCGCCGAGCAACTGCCGGAGTTTGTGGACGTGACGGTCCCGTGAGGGGGTCACGCGCACGGTCTCACCGTCGAACGTCCACATGCCGTCTCGTGCAAGGACCTCCGCCATACCGGGATCCTATTGTCCGTCCGCGCGCGCCGGGCTCGTGTGCGGCCCGGCGCCGGAGATCGGTGGGACCGGGCCGTCCGGTGACGGGCCGGGACGCGGACGGCGTCAGTCGCGTGCGGTGCGCGCGCCGACCGGCTCTCTGCTGTGCCGTGGTTCGGTGTGGCCCGGGAAGGGACGCATGGTCTCCGAGCCCTGGATCTCACGCACACCCTGCGGCTCCGGAGCGCGCTCGGGAAGCGGGGTGCCGTCGGTCATGTGACGCACGACGTCCACGAGCTCCTCGGGGGTGTCCGCCTCGGCGAGTACGCCTCGCGCCGCGGCCTTGGAGCGCGGGGTGGCCCAGTAGCGGCGGGTGTGCTCGCCGTACCAGACCATCCAGCCGGGTAGCCGGGCCGCCAGCTCGCGCGCGGCGGTCTTGCCTTCCGTGACCTCGTTCGTCATCACGACCTCTTCCATGGTTCATCTGTCGCCGGCCGCATGGCCGTCGCCACCGCTGTGAACGCCCTCGCGAGCGTGTCGGCGGTCAGCCACCTACGGCGGTTGATCGACCAGCTCGAACCAGGTCGCAGCTTCCCTTGATCTCGTGGTAGTAACCTCGCCCCACCACTAAGGTACGCGGAAATGCCTCACATATTCCGATAAAATCCAACATCATTTAGATCGCCATCGTTCAGTGCGCCACGACAGGCGGCGGCGCCGTGCTTCCCCGCGGGGTCAGCCGCGCCGCCTCGTCCTCGAAGCCTCCCACCTCGTCCCCCGCGATGAGGCTCATCAACCGCCGCGCCGCGTGCGCGCCGTAGGCGGGGATGTCCCGGCTGAGCGCGGTCAGCGCGGGCCGTACCACTTGGGAGAGCGGCGAGTCGTCCCACGCCACGATGGACAGGTCCCCGGGTACGTCGAGCCGCATCTCCTGTGCGACCGACAGCCCCGCGACGGCCATGATGTCGTTGTCGTACACGATCGCGGTGGGCCGGTCCGGCGAGCTGATCAGCCGCCGGGTGGCCCGCGCGCCTTCCTCACCGGTGTAGTCGGTGTGCACGACGGTGTGGC
Organism: Sphaerisporangium rubeum; assembly: GCF_014207705.1. Classification (NCBI taxonomy): domain Bacteria; kingdom Bacillati; phylum Actinomycetota; class Actinomycetes; order Streptosporangiales; family Streptosporangiaceae; genus Sphaerisporangium; species Sphaerisporangium rubeum. Next base: position 771,181 of record NZ_JACHIU010000001.1, read on the forward strand.
CGGTCAGCCCGAGCTGTCCGCACACGGTGTCGAAGGCGCGGTCGCGCAGCACGGTGTGCACGAGCTGCGGCAGGCCGGCGACCCTGGCGATCCTGCGGTGGCCGAGCGCGTACAGGTACCGCACGGCCTCGTGGACGGCGGGGGACTCGTCCGACCACACCGGCAGCAGGCCGCCGGACTCCGACGGGTGGCCGACGACGACGGCGGGAAGGCCGAGCACCCGCAGCTCGGCCACCCGGGGGTCGCCGAAGTGGAGGTCGACCAGGATGGCGCCGTCGATGCGGCCCTCGCCCCACCAGCGGCGGTACGCCTCGATCTCCTGCTCGTGGTCGGCCACGACCTGGAGCATCAAGGCGAACGACCGCGCGGACAGCTCACCCTCGATGCCGCTGATCAGCTCCATGAAGAACGGCTCCATGCCGAGGACGCGCGCGGGCCTGCACACTACGAGGCCGACGGTGCGCGCCTGCGCGCCGTTGAGCGCGCGCGCGGCGCTGTTGGGCCGCCAGCCGATCTCCTTGGCGATGGCCTTGATCGCGGCGCGTTTGGACTCGGACACGCCGGGACGGTCGTTCAGCGCGTAAGAGACGGCGACCTTGGAGACCCCGGCCCGGCGCGCGATGTCTGCGATCGTCGGTCGTTTCACGTCCGCTCCCTGGCTGAACCGGTTATGTTGCGGCGTTCTGCCGCGCACCTTACTACGCACCCTGCGACGACGTCCCCCGTGTCGTGGCGGAGCGTGATCGACCGTCGACCAGGAAGTCGTGCAAAGAACTACAAACCGACCACGCATCCCCATTAATACTAGGGCCTAATCCCTGGCTCGCCGCGTCCGGAACGGGCTTCCCGGGAAACCTCCCTGGGGCTGGACGATGTCTCAAACGGGTCACGCCTATTGACACACCGGACACAGGAAATTTACTTTCACGGTACTTATCCGGTTCATCATCCGCTGCCTGAGCTGCCGCGACGGCAACGGCCGGCCGGCTGTCCCCGGTCCGGGGATGAGGTGTGACGACAATCGAATCCTTGACCGAGCAAGCGGCGACCCGCGTATGGGAGCGCTCCCAAGAGCGCTCTCACGCTGGGTCACCGTGATCACGTACCAGGACCCCGTCCCGCCAGGGAGCACGCTCCCGTCAATCCCCCCTCCATCGGAGCCTGAAGGTTGTTCGGAACCCTCCGCGATCAGCTCGCGGAGGAAGGAGAAATCGATGCGAAACCGAGCGCGGTACCTGATCCCGCTCCTCGTCGCCGGTGTGGTGGCCGCCGGGTGTACCGGCGGCGGATCCACGCCACCCGCACCCCAGGGCTCCGGCTCGGCCAGCGCGCCAGGAGCGGCGGCGGCGAACCCGAATTCGCTGCCACGCAACGAGACGCTCTACATGAGCGGCACCCAGTGGGGCCCGCCGGCCAACTTCAACCCCATCCGTGAATGGGACTCGGCCACCGGCACCAAGGGCCTCGCGTACGAGACCCTGTTCCACTTCGACCCCAACGCCGGCAAGCTCATCCCCTGGCTCGCCGAGAGCGGCGACTGGGTCGACGACAAGACCTACCAGGTCAAACTCCGCTCCGGCGTCACCTGGTCGGACGGCAAGCCGTTCACCTCGGCCGACGTGAAGTACACCTTCGAGCTCGGCAAGATGGAGACCATCCCGTATCACAACATCTGGGACTTCCTGACCACCGTCGAGGCCGTCGACCCGCAGACGGTGAAGTTCAGCTTCTCCAAGGCCAACTACCAGCAGTGGAGCTTCAACCTGTACAGCAGGTCCATCGTGCCTGAGCACATCTGGAAGGACCGCTCCGAGCAGGACGTGCTGGACGGCGTCAACGAGAACCCCGTCGCCACCGGCGCCTACAAGTACATGAGCCACGACCAGGACCGCGTGATCTGGGTCAAGCGCGACGACTGGTGGGGCAAGACGGCCCTGCGGATGGACCCCAAGCCCAAGTACATCGTCGACATCGTCAACTCCAGCAACGAGGTCGCGATGGGCCTGCTGCTGCAGAAGGGCCTGGACCTCAGCAACAACTTCCTCCCCGGCGCGGCGAACCTCGTCAAGGGGAACTTCGGCGTCTCGACGTTCTACCCCGAGCCGCCGTACATGCTGTCGGCCAACACGGCGTGGCTCGTGCCGAACACCACCAAGAAGCCGATGGACGACCCCGAGTTCCGCAAGGCGCTGGCGTACTCCGTCGACACCAAGAAGATCATCGAGGGTGTGTACGGCAACCTGGTGAAGGTGTCCAGCCCGACCGGCCTGCTGCCGCAGTGGGACCAGTACGTCGACCAGTCCGTGGTCGGCCAGTCCGGCTTCACGTTCGACACCGCCAAGGCCAAGAAGCTGCTCGCCGACGCCGGCTACCGCGACCGCGACGGCGACGGCCTGGTGGAGAACAAGGACGGCTCCAAGATCAACCTCAAGCTGATCGTGCCGTCCGGCTGGACCGACTGGATGGAGTCCATCCGGGTCATCGCCGCCAGCGCCAAGGACGCCGGGATCAACGTCACCCCCGACTTCCCCGACTTCAACGCTCTGGTGGAAGTGCGCAACAGCGGCAAGTTCGACCTGCTCATCAACAACGAGCGCGGCCTGTCCAGCACCCCGTGGACGTACTACGACTACATCTTCCAGCTCCCCATCAGGAAGGTGCAGAACACGGTCAACTTCGGCCGGTACGAGAACAAGGAGGCCTGGGACCTGGTGCACGAGCTCGACCAGGTGAAGGCCGACGACGTCGAAGGCATGAAAGCCGTCATCTCCAAGCTCCAGAAGATCCACCTGGACGAGATGCCGATCATCCCGCTCTGGTACAACGGCCTGTGGTCGCAGGTCAGCAGCTCGGTCTGGAAGAACTGGCCGTCCTCGGCGCCGAACGCGCCGAAGACCGCGCCGGTGGCGTGGCGCAACTGGATGGAGCTCGGCGGGTTCGAGACCATCGCACAGCTCCAGCCGGCGAACCCCTGACCGGACGACCTCGCCCCCTCCCGCCAGGCGGGAGGGGGCTTTTCTGGAGATGATCTCGTGCGCCACTACTTCGGCAGAAAGCTGCTCATCTACGGCCTGACGTTCTTCGTCGCCGTCACGGTGAACTGGATGATCCCGCGCTTCATGCCCGGTGATCCCGTCGCCAGCATGCTGGCCAGGGCCCGGGTGAGCCAGCCCGAGGCGCTGGAGGCCATGCGGGCCTACTACACCAACTTGTTCGGGCTCGACGAGCCCCTGTGGCGGCAGTACCTCAACTTCTGGGCCGCGCTGCTGCAAGGCGACTTCGGCATCAGTGTGTGGGTCTTCCCGACGCCGGTCGCCACGGTCATCCTCGGCGCCGTGCCGTACACCCTCGGCCTGATGATCCCGGCGGTGCTGCTCAGCTGGGTCGTCGGCAACCGCCTCGGCGCGTTCGCGGCGCGGCGCAAGCTGCTCGACAACACGGTGCTGCCGGTGGGGTACCTGCTGACCGCGACGCCGTACATGTGGATCGCGGTGATCCTCGCCTGGGGTCTCGGCGTGGTCGCGGGGATCTTCCCCGTCGCCGGCGGCTACGGCTTCTCGCTCAGGCCCACGTGGTCGCTGGAGTTCATCGGGAGCCTCCTGCTGCACTGGGCCCTGCCGTTCGCGTCGCTGTTCCTCGTCGCGCTCGGCGGCTGGGCCATCGGCATGCGCAACATGATCATTTACGAGCTGGAGTCGGACTACTCCAACTACCTGGCCGCGCTCGGCGCGCCACAGCGGCTCATCCGCAGGTACGCCTTCCGTAACGCCGTCCTGCCGCAGATCACCGGCCTCGCGCTGCAACTCGGCGTGCTGGTCGCCGGCGCGCTGGTCACCGAGATCGTCTTCTCCTACCCGGGCCTCGGCAGCCTGATTCTCAAAGCCATCCAGAACCAGGACTTCTTCCTGCTCCAGGGCACGTTCCTGTTCATCGTGCTCGGCGTGCTGATCGCCAACTTCATCATCGACATCGTCTACGTCGTCGTCGACCCCCGCACCCGGGCCGGTATGGCGGGAGCCGCCGCATGACCGTCATCGACACCGCACTGCCGCAAAGCGCGACGAGCGTACGGCGCGAGGCGCTGTACTTCGCGTTCCGCAACGTCAAACTGCTCATCGGTCTCGGCGTCATCCTCGTGCTGCTCGCGATCGGGATCTTCGGCCCCCTGCTGGTCGCCGGCACGCCGAACGCCTACTCCGGCCTGCCGATGCAGCCGCCGTCGTCGCAGTACTGGCTCGGCACCAACACCTTCGGCCAGGACATCTGGGTCCAGTTCGTGTACGGCCTGCGCACCACGTTCATCGTGGGGGTACTCGGCGGCGGCCTCGCGGCGATCATCGGCATGGCCGTCGGCTTCCTCGCGGGCTACCGCGGCGGGCTGGTCGACGAGATCCTCAACATGCTCACCAACGTGATCCTCGTGCTGCCGACCCTGGCCGTCCTGCTGATCATCAACGCTTACCTCGGCATCCGCAGCGTCGGCGTGCAGGCCCTGTTCATCGGCCTGACGAGCTGGCCGTGGGCCGCGCGCGCCATCAGGGCCCAGACGTTCTCGCTGCGCACCCGCGAGTTCGTCGACCTGGCCAGGCTCAGCGGCGTGCGCACCCCGAAGATCATCCTGCGGGAGATCGCGCCGAACATGAGCTCCTACCTGTTCATGACGTTCATCCTGCTCTTCGGTGGTTCCATCCTCATCGCGTCCTCGCTCGACTTCATCGGCCTCGGCCCCACAGAAGGCGTGTCCCTCGGCCTGATGCTCCAGAACGCGCACCAGTGGAGCGCGCTGCATCTCGGCCTGTGGTGGTGGTTCGTCCCACCAGGCGCCGGCATCACCGCGATCGTCGGCGCGCTGTACGTCGCCAACGTCGGCCTCGACGAGGTCTTCAACCCGAAGCTGAGGGATTCATGAGCCTCACGGTCAACGACCTCCAGGTCTACTACCGGACCCTGAAAGGCGACGTGAAGGCGCTGGACGGCGTCACGTTCTCCGTCAGGGACGACGAGATCCTCGGTCTCGCCGGCGAGTCCGGGTGCGGCAAGACCACGCTCGGCAAGAGCCTGATCCGCATGGACGGCCGCATGAAGCACGTCGGCGGCACCGTCGAGCTGGACGGCGAGACGCTTCCCATCGGCGACGACGCGCGCATGAACGCCTTCCGCTTCCACCACGTCTCGCTCATCCCGCAGTACTCGATGAGCGCCATGAACCCTACCCGCAAGATCGGCAAGATGGTGGCGGAGCTGGTCAGGTCGCGCGGCGCCAGGCTGGACCGCGACGAGCTGCTGTCCCGCCTGGATCAGGTGGAGCTGTCGCACGAGGTGCTCGACCGGTACCCGATCGAGCTGTCCGGCGGCATGAAGCAGCGCATGGTCATGGTCATCTCGACCCTGCTCAACCCGTCGCTGCTCATCGCGGACGAGATCACCTCGGCGCTGGACGTGTCCACGCAGAAGGCCGTCGCCAAGGCGCTGGTCGGCTTCCGCCGGTCGGGCTTCGTCAAGAGCATGATCTTCATCACGCACGACATCTCGCTGACGTACCAGATCGCCGACACGATCATGGTGATGTACGCCGGCCGGCTCGCCGAGAAGGCCCCCGCGAGGACCATCGTCAACGCACCGAAACACCCCTACACCCAGCTCCTCATCAACTCGCTCCCCGAGGTCGGCGTCCGCTACGCCGACAAGAAGCTGACCGGCATCCCCGGCAGCCCCCCCTCGCTGCTCGACCCCCCCTCCGGCTGCCGGTTCCGCGACCGGTGCCCCCTCGCGTTCGCCAAGTGCGCCGAGGAGGAACCGCCGGTGACAGAGCTCGAACCCGACCACTTCGTCGCCTGCTGGAAGGCATGATGCTCGTACTCGATGACGTCACGAAGGTCTACAAAGTAGGCGCCTTCGGTGGCAAGACGATGACGGCCGTCGGCGGGGTCAGCTTCGACGTACGGCCCGGTGAGGTCGTGTCCCTGATCGGGGAGAGCGGCAGCGGCAAGAGCACCATCGGCCGCATGATCCTCGGCCTCACCCCCGTCACGTCCGGCACCATCTCCTTCGACGGCACCCCCGTGAAACCCGGCAAGGACTACTACCGGCACGTCCAAGGGGTGTTCCAGGACCCGTTCAGCTCCTACAACCCGGTGTTCAAGGCCGACCGGGTCTTCGGCATGATCAAGGAGCAGTACCACCCGGCCGACAAGGCGTGGGACCAGCGCGTCGAGGAGGCCCTCACCTCGGTCCGGCTCAACCCCGGCCAGGTCCTGAACAAGTACCCCCACCAGCTCAGCGGCGGCCAGCTCCAGCGTCTCCTCATCGCCAGAGCGCTGCTGCTCGACCTCAAGCTCCTGGTCGCCGACGAGATCACCAGCATGCTCGACGCCTCCACCCGCATCGACGTGCTCAACCTGCTGGCCGACCTCAAGACCCGCGGCCTCGGCGTCCTGTACATCACCCACGACCTGTCCCTCGGCAACTACCTGGCCGAACGCACCGTCGTCCTGCGCCGCGGCGCCATCGTCGAGACGGGGCTCACCGGCAAGGTCTTCGGCGACCCCCTGCACCCCTACACCCGCCAGTTGCTGTCCGCCGTCCCCCGCCTGCACGCCTCCTGGGAGGACGCCGCCGCCGTGGACACGTGCCTGTACCACGCGAGCGGCGCCACCGGCGCGCTGCACGAAGCCGAGGAAGGTCATCTCGTGGCGTGCGCACGCCTTCCGTCCTGTCCCGCGGCCTGACATCGTGGGTCCGCTCCGGCACGGAGCGGACCCACGTATTCGTAAGGAGCTGGACATGCACGACGACCCGCCGTTCCCGTACCCCGTCCTCGAGTCACTGCGGAAGGCACCCGGCGACATCGCCTTCGAGCACGGGGACCGGCTGGTCTCACGCGGCGAGCTGCTCGACCTGATCGAACGCCTCGCCGCCGCGCTGCGCGACAAGGGTCTCGGCCCGGGTCGCGGCGTCGCACTGTACACCGGCGTCTCGCCGGAGGGGTTCGCCGCACACATGGCCGCGCACCTCTTAGGCTGTCGCGTCCTTTGTGTACGTCCCGGGCTCACCCCTCGCCTGCTCGCGCACGTCCTCGGCATGGAGGTCGACGCCGTCGTCGCCGACGCCTCGACCGCCACCCCGGACCTGTTCACCGCCGCCGGTCCCGCCGCGGTGCTGTCGCTCGGCCCCGTCGAAGGCGCGGCCGACCTGCTGACGTGCACCGACCGCGTCACCGAGTGCATGGGCCGCATGGACGACGTGGCACTGCTGACCTTCACCAGCGGCAGCACCGGCGTCCCCAAAGGCTGCGCGTTCACCTACCGCGGCCTGGCCGCGCACTGGTCGTGGAACCCCCGCAACTGGACCCCGATGGCCGCAGTCGTCGCCGCGTCCTTCGAGCGCTTCGCGGTGTTCGGCACCCTGGCCGCCTCGGTGATCCTCGACTATGTGGTGCTGTGCGTCCTCGGCGGCGGCACCGCCGTGATCCCGGTCGACGACGGCCGTCCCCTGTACCCGTACGCCATCGAACGCCACCGCCTCACCGGCACCGTCATGGCCGCACCCCGCCTGTGCCAGATGCTCGACGTGCTCCGCGAGGAGAAAGCCGACACCAGCAGCCTGCGCGTCGTCATGGTCGGCGGATCCCCGATCACCCCACACCGCCTCGCCGAGGCCGTGGAACGCCTCGGCCCCGTCGTCTACCACGGCTACGGCATGACCGAAGGCAGCCTCATCTCCATGCTCACCCCCGCCGACCTCGCGCGTTTCCCCAACGCCACCGCCTCCGCCGGCCTCGCGCACCCCGCCGTCGAGATCAGCGTCCGCGACGAGCAAGGCCGCGACCTCCCCACCGGCCACACCGGCGAACTGTACGTCCGCAGCCCCTACCTCATGACGTCCTACTGGAACCAGCCGGAGGAGACCCGGGAGGTCCTCCACGACGGCTGGCTCCGCACCCGCGACCTCGGCCACCTCGACACCGACGGCCTCCTCTACCTCTCCGGCCGCATCAGAGACGTCATCCTCGTCCACGCCTCCGTCGTCTACGCCGGCCCCATCGAACGCCTCCTCGCCACCCACCCCACCGTGGCAGAGGCGTACGTCACCGCGGCCCCCGACGACCGCACCGGCGAAGCCGTCCACGCCTTCATCGTCCCCGTCCCCGGCCGGACCCCCGACCCCGCCGCCTTGACCACTCTGGTCCGCGCCGAACTCGGCGCCGACTCCGTCCCCAAGACCATCACGACCGTCACCGACGTCCCGGTGGCCCCCAGCGGCAAACCCGACAAACGCGCGCTACTGGCACAGTACGGCCCAGAGGCGCTCGGCAGTCTCTGACACAGGGACCGCCGAGCTCCAGTCAGATGGTCGTGCGGCTGCGTTCTTTCACCTCCAGAGCACGCGCGAAGGCCAGCTGGTCCCGCCGCGCGTCGGTGATCGACGCGATGACCGACAGCCCGGACGTCCGGCACATCCGCACGTCCGTGATGGCGTCCACGAGAGCGATAAATATCCGATGGTCAATCGGTCCTATTGGTAGCGTTAAATGCATTGAAAGCGGTAAATGCCGGTCTTGTCCGGTGGGGGCCGCGCACCGGCCGCGCGGTCAGACCTGGTCGAGCCGGTACACCCGCCTCGCGTTCCCCGCGCCGGTCAGGTACGCGATCCGCTCGGCGTCGCCGTACGTCCACTCACCCGCATCGACCCCCGGCCGCAGGAACGCGTCCAGCCCGCGCCTGAACCACAACGCGCCGAGATAATGCAGCTCAGGCAGCCCGAACCCGTCAGAGGAGAACAGGAACTTACCGAACGGCGCGAGCTCCAGCGTCTCCGCGATCACCGCGGCGGCCCGGTACCCCGCGTTGTGCGTGGCGAGCCCGACGTCCACATACACGTGCGGGAAAACCTGCGCCAGGTAGGCGGCGTTCCGGTGGAACGGGTAATTGTGCAGGAGCATGACCGGCGTACCGGCCGCCGCCGTGGCACGCAACCAGCCGGTCAGCAGCAGCGGGTCACCGCGGCCGAGGTCGGCGTCCGCGTCCCCGTACCCCACGTGGAACTGCACCGGCAGCCCGAGATCCACCCCGCACCAGGCGAGAAACGCGTGCAACGTCATGTCGGCGAGCCGAGGCGCCGCGTCGTCATTGATCGAGTACAGCCAACGCCGCGCCGCCGCCGTCACCTCCGCACCGGACGGTCGTGCGGCCGGCAACGCCAGCCCGGCCCGATAAGCGGCCACCGACTTCACCCCGACCGCGTGCTCGGCTCGCTCCGTCAGCCGAGCACGCACCGCGTCCCCGAACTCCTCCGGCGACGGCCGCTCCGCCGCCACCTCCTCCGCCACCTGCTCAAGCCGCACGATCTCATGCGCTCGTGCTTCCGCGACCTCCCCCATCCGCGCCGGCGAAAGCAACCGTCCACCCCCGTACCCGGTGTCCACACACAGCTCCGCCACCCCCGCGGCCCGCAGAAACCGCCGATTCACCTCGACACCCCCCACCTCCCCCCGCCGCGCCACGTACTCATCAGCGGACACATGCGCCGCCAGCCCCAGCACCGGCGCACACCACCGCCGCACCGCCAGCCCCGCCAACGAGTCGAACACCGTGGTCCCCACCGCCACCTCACCCGCCTCGGTCAACAGCGACTCGAACTCCGCACGACCCACATCGTCCCCCACCACCCCGTGACAGTGGTGATCCACCAGCCGAAGCCCCGCCACGCACCCGAGCAAGTTCATGGACGTCACGCCACCCATCATGTACAAGAAGCGAAATGGACCGACCAGAACGCGACCGCCGCGCCACACCGGCCCCCATGGACCACCAGGAACGCGACGAACGCACAGAACCGGCCGCCATGGACCGTCAGGAACGCGGCCAACGCGCCGAGCCGGCCGGCCTGGACCGACCAGAACGTGACCGCCGCGCCGCGCTGGCCCGCGACAAGGCCCGTGACCTCGCCGCCAAAGGCGTCACCGGCGTGGCCGTCACCTGGGTCGACACCAGCGGCATCACCCGCGTCAAAGCCGTCCCCTTGGACCGCCTCCCGCACGCCGCCGCCTGGGGCATCGGCGCGTCCCCGGTCTTCGACACCTTCCTGCTCGACGACTCCACCGTCCAGGGCCGCTTCGCCGGCGGCCCCGTAGGCGACCTGCGCCTCCACCCCGACCTCGACCGCCTCACCCCGCTGGCGGCCCTCCCCGGCTGGGCCTGGTCCCCCGCCGACCGCTACGACCAGCACGGCGACCCCCACCCCCTGGACGCACGCCACCTGCTCCGCCGCGAAGTGAGCAAACTCGCCGCCGACGGCCTCACCGTACGCGCCGCCTTCGAGGTCGAATGGGCCGCCTCCATAGGGGACGGCGACGACTTCACCCCCGCCTGCACCGGCCCCGCGTACGGCATGACCCGCCTCACCGAACGCGCCGACTACCTGCGCGACATCATGGAAGCCGTAACGGCCGCTGGCATTGAAGTACGGCAGATCCACCCCGAATACGCCGCCGGCCAGTACGAGATCTCCGTAGCCAAAGACACCCCCATAGCCGCCGCCGACACCACCATTTTGGTCCGAGAAACCATCCGCGCCATAAGCCTCGACCACGGCCTCCGCGCCTCGTTCTCCCCCAAGGTCCTCGCGGACGGCGTAGGAAATGGCGGCCATGTGCACCTGAGTCTGTGGCGCGACGACACCAACCTGATGACCGCCGGCGAAGGCCCCCACGGCCTGACCAAAGAAGCCGAATCCTTCACCGCCGGCATCCTCACCCACCTCCCCGCACTCCTCGCCATAGGTGCCCCCTCAGTAGCGAGCTATCTCCGCCTCATCCCCTCCCACTGGGCCGGCGCCTACGCCTGCTGGGGCCTGGAGAACCGCGAAGCCGCCCTACGCCTCATAACCGGCGCAGAAGGCGAACACCACACCGCCGCCAACATAGAAATCAAATGCATAGACCAATCCGCTAACCCCCACCTGATCCTCGCCGCCCTCCTCGCCACCGCACAAACCGGCCTCAAAGAGACGACCCCCCTCCCCCCTCCCGTGACCACCGACCCGGCCACCCTCGACGACCAGCCCCGCCTCCCGACCACCCTGGACGCCGCACTCCGATCGTTCGAAGCCGACCCCGTCCTGACCGAAGCCTTCGGCGAAGCCGTCATCGACACCATCACGACCGTTCGCCGCGGCGAAATCGCCTTGTTCGCCGACGCCACCCCCGAGCAGATCGCGTCCCGCACCCGCTGGCGGCATTGAGTCGACCACGCCTGCCTGGATGTGTGTTTATCCACAGCTTGTGAATGGGCTACATGGACGCTGTGGCGTAGGTGCTGTCGAGGTATGAGGCTAAGTGAAACTTTCACGACTTAATGCGGACACCGGTACACGATCGGAACACGGGTAGCTAGAAACCATGATGTGCCGCAAACGGTGATCAAACGTTCAATCGGACATACTCATGCGCTACGAGCGCCACTCCTCTAATCTACTGTCACAGTGATCTCGGCATGTGCTGATCGAACTTATGTTCGCGACATTTCTGGGGGTGGGAGTCGTTACGGTCAGAAATAAAGTTCTGCTGCGTATGTCCTAAACGTTCGCCTCAATAGATTAATTGGTGGCTTGTCTGTCTGGCGGCAAGAGCTACACCGATTGGCGTAATTAGTCAAGGTATAAGCATTGTTGCTTTACTTTGGATGCCATTTCTTGTTAGCATGCAGACGGCCCCGATCTGATGTAGACAAGGAGACGGGCTTCATGTTGCAGTTGGGGGCCGACCCGGGACTCAATGCGATTCAGGACTATGTCCAAAAGCTGGAAGAAGAGCGCGGCTTCACGGGAAACAGCGTACAGCAAACCGCGCTGCTGCTCGGCGAGGAGATCGGCGAGCTGTTCAAGGCCCTGCGTAAGCAGCAGAAAATGGCTATGGACAGCAAGTCCAACGTCGGTACGGTCGAAGAGGAACTGGCCGATATTCTCATCTACCTGTGTGCGCTTTCCAACAGACTGGGCATAAACCTGGAAACCGCCTTCAGAGACAAGGAGGAGATTAATAAGCTGCGTACTTGGAGCACCGGTGCGTAGCCGAGGCCGAGATCTTTGATACTCAGCTAAGGGGACCCGATGAGTGGGCCAACGGGCTTGTTCGTCGCTGTGGACGGTCCAAAGCATGCCGGTAAGACATCGGTACTTCCATTGGTGGTCCAGCTCCTACGTCAGCGACGGTACTCGGTCTTGCTCACCAAGGAGCCGACTCCCGCTTTTGATCTGACGAACGAAGAGCGGCACAACGGTCTGGCCCTGGCGGAGCTGCTGGCTGCTGACCGAGCCCAGCACCTCAGGCAAATCATTGTTCCTGCGCTTGGTACAGAAGACGTGGTGATCACTGATCGTTACATCGCTTCATCTATGCATTTTCAGGTGCAGGATGGCTTGTCATTCGATCAAGTGCGGCAGTTGAACGCAGATTTTATATTACCGGATATCAACATATTTATGATGGCGGACGAATCCAGCCTGGATTCACGTCGTAGCCGCCGAGGCGTCCTGACGCGATTCGACGGTGTTGGCGACTTTGCCGGGGAGGTCAGCTCATGGCGAGTCGTAAAAGGTCACATGGCGAGCTGTGGTGTGCAGGTGGTCATCATACAGAACAACGACGACGTCGCTCCTGAGCAGACCGCGTACACCATGGCCAAGGTGATAATGGAGCGGTTGGAGGAGGTAGGGAATGGGCGGCCCGAGTCCACTTCCTATTGAGGATATAACTGATGAGCCTACTGCCTTCGCATTTCTGCTTGGAGTGCTGTTCAACCAGCGCATGAAAGCGGAGCGGGCATGGCGTGCACCCTATGAATTGAGCTCACGAATTGGCGGGATGGGTCCAGACAAAATTCTGGTGCTTCCGTTGCCGGTGTTTACCGAGCGATTCGCAAGCCCTTTTGCCATACACCCTTTCAAGTTCGCGATGGCGGAAAATACGTACCGAGCGGCAGAGATCGTGTCAGCCGATTATGACGGAGACGCGCGAAATATCTGGACAGATGTCACTGCCTCGCAGTTCACCGCGCGACTGCAGCGGTTCCCAGGGATAGGGGCCGGCAAGGCGCGTGTCGCCCTCTTCGTTGCAACGGTTGCCCTGGGTATAAGAGTGCGTGCCGATTCCGGCTTCTACAGTATAAAGTCTTGCGGCAGTCTCGCCGCGCTCTATCATCCTGTTCACCAGCCCTTGCTGGTCAACTAGGTAAAGAGGAGAGTCGAAAGATGACGGAAGGATTATTACCAGACCTGCACTTCGATGATGATGACCAGTGTTACAAGACGGACGATGAGCTCGGCGTCGAAGATCTCGTCGCGTCGATGGACCGACCGTTGAGTGCGACCTACCAACTGACGCGGGAGTGTAATCTCCGTTGCACCTACTGCTCCGAGCCCCCGGGAATCAGCAGTAGCTCACTCGACCAGCACAAAGAGAAGATCGATAAGCTCGTCGGCATGCGTCGCATAATTTTGTCCGGCGGTGAGCCGATGGACTCTCCATACTTCTGGGAGATACTGGAGTATGTCCAGAGGAAGTTCGAGCTGATCGTTCTTTCTACTAATGCGACACGCATAGGCCGGGAAGAGGCTTTACGCCTCAAAAGTATGGTCGATTACGTCGACGTTACCGTGGATGGCCCCCGGCGGCAGCATAACCGGATTCGTGGCCAGTACGACGCCGTTGTCGACGGTCTTATGCATCTTCGCCTCGCCAGGATACCGCTGTCCGTGATCTGTGTATACATGCCTGAAGAAAAACTCGACGGGTCCAACCTTCTCAAGACACCCCGGCCAGGCAACCGTGATGTCATACATTACATTTGTCAGCAGGGCGATATGCTCGGTGCCAAGAAGGTGAAGATACTCACTCCGATCCCCAAGGGCCGGAGTGCCGGTTTCTTCGAGGATTTCGCCACTGGACCGGAGTTGGAAGAGCTCGCCGATTTCCTTACGGCCGAGAAGAAGAAGAACGGCTGGAAGGTCCGTATAGTGATCTCGGATTGGATGAAGATCGGCCAAGGTCACGCGTGGCTTATCGAGCCCGACGGTCGAGTGATCGCATCACCTGTTTGGGATCAGGCGAACTGCTTGGAGCGCATAGGCGATCTTTCTGATCAGAGCAGCGCCGAACTGTGGAGACGCTACCCTTACAAGCAACAGCACCTCGCCAAGTATCTGGAGCGCACGTTGATCGTGCGGTAGGTCATTGTTCTTCGATGAAGCCACTTCACATCTGTCGGCCGCGCATCGTTCCGGACAAAATCGCGGGATCTAATCGTCGTCGCGAGGCAATCACTCGGCATACTCACGTGCGGGTCGCTGACTCCCCGCTCCAGGTGACGTGAAGGCGCAAGTCGTTGAGGAGCGTCGGCAGAACGGTCTCCTCGTGAATGGCGATGTTCCGGCGGCTCATGACATCCGCGAGAGCGGGCTCCCAGGGGGTGGGGGCCGGTGTGCCGGTCAAGGGGAGCACCATGTCCGGTGGACGGGTGGTCACGGCGTTCGAATAGTCGTCGGCGCTCATCCGCCATGGCTTCGCGCCGATCGTGAGCAGGCGTGCCGTGATGGCGACTCCAGGCCAGTCGAAATCACCGTGGTAGTGCACGGTCACGCCGCCGTCGATGAGTCGTCGCAGTGTCGTCAAGGCCGCTACGGATGGGTTACCCGCGAAGCAGATCAGCGGGACCGGCACCTCGGTCCGCGCGGCTGCCTGGAGGATCTGGGGGTTCTCGCAGGCGAAGACGTGTGTCCCTGGGACGGACAGGTGCTTGTCCTTCGCGGCGCCGCGAAGTTCGTACAGGCTCAGATGGGTCACGAGCTTCAGACCGGCGCGAACGCGCATCATCTCCGACCAGGGGTCGGGGCCAGGTGGCCGCAGGTACCAGCTGAGCACGCTGCTGGACAGCAGATCCGTCGTCACCCCGAGCCGTGCCCATAGGTTGCGGCGTTCCTCAGCCGACACGGGTGCGGGGACGCCAGAGGCGGCGGCTGCTGCGCGGAGCATCAGCGAACTCGCGAGGCGTCCGTCGTCAAGGGCATGTGCGTCGCCGGCGCATCGTCCGGCCAGCTCGGCCAGTTCCCAGCTTGACTGAGTCGTGTCGGCCGCAGCGAAGAGCGCGCTCGACGCCGTGCATTCGGCCAGAACGGCCGAGAACTGCGCGACCGCTACCGTGGCGGCTTCGACACCGGCCCGAGTCAGCAGTCCAGAGCGGCGTACCCCCTCGGTGAACGCCGGAGCCCAGTCCGCGTCCACGACTCCGGCCACGGATAGAGCGGCGTCCAACGCGGCCCAGATGCCGGCCCAGGAGGCGCGCGCTGTCTCTCTGGCCGCCACGCGGTCGACGAGATCGCCTTCGGTGAGCTGTCCGACGACCGTCACCAGGCCGGCGGCGGCAGGAGATGATCGCAAGGCAAGGTCGAGCTCGTTGAGGGGGACGCGGATCCGTCCGGCGGAGAATGACTTGCCGAGCAAGCCGGAAAGCCTGTCGGCCCCGCGCTCGTCCAACGTGACGAGAACGGTGCCTGTCACGGCCAGCCTGCCGCGTTCTAGCTTGGTGCATACCGCGGCCCACAGCGGTGCGAGGCAGGCGTCGGCGAGATATTTTCGAGTCTTCTCTGGCAGGTGATGCCGTGTCGGTCCGCTCATCGTGCGGCTCGCAGGTGACGGTTGTGGCCGTCCCAGTGCATGTGTGTGGTCACGGCGGCTGTTCCTTCGCCGCGCCGGATCTCGTAGCAGTCCAATGCGGGAACCTGCTCGTAAAAGCCCCACAACGCGTGGCCGGTCATGGCGAAGTCGAGGTCGAGACGGACCAGCAACCCCATCAGCTCGCCGATCGTCGGATCGTCGACCTTGGCGAAGGCGTCGTCGAGCAGGATGAGCCGAAGAGCACGTGACGTGTCAGGCAGTCCCGACAGGTACGCGTCGGCGGCGCCGAAGAGCGTCACGTACGACACGAAGCGGGTCTCCCCCTGACTCAGCTTGGCGCGACGGCTGATTTTCCGCTCCTGGCCCGGCTCCGGTCCGGTGATGAAGACCACCACCTCATGCCAGGCGCGGTAGTCCAGGGCCGATTTCAAGTGGTCGGCGTATCCCGCGGTGGGATCTGTCGCGAAACGCCGTTCGACGCGGGTCTTGAGAAGGTCGGTCAGTTCCTCGGTGAGATCTGGGGCCCGCACATCGTCGGCTATCGCGATCAGTTCGCGGATCCTCGTGACATCCGCGTCCACGCCTTCGGCGAGACTCCAGCGAAGCCGGACTCCGATGCCGTGGCTGGTACGGATATCCGCGAGGGTCGTGTTCATCGCCTTGATCAGAGCTTCCGCCTGGCGGAGTCGCTGCCGGAGTTCCTCTGCGACACCGCCGACCACGAATTCGGTGAAGATATTCCTCTCGCGCTCGGTCAGTGCTTTCTTGCCTTTGGTTCTGCGGTGCTCCAGATCGGCGGCGGCCTCCGGCAGCGAGCGCCGGCCGTTGGCGTCGGCGATCGCCATCAGCCTGACACCGTCCTGCACCGTGGAGATGACATCGAGCTCCCCGGAGAGTTCACGTTCCGCGTTCTGCTGAGCACGAATCAGGACATTCTCGTCGGCGAGTCGGCCATCTCGGCCGATCGCGGCAAGCACCTCCGCGACGCCGGCCTCGACACTCGCGGGATCGCTTTCCGTGATCGTGAGCTGGAAGCGTGGCTGTCCGGTCGCGGATGCCGCCAGCCCCGGCAGCCCCAGCCGGGTCGTCAGTTTTCCCGCCGCCTCGATGAGGAGGCGGCGGGTCTGTGTGGCCGTGTCTCGCGCGATTCGCGCCTCAGCCTCAGCGGTGCCTTTCCGCTCGGCGAGGCCGGATGCACGTGTCCGCATTTCCTTCAGATCACGACGGCACGCCGTCAATTCCGTCTCAGCCGCACGCAGCTCCTTACGCACGGTTTCGGCCTCGACGCCGATGCTGGAGCTCAACGCCGCAAGTTCGGCGGCCTCCCCCTGCCACGTCACCCATTGTGTCTCGGCTGTCTCCTCGGCTTCGCGTCGTTTCAAGCGGGCGGCCTCGCACTCCGCCACGGCCGTCACGTGGGTGCGTATCCTGCGCCGTGCCTCAGTGAGGTACCGGACGCTGCTCTCGCACAGATGTAAGGATTCCTGAAGCGCGTGACGTGCGGCGGCGAGTTCCTCGGCCGAGTCCGGCAGGCCGAAGTCGGCACACGCGTCCCGGTGTGCGGCAAGGGCTTCGGTCCATTCACGGCGGAGCCTTACCGCGGCCCCCCGTTCCTTGCGTGCCTCCGCCTCGGCCTTCTTCGCCTGACGTTCGCCGGCCGTGACAAGGACTTCGGCTGTTCGCACTGCATGACCGCGCGGAGCGGAACGCACCAGCGCGTCGAGTTCCTGGCGTTTGCCGAGCAGAGCCGACTGTTGGACGACGCGAGCCTCGGCGGAAGCGGTCAGCATGGCGAGTGACTCGTCGATCTCGGCGATTCGTGCGGCTCTGGCGGCGGCTCGGGTGGCTGCGCCGATGTGCCGGGCCGTCGTCGCTCGGTGGCGGCCGGCCAGAGGACCGTTGCCCCATGCTCCATCGGTGTCCACCCAGGTCGGGTGACTGCGATCGTTCAGCGCGATCCTGGAGAGCACGCCACGGACCTGCTCGGCGGATAGCCGGCTTGTCGGGTCTGGAGTCAGCGCTTCATTCAGGGAGCACGTCGCCATGGGGCCGGTAGGACGCAGGAGTAACTGTCCGTCGGAGGCGATGAGAGCGCCATCGGTGGTGATCGTGGCCGTGAGCAGTCCCGATGCGAGCAGGGCGGCTTCAAGGCCGGCACGTTGCGGTGCGTCGAGATGGGAAGCGAAGTCCACGGCGCGCCACAGTGGCACCTCTCCCTCGGACGGTACGCGTGTCCAGTGTGGCGCCGGGGGATCGGGGTCGTGCGCGGCGAGCAGCCCGGTCCGCTCCGCCATCAGCTCTCGACGTTCCTTGTCTTCGGTCTCCTGCGCTATGTCGAGTAGGTAAAGCTCGCGGGAGATCTCGTCGTGGACCGGGGAGGAGGCCCGCGCGGCGACATCCTCGAGTTCGGTGAGCAGATCGGCGCTGTCGCCACCGGTGAGCACGTCGGCGTTCTCCAGTACCGCTCTGAGCGCGGTGCGGCGCCAGTCGACGTCACTCAGCAGTTCTCTGGTGGCCTCCGCATCCAGCCACGCACGCCATGAGCGCGCCAAGGCGAGTCCGGCCTCGTCCCTGGCCTGCTCCTTCTCTGCCACCTCCTGCAGTAGGTCGGCGAGGCGTTGCTCCGCCTCAGAGGCGCGATCGTCGGCTGTCCGCACCCTGAGCGCCTGCTTGTCAAGGCGCTGGGCCTGATCCAGCCGCGCTGCCGCGTGTACGTTCCGCTGCCGCGCCGCCTGCGCCACCGACTTCACTTGCTCGACGGTCCCGCTGAGGTCCTCAGGCGTCACTTCGAGGCGGACGGGTGCCGGCCGGGTTACCGGCTCCGGGTCGGAGTGCAGGGTGGGCCTGGACACCTCCACTGATCCCGGCTGGTCGATTCGGACGCAATCGACGTGAGGCAGGGATGCGTGGAGGCCGGCTCGCGACAAACAGTCGCGTGCCTCTGCCATGCCGGCGACGGCGTCGCCGGTCGCTTCCACGGCCTCGGCGGCGCATTCGTCGGCTTTTCTCACCTTCGCGTGCTCGTTGTCCCCGGCGGTGTTCGCGGCTTGGATGGCCAGCTCGGCGGCGCGCTCAAGAGCCCGGACCGTCTGCTCCCTGTCCTCCAGGTCTCTGGCGTCGCCGTACTCCTTGGACCCGCGGATGCCTTCCACGGTCCTGCTCAGCTCGTCCTCGGTGGCCGCCAGCTCTCCCACGCGTGCCTCGGTCAGGGAGTGCTCCTCGGTCAGCCGCAGGTGTATGTCGCGGGCTTCATCGGCCTCCCGTTCGGCTTCTGTCACGGCTACGGCGGTGGCCTGGGTGGCCTTGGCGGTCTCGCTCAGAACCCCTGCGGCGTAACGCCGGTATGTGTCGAGGAAGGCGGCCACCACGCGGTGTGCTGTTTCCAGGCGCTGCTGAGCGTCTCGTGTCTCCGAGAGCTCGTCGAGCCGTTCACCTGCCCGGCCCAGTGCGGCCTCGCTCGGCGGCGGCAGCGCGTCGGACAGAATCTGCGGCAGCTTCCCTTCGTCGATTCGGTTGCCGACGTCGGGAGACCGTAGCGTACGCAGAAGCTGGAGCAGGCCGGCGAAACGGTCCTTTCCCGAGTCACCCGGCAATCCGAAGATGGCCGTCCGGACACGCTCGCGATGAATCTCCGGCGAATCGGTGATCCGATCCGCACCGATCAGGCTCGCCAGATCATCCCGCGACAACGGAACGCGGTCCTCACTGAGAAGATGAAGGTCATGCCCCACCCGGTTCGGCGTCGTGAAGTACCACGCCTTCGCTTCCCCTGCGGACCTCGAGAACCGAATCAATGCCCCAAGGGTGATGTGTTCGCGCTGCGCCGCACCACCCTGCGTCACCGTGGTGTCGTCACCATGGCGCATGAGTTCGAGCCACAGGTATCCCAGCCGGTTCTGCTGGTCGTCACCGCCGACCCGCATGAGGTCTTCCAGTCGGACACGGCCCGATCCGGTGGCGTCCATCTTGCGGCGGTCGGCGTCGAGGAGGAACGGCAGAAGCATCTCAAGCGCACGGGATTTCCCCGAGCCATTGGTGCCTCGCAGCACCATCCTTCCACCGGAGAACTCGAACTCGGTGTCGTAGTAGTACCAGACATTGACGACGCCGGCCCGATGAAGGCGCCACCGATGTGGATGATGCTTGGCCGGAGTCATTTCGACGCCAACGGGACCGCCGGTCAGGGGAACGGTGTGTGCACGGCTCAGGATGGTCATGACCTCTCCACGGTTCTCAGTCGGCGACCAGCAGTTCTTGGACGTACCGCGGACCGTCGTTCAGACGCTGCTTGGAGCGTGTCGTGGCCGGTGTGTGCACCGCGGGACGGTACCGGGCCGCGGCGGGATGGACGATGAGGCCGTCGGTGACGACGGTCACCAGGCCCACCGATCGCAGCAGGTGGACGACGTCGTCGCGCAGCCGCCGGGGATCGTCGAGTACGTCGCCACGCCACGCCTTGGCGTGGACGCGTGCGAGATTCCTGAGGCGGTCGTCGATGACGGGCCAGGGGGCGAGCACACCGGGTAAGGTCCGGCCGTCGAGGGTCGACTGGGTGGCCGCGTCCGGCTGGAGGCTGTCGATGAGCGCGGCGATGAGAAGCAGCGAAGCCTGCCGTACCGTCCCGGTACCGGGGAACGCGATGTCGGTGAGTTCTTCGTCGGTGTCGTAGGCCAGAGCACCTTCAGCGCGGACCTCCAGGCTGAGGCCGAAAATCTCGTCGAGGACACGCGTGAGTTCCCTGCGTTCCCTTCTCAGGACGTCGCGCTCGGCATCGCTGAGATCACTCCGATGCGACACCGGGTTCTCCACCAGCTTGCGGCGCAACGTGATCCGGGGCTGCTCGGGTGTGTCGGGATCCACGGCCCACATCAGGCTCGGCCAGTCGAGATCATGCAGTGGTCGTTTGATGAGGTGAGGCAGCAATCCCCTGGTGATGGACAGCAGCGCCTCATCGTGGCGCTCGCTCCAGGCCGCCACGGTTCCATCTGTTTCGCTCAGCACCCCCCACGACACGAGAAGCTCGATCGCGGTGACGAGGTCGCGGCGTTCGGCGAGGGTGTCGTCGAACGTGAGTCCGGTGGCGGCCGCGTCGGTCCGGATCTGTGCGACGAGCTGTGACAGCAGGATCTGCTCACCCACATCCCGCAGCAGCAGGCCGGCGCAGACCAGCGAGAGATAGGTGTAGGTCCGCGGCGTGAACTCGGCGCCGGAGGAGCGGCGAGCCGGCCGGACAGGAGCATCGACGGAGAGCGGCGTCTTGGTGAGGCGCGCGAAACCGGATTCGACGACGAGAGCGTAACCGAGCACGCGTGCGAAGGCCTGTTTGAGCGTGCCGGCGTGCCGGCGTACGAGCGCGAGCTGCTCAGGGTGGCGATGCGCCGTGAGCACGGGCTGCTGGAGAAGCACCCTGGCGGCCCGGCGCCGCTCCTCCGCATCATGGGCCGCGGTGGTCATCTCTCTGTTCCCGTCCGGTCGTCGTCGGCTCGAACATCGGTGGAGCCGTCGAGTGGTGTGACGTGCAGGCTTATGTCGTGGACTACGAGCCGGCCGTCATCGGAGTGAATGCGGGTCGCTCCACCCGGCCGAGGTACGGCGACCAGCGTGAGGCGCAGATCGGTGTCCGATGAGGTCACCGGACCGGTCAGATCATGTGCGATGGCGAGCAGGCCGGAGAGCTTCTCGAGTAGCAGGTCGCGGGCCGCTCGGGAGATCCGCGCGTCGCTGAGATCACCCACTGCGACAAGCTCGGCCGCCGCACCCGCTTTGCGTTCCGCCTCCTCGCGTGCCTCCGCCAACAGCCGCTCACGATCGATACCAGGGTCGGGAACCCGTGCGGTACGGCCTCGTGCGGTCCGGTCCCCGCGTTCCCGCAGCGACACCGGCACATCCACGGGGTCGGTCTCCCACCACGACGTGGCCGGTGCGACGTCGGCCCCCGTCTCGTCGGGCCCCATGAGCAGGTGCCGGGAGGGGTAGGCGCCGAAGGCCGCCGCGAAGATGCGGTGCGCTTCCTCTGTCTCGGCCTCGGCGAACCACGCGGCGAGCCGGAGGAAGTCGTTGCGGCGGGAGACCCCGGTCTCTGCGGCGGCCAGCATGCGTTTGGCGTTCGCGAGGAGCTGGCCGAGCGCCTGTTCGGCGGCCGACCGCAACTGGGCCGGTCCGGAGCGGCCTTCTCCGCCGCTGTACCAGGCACGCAGGTCGTGCCATTCGGCGGCTGTCCGGCCCGGTGATCGCTCCGCGGGGCTCCCGTCGGGGCCGGTGAGCTGAGGGAGCGTGGCGAGGGCCGCGAGAAGCCGGTCGAGATCGGTGATGACCCTTTCGACCCGATCGGCGACCGCAGGCGCGTGCCTGGCGACATCGGCTGTGATGAGATCGACGTACTGCAGAAGCATGGTCTTGAATTCCGTGTACTCCGATCCCGCCAGATCGTAGCGGGAGAGCACCTCGTGCAGATTGCTGTAGAAGTCCCGCACGCTCTCGGTGAACAACCGCTGGTTGTTGAAGACGGTCGTCACATCGGCGGCCAGCGCCTCCTTGTCCATGCGCCGTCGCTCGGCAAGCCGCGCCAGGATGCGGTCGAGGAGTTCGACGGTACGGCCGAGCAGTTCCCTGGCGACCTCGCGTGCGCCGTCGGTCGCGGAGAGCAGTTCCTCGATCTGCCGATGGACCCGGCCGCCGAGTTTGGAGACCTGATATCGGGAACGTGAGCGCAGCAATTCCGCGACCGTGGAGACCCGCGCGTCGCGCACCGACCGGACGAGGTTGCCCCACGCCTCCAGTTGCTTGCACCGCTGCTCCACGTCGTCCGCGATCATGACGACCCCGGCCTTGGCCAGCAACGCGGTGGCCTCCGCGGCGGACAGATCTGTGAGCAAGGTGTCGGTGAAGATCCTCATGAGCGCGATGTATTCATGAGCACACTTGTCCGCGGTGGCGTATCGATAAAGATCCAATCGCGCCTGTATACCGGGGGGTAAGCCTGCGGTGTCGTCCTGTCCAATGGCCTGTCCGCTTTACTCCTGTCATCGGCAGAAGATCTCGAACCGCTGGCATGCGGAACTGTTCGGACCAAGCTAGACCACGTTCACGACATTTTTCCGGCTAATGACGCCGAACGCCTCGCGTCGAAAATCTTTTCGAGACGGCGATGGTCGGGGGAATGTGAAGTGCTCTCGCAGTCACGGTATAAATCTTGAATTTGGACAAATCCTGAAATAAATCTATTAGGCGATGTCATTTGGGGCTGTCCGATCTGGCGTGCCGAACTCGGTCGCCGGCCCTGTCACCTTGAGAACGGCGGCCGGTCCGTCGCTACCAGGAGGCCTACGTCCGGCCGCATCAAGGCGCGCAGATGGGTGACGATGCGGGACACCGTGGCGGGGTCGCGGAGGATGACGCCGATCTCGATGTTGGACATGAGAGCGCGGGTGGTGAGGTTGGCGCTGCCGAGGAGGACGGTAGTGGTGTCGGCGGCGAGGAGCTTGGCGTGGAGTGCGGCGCCTTGGGGTCGGCGAGCGGGGGGCCAGGTCCAGAAGGTGGCCTTGCCGGTGAGTAATCGGAAGGCGTCGGCGCTGGAGGGGCCTCTGAGGGTGCCGCCTTCCTCGGCGGCCGTCTCCAGTACGAGGTCCACGCGGACGCCGCGATCCGCTGCGGCGGCGAGTTCCTCCGCGACCTCATGGACGCCGTACGCGGCGTAACTCACCACCAGCAGCGATTCCTTGGCGGCGCGCACGATCTCGGTGACGGCGGAGACGGTGAGGCGGACGGGGACGGCCTCGGTGGTGGGGCCGCTGACCACGACGGAGGGACGGCGCGCGGACTCCGTTACGTGGACGCGAGTGGCGGCCTCCAAGGCGAGTGCCACGCCGGAGCCGGATACCTCAGGTGCGTGGCGTCGCCAGGCGTCCACCAGGCGGATCGCCTGGGGCGAGGCGGAGGGACGGGACTCGATCAGGCGGGGGAGCACACCGTCGGGGGTTTCGGCGGTCCGAAGAAGGGTGACCCAGGCCTTGAGATGGGAGAGCGGCAGGTCCGTGGCCAGGGCCGCGATCGTCTGGCTGAGATGGCCGGTCATGGCGGGAAGAAACCGGCGCCGCCACCGAGGATGGTGTCCACGAGCAGAGACCGGTCGAGGTAGTGGTTGCCGCGTTCGCAGGAGGTCTCGGCGGCGAACAGGCAGGCGTGGCACGCGGCGCCGTACAGCCGGCCGTGGGTCCGCGGGTCGTGGCCGGCGCACAGCGGGTCGGAGCTGCACAGGCGTGCCGCGTCCAGCGCCTGCTCGATCAAGGTGCCGAGACGGTCGTGGTGGCCGAGCGACACCAGGCCGCCGAGGGTGCCTTCGCTGTCGGGTGCGGCGGTGTACAGCAGCACACCGGCCATCTCGCGGTCGGGATCGGCGTAGACGCGCTCACCGATGCCGGAGGCGCCGTAGCCGCATTCCAGAGCGAACTCCCTGATCAGGACGTGAGCGAAGGTGTGCAGCAGCAGGTAACGCGCGCCGGGGAAACGACCCGGCGGCAGGCGCCGTTGCCGCCGCCACGTGTCGTGCGCGGTGGTCAGTTGGCGGACCCGCCGCTCGACCTCGCGACGTTCCTCCCAGCGGCGCAGGTTTTCCTCGGAGAACCTGAGGAAGATGCCTTCGCCGCGGGTCTCGGCACACGGCACCCACGTCGGCGGCGCCACCGACAGCGGCGCACGGCCGGGTTCGGAGCCGTCGACCACCCCCCACTCCGGCGCGTCGATGCGGGTGAAGCCGTACAGCGCGGCCACCTCGCGCAGCCGCGGCACCAGCGTGACACCGGCGAGCCAGTCACCCGTGCCAGGCGGTGTCCTGCCGCGCCGGGTGGTGAAGTCACGCAACTCGGTGCCGGTGTCGGCGGTGAACGCCTGCCACTCGGGGCCGCGCAGGTCGAGCGGGTCGGCGGCGGCCTCCCCCTCATGGACGCCGGCGTACCGGACGATCGCCTTCCACACCGCGTCGGCGCCGTACTGCTCCAGCTCCGGCCAGCACGACTGGGTCCGCATCAGTTGCTTGGCCACACCGGCGTCCAGCGACGCGAGCAGTTCGAGCTGACCCCAGTACTGCTTCACCATCTGGTCGAGCCCGGTACGCGCACGCGGCAGGCTGAAGACCCGCAACTGCATCGCGAACCACGTGTTGGTGGCGCCGAGCGCGAGCGTGCGGGTAGCCGTTGTGCAGCCGTCCGCGGTGCCGAGATGCGGGTGCCTGCCGCGGCATCCTGGGAGGTTGCGTTCGGCCTTTTCGCCGTATGCCTCCGACATGGCCCGCGCATTGACCCCGCAGGAGCACTCGACGTAGACGTTGGCCGCCTCGCCGGACGTGCCGCGTTCCCGCAGCCGGTAAGTGTGCGGCTCGTCGGCGGGTGGCAGGACACCCCGGTGCACGAAGAAGGCCCACGGGAAGTCGTCCAGATGACCGCTCTCGCAGGCCAGCACGAACCGCGCCGGCACCGCCACCGGCCGGCTTCCGCCTTGTCCCTTGCAGCCGTGTACGTACCGCGTCTTCTCCGGCTGGTAGGCGTTCTGCACCAGCTCGAACACACCGGACGACGCCGGCGCCAGCCGGTTGCACTGGACCCGGGAGCACCGCAACCACTGGGGGAACAGCGTCACCGGAACCCCGACACGGGCCCACTCGTCGAACACGTCCCCGGTTTCCGGCAGGTACGGCGGCATGCGCAGGTGCTCCACCTGGTCGCCGAGCCTGGCGCGCACGGCGGCCAGCAGCCGGTCCTCGGTCACCTCCGCCGACCGTGACCGTTCCCAGAAGTCCAGCCCGAGCACCGTGACCGACAGGTTCGGCAGGTCGAGCACCGAGCCCACGCCGTAGGTGTGCAGCAACTGGCTCGGCCGCAGCTCACCGACCCGCAGCGGCCCCGAGGCGGTCGTCGTCACGTGTCGTCTCCTGACTCGGCCGCCGGGGCCGCCTCGAAGTCCCGCAGCTCGCCGGTCCCCGGGTCGGGAAGCAGCAGCAGCCGGATACCCGGCTCCACGTCACGCAGCGAAGTGGGACACGAGGCGAGCCCCCACGGCCCTTCCTCGGGTTTGCGCAGCAGCCCCACCACGTCGTCGGCGCGTGGCGGCTTGGCGTACGCGAGCCGCGTGCCGGGTTCCCTGCGCCTGCGGTCCCAGTGGTCGAGCCGGGACAGAAGCTGGTCCTCGACCTGCCGCTCCACCTCCCTGTCGCTGGCCACCTCACCGGCCCGGCGTTTGAGGAACATCACCACGTGGTCGGCGAGTTCACTGTGCCGGTCGAACCTCTGCGCCGCGTCGTTGGCGTTGTAGGTGCCTTCCAGGTCCCTGATCAGCGCGACGAGCAGCCCCGTGAGCCCACGGTCCACGGCACGCGGCGCGAACGGCGTCACCGACAGCGCCTCCACATGCCGGTACACGGTGCCGTGGAACTGGCCGAACGTCTCGTAGTGCGACAGGTCACGCGGCCGGGACCAGTTGTAGACGGTGAACACCAGCCCCGGCGCGACACGGCCGACCCGGCTGGTCGCCTGGATGTACTCGGCGGTGGACTTCGGCTGGTTGGCCACCACCATGACTCCGAGGCGCGGCACGTCCACCCCGACCGCGATCATGTTGGTGGCGAGCAGCACGTCGATGGGCCGCCGCTCACCTCTGGCACGTGTGCCGGTGAACGGCACGCCGAGCCCGTCCAGGACCTCGGGGATGTCACCGGACGACAGCCGCGACGTCAGCTCACGCAGCGCGGGGTCGTACCGGCGCGCGAGGCCCCGCTCGTCGGCGCGGGCCAGCCGGGTCGAGATGTCGTCCTCGACGAGGCGCCGCATGCCGCCGAGGTCCCGCAGGCTGTTGAAGTAGCCGACCAGCGTCATGTAGGGGTCGGTGACCTCGTTGTGGCCGTAGGTGTCGTGCAGCTTCTGCGCGGCGCCGAGCACCGCGACGTACACCCGGATCAGCGTGGACCTGATGCGCACACCGTGCGCGCAGATGCCGACGTACCGGCGTCCCGGCCGCACCGAGACGTCCCGCCGCCTGGAGAAGAAGTTGTCCCCCGCGTCGAGGCCCGGCGGCGGGAACACCTCGGTGGGCCGGTAGAACAGCGCGTCGATCTGCCGCGCCGCGCGCCGCACCGTCGCCGTGGACGCGATCACCTTGGGCCTGACCCGCTCACCGGGCCTGCCTTCGAAGGACGCGAGCCGGTCCACCGCCGTCTCGTACAGCCCGGTGAGCGAGCCGAGCGGCCCGGAGATCAGGTGCAGCTCGTCCTGGACGATCAGGTCAGGCGGTCGCAGCCGCACCGCCGGGACGATCCGCGCCGCCGGCGCCGAGCCTTTGGCGACGTGTCCGGTACGGCTCTCGCACACCGTCCGCGCGAGGTCGTCGGTCAGGTGGCCGTGCCGTTCGCAGCGCAGCGTGGGCCGTCCGAACAGCGTCGCCGTCTGTCCCTTCCAGGCGAGTTGCGCGAACTTGTCCACGGTACCGATGACCAGCGAGGGAAGCAGCCGGTAGATCTCCTCGTCGACCACCAGGACCGGCAGCCCCTCCTGCTGACCGGTCCACGCGCTGAACGGACAGAACACGTCGGGACAGTGGATCAGCGTGCGGCCCCGCACGGCGTCCACCTGGATGTCCTTACCCGGCTCGATCGTGGAGCCGCACCACGGACACGACGTGAGCTGGTGCGGCGACCCCCCCGACCCGCGCACCCCCCGGCCGCCGCGCAGCTCCTTGACGGCCTCGGCGGCCTTCTCCGTGGTGTTGGGGGTCACCCGGCCCCCCACCCACAGGCCGACACGGAACGGTGTGCGGCCCCACACGTCCTCGTCGGCGCGCCGCAGCGTCTCGCACGCGCAGATCAACGCCGCGGCCCGCTGGAACTGCTGGATGGTGAGCAGCCGCAGTGTGTACCGCATCAGCACCGCCACCCCGTCGTCGGCCCGCAGGCCGCCGAGCGCCGGTTGCAGCCGCCGCGCGGCGAGCGTGAACGCCGTCAGGCCGAGATACGCCTCGGTCTTACCGCCACCGGTGGGGAACCACAGCAGGTCGGCCACCGCCTTGTCCCGGTCGGCGGACCGCTCCGGATGCAGCGGATCGGCCAGCGACGGCAGGTTGAGCAGCAGGAACGCGAGCTGGAACGGCCGCCAGCGCGGCGTCTCCTGCCGCTCGGCCCGCGCGACGGCCTCCGCGAGCGACAGCCGGTCGTCCGCGCGCCGCAGCCCTCCGGCCAGCGTGTGCACCCGCTGCAAATGCATCGCGTGGTTGGCGAACGCGAACGCGAACGCGCGCCGCGCGACCGGGTCCGTGCGCAGCAGCCGCGCACCGCGCTCGATCCGGTCGGCGGCCCTGCGCGCCGCGGCGAGCGTGCTCCGCACCTCGGGCCGGTAATCGGCCAGGTGACGCGCGGGGTCGCCTGCGGACTCCTCGGCCCGGTCGATCCAGGCACGGTACCCGGTGACCAGCGGCGCGAGCCCCGCCGTGAGCGCCGTCAGATCCTCCGCCGGCCCATCGGCCAGCTCCGCCAGCCGCTTCATCTCCAGCACCAGATCGGCCAGCTCAGGCAGATCGGGGTCCTTCCCGGCGTCCGGCACGTCGGTGAACGGGATCTCGTACTCAGGTACGGCCGCCGAGCGGATCTCGACCGCGCGCATCGGGTCGCCGTCCGCGCAGGTCCACTGCACCGCGACCCCGTGACCGACCGCGAACTCCGGTGTCATGCGGTACGCCATCGCCAGCCGCCGCTGCTCGGCCCGGTCCCCGTCGTCCCCACCCGACTCGCGTTGCGGCCGAGGCAGGAATACCGGCGCGCCGTCGACCCCCGTGACCGTCAGCGCCGCCTGGAACACCCACCGGTCGGCCCGCCGCTCCGGTGTCCACCGCTGCGTGTTGACCAGGAACAACGACACCAGCCACCCGCCGCCGTGCCGCAGAGCCCGGCCCTCGACCACGACCTCAGGCAGGTCGCCGTGCAGATGCACCGGCACCAGCCTGCCTTCACGCAACGTCACCCCACCCGTGCCGGCCATCGGCACCCGCCGCCACACCCTGCGTCCCGTCATCTCGGACGGGGCCCGTTCGTGCCGGGCCCACCTGCCGGTCACCGCCAGCCGCTCGACGTCCCCCGCCACGAAACACGAGAACCCGAGCGCCGACGCCGCCAGACTCGGCACATTAGGCGCCGACGGCTCCGGATCCCCCTCCCCAGGCGCCGCCGCCTCGGAGCCGGCCAACTCGTCCATCTCCTCCGGCGGCACCTGCGTGCCACTCGGCGCCAGCCGTCCAAGGAGATAACGGTCGAGCGGATCCTCGTCGAACTCCTCGACCTCGTCCCCGTACGGCCCATGCAGATCATCGACGACCAGCCGCTGCAACTCGTCCCGGATCACCGCCGCGTCCGGCGCCACGAGCACCGACCCACCCACCGCTACCTGTGCCACAGCCCCGACTCTAGGCGTCCCGGCCGACATTCCGCTTCACGATCGCTGAGCGCGGAAGGGTTGTTGTGAGGGGAAGGCAATTCCGTCGCGTTGGTGGCGTTCGGCGAGGTCTGCGGCGTGTCGTGCCGCCGCGTGGCGTCGGTCCATGTATCACATCCGTAGATTTCTTTGGATGGCGTGGCCGCGGTTGCGGTAGTGGCTGAGTTAGGACTCTCGTTCGGTGGAGACGCCGGTGGTGGAACCAGGCGAGAACGTGATCGACGGCGTTGGCGGCGGGGATGAGGAGTCGGGGCAGGACTTGGCAGTCGACCCCCGCGCTGGTCACGGGGGTCGTCGATCTATACTTCACGTAGATCTTATGTGATGATCACTCCGTTTTGCCTTCCCACCAGAAAGGCCGGAGTGAATTTACAACGAGCAAATGCTGGCGTGCCTGCGCGAATACGGCGCGTCACTGCCGTCATTACGGCCATCGTCTTCTTGGCGTCGATGCTGACCTCTCCCGCGCTCGCCGATCCGCAGAAACCCCCTCTGACGCCACAGCGAGCGACCGGCACAAGCCCCGTTGAGATCGCCAAAGCCGAGGCCAAAGAGCAGAACAAGCGGATCGAGATCCCCGCCTACCGCACTGAGAACTCGACCATATTCGCCAACCCTGACGGCAAGACCCTGCACATGGAAATGTCCACCGAGCCCGTTCGCGTGATGCGTAACGATGTCTGGGAGCCGATTGACACGACGTTGGTCATGCAGGGCAACATGGTCAAGCCGCGGACAGCAAAGTCGGAGCTGGCCTTGTCGAATGGCGGCAAGACCGACCTTCTGACCGCCATCACCGAGCCCGCCAAGCGTGATGGCAAGGACGCCAAGGTCCAGCTCTTCGCCCCGGCGAAGCTTCCCGCTCCACGCCTATCAGGCAGTCGCGCGGAGTACACCTCCGCCTACGGGGACGGCATCGATCTTGTCGTCACGGCTACCCCGACTGGGTTCCGTCAGCAGATCGTCATCCGGCAGCGGCCCGCCAAGCCACTGACTTTGCGGGTACCGGTCGATCTGCCTGAAGGATTCGCTTTCAAGACCGATTCTGGCAAGACCGAGCTGATCAGGAACAACAGCAAGGGGAAGCAGGAGCAGGTCCTTGACATCTCCACAACGATGATGCTGGATGCGGTAGCTGCTGAAGGCAGCAGTGGACCGGATGCGGGCAAGGTTGGCCAGGCCACCACGAGCTTGGACAAGACCGAGGGCGGCTCTACCTTGGTGCTCACCCCCGACGCCGGCTACCTGGCCGACCCGGCCGTCACCTACCCCGTCATGGTGACCGCCGCCTCCTCCGCCTGGTGGGAAGGCACCGTGGCCTCCGACACCTTCGTCAACAATGACGCATACCCCACAAGCCGTGACAATCAACTCTTGGATCGCATTCTGGCGGGCAAGTCCAACTCTGGTGCGGTCCGCTGGCGCAGCTACATCCGCTTCGAGGACATTCCCACCGGCTCCTTACTGCGTGGTGGCACGGTCACAAACGCCGACCTGGTGTTGTGGAACCACCTGTCGAATGACTGCGGGAAGCCCGTCGGATCCGGCATCACAGCCCGCCGGATCACCAGCAGCTGGACCCCTGGATCGCTGACCTGGGACAACCAGCCGACGGTGACCTCCACCGGTGCCAACACGGAAACGGGTGCCTACAGTCCGGACTGCACGAATGGCGCTGCCAGCTGGGCCAAGAAGGAGTGGGACCTTATCCACTCAGTCAACGCCATCACTCAAGCCTGGGCCGATGGTCAGCCCAACTACGGCTTCCAGCTGGCCGCGGCCAACGAGTCCGACATCACCAACTGGCGCCGTTACCGGACCACCGAATACACCATCTGCAACGGCGGCATACTCTGCGAGGGACAGCGTCACCAGCCGCTACTCCTCGTCGACTTCGAGCCTGCGATTGAACAGATACAAGGATTCTTCATTCCCGGCCCTACTGACGGCACTCCTCCCACCGCCGGTGAAGTCGAAGCGCATCTGGTGGATCGGGCCGACAACCCAGTCCTGCCTGAGCTCAGCGCGGAGCAGACGCGCGCACTGCGCGAGGATGCCAAGCAGGCCTTCGTACAGGACTCCGGATTCGGTTTTTACCCTGTAGAGGAGGTGGGTCGGGAAGACTGGCTGGCGGAGTTGGATCCAGATGAAGCGATCTACACGCCGGACCGGCCGGTGGTCGTCTCCACCGACCCTGCCGCCAACGCCATAGACGTCCCGACCTCAGCTGCCATACGGGTGACTTTCGACAAGCCCATCTCCAGCCCCACGTTCGTTCTCAAAGACGCCGCAGGGACGCCGGTACAAGGCGAACTGACCTTCCAGGGCCCGTCTATGACCTTCGTGTCGGCGCAAGCGCTTGCCCTGTCCGCCACTTATACGGCCGAGGTCAGCGGCGCCAAGGACGTGGAAGGCAACGTCATGGCGGCCCCGTACACTTGGAGCTTCACCACGACAACCACTGCTCCGGTTGCGGGCTTGGTCGCGGCGTACGGCATGAACGAGGGCACCGGATCATCGGTGGGTGACGCGTCCAGCAAGAGCAACAACGGTCAGGCACGCGACACCATTTGGGTCCCCGGCAAGTACGAGCAGGCAATGTCGTTCAATGGTGCCTCTAGCTGGGTCACCGTCAACGACGCCGAATCACTGCATCTGACGAACGGGGCGACCCTGTCGGCATGGGTCAAGCCCACCGCCACCGGTGACTGGCGTGCCGTGGTGACGAAAGATCACAAAGCTGGCGCATCCTATGGGCTATACGCTTCCAACGGCAGCTCGCTGGTGTCGGGCATGACATTCGAGAGTCACTCCGACAATGGGTATGTGCTGTTCACCGGCACGAACGGCGCTCAGCTCACCTACACCCGGCAGACGGACGGCATCTACAAGCGTGACTCTGACCCTGCCGACGCGTCCAAAGTGGTCGAGGATTCACCCACCCAGTTCACCCACACTGACGCGCACGGGGTCAGGACTGTCTTCAAGGCGGTCAACGTGTCCGGGAGCGCCCCCGCACACCTTTTCGCCGGCACGGCCACCCCGGAGGTTGCGGCGGTCGATGAGTCCGACTCGTTGGAGCTGGGGGTGAAGTTCACCGTCGACCAGCCTGGCCTCATCACGGGGGTTCGGTTCTACAAGGGGCCGGGGAACACCGGAGAACATGTCGGGAACCTGTGGACCGCCTCCGGGCAGAATCTGGCGACTGGGACCTTCGCTGACGAGACCGCGTCGGGATGGCAGACGCTTACCTTCGCCGCGCCGGTTCAGGTGGTTCCTGGTACGACATATGTAGCGTCTTACTTCGCTCCTGCCGGGCACTACTCGTTCAACGACAATTTCTTCAGTACGGCCACCGACAGCCCTCCGTTGCACGCCCCGGCCACCACGGAGGTCCATGGCGGCAACGGTGTCTACGCCTACGGCGCATCCTCCCAGATGCCGTCCGGCAGTTATCGCGGAGGCAATTACTGGGTGGATGTCGAGTTCGTTCCCAACCAGGGCCAACCCGATCCCGCTCTGCCAACGGTGAGCACCACGCACCTGTTCGGTGCGGCGGCGGTGCCGGGGAGTGTGGCCTCCAGCGATCCTGACTCGTTGGAGTTGGGGGTGAAGTTCACGGTTGACCAGCCTGGTTTCATTACGGGGGTTCGGTTCTACAAGGGGCCGGGGAACACCGGGGAGCATGTCGGGAACCTGTGGACCGCCTCCGGGCAGAATCTGGCGACCGGGACGTTCACGGGTGAGACCGAATCCGGGTGGCAGACGCTCAGCTTCGCCGCACCGGTTCGGGTGACTTCAGGAACGACATATGTGGCGTCCTACTTCGCCCCTGCCGGACACTACGGGTTCGACGCCAACTACTTCGCCACGGCCACCGACAGCCCTCCCCTGCACGCCCCGGCCACCACGGAGGTGTACGGCGGCAACGGCGTTTACGCCTACGGCACATCCTCCCAGTTCCCCATCAGCACCTACGGTGGCGGCAACTACTGGGTCGATGTGAACTTCGCCTCAGACTTGACACGCTGGGTCGTCTCCGGTGAACCCGTGATTACAGCTCCCTCCGGTGGGTTCCTATCAGAAGGGGCGACAGCAGAAACAGTCCAAGGGACAACAGAGCTGCCGCTCAACCAATGGAGCCATATCGCGACCACCTATGACGGCTCCACCGCCCGCATGTATGTCAATGGCAACCAGGTTGGCGAAGCTGCCATCAGCGGTGATCTTCAACTTGACGATGGAGCCCTCCACATCGGCGGTGACACCCTCTGGGGCGAATACTTCAGCGGGATTATCGACGAAGTGCGCATCTACAACATCGTCCAAAATGCCGCTCAAATCCAAGCCGACATGAGTACCCCCATCGGAGACGCCGCCGGACTGATGCGAACGGCGTCATCCGACGCACAGGCCGTCCAGGCGGCGGCAGGTAGGGAATTCCCGTATGACCGTATAAGCCAGGAAGACTGTCAGAACAGCCGTCCTAGTTCTGACTGGACCTATCGATGGAACAAAAATTCTTTCAACGTCTGTTATGCCGGCATTATCGGTGAAGAGAGAAAGATCAACGAGATACGAACGGGCTTGTGGAGCGCGCGTATCAGCATCGTGGTGCACACGTATGTGGGATACCCAAATAGAACAGAGGCGCGAGGTATGCCAGGCACCGACAGTCGCCAGATGAAAGTTTGGATCAGAGTGGACAGATTCAGCCCTGGGACTTTCGGTACCGATGCCCCTTCTCGTCCCATTTCCGTGCATGTCAATAACACCAATACCTGCACCTCTGACAAACCGAACGGGATCTCCGGCACGGCAGTCGGCTGGACGCTAGGACAAGACCGGCAAATAACTCTCACGTCACCTAAGTCCAACTTCTCCGCACCCGATTATATTGGTTATTGCGGCATCCAGCCCTCGGTGTACTACCCGCAGACCAGCGAACCCGAGAAGAGGACCGGTTTGCTGGACGACGAGCGGGTGCAATTCCGCTGCGATAGTTCACCCCAGGTCAAGTACTTCTCGGCTGGCTGCGTCACCTGGAGCTTGCGGCCGACCTGGACGCTGAACGGCAACGAAAAGCGATCCGAGCAGGTGGCGGCGCACATCTGGAAAGCTCTCTACAATTCACAGGAAACGGAGCCTAAGTTCCCTGGGCAAACCAAGAGGATTCCGGGGAGGCTTAATGTCTTTGATCGTGGTTGCGCGAGTATGGTCGGATGTCTGACTCGGAGCACGAGCGATCGGAAGGTAGCGGGGAGCGTGGCAGCTCAAAACTATGCAGTCGCCAGCAAGGCATGCGACAAGCTCTTGACGAACGGCATCAGAGTTCCCTCCTGCGACGAATATCCCTTCGCCTCCACACATCAGGGATCTGCGTTCGCGGGCATCAACTATTCTGTGGCCATCGTGGAGAGGTCAGATAACTGCAGCGCCGGCACGAAACTCAAGAACTGGTATATCTGGAATCGTATTCTCGAAAGGGACCCGTTCTGGGTGGACGTGACTCCGAAGGGCCAAACCCCTCCGTCCACCGTCACCGCACCGGACGGACCAGACCCTCTTCCTGAATGCGATAGCTGATCGACCATGCGTCGTCTGCCGACAGGTGCCTCTCTGCCGGCGGACGACCGCAGGTCGGTGATCCGCTAGCCTTGGCGAACAGCCAAGCTGTGGACAGGGAAGGCGGACGGTGTCGATGATCGATGCGCAATATCTCGAGTGGTTCAACGAGCAGTTCGATTACGCCGATACCTTGACCTGGTGCACGACCACATCGCTGCATGACGTGCTGGCTGCCTACGACATGCAAGCTGAGCATGCACAACCGGGCCATCTCGACGATCTATACGAGTTCCGCTTATTCGCGGGGCGGCTCGTCCACGGGACGCTCGTCGTCCAGCCAAATGGCTGCCCTACCAGAGAAGCTCTGCTCGCGCTCGCTCAACACGGCCCATGCCTGAGCGTGCAATGGAGTGACACTGCACCGCCAGGAGTCACCTACCTTGACAAAGGCCAGGTCATCGCCTTCTTCGATCCATTCCATCGGGAATTTCATCCGGTGCCTGACTATGCGAGCGTGGAACGCTGGATCGCTGCCACACCGGCAGGACAGGGAATGTGGGACGAGGATTGGGCTCTAGCCACTATCATCACTGCTGAGGCGCTGTTCCAAGGCGCGGTTGATGAGGAGTGGGTGCAAGCCACGCATACAGCAGTTCCCGAAGACGAATAAAAGCGCTGGTGTTCTCCTCCAATGCCGTTTAGATAGATCCACAACGAGCCGTTTCCTCGCCGGTGCTCGAAGCGAGGCCCAGTGCCGAACGATTCCTCGCGATGTGATCAGGCGCTGGCTTCTCGTCACGCGTCCCCGACCAGCCCGGCAGCTCAAGAAGATGATCGATCTCATGGTTGCGGGTGAAGGCGGTGAGCACCCGGTGGAGCGGCATGGGGACGTTCTCATCCAGCAGCAGCCTCACGCGTTTCCCTGGAGGGCTCGTAGCTGTCGATGTAATCGGCGAAGTCGGCGGCGTCGATCGCGGCCGGGGCCGTGACGGCCGGGTAGTAGTCACGGACGCGCTCGGCCGGAACGCCGTCACGCAACAAGGCCGTCACCTCGTCGTACGGGATGCGCGTGCCGACGATCACGGGGTCCCCGCCGCGGACCGCCGGATCGACGGTCACGTGCCGGCGTGGACGGAGCAGATCGGGGATGTGCCGGCCATCGCGATAGAAGGGCCGCAGGACGTCGACCGAGTGATGAACGGTGATGTCCGCCTTCCGCGGTGACGTGCCGCGCAGCCTGACGAAGGTACTGATCGCTACCACGTCGCCGAAGGAATAGAGGACCGGACGCACAGGCGAGATCTGCGGCGTCAGCACGGCTTCAAGGCCTGGAGCGGGCCTGCGCCAGTGAGCGAGCTGCCGGAGCGTCGCACCTGACAGCGCCGCGGCGAGGTGGGGACTGTAGGACACGGATCTCCCTTCGGCCCGGTATGACGTTTTCGGCTCGTCGGAGACGGGTCGCGATCGCAAGGAAGTCGATTTCAGCTCAAGGGGAGTTCGGTTCTATCGCCTTGAGTAATTCGTGCATGTTGGTGGAGGGGTTGTCGTGCGGGAAGGCGGTTTCGTCGCGTTGATGGCGTGCGGCGAGGTCTGCGGCGTTTCGTGCCGCCACGTGGCGTCGGTCCATGTAGCGGTCGGCGTCGAGGCGCTTTCCTTCCCTGCCGTCGAGTTCGCGGCTCCGGCGTTCGGCGTCCTTGGTGGACATGAACGCGTGCCGGCGTTCGTGGTGCAGAATCAGCCACAGCTCGAAGCAGGGGTTCGATATGACGAGACGGATGCCGTGCTTCTCGGCTAATCGGATGGCGGGTGCGAGGTTCGGGTGGTTCTGCGGCCATTCGACGTCGAACACGCACCAGCATTCGTCGACCTCGTCGTCCTGGCTGCGCTCGACCGCGCACTTCACCAGCTCAAGGGGAACTCCCCATTCAGGGGCTATCTCTATGTTTATCGCGGTGTTGGCTCGAATGGCGGGGAGGCGCTTCAATGCGCTGATGTAGTCCGGCTCAGAGGCTTTTCCCTCACAGAATATGACCACCGTCTTGCGTTCCGGACGGGTCGCGGTGGTGCGTTTGAGCCCTTTCGCCGCCGTCCTGCGTGATGGCATGCCGGATCAGCCGATCAGTCCAAGAGCGCGTAGGAACTCGGCGCGGTCTACTTCAGGAAGTGCGCCGAAACGGCCTTGCAGGTACGCCTTCTCCAGGTTCTGGGATCTGCGTACTCGTTCGCCGGCGAAATCGGCAAGTGCACCTAGGCGGGTCGTACCGTCCGGTCCCTTCTCAGTCAACCAGACCTCATCTCGGTTCAGGTGGTTGAGTAGACTGGTGTCGTGCGAACTGAAAATCAGTTGTGCGCCTTTGGGGTTGGTGGAAGGTTCATGGAAAAGTCGGATCAGCTCCGTGCACAAGGTTGGATGCAGGCTCGCGTCCAGTTCGTCGAACAGCAACAGTGATCCAGTCCTCAGAGCGTTCAGAATGGGACCTATCAGGTAGTACCACCTTTGCGTTCCTTCTGATTCCATGTGAAAGTCTAGTTCGACATCCTCCTCGCCTTCGGCCTGATGTAGGAGGCGGATATCGCGAGGAAATCCAAGATGAAGTGGCCCAACCGCCACTCCGGTGATTCCGAGATCAGCCAGCCTCAGTAGAGCCATCGCTTGGCTGCGTCTAGCTCTCTCAACGTTTGATATTGTTGTCTGGTTATCAGTGAAGAGGCCAGCGAAAAGATTGCGTGTAGCATGCTCGATATGATCGGGAGTGAAAGTGCCGCGTCTTGCCGACACTAATTGTGCCCATAGTCCTTGGATATTGAGTAGTTCGTGAGTGAAATCCGAAATCAACGGATCATCGAAACGGCGAGCCGCCGAGAGCGCTAGGGTGCGTGTCGACAGCAGGCCGCGTACGCCGGATAGGTTCCCGAACCCTCTCTGAAATTTGATGGCGCTGCCGGTTCTCTCGAATACCAGCCTTCGCTTCTTCTTGGGGTAGTGAAATAGGGCCTCATGGTGTATGGCATGGCGGTCTAGTGTTACGGTATATTCATGCCGTATGCCGGATATGGCGGCGTCAATCGTGAACTCCGTCGTACGTTCCTGGCCGCGAGAAAAGGCGAATGGCTCCACGGGGATCTCGTCATCCCAGTAGCGATGCGAGAGTTCAATGCCGGCCACCAGCCATGACAGCGCGTCGAGGACGTTGGACTTGCCGGAGGCGTTCGGGCCGTAGATGGCGGCTATGGGGAGGAGGCTTTCTCCCAGGTGGGCCATTGGACGGGCCGCGGGGCGGTCTCGGTCGATGGCGACCATTGAGAGTTCGACGGGGTCGAGTATCGAGCGGAAGTTCGACACTGCGAAGCGGATCAGCAACTGTCTCTCCTTCCTGCGTCTTCGCCGTCATCATAGGCGCGATTCCGTCGGATTCTCACGAGCGGAGGCCTCTGATCGCATCGGTGGTGTCGGTGGAATGGGGATCTACCGCGTCGTAGGGGGACAGGACGAACCAAAGGGTGGACTGCTCGGGTTGTTGGGTGAAGCCCCAGTGGGTGGCGAGGGTGCGGATGAGGTGGATGCCTCGGCCGGAGAGGGAGGGGGTGTCGGGGGATTGGGGGTGGAGGGTGGGGAGGGTTTCCGCGCCGTTGTCGGTGACTTCTATGTGGAGGTCGCCGGTGGGGGTGGTGGTGGCTTTGACGGTGATGGTGGGGGAGTCGGTGTGGACTATGGGCTGCGCCGCTCCGGTGACACGGTGACCGCCGCCTCCCTGCCTACCCGGACGGTGGATCTCACTCTCGCGCGCATCGACGAGCGCTCCAGGTACACCCAAGCGTCCAATGAGTGTTTCCGGCAGTAGAAGCCGGCCCGTTCCCGGGAACTGCGCCATGCCCGGCTGCTCAGCGAACTGGACGGGAAGCGCGCCGCCGCCGCCTTCTTCGCCGACCGTGTGATCGTCGTGGAAGGCCATAGCGACCTGGCGTACTTCATGTGGCTGCGTTCCATGGGCCTACTGGACGGGATCGGAGCCAACGTCGGGGTGCTGGACGCACACGGCAAGTTCGAACTGCACCGTGCCGCCACGACTCTGTCGCTGTTCCGGATTCCTCACGTGGTGGTCTGGGACGGTGACGCGCACGGCAGGACAGGTGACGATCTCAAGAAGGTAGCCTGCCGGGACGAGGCGGCATGGCAGGCCCTACGGGCCGCTGCCAACGATCCGCGCTCCACCACCGTCGGCGGCATTCGTCTCGCCGGCGCCTTGGAGAAGTGGCTCGGTGTGCACACCGAGCAGGCACCTGCCTGGAAGTCGGGGAGCTTGGTGGCCGAGCTGGATCAGCATTTTCACGTGCGGGGTAGCTCTGTGAGGGATCGGTCCACGGCTCTTGTAGCCGCGATCGCGGACCTGTTCGACGGAAAGACCGCTGCCGCACACGCTGATGCGGCGATGTTCGCCGATTGCCTTTTCGCTCCACCATTCCCGCAAGCGACCGTCGACTTCGCTGCTGAGCTCGCCTCCCTTCCTATTCTTCAATGCCGTTGCCGTCCCTGAGTTATGCACCTGTCAGGGCTGTGGCGATGACGGAGGGGATCGGGGTGGTGGGTCGGCCGATGAGGGTCGAGAGGTCGCCGGGGGTGGCGGAGAGTGCGCCGCGGCCTATGGCTTCGTCTGCGTCGGCCAAGGCTTCGGCGAAGGGTTCGGGGAGGCCTACGTTCACCAGGATCTGCTTGTGTTCCGCGGCGGGGAGTGAGGTGTGGACGACTTTTCGGCCGGACTGGCGGGTGAGTTCTTCGGTGAGTTCCTCGTAGGACCAGGCGGTGTCGCCGCCTAGTTCGTAGGACTTGGCTTGGTGGCCTTCGGTGGTGAGGACCACGGCGGCGGCTTCGGCATAGTCGGAGCGGGGAGCGGAGGCAACGCGGCTGCCTTCCGGCGCGTTGGAGATCAGGACGCCGCGGTCCAGGAGGCCGGGGAGGTCGGTCAGGTACATCTCGGTGTACCAGTTGTTTCTCAGGAAGGTGTGGGGGAGGCCGGAGGCCAGGATCGACTGTTCGGTGGCCTGGTGTTCGCGGGCCAACAGGAAGTCGGCGGTGGGGGAGCCGAAGATGCTGGTGTAGGCGAGGTGTGCCACGTCGGCCTTTTCGGCGGCGTCGATGACTGTTCGGTGTTGTGCCGCGCGGTTGCCGGGGACGGGGGCCGAGATCAGCAGGACACGGTCGCCGGGGTGGAAGGCGTCGGTGAAGGTTTCCGGGTGGTCGTAGTCGGCGAGGTGGACGTGTATTCCTCGTGCGGTCAGGTCGGCGGCCTTCTCCTTGTCGCGTGCGATCGCGATGATGTCGTCGGCGGGTACGCCGCGGACGAGCAGGTGGGTGATGACCAGGCGGCCGAGGTGGCCGGTGGCGCCGGTGATGACTATGGCCATGCTTGCCCCCGATGAAGGTGTGGTGAGTGTTCGCTCATGCTCACCCTAGGGATGGCACAGGTCTTTTCGTAAGTACCCACTTCAGCGTAAGGTACTGCTGTGCAGGTAAGTGAGGACGGGTCCTCCCCGGTGCCGGATGTCAACCGGGCCGCGTGTCCGTCGCGGCTGGTGCTCGAACACGTGACGAGCCGGTGGGGTGTGCTGGTGCTGGCCGCGTTGCGCGAGCGGTCCTTCCGGTTCAGTGAGCTGCGCAGGCACATCGACGGCGTGAGCGAGAAGATGCTGGCCCAGACCCTGCAGACCCTGGAGCGCGACGGGTTCGTCCACCGGGACGCGCGGCCGGTCATCCCGCCTCGTGTCGACTACTCCCTCACGCCGATGGGGTGCGAGGTCGCGGAGCAGGTGTGGGGGCTGGCGCGCTGGGTGGAGGCCAAGGTGGACGCCATCGGGGTCGCGCGCGAGGCGTACGACCAGAGGCGCGAGCCGCAGGCACGCTGAGAGCCTTCCCGCACGCTTGGTGGAAAGAGGAGTTCTCACCCCGGCCGGAGTGGCTTTTCCGGCCCGGTCCCCGCCGGCACGGCGTACGTCCTCGGGGCAAGCGAGCGCACAACCCTCGACAAAGGAATCGCCGATCGACGCTCACCACCTCTGACCAGGGAAAGCAATAAGATCGCCGTATTCCCCCGGTGGTGAGACCCATGACAACCGACGCGGCGGGAGCACTTGCGGTGATCAGTGAAGCAGCACCCTCGAAGTTGACGGCGACCCTGGTGGCACTCCTCGCCCTCACCCTCCTCACAGCCTGCTCCACCACAACCCCGCCACCGGACAAGCCCGCCACCCCCCAGGCCAACCCTCCCGCCGCCATCCCCCGGCACCCCATCCCCACCAAGATCGCCAACAACCCCGGCATCCGCGACAGAGTGACCCAGACCAAATGCGCCGCCATCCCCGGCGGCTGGTCCGCCGCCGGCACCGCCACCAACCCCGGCGACCATCCCGTGACCTACAAAATCATCGTCCACTTCACCACCACGCACGCCACAACCCTCGACTACGCACAAACCCGAGTGACCGTCCCCCCAGGCAAGACCGCCACCTGGACCGCCGAAAAACACTTCACCCCCCAACCCCACATGCTCTGCCCCATGCCAGGCATCAGCATCGTCAGCTGACACACAGAAGGCACAGCCAAGCGCTTTCCCACGGAGGTTCCCGTCCTCCGCATGCCGACGAGGTCATCGCGGGTGGGGTCAGGCGGAGTAGACGTGGTCGCTGATGAGGCGGGCCGCGCCTACTATGCCGGCGGATTCCTCCAGTTCGGAGAGGATGATGGGGAGGTTGCCGGTGGCGAGGGGGAGGGAGCGGCGGTAGACGACGCTTCGTATCTCGGCCAGGAGGACGTGGCCGAGGCGGGCCACTCCGCCGGCGATGATGACCAGGCCGGGGTTGAAGAAGCTCACCAGGCCGGCGAGGACCTGGCCTACTCGGCGGCCGCCGTCGCGGATGAGTTGGATGGCGGCGGGGTCGCCTTGGGTGGCGGCGGAGGCGACGTCCTCGGCGGTGAGGGTGCCGGTGGCGGCGAGGCGTTCGGCCAGGTAGGGGGAGGCGCCGGAGCGGGCCGCTATCTGGGCCTGGGCCGCCAGCGCGGCGCCGCCGAAGTAGGCTTCCAGGCAGCCGGTGTTTCCGCAGGCGCACACGGGGCCGAGTTCGTCCACGCGGATGTGGCCGATGTCGCCGGCGCTGCCTGAGACGCCACGGTAGATCTTGCCGTCCACCACTATGCCGCAGCCGATGCCGGTGCCGATCTTGACCAGGAGGAAGTCGTCGACCTGTCTGGCGAGGCCGGCGTGCAGTTCGCCGAGTGCCATGATGTTGACGTCGTTGTCGAGCATGGCGGGACAGCCGAGTTCGTGGCTGATGGCCTCGCGCATGGGGTAGCGGTCCCAGCCCGGCATGATCGGGGGGACGACGGGGACGCCTTCCGCGAAGTTGACGGGGCCGGGTACGCCGATGCCGGCGCCGTGGAGCTGGGTGAACAGGCCCTGTTCGCGGAGTTTGGCGGTAAGGGTGAGCACGCGGTCGAGTACGTGGGCCGGGCCGGACCTGATGTCGCAGGGCTCGCTCATGTGGCCGAGCACGGTGAGCTCGCCGTCGGTCACGGCCACGTCGACGGAGGTGGCGCCGATGTCGATGCCGGCGAAGCGGATGTCGCGCGACAGGCGCACCTGGCCGGAGCGGCGGCCACCACGGGAGGCCGCGAGGCCGTCGGACTCGATGAGGCCGATCTTCATGAGGCGGTCGAGTTCGGCGTTGAGCTTCGATCTCGACATGCGCCACGGCGCCATGCGCCGCGAGTGGGGGTAGGCCGATCCGGAGGTCGGCATGGGGGAACCCGCGGGGGTGGCGGGTTCGGCGGTGATGTCCGCGAGCTCGGCCCGCG
Organism: Sphaerisporangium rubeum; assembly: GCF_014207705.1. NCBI lineage: Bacteria > Bacillati > Actinomycetota > Actinomycetes > Streptosporangiales > Streptosporangiaceae > Sphaerisporangium > Sphaerisporangium rubeum. The sequence goes on from NZ_JACHIU010000001.1 coordinate 813,731, forward strand.
AGCGTGGTCCGTCCTGCAGCAGGCGCAGCAGCGCCGCCTGGTGCGGGGTCTCCGGCCGGTTCGTCTTCACCCACCACTCCTCGACACGGCGCCTGATCGGTGCGGCCGTTTCAGTGGAACGTACCGCGATCACGTCGCGCCTGTGAAGTGCTTCTACCGATTTACGGCATGTTTTCGTTGAATTAATAAAAAGTGAGGCTTGTGGGGGGCTGTGACGCTCCGGGGTCGAGTGTGGCGATCTGGTGGTAACGCCTGCTGAACGCCGGTGTTACGTGGGATCCAGCGTGGTGTCCGGGTCGGGTGGTGGGTCGAATGTTTTGCTGGGATCGGCAGAACTTCTGTTCAAAGTGAGAGATTGGGGCTACTCTCGCGGGAAAAGTGCTACGGGTACGTGTCGTGTCTCGCCGTGACGGCGCCGGGACGGCCGCGCTCGGTGCTTCGGGCTGCCGCGCCGCCACGGGTCCGCGCGTCCGGGGGCTGAGGTGTGGTTGGAGTCCGGTGCCGCCGGTGACCGGGTCGTTCTCGTGGCGTCCGCCGTGGGCCTGTTCCTGGTTTGACTGCTAAGTCCGACAAACCAGACAACTAGCAACTTTCGCCTAGACAAGACAAAAGTTAAGAAGCGTGCGGCGTAACATCTAGACAGTCTGTCCGTAACATTCTACTGTTCGATCGTAACAAGCCGCGCATCGGACAAAAGTGTGCAAGAGGTGCAGCGATTTGAGACCGAAGCACCGCATACTCCGCCTTTTACGCGATGAGGGACCCCTGTCAAGGGCGGAGCTCGGCGACCGGCTCGCACTCTCCCGGTCGCGCGTGGTCGCGGAACTCGAGCACCTGATCGCCGGTGACCTCGTCCAGGAGGCGGGATCGGCGGCCTCGCGCGGCGGACGGCGCTCCACTCTCGTCGAGCTGCACTCCGATCTCCGGTTCGCCGGCATCGACCTCGGCGTCACCTCGATCGACCTTGAGATCACCAACGGCCGCCTGGAACCGGTCGCGGCCGTCCGGGAGCCGGCCGACATCAGGTCGGGCCCGAAGACCGTGCTCGGCCGGGTCGACGCGATCTTGGCAGAACTACGGTCGGACGGCGCGTACGCGAGGCTGAGCGGCATCGGCATCGGCGTGCCGGGTCCGGTGAGCTTCCGCGACGGTGTGCCGGCGTCCCCGCCGATCATGCCGGGCTGGGACGGTTACCCGGTACGCGAACTGCTGGCGCGCAAGCACAGCTGTCCGGTGGTCGTCGACAACGACGTCAACATCATGGCGATGGGGGAGCGCTACGCCGGTGTCGCGCGTTCGGCCGACGACGTGCTCTTCGTCAAGATCGGCAGCGGTGTCGGCTGCGGCATCTTCATCGGCGGTGAGCTGTACCGGGGGCCGGACGGCTGCGCGGGGGACATCGGCCACATCCAGGTGGAGACCGACGACCCGGTCTGCAGCTGTGGTCACATCGGCTGCCTGGAGGCCCTGTTCAGCGGCATCGCGCTGGAGCGGGACGCCACGGCGGCCGGCCGTTCGGGACAGTCGCTCGCGCTGGCCGAGCGGCTGGCCGCCAGAGGCACGGTGACGGCGAGGGACGTGGCCGAGTGCGCCGCCGGTGGCGACACCATCGCGACCCGGCTCATCCGGGACGGCGGAGGCCGGCTCGGCAGCGTGCTGGCCGGTCTGGTCAGCTTCATCAACCCGTCGATGATCGTGATCGGCGGCGGCCTCACCGGCCTCGGTCACGTGCTGCTCGGGGAGATCCGCAGCGCGGTCTATCGCCGTTCACTGCCGCTGGCCACCGGCAACCTGCCGGTCGTGCTGTCGGAGCTCGGCCCACGCGCGGGTGTGGCGGGGGCCGGCTTCCTCGCCAGCGATCTGGCGTTCGCCGAGGCGGCCTCATGACCGCGCGGCGTCCGGTGCGACGTCCCCTGCGCACCGGCGCCGTGCGGATCGGTTTCAGGGGGAAAGCGTGGCCCGCGGGAGGGACGCCGACCATCCCGCGGGTCCGGCCCCGCTCACCGTTACGGCGGAGGCCGCCGGGTGCCGACGGTACCGGCACCCTGTGGGTACCGACTCCGCCGCGCGGTGAGCGGGGCACCTTGCGGTGTCCCGCTCACCGTTGCTCTCGCTGACGGCTGTGGCGGCCCCACCACAGGCTTCTCACCATTGGTGCAGAACTATCGGCACTGCCACCAAAAGTATGGACAGTGCAATCTAAAAGCTCCTACTGTGTCGCTCAGCACAGCCCATGTTTCACCCTCGTTTCCAATCGGCGTGGAGACGGGGACGGTGGCCGTGATCACCCCCCATGGCTCCGGCGCGACGGCGCGCGCCCTGCCTGGCACATCAGTCAGGAAGGGACAACATGAATCCGCACCGCTACCCCCGCCGATGGCGGGCGATCGGGGCAGCCTTATCCCTCGTGGCAGCGAGCGTCACCGCTGTCACGTCAACGGTCGTGACGGCCGCGCCGGCACAGGCGCACCCCGTCAACGCGAACGAGTTCCAGCAAGTCACCCTCGCCAAAGGCGTGAGCGCGACGGGGGAGCCGATGTCACTCGCCGTGCTGCCGGACCGGTCGGTCCTGCACACCGCACGCGACGGCACACTCCGGCGTACGGACGCGACCGGTGTCACCAAGCAGATCGCGAAACTCAGCGTGTACTCGCACGACGAGGAAGGCCTGCAAGGCGTCGGGGTGGACCCCGGGTTCGCCACCAACCGGTACATCTACCTGTACTACGCGCCGCCGCTCAGCACCCCCGCCGGTGACGCGCCGGCGACCGGGACGTCCGCCACCTGGACCACCTGGACCGGCGTCAACCGGCTGTCGCGTTTCACGCTCAACGCCGACTTCACGGTCAACATGAGCAGCCAGGTCAACGTCCTCGACGTGCCGGCCAACCGCGGCATCTGTTGCCACGTCGGCGGCGACATCGACTTCGACGCGGCCGGGAACCTCTACCTGTCCACCGGGGACGACACCAACCCGTTCGAGTCCGCCGGTTACTCCCCGCTCGACGAGCGCACCGAGCGCAACCCCGCCTACGACGCGCAGCGCAGCGCCGGCAACACCAACGACCTGCGTGGCAAGATCCTCCGGATCAAGGTGAACGCCAACGGGACGTACTCGATCCCGTCCGGCAACCTCTTCGCGCCGGGAACGGCGAACACCCGGCCCGAGATCTACGCGATGGGTTTCCGCAACCCGTTCCGCCTGAGCGTCGACAAGGCCACCGGCGTCGTCTACGTCGGCGACTACGGCCCCGACGCCGGCACCACCGACTCCGGCCGCGGCCCCTCGGGTCAGGTGGAGTTCAACCGGATCACGAGCCCCGGCAACTACGGCTGGCCGTACTGCACCGGCTCCAACAGCACCAGCGAGACCTACAACGAGTGGAACTTCGCGACCAACAGCACCGGCGCGAAGTTCAACTGCGCCGGCGGCCCGACGAACAACTCGTTCCGCAACACCGGCCTGCAGACCCTGCCGGCCGCGCGCGCGGCCTGGATACGGTACGGCGGCGACGCCGGCACCCCGTCGGCGTTCGGCGGCGGCAGCGAGTCGCCGATGGGTGGCCCGGTGTACCGGTACGACGCCGCGAACCCCTCGGCCACCAAGTGGCCGCAGTCGTTCGACGGCATGTACTTCGCCGGTGAGTTCGGCCGCGGCTGGATCAAGCCGATCCACGTCAACAGTGACGGCACCCCCGGCACGATCGACACGTTCCCGTGGAACGGCAAGCAGGTCATGGACATGACCTTCGGCCCCGACGGCTCGCTGTACGTGCTGGACTACGGCACCGGGTACTTCAACGGCGACGCGAACTCGGCCCTGTACCGGTACGACTACGTCGGCGGCGGCAACCGGGCCCCGACCGCGGTCGCGGCGGCCAGCAGGACGTCCGGCGCGGCGCCGCTCGCGGTGACCTTCTCCTCCGCCGGCTCCAGCGACCCCGACGGCGACCCCATCACCTACGCGTGGGACTTCGGCGACCAGACCACCTCGACCGCGGCGAACCCCACCAAGACCTACACCGCGAACGGCACCTACACCGCGCGACTGACGGTGCGCGACACCGCAGGCGCCACCGGTACCGCGAGCGTCACCATCACGGTCGGCAACACGGTGCCGACGGTGACGATCAACGCGCCGCCGGCCGGACAGCTCGCGTCGTTCGGTGACACCGTGCCGTGGAGCGTGACCGTCACCGACCCCGAGGACGGCCAGATCGACTGCTCGCGCGTCACGATGGCGTACGTCATCGGTCACGACCAGCACGCGCACCACATCACCTCGCAGACCGGCTGCTCGGGAAGCATCACTTTGCCGCCGGACGGTGAGCACGACGACGCGGCGAACCTCTTCCCGATCTTCGACGCGTCCTACACCGACAAGGGTGGCCTGACCGGCAGGTCGCAGAGCATCCTGCAGCTCAGGAAGCGCCAGGCCGAGCACTACCGGACCGCGTCCGGCGTGACCCTGTTCAGCAAGACCACCGCCGAGGGTGGCCGGACCGTCGGTGACATCCACAACGGCGACTGGATCCAGTTCGACCCGTACCGCCTCACCAACGTGACGTCGTTCAGCGCACGGGTCTCCTCGGCCGGTGCCGGCGGCACGGTGCAGATCCGCACCGGTTCCCCGACGGGGACCGTGCTCGGCTCCGCGACGGTGACGCCGACCGGTTCGTGGGAAACGTTCACCAACGTCACCGGCGCGGTGAACGGCGCCGCCGCCACCGGCACGTCGCTGTACGTCACCTTCGCCGGCTCCGGAACCGGCGCGCTGTTCGACCTGGACAGCTTCACGTTCACCACCGGCACAGCGCCGGCGGCGGGGACGATCAAGGGCCTCGGCGGCAAGTGCCTGGACGTACGTGGCGCCGCCTCCGCCGACGGCACGCAGATCCAGATCTACACCTGCAACGGCACCGCCGCGCAGACCTGGACAAGAAGCGGCCAGACCTTCCGTGCGTACGGCAAATGTCTGGACGTGTCCGGCGCGAGCACCGCAGACGGCGCTAAAGTCCAGCTCTATACCTGTAACGGTACAAACGCGCAGAATTGGACCGTCAACGCCGACGGGACGATCCGCAGTGTGAACTCCGGCAAGTGCCTCGACGTGACCGGCGGCAACACGGCGGACAGCACGCCGGTACAGCAGATGACCTGTACCGCTGCCGCCAACCAGAAGTGGACCCTGTCGTGACCCCCCGGAGAGGACCGATGCGCAGACTCCTGTCAGGCGTGAGCGCCGCGCTGGCACTCGCCGCGTCCGTGCTCCACGCGGCACCGGCCCTGGCCGCCGACGCGCCGTACGACGTCCTGGTGTTCTCCAAGACCGCCGGGTTCCGGCACGACGCGATCCCGGCCGGCATCCAGGCGATCCAGCAGCTCGGCGCGGCCAACAGCTTCACGGTGACCGCCACCGAGGACGCCGCGGCGTTCACCACGGGGAACCTCGCGCAGTACGAGGCCGTGGTGTTCCTCAACACGACCGGGGACGTGCTCAACGCGGCGCAGCAGACCGCGTTCGAGTCCTACGTCCGAGGCGGCGGCGGTTACGTGGGTGTGCACGCCGCCGCCGACACCGAGTACGACTGGTCGTTCTACGGCCAGCTCGTGGGCGCGTACTTCGCGAGCCACCCGGCGATCCAGCAGGCCGGCTCCAGGACCGAGAACCGCGCGCACCCGGCGACGGCGCACCTGCCGCAGACGTGGACGCGCACCGACGAGCTGTACAACTACCGCACCAACCCGCGGTCCACGGCGCGGGTGCTGGCGACGCTGACCGAGTCCACCTACTCCGGCGGTTCCATGGGGTCCGACCACCCGATCACGTGGTGCAAGACCATCGACGCCGGCCGGTCGTTCTACACCGGGTTCGGCCACACCCAGGCGTCGTACGGCGAGACGGCGTTCCGCAGCCAGCTCCTCGGCGGCATCCGGTACGCCGCCAAGCGCGCCAAGGCGGACTGCCGTCCCGAGACCGGGTACACCGCGATCTACGACGGCGCCACCGCCGGCTGGTCGCAGTCCGGCCCCGGGTCGTTCACCAACAGCGACGCGACGCTCACCTCCGTCGGCGGCATGGGCCTGTACTGGTACAGCGCCAAGCAGTACGCCGCCGGCTACTCACTGAAGGCGGACTGGCGTGTCACCGGGGACAGCAACTCCGGGGTGTTCGTCGGCTTCCCCAACCCCGGCGGCGACCCCAACGTCGCGGTCAACCAGGGGTACGAGATCCAGATCGACGCCACCGACTCGGCGGACCGCACCACCGGCTCGATCTACTCCTTCAAGTCGGCCGACATCGCGGCACGTGACGCCGCGCTGAACCCGCCGGGTGAGTGGAACACCTTCGAGATCCTCGTCGAGGGTCAGCGGCTGCGCGTGTACCTCAACGGCTCGCTGATCAACGACTTCACCAACACCGACCCGAACCGCAACCTCGACGGCTACGTCGGCCTGCAGAACCACAGCTCGGCCGACCAGGTCGCGTTCCGCAACGTCCGCGTCAAGGAGCTCGGTTCGCAGCCCCCCGCGGCGAACCTGGCGCTGAACAGGCCGGCGACGGCGTCGAGCACCGAGTCGGCCGCCTACCCGGCGTCGTACGCGGTGGACGCCTCGGCGTCGACCCGCTGGTCGAGCGCGTTCGCAGACCCCCAGTGGATCCAGGTGGACCTCGGTGCCACGTACACCGTGACCCGGGTCCGGCTGGTGTGGGAGGCCGCGTACGCCACGGCGTACCAGATCCAGACCTCGGCCAACGGCTCCTCGTGGTCGACGGCCAGGTCCGTCACCGGCGGAAACGGCGGTGAGGACGACATCACCGGACTGAGTTCCTCCACCCGGTACGTACGCATGTACGGCACGGCCAGAGGGACACCGTACGGCTACTCATTGTTCACCTTCGAGGTCTACGGCGGCTGAGCGACCGGGCCGGCCGGGAGGTCCCCCCTCCTGGCCGGCCCGGCCTGATCCGTCGCGACCACCGCACAGCACAGAAAAAAAGGCAAGGGAGATTTCATGGCAACCGGCATCTGGTTGATCGGAGCGCGGGGATCGGTCGCGGTGACCGGCCTCGTCGGGGCGGCGGCGCTGAGAGCGGGGCTCGCCGAACCGCTCGGGTGCGTCACCGAGCTGCCCGAGCTGCGCTCCCCGGCTCTGCCCGCCCTCGCCGATCTCGTCTTCGGTGGCCACGACGTGGCGGACACGCCACTGGTCAAGAAGGCCGAGTCCCTGGTGGCGGCCGGGGTGCTGCCGGCCGGGATCACCGCGGCGCTCGGCGACGAGCTCGCCGCCGCGGAGCGGGAACTGCGGCCGGTGCCGGTGGCCGGCACGCAGGCCGACACGGCCCGCCTGATCGCCGCCGACATCGAGGACTTCCGGCGGCGGCACGACCTCGAACGCGTCGTGGTGGTCAACGTCGCCTCCACCGAGCCGGCCGTGGCGCCGCACCCCGGCCACACCGACCCGGCGTCCCTCGCCGAAGCCCTCGCCTCCACCGACACGGTGCTGCCGGCGAGCTCGCTGAACGCCTACGCCGCCTTCACCGCGGGCTGTCCCTTCGTCGACTTCACGCCGTCCACCGGGACCCGCCTGCCGGCGCTGGCCGAGCTGGCCCTCCAGGCCGGGGTGCCGTACGCCGGGAACGACGGCAAGACCGGTGAGACGCTGGTGAAGTCGGTGCTCGCGCCGATGTTCGCCATGCGCCACCTGCGGGTGCGCACGTGGTCGGGGACCAACCTGCTCGGCGGCGGCGACGGCGCCACCCTCGCCGACCCGGCGGCCAACGCCGCCAAGACCGCGAGCAAGCAGCGGGTGCTGTCGGAGACCCTCGGGTACCGGCCGGAAGGCACCAGCCTGATCCAGTACGTCGACGACATCGGCGACTTCAAGACCGCGTGGGACCTCATCACGTTCTCGGGGTTCCTCGGCACCACCATGCGGATGGACTTCACCTGGCACGGCTGCGACTCGGCGCTCGCCGCACCGCTGGTGCTGGACCTCGCGCGGCTCACCGCCGCCGCGCACGCCGCCGGCCGGTCCGGGCCGCTCACCGAGCTGGCGTTCTTCTTCAAGGACCCGCTGGGGGACGTGCCGCACGCGCTGCACGAGCAGTGGGCCGCGCTGACCGGGTTCGTCCGGGGGCTGTCCGATGTTTGAGCGCACCAAGCGGCGCGGGCCTGACTGGCGAGCGCTCGCGGAACTGGTGCGTGCTCCCGCCGCGCTGTCGGTCCCCGGTGACACGGTGGCCGGGGCCGCGGCGTCCGGTGCGCTCGGCCGGGCCACCCCCGGCCTGATCGCGGCGTCGGTGTGCCTGTACTGGGGCGGGATGGCCGCCAACGACTGGGCCGACCGGGAGCTCGACGCCGTCGAGCGGCCCGAGCGGCCCATCCCGTCCGGAAGGATCACCGCGCGGCAGGCACTCGGCGTGGCGGCCGGGCTCACCGCCGTCGGCACGGGGCTCGCGCTGCTCGCGGGGGGACGCCGCGCCGCCGCGGTCGCGTTGCCGCTGGCCGGCGCCGTGTGGGCCTATGACCTGCGGGCCAAGAACACACCGTTCGGGCCCGCCGTGATGGCCGCGTGCCGGGGGCTTGACGTGCTGCTCGGCGCCTCCCCCGGCCGTACGGTGGAGGCGGTCCCGGCGGCGCTCACCGTGGCCGCGCACACCTACACCGTCACCGAGCTCTCGCGGCGCGAGGTCAGCGGCGCCAACGCCACGCTCCCCAAGGTCACGCTCGCCGGTACGGCCGCCGTCGCCGCGTCGGCGGCGGGACGGCGGCCGGGACCGGCCGCCGCGCTGGCCCTGTGGTACGCCACCCGGTACGGCGCCGCGCAGGTGGACGCCGTCGCCGACCCCTCGCCTGGCCGCATCCGCGCGGCCGTCGGGGCCGGCATCACGGGGCTGCCGTTGCTGCAGGGTGCGCTGACGGCCCGCGCCGGGTCGCCGGTCGCGGGGCTCGCCGTGGCCGCCGCGGCGCCGCTCGGCCGGCGGCTGGCCAAGGTGGTGTCGCCGACGTGACCGTCCGCTTCGGGTACGGCACCAACGGCTTCACCAACCACCGGCTGCCTGAGGCGCTGGCCGTGCTGGCCGACCTCGGGTACGAAGGCGTCGCGCTGACCCTCGACACCGGACACCTGGACCCGTTCGCGCCGGGCCTCGCCAAGCGCACCGCCGAGGTGGCGACGCTGCTCGGCCGGCACGGGCTGTCGGTGGTGATCGAGACCGGCGCGCGGTACCTCATGGACCCGTGGCGCAAGCACGCGCCGACGCTGCTGGACGACGACCCGGCGCGCCGCCTCGAATACCTGCGCCGCGCGGTGCGCGTCGGCGCCGACCTCGGCGCCGAGGCGGTGTCGTTCTGGTCGGGGGTGGCCCCGCCTGGCGTGCCGGACGTCTGGGAACGGCTGGTGCGCGGGTGCGCCGAGATCGTGGAGACCGCCGAGCTGGCCGGGGTGACGCTCGGGTTCGAACCGGAACCCGGCATGCTGGTCGCCGACATCGAGGGCTGGCGCCGGCTGCACGCCGCGCTCGGCTGTCCGCCGCATTTCGGCATCACGCTCGACATCGGCCACTGCCGCTGCCTGGAGCCGCTGCCGGTCCCCGAGTGCGTCGAGGAGGTCGCGGCCCACCTGGTGAACGTGCAGATCGACGACATGCGCCGCGGGGTGCACGAGCACCTGGAGTTCGGCACCGGTGAGATCGACTTCCCGCCGGTGCTCGCCGCGCTGAGCGCCGCCAGGTACCGCGGCCTGGTGGCCGTGGAACTGCCACGCCACGCGCACGACGCGCCGGGGGTGGCGTCCCGTTCCATCGACTTCCTGCGCCAGGCGGCCAAGCAGGCGGCCGGCGCTCACGACGACCGAGACGAGGACCGATGGTGACCCTTGACGACCTGCGTGCCGCGCTGGCGGACAACGGCTCGCTCGCCGAGGACGGGTGGCTCGCCGGGGCCCTCGGCGTCGTGGCGGCCGACCCGAGCGCGCTCGGCGGCCTGTTCCCCGCGGTCGGCAGACGCTGCGGACGCGGGCCGCTGCCGGGGGTGCCGGGCTGGACGGTCGATGAGGCGGCGCGGACCCTGCTGCTCGCCGCGCTGCCGCCGGACGTGCTCGCCGGCGAGGTGGACGACGTCTACCGGTACGGCGACGCCGCCGAGAAGCTCGCCGTGCTGCGCGCGCTGCCGCTGCTGCCGGTCGGCGACACGGCCGTGTCGCTGCTGCACGACGCGCTGCGCACCAACGACACCAGGCTCGTCACGGCGGCGCTCGGCCCGTACGCCACCCGCCTCGACGACGCGGCCTGGCGGCAGGGGATCCTCAAGTGCGTGTTCATGGGGGTGCCGCTGGCCGACGTGCACGGGGTGACCGAGCGCGCGGACGCGAGTCTCGCCGCGATGCTCGACGCCTTCGCGCGGGAGCGCCGCGCGGCGGGCCGTGAGGTCCCCGCCGACGCGCTCGCCGTTCTGGAACACGCCAAGGAGAACTGATGCGAATCTTCGATCCACATATCCACATGACGTCCCGCACCACCGACGACTACGAGAAGATGGCGGCGGCCGGGGTGAAGGCGGTGGTGGAGCCGGCCTTCTGGCTCGGTCAGCCCCGCACCGGCCCTGGTTCCTTCACCGACTACTTCGACTCGCTGGTCGGCTGGGAACCGTTCCGCGCCGCGCAGTTCGGGGTGAAACATCACGCCACGATCGCCTTGAACCCCAAGGAGGCGAACGACCCCCGCTGTCGTCCCGTGCTCGACCTGCTGCCGCGCTATCTGGCCAAGGACGGCGTGGTCGCGGTCGGCGAGGTCGGGTACGACTCGATGACGCCGGAGGAAGACGAGGTCTTCGCCGCGCAGCTCGCGCTCGCCATCGACCACGACCTGCCGGCGATGGTGCACACCCCGCACCGCGAGAAGGCGCGCGGTGTCGAGCGCAGCATCGACGTCATCGCCGAGTCCGGCATCGACCCCGGCCGTGTGGTCCTGGACCACCTCAACGAGGTCACCGTGGCCCGCGCCAAGGACGCCGGCCTGTGGATGGGGTTCTCGATCTACCCCGACACCAAGATGTCGCCGCCGCGCATGGTGAAGATCATGCGTGAGTACGGCCTGGAGCGGGTGCTGGTCAACTCGGCCGCCGACTGGGGCCGGTCGGACCCGCTGCTGACCCGGACGACCGCCGACGCGATGCTCGCCGACGGCTACACCGAGGACGACGTGGACCTCGTCCTGTGGCGCAACCCCGTGGAGTTCTACAGCCAGTCGGGACGGCTCGACCTGTCCGACACCGGCACCGGGGACGCCACGTTCGCCGGCAACTCGATCCTGCGTGGCGGAAGCTGATGCACCTGAGTTACTGCACCAACGTGCACCCCGCCGAGGACCTGGCCGGCATCGTCACGCAGCTCGACACCTACGCCGTCCCCGTGCGGGAACGGCTGGAGTCGGACGTGCTCGGCCTCGGGTTGTGGCTGGCGGCGCCGGTGGCGGCCGAGCTGGCGGCCGACCAGGACGCGCGCCGCCGCCTGCGGCGCGAGCTGGACGCGCGCGGCCTCGAAGTGGTGACGCTCAACGGTTTCCCCTACAGCGCCTTCCAGGCCCCCGTCGTCAAGCACGCCGTCTACCACCCCGACTGGACGACGCGGGAACGCCTCACCTACACCCTGGACCTGGCCCGCGTGCTCGCCGACCTCATGCCGGACGACGCCGCACGCGGCTCGATCTCCACGCTGCCGCTCGCCTGGCGCGAGCCGTGGGACGCCGAGCGCGCGGACGCCGCGTACCGCAACCTGGACGAGCTGGCGCGCGGCCTCGCCGGGATCGCCGCGACCACCGGCCGCACGATCCGCGTGGCCTTCGAACCGGAACCCGGCTGCGTCATCGAGAACACCACGCAGGCCGCCGGGCTGCTGTCCGGCGTGGACACCGAATGGCTCGGCGTGTGCCTGGACCTCGCGCACCTGGCCTGCGCCTGGGAGGACCCGGCCGCCGCGCTCGGCCGGCTGCGCGCCGCCGGGCTCCAGGTGGTCAAGGTGCAGCTCTCGGCGGCCCTGGAGGCGGCCGACCCGGTGGCGGCCCGCGACGTGCTCGCGTCGTACGCCGAGCCGCGGTTCCTGCACCAGACCCGGTCGGCCTTCGACGTCGCGGCCGACGACCTGGACGAGGCGCTGGAACGCGGGCTGCCGGGCCCGTGGCGCGTGCACTACCACGTGCCGCTGCACGCCGAGCCGGTCGCGCCGCTCACCTCGACGGCGCCGGTGCTCCAGGCCGCCGTACGCGAACTGCTCGCCGGGCCGGAACCGGCCTGCGACCACTTCGACGTGGAGACCTACACATGGGGTGTGCTCCCCCCGGAGCAACGACCCCAGGATGCCGCCGGTCTGGCGGCCGGCATCGCGGCCGAGATGGCCTTCGCTCGTTCCCTGCTCGCCACGGAGGTGGCCCGTTGAGTCCGTTGGTGGTCCTCGATGTCGTCGGTCTCACGCCGCGGCTGCTCGAACACATGCCGAAGCTGCGCAAGGTGGCCGAGCAGGGTTTCCAGGCGCCGCTCGGCACCGTGCTCCCCGCCGTCACGTGCTCGGTCCAGTCGACGTTCCTGACCGGTGAGACCCCGGCGGGACACGGCATCGTCGGCAACGGGTGGTACTTCCGCGACCTCGGCGAGGTGCTGCTGTGGCGCCAGCACAACGCGCTCGTCGGCGGCGACAAACTGTGGGACGCGGTGCGCCGCCTCGACCCCGGCTACACCGTGGCCAACATCTGCTGGTGGTACGCCATGGGGGCCGACGTCGACTGGACGGTCACCCCGAGGCCCATCTACTACGCCGACGGCCGCAAGGAACCGGACTGCTACACCGACCCCCCCGAGCTGCACGACGAGCTGACCGCCGCGCTCGGCCCGTTCCCCCTGTTCACCTACTGGGGTCCGACGGCCGCCATGCCGTCGTCCCGGTGGATCTGCCGTGCCGCCGAACAGATCATGGCGACGCACAACCCGGACCTGACCCTGGTCTACGTCCCCCACCTCGACTACGACCTGCAGCGGTTCGGCCCCTCGCGTTCCGAGGCCGACACCGCGGCGGCCGAGCTGGACGAGGTGCTCGCGCCGCTGCTGGACGCCGCCGCGGCGCGCGGCGCGACCGTGGTCGTGCTGTCGGAGTACGGCATCACCGACGTCAGCCGGCCGGTGGGGATCAACCGGGCCCTGCGCGCGGAGGGCCTGCTGAAGGTCTACCGCCAGGACGGCATGGAGTACCTGGACCCCTGGACGTCCCGGGCCTTCGCCGTCGCCGACCACCAGATCGCGCACGTCTACGTGCGCGACCCCGGGGACATCCCGGCCGTGGCCAAGCTGTGCGCCGCGCTGCCAGGCGTCGCCGAGGTCCTCGACGAGGAAGGCAAGGCCGCGAACGGCCTGGACCATCCGCGCTCCGGTGAGCTGGTCCTGGTCGCCGACCCCGACGCGTGGTTCACCTACTACTACTGGCTGGACGACGCTGCGGCCCCCGACTTCGCGCGACTGGTGGAGATCCACCGCAAGCCCGGCTACGACCCCGCCGAGCTGTTCTTCGACCCCGCCGCGCCGCTGGCCGCCAAGCGCCGCGCGGCGACCGCGCTGGCCCGCAAGAAGCTCGGCATGCGCTACATGATGAGCGTGGTCGGCCTCGACGCGGGAGCCCACGCCGTGCGGGGGTCCCACGGCCGCCTCCCCGCCGACCCCGCCGACGCTCCGGTGCTGCTGTGCTCGGACCCTTCGGCGGCGCGGCCGGAGTTCGCGGCCACGGACGTGAAGGACTTCCTGTTGTCCCTCACCGGCCGGTCGTGACCAGGGCCCGGCGCGGAAGCTGACCAAGGCGGCCGGAACTCAGGCCTCGTCGGGCCGGAGTTCCGGCGGCCGCGGAGCGTCGATCTGCCGCCAGGTTCTCCTGCCGACGAGCGGCACCAGCGTGGTGACGAAACAGAGCACCGCCGTGAGCACGATCAGCGGCGTGAACCCCAGCACTCCGATCCCCAGTCCTGCGAGCAGACTCCCGAGCGGCATCCCCGCGAACGCCGCACCCGTCGCCACGCCGAACACCCGCGCGTGCAGGCGCTCCGGCACCCGGTCGTACATCACCGCGCTGATGATCGGATTGGCCGCGGCGAGCCCCAGCCCCGCCACGAACATCACCGCGGTGACGAACACCACCGAGTCGCTGAGCGCGAGCGCGAGGAACCGCGGCGCTCCCCCCACCACGAACCCCACGGTCAGCACCGCGAGCTTCGGCACGCGGTGCGCGTACGCGACCAGTCCCGCGTTCCCCGCCAGGGCCCCGAGCGCGAAGGCCCCGCTGCACAGCCCGAGCGCGACCGGCGACCCCACCACCTGCCGGGCCCAGACCGGGATGTAGACCGACAGCGCCGCCGTGTCGAACAGGTTGATCGCGAACATCATGAGCACGATGGCGAGGATCAGCCGGTCCCGCCGCAGGTGGTCGACCCCGTTCGCCAGCGCCGTCAGGTACGGCTCCCGCTCGGCCGCCACCCCCCGCGTCCGCACCGTCCCCGCGATGAGCCCGGCGCACAGCAGGAACGACACCGCGTCCAGCAGGATCACCCCGGGAGCCCCCAGCCACACGATGAGCACCCCGGCCACCGGGCCTCCCACCAGCGCGCCGAACCGCGCCACCCCGTCGTACAGCGCCGTGGCCCGCGTCAGCTCAAGACCGCTTCCCTCCACCGCCGCCGGCAGCAACACCCGTTTGGCGATGTCACTGACCCCGCGCGCGGCCCCGACGACCACGACCAGGCCCCCGAGCACCCCGATTCCCCGGTGGTACAGGAACGGGATCGCCACCATCGCCGCGAAACTCACCAGGTCGGCGAGCACGGAAGCCCGCCGCGCGCCGATCCGGTCCACCACCGGGGCCCCGAAACTCCCCGCCACCACGTACGGAACCGTCTCCAGGGCCGCGACGACCCCCGTCAGCGCCGCACTTCCCGTCGTCGTCAGCACCAGCCACGGCAACGCCACCAGCGACATACGGCTACCGGTGATCGAGACCGCCTCGGCGGCCAGGTAACCCGCCAACGCGGTACGACGCCCCATCCGAGCCTCTTCCGTCACGGTCTTGTGCGAGTCCGTGCGATTCTGAGTCGCTCAGCGGGACTTAAACCTACTCAACGGATGAACACCCCGACCGTCACATCGCCGTACCCGAGCACACCACCGCGCGCGACGGTGGTGTGCTCGGCTCACGTGCTCAGTTGAACGGATTGTCGGCGGTCCAGGAACGGGTCCGTGAGTTGTACTGGTTACCCGGGTAGAACCACCCGGCCGTCACGTCGAAACGGACATTGGCCACCACACCGCCGTGGGTCACCTCGGCGGAGTAGAGGATCACCTGCTGGCACCCCGGAGTGGACGTCGTGCCGGCGTACGACCCCCAGAGGTAGGTCGAGCCGTTGACGACGATCTGCAGGTTCGGCGACGGATACGCACTCTGCCAGCACATCGCCAGCGAGTACCTGAACTTCGTGTTCCCGTCGTCGAACGCCACCGTCCCGTCGAGCCGGGCCAGCGCCTGGGTGGGGCCGGTGTTCGAGTTCACCTGCACGTACACCGGCTGGTCGGAGCCGTACGTCGCGTGCGCGGGGGTGACGGGAAGGAGTCCGGCCGCGAGCACCGAGATCGCCACAGCGATCCATCTCAGCGCGCGGAGAGCCGCATGACGTGCTGGCAATTCGCACCTCGTCTCTCGGGATGTGCGTGGAACGCAGGGAGCGCCACCGGAAGATAGGCCCCGGGATCACCGGCCGTCCAGCGGCCTTGTGAGAAACCGGTGTTTCGGTCGGACACCGAGCGCGCACCCTGAGTTCTTTCACCTCCCGCGACCGGCGGCGACGAGCGGATCCGGCGACGGAGCACGGTCCGAAACATGTGCCGATCGCAATGAAATTTCATATCGAATTCTCTGTTCCGGCCCGGTGAGAAACGTTCTCCACGCGTGTCGCGCGCCTCCGGGTGGCACTGCTTCACGGTCCTTCTCCGGCCGGCTCGGCGGGTCGGACCTGACGACTGTTCACGTCAGAATTCTGTGGAATGTGATGTCAAAGTTTTCTGAGTGGCGGCGGTCTTGGTTCGGCATAGTGCGATAACCGACATATCGGATGCCCGGAATGGTGATGGATGTCGGTATCGATGCGCACTTCGCGGGAAAGTCGAGGGAACATACGGCCAGAAGGCGAAAATTGTCAGCCAATGAGCTGAAGATGATGCTGTGTCCGTCTCATCTGATGAGAAGATTCTGTTGCCGCGTCAATCACTGCGCTAACGTCGACGCGGTACCGACGCGGTAAGCGAATTTGTTCGATTAAAAGTCCCCTGTTGTCTTTTGGGCGTCGATGGGGATGCCCTCGCCGAGGAAGAACCGGGCGGCCGGACCACCGGACGCACGTCATACAAATCCTTTTTGTTTCGGTGAGGTTTCAGGTAGTGGTACAACCGGCGATGATTCGCGCTCCATTGACCTTCGGGCAGCTCTCCCTGTGGCGGTCCATCCAGGGACTGTCACCGGAGGCGTGCAACCTTCCACAGACATGGACCGTTCCCGACGGCGTGAGCCTCGCCTCGGTCGAGGAGGCGCTCGCGGCGCTGGAGGATCGTCACGAGTCACTGCGCACCCGCTACGAGCCCGACGGGGAGCACGACCTGGTGCAGGCCGTGTGGCCGGCCGCGCCTGTCCGCCTGGACACGGTCGAGGCGGACGGCGACGCGGACCAGGTGGCGCAGGCGGTCACCGAGCGGGCCGGGGCCGAGGCCTTCGAGCTCGCCAAGGACCGGCCCTGGCGCGCGTGCGCCGTCACCGCGCGGGGAGCCCCGGTCCTGCTGGTCATCTGCTTCCACCACATCGCCGTCGACGCGTGGGCCATCAACCAGTTGCGGCAGGAGTTCCTGCTGCTGGTGGACGGACTGCGCCTGACCGAACCCGCGCCGAACGGCCGCGACCTCGCCGCCGAGCAGTGGTCGGCGGCCAGGGAACGGCGGCGCACGGCCGCGCGCAGGTTCTGGACCGGCGTCTTCGAGCAGGCACCCCCGATGGAGCGGGACCACGGCCTGGACGCGCCGGACGGGCCGCGGCCCCTGTCCACCCGCTGGGCCAGGCTCGGCTCCAAAGAGGCGGCCGACGCCGCCGGCCGGATCGCCGGCCGGCTGGAGGTCTCGCTGCCGTCGGTCGCGCTCGCCGCGTTCTGCCTGGCGCTGCACCGCCGCACCGGCCGTGACCGGCTGCTGGTCGCCGTCTACGCGCACAACCGCAGCGACCCGCGATGGGAGACGCTGGTCGCCGCGCAGAACCAGATCGTCCCGCTGCTGGTCGAGCCACGGGACGGGGAGGACTTCGGCGAGCTGGTGCGCCGCGTCCACTGGGACTCGGTCCGGTCCTACCGGCACAGCGCGTACAACGTGGACGACGTGCTGGAGGCCGGCCGCGCCTACGGCTACCGCGGCTCGGTGAACGGCTCCTTCGCGGGATCGGTCAGCGGCTTCTTCCGCTACTTCTTCAACTACCTCGGCGCTTACCAGGAGGAACACACCTCCGTGGACGAGGAGATCCGCACCGGCACCGTGGGACGCAACATCGGCGCTCCGCTCTACCTGCAGGTGCAGGCAGGAGAGGCACTGACCTGCACCCTGCGCGAGAACTCGACCGGCACCGGTTACGACGAGGTCACCGGGTTGCTCCTGCTCATGCGCGACATCCTGGTCGCCGCCGCGGGCCCGGAGTAGGCCGCGACCCGCGCTCACCCCGGCGGCCCTGCCGGATCGTCGCCTGTGAACCATTGGGGGTCCCGTTGCCAGGCCACATCATCGTCATCCACCGGTGGACCGACCGTTACGCCGACTACGCGTCGTACACCGACCACGGCGCGCGCCGCGTCAGCTACGTGACGACCGCGCGCGCCGCCGGGTCGTTACCGGAGCGGGCCGCGGCGGTGCGGACCGTGCCGAGCACCGAGGACGGCAAGGAGGTGCGGGCCGCCGTGGCCTCGCTGATCGAGGAGTGCGGCCGGCCGGACCGGATCGTCGCGCTCCACGAGGTCGACCTCGACATCGTGGCCGAGTTGCGGGGAGAGCTCGGCGTCCCCGGCGAGACCTCCGAGGAGCTCGCGCCGTTCCGCGACAAGCTGGTCATGGCCCGGCGGCTCGCCGAGGCCGCGATCCCCGTGCCGGCCACCGAGCCCGCGCCGGACCGCGCGGCGGTGGCCGCGTTCGCCGCGGCCCACGGCTGGCCGGTGCTGGTGAAACCGGTGCGCGGCACCGCCAGCGCCGGGGTGACCCGCCTCGGCTCACCCGAGGACCTCGACGCGTACGTCTTCCCGCGTGACATGCCGATGCTGGTGCAGCCGTACCTGCCGCACGACATCCTGCACGTGGACGGCGTGGCCACGGGATCGGGTCTGGGTGCCTGGCAGGTGTCCCGCTACGTCAACACCTGCCTGGAGTTCACCGAGGGGACGGCGCTCGGCTCGGTCGAGCTGGACGACCCCCGGCTGACCGAGGCCGTCGGCGTGTTCACGGCGCGTGTCGTGCGCGCGTTGTCCGCCGGTCCGTGGGTGTTCCACCTGGAACTGTTCCTGTCGGGGACGCCTGAGCAACCGGAGCTGCGGGTCCTTGAGGTCGGTGCGCGGCCGGGTGGCGCCGAGGTCCCGTTCGTGTGGAAGGAAGTGCACGGCGTCGACCTGATGGCCGCC
Organism: Sphaerisporangium rubeum; assembly: GCF_014207705.1. Taxonomy (NCBI): domain Bacteria; kingdom Bacillati; phylum Actinomycetota; class Actinomycetes; order Streptosporangiales; family Streptosporangiaceae; genus Sphaerisporangium; species Sphaerisporangium rubeum. Next base: position 832,452 of record NZ_JACHIU010000001.1, read on the forward strand.
GCGTTCGCGCTCCAGATGGGGGAACCCCTGCCGCGGGAGTGCCTGGCCTCGGCCGGGACCGAGCGCGGCGGCTGGCTGCTCGTGCCGACCCCGGTGACCCGGCCGTGCCGGGTCGTCGCGGCGGGACGGCGCGGCGACGGCCGGCCCCTGGACGGCGGGGACGGCGGCCCGTACGCCTCGCGGGTGCCGGTGGTGGGCCGCACGCTGGCCGACCTTCCCGGTTACGAGCACTCCGGCGCGCGGTTCCGGTTCCGTGGCCGGGACACCGCCGAGGTGGAGGCGGCGATCCGCCGCACGATCGACGAGTTCGACTTCCGCTGCACCCCCATCGACCCGGACGCTCCGGCGCGGGTCGTCGTGGTCGGCAGCGGCGGCCGGCCGTACCGGGAGTACGCGTTCGCCGACGCGGCGGCCCGCTGCGAGGTGGCGCTGGCCGGCCTCGCCGAACCCACCTGGCAACTGGCGTACCTGACCGGCCACCGCAGTGTCCCGGACGCCGGCGTGGACGCGCTGACCCGCGCCGTGGGGGAGTGCGTCGCCGGCACGCCGGGCCGTACCGGCGTCTTCACCTGGGACGAGGTGCTGCTGGAGTCGACCGCCGCCGTCGCGGCGCGGCTCGGGCTGCCGCACATGTCGCCGGCCGCGGCGCGCAACTGCCGCGACAAGCTGGCGACCCGCCGGCTGCTCGCCGAGGCCGGTCTCCCCGCGGTGCGGTACGCGCACGTGCGGGACGAGGACGAGGCGCTGCGCGCGGCGGACGCCATCGGCTACCCGGTGGTCGTCAAGCCGCGGTCGCTCGCCGGCAGCGTCGGCGTGGTGATCGCGCAGGACGCCGGCGACCTGCGCCGCGTCCACCACCACGCGGCCGAGGCGGCCTACCCGGGCCTGGACCCCCTGGACGGCCTGCTGCTCGAGGAGTTCCTGTCCGGGCCGGAGATCAGTGTCGACGCCGCCGTGCACGACGGCGACGCGCGCCTGGTGAACGTGGCACGCAAACGGCTGGGGTTCGACCCGTTCTTCGAGGAGGTCGGCCACCTCGTCTCGCCGTGGCGGCACGAGCCGTGGGCCGATGAGCTCACCGACCTGCTGACCGAGGCGCACCGCGCGCTCGGCGTGCGGACCGGCGTCACCCACGCCGAGGTGCGCCTCACCCCGGCCGGGCCGCGGCTGGTCGAGCTGAACGGCCGCCTCGGCGGCGACTTCATCCCCCGCCTCGGCAAACTGGCGACCGGCGTCGACCTGACCGCCGTCGCGGTGGACCTCGCGCTCGGCCTGCGGCCCGAGCTGCGACAGGCGCGCGACGTCTGCGCCGAGGTGCGGTTCCTGTACCCGCCACGGGACTGCGTGGTCGGTTCGCTGGACGTGTCCGCCGCCACGGCCGTACCCGGCGTGGTGGACGTGGTGCCGCTCGCCGCGCCGGGGACCCGCCTGCTGCTGCCGCCGCGCGGCGTGGTGCCGCGCCTCGCGGCCGTGATCGTCACCGGGGACACCCCCGATGACTGCCGCCGGACGCTGGACGAGGCGTCGGCGCTGGTGCGTTCGGAGATCGAGCCGGCAGGGGAGGCCGCGTGAACGCCAAGGGGAGCGCGCTGCGGCGCCTGCTGAGCAGTTACGTCCTGCCGGACCGGGACGGCCGCCTCACCGTGGCCGCCGTCGTGATCTACGCGACCGGCAGCGGCCTGTACCTGGCCGGCGGCACCGTCTTCCTCGTCAAGGGGGTCGGGCTGAGCACGGCCGAGGTCGGCACCGGCCTCACCGTCGCGGGGCTCGCCGGGTTCCTCACCACCGTGCCGGTGAGCATGCTGGCCAGGCGCTTCGGGCCGCTGCAACTGCTGCGCATGGTCCAGGTCTGGCGGGCCACGTGGCTCGCGGCATTGGCCTTCGCCGACAACTTCTGGACCTTCACCCTCTTCGCCTCGCTCTTCATGATCTCGCAGGGCCCGGTGCTCCCCATGGTGCAGCTCGTGGTCGGGGCCATCGCCGGTGACCGTGACCAGACCAAGTCGCTCGGGGTCATCGGCTCGGTGTCCAACGTCGGCATGTGCCTCGGCGCGCTGGCCGCCGCGCCGTTCCTCAGCCTCGGCGGCATCTGGATGCTCCGCTCGATGCTGCTGCTCGGCGCGTTGTGCTGCCTCGCGTCCGCCGGGCTGTTCGGCCTGCTCCGCGTCGACGTGACCGCACCCGTGGACCGGCCGGCCCGCTGGCACAGCGGCTTGCTGCCGGTCCTGCGCGACGGACGCTACCTCGCGTTGACCACCGTGAACGGCGTGCTGTTCCTGCACACCGTGCTGTTCGGCATCGGCCTGCCGCTGTGGCTCGTGCAGTCCACCGACGCGCCTCCCGGCCTGCTCAGCGCGCTGATCACGGTGAACACGGTGATGGCCATCGCCTTGCAGGTGCACTTCGCCAAACGCGTCAACGACTCACGCGGCGGCACCAGGGCCCTGCGCGGCGCCGGTGTCACGCTCGCCGCCTCCAGCCTGGTCCTCGTGGCCTCGTCGTACTCGGCGGCCTGGCTCACGATCACCCTGCTTGTCGTCGCCACCATTCTGCTGACCTGCGGTGAGATGCTCCAGGCGGTCGGCGGCTGGGAACTGTCGTACCGGCACGCGCCGCCGGCGCTGCGCACCGAGTACCTGTCGGTGTTCGCGCTCGGCGGGGCCGCCGTCGGCATCGCGGGCCCGGCGCTGCTGGCCCTGGTCCTCAGCCTGCGCACCGGCGGCATGGTCGGCCTCGCCGTCCTGTTCCTGCTCGCCGCGGCCGCCGCCACGGTGGTCGGCGCCAGGCTGCGGCACGCCGAACCGGACCCGGTGCGGCAACCGGAGCCCGGCGAGGCCGCCGCGGTGTAAGCGGCGGGCCCGCGCCTGCTCAGGCCGGTCCGAAGTCCAGGCCCACACAGAAAGGCGATTGTCATGCACGACCAACTGCTCGGGTTGATCACCGGCGTCGTCGAGGAGCTCAACGAACGCAGGACCGAGAAGATCCCGACCGAGAACCTGCTCGGCGTGATGCTGTACGGCGACCAGGGGGTGTTCGACTCCATGCACCTGGTCAACTTCCTGGCACGGGTGGAGGAGGAACTGGAGGACGAGTACGACGTCGAGATCTCGCTGACCTCGGAGAAGGCCGTCTCCCGCCGGGTGAGCCCGTTCAGCAGCGTCCGGCGGCTGATCGACTTCATCGACGAGGAGATGCGGCTCGCCGGGGACGAGGCGGACGCGCCGGCCGCCGAGCCGGTGCGGCTCGGCGGCTGAGCCGATGACCACCAGAGAAGTGGCGGACGGGGCGGGTCGCGGCACTCCATGATCATCATGATCACCGGTACGCGGACCGGTATCGGCAAGGCCCTGGCCGAGCACTTCCTCGGCCGCGGCCACCAGGTCGTCGGGTGCAGCCGCAGGCCGTCCGCCATCGACCATCCCGGCTACCGCCACCACGAGGTGGACATCACCGACAGCGCGGGGATCAAGGCGATGTGCCGGGCCGTACGGCGCGAGCACGGGTACCTCGACGCGGTGGTCAACAACGCCGGCACGGCGACCATGAACCACTTCATGATGACCCCCGAGGACGCCGCTCGGCGGATCTTCGACGTCAACTTCTTCGCCGTGCTCAACTGCTGCCGCGAGAGCGTCAAGCTGCTGCAGAAGAGCAGCGGGTCCCCGGCGATACTCAACGTCTCCACCGTCGCCGTGCCGTGGGCCCTCGCCGGTCAGCTCGTCTACTCGGCCAGCAAGAGCGCCGTCGAACAGCTCACGCGGGTGATGAGCAAAGAGGTCGCCGACCTCGGCATCAGGGTCAACGGCATCGGCCTGCCGCCGGTCCACACCGTCCTCACCAGGACCGTGCCGAAGGAGAAGATCGACGCGCTGGTCGGACGGCAGACGTTCAAACGCATGTGCACCATGGCCGACATCACCGGGCCGGTCGAGTTCCTGATCTCACCGGAGTCCTCGTTCGTCACCGGGGAGACGCTTTTTCTTGGGGGGGTTCACTGAATGCGGGACGCGATACTCGCGAGGTTCGACGAGCTCGGCGACCGCGCCGCGGTCGTCGAGAAGGACACGACGTACAGCTACCGGCAACTGGCGGACGAGACGCGGCGCCTCGGAACGGTCCTGCGCGAGCACGGCGTGGCGCCGCATGACGTCGTGGTGCTCAACGGCGACTTCTCCTTCACGGCGATCGCCGCGCTGCTGGCGCTGTACATCGACCGCAACGTGCTGGTCCCCGTGGTGACCCTCACCGACGCCGTGCTCGCCACCGTCACCAGGGCCTGCGCGCCGCGGTTCGTGCTGCGGACGGCGGCCGGAGCGCGGATCGAGGAGATCCCCGGAATCCCGGCCGCCGGCGCCTACGACCCACTCGTCGCCGCCGGCACGTCCGGCCTCGTCCTGCTGAGCAGCGGCAGCACCGGCGAACCCAAGGCGATCCTGCACGACCTCGACGCCATCGTGGCCGAGAAGCTCGGCACACGGACCCGCGCCGCGGGCCGTCCGGCGAACATCCTGATGTTCCTGCTCTTCGACCACATCGGCGGGCTCAACTCGCTGCTCGGCGTGCTGCGCATGGGGGGCACCGCGATCGTTCCGGAGCGCCGCACGCCGGACGAGATCTGCGCGCTCATCGAGAAGCACCGGATCAGGCTGCTGCCGACCAGCCCGACGTTCCTCAACCTCATCATGATCGGCGGCTACCACCGCGAGTACGACCTGAGCAGCCTGCGCCTGATCACCTACGGCACCGAGCCGATGCCGCAGGAACTGCTGACCAGGGTCAACGCGGCGTTCCCCAAGGTCAGGCTGCTGCAGACGTTCGGCACCAGCGAGACCGGCATCTCGACGACCACCAGCGAGTCCTCACGCAGCACGTACTTCCGCATCGACGACGCCAACGTCCGGTACCGCGTCGTCGACGGCGAGCTGCAGCTCAAGAGCCGCACCCAGTTCCTCGGCTACCTCAACTACCCGAGCGACGCGCTCACCGAGGACGGCTGGTTCCGCACCGGCGACCTCGTCGAGCAGAACGCCGACGGCTACATGACCGTCAAGGGTCGCGCCAAGGAGCTCATCAACGTCGGCGGCGAGAAGGTGCTGCCGCTGGAACTGGAGTCCATCCTGCTCGGCAGCCCTCTCATCGACGACTGCGTCGTGTACGGCAGGCCGAACGCCATCACCGGCCAGTCGGTGTGCGTGGACGTCAAACCGCGCGGCGAGATGACCAGAGCCGAGGTCCGCAGGCACGTGACCGAGTTCCTGACCGGCAGGGTCGAGCCGTTCAAGATCCCCACCAAGGTCAACCTGATCGACTCGGTCACCGTCTCCGAGCGGTTCAAGAAGAAGAGGGCACTGCCATGAGCACCGGTCTCGTCGTGATCGGAGCGGGGACGTTCGCGGTCGAGGTGACCCGCTACCTCGACGACCTCGTGGCGGCCGGCCACGACTCCTGCCGCGTGGCGGGCCACCTCGCGGTGGCGGACGAGCCGGTGCACGTACCGGCCGCCGCGCTGGAGAAGTCCGCACCCGAGCCCGGCACCCGCGTCGTGCTCGCCGTCGCCGACCCGGTGCGGCGGCGCGAGCTGATCGACGGCCTGATCACCGAGCGCGGACTGGACGCCGTCGACGTCGTCCACCCCGCCGCCAGGGTCGATCCGGCCCAGCTCCTCGGCCCCGGCAACATCATCGGCCCCGACAGCTACATCGGCGCGGAAGCGGTGCTCGGCGGCTTCAACGTCGTCCACTACCACTGCTCCATCGGCCACCACTCGCGGGCCGGCTCCAACAACTTCTTCGCGCCGAACTTCCACTGCGGCGCCGGCGTGCGGATCGGCGACGACAACTTCTTCGGCCTGAGCTGCACCGTCGCACCTGGGGTGGACACCGGGAGCCGCAACAGGTTCCAGGCCGGCATCACCCTGTTCGAGGACGCGCCGAGCGGCCACTCCTACCTGGTCCCCAGTCGCATCAAGTCGATCAAGACGTCCTGAGGAAGGTCCAACTGATGAAGCGAGCCAAGGTCACCGTGATCGGCGCGGGACCCGCGGGCTGTGTGGCGGCACTGACGCTCCACAAGCTCGGCCACGAGGTCGAGGTGTACGAGAAGGGCCACTTCCCCCGGTACCGGATCGGCGAGTCGTTCCTGCCGGGAACGCTGTCGATCCTCAACCGGCTGGGACTCCAGGAGAAGATCGACGCCGCGGGTTTCGTGAAGAAGCCGTCGGCGACGTTCCTGTGGGGCCAGGACCAGGCCCCCTGGACGTTCTCGTTCTCCACCCCGAAGACCGCCTCATGGGTCTTCGACCACGCCATTCAAGTCAAGCGCGAGGAGTTCGACGCGCTCCTGCTGGACGAGGTACGCGAACGCGGCATCCCCGTCTTCGAAGGCACCGCCGTGACCGAGGTGGACGTGTCGGCCCGCGACCACGTCTCACTCGTCGTACGGCAGGGTGACGTCTCCCGCGCGGTCGAGAGCGACTTCGTCATCGACGCCGGCGGCGCCGGCAGCCCGCTGGCGCGGCAGCTCAAGGTGCGCCGCTACGACGAGTTCTACAAGAACTTCGCGGTGTGGTCCTACTTCAGGTGCGAGGAGCCGTTCGAGGGCGACCTCAAGGGGACCACGTTCTCGATCACCTTCGAGGACGGCTGGGTCTGGATGATCCCCCTCAAAGGCGACATCTACAGCGTCGGCCTGGTGGTCGACCGCTCCAAGGCGAGCGAGGTCAAGGAACTCGGCCCCGAGCGCTTCTACCGCGAGAACCTCGCCAAGGCCGTCCGCGCCACCGCCATACTCGGGGACGCGGAGATGATCGACGAGGTGCGCATCGTCCACGACTGGTCCTACGACTCCGAGTGGTTCTCGGCCGGCCCGTACTTCCTGTGCGGCGACGCGGCGTGCTTCACCGACCCGCTGTTCTCTCAAGGCGTGCACCTCGCCACGCAGTCCGCGGTGTCCGCCGCGTCCGCGATCGACCGGATCGCTCGGCACGAGGACGAACGCGACGCCGTGCACGCGTGGTACAACCGCAGCTACCGCGAGACCTACGAGCAGTACCACGAGTTCCTCGCCTCGTTCTACACCTTCGCCTCCTTCACCGAGCCGGAGTCGGAGTTCTGGCTCAGGCGCAGGATCAGCGAGTCCGACGACGCCAGGCTGACCCGCCGCCGGTGGTTCGACCGGCTGGTCCAGGACGACCCGGAGAACCCGTCCGCGTCGGTCGCCGACTTCCGGGACCGCGCCTCGACGATGATCGCCATCGGCAGGCACCAGCGTAAGGAACTGAGCGACGAGTTCTCGGAGAAGGAGCTCACCTTCGCGCGGGTCCGCTGGATCAGCGACCTCACCAAGCAGCTCAACCGCATCACCCGGCTCAAGTGGACCGGTCACGAGGTGCGCCTCGACCCGTACTACAAGGTCGAGCCACTGAGCTTCCGCCTGGAACGCAAGCACGTGCTGGCCAACGAGGACGGCCTCGACATGATCAAGTTCCCGGTGGAGGAGGAGCACCGGGAGATCTTCCAGGCCATCTCCAAGGAGGCCGTCGGCTACAAGACGCTGATCAAACAGCTCAACGACGCCGGTCTGCAGGAGGTCGGCTCGCAGATCGTCATCCGCCTGATGGAGGCCGGCCTGCTCAGCGGCTACGACAAGCACGACAGACGCGTCCACATCCAGGACCGGCTCCGTTTCGACGGCGTCGGCGTCGAGTACGAGGTCTGACCCATGTCCCCGACCTTGGTGTTCCTCGCCGGCATCGACAACTCCGGCCCCGGCCACTGGCAGGCCGTCTGGCACTCCCGCGTCCCCGGCTCGGTCTGGGTGGAGCACGGCTCCTGGGACGCGCCGGTGCGTGACGTGTGGGTGCGCGAACTCGACGAGGCCCTGCGTGCCGTCCAGGGCCCGAAGTTCCTCGTCGCGCACAGCCTCGGCTGCACGCTGGTCACCGAATGGGCCGCGCGGCACAAGGACGACGACGTCACCGGCGCGTTCCTGGTCGCCGTACCGGACGTCCACGGTCCGAACTTCCCCCCGCAGGCCGTGGGGTTCGGCACCCCAGAACCCCGGCGTCTCCCCTTCGCGTCGGTCGTGGTCGCCAGCGAGGACGACCCCTACGGCTCCCTGCCGTACGCCACCGAGACCGCCGCGATCCTCGGCGCCACCTTGGTGAACGTCGGCCCCAGGGGTCACATCAACGCCGCCTCGGGCCTCGGTGACTGGTCCGAGGGCTGGGACCTGCTCACCGGCGCCTTACCCCGCTGACCAGGCGAACCCAGAGCCGCGTCGTTCCGATCCCGGCGTGAATGCGCCGGGCCGGCGCGACCTGGCCTCTGCCGGGGTGTGTCAAAAAAGCTGAATCAGGCATTGACACACCCCGGTCCGGACATGTGCACTCTCATGCGAGAGAGCGCTCTCCACACTGCCGCCACCCAGTGGCGCACCCCCTCGTGAGGAGAAGCCGTGCACATGTCCCCGATCCCCGTCCCCCCACCCGGCACGAAAGGCCGCTCGTCCCCCCTCCTCCCCACCCTCGTCGCGCTGATCCTTGCGCTGACCTGCATGGTCGTCCTGCCGGCCCCGTCCCGCGCCGCCGCCTGCGGCACGGCCGACGCCGCGCTCGGCAGGCCCGCCACCGCGTCATCCACCGAGAACGCGACCTTCCCCGCCTCGGCCGCCGTGGACGGCGACGCCGGAACGCGCTGGTCGAGCGCGTTCGCCGACCCCCAGTGGATCCAGGTGGACCTCGGCTCCGTCCAGTCCGTCTGCCAGGTCGTGCTGAGCTGGGAGGCCGCCTACGCGCGCGCCTTCCGTATCGAGGTGTCGGGAAACGGTAGCTCCTGGACCTCGATCTACTCCACGACCACCGGCACCGGCGGCACCCAGACCCTCGGCGTCACCGGCTCCGGCCGCTACCTGCGCGTGTACGGCACCACCCGCGCCACCGTCTACGGCTACTCGCTGTGGAGCCTCACCGTGCGCACCGACGGCACCGGCCCGACGCCGACCCCGACCCCGCCGGACGCGTTCTGGGGCGACACCTCCTCCATCCCCGCCGCGCGCAACGTCGTCATGCTGAAGATCCTCAACCGCACCAACGGCCGGTACCCGGACTCGCAGGTCTACTGGAGCTACAACGGCCAGGTGCGCTCGATCGCCGAACAGCCGTACTTCGACATGCCGGCCAACACCGCGGGCCGCATGTACTTCTACGTCGGTTCGCCGAACAGCCAGTACTACGACTTCATCGAGTTCACCGTCGGCCCCGCGGTGTTCAACGGCAACACCACCCGCGTGGACGCCTTCGGCCTGAAGCTCGCCATGCGGCTGCACGCGCGCGACGGCTACGACGTGGCCGTGGGGGAGGACTACGCGACCTTCGCCGAGTCCCGTGAGGCGACGTTCCAGCGGTTCGTCAATGAGGTCCCCGCCGAGTTCAAGCCCCTGGCCCAGGTGCAGGCCCCGTACCGCATCCCCGCACCGGGCAACGCCGCGATCTTCCAGCCCGGGGGCCAGTACGCGAACTACTTCACCGGCTACGCCGCGCAGAACGGCGTCAACGCCACCACCGCGCAGGTGACCGGCTGCGCCGGCCCCCTCTCACAGTCCCCCAAACTGTGCGCCGCGCTCAACCGCCACGTCGCCGGCCTCTCCGACGCGCAACAGTCCGACCCGTCCCAGTACTACAAGGCGGCCCCCGCCAACCACTACGCCAGGTTCTGGCACGACCACGCGCTCGGGAAACGCGCCTACGGCTTCCCCTATGACGACTACGCCGACCAGTCCTCCTTCATCTCCCACGCCAATCCCCAGTACCTGCTGATCGCCGTGGGCTGGTAACCCCCGTCTCCGCGCCGATCACCGGGGAGGCGAGGCGCCTCCCCGGTGATCGGCAGGCAGGTGAACAAGAGCCGGCGACCGCTCCGGCCGTCGGAACTCCGCACCCCCGGCCCTCGTCCGGGACCCTCTGTCACTGAGGAGACAGGGGAAAGTCTCCGCGCTGCGACTGGGACGAAGAGCCGACGGTTCGTACGTTCCAGACATGCCGAGATTCAGTGTGCGACCGCAGCTGCGCAGGTTGAGTGACGGCAGTGTGACCATGGTGCGGGACCACTTCCGAGGCAATCCGTCCCCCGCGGCGGCCATCGGACTCGGCGCGGCGGTCCTGGTGGTGCTGGTCATCTTGGGGATCATCTTCCTGTGGCCGAGCTCACCGGAGCCGCCGGCGGTGTCCGTGGCCCCCGTCGCGGCGGCGCCGGCCGGCCAGGCGGGCCAGTCCGCGCGGCTGGCGACGTCCCTGCGTGACGCACGGGAAGAGTCGGGGATGTCGCTGGAGCGAGCCGCGGCCCAAGCGGACCTGTCACAAGAGACGCTCTCCCGCTTCGAGCGCGGCACGCTGCTGCCGAATGCCCGCGAACTCGACGCACTCTGCGAGGCGTACGAGGTCACCCCGGAGGTCCGGAACGAACTCATGGACCTCCAGTGGACGGCCGCCGGCTCTCGCTGACTCACGAACCACGCCGATCCAGTTCCCCGCGGAGCAGTTCCGCCTGCCGCCGCAGGTGGTCGAGCATGACTGTGGCCGCAGGCGTCAGGGTGGGGGCCTCGGGCAGTGTCACGCCGACCGAGCGTCGTACGGACGTGAGCGGCACCGGCAGTTCCGCCAGCCGGTCGTCGGTCGTGACGAGCAGCGCGGGAAGCGCGGCGATCATGTCGGTCGCCAGGAGCAGTGAGCGGATCGTCAGGATGGAGGTGCACTCGACACGGTTCTCCGGCATCGGCAGCCCGTGGCGCCGGAACACCTGCTCGAGCTCGTGTCTCAGCGCGGTCTGTTCGAGCGGGACGATCCATGGATGGCCGAGCAGTTCCGGCAGCGTGCGCGCCTGCCGAGCGGGATGTCCGGCACGGGCCACCAGCAGGGTGGGTTCGTCGTAGAGGGGGATCTGGCGCAGACCGGGCCGGTTCTCTATGGGGTTGAGCCGGCCGAGGATCAGGTCGGCGCCGCCGTCGGCCAGCCGGGGGACGAGTGAGTCGAAGGTGCCTTCCACGACGATCACCGTGATGCCGGGACGCTCGGCCTTCAGCGCGGCGATCGAGCGGGGCAGCAGCACGTTGGTCGCGGCCAGGAGGGTGCCGACGGTGACGGTGCCGGTCTCGCCGTCCGCCAGGCCGGCGATCCGGGCACCCGCGCGGCGCAGTTCCGCCTGTACGGCCCGCGCGTGGTCGATGAAGGCCTCGCCGAAGAGGGTGGGGGTGACCCCACGCGGGCCGCGATGGAAGAGCTCGACCCCGAGGATCTGCTCCACCTCACGCAGCCCGCGCGTCACGGCGGGCTGCGCCAGACGCAGGTGCTCGGCGGCGCGCAGGACGCCGCCCTGCTCGGCGATCGTCGTCACCAGCACCAGGTGCCTGAGCTTCAGGCGGCCGCTCAGCAGATCCAACGCGTGCGACATCACCGGCTCATCATATAAGCCGATAATTCACTGCTTACTTTGATATATCAACGCGAGTGACGGTGAGCCGCCGATCGGCCCGTGGACGGCGAGGATGCGGCTCAGGCGTGACGATCGAACAGCTTGACATAACAGAATCGCTATACCGAGCAACACGAGCGGTATTAGACTGTTATGTCAGACCGCTGCACAATGGCGGCCATGAAGCCCGCGCACTACGTCAACGGCGTCTTCACGACGACGGGAGCGGCCTTTCCGCTCATCTCACCCATCGACGGAAGCCGGCTGGGAGTCGTTCCCGAAGCGCCACGTGACGTCGTGGACGCGGCGGTGCGGGCCGCGAGATCGGCGATCGCCGGTCCCTGGGGACGCACCTCCGTCGAGGAGCGGTGCGTGTTCCTGCGCCGGATCGCCGACGGCATCGAGGCCCGCTTCGACGCGTTCGTCGACGCGGAGGTCGCCGACACCGGCAAGCCGCGCGAGTTGGCCTCGACGGTGGACATCCCGCGCGCGATCGGCAACTTCCGCGCCTACGCCGACCTCGCCTACGGCCGTCCGGAACGGGCCTACCCCACCACCGTCCCCGGGTGGAGCGGCAGCGGCCAGGCGCTCAACTACACGGTCCGCCGTCCCCTCGGCGTCGTCGCGATCATCTCCCCGTGGAACCTGCCGCTGCTCCTGCTCACCTGGAAGGTCGCACCCGCGCTCGCCGCGGGGAACACGATCGTGGCCAAGCCGTCGGAGGAGACGCCGTCCACCGCGACCCTGCTCGCCGGTGTTATCGACGAGGCCGGGCTGCCGGCCGGCGTCTTCAACCTCGTCCACGGACACGGCGCGGACGCGGCGGGGGAGCACCTCACCTCCCACCCCGGCGTCGACGCGATCGCCTTCACCGGCGCGTCCGCCACCGGCGCCGCCATCATGCGCCACGCGGCCGACCACGTCACCCCGGTCTCCTTCGAGCTCGGCGGCAAGAATCCCGCGCTCGTGTTCGCCGACGCCGACCTCACCGAGGCGGTCGAGGGGACCGTGCGGTCGAGCTTCACCCACTCGGGCCAGATCTGCCTGTGCACCGAGCGCGTCTACGTGCAGCGGCCCGTCTTCGAGGAGTTCGTCGCCGCACTGGCCGAGCGCACCCGCGCGCTGACGGACTACGGGCCCATGATCTCGGCGGAGCACCGCGACAAGGTCCTGTCCTACTACCGCCTCGGTGTCGAGGAAGGGGCCACGGTCGTCACCGGCGGCGGCGTGCCGGTCTTCGGCGACGAACGCGACGGCGGGTTCTTCGTCGAGCCGACCATCCTCACCGGGCTGCCGGAGAGCGCCAGGACCGTCCGGGAGGAGATCTTCGGGCCCGTGTGCCACGTGGCGCCGTTCGACGACGAGGACGAGGCCGTCCGCCTGGCCAACGACAGCCGGTACGGCCTGGCCGCGACGGTGTGGACCACCGACCTGTCGCGCGCGCACCGCGTGGCGCCGCGCGTCGAGGCGGGGATCGTCTGGGTCAACTGCTGGAACCTGCGCGATCTCCGTACGCCTTTCGGAGGTGTGAAGGCGTCCGGCATCGGCCGTGAGGGAGGCGAGTACTCGCTCGACTTCTTCTCCGAGCCCGTCAACGTGTGCGTGAAGATTTGAGGCCCGCTGTGAAAGACAACCACCAGGCCGCCGCGGCGCGACTGCTGGAGGCGTACGCCTCCGGCCGTCCGTGCGAACCGGTGCGTGACCTGATCGACGGCGTGGACGACGCCTACGCCGTGCAGAACCTCGTCACCGAGCGGTGGCTGGCACAGAGGCGGCGGCCGGCCGGTCGCAAGATCGGGCTCACCAGCGTCGCGGCGCAGCGGCGGTTCGGCGCGGCCTCGCCGGACTCCGGCGTGCTCTTCGCCGACATGGCCGTGCCGGACGGCGCGGAGATCCCGGCCGGCACGCTTCTGCGGCCACTCGTGGAGGCGGAGGTCGCGATCGTGCTCGAACGCGACCTGACGTACGAACGGCACACGGTGGCCGACGTGATCCGCGCGACGGCCTTCGCGCTGCCGGCGATCGAGATCGCCGACAGCCGCATCCGCGACTGGGATCTCACCTTCACCGACACCGTCGCCGACAACGCCTCGGCTGGCAGGTACGTCCTCGGCACCCGGCCGGTGCCGCTGCGTGACGCCGATCTGCGGATGGCCGGGATGGTCATCGAGCGGCGCGGCGAGCAGGTGTCGACCGGGATCGGCGCGAACTGCCTCGGCCACCCCCTCCACACGGTGGTGTGGCTGGCCGACACGCTGGTCGGGTCCGGCCAGCCGCTGCGAGCCGGGGACACCGTGCTGACCGGAGCGCTCGGCCCCGTCGTCCCGGCCGAGGCCGGTGACGTGTTCGAAGCGCGCATCGACGGGCTCGGCGACGTGCGCGTCGCGTTCGCCGGCCACGAAGGCCCCGCTCTGGAGGAGGAAGCGTGAATCCGCGCCTGGAGCAGTTCGCCGAGATCCTGGACGAGGCGACGTCGCGCCGTCGAGCCGTTCCCCGGCTCACCGGAACCGCCGAACTCGACGTACCCGCCGCGTACGAGGTGCAGCGAGCGCTGATCGAGCGGCGGCTGGCGCGCGGTGAGTCGCTCATCGGCGTCAAGATGGGGTTCACCAGCCGCGCCAAGATGGTCCAGATGGGCATCGACGACGTCATCTGGGGCCGGCTCACCGACGCCATGCTGATCGAGTCCAAGGTGGACACCGCCGGCCTGATCCATCCGCGCATCGAGCCGGAGATCGCGTTCCTGCTCGACCGGCCGGTGCGCACCCCCGCCGACGCGGTGGCGGCCGTCGGCGGGATCGCCGTGGGCTACGAGGTGCTCGACTCCCGCTATGAGGGCTTCAGCTTCGCGCTGGAGGACGTCATCGCGGACAACGCCTCAGCCGCCGGCTTCGGGCTCGGTCCCTGGCACGCGCCACGGGACGTCCGCAACGTCGGCCTGCTCCTGGAGATCGACGGCCGTCCCGTCGCGAGCGGCTCGTCGGCGGCCATCCTCGGCGATCCGGTGCGGTCACTGGTCGCCGCCGCTCGCCTGGCCGCCGCCGCCGGGATCGAGCTACGGCCGGGCTGGGTCGTCCTCGCCGGCGCCGCCACGGCGGCCGTCCCGCTTCCCGCCGGCGCGCACGTCCGCGTCCGCGCCGCGGGGCTCGGTCAGGTGGAGGTGACGACGTGACAGATGACCCTGACGCGCTGCTCGTGACGGGCAAGGCCGCACCGCGCGGCAGGTTCCCGCACGTCAGGAGGGCCGGCGACTTCGTGTTCGTCTCCGGCACCAGCTCGCGCCGTCCCGACGGCTCCTTCGCCGGCGCGACCGCGGACGCCATGGGGACGACCAGCCTCGACATACGCGAGCAGACCAAGGCGGTCATCGAGAACATCCGTGACCTGCTCGCGGCGGCGGGTGGAGACCTCACGGACGTGGTCAACGTGACCGGCTACCTGGTGAACATGAACGACTTCGGCGGCTACAACGAGGTCTACGGACAGTACTTCGACGAGAGCGGCCCCGCACGCACCACCGTCGCGGTCCACCAGCTCCCGCACCCCCACCTGCTCATCGAGATCGCCTGCACCGCCTACATCCCGCGAAGGAGCGTCACATGATTCCTCCCTTCAACCTGCACAAGTGGATCGACGAGAACCGGGACCTGCTCAAGCCGCCGGTCGGCAACGTGCAGATCTGGAAGGACGCCGACCTGATGGTCACCGTCGTCGGCGGGCCCAACCAGCGCACCGACTTCCACGACGACCCGATCGAGGAGTTCTTCTACCAGCTCAAGGGCGACATGGTCCTGCGCGTCATGGAGGAGGAAGGCAAGCCTCCCGTGGACATGCTCATCAGGGAGGGTGACGTCTTCCTGCTGCCGCCGCACGTCCGGCACTCCCCACAGCGGCCGGTGCCGGGCTCGATCGGCCTGGTCGTCGAGTACGCGCGTCCGCAGGGCCACCTGGACGCCTTCGAGTGGTACTGCGTGGAGTGCCACCGGCTGGTCCACCGCGCCGAGCTCCAGCTCCAGTCGATCGTCGAGGACCTGCCCCCCGTGTTCGAGGCGTTCTACGGCGGCGACCGCGCCTGTCCGCACTGCGGGGCGACGCATCCGGGCAAGGACTGGCCCGAACACCTACGACCGGTGGTCCGATGACCCGGGCCGTTCCGGTCTCCCCGCAGGTCGTCGATGTCCACACCCACGTCTTCCCGCGCATCTCACGACAGGAGAGCCGGCTCCTCGCCGGCGCGGGCGAGCCCTGGCTGCGTGAGGGCATGATGATGAGCGGCGAGGACGACTACCGTCCCGTCACGCCTGAACTGTGGGACGCGGGTGCGCGCCTGGCGGCGATGGACCGTTCCGGCGTCGACGTGCAGGTGGTCTCGTCCACGCCGCTGATGTTCGGGTACGCGGCCGAGCCGCGGCGCGCCGCCGAATGGTGTGAGATGGTCAACGACCGCATCCTCGCCTACTGCGCCGAGGATCCCGGCCGCCTGCTGCCCCTGTGCCAGGTCCCGCTGCAGGACCTCGGAACCGCCTGCGCGACGGTCACCAAGGCCAAGGCCGCCGGACACCGAGGAGTGCACATCGGCAACCATGTGGGCCCGCGCGACCTGCACGACCCGGAGATCGTCGCGTTCCTCACCCACTGCGCCGGCGAGGACATGCCGGTGCTCGTCCACCCGTGGGACATGCTGGCCCCCGACCGCATGGCGGGGTACATGCTGCCGTGGCTGGTCGGCATGGCGGCGGAGACCCAGCTCGGCATCCTGTCGCTGATGCTGTCCGGCGCGTTCGAGAAGCTGCCCGCGTCGCTGCGCCTGTGCTTCTGCCACGGAGGAGGCAGCTTCGCCTATCTGCTCGGCCGTGCCGACAACGCCTGGCGCAACCGCGACATCGTCCGGAAGGACTCACCCAAGCCACCCTCGGCGTACACCGACCGCTTCTACGTCGACTCGGCGGTGTTCGACCCGCGCGCACTTCGCCTGCTCGTCGAGGTGATGGGAAGCGAGCGGGTCATGCTCGGCACCGACTTCCCCTTCCCGCTCGGCGAGCAGGTCCCCGGCACGGTCGTCCGCGACTGCCCCGGCCTCGGTGACGCCGAACGGGCCGCGATCCTCGGCGGCAACGCGAGGAGATTCCTCGGGCTCGCGTGACCGGGACGTCACCTCGCGGACCGTTCCCGGCCAGGCCGCCGATGAGAAGGCCGGTGCCTGGACGCTCATGAGTTCGTCTCCTTCTCGCCGGTGGCGCGTGACGTGAGCCCGGCCCGGCTCAGGATGTCCTCGTGAGCCGCCGTCGCCTCCGCGCGGAGACGGGGCAGGTCGACGCCGGCCAGGGCCCCGCCGCGCTTGCGGATCTCGCCGGCGACCAGCACGGTGTCGACGTCGGCCCGGTCGGCCGAGGTGACGACGGTGGCCGCCGGGTCGCGCAGGGGGAGGGTGCGGATCGAGTCGGTCCGGACCAGGACGATGTCGGCGGCCTTGCCGGGGGTGAGGGAGCCGGTGCGGTCGCCGAGGCCGCAGGCTCTGGCGCCGTCGACGGTGGCGAGGCGCAGGACGTCGCGGTGGGTGAGGGCCGGGGTGAAGGGGGCCTCCGGGTCCTCCGGCAGGGCTTCCGCGCGGCCGAGGGCGAGGGCCATCCGCACCTGGGTGAACATGTCGCCGGGTGAGGTGGTGACCGTGTCGACGCTGAGCGTGGGGGCCACGCCGTGAGCGAGCATCGCGGTGATCCGCGGCAGGCCGTGGCCCATCACCAGCTCGACGTACGGCGCGATCGACACCGTGCCGCCGGAGTCGGCGATCATGGCGATCTCGTCGTCGGCGGTGGTCGTGCAGTGGATGAACGTCGTGTTCTCGCCGAGCAGGCCGAGCCGGTGCAGGGTGCGGACAGGGTGGCCGGTCGCGCCGCCGGAGCGCATCGCGGTGTGCACCGAGACGCGCACATCGAGCTCGCGGGAGAGACCCCAGTCGCGTACGGCGACCTCGTCGACCACGTTGCCGGGCTGGCGGAGCGCGAGCGCCATCGTGAGCAGCCCGTCGTCGGAGGGGAAGTGCTCGGCCCTGATCCGGCGCGCGTCGGCCGGGTGGTCGAGCTCGCTGCGGTACCACCACTGGCCGCCGGCAGGCATGCCGTGCGCGTACATGGCCCGGATGCCGGCCTGCCGCAGGCCCTCGATGGCGCCGTCGGCGTGGTCGGGGGTCTCGCTCGGCGACCAGTCGACCATGGTCGTGATGCCGGCGTCGAGCGCGTCGAGGGCGCCGACGTAGTTCCCGAGCCGCATCAGCTCGGGGGTGTAGGCCGGGGCGACGCTGTTGAAGATGGTGCTCATGAACTCGCCGAGCGTGCAGCTCGGCAGCAGTCCGCGGACCAGTGACTGGTAGGTGTGCCGGTGGGTGTCGACGAAGCCGGGAAGCACGACGGTGCCGGTCGCGTCGACGATCTCCGCGTCGTCGGCGGGCAGGCCGGGGCCGATCTCGGCGATCCGTCCGTCCACCACCAGGACGTCGCCGTCGACGTCACCGAGCGCGGGGTCCATCGTCACCACGTGGCCGCCGCGGATCAGCAGTCGGCTCATCGGCCCTCCTCCAGGATGGCGGCGAGTTCGCCGCTCGCGTGCACGGGCCGGCCGCCGAGCAGGGTCAGCTCCGACTCCAAGGTGAGAATCGTGTCCACATCGACGGTGAAGTAGTCGTCGGAGAGCACCGCGAGGTCGGCGCGGAAGCCCGGATCGAGCGCGCCGATCTCGCGCTCGGCGAAGCAGTTCCAGGCGCTGCCACGGGTGTACAGGCGCAGCGCCTCGTCACGGTCGAGCAGGTTCTCGTCCGCGACGATCCGGTCGCCGCCGATGGTGCGGCCGGTCAGGTAGAAGTGGAGCGAGGTGAACGGGTCGTAGGACGCGCCGCGCATCGCGTCGGTGCCGGCGCTCACCGGCACCCCTGCGTCCAGCAGAGCCCGCAGCGGCGGCGCGTCGCGAACCCGTTCCGCGCCGAACGCGCCTGCCAGCTGGTCGCCGAGGAACCGCAGCAGGCTCTGGGTGAGCACGCCGAGCCCGAGCGCGCGGACGCGGCCCACCTGTGCGGCGTCGATCATCTCGCCGTGCACGATGCCCCAGCGCAGCGGCGCCAGCGGGTACCTCGCGTTCACCTGCTCGCAGGCCGCGATGACGGTCTCGATCACCTCGGGACGGTGCGCGTGCATCTGCACCGGCCAGCCGCCGGCCGCCAGGTCGGTGAAGACACGGACCAGTTCGGCCCGGTCGGCGTCGGTCACGTCCACGCGGGTGTGCACCCGGTCGTGCAGGCCGTACAGGACGACCTCGCCGAAGCCGAGCAGCCGGAGCGTGCCGCTGCCGTGGCGGGGACGGCCGTAGCGCAGGTATCCGGCGATCTCCTCGGCCTCGCGGCCACGCGCCGACGCGTGCACGGTCAGGAACGTGCGGACGGTCAGCTCACCGCGCCGGTCCACCTCGTACACGGCCTGGTAGACGTCAGGGCCGGTGTTCACGCCGCCGCCGTCGATCAGCGAGGTCACGGCGAAGCGGTTGAGGTCACGGGAGAGCCTGGCGGTGGAGGCGATCTGGTCGTCCAGCGTCTCCTTGGGCAGCCGCGCGTAGAGCCATTTGCAGCCCTCCATACCCAGCACCCGGCCGGTCGGCCGGCCCTCGTCGTCCCACTCGAACAGGTGCGGGCCGGCCGCGTGCGCGGTCTCGGGGGTGAGGCCGGCGGCGCGCATGCCGGCGGTGTTGACCTGGGCCCAGTCGTACATCATCTGCACGAAGACCGGACGTTCCGGCGCGACCGCGTCCAGTTCGGCGCGGCCCGGCCCCCGGCCTTCGGGGAACTGGCGTTCGTGCCAGCCGCCGATCACCAGCACCCACTCACCCGGCGGCCGTGAGACCGCCGCCTCGGCGATCGTGCGCAGGCCCTCGGCCAGGCTGGGACAGCGTTCCCAGCGCAGCTCCGCGTTCCAGGTGAGCCCGGCCCGGACGAAATGGATGTGGTTGTCCACCAGGCCGGGGATCACGCACCGTCCCCCGAGATCCACCACCCGGGTCTCGGAGCCGGCGTACCGGCGGATCTCGTCGGTGCTCCCGGCCGCGAGCACCCGGCCGGCGCGGACGGCGAGCGCGGCCACCCGGGGGCCGCCGGCGCTGGTGGTGATGTCCCCGTCGACCAGGATCAGATCGGCCGTCATCGCGCCACCCGAGGCTCACCCAGCAGCGGGCTGGTCAGCAGGTACATCCCGGAGTTGGTGAAGGCCCAGACCAGGCGGCGGTCCCACTCGACGAAGATGCTCTCGGTCGGCACCAGGTAGGAACGCGGGTTGTCCAGCTCGTCGGTCATCCGGGGCACGAAGTACCCGGCCTGCGCCGGGTTGCGGATGTCGGTGAGGTCGAACATCTGGACGCCGGCGTTGCCGAAGGAGTACAGCGTGAGATCGGGATCGGCCGTGCCGGGGTGAGCGTTCGACCCGAACCTCTTCGGCCCGAACTTGCCGCGGCGGAACACGAAGTCCTGGTACGGCGCGCCGGGTGGCGGGAGCGGCCGGGGGAACGTCGCCACGATGCGCGGGTCGGTGGGGTCCCGGACGTCGACCACATAGATGTCCTTGTACGGCTCGTACCCGTCCTCGTTCATCGGGCCGCCGTTCACGAACACCACGCCTCTGCCGGTCACCCGGCTGGTGTCCACCACGTCGCCTTCGATGCCGGCCCAGCTGTGCGGCAGCTCCAGCGCGCCGGCCACCCGGGGCCGGCTCGGGTCGGCGAGATCGAGCACGTGCAGGCCGAGGCCCCCCATGACCGCGTAGCCGTACCTGCCGCCGCGGTCCAGGGGGACCGGCACCGACATGGGCACACGTGCGCCGATCCAGGATGTCCGGTTGCCGTGCCGGCTCCACGCCTGGTAGGCGGCGGTCTCGCCGATCCGCTGGCCGGGTACCCACCACGTGGACACCAGCTCGGGGTGCGCCGGGTCCGTCATGTCGTAGACGAGCTGGGCCGGCGCGTACGGGTAGGTGGCGAACTCCTGGTTGACGAACGTGTCGTCGGGGGCGGCGGCGATGAACATGTACCGGCCGCCGTCGTAGACGGGGGTGTCCACGCCGCCGGACCCCTGATGGATCCCGGTGGCGGGGTCGACCGGGCCGGTCGGCACCTCGGCCAGCAGCTTCCACTCGGTGGGACCCGTCAGCTCGTAGACCCGGAACCCGCGGAAGCCGGGTACCGACATCAGCCGGGGCAGCACGGCGGGATCGGCGTACTTGTCGGAGTCGGGACCGTAGGTGCGCGGCACCTCGAAGCACTGCACCATGATCCAGGCGCCGAGACGCGCGTTGTACGCGATCGCCGCCGCGCCGAACTCACCCTCATCCGGGTCGTACCGCTTCTCCAGCACCAGGTCGCGAGCCGTCGGGTCGGTGATGTCGTAGACGTTGAGCGCCTGCCGGTAGTAGTGGAACATGTAGCGCCGTCCACCCATGTCGACGACGTTCTGCCAGGTGTGGGTCAGCCGCACGACCGTCGGCCAGCGGGCCTCCACCGTCATGTTCGAGGCGTACTCGCGGTCCTCCAGGTGGTCCAGGCTCTGCGGCAGCGGACGTGGTCCGTTCACGTACGGTGTGCTCTCCGGGTGGACGAAGAGCCCGCGCTGTTCGTCCCACCCGTAGTCGGTCGTGGTCAACGTGCATCCCCTCTACTGTGGGCCGGTCACGCTCATCAAGGCGCGGACGCGTTCGCGGTCGCCGCGGAAGCCGGCGGGATCGGTGCGCCAGGCGATCTCCCCCTTGACCATCACCGCGACGTGGTCGGCGAGGCCGAGGGCCAGGCGGACGTTCTGCTCGACGAGCAGGACGGTGATGCCGTCGTCGCGCAGTGCGCGGACCACGTCGGCGACCTGGGCCACCACCATCGGGGAGAGCCCGTCGGACGGCTCGTCGAGCAGCAGCAGGCGCGGGTTGGTGAGCAGCGCTCTGCCGATGGCCAGCATCTGCTGCTCGCCGCCGGAGAGCTGGTCACCCCGGTTGCCGCGGCGTTCCTTGAGCCGCGGCAGCACCTCGTAGATCCGCTCCAGCGTCCAGGGTCCCGGCCGGTTGCGGCGTACGGCGATGCGGAGGTTCTCCTCGACGGTCAGCGGGCCGAACACCCGCCGGCCCTGGGGCACCAGCGCGATCCCGGCGGCGGCGATGGTGTCGGTCCGCGCGCCGGTGAGGTCACGTCCGGCGAACGTGACGCTGCCCGCGTACGCGCGGACCAGCCCGATCACCGACATGACCAGGGTCGACTTGCCGACCCCGTTCCGGCCGAGCACCGCGAGCACGGTGCCTTCCTCGACGGCCACGTCGACACCCTGGAGCACCGCGCTCCCGTCGTATCCGGCGCGCAGGCCGCGCACCTCGAGCAGCGGGCTCACTCGATCTCCTCCAGGTCGTCGTCGGTGGCCGACCACGACAGGTACGCGTCCTGGACCGCCGGGTCGGCCGACACCTCGGCCGGCGCGCCGGTGGCCAGCAGGCGGCCGTGGTGCAGCACGGAGATGTCGGTCGCCAGGCTGAACACGACGTCCAGGTCGTGCTCGACGATGATCACCGTCAGCTCGTCGGGGAGGGCCTTGACCAGCTCGACGAAGTCGGCAGACTCGGTCGCCGACATGCCGGCCGTCGGCTCGTCCAGCAGCAGCAGCCGGGGCCGCGCCGCCAGCGCCAGCGCCAGTTCCAGTTGCCGTCGCTCGCCGTGGGAGAGCGAGGAGACCAGGTCGCCGCTCCGCTCGGCCAGGCCGACCGCGGCGAGCGCCTCGCGGGCCGCGGCGGTCCGGTCGGGGTAGCGGCCGGCGCCGCGCCACCACACGGTGCCGATGCCCTGCACCCGCTGCGCGGCGAGGGCGACGTTCTCGGCCACCGTCAACGGCATGAAGACGCTGGAGTGCTGGTAGGTCTGCGCGATGCGCATCCGGGCCCGGCGCGGCTGTGAGCGGCGGGTGATGTCCTCACCGAAGTACCTGATCCGGCCACCGGTGGGGCGGATCTCGCCGGAGAGCAGCTTGAACATCGTGGACTTGCCCGCGCCGTTGGGGCCGATCAGCGCGTGCCTGGCCCCGGCCCGTACGGTCAGCGTCACGTCGTCGACCGCGCGCAGCGCGCCGTACGCACGCGTGAGGCCGTCCACCTGGAGTGCGGCGGTCATGTCGCGTGCCTCCGTCGCAGGGGGTTGCGGATCCCGGCGAAGCCGTCCGGCAGCGCGTAGACCACCACCACGAGCACCACGCCGAGCACGAACGGGCCGAGACCCTGCATGGAGATGGGCAGCATGTTCTGCACGACGATGATCAGCGCGGAGCCGGCCACCGCACCCCAGAGGCTCTGCGACCCGCCGACGATCAGCGCGAGCAGCGCCAGCGCCGAGGTGTGGAAGCTCATGTCGGACGGGGAGATGAACAGCGTCTGGGTCACCCACAGCGAACCGGCGATGCCGGCGATCGCGCCGCTGGCGGTGAACGCCGCGTACTTGTAGAGACCGGTGCTGTAGCCGAGGGCCCGCATCCGCGGCTCGTTGTCGCGTACGCCGAGCAGCGCGCGGCCGAACGGCGAGCGGATGATCAGCGCGATGAGTGCCGCCATCAGGAGCACGACGCCGGCGATGTACCAGTACACGACGGCGACGTGCCGCAGCTCGGCGCCGGGCCACAGCGTGAGCACGGGGATGTTGGCGAGGCCGTCGGAGCCGCCGGTGAGGGTGACCCTGGCGATGGCCACCAGGGCGAGCAGTTCGCCGATGGCCAGGGTGAGCATGAGCAGGTACGTGCCTTTGACCCGGACGAGCAGCCAGCCGGTGGCGGCGGCGACCAGCCCCCCGGCCACCGCCGCGATCACCAGCAGCGTGGGTGCGCTGGTGGTCAGCCGGTCGGCCAGCAACCCGGTCGCGTAGCCGCCGACACCGAAGAATCCGGCCTGGCCGATGGTCGGCATCCCGGCGATCCCCATCAGCAGGACGATGCTCATCACCATCAGGGAGAAGGCCAGGATCTGGGTGAAGGTGGACACGGCGTACGGGCCGAGCAGGAACGGCGGCGCGGCGGCGACCAGCACGAGCAGTGGTGGGGCGAGCGCTCGCGCCGGCGTGCGCTGGAGGAAGGTCATGCGGTCGCCTCCGCTCGGTTGAGGAGGCCGTGCGGACGCACGACCAGGATGAGCGCCATCGCGCCGAAGATGAGGAAGGGAGCGACCTCCGGCGCGAGGGCCGTCCCGAGGGTCTGCACCTGGCCGATCAGCAGGCCGCCGATCAGCGCGCCGCGGGCCGAGCCCATTCCGCCGATGACCACCACGACCAGCGCGATGAGCAGGACGTGGCCGTCCAGTCCCGGCCCCGCGCCGAGCAGCGGTCCGCCGAGGACTCCGGCCACCACGGCCAGCGCGGAACCGGCCGCGAGCACGCCGTAGAGGATCTTGCGGGTGTCGATGCCGAGCGTGCGGACGATGTCGGCGTCGGCGACGATGGCCCGCACGACGGCGCCGGTCATGGTGCGTTCCAGGATCACCTCGGCCAGGACGGCGATGACCAGACCGAAGCCGATCAGCACCAGCCGGTACACGGGGTAGGGGTCGCCGAAGAGCGTGACGCCGCCGTCCAGGCCGGCCGGGGCGGGCACCGAGCGCACGTCCGCGCCGAAGACCCAGAGCAGCAGGCTGGACCCGGCCATCGAGATGCCGAGGGTGAGCAGCGCCTCGGCCATGTGGCCGCGCCGGGCCAGCGGCCGGGTGACCGCGGTCAGCCCGACCCCGGCCACGGCGCCGAGGGCCAGCGCGACGCTGAGCGCCAGCACCCACGACAGCCACGCGCCGCCGGGAGCCACCAGCACGGCGGCGGCGTAGGCGCCGGCCAGGAAAAACGTGCCGTGCGCCAGATTCAGCAGGTTGAGCATGCCGAACACGAGTGACAGGCCGATGGCCAGCGTGTAGAGCAGGAGCCCGTACGCCAGTCCGTTGATCACCGTGATGAGGTTGGCGTCGAACCATTGTGTCGCCGCGGACACGTTCCTCCCTTCGGGGTGGATGCCGGGTGGCGGCGCGTCCGTGCCGGACGCGCCGCCTGTGGCGCTTTCAGGACTTCTTGCCGTCGCTGGAGTAGACGCCGAGGACCTCGATCACCTCGTCGGTCATGACGCCGCCGTTCTCGGTGGCCCGCCGCAGGTAGATGGTCTGGGTGGGTGCCTGGAAGCTGTCGAAGCGCCAGGTGCCGCGTGGCGTCTCGATGTCTCCCACCTGGCCGAGCGCCGCGTTGATGGCCTCGCCGGTGACCGCGCCGCCGCCGATCGACGCGATCGCCTTGTCCAGGACGGCGGCGGAGGCGTATTGCGCCTCGGAGTACACCGAGGGCTGGGCCTTGTGCTTGGCGGCGTACGCCTCGACGAACTCCTTGTTCGCGGGGGAGTCGATGCGAGGGCTGTAGATCGAGTTGGTCAGCACCCCGGCGGCGGCCGGGCCCTGAGCGGCGAGGTTGCCTTCGGTCAGCGCCTGGTTGCCGTAGAGGGTGGCCTTGGTGTTGAGGCCGAACTGAGCGTATTGAGTGACGAACTTGGCGGCCTCCGCGCCGGCGTAGAACGCGTACACCGCGGCGGCCTTGCTCTTCTGGATCTCCGACAGGTAGGGCTGGTAGTCCTGGGTGGTGCCGAACGGCGTGAACGTGGTGCCGGCGACCTTGACCCCGCCGGATTCCAGCCCGCTCTTGACGGCCTCGATGATGTCGCGGCCCTGCTTGTAGTCGGCGCCGATCAGGTAGACCGGCTTGTCCTTCGCCTGGGCCACCAGGTAGTCGACGATGGAGGTGTTCATCATCGGGTTGGTCCAGCCGACCCGCCACCAGTACGGGTTGTCGGAGACCTGGCCGGTGGACACCACCGGGATCTTCGCGTCCGAGAAGACCGTGGCCACGCCGACGGCGGTCGCGCTGTTCACGATGCCGGTGACCGCGGCCACCTGCTCCTGCTGTACGAGCCGCCGCGCGGCGGCCGTGCCGGTCTGCGGCGTGCTGCCTTCGTCCACGGTCACGAGGTCGACCTCGCGGCCGCCGAGCTTTCCGTCGTGCTTGTCGAGGTAGATCTGCATCGCGCGCTCGAGGTCGGTGCCGATCGAGGCGTAGACGCCGGACTTCGGCACCATGAACCCGATCTTGACCGGATCGTCCTTGTCGGTGGACCCGGTGGTCCCGCCACCCGCGACCGTGCTGCCGCCGCAGCCCGCGAGGGTGAGTGCGAGCGCGGCGGCGATCGCCGTGATGGCTGCTCTGCCTGTCATACCGCCAACTCCTTGCGCTGTGGACACCGCCGGACCCCCGATACGGACGACCCGGTGGCCGCGCTCGCAACGATGTCTGTTTTCTACTGGTTTCGCAGGATTTGTAGCAACCCTACGGTGAGTATTTTTGGCCTAGTGGCCATCTGGCATAGCCAATTTTTAGACTGCTGAACATGGCCCGGCTGTGTCAAGACCGGGAACCGCTCTTTATCAAGCCGTAGCTACCGCTGGTCCCGCAGACCCGCGTTGGCCGCCTGCACCTCGTAGAGGGCCAGGAAGTCGTCGTCGCGGTGGCCCTGGCCGATCGCGGCCTGGATGAGCTGATGCACCAGACTCGCCACCGGCATCGGCACCTCGTGCGTGCGCGCGGCACCGAGCCCGAGATCGAAGTCCTTGCGCAGCAGCTCGGTCGTGAAGGTCGGCCGCCAGTCCCGTTCCACCAGGTCCGGCGTACGCCGGCGGACCCACTCGGACGCGAGCACCGTGCCGTTGAGGAACTCCAGGAACGCGGCCCGGTCCACGCCGCCCTTCTCGGCCAGTGTCACCACCTCGACCAGCGACTCCACCATCATCCCCAGATAGAGGTTGTGGCAGACCTTCACCAGACGGCTCACCTCGCCGGGGCCCGCGTACACCGCGGTCTGGCCGATCGTCTCCAGCAGCGGCCGGACCCGGTCGAAGCTCTCCCGATCACCCGACGCCACCAGCGACGCGCCACCGGCCGCGACCACATGAGGGTTCCCGCTCACCGGTGCCGCGACGAAACCCACCCCGCGCGCGGCCGACTCGGCACGTGCGCGCGCCGACGCCTCGGCCGAGACGGTCGAGCAGTCCACCACCGTGCCGGGCAGGTTCTCCCCCGAATAGAGGCGGGCCAGCACCTCGCGCAGGTCGTCGGAGGTCGAGACCATGACGAACACCACGTCGCAGCCGCCGAGGTCGGTCACCTCGCCGGCGACCGTCGCGCCGCGCGGCACCAGCGCCTCCGCCTTGGCCCGGGTCCGGTTCCAGACGCGCACCGCGCGTCCGGCGTCCAGCAGGCGGCCGGCCATCGCCGCACCCATCCGTCCCGCGCCGATCCAGCCGATCTCCGTCATCGTTCCTCCACTCACTTTTCTCCTCTCACAGCAGGTCGGCGCCTGGGGTGTACCGGATACCCGCCACGTACAGCTGGTCGGCGGGGAACCGGGTCAGCAACTGGCAGCCGTCCGCCGTCACCACGACCTCCTCCTCGATCCGCGCGGCCGCGCTGCCGTCAGGCGTCGGCCAGTACGTCTCGATGGCGAAGACCATCCCCTCGTGCAGCGTCACCGGATGCTCGAAGGAGTGGTAACGGCTCATCAGCGGCCGCTCCCAGTTGGACAGGCCGAGCCCGTGGCAGTACTGGAGCCCGAACGCCTCCTCCTCGGAGGCGTACCCGAATTCCTGAGCGGCGGGAAAGTGCCGGACCACGTCGGCCGAGGTCGCCCCCGGACGGATCTCGGCGATCGCGTTGTCCATGAACTCCCTGGCCACCCGGTAGGCGGCCACCTGCGCAGAGGTGGCCCCGCCGACGTTGAACGTCCGGTAGTAGCAGGTCCGGTAGCCGTTGAACGAGTGGATGATGTCGAAGTACGCCGTGTCGCCGGGCCGGATCAGGCGGTCGGAGAAGACGTGCGGGTGCGGGCTGCACCGGCCGCCTGAGATGGAGTTGACCGCCTCCACCTCCTCTGAGCCGTGCTCGTAGAGGTAGCGGTTGACCAGGGCCACACAGTCGTTCTCGCGGATCCCCGGCCGCAGGGTGCGGAACAGCTCCTCGTAGGCCCCGTCGACCAGGCCGGCCGAGTGGTCCAGCAAGGCGATCTCGTCGGCGGTCTTGATCGCGCGGACGTCCTGCATGAACGAGTGGCCGTCCACGATGGACAGCCCGGCCGCCTCCAGAGCGCGCAGCATCGGCAACTCGACCACGTCGGCGCCGATGGGCTCGCCGGCCAGGCCGTGGTCGCGAAGCAACTGCGCGATCCTGGCCGCGTTGCCGCGCTCGACGCCGACCTCCTCCGGGATCGAGCCACGCCAGCTGGACAGACCCGCCTGCCAGCTGTCCTTGCCGAACCACGGCGCGTACTGCTGGTGGGTGCGCGCGGCCGAGCCGATGTCCCACAGGATCGGGTCGCGGCCGCGCATCACCAGTGCGCACCGGAAAAGTTTGTCCCGGGCCCAGTTCCCGATGTGCGTGCCGGTCGTGTAGCGGATGTTGTTCATGTCGAACAGGACCAGGGCTCCGAGGTCGGACCGCTCGAACGCGTCCTGCACCTTCGCGAGGCGTTCCCTGCGCAGCCGGTCGAAGTTGACCCGTTCCTCCCAGTCGACACCCATGGTGGCCCCCAGGGAGGCGATCGAGCCGGTCCCCACCGGGGGAGCGTAGAAGTTGGTCACAGGGCCTCCTGGTTCAGACGGGGGAGTACTCGCCGACGGCGGCGGGACTGGTCGGCGCGACCGGCGTGGGGCCGCCGGGACCGAGCGCCGTCCACACCGCGTCGATGATGGACTGGGTGGTCAGGTCGTAGGTCTGGAAGAGGTGGTGCGCGGTCAGCGCGCCTTCGGCGAAGGTGTCGCGCAGGCCGACCCGGCGCAGCCGCGCTCCCGACCCCGCCTCGGCCAGCGCCTCGGCGACGGCCGAGCCGAGACCGCCGACGACCGTATGGTTCTCCGCGGTCACCACGGCGCGCGCTCCGGCCGCGGCGTCCACCACCGTGGCGGCGTCCAGCGGCTTGACCACGGGGACATGCAGCAGGCCGCAGTCGATCCCGGCGTCGGCGAGCACGTCCGCGGCCACCACGGCGGCAGGCAGCATCATGCCGTTGGCGATGATCACCGCATCGCGGCCGCCGTGCAGCCGCTGAGCGCGGCTCAGCGAGAACTCGTACCCGTCGTCGAAGATGACGGGGATCTCGCCGCGCTTGAGGCGCAGGTAGACCGGTCCCGGGTGGTCCAGGATGGCCGGTACGACCTGCCGGATCTCGGTGGCGTCGGCGGCGTCGACGACCGTCATGTTGGGCAGCGCGCGCATCAGCGCCACGTCCTCGACGGCCTGGTGGCTGGGGCCGCCGGGGCTGGAGACGCCTGGCATGAAGCCGACGATGCGCACCGGCAGGTTCGGGTACGCGACCGCGTTGACGATCTGGTCGAAGGGCCGCCGCGTGGCGAAGACGCCGAACGTGTGCACGAACGGCACGTGTCCTGCCCTGGCCAGGGCTCCGGCGATGCCGATCATGTTGGCCTCGGCCATGCCGACATTGACGAAGCGGTCCGGCAGCTCGTCGCGGAACAGGTCCACCTCGCACTGGCGGGTCAGGTCCCCCGACAGGCAGACGATCCGCTCGTCGGCGCGGGCCAGCTCCAGCAGCGCGGTGCCGTACGGCTTCAGGACGGTGGGATACGGCGGTCTACGCAAGGCGGGCCTCCAACTCGGTGGCGGCCCGTTCGGCCAGCTCCTGCGGGAGCTTGACGAAGTGACCGTCGGTGCCGTCCGGCAGGCAGCTCAAGCCGGTGGTGGTGGACGTGCGGGCGATCACGACGGCGGGCCGGCCGGCGGCGACGGCCGCGTCGAGCGCGGTCGCCAGCGCCTCGGTGTCGTGGCCGTCCACGTCCTCGGCGTGCCACCCGAACGCTCGCCACTTGCCGGCGATCGGCTCGATGGTGGTGATCTCCGTGACCGGCCCGTCCACCTGGGAGTCGTTGGCGTCCACGATGGCGATCAGGTTGTCCAGCCCGTGGTGCGCGGCGAACATGGCCGCCTCCCAGACCTGGCCCTCCTCCAGCTCGCCGTCGCTGACGAGCACCACCGTGCGGGCCTCGGCCCGGCCCCGCAGACGGTCGGAGAGCGCGAAGCCGACCGCACCGGACAGGCCCTGTCCCAGTGATCCGCAGGTCAGGTCGATCGACGGCGAGCGTTCCGTGCCGATCGCCTCCAGGTGCGAGCCGTCGTGGCCGTAGGTCGCGAGCGTGGCCGGATCGAGCAGGCCGCACTCGGCCGCGGCCGCGAAGGCCCCGATCACGTAGTGGCCGGGTGAGATCACGATGCGGTCCAGGCCGGGGCGGTACACCCCGCTGTACACGGTCGCGAGGATCTCGGCCGAGGACAGCGCCTGCCCTAGGTAGCCAAGCCCGTGCGCCGCCACCATCCGCACCGCGCGCAGGCGGATGCGGTCGGCGAGCACGGCGGGTGACTCGGGTTTCAGGTCCATGCTACTCTCTAGTGGTAAAGTGGCTATGCCGCTTTAGTAGAAACACAGAAGTGCACGCCGCGTCAACCCCTCCTTCCGGCGGGTCGACGGCATGCGTACGCTGTCCTAGGTCTCACGGAAACGACCCCCGGAACTGGAGGAATCGCATGGCGCCGGCGGGACAGGAACCCGGTTCACGCCCTCGCGATGTCGTGCAGCTCGGTGCCGTACGGACCGTGTCGACCAGCCGGCTGGCCGATGACGTCGCCGAGCAGATCCGGCAGCTCATCATCGCCAAGGACATCGCCGAGGGTGCGCGGCTGCCGTCCGAGCGACATCTCGCCGAGATGTTCGGCGCCAGCAGGCCGATCGTCAGCCAGGCTCTGCGCACGCTCTCCCTGATGGGCCTGGTCGAGATCAAGCAGGGCTCGGGTGCGTACGTGATGCGCCGCCCCGAGTCAGGCATCGCCGCCTCGGTCAACCTGATGCTCGACCTCGACAAGCCGTCCCTGTCACATCTGGTCGACCTGCGGCTGTGGCTGGAGACGCTGGGAGCGACAGAAGGTCTCCGCCACCCGGACACCGACCTGGCCGAGGTGCGGTCGGCGTTGCAGCGGCTCAAGGAGAGCATGGCCCACGGCACCTCGGCGTGGATCGCCGCCGACACGGTCTTCCACGCCGCGGTCGTGCGGACCTCCGGCAACCCGTTCCTGACCTCGATCTACGAGGCCATCCACACCGCGGTCATCTCCTACGAGTACCACGACTGGGTCAACCGGGACCTGATCCCCGACTGGCTGCTCCCCGACCACGCCGACGCGCAGATGGCCATCCACAAGCCCATCCTGGACGGCATGGCCGCGGGCGACGACGCGGCGACCCGCGCCGCGATCCGGCACCACCATGAGGTGATGCTCGAGCACATCGAGCGCAGCCGCCGCTAGGGGGCCGTGGCCGAACTCACGTGGCGGACGGACATTCGAGGGCCTGACCGCCGTCTCCGGCGATCAGGCCCTCGACCTGCGAACTCCGAGCCGGGGTGGCGGGACTGGTCACCGCCTGCCGGGAGACGTCCGGGTCAGCCGGCGGTGGCGGCCTGCTTGATCACATCGGCGACGGCCTGCGGCCGGGAGATGTAGACGGCGTGACTGCCGGTGGCCTCGGTCACGGTGGCGCCGGCGCGTTCGGCCATGCTGCGCTGGAGCGGCGGGGGGATCGTCCGGTCCTCGGTGGCGATCAGGTACCAGGTGGGCTTGACGCGCCAGGCGGGTTCGGTGACCACGCCACCGGCGGCGCCGAAGCCCCAGGGCACCTGGGAGTCGGCCATGAACGCGGCCAGCCCGGCAGGCAGGTCACCGGCGAAGGCGCCGTGGAACGCGTCACGTTCGATGGCCAGGAACCCCTCGCTCACCGGCAGGATCGGCGGCGGCGGAGACCCCGGCGCCGGTTCGGGGATGAGCGTCTGCACCGACTCTCCCTTGTCTGGGGCGAACGCCGTGACGTAGACCAGCGCCGACACCTTCGGGTGCGTACCGGCCTCACTGATGACCGCGCCGCCGTAGGAATGGCCGACGAGCACGGTGGGCCCGTCCTGGACGTCCAGGACCCGCCGGACGACCTCGGCGTCCTCCTCCAGCGTCACCGTGGGGTTCTGGGTCACGCTGACCCGGTAACCGTCCTGTGTGAGCAGGTCGTAGACCCCCTGCCAGCCCGACCCGTCGACGAAAGCGCCGTGCACGAGCACGACGTTGACCGCAGCGGAACTCATGATGCTTCCTCCCGGCATACCGAAGTGACGCGGACATGACCGGAACCTCGACGGCCACCCGCAGGCACCCGCACGCCGGCCGGTCACATCGCCGTTCACCTCGGAAGCGTAGGAGCGGGCACTGCATAAGCATTGACCAAGAACTGAAGCCGCACGGTTCGAACCGTGCGCGCCGGATCCGGGGACAACCGTGACGCCACGGCCACAGAGACCAAAAAGGCCACTCGCGGCGATCGCGAGTGGCCTTCCCACTGGGTCGGGGTGGCGGGATTTGAACCCACGGCCTCTTCGTCCCGAACGAAGCGCGCTGCCAAGCTGCGCTACACCCCGGTGCACAGGCGGTTGCTTGTGCTTCGCTGAGTCTAGCGGACTTTGGTGGGTGTCGGGTACGGCTGGGGGCGGCGGGGGAGGAGGGTGAGGAGGGTGGCTTCGGGGGGGCAGGAGAAGCGGGCGGGGGCGGTGGGGGAGGTGCCGAGGCCGGCGGAGACGTGGAGCCAGGCGGTGTCGTGGCGGCTCAGGCCCTTCACGCGTTTGCGGTCGATGCCGCAGTTGGTGACGAGGGCTCCGTAGAAGGGGACGCAGAGCTGGCCGCCGTGGGTGTGGCCGGCGAGGAGGAGCTGGTAGCCGTCGTTGGCGAAGAGGGTGAGGTTCCTCGGCTCGGGGGAGTGCATGACGCCTAGGCGGAGGTCGGCGTCCGCAGGCGCGGGGCCGGCTATGTCCTCGTAGCGGTCCCGGTTGATGTGGGAGTCGTGGAGGCCGCCTACGTGGACGTCGAGGTCGCCTACCTTGAGGCGGGTCGTGGTGTTGTTCATGTCGTGCCAGCCGGCGGAGGTCATGCTCTCGCCGAGCTCGGTCCACGGGAGGTTGGGGATGTGCTGGCGGCGGTCGGTCCTGGAGGTGCGCCAGAGGTAGCGTGCGGGGTTCTTCCACCTCGGGGCGTACAGGTCGTTGGAGCCGTAGACGAACAGGCCGGGGCGGGCCAGGAGGGGCTCGACGGCGCGGAGGTACGCGGGGACGGCGTCGGGGTGGGCCAGGGTGTCGCCGGTGTTGACGACCAGGTCGGGGTTGAGCGCGTCCAGGGAGCGGACCCAGTTGATCAGGCGGGTGCGGCCCGGCGTCAGGTGGAGGTCGGTGATCTGGAGGATGCGCACGGGTCGTTGCCCTGGGTCGAGCACCGGGACGTCGAAGCGGCGCAGTCGGAACCAGTTGCGCTCGATCACCGACGCGTAGCCGAGACCGGCCACGCCGAGGCCGAGGAGGGACAGGGGTACCGCGGCAGCTTTCCTCACCTGTTCATCATGCCCGAGGCAGGGCTGTCGCGCCTCCTCGCGTCCGCATCCGGGTGTCTGCGGACGACGGTCTCCCCGGCCTCGCCGGAGGCGGCAAGATGGGGGTCATGACTTCTCTGAAGGACACGTTGAAGGCGGATCTGACGACCGCCATGAAGGCGCGGGACGAGATCCGCACCCGCACGTTGCGCATGGCCCTGGCCGCGGTGAGCACCGAGGAGGTCGCTGGCAAGGAGGCCCGCGCGCTGTCGGACGACGAGATCGTCAAGGTGCTGACCAAGGAGGCCAAGAAGCGCCGCGAGGCGTCGGAGGCGTTCGCCGGTGCCGGCCGGGCCGAGCAGGCGCAGGCCGAGCTGGACGAGCAGGCCGTGCTGGAGGCGTACCTGCCGGCGCAGCTCAGCGACGAGGAGCTGAACCGCCTCGTGGAGGAGGCCATCGCCGAGAGCGGCGCCGAGGGGCCGAAGGCCATGGGCCAGGTCATGAAGATCCTCAACCCGAAGGTCGCGGGCCGCGCCGAAGGCGGCCGGGTGGCGCAGGCCGTCCGGGGGAAGCTGGCGGGCTGAGAGGGTTTCCGGCTGATCGCCGTAGGAGCGGCGCCGGATTCGCCGTACACCATCCCACCGCGTCGGCGCCGGTTTCGGTTCGCCTGGTCGGAGGCGGGGTCGGGTGGCCGGTCTGAGCGGTGCCGTGCGGGCTTCTGCCGCCGGTGGGGGTGAGGCGGGGCCGCCGGGCAGGCGGCCCCGGGGTGGTCATGTGGTGCGGTGGACCAAGGGGACGGCGGGGGTGGCGGGGGTGTCGTCGCCGCCGGGGCCGGCTTCGCCTTGGCCAGGGGGGCGGTTGTCGGGGGTGTTCCGGTTGGCGGGGTCGCGGGGGTCCGGCGGGTTGTCAGGGGAGAACGGGCCGCCGTCGGGGGTCTTGTCCTTCGGGGGCTTCGGTGCGCAGCCGGTGGAGCAGCCGCCGAAGCGGCCCATGTCCGGGGACACGAAGGATGACGGGTCGATGCCGGACAGGGCCTTCAGCATCGTCGCCTTCCAGATCTGGCCGGAGATGGTGGCGCCGAACACTTCGCCGTAGGTGGTGCCGCCGATGGTCACGCCGCGCAGGGGGTGGGTGGCCGAGCCGCGGGGGTCGCCGAGGCTGACGGCGGAGGCGAGGTCGGGGGTGTAGCCGGCGAACCACGCGGTCATGGAGCCGTCGGTGGTGCCGGTCTTGCCCGCGGCGTCCCGGCCGATGCCGCCGACGCCGGACATGGTGCCCTTGGTGAAGACGCCGGACAGGATGTGGTTGACCGCGTCCGCGACCTCCTCTTCGAGCACCTGCTTGCAGGTCGGCTTGAAGGTGGTGGCCTTGCCGTCCCGGTCGGTGATCTGGGTGATCGCCATCGGCGCGCAGTACTGGCCGCGGGCCGCCAGCGTGGCGTACGAGCTCGCGACCGTCACCGGGTCCATCTCGTTGACGCCGAGGGTGAAGGTCTCGACCTCACGCAGCTTCTGGCCGTCGGCACGCTGGATGCCCATGTCCTTGGCGGTCTTGACCACGTCGCACAGGCCGACCTTCTGCTGGAGCTTCAGGAAGAACGTGTTGACCGAACCCCAGGTGCCGGTCTGCAGGGTCTTGAAGCCGCCGCTGCTCTCGGAGGAGTTGTGCACGTCCCAGCCGGGGTCGCCGACGCCTTGGCCCTTGCAGTTCTTGAAGTCGCCGTAGCCGTTGGCCCGGAAGGTCGCGCCGGAGGCGATGCCGTCCCCGAACTTCATGCCTTCCTTGAGCGCCGTGGTGAGCGTGAAGACCTTGAACGTGGACCCGGCCTGGAAACCGGCGCCGCCGCCGTGCGCGACGTCGGCCACGAGGTTGTAGTTGGACTCGTTCTTCTTCTTGCTGCTGCCGAACTTGCGGCTGGCGGCCATGGCCTTGATGGCGCCGGTGCCGGGCTCGACGAGGGCCTGCGCCGCGACGGGCTTGTCGGAGGCGTGCACCCACTTCTTGATGGCCTGGTCGGCGGCCTTCTGCATCTTGGTGTCGAGAGTGGTCTTGATCGTCAGGCCACCGCGGTTGAGGAACTCACGCCGGGCCTTCTGCGACTTGCCGAACTGCTTGTCGTTGAGGATCTCCTGCTGCACGTACAGGCAGAAGTACGGGTAGTCGCTCTGCTCGCAGCCGCCGGGGATGGGGATGTCCTTGAAGACGAGCTTCTTGGCCTTGGCCTCCTCGGCCTGCTCCGGGGTGATCTTCTTGAGCTCGGCCATGCGGTCGAGAACGGTGTTCCGTCTCATCAGCAGCGCCGCGCGGTACTTCTTGCCGAGGTTCGGGTCGGTGGCGTTGGGGTTCTGCACGGCGCCGGCCAGCGTGGCGGCCTGTTCGAGGTTGAGCTCGGAGGCCGGCTTGTCGAAGAAGCGCTTGGAGGCGGCCTGGATGCCGTACGCGCTGGCGCCGAAGTAGGCGATGTTGAGGTACCGCTCCAGGATCTGGTCCTTGGTGTACTTCTCCTCGACGGCCAAGGCGTACCGCAGCTCGTTGAGCTTGCGCGGCACGGTCGGCGCGAGTGCCGCCTGGCGCTCCTCGTCGGTCTCGGCCTTGTTCAGCAGCACCTGCTTGACGTACTGCTGGGTGATCGACGAGCCGCCCTGCGACACGCCGCCTTGCTGGAAGTTCTTCATGGCGGCGCGGAGGGTGCCTTCAAGGTCGAGTGCGCCGTGCTGGTAAAAGCGGAAGTCCTCGATGGCGATGATCGCTTCACGCATGATCGGCGCGACCTTCGACAAGGGCACGGACTCGCGATTCTGGTAGTAGAACTTCGCGATCACCTTGTTCTTGGCGTCGCGGATCTCGGTGACCTCAGGCAGGGGAGGTTCCTGTAGATCTTCCGGCTTCAGGTTCAAGGCGTCCGTGGCGCCTTTGACGCTGTATCCCGCGCCGCCGACGGCGGGCAACGCGATGGCCGCCATCAGCACACCCGCCGCGACGGCGGCACCGATGAGGCGCACGAGGTTGAAGATGACCGACACCGGGCCTTTGCCGTGAGCTTGCACGTGACCAGGGTATGCCGAACTGCTGACGTAATAGGTACCCAAAGTCCAATTCTGCGTGACTCGCAGGTGCCCCGGGAGGGGGAGGACTAGTCATTCCCGGCCACATGGCCTGACATGACCATGTGGGAAATTGACCCGCCCGGGGTCTGTCGTGGCGATCGTCTCGTTGCGTACGTTCTCCTCTGCGGCAACTGAATAAGGAGGCTCGACGCCCGCGCCCGTCGGCCGCCAAGTGACGACTGACCACCTATAGGGGAGTGGGGTCGAAATGTGGATCACGGATTGGACCTCCCGTGCCGCCTGTCGAGGTGCGGATCCTGACGCGTTGTTCGTGCAGGGTGCCGCACAGAACAGGGCGAAGCTCATCTGCCGAGGATGCCCGGTCCGTACGGAGTGTCTTGCGGACGCTCTGGACAATCGCATCGAGTTCGGAGTCTGGGGCGGCATGAC
Source organism: Sphaerisporangium rubeum (assembly GCF_014207705.1). Classification (NCBI taxonomy): domain Bacteria; kingdom Bacillati; phylum Actinomycetota; class Actinomycetes; order Streptosporangiales; family Streptosporangiaceae; genus Sphaerisporangium; species Sphaerisporangium rubeum. The sequence goes on from NZ_JACHIU010000001.1 coordinate 868,931, forward strand.
CGAGCGTGAGCGGCGAGCGCTGCTCAGGCGTCGGCCGGATGTCACATCGTGGCGAGACCTGTTGGAGCTCGCCAAGGAAGAGTACGAGCGGACCAACGAGTTGATCGCCGGCTGAGTCCGGCGGGCCGAGGCGGGTCGCCTCCGGCCCGTGACCCGAGTGTGTGACGCCAGTCGTCACCTGTCTATGACGATCATCGCGGATCGTCACGCCGTGAGGAGTTCGCCGATCCTGCGCAGCCCGTCCAGGTCGTGCACATCCTCCGGCATCGCGAGCACCTGGGTGATCGGCACAGTGGGGTGTGCCGACGCGAAATGTTCCTGTTCCCGGTGCTCGCGCGCGGCGAGTTGCATACGGCCGGCGTGCAGCCGCAGCACGGCGGCCGTGAGCTCGTGTCCGCCGCGTGCCTCCAGGTCCTCGGCGGCCGCGGCGCTTCGCGCGGCCGAGAGGGCAGGGGCCGGGGACGCGTGGACCCGGTTGATCACCAGCCCGGCCAGGGGCATGCCTTCCTCGGCCAGGCGTTCCACGAAGTACGAGGCCTCTCGCATGGCGTCCCGCTCCGGCGCGGCCACCACCACGAAGGCCGTGCCGGGAGCCTGGAGCAGCTTGTACGTCTGCTCGGCCCGCTGGCGGAACCCGCCGAAGACCGCGTCGAGCGCGCCGACGAACGTCTGGATGTCCTTGAGGAACTGTGCGCCGAGGATCTTGGTCATCGCACCGGCGACCAGTCCGAATCCGGCGTTGAGCAGTTTGAACGCGCTGCGTCCCCCGGCTTTGGCCGGCGCCATCAAGATCCTGATGAGGCGGCCGTCGAGGAACCTGCCGAGGCGGTCCGGCGCGTCGAGGAAGTCCAGCGCCGAGCGGGACGGCGGCGTGTCGACGATGATCAGATCCCAGTCGCCGGTCCGCCGGAGCTGGCCGAGCTTCTCCATCGCCATGTACTCCTGCGTGCCGGAGAAGCTCGACGACAGCGACTGGTAGAACGGGTTCTCCAGGATCTGCCGGGCCCGCATCGGGTCGGCGTGCGCCTCGATGATCTCGTCGAAGGTCCGCTTCATGTCGAGCATCATGGCGTGCAGCTCGCCGCGGCCGTCGACGCCGATGACCGGCCTCGGGGTGTTGTCGAGCTCGGTCAGCCCCATCGACTGCGCGAGCCGCCGCGCGGGGTCCACGGTGAGCACCACGACCCGGCGTCCCCGCTCGGCGGCGCGCAGGCCGAGCGCGGCGGCCGTGGTGGTCTTGCCGACGCCGCCGGAGCCGCAGCACACGACGATGCGGATGCTCGGGTCGTCGAGCACCGCGTCCATGTCGAGGGCCGGCGAGACGCGCCGCGGCAGGTCGGAATGGCCCGAGTGGCGTGGTGTCATGCCGCTCCCTGGTCACGGATGGCTTCTGCGAGTTCGTACAGCCCGGCGAGGTCGGCGCCGTCGGCGAGCAACGGCAGTTCGTAGCGGGGGACCCCCGCCTCGGCGAGCGACTCGCGTTCGCGCCGTTCCAGCAGGGTGCGCCGCGCGTGCTCCTCGATCTCCTCGGCGAGTGCCGCGGCGATCGCGGCGGCGTCCGCGGTGCCGTCCGCCAGCCCGGCGGCCTTGAGGCCGACGGCCAGCTCGGCGGGGTCGAAGTCGTCCGCGGCGGCGGCGGTGAGCACGTTCTCCGGCAGCAGCTCGGCGCGCACCATGTTGATGAAGACGCCGCCGACCGGCAGCCGGGCCTCGCGCAGGTTGGCGACGCCGTCCAGCGTCTCCTGCACCGGCATCTCCTCAAGCAGGCTGACGAAGTGGACGGCGGTCTCCGGGGAGCCGACGACGCCGCGCACCAGGTCGGCGTGGTGCCGGACCGGTCCGATCCTGGCCAGGCCCGCGACCTCGTTGGTGACGTTGAGGAAGCGGGTGATGCGGCCGGTGGGTGGCGCGTCCATCACCACGGCGTCGTACACCCGCCGGCCCGCCTTGTCGCGGCGGCGCACGGCCTCTGTGGTCTTGCCGGTGACCAGCACGTCGCGCAGGCCCGGCGCGATCGTGGTGGCGAAGTCCATCACGCCGAGCTTGGTGAGGGCCTTGCCGGCCCGTTTGAGCCCGTAGAACATCTCGATGTACTCGAGCATGGCCTCTTCGGGGTCGATGGCCAGCGCGTACACGTCGCCGCCGTCCGGCGCGACGGCGATCTTGCGCTCTTCGTACGGCAGCGGCGGCGTGTCGAACACCTGCGCGATGCCTTGGCGGCCTTCGACCTCGACCAGCAGCACTTTGCGTCCGCCCGCCGCGAGGGCGAGCGCGAGCGCGGCGGCCACCGTGGTCTTTCCGGTGCCGCCTTTTCCGGTGACGACGTGCAGTCGTACCCCGTCCCAGTCGGTGTCGCGAGCGCTCACGTCTGAGAGGCTACCCAACGGTCACTTGGCGATTCCTCGGTGCCCGTCACCTCCGATGCACAGGTTGTCCACAGCACCGGAAGGCACGGCGATGCGGGTCCGTCCCCGCCGATAAAGTGCCACCATGAAGCGCTTCGAATACGTGACGGTGCCGTTGCTCACGCACGCGACCAAGCAGATCCTCGACAACTGGGGGCAGGACGGCTGGGAGCTCGTCTCGGTGATCCCCGGGCCGAACCCCGAGCAACTCGTCGCCTACATGAAGCGGGAGAAGCAGTGAGCACTCCAGAGGAGCGGCTCGCCGAGCTCGGCCTCACGCTGCCCGAGGTGGTGGCGCCGCTGGCGGCGTACGTGCCGGCGGTGCGCACCGGCGACCATGTGTACGTCTCGGGGCAGTTGCCGATGGTCGAGGGCAAGCTGCTGCTCACCGGCAAGGTCGGCGCCGAGGTCGATCCCGAGGACGCCAAGCGCGCGGCGCGTGTGTGCGCGCTCAACGCGCTCGCGGCCGCCGCGTCGGTCGTGGGAGGGCTCTCCGGCGTCGTGCGCGTCGTCAAGGTGGTCGGGTTCGTCGCGAGCGCGCCGGGGTTCACCGGTCAGCCGCAGGTCGTGAACGGCGCCAGCGAGCTGTTCGGCGAGATTTTCGGCGAGGCGGGCCGCCACGCGCGCAGCGCCGTCGGGGTCGCGGAGCTGCCGCTGAACACCCCCGTGGAGGTGGAGCTCATCGCCGAGGTCCGCTGACACGTGACACCATGGTCCGGCCGAGCGCTCGTTCGGCCGCACCAGGAGGTGGCATGAACTTCATCCCCCTGCCCGGAGAGTTCGGCGACCGCGCACGCGCGCTCCTCGCGGGTGAGCTCACCCCTGTCCCGGCCCGGGACGCCGCCACGGTGGTGCTTCTGCGTGACGTGTGTCAGAGCGCCGAGGACGCCGGCGTGACCGGCGCGGGACGTGCGCACGGCGATCGGGCCGGTGAGCGTGATGCCGGGTCGGCCGGTCGTGGCACCGGGTCGGCCGGGCGTGGGGTCGAGGTGTATCTGATCCGGCGGAAGGCGAGCATGGCGTTCGCGGCAGGGGCCTATGTGTTTCCCGGGGGGTCGGTCGATCCGCGGGATGGCGATCATGATGTCGCGTGGGCCGGGCCGGAGCCGGGGTGGTGGGCCGAGGCGCTCGGGGCCGATGTCGTGACGGCGCGGGGGCTGGTGTGCGCGGCGGTGCGGGAGACGTTCGAGGAGTCGGGAGTGCTGCTGGCGGGGCCGAGTGCGGGGACCGTGGTGGCCGACACCTCGGGGGACGACTGGGAGGCCGACCGGGTCGATCTGATCGGCCGCCGGCTGTCCATGGCGGCCTTCCTGGCCAGGCGCGGCCTGGTGCTGAGAGCGGACCTGCTGCGGCCGTGGGGGCACTGGATCACGCCGGAGGTCGAGTTCAAGCGGTTCGACACGCGGTTCTTCGTGGCCGCGCTGCCGCCGGGCCAGGTCACCAGGGATGTCGGTGGTGAGGCCGACCAGGTCGAGTGGCTGCGTCCCGCGCGGGCCATCGAGCGGGCCAAGGCGGGGGAGATCAACCTGATGCCGCCGACGTACCGTACGCTGTCCGAGATGGCTGGTTATGACAACGTTTCCGCCGTTCTCGGGAGCGACCGGAAGGTCGAGACCTTCCAGCCGCACGCCGCCGAGGTGGACGGCGAGATGCGGCTGATCCTCCCCGGACACGACTACTTGGCGCCATGAGCGGCCTGCGCATCCCTCTCGACGGCCCGGACGGCGTGGGCCGGGGCGACCCGGAACAGGCGGACGGCCCTGGTGCGGTGCGCACTCCCGAGGGTGGACCGCCACCGGCGAGTGGCCCTGGAGGGCTGCGGGTCACCGATGGCGGGCCGGACGGTTCCGGGACCGCGCGAGCCGACAACGTGCTGGCCCCCAACGCGTCGGCGATGACGCTGGACGGCACGAACACCTGGGTGCTCGCCGAGCCGGGGGCGGACGCGGTCGTGGTGGTGGATCCGGGGCCGGACGACGAGCGGCATCTGCGCCGGGTGGCCGGCCGTCTCGGTGAGCGGCGGGTCCAGGCGATCCTGCTCACCCACGGACACAGCGACCACAGCGGCGGAGCCAAGCGGTTCGCCGCGATGGTGGACGCGCCGGTACGGGCTCTGGACCCCCGCCACGTGCTCGGCGACGAGGGGCTCGGTGACGGCGACGCGCTGACCGTCGCGGGGCTGGAGGTGCGTGTGGTCGGCACCCCCGGCCACTCGTTCGACTCGCTGTGCTTCTGGCTGCCGGCCGACGGCGCGCTGCTCACCGGTGACACGGTGCTCGGCAGAGGGACCACCGTGATCGCGCCGGACGGCGACCTCGCCGACTACCTGCGCAGTCTCGACCGCCTGCGGGCGAGCGCCGAGATCACCGAGGCCACGGCACTGCTGCCGGGCCACGGCCCGGTGCTGGCCGATCCGGTCGCCGTGCTCGACGCCTACATAGCGCACCGCCGCGCGCGGCTCGACAAGATCCGCGAGGCCAGGAAGGCGGGTGCGGCCACCCCCGCCGAGATCGTCGAGGTGGTCTACGCGGGTCTCCCCGAGGACCTCAAGCCGGCCGCCGAGATGTCGGTACGCGCGCAGCTCGCGTACCTCGACCGGACCTGACCGGGCTCATCTGGAACGTGCCTGCAGGCGGTCGGCGTCCATGATGACGACCGCCTTGGCCTCGATGCGCAGCCAGCCGCGCTGCGCGAAGTCGGCGAGTGCCTTGTTCACCGTCTCGCGGGACGCGCCGACGTACTGCGCGAGCTCCTCCTGGGTGAGGTCGTGATGGACCCGCAGCCCTTCGTCGGTGCGCTGGCCGAAGCGTTCGGCGAGGTCGAGCAGGGCCTTGCCGACCCGGCCGGGGACGTCGGTGAAGACCAGGTCGGCCATGACGTCGTTGGTGCGGCGCAGCCGCTGCGCCAGCGCGCGCAGCAGGTGGAGCGCGACCTCGGGCCGGCCGCTGAGCCACGGCCGCAGGTCGTCGTGGCCGAGACCGGCCAGCCGGACGTCGGTGAGCGCGATGGCGCTCGCCGTGCGCGGCCGCGGGTCGAACAGTGACAGCTCGCCGAACATCTCGCCGGGCCCGAGCACGCTGAGCAGGTTCTCGCGGCCGTCGGACGCGGTGCGGATGAGCTTGATCTTGCCGTCCAGCACGACGTACAGCCGGTCCCCGGTCTCGCCTTCGCTGAACAGGATCTGCCCCTTGTGCAGTTCGAGCTCGGAGATCCCGGTGCGGAGGGCCGCGGCACCCTCACGGTCCAGCGCGGCGAACAAAGGGGCCTTACCCAGCACGTCGTCGGTGTTCACGGTGCCCTCCTCGCTCCATGGCCGCCTCCGGTGGCCGCGCGCCGCGCCTGGGGTCGCGCTCGCTGCTAGACATTGTGACGTACCGCACCAAGGGGGTCGCGCCTGCGGTCGTAGTCAGCCTCTCAGCGCAGTGTACGGACAAAACCGTCAGACTAGTTACTTCTGCGCTTTTTATCGGAAACAGGACATTCACTGACTATCCCTACGAACGATGCCTGACGTGGACAGTACGGAGAGCGTCCACCGTGGGAGCGTTCACCGGGGTCGTAAGCGGGCCTTATGCCGCCAGATGCCGTTGTGAGCCCCGGATCGGGCCGTGTGGCCATGGGGAGGTGGCGTTGCGCATAATGCAATGGCCGAAACGTAATGTGCAATCGCCTATTGACAACGTTGCATATGTTTCTACGATCGTTGCAACTGCGTTAAACGGTCGGCCCGAAAGGCCGGTCACCTCTCGTCCCCCCTGGAGGGAAAGCAGCATGCCTCTGGCATTTCGTCCCCAACCTTCTTCGAGGTCCCCACGGAGCAGCCGGCTGAGGTCGCTCCTGGTCGGCCTCACCGTCGCGGCCGGGTTCGCGGCCGCCGCGCCGGCCGTACCGGCGGCGGCGGAGCCCACCGCGCCGTCGACGCTCGGCCCGACCGTGGTCAAGACCGACGCTCCGCCGAGCGGTTACGCGGTGAAGTTCCGTTACGAGGCCCCCGCGGGGGTCAACGTCGTCCATGTCTACGGTGACTGGTTCTTCTCGCGGCCCGAGAACGTGAACTGCAACGACTGTGGTGACGCTCGTCCGCCGTCGCAGTGGCAGCCCGGTGACATCCACGCCACTCCGTGGCACACGATCGCGATGACCAAGGGTGAGGACGGGGTGTGGGAGACCACGGTCCCCCTGCCCGCCGGCACCTACCGCTACGCCTTCACGCACAACTGCACGAGTCCGCTGGCCACGGGCTGCACCCTGTACGACGACCCGGTCAACCGCTGGGAGGTGCCGCCCCCCTACCCCGGCGCGCCGGGTGCGGTGCGCAGCCGCATCTTCGTGCCCGAGAGCGCGGAGTTCCCCACCTACCAGACCGACTACCAGTCGCCGGAGGGCAAGCGCGGCACGATCGAGCCGCGCCGGTACACCTCGCCGCTGTCGACCAACCCGGCCGGTGTGCACGACCTGGTCGTCTACACCCCCCACGGCTACGACCCCGACCGGGCCACGCCGTACCCCACGCTCTACCTGAGCCACGGCACCGGTGACCACTCGACCGCGTGGACGATGCAGGGAGTGGCGCACCACATCCTGGAGAACGCCATCCGGGACGGTGAGGCCCAGCAGATGGTCATCGTGTCGACCGACTTCAACGGCCTGCCCGGCGGCAACCAGGGCTTCGCCAACGAACTGCGCAACAACGTCATCCCGTTCGTCGAGCAGAACTACAACGTGTCCACCCGCTCGCAGGACCGCGCGTTCGCCGGGTTCTCCGCCGGCGGCAGCCGCGCCTTCACCATCATGTACGACAACACCGACCTGTTCGGCTACCACGCCGCCTGGAGCTCCGGCGGACCGGCCGCCAACCAGGCGCAGCTCGACCGGCTGAAGGCGGTGCCCGGCGGCATCTTCATCGGCACCGGCCTGCAGGACCGCCTCGGCAACATCGCGCAGAGCTCGCAGCAGCGGGCCGCCGCGCTCAAGGCGTCCGGCGTGAACGTCACCGAGTACAACGTCCCGGGTGTCCACACCTGGCACGTCTGGCGTCCGCTGCTCAACTTCTACATCCGCAGCCTGGCCTTCCACACGACCACCACGGGCCTCGAGGTGGACACCGCCGCCGCAGGCAACTCCCACAACGTCAGGGTCACCGCGACCGCGACCGTGACCCCCGTGTCCCAGAACACCGCCTCCCCCGACGGCAAGGTGGAGTTCTACGCGGGTGACACCCTGCTCGGCTCCGCGCCGCTCAAGAAGGACGGTGTCGCGACCTTCAGGCAGGCCGTGGACGGCGCGCTGCTCGACGGTCCCGTGGTGGCCCGCTACCCGGGTGACAAGCTGTTCAACGCCTCGCAGAGCGCACAGGTCAACGCCGGCTGACCCCGGAGCACACCTGATTCGGCAGGCCTTGCCGTGGCGCCTCCCACCGGAGGCGCCACGGCAAGGCGCTCAGCTCACCGGCGGCGCCGGCACGGCCACGGGCTCGGGTGTGAACCCGAGCTCCTGAGAGATCAGTGCCGAGGTCTCCAGCAGGAGGGGGAGCTTCTCCTTCAGCTGGTCCAAGGTGGCGATCACCTCGATCGCGGTGAGGGACACGGCGGCGATGACCTTGCCGCGCGAGTCCCTGACCGGTGTGGCGACGCACATGACATAGGCGTCATGCTCGCCGTCGTCGAGGGCCCACCCGCGTTCGGCGACGCGGGTGAGCTCGGCTTCGAGGGAGTCGCGGTCGGTGAAGGTCGTGGCCGTGTACCGCTCGAAGCTCACGTGCGCGAGCAGGCGGTCGCGCTCCTCGCGGGAGAGGTACGCGAGGATCACCTTGCCCACTGCGCTGGCGTAGATCGAGACGGCACGGCCGATACGGGACGGCAGCTTGACCGCGTCGAACGCGGGGCTGTCCACCTTGTCGACGTAGACGATCTCGTCTCCGGTCAGCTGGGCCAGGTGCACCGTGTGGCCCGTCTGCCGCTGGAGCTGGCGCAGGTGCCCGGATGCGAACTGCCGCAGGTCCATCGAGCCGAGCGCGAGCTCCGACAGCTCGATGAGCCCACTGCCGAAGACGTATGTCCCGGCTCCTGTCTTACGTACGAATCGCGCGGCCTCCAGCGTCTGGAGGATCCGGAGGGCTGTGGACTTGTGCACCCCGAGCACGTCCGAGGCTTCCGCGAGGGACAGCGGATGTTCCGCAGACAACCGGATCAGGTTGATCGCGCGTTGGATCGCTTGTGCCACTTACCATCCTCCTTACGTTGCGTATTGTGCAATGTAGCTCATGGGATGTGCAATCGCTACTTGACAGCGTTGCACATGTCGCTACGATCGTTGCAATCCATCCACGGGTTTCGGGGAAGTAACCGGTAATTACTCAGGAGTAAAAAATGAGGCTGCATCGCGTACGCCGCAGCATGGTCGCGGCGGTCGGCGCCACGTGTATGGCCGCCGCCCTCTTGACCGGCTGCGGCTCCGACAGTGAACCCGAAGGCGCTTCGGCCGGCAGTTCAGGAGGCGGCGTCACGAAGCTGACGTTCGCCGCCTCGACCCTCGGCGACCCCGGCCGCGGCCCGTCGCTCACCAAGTGGCTGGAGGAGTTCAACAGCAGCCAGACCGCCATCCAGGTCGCCCCGGCGGCGGTGCCCTACCCGACATTCGGCCAGACCATCCTGACCCAGATGGGCAGCGGTCAGGGGCCCGACCTCATCCGTTTCGACATGCCGGAGTTCGCGGCGGCCTCCGACGCCGGCCTCATCGCACCGCTCGACGACCTGGTGGACGTGAGCAAGTACGACCTGCTCAAGCAGCCGGACCAGTTCATGGTCCACGACGGCACGCGTCACGGCATCATCTTCGAGGCGTCGAACTACGCGATGTTCTACAACGCCGACCTGATCAAGACCCCCCCGAAGACCTACGAGGAGTTCGTCGAAACCGCCAAGAAGCTGACCAAGGGCGACACCTACGGCCTGGCGTTCCGGCAGACCGAGGCCGAGGAGGCCGGTGTCTGGCAGGACATCTTCAACTACGTCTACGGCTTCGGCGGCGCGTGGTCCGACGGCCAGAAGCTGACGATCAACTCGCCGGAGAACCTCAAGGGCCTGCAGGCGTACAAGGACCTGTACGACGCCAAGGTGATCCCGCGCGGCGCGGACGCGGCCACGTTCCGCCGCATGTTCGCCGAGGGCAAGGTCGGCATGGAGCTGAACAACGGCGGCTACGTGACGGCCACCCGCGGTCAGAACGCCGACCTGAACTTCAGCGTCGCCCCCATCCCGTTCCCCGTGCGCAAGCAGGGCACGATCCTCGCCCCCATCGTCATCAACGAGGCCAGCCCGGCCAAGGAGGCGGCGGCCACGTTCATCAAGTGGGCCCTTGAGCCGGACAACCAGGTGAAGCTCCAGGAGATCCTCGGCGCCAGCAGCGTGGCGACGACCACCACGAGAAGCCCCGAGCAACTCGACAAGACGCCGTTCCTCACGGTGTTCGACGAGCTCACCGAGACGAGCCTGCCGCACGTCGTCCAGGGCTTCGAGGCCAAGACACCGGACATCCGCAAGGTCGTGGTGCAGAACGTCATCGCGGCACTCCAGGGTACGACCGACCTGAAGGCCGCGATGGACCGCGCGCAGCAGCAGGCGACGGACGTCGTCGGTTGACCGGACGACGCCGCCGGCGAGAACTCTCCCGCCGGCGGCGTCCTATCTCTGAAGGACCCACGCGATGACCCTGCTGGAACAGCGGCAGACCGCAGACCCCCGACCCGCGACCCGGCGTCGAGGCAGCCCGCTGGGGAGCAAATGGACCCCCTATTTCTTCCTGGCCCCCGCGGCCCTCTTCATCGTGGTGTTCCAGGTCGTTCCGCTGGCCCAGGAGATCTACCTGAGCTTCACGCGGACCTCGCTGCTGAACCCCACGCGCAGCACCTGGGTGGGGCTCGACAACTACACCCGGATCTTCGGTGACGAGGGCTTCCGCCACACGCTGCTCATCACCTTCGTGTACGTCATCGTCTGCGTCGTCGGCGCCGTGGGATCCGGCCTCGCGATCGCCCTGCTCCTCAACAAGGGCTTCCGCGGCCGGGGGTGGGCCCGTGCCCTGGTGACGATCCCATGGGCCGCACCCGGCATCGCGGTCGCGCTGATCGCGATCTGGATGTTCAACCCCGACTACGGCATCGTGAACCGGTTCCTCGAAACGGTGGGCCTCGGCGTACCCGGTGGCGCGATCCTCGACAGCCCGCGGTACGCGCTCCCCGCGGTGCTCGCCACCACAATCTGGCAACTGTTCCCGTTCACCTCGGTGGTGCTGCTGTCCGCGCTGCAGTCGGTGCCCCAGCACCTCACCGAGGCCGCGACGGTGGACGGCGCCGGCCGATGGTGGACGTTCCGCGCCGTCACCTGGCAGGTCATCAAGCCGACCATCGGACTGCTGGCCCTCCTCATGACCATCTGGTCGCTCCGGCGCTTCGAGCTCATCTGGCTCATGACGAAGGGAGGACCGGTCGGCGCGACCGAGACGCTGGTCATCGACCTCTACTCGCAGGCGTTCGACTCCAAGCAACTCGGCTCGGCGGCGGCCATCGGCATGGTCGGCGTCGTCATCTCACTCATCGTCATCGTCGGCAGCAGGTTCGTCGCCCGCGCCGTCGAGAAGGGGGCCCGCTGATGAGACCGCCCCGCATCGGTCTGACCCTGCGGATCCTCACCGTCCTCGTCGTGCTCGGCGTCGCGGTCTTCCCGCTGTACTGGATGTTCGTCACCGCGTTGACGAACAACGCGGAGCTGTTCGGCCAGAAAGCACGGCTCCTCCCCGACTTCTCGCAGTTCGGGGTCTTCATCGACGCGCTGGCCGAAGGCAAGGCGACGACGTGGCTGCGCAACAGCCTGGTGATCGCCGCCGGCACGACCGTCCTGTCGATCGGCCTCGGCATCCCGCTCGGCTACGCGTTGTCGCGGTTCTCGTTCCGCGGCAAGGTCGTCGTGACCGTCGTGCTGCTGTTCACGCAGATGCTCCCCGAGGCCCTGATGGTCGTGCCGCTGTTCTCGCTGTTCCGGCGGTTCGACCTGCTCGACTCCCTCACCGGCCTCATCCTGGTCAACTCGGCGTTCGTGCTGCCGATCGTGGCGCTCATCCTCAAGGGGGCGATCGACGGCCTGCCGCGCGAGCTCGAGGAGTCGGCGCGGGTCGACGGAGCACGGCCGCTCACCGTGCTGACCCGCATCAACGTGCCGCTGATCGCTCCGTCGCTGGCCGCCACCGCGGTCATCGCGTTCTTCCACGCCTGGAACGAGTACGTGTTCGCCGTGACGTTCATCTTCACTCCGGGAATGCAGCCGGCGTCGGTCGGCATCGCGAACTTCATCGGCGAGCTCGGCACCCCGATCCAGACGGTCATGGCGGTCGCGTTCATGTTCACGTTCCCCGCCGTGGTCTTCTACCTGTTCGCGCAGAAACATGTGGTGGCCGGCATGACCGCCGGCGCGGTGAAGGGCTGAGCCGGAAAACATGAAGATCACCTCGGTCGACACCTTCGTGGTCGACTTCTACCGCACCAACCTGGTGATCGTCCGCGTCTCGACGGACGAAGGGATCACCGGCCTCGGTGAGGCGACGCTGGAAGGCAAGGAACGCGCCGTTCAAGGCGCGCTCGCCGACGTGGCGGAAGCCGTGATCGGGATGGACCCCACCCGCATCTCCGGCATTTTGTACGAGCTGGCGAGGGACTGGTACTGGCGTGGCGGCCCGGTCGTCATGACGGCGCTGAGCTCGCTGGAGATGGCCCTGTGGGACATCTCGGCGCGCGAGCTCGGCGTGCCGGTCTCCCGGCTGCTCGGCGGCGCCACCCGCGACCGGGTCCGCGCGTACGCCAACGGCTGGTTCTCCGGCGCCGTCACCCCCGAGGACTACGCCGCCGCCGCGCGCAGGACCGTCGACAGCGGCTTCCGCGGCCTGAAGTGGGACCCCTTCGAGAACTACGACCTCACGATCACCACACGGCAGATGGACCGCGTGCTCGCGCAGATCGACGCCGTACGCTCGGCCGTCGGACGCGACGTCGAGCTGTTCGTCGAGGGCCACGGCCGGTTCGACGTCAACCACGCCATCAAGATCGCGCGCGAGATCGCGCAGTTCGACCCGGTGTGGTTCGAGGAACCCTGTCCGCCGGACAACCTCGACGCACTCGTCGACATCCGCCGCGCGTCGCCGGTCCCGATCGCCGCGGGTGAGCGCTGGTTCGGCCGGCAGGGTTTCGCGCCGGCCATCGCCAGGCAGGCCGTCGACTTCGTCCAACCGGACGTGACGCACGCCGGCGGCATCGCCGAGCTGGCCTTCATATCGACGCTCGCCGCGACCGGTTACGTCGGTTTCGCGCCGCACAACCCGAGCGGCCCGCTGAGCACCGCGGCGACGCTGCAGCTCGGCGCGGTCCTCCCCAACTTCCGGTACCTGGAGATCATGGCGACCGACGTCCCGTGGCGTCCGGAGATCACGAACGAGCGCCTCGTGCTGACCGAGGACGGCGACATCCTCGTCCCCGAAGGCACCGGCCTCGGCATCGAGCTCGATCTCGACGCGATCGCACGGCACCCCTTCACCCCCCATCCCATGCGGATGTTCCGCGACGCCGTCTACGACATCCGTCCTCCGGACGAGCGGTCCTTCTTCAACCTGGGAGACGGCAAATGATCCAGCCACCGTCCGAGGACCTCGCCGCCGAAGCCGGCTGGTTCGGGACGGCCGCCGACGCGCTGCCCGACGACGCCGCGCACGGCGTCCTGATCGGCCGGATCTGGGATCCCGTCGCCGGAGGACCGTCACCCGTCGTCGTACGCGACGGGAAGGTCTTCGACATCAGCGCCGACTTCCCCACGGTCCGCGACATCTGCGAACTGCCGGACCCGGCCGCCGTGGTCGCGGGGCTCGACGGCCGGCGCGTCGGCCGCTTCAGGGACGTGCTCGCCAACACCGGCGCCGCGGACCGGGACCTCACCCGGCCCTGGCTGCTCGCGCCGGTCGACCTGCAGGCGCTCAAGGCCGCCGGGGTGACGTTCGCCGTCTCGATGATCGAGCGCGTCATCGAGGAGCAGGCCGGCGGCGACATGGCGCTCGCGGCGGAGATCCGCCGCCGCATGCTCGCCGGCGTCGGCGCCGACCTGCACGACCTGTCCCCGGGCTCGGAGGAGGCGGCACGGCTGAAGAACCTGCTGGTGGCGGAAGGCGCCTGGAGCCAGTACCTGGAGGTCGGCATCGGCCCGGACGCCGAGATCTTCACCAAGGGCCAGATCCTGTCCGCCGTCGGCACCGCGGCACCCGTCGGCGTGCTCGCGGCCTCCACCTGGAACAACCCCGAGCCCGAGGTGGCGCTCATCGTCCAGTCGAGCGGCCGTGTCGTCGGGGCCACCCTCGGCAACGACGTCAACCTCAGGGACGTCGAGGGCCGGTCCGCGCTCCTGCTGCCGAAGGCCAAGGACAACAACGCCTCCTGCGCGCTCGGCCCCCTCATCCGGCTCTTCGACGACCGCTTCGACCTGGAACGGGTCCGCGGCCTCTCGGTGTGCCTGGAGATCGACGGCGTGGACGGCTTCCGCCTGGAGGCCGTCTCGGAGATGGCCCGGATGTCGCGCGACCCCGAGGCGCTGGTACGGCAACTGATCGGCCCCCACCACCAGTACCCCGACGGCGCCGTCCTGATGCTCGGCACGATGTTCGCCCCCATCCAGGACCGCGACCACCCCGGCGAGGGCTTCACCCACAAGGCCGGCGACATCGTGCGGATCAGTTCCCCCGCGCTCGGCACCCTGGTCAACCGCGTCCAGCACGCCGAGGACTGCGAGCCCTGGGACTTCGGCGTCCGTGACCTCATGGGAAACCTCATGCGCAGAGGACTGCTGTAGGCGACCTGTGGAAGGGTGCTCGCATGACACGATTCGTCATCGACGCTCCGGTGGCCATCCGGCTCGCGACCGACGGTTCCGTGATCCCGGCGGGTCACGCGCTGCTCGCGCCGGCCCTGCTTCGATCCCAGGCCCTTTCGATCCTGTACGGCTCGGTGGGCCGCGGCGAGATCGACAGGCGTACGGCGAAGAAGGTCCTCGACGGCATCCGCGCGCTGCGTGTCCGCCTGCTGGGTGACCGGGTGCTCCAGTCCACGGCCTGGGACGTGGCCCACACGCTGGGCTGGCCGGACACCTACCAGGCCGAGTACGTCGCACTGACCCGTCTCCACGCGGACGCACTGGTCACGTTCGACACCGAGCTCGCGGCGGCGGCGAGCAAGCTGGTCACGACCGCGTCCCTGACCGAGGTTCTGCGGGAGCCGTAACTCTCCTGTCCCCGGAATCGGGTAGGTGCCGCGGACCGTCCCGGCGACCGACCATGGCGTAACGAATGGCGACCCGGCGACCACGCGGCGCACGCGTGTGGCACCCGGCCGGGGCGGTCGAAGGACGGTACGACGATGAGTGAGTCTGCGCGGCCGGTCGCGTCCCTGGTACTACGACTGCGTGGGCTCACGGCACGGGTCACCCCGGCCACGCGCGGTCAGTGGAACATGTGGCGGGCCATCCGCTACACCGGCGAACACGACCGGTTCTTCAACCTGTGCGAGGTCCTGCCGATACCGCAGGGCCGCGACCTGCGTGCGACGCTGGACGCCGTCCGCGAGGTACTGCGCCGCTACGAGACGCTGCGGACGGCCTACCTCCCCACCTACGACCCGGCGCGGACGACGTACTACCCGGCTTGTGGCGACCGGCTCGACCAGGTGGTGTCGGCCGAAGGAGAGGTCCCGGTCGAGCTGTACGAGATCCCGCCGGAGCTGACGTCGCAGGAGCAGATCCTGGAGTTCCTCGAGCAGGTCGTCCCCCGGCTGAGGGAACCGCAGTTCGCGGCGCACGCGCGCGCCGTCCGCGACGGGCCCGAGCCCCCGATCGCCGCCGGAGGCGAATGGCCGATACGGCTCGCGGTGGTCCTGTCGGAGGGCCGGCCGATGTTCCTGGCCGCCGCCTTCAGCCACCTGTGCCTCGACAGCGACGGGATCGCGGTGGTCGCGCAGGAGCTGATGCGGTTGCTCGAAGGCGGCGCGCCGGACCCGGTGCCGGCCTGGCAGCCCGCCGACCTGGCGATCCACGAGCTGTCGCCGGCGGGACAGATCGAGAACGAACGCGCCATGGCGTACATACGGAAGGTGTTCCGGTCGGCCCCGCCGACGATGTTCGACCTGCCGCGGCGAGAGCCGGAGACCCCCCGCTACATCGAACGGATCATGCGGTCGGAAGCCGCCATGCGAGGAGCGGCCCGGCTGGCCCGGCGGTTGCGCATGTCCAAGCAGACGGTGCTGTTCGCCGCGGCGGCGGTCGTGCTCGGTCAGCGCTCGGGCCGTACCAACACCATGATTCAGGTCCTCTGCGGCAACCGCACCGACGAACCGCTGCGCACCCACGCCGGCAACCTCACCGTGCCGGTGCCGTGCGCGTTCGACTTCACCGGCCTGTCGTTCGACCAGATCGTCCTTGAGGCGGTCTCGGCGAGCATGTCGGCCCAGTTGAACTGCCAGTGGGACCAGAAGGCCGCCTGGGTGGAGCGGCGAGCGGCGGAACTCGCCATCGGCCGCCACATCGACGTCGCCACCTACCTCAACATCCTGCGTGACGACCCGTACGCACCGCAGGACGACGGGGTGGCGGACCTGCGGGAACTCATGACCCGGACGGTGTTCACCCCCGGGGAGAGCCGCATACAGATCGACCTCAAGATCTTGCTGATGGTCCTCGACACGAGCGTCCACGGCGCCGTCAGCCTCCTCGCCGACACCGCGTACACGCCGGTGCACTCCATCGACGAGATCCTGCGCGGCATGGAGAGACTGCTGGTCGCCGGCGCCTCCCGCGACATCCCCGCCGGCCGCCTGAGCGAGGTGACCGGCATCCGTCCCCCCGACCGCGGCCCCGGCTGGGTGCGGTGCCGCGACGGCCACGCCGACCTGGCCGCGACCCGGGACCTGTGGCGGACGGTCGTCGGCACGTCCCCTGCGGACCTGTACACCGAGGTGGACCGCTCAGGCGGCCACCGCATGATCGCCTACGCCGTGGCCCCCGACCGCTCCATCATGGACCTGCACCACCAGCTCACCGCCTCCCTCGACGAACGCACCGACGTCCGCGCACCCGACTGGTACGTCCGCTGCGCCGACCCACCCCACCCGGCCCCCGGCCGCGCCTCCTGGACCGTCTCACGAGTGCTCGAAGAAGGCACCGGCCGCACCTCCCGCTCCCCGGCCCTGACTCCTACGTCATGAACGACGCCTCGGCGACAGGAGCCGGGGTCACCAGGGGATGACGCCGTCGTCCTCGAAGAAGGAACCGGTCGGGCCGCCGTCAGGCAGCGTGGCGAGGCGGATCGCGATGGCCGCGCCTTGCTCAGGGGTGCGCGGTCCGTGGAAGCCGGTGAAGTCGGTCGCGACCAGGCCAGGACAGGCGGCGTTGATCAAGATGTTCGTGCCGGCGAACCGCCGTGCGTACTGCACGGTGACGGCGTTGAGGAAGGACTTCGACGGCGCGTAGGCCGCCATGACGGGGCCGATCTCGATGTCCGGGTCCGCCTGCCGGGTCAGTGAGGCGACAGAACTGGACATGTTGACGATGCGTGGCGACGTCGAGCGCCGCAGCAGCGGCAGCATCGCGTTGGTCACCCGGATGACACCGATGACGTTGGTCTCCACGACCGCGCGCACCACGTCGAGGTCGAGCGTGGCCGGGTCCTGCACCCACCCCGGCCCTGTCTCTCCTGAGATGCCGGCGTTGTTGACCAGGACGTCCAGGCGTCCGACGCGCCGTCCGATCAGTTCCGCGGCTTCGGTGACGCTCTGGTCGCCGGTCACGTCCAACGGCACCCCGAACGCGTCCACCCCGGTCGCGCGCAGCTTCTCGACGGCGGCCTCACGCCGGGCCTCGTCGCGGGCTCCCACCACCACGCGGTACCCGAGGGTGCCGAGACCGGCCGCGATCTCGTAGCCGATTCCCTTGTTCGCGCCGGTCACCAGCGCGATCCTCGTGTCGTTCATGCCGTCGATGGTCGCTCGCGGACGAGCGAGGCAGCCAACACCGATGGAGTTCCCTGTCATACCCGCCGGATATCACCCGGTACGTTGTGGCCATGGACACCTTGGAGACCCGCGAACTGCGGTACTTCATCGCCGTCGCGGAGGAACTGCACTTCGGCCGTGCCGCCGAGCGTCTCGGCATGGCTCAGCCGCCGCTGTCCAGAGCGATCCAGCAGCTTGAGCGGCGCCTCGGTGTCCGCCTGCTGGAACGTAACCGCCGAGGTGTCGCGCTGACCGGCGCCGGAGAGGTGCTGCTGCACGAGGGCCGCGCGGCCCTGGCCGCCACCACCGCCGCCGCTCGCCGTACCCGTCGTGCCGCCGGCGCCGACGGTCCGGACGGCCCCCGCGGCCGCCTGGTGCTGGCCGTGAAGGCCGGCGCGTCCCATGAACTCCTGCAGAAGCTTCTCGACGCCTACGCCGCCGAGCCCGGCGCCGCCGAGGTCGACGTACTGCCGAGCGGCACGTGTGAGCAGGGAGACATGCTGCGCGACGGCCGTGCCGACGTGGCGCTCATGCACACGCCGTTCAACTCCCTCACCGGCTTCGACAGCGAGGAACTGCTGACCGAGGGGCAGATCGCCATCCTGCCTGCCGCGCATCCCCTCGCCGCGCGCAGGACACTGACCCTGGCCGACATCGCCGACGTCCCCGATCTTCCACTCGCTCGATGGTCCCGCGACGGCACGTACCCACCCGGCCCGGGGCCCGAGATCCACGACCAGACGCAACTGGCTCAGCTGATCGCTCTCGGACGCACCATGGCCGTCTTCCCCGAGTCCGCTCGCGCCTGGCTGTGGGCCGAGCACACCGCCGTCCCGCTGACCGACGCACCCCCCGTCGTCACCCACATCACCTGGCCCGCGCACAGCCGCTCCATCGAACTCGCCGCACTGATCCGCACGGCCACACGGCTGTGATCCTCGGCCCTGGCGGAAACCGGCACCCAGGAGATGCTCGGCGAGGTCTCGGTCCCACCGTCCGGCGGCTCCGAGCCCGTTGGTGATCGGCTCGGTCCCGGTGCGAATCGCCGGCACCGGGACCGAGCCTTTCTCGCGGTTCCGCACTGTGGCTCTACCGTGCGGCGACGATCCTCTCGGCGTCGTGCCGCTCGGCCGCGGGCTTTTCGGTGTTCGCAGGTCTGTCGGCGAGCTTGAGCCAGACCACTCCGGCGATGATGAGGCCCAACCACAGGGCCTTGACAGGGGTGAGGGTCTCGTCGAAGAAGACGGGACCGAGCAGCGCCGCGCCGGCCGCGCCGATGCCTGCCCAGACGGCATAGCCGATACCGACATCGATGGTGCGCAGCGCGACGCTCAGTGCCCAGAGGGTCAGCAGGAAGAACACGACAGCGACCAGTGACCACTCCAGGCGAGTGAAGCCCTGGCTGCCACCGACGGAGAGTGCGTAGCCGACCTCGAATCCCCCGGCGAGAAGGAGCATGAGCCAGGAGTTCGCTGATGAGCGGCCGTTGTCGGACATGTGTGTGATTCCTTTCGTGCGGGTCGGTCAAGGGCTCGCGGGGTTCTAGGCGACACCACTGAGCTGGAGGCCGACGACCCCGGCGATGATGACGACGATGCCCAGTGCCTTCCGCCAGTTCAGGCGCTGGCCGAACAGGAGCACACCGAGCAGGGTGATGCCGACACCGGCGACGGACGTCCAGATGGCGTAGCCGACGCCGACGTCGAAGGTCAGCAGCGCCTGACTGAGGAAGTAGGTCGCGATGGCGCCACTGACGAGGGTCGCGATGGTCCACTTGCGGTTCTTGAAGCCTTCGGCCTTACCGGCCGCGATGGCGACGGTGATCTCGAAGACGGTCGCGACGGCAAGGTAGAGCCACTGCATGGTCAGTCCTTTCGTTCGATGGAGGCCGGTTGCGTGGTCGGCTCGTCATGGAATTCGCACGGTCGGACGCCGGGTCGTGTCAGCACCCGGCGATGCCGCAGGTGGCGCCTCGGGTGACCGCCGGCTCGGCCTGAGCGTCGAGCACAGCCGTGCGGATCTGGGCCGCGGTGGGGACACCTTCCAGGCGGTGGCGCTCGCCGATGATGATCGTGGGAACGGCGGAGATGCGGTGCGCCTTGGCGATCCGCAGCGCCTCCTGATGTGCTTTCGTGTAGGTCCCGGCAGCCAGCGCATCGGTGAACCCGGCCGCGTCGAGGCCCAGTTCCGCGGCGATGTCGGCGAGGACGTCCAGTTGACCGATATCCCGGTTCTCCTGGAAGAAGGCCCGCAGCACACGCGGGGTGTATTCTGCGGCCTTGCCGTGCTCGGCGGCGTACTGGTAGCCCTCGAACGCCAGCCGTGTGTAGGGCTGCGGCGAGATGGTGGGCAAGGTGATGTCCACCCCCATCCGGCGGGCCATGGGATAGACCGCGCGTTCCCAGATCGCCGGCAGGTACTCGTCCTCCGGCCGCAAGGTCGGAGTCGGGTGAGGCCGCAACTCGAACGGCATCCACTCGATGTCGACGTCGAGGTCGTAGGTGGCTTCGTGCAGTGGGCCCTCGGCGAGCATGCAGAACGGACAGACATAGTCCGACCACACTTTGATGCCGACTCTGCTGTTCTCCGTCTCGGTCACGTTCACCTCCGGTTCTTGGCGAGGAAATCCTCGAACGGCTTGGTCGCCTCCGGGACCGGCAGCGAGCTGACCTTGATCGGCCAGGTCGCCGGGTCCTCGGCGAAGATCGAGTACGACCCCGAGTAGTCGAAGCCGTACCGAGCGGCCGTCGTGCGGTCGGCCGCGTGGACGATGTGGCTGACGCCGAAGTACAGCGCGACCATGTAGCACAGAGCGCAGGGCTCACCAGAGGCGATCAGCGTGGCCCCGGCGGTGGCATGCGCGCCGTGCTCGGCGGTGGCCTGGCGCAATGCGACCACCTCGGCGTGCGCGGTGGGATCGTTGTCCTCGCGTACCCGGTTGAAGCCGATGCCGAGGATACGACCGTCCCGGACCACCACACCGGAGAACGGTATGCCGCCCTTGGAGACGTGCTCGCGGCTGATCCGTACCGCCTCACGGACGTATTCGGTCAGCTCGCTGTCTTGGCTCTCGGGATGGAACATCCTCACTTCTCTCTCAGATCGCTGTCCGGCTCCACCGGACAGAGCCGCCGAAGCTCGGGGCCGACAAGCTCAGCCAGGAGGGAGGGTGTTCTCCTCCTGGAGAACGGTCGAGCCGGATGTGACCGTGCCGTCGCCGGGGCCGGTCGAGACGGGGTGACGAACACCGACGCTCATGCTCAGCCGCCACGGCGTCGCCGTGGACGCGTACACGTCGCTCGCGGCTGCGACACGCAGACTGATTGCTTGTACGTGCATGTTCATACTCATGACACATGTCGGCGAGCGAGTCAAGCAGGTAGGCCAAATCTTGCATGAGCATGTATATTGATGCCATAGCACCGCACAGATGGAGCTGCTTCATGACCACGATCCCCCATGCGCCGACCACCTCATCCGACCAGGCCGTGTGGGGTAGGGTCCTGGCCCTGCACGCACATGTCGAACGTCAGCTCACCCATGCCTTGCAGCGAAGGCACGGAATAGGCCTCTCCGAATTCCGGGCCCTGGAGTGCCTCATCCAGGTCGAGGACGGCGAGTTGCGCATGCAGGATCTCGCCGACAAGGTCGGGCTCGGGCAGAGCTCGGTGACGCGGCTGGTCGGCCGGCTCTTCTCGGCCGGCTTCGCCTTCCGTGATCTGTGTCCCGACGACAAGCGCGGCGTCTACGCCGTCATCACCGATGCCGGCAAGCGATGCTACGCCGACGCGCGTGGTACGTACTCCGAGGTCCTCAGTGCCGCGCTCAACACCGCCGGCGCCACCCCGGAGCTCGCCGGCACGGTGCAGGCGCTGCGCGGAGCCCTCTGAGCGGCGTCTTTCCCCCTCTCCGGGCCACCTGGAAACGAACCGCCTGCCGAAAGCCGTCCCACGGGGACGGCTTTCGGTGTTTGCGCACTTCGGCCACGTCCGAGTGAACACTTGGCTCCGCGTGACGCGTCCTTTCGCGTGACCTCGTCCTTACGGTGTGTGAACACCTTCTCGGGGCCGTGGCGAACGTCCGGCCGTGCGACCGCTGCGACTTCGATCGAGCCGGTCGGTATCAACTTGCACGTTCATGTACCTGGGGATCTGCGATTTGTGAAAAGTAGATGCTTGACTATGCATTGATTCTGGATACAGTTATGCACGGCTCGATCACAGAGGCGCGATGCCGGTGACCGAGCATGTGGCGGCCGACATCGGAAGTGCCTTGGCACGACTCCGAGCGTCGTGTGACTCCGCCACGATCACTTCTTTCATGACCGATGGAGGAAGGAGAAACCGTGCCATCACCACGCCTTTTGGAGGCGCTGGCCGCACACACCAGAGACCGGCCCGATCAGGTGGCCCTGGTCAGTGGCGACCAGCAGGTGACATACCGCCGATTAGCCGGCGACGCCGAGAAATTATCCGGCATCCTGCACAACTCCGGGTTCGACCGGAGGCAGCCGCTGTACGTACCCGCGCACAAGACGCCTGCGACGATCGCCTTGATCCTCGGTGCGTTCCGGGCCGGCTACGCGGTCCTCGCGCCATCACCCGAACTGGGTTCCACCGCTCGTGCGGCGCTCGCCGCGCAAGCTCGGTGCTCCCAGATGCTGACCATCGATGACCAGGGGGCCCTGGACATCACCCCGGTCGTGCCGGACGAGCAGGCGGCACAAGACTTCGACACCGTGGACCCCGCCACCACACCACTGCTGCTCACCACCTCCGGTACCACCGGTACCCCGAAGATCGTGCCTGTCTCGGGTGACGCCTTCGACCGGTTCGCCGACTGGGCGATCGACCGGTTCCGCCTCACCGAGAAGGACACACTGCTGAGTCACGCACCCCTGAACTTCGACCTCTCCCTGCTCGACGTGTGGACTTCTCTGCGGCTGGGAGCCCGAGCCGTTCTCGTCGAGGCGGAATACAGCGTGGACGCACGTCATCTGCGGGACCTGGTCATCCGGCACGAGATCACCTTCGTCCAAGGCGTCCCCATGCTGCACCGGCTGCTCACCGAGGACGGTGCGGTCCATCCTGCGGTCCGCACGGTGATCTTCACCGGTGACGTGCTGCCGCGGACACTGCTGCGGCGGCTCGGCACGGCCTTCCCCGGCGCCTCCTTCCACAACGTCTTCGGATGCACCGAGACCAACGACAGCTTCATCTACGACGCCGACCCTGCGAAGGCCGGTGAGCAGACCCCCATCGGCCGGCCGCTGCCGGGGGTGCGGGCCCTGCTGCTGGACGCCGAGGGCAAGGTCCTTGACGGTCCAGGCACGGGTGAACTTCTCGTGAGCACGCCGTTCCAGACCTCGGGGTACCTCGAACGCTCTCTCAACGAAGGAGTGTTCGTGCCTGCCCCCGACGGCGGCGACGAAATCTTCTACCGCACCGGCGACCTCGTCACCCGGGACACCGATGGCCTGTACTGGCTGCGGGGCCGTACCGACTTCCAGGTCAAGGTCCGCGGGGTGCGGACCAACGTGCAGGAGGTCGAGAACGTCCTGGCGGCTCACCCCGATGTCGCCGAGGCGGCCGTCGTGGCGATCCCCGACCCTGAGGCCGGCTACCGGCTGCACGCGCAGGTGACCCGTCGGCCCGGTACCTCGCTCACCTCGCTGCGACTGCGCTCGCACAGTGCCGAGCGCCTGCCTCGCCATGCCATCCCGTCCTCCGTGCACGTGGGTGACACCCCGTTGCCGCGCACATCCACTGGAAAACCCGACCGCAACCGCATCAAGGCCGCACGAGAGAAGGAGAATCGCGCATGAACTCCTTGGCCGACGAAATTCGCGGCTATATCGTCACCGAGTTCCTCGACGGGGAGGACACGGCGGACCTGACCGCCGACTTCGATCTCATCGACAACGGCGTCGTCGACAGTCTCGGGGTGGTCCGGGTCGTCGCGCACCTTTCCAGGACCTACGCCATCCCGGCCGACGACATTCCTTTGACTCCGGACAGCTTCCGCAGCATCGGCGCCATTTCGGCGTTCGTCGAGAACGCGACGAAGGCCGCCGCCTGAGCCACCCCCCGGGTTTCCGTTGACGACCGGAAGACACTCCCTGAGCAACTTCTTCAAGATCTTCCGGAACAAGCCGAATCTGAGAAGGAGACTGCCATGATCGTCCGTAGCACCAGCGAGATCGCCCCCGTCGAGTGGGGCAATGGCACCAGTCACCGCCTGCTCGTCGAGGCCGACGGCATGGGCTTCACCGTGTGTGAGACGTTGGTCCGCAAGGGCACCAGGAGTGCTCTGCAGTACCGCAACCACCTTGAGGCGTGCTACTGCATCGAAGGCTCCGGTGAGGTCGTGACCCTGTCCGGTGAACGCTTCAAGATCACCGAGGGCACCTTGTACGCGCTCAATGAGCACGACGCTCACTACCTTGAGGCCTCCGACTATGAGGATCTGAGGCTGGTCTCCGTGTTCAGCCCGGCCCTGCGAGGCGACGAGAGGCACAGGCTTGCTCCCGACAGCTTCTCCGAGTACTGAGCTTCCGCGTTCCGGGCCCGCTCGCGGCAGCGGTGCGGGCCCGGCCCCGACCAGCGACGCACCGGAAGGCGGCACACATATGAGTTCCACACCGCCGGCACCGCGCACCGCCGGCATCGAACCGGACCCGTACACCCTCACCGCTCCCTGGGCGGACGAACTCAACCAAGATGTCGAAGAGTGGGACGCTCGCGCGGAGTTCCCCTGGGAGAAGTGGAAGGTGATCCAGCGCTCCGGGCTGCTCGCCGTGCCGTTCGAGACGCGGTACGGCGGCTCCGGCGGCACCCTGACCGGCACGATGCGCGCACTTGAGGGTCTCGGACGCACCTGCCGTGACGCCGGGCTCGGCTTCTCCGCCTCCACGCAGATCGTCAGCGTCGGCGTCCCGCTGCAAGCGTTCGGCTCCGAGGAGCTCAAGTCCCGGTTCCTGCCGGGGATCGTCACCGGCGATCTGATCACCGCGCACGCCATCACCGAGCCCGGCAACGGTTCCGACGCACTGAACATCTCCACCACCGCGACCCGGGACGGCGACGACTACGTCATCGACGGCGGCAAGTTGTTCATCACCAATGCCCCGATCGCCGATCTCCTCCTGCTGTACGTACGGACCGGCAAGCCCGGTCCGTTCGGCCTGAGCGTGTTCCTGGTCGAACGGGACACCCCTGGCCTCCGTGTCGGCGAGCCGCTCGGCAAGATGGGGCTGCGCACCTCCCCGATCAGCGAGGTGACGTTCGAGAGCATGCGCGTGCCGGCCACCCGGCGCATCGGCCAGGAGGGCGCCGGTTTCCTGATCCTCGACCATGTGATGAAGCGGGAGATCCTCTTCTCCTTCTCCCTCACGCTCGGCGAGATGGAGCATCGTCTGGAGCGAGTGATCGGGTACGCCAAGTCCCGGCAGCAGTTCGGCGCACCGATCGGTGCCTTCCAAGGTGTCTCCCACAAGATCGCTGACATGAAGATCGCTGTGGAGACCGCACGCAAATGGCTCGCCGACACCGGTGCCAAGGTGGAGGCCGGCCAGGACGCCGCGATCGACATCGCCGCGACCAAGATCGTGGTCAGTGAGGCGAACAAGCGCACGGCGCTCGACGCGGTCCAGATCTTCGGTGGCCAGGGCTATCTCACCGCCACCGGCATCGAGCGGGACGTCCGCAACGCGATCGGCGGAACCATCTACTCCGGTACCAGCGAGATCCAGCGCAACCGTATCGCCTCCCTCCTCGGCCTGTGAGCCCGAAGCTGACGAAAGGATGACCATGAACGCGGCACTTGCGGACGATCTCCGCCGGCTCACCGCGCCGACCGCCTTCTTCGACTACGAGAGCGACTCCGTCCAGTCCTTCGTCGACGAGGCGGTCACCGACCGCGGCGCGGACAAGCGCCGGCTGGCCGTCGAGCTCTACTACGCCGTCCGCGACGACGTCTTGTACGAGGTGTACGGAGCCGACCTCTCCCCGGAGGGACTGCGGGCCAGCCACATCGCGTCCACCCGCGAGGGCTTCTGCCTGCACAAGTCGACGCTGTACGCAGCGGCCTGCCGGGCGGTGGGCATCCCGGCGCGCGTCCACTACGGCGATGTGCGCAACCACCTGGCCTCCGACCGGCTACGTGCGCACATCGGCGGGGACGTCTTCTTCCACGGTCTCAACTCCGTCTACCTGGACGGCAGATGGGTCAAGGCCACCCCCGTCTTCAACAAGATCCTCTGCCGCCTCTACGGGATGAAGCCGCTGGAGTTCGACGGCACCGCCGACAGCCTCCACCACCCCTTTGACGATCAGGGTCGCCGAAGCATGGAGTTCCTGGCCGACCACGGCGGCTTCGACGACGTTCCCTACGAGTTCGTGATGGAGAACATGCGTCGCAAACACCCCGGCTTCCTGAGTGCCGGCGGCACCCGCACGGTCCGCGGCGGCTCGCTGGCCGCCGAGGCGTCCGCCTGACCCCTGACGAGGAGGAGGAGACGCTCAGATGAACACCGTCCGAGCACAGAAGGACGGCTGGGAGGCCAGAGCGCGTATCGGCGTGGTCGTACCCCACGCGGATGTCGGCCCGGAGTCCGAATTACAGGTGATGGCACCCGAGGACGTGTTCCTGCACGGCTCGCGTGTCCATTTCGGCGCGATGCGTGCCGGCGGCGAGATGGACCCGAAGATCCCGCACGACCCGGTGCGGGCCTTCGTTGAGCCGCCGCACATCGACGACGCGGTGGAGTTGCTGGCCGCCTCCCCGCTCGACGCGATCGCGCTCGGCTTCACCAGCTCCGCCTACGTCCTCGGGGCGAGCGGTGAGAAGGCGCTGTTCGACCGGCTGGCGCGCCACACCCGGGGAATCCCGCTCACGGGTACCACCACCGCGGCTGTGACCGGCCTCAACGTGCTCGGCGCGCACAGGCTGGCGATCGTGAACCCGCCGTGGTTCGACGATCGGCTCTCCGGCCTCGGCGCCGACTACTTCACCGAGCAGGGCTTCACGGTCGTCCACCACGGTCCGTGCGGCCTGCCGAGCAACCAGAAGCTGATCACTCCGCAGGCCCTGTCCGTTTGGATCCGCACCATCGTCGCCGAGCACCGGCCCGACGCCGTCCTGGTCGCCGGGAACGGCATCCGCGCGGTCGGCGTCATCGACGCGCTGGAGCGCGAACTGGACGTCGCCGTCCTGACCGCCAACCAGGTCCTGTTCTGGCACGCTCTGCACCTGGCCGGTGCCGGTGAAATCGCTCAGCAGATCACCGGGTACGGACGGCTGTTCGGCAGGGCACCCGGTGGCGGACAACGGCCCGGGTGAGGAACTCGACGGCGGCGCCTGCCCGGATGGACGGACACCACCTGGGCAGGCGGGCTGATTCGACGGACGGTGACGGTGCGGGAGGCCGTACGCTGGCGCGTATGGCGATGCAGGTGACACCGAGGGCGAAGCGGTTCGCGAGCGAGACGCGGCTCGGGCTGGTGCGGCGGGCACGGCGGATCACACGGATCCTGGCCGAGACCTATCCCGACGCGCACTGCGAGCTGAACTTCACCAACGCTTTCGAGTTGCTGATCGCCACGGTGATGTCGGCGCAGACGACCGATGTGCGGGTCAACATGGTGACGCCGGCGTTGTTCGCCAAGTACCCGACGCCTGACGATCTGGCGGCGGCGGACCCGCAGGACGTCGAGGAGATCATCAAGTCGACGGGGTTCTTCCGGGCCAAGACCAAG
Source organism: Sphaerisporangium rubeum (assembly GCF_014207705.1). Classification (NCBI taxonomy): domain Bacteria; kingdom Bacillati; phylum Actinomycetota; class Actinomycetes; order Streptosporangiales; family Streptosporangiaceae; genus Sphaerisporangium; species Sphaerisporangium rubeum. The sequence continues at coordinate 896,158 of NZ_JACHIU010000001.1, forward strand.
TCGATCATCGGGTTGTCGGTGGCGTTGCGGGACAGGTTCGGTGGCGAGGTGCCGCGGACGCTGGAACAGATGGTCACGTTGCCGGGGGTGGGCCGCAAGACGGCGAACGTCGTGCTCGGCAACGCCTTCGGGGTGCCGGGGATCACGGTGGACACGCATTTCGGCCGGCTCACCCGGCGGTTCGGGTGGACCGGGGAGACCGACCCGGTCAAGGTGGAGCACATCGTGGGGGAGCTGGTCCCCAAGAAGGAATGGACCCTGCTGTCCCACTACCTCATCTGGCACGGCCGGCGGGTCTGCCACGCGCGCAAGCCCGCGTGCGGGGTCTGTCCGCTCGCGGACCTGTGCCCGTCCTTCGGTGAAGGGCCCACCGACCCCGCGCAGGCCGCCAAGCTGGTACGTCCCGGGCCGTTCTCCTGAGCGGGGAAGCAGCGGGGTTCCGGTGGTGTTGACTTCCCGCGAGGAGGTACGCATGACTGCTCCCGTGCCCGGCTGGCTCACCGACCTGGCGACGGACCCCCACCGGCATCCGCTCCCCCCGTGGATGCGGCCACCGGACGGCAGGGGCCGCGCGGCGGCGGTGCTGCTGCTGTTCGGGGAGTCGGCACTCGGGCCGGACATCCTGCTGATCCAGCGCAGCGCCAACGGCCGCAACCACGCGGGACAGCCCGCGTTCCCCGGCGGCGGCATCGACCCCGGCGACGGCGGGCCGGTCGGCGCGGCGCTGCGGGAGGCCGAGGAGGAGACGGGGCTCGACCGGCACGGGGTGCGGGTCGTCGGCACGCTCCCCGAGCTGTACCTCGGCCGCAGCGACAACCGGGTGACGCCGGTGCTCGGCTGGTGGCACACCCCCTGTGCCGTGCACGCCGCCTCCCCCGACGAGGTCGAGTCGGTGGCCAGAGTGCCGGTCGCCGAGCTCGTCGACCCCGCCAACCGCCTGCGGCTGCGTTTCCCCGGCGGCAGCGCGGGGCCCGCCTTCCGGGTGCGCGGCATGCTCGTGTGGGGGTTCACCGCCGGCATCCTGGACGCGGTGCTCACCGCCACCGGGTTCGCGCTCCCCTGGGACGCCTCACAGGTGCAGGACCTGCCACCTGAAGTGATCCGCCTGGCGCGGCGCTAGGCCCGATGAACCAGGTCTTCGCGGGCGATACGCGGAAACGGGGCTAGGACAGGATCAGGCCGAGCGCGGCCCAGTCGGCCACGTCGTCGTCGGGGTCGCGGGCCAGGCGCCGCAGCGCGGCGAGGCCCGCCGGGTCGGGGGGACGGCCGAGCACCCGCGACAAGGCGTACGCCGCGCCGTACCGCACCGACGGGTCGGGGTGCTCCGACAGATCGATCACCGACGGCATGGCCCGCGGGTCGCGCAGGTGGCCGAACGCGATCAGCACGGCGTGCAGCACCCGCAGGTCGGAGTCGCAGGCCGCGAGGTGGCGCAGCAGCGCCAGCGTCTTGTCGGCGAACGGCCGCAGCGGCCCGCCGAGCTCGCCGAGGATGTCCACGCCGAGGACCCGCTCGGCGGGGACGTCGCTCGCGCACAGCAGGCGCGCCGCGGTGAAGGTCTCGATGTCCCCTCGCGCGTGCAGGCGGGCCACCGCGGACCAGCGTGCCTGGCCGTCGGGGTCGTCGTCGGCGAGGGCCCGCGCGATGAGCTCGCCGACCTCCGGCCCGGCCGGTCCGGCGGTGGAACGGCCCGCGGTCCGCGGGCCTGGAGGCCCGTTCGCGAGTGATCCGCCGGAGCCCCCGCTCGATACCATGTCGCAACGATATCGAGCCATCGGGTGCACGGCGTGTGGCCGCGCTGGATACCGTTGAACCGTGAGCGGCGATCTCCTCGATATCATCCTGATTGTCCTCGTGATTGCCTTTGCCGTGTCCGGTTACCGCCAGGGGTTCATCATCGGGGCGTTCAGCTTCCTCGGCTTCGTCGGAGGAGGTTTCCTCGGGGTGCTCATCGCCCCGCCGATCGCGCACGCCGTCGTGAGCCAGGCCACCGAGCAGGCCCTGCTGGCCATCGTGATCGTGTTCCTGACCGCCGTCATCGGCCAGTTCGCGTTCTCCACGATCGGCGCCGTCGTGCGCAGTCACGTCACCTGGGAACCCGCGCGCACGGTCGACGCGCTCGGCGGCACGTTCACCAGCGCTTTATCGGTTCTGGTCATCGCGTGGCTGATCGGTTCGCTGCTGTCGGTGGCGCCGTTCCCCTGGCTGCGCCAGCAGACCAACGGGTCACTGCTGCTGCAGACCGTGGACTCCGCGATGCCGGACACCGCCAAGGACTGGCGGCTGTCGTTCAAGAAGTTCGTGGACACCTCGGAGTTCCCGCAGGTGTTCAACGCCATCGGCGGCGGCCAGTTCGTGGACGTCCCCCCACCGGACGCCAGTGTGGTCAAGAGCCCGCAGCTCCAGCGGGCCCGCCGCGCCATCGTCAAGGTGCAGGGCACCGCGCCGGCCTGCCGCAAACGCATCGAGGGCACCGGCTTCGTCTACGCGCCGCACCGCGTCATGACCAACGCTCACGTCGTCGCCGGCGTCACCCAGGACCTCCGCGTCACCGACGAGAACCGTGTCGGCCACGACGCGCGGGTGGTCCACTACAACCCCGACCGCGACATCGCCATCCTGTACGTCCCCGACCTCGACGTCGGCCCGCTCAAGTTCGACTACACCGCCGACGGCCAGGACGACGCCATCATCGCCGGCTTCCCCAAAGGCAAAGGCTTCACCATCAAACCGGCCCGCATCCGCCTCAAGCAGAACGCCAAGGCCGCCGACATCTACTCCCGCAAAACCGTCACCCGCGAGGTCTACTCCATCCGCGGCCTGGTCCAACCCGGCAACTCCGGCGGCCCCCTCCTGACCACCAACGGCCAGGTCTACGGCGTCATCTTCGCCGCCGCCACCGACCAGCCGGAAACCGGCTTCGCCCTGACCGCCGCCGAGGTAAGCCCCGACGCCGACGAAGGCAGCGCCGCCGTAGCCCGAGTAGACACCCAAGACTGCGACTAGCCCCCCAGCCGACCGACCGTCCCTGCCGACAGGCGAGCTTGCCGGTGAGTGGTTCTTGTCGACAAGCGATTCTTGCCGGCCGGCGGTTCCTGTCGGCCGGCGGTTCCTGCCGGCAGACCGCCTTGTCGGCAGACCGTCCACTCTCTCCGCCGTAGAACCGTTCCTCCCCCGGCGCCGGGTCGGCGGGACGCAGTACGGCGAACTCGGCGCCGCCGTGCGGTGGGTCACCGGGTCCACCCTTCAGGAGCCGATGCCTTCCCGCAGCAGAGCGGCCAGCTCGTCCAATTTCCTCCCGAGATCCGGACTTTCCGTCCCGGTGAGCTCCCCAGCCAATCGGACCACCCGGCCTGTGTCGACCGGTGCGTCCCGATACCCGGCGACACGTCCCGCGCCTCGGTCAAGCAGCGCCGCCGCACCCCGCAGGTTCCCCCGCTGCAGGTGGGTGAGCCCCACGCAGATCTGCGCCAGTCCCTGCCAAAGATCACGCTCACCGGAAGGACCGGTCTTCCAGCGGGCCTCCAGCACCTCGTGCGCGTGGAACGGCCGACCGTCCGCCAGGTACCGTGCCGCCGCCTCCAGCGCCTCCTCAGGACCCGGCGTGTAGTCGTCCGGCACGCGTTCCACCCCGGGTGAGCCCATGGGGAGCGGCCGGCCGAAGGCGTCACGTGGTCGTGCGTTCCTCGGCCGGCCGGCGGGGTCGCGGTCACGTCCAGGTGGCATCAGCGGTCCGGCTCCGGGTCGTCCAGCCAGCCGAGCAGTTCGGCGTCGAACAGCTCGGGCCGTTCCTCATGGGGGAAGTGGCCCACCCCTTCGATCAGCCGCCAGCGGTAAGGCGCGGCGACGTACCGGCTGGAGCCCTGTGCGGTACGCGGCAGCGTGCACGTGTCCAGAGCGCCATGCAGCTGCAAGGTCGGCATCTCGATCTCCGACCGCATCAGCCGCCGGTACCGGATCCCGTCGGGCCGCGGCTGTGAGCGCACGAACCACCGGTGGTACTCCAGCGCGCAGTGCGCCACCGTGGGGATCCGGAAGACCTCCCGGTACGTCCGGGACGTCTCCTCGTCGGGCCACCCGGGGCCGGACCATTCCTCAAGCAGCCGTCCCACTCGAGCGGCGCCGTCCGCGGTCAGCCGCCGCTCAGGCAGCAGTGGAAGCTGGAACCCCAGGAAGTGTCCGCTGGCCTTGAGCTGGCCGAGCGGCTCGGCCAGCATCGCCTGCCGCAGCCGCAGCGGATGCGGCGCCGACACCGTGACCAGCCGCCGCACCACCTTGGGGTCCATCACCCCCATGGTCCAGGCGACCAGGCCACCCCAGTCGTGCCCCACCACGATCGCGCACGTCTCACCGAGCGCTCTGATCAGCCCGGCGACGTTCCCCGCGACCGTCGGCAGGTCGTACCCCCGCGGCGGCTTGTCACTGGCACCGTACCCCCGCAGATCGACCGCCACGACGCGGTACCCCGCCGCCGGCAGCGTGACGAGCTGGCGCCGCCACGTCCACCAGAACTGCGGGAACCCGTGCAGCAGCAGCACCAGCGGCCCCTCACCTGCCTCCACCACGTGGAACATGCCGTTCCCCGCGTGGATCGACCGGTGCCGCCACGGCCCTTCGATCCGGGCCGCCGACTCGTCCGGCGTGCTCACGGCCTGACGGATCCGGTGTCAGGCGGCACCGGCGTACGGTGGCCGCCGATCTGACCGGCCGTCTGCGGCGCGGGCAGCGCCTCATCAGGCGTGCCGTCCTTGATCGTGCGCAGGCTCCTCGCGGTGCGTTTCATGCCGGTGAGCCCCTTGAGCCGCCGCCAGCCGATGAACGCCAGCAGCCCCGCGACCAAGACGTAGATCACGGTCACGATGAGGAACGCCAGCCACGTCATCATGCCGAGCTGCACCAGGCCGTACGCCAGCGCGAACGACGCCAGGATGAGGCACAGATGCAGCATGAACGCCGCCGCGGCGAACAGGCCCACCGCCGTGCCGACCCGGGTGGCGTTGAACTTCAGCTCCGACTTCGCCAGCTCGATCTCGGCGCGGACCAGCGTGGACACATGCTGGCTCGCCTGGGCGACGAGCGCGCCGAGGGACTCCTCCTCTGGTGGACCGGCCATATGGTCATCTCCTATCGGGACTTCGGAACACATTCATCCTGCGTGATGATGCTCATCGTCGCGCCTACCCGGCACAAGCCGATAACGGCCATGCCGTCGAAGGAAGCACGAAGGGCACGGATCGCCGTGGATCCGCGCCCTTCGTGACCCTCGTGCCGGCCCGCGTCAGTCGTCCGACGCGGCCGACGGCAGCTTCGCCGAGATCAGGTCCATCACCGAGCTGTCGGCGAGCGTGGTGACGTCGCCGATGCTGCGGTTCTCCGCCACGTCACGCAGCAGCCGGCGCATGATCTTGCCGGACCGGGTCTTCGGCAGCTCGGGCACCACCAGGATCTGCCGCGGCTTGGCGATCGGGCCGAGGGCCTTGGCCACGTGGTCCCGCAGCTCCTTGGCGATGTCGGTGCCCTCGTCGGCGCCGCCGCGCAGGATCGTGAACGCCACGATGGCCTGCCCCGTGATCGGGTCGGTCGCCCCCACCACGGCGGCCTCCGCGACCTTCGGGTGGGACACCAGCGCCGACTCCACCTCTGTGGTCGAGATGTTGTGACCGGACACCAGCATGACGTCGTCCACCCGGCCGAGCAGCCACAGGTCGCCGTCGTCGTCCTTCTTGGCGCCGTCCCCGGGGAAGTACATCCCCTCGAACCGCGACCAGTAGGTGTCGGTGTACCGCTTGTCGTCACCCCAGATGCCGCGCAGCATGGACGGCCACGGCTCACGCACGACGAGGAAGCCGCCGCCGCCGTCCGGCACCGCCTCACCCTGGTCGTCCACCACGTCGGCGACGATCCCCGGCAGCGGCCGCATCGCCGCACCTGGCTTGGCGGCGGTCACCCCCGGCAGCGGGCTGATCATGATGGCGCCGGTCTCGGTCTGCCACCAGGTGTCCACAACGGGGCAGCGGTCGCCGCCGATGTGCTCGCGGTACCAGACGTACGCCTCGGGGTTGATCGGCTCACCGACCGAGCCCAGCACCCGCAGGGACGACATGTCGTACTTGGCGGGGATGTCGTCCCCCCACTTCATGAACGTCCGGATGGCGGTCGGAGCGGTGTACAGGATGGTCACGCCGTACTTCTGCACGACCTCCCAGAACCGGCCGCGGTGCGGCGTGTCCGGTGTGCCTTCGTAGATCACGCTCGTGGCGCCGTTGGCCAGCGGGCCGTACACGATGTAGGAGTGGCCGGTGACCCAGCCGATGTCGGCGGTGCACCAGTAGACGTCGGTGTCCGGCTTGAGGTCGAAGACCGCGTGGTGGGTCCACGCCGTCTGGGTCAGGTAGCCGCCGGTGGTGTGCAGGATGCCCTTCGGCTTACCGGTCGTGCCGCTGGTGTACAGGATGTACAGCGGGTCCTCGGCGTCGTGCGGCACGGCCTCGTGGCGGTCGCTCTGCCGGTCCACCAGTTCGTGCCACCAGATGTCCTTCTCGGACTCGGCGACCTTCTCACCGGTGCGGCGCACCACGAGCACATGCTCGATGCCGGGGCACTCGGCGACCGCCTCGTCCACGGTGGGCTTCAGGGCACTCGGCGCGCCACGCCGGTAACCGCCGTCGGCCGTGATGACGAGCTTGGCGTCGGCGTCCTTGATGCGGCCGCTCAGCGCGCTCGCCGAGAATCCGCCGAACACCACCGAGTGGATCGCGCCGATGCGCGCGCAGGCCAGCATCGCGATCGGCAGCTCGGGGATCATCGGCATGTAGATGGCGACACGGTCACCCTTGCCGACGCCGAGCTCGGTCAGCGCGTTCGCGGCCTTGCTCACCTCGCGCAGCAGGTCGGAGTACGTCAGCGTGCGGGTGTCGCCGTCCGGCTCACCCTCCCAGTGGTACGCCACCTTGTCGCCGAGGCCCGCCTCGACGTGGCGGTCGACGCAGTTGTAGGCGACGTTGAGCGTGCCGCCGACGAACCACTTGGCGAACGGCGCGTTCCACTCGAGCGCCGTGTCCCAGCGGCGTCCCCAGCTGAGACGCTCGGCCGCGCGTTCCCAGAAACCTATGCGGTCGGCCGCGGCCTCCTCGTAGGCTCCGGCCGTGACGTTGGCGTCCGACGCCAGCTCGGCGGGAGGCTCGAAACGGCGGTTCTCCTGCAACAGATTCGACAGCGTGTTCTGGGTCTGGCGACCAGGGGTCTCCGGGGCCACTACGTACTCCTTCACATGGCCTGGCTGGACTGGTACGGGTCCCACTCCACCAGGCTTCCGGCGGCGGGGACAAGAGGGGGCCGGCACCGCGAGCGCGGGACCGGACGGTCTGCGGCGATGTTCACAATGGCATTAACAGACAGTCACAAACGCTGCGTATTCGTTGCGGAAATGATATCGGACGAAAAATGCGCAGAGAGCAAGTGACCTTTTCACCGGTTCCGTTGAACGGTATGAACCACGCGCCGAACGGGTGCTTGGATTGCCTCCCGGGCCACCCCTCTCTTGACCGGCTCGCCGACACCGGCCCCCCCAAGTCTGCACCCCGCCACCCCCGCTCCCTCCACCCTCCCCGCCGAACCCGGCATCCGCTTCCTCCGCCATCGGGGACACGTCCTCGACCCCCGTCGCCGCGGCGATGCCCCGGCATGGACACCTTCCCGGAGATGGCCGTGTCACCCGCCGGTATGGTCGGGAGGCGTGAACGACCCACTGACCGCCGTCGCCGGCCTGCCTGGAGTCGCCGAGGCCGTACAGGACGCTCGTGCGGCCGTGGACCGCCTGTACGGCCACCGTGTGCTGCGCCGCCGCGGCCCCGAGGTGTCCGCGGAGTCGGCCCTTCGCGGAGCCCGCGCCTCGGCCGCTCTCGAAGGCGCCGACGTGTCGCTGGCCGACCTGCGCGCCGGCGCCGCGACGGCCCCCGCGGCCCTCGGTGCCCTGCGCGCCTCCGCCGAAGTCGGCAAACTCAGCCCCACCTGGCGTATCGCACCCCGGCAGGCCCTGGCCCGCCTCCACTCCCTTGCCGCGCTCGACCTCACCACCGACCCGGCCCTGCTCGGCCGTCCCAGAACCACCGACCTCGACCCCGCCGCCGAAGCCGCGACGGCCCTCCCCCCGGCCCCGTCCCCCCGTACCGCCGCGGCTCGTCTCGCCATGCTGGCCGACCTCGTCGCCACGACCACCTCCACGACCCCCGCACTGGTCCTCGCCGCCGTCGTCCACGCCGAACTCATGGCGCTCCGCCCCTTCGGCACCGCCGACGGCCTGGTGGCACGCGCCGCCGAACGCCTGACCCTCGTCGAATTCGGCCTGGACCCCAAGTCACTGATCGCCGTGGAAGTCGGCCACGCCGAGTCCGAACAGGCCTACACCAAGGCCCTGCGCGACTACCTGGAAGGCGGCCCCACCGGAGTGGCCACCTGGATACGCCACTGCGCCGCCGCCGTAGAACTAGGGGCACGCGAAGCCACCGCCATCTGCGAGGCCCTCCAACGCGGCTGACCCTTCCGACCCGCGGCCGGGGCAGGACGGTGACCGGGTGACTGTGGCGGTGCGGCGGCACGTCGCCGCCTGTACCTCTGCCGGATCTTGAGCCTCGCTCTGCTTCGCCGGCCGACATCAGGACCCCACCTCGTCCACGGCCGTCGCCGTGTCGGATGTCCTTATGCGCGTCTCGCCGCGCCATCGACTGCTGTCGCCGCCGGTCACGCCTCGCTTCCCGCAGCCGATCGCGCGTGCGTATCCGGCGGGCTCCGGCATCCGCAGGTCGTCGGACGGGTCAGGCTTGGGGACGGGTCAGGCTGGCGGAACTGTCTCCGACATGCGAACGGCGTCCCTGGGACGGGACGCCGCCGCCTGTACGCCGCACCGGGCTACCAAGCGTGCACCTCTATTCGTCGGCACGGGTCAAGCCCGCCACGACGCGCCTCCCGCGGCTGGTCGCGCGTGGGTACCCGGCAGGCGTACATGGACATTCAGTCCGTGTCTTCTTTCTACGACCGATCCACCCGGATGTGAACCCCCTACATCGAAACCTTTGCCGACTCCTGCATCACGGATCCCCGCACCATCCCCCCGCCGATACCACTGACCTGCGCCGACGGCTCGCAAGGATCGCCTGGCGACAGCCAACGCCACCAGAGGCCTTCAGTCGCCGTCCCCAGTCACAGCTCATCCCGGACCTGGACCCGGCATCTCTCGGTCATGGCGGACCGACGCGCCGTGATCAGGACCCGCCGGTGACACCGGTCGATCCTCCTGAGTGCGCCGAACCGAGTCCGCCTCAACCCGGCAGCCGTCCATGTTCCCGTTCATGGGGCCGTCGCCGGAGGCCCGGCCGCGCCTGGTCGTGAAAACTTCGCGGCCGGACCCCACCGGACATGCCGACCTGGTGACTCACGGCCGCACAGTCCGGCGCTGTCCCCGATCTGCGCCGATGATCTAGCTCTCAGCGGTCCCTCGTCCCAAATCGGCCACCTGCCGCCGGGACGCGGTTCATCGCCGACGCATTCCTTCAGCCATATCGGCCCGGCGTAGGGTGACCAGATTCAGCGGCGATGGTCCGACCCCTCTGACCTGCATCGACATCCGGCATGTGTCGGATCCTCCGCCTCACGGAGCCCTTGCCGCCGTCCCAGCCGCCGCCGGAAGCCGTCCCGGCCGCCGTCTCATAGTGAATAGCTCTACTAGGCACCTCTCGGTCATACCGGGCCCGTCCCCGCCATCACTCCGGAGGAACGGAGCCGTTCCGTCCTGTTTCGGGCACTTCCAGTAGCCGCACCGCTACGGCAGAAAAAAACCCCTGAAAATCAGAGATTGCTTCTCGACGAAAGTTCAGTTCATCGGGCACCATACGTTGGTGTCCACCTGACTGAGGCGCCGGTGTACGGGTAATGATTTTGCCCTAACTTGCCGCCCTCGCTGAAAGCTTTCTTCGGAAACGGGCCGGCTCTACCCCCCCGGAGCCGGACCGTAAGGCGACCCCCGCTCTCCCCCCCGGCGGGGGTCGCCCTTTTTCTCCCTTCCCGCCGTCGGGAACCGCACAGCGAGCGTCGCTCTCGCCTGCTCTGGCCGTACACGGTCAAGTTATCCACAGAACCCCATTCGGCCGAAGCGGCGACCGCGCCGGCCCGGCACAGTCCCCGCATGACCACCCACCGTCCATTAGTGATCACCGATGACCAGGACCTGCTCGACGACCTCCTGCGGATCGCCGCCGCCGCCGGAGTCGAGATCGACGTGGCCCACGCGGCGGCACACGCCAGGCCGTTCTGGACGCATGCACCTCTCGTGGTCGTGGGGGTGGACGTCGCCGACACGCTGGCCGCCACCTGTCCACCCCCGAGGCAAGGAGTGCTCCTCGTCACCCGCGGCGCCGACGACCCGTCCGTGTGGCGCAGATGCGTCGCGGTCGGGGCCGTCACCGTCCTCACCCTCCCGGAGGCGGAACGGCGGCTTGTGGAGGAGTTCGCAGAGGCATGCGAGCCGGAGACCCGTTCCGGTGAGACCGTCTGCGTCGTCGGCGGCCGAGGCGGCTCAGGGGCCAGCGTCCTCGCCACCTGCCTGGCCCTGGTCGCCGCACGCAGGAAGATGCGCACGCTCCTCGTCGACGCCGATCCCCTCGGCGGCGGCATCGACGTCCTCCTCGGCGAGGAGCACGCCGTGGGAGCCCGCTGGCCAGGCATCGCCGAGCGCGAGGGCAGGGTCAGCTACGCAGCGCTTCAAGACGCTCTGCCGACCTTCGGCGACCTGACCGTCCTGTCCGGCCACCGAGGCGCACCGTCCGCCATCCCCCCTGAGGCGATGCGCGCGGTCCTCGGCGCGGCCCACAGAGGCTGCGACCTCATCGTCGTCGACGTCCCCCGCCACCTCACGCCGGCCGCGGCCGAGGCGCTGTCCCGCGCCGCCGTGACCCTCCTGCTCGTCCCCTCAGACGTCCGAGGGGTGCTCGCCGCCGCACAGGTCCTCCCGCAGCTCCAGAAACACACCCAGTGCGTCCGCACAGTGACCCGTCCGGGCACGCTCACCCCCGACATCATCACCCGCTCACTGGACACCCCTCACCTCGGTTTCCTCCCCGACCAGCGCAACCTCGCCGACCACCTCGATCGCGGCCTCGCGCCGCCGCTGACCCCGCAGACCCCGCTGGCCCGTTTCTGCCACGCCTTCCTGACCGGCAGCCTCCCCGAGGAGCCCTCATGAGACGTGCCACAGTGCCGGTGGAGCTCGTGGAGGCCGTACGTCTCCGCCTGGCGAGAGAGGGCGGCGAGCCGACCGCCGCACAGGTCGCGGCGGCCCTTCGTGCCGAGCAGGCGGTCCTCGGCGACGCGGAGATCCTCGCGGTGGCCCGCGCGCTGAGAGCCGACCTCATCGGAGCGGGCCCCCTGGAGCCCCTGCTCGCCGAGCCCGAGGTCACCGACGTCCTGGTGAACGGCCCCCGTGACGTGTGGGTCGACGACGGGCTCGGTCTCAGACGCACCCCGGTGACCTTCGCGGACGACGGTGAGGTGCGCCGCCTGGCCCAGCGCCTGGCCGGCGCCGCGGGCCGCCGCCTCGACGACGCCAGCCCGTACGTCGACGCACGCCTGTCCGGCGGCGTGCGCCTCCACGCCATCCTGCCTCCCATAGCCCCGGACGGCACCTGCCTGTCCCTGCGTCTGCCTCCCCGCCAGTCCTTCACCCTGGAAGACCTGGTCCCCGGCCCAGGCGCCGCCGCACTGAGAGCCGTGGTCACGTCCCGCATGGCCTTCCTGGTGACCGGCGGCACCGGCACGGGAAAAACGACCCTGTTGTCCGCACTCCTCTCCGCCGCCGACCCGAGAGAACGCCTGATCCTCGTCGAGGACTCCGCCGAGCTGCGTCCCGTCCACCCTCACGTGGTCCGCCTGGAGACCAGACCCCCCAACCTGGAAGGGGCCGGAGCCGTCACCCTCCGCGACCTGGTCCGCCAAGCCCTCCGCATGCGTCCCGACCGCCTGGTCGTAGGCGAGGTCCGAGGCGAGGAGGTCACCGACCTCCTGAGCGCCATGAACACCGGCCACGACGGCGGCTGCGGCACCCTGCACGCCAACACCCCCGAAGACGTCCCCGCACGCCTGGAAGCCCTCGCCGGCCCCGCCGGCCTCCCCAGAATGGCCGTGCACAGCCAGATCGCCGCGGCCCTGGACGCCGTGATCCACATGACCCGGACCCCCACCGGCGGCCCTCGCCGCCTCTCCCAGATCTGCCTGCTGCGACGCCACCCCTCCGGCCTGGTCGAACCCATCCCCGCCTTGACCTTCCCACCCCAAGGCTCTCCCGTCCCGGGCCCCGCTCACGACGCCTTCCACACGCGTCTGACCAGACACCCATGAATCCCCACAGCCCGCCACACGAGTTGTGCACGGCAAGTGCGGACAGTCCGATTTCGCGAATGTCCGGCGGAGATGACGGGACACGGGTGACCTGAGTGACGCTTGAGGTTTCTCTATTTATGTCCGGACCGAAAAGGAGGCCAAGGTGATCTGGTCGGCCATGGGGCTCATCGTGGCGGCGACGCTCATGTGGAGTACCGCCGGCGAGGCGGCCGCTCGTCTGCGTGCGCTGAACCGGTCCCGCGACGGCGCCATGATCACATCCTCATGGCGTGACCCAGGCGCGCACCTGAGAACGCTCCTGCGCCGCCGACCCGCCGGAAGACGGATCCACGCGCGATGGGAGCAGTTCACCGGCCGATTCGGCGCCACACGTCGTCGCGCGGCCTGGCAGAAGGCTTCGATCGCCGTGTGCCAGGGCATCGTCGCCGAGCTGGCTGTAGGCCGGCCACCAGGCGACGCCTTGGCCCGCACGCTGACCGATCTCGACTGCCCCGACCCCGAGCTCCTCCACCCCGTGATCGCCGCCGCTCGCGACGGCGGAGACGTTCCCGCCGCACTGACCGACGCCGCCGCACCGCACGGCACAGAGGGCCTCCGCCGCCTGGCGGCCTGCTGGCAGGTCGGCCCCACCGTCGGTACCGGCCTCACCGCTCTCCTGGAGCGCGTGATCGCGGCCCTACGCGACTCCGCGTCCCACAGAGCCGAAGTAGCGTCCCAACTGGCGGCCCCACGAGCCACAGCCCGCCTCCTGGCCGCACTCCCCGCCTTGGGTCTCCTCCTAGGCACAGCCCTGGGCCTACGTCCCTTCGCCTTCCTGCTCCACACCCCCGCAGGCCTCGCCTGCCTGTCCCTCGGCGTGACCCTCACAACCGCCGGCCTCACCTGGACCCACCACCTAACTCTCCGCGCGCTGGCCACCGACACCACCTGACCCTCCGCGCACACTCCACCGCGACACCATCCGACCCTCGGCGCGCTGGCCACCAACACCGCCTGACCCTCTGCGCACACTCCTCGGCGACACCATCTGACCCTCGGCGCGCTTTCGACCGACTCCGCCTGACCCTCTGCGCACACTCCACCGCGACACCATCTGACCCTAGGCGCGCTGGCCACCGACTCCGCCTGACCCTCTGCGCGCTTTCGACCGACACCGTCTGACTCTCCGCGCGCTCTCCACCGACACCGCCTAAGGATCTCCCGATTGACCGCCGTAGCCGTTGCCGCAGCCGTCCTGGCCGCTCTGGCCGTCTGGACCTGGTCGATGCCGACTATCGCTCATACCCGCCTCACCCGCCTGGCCCTCGGCTCTCACAGGGCCGCCTCCTCGCGCGAGGCCGCGGGAAGCGGTGGTTCCGACGCGGCCCTGATACGCCACGACGCAGCCCCGGTACGTCGAGCGGCCGCGCGGCCGACGACGCGCGGCCATGCGGCTGTTCGCTCGGCGGACGGACGTGCTGGTGGCGACGGTGGCGCCTCCACGGCAGGCCGGGGCCGGGAGGTGGCCGTCGTCGCGGGTGCGGTGTTGGTGGGGGCGCTGGTGGTGGGAGGGGTGCCAGGGGCGGTGGCCGGGGGGTGCGCCGGGCTCGTCAGAGTGGCCATGGCCCGGCGGGGGGAGTCACCGCAGGAAGCGCGGAGGCGAGCACGCGTGCAGGCGGACCTCCCGTTCGCCCTGGACCTCATGGTCGCGTGCCTGCGCGCCGGACTGCCGGTGGGAGGCGCCGTGGAGGCCGCGGCCAAGGCGGTCGACGGCCCCGTCGGGACGCTTCTCTCCACAGTCACAGGCAGGCTCAGGCTCGGCGCCGGCCCTGAAGAGGCATGGACGGTCTTACGTGACGACCCGGCCCTGTCGAGCCTCGCACGGGAGATGATCCGAGCGGCCCTGAGCGGCGCACCTGTGGCCGACGTCCTCACCAGACTCGCCGACGACACCGTCCGCGAGACCCGCGCCGCATCCTCGGCCGCCGCACGACGTGCCGGCATCCAGGTGATAGCCCCCCTGGGCCTGTGTTTCCTGCCGGCCTTCGTCTTCCTGGGAATCATCCCGATCGTCGCCGGACTGGCCACCCAGGCCTTCGGCCATTGATCCTCCGCCACCACCATCCGTCGCCACCGAACTCGCCTGAGCCTCTCAGTATCCGTCTGAGTCCGTCTGAAGCTGATTGATCCTGCGCCATCACCGCCCGGCACGGCCCGAGTTCGCCTGAACCTTTCAGCGTCCGTCCGAGTCCGTCCGAGTCCGTCCGAGTCCGTCCGGGATCGTCCGGGATCGTCCGAGGCCGTCCGAGGCCGTCCGAGGCCGTCCGAGGCCGTCCGAGGCCGTCCGAGGCCGTCCGAGGCCGTCTGAGGTCGTCCAAACGCGCACCCCCGTCATGCTCGCGACCCGACCGGCACGAAGGTGACGGGTTCCCCGCCATGGACGGATTCCTCGCCGGTGGCCGGTCGGGCCCGGGCCGTCACGGCTCCGACATCCGTGTAGCCGATCACACGCGACTCCGTCACACAGTGGGCCGCCGGCCGGTCGAGAACGTACCTGTGGATAAGTGGGCCGGGTGTGGACATCGACCCCGGCCCGCACCCGCATGAGTTGAGCCTCAACGCCGCGAAATGTCGGTCCGTGCAAGCCATGTCCGGTAAGGGGTCGGTCGAACTACGGCTCGGCCTGAGGACAGGAATGGGCTGGTCGCACGGGCTCGACGAGTTATCCACAGAACGAGACTCAGGCCGGAATCGGAGGCGCGGATCGCGCGAGCATGGCCCCGTTCGCCGCACCGGACGGAAGGTCCGTCCAGGCGGGAAGCTCTTCAAGGAGATCACATGCGTCGGTGGATCTGTTCACAGGGACGGCACGCGTTCAGCACGGGGACGTCGAGCGTCATCGCCGCACGGCGGCTGAGGAAGGTCTACGGCACGCTGCTCATCCTCCGAGCCATGGCCGCCGGGTGCCGCCGAGCCAGGCGCCAGGTCCGCGCGGTGGGCAGGTGGCTCAAAGGCTCCGGACAGGCGGTCTACCTGGCCGCACGAAGCCGCGGAGAGGCCGGCATGTCCACCGCCGAGTACGCCGTCGGCACCATCGCCGCCTGCGCCTTCGCGGGCCTCCTCTACAAGATCGTCACCAGCCCGGACATCCGCAAGATGCTGGCCGACATCCTCGGCCGCGCTTTGCGTCTCGCAGGATGACCAGGCTGCTGCCGGCGACACGGCGAGTCGGGTTCTTCGGCCTCGGTGATGCTTGTGACGCGGGACGAGAGCGCACTGAGTGGCAGCCGGTCGTTGTTCGGCAGGCTTGCGGCCGGCTGGGACGTCCGCAAGATGCCGGCAGACATTCTGGGCCGTGCTTTGCGCCTCCCGGAGCGAGCTGGCTGGTGTCGGTGGCATGGCGAGTCGGGTTCTTCGGCGCCGGTGGTGCTTGTGAAGTGGGACGAGAGTGCCGTCAGTGGGAATCGGTCGCTGATCTTCGGGAGCGTGGCCAGTCCGAGTGCCCCAAGGTGCCGGTCGGTGTCCTCGGGTGGGTGCTGTGGCGGGGGAGATGGTCAGGCTCCTGCCGGTGGCACGGCGTGTCCGGTTTCTTCCGTGGCGGTGGTAGCCGTGACCTGGGAGGAAGGATCGGTGGGTGCAAGCCGGTCGTTGCTCGGCAGGCTTTTGACCGGTCTGGACGTCTGCGAGGTGACGATCGGCTTCCTCGGCCGGGTTCTGTGGACGGCGGGGAGACCTGGCAGGTTTCGCCTGTGCGGTTCATTCGGCACTTTCTTGCCGGCGGTGCCTGTGAGCCGCGGGGTAAGCGTGGCGAGCTGGGGTCGGTCACCGCTGAGATGGCGGTGGGTCTGCCGGTGCTGGCGCTGGTGCTCGGTGGCGCGCTGTGGGCCGTGGCGGCGGTGGCGGTCCAGCTTGAGTGCGTGGACGCTGCTAGAGCGGGGGCCAGGGCTGCTGCCCGGGGTGAGTCGCTCGATGTGGTGCGCCAGGTGACCGGACGAGCCGCTCCGGCCGGGGCCGCCGTCGCGATCACCCGGGACGCGGACCTCAGCCGTGTCACCGTCACAGCCACGATGCGACCGGGTGGAGCGGGTCTCATCCCTGGGGTCGTCATCAGAGCCGACGCCACGTCCGCGACGGAGCCGGGAGTTCAGGAGGGGGCTCCATGAGCTTCGTCTTGCCGGGTGCGGTGGCGATGTGGGGGATTCCTCTGGGTCGCGGTGTCTTGTCTGGGAGGAGAGCTGCGGGTTCAGTTGAGGGCTCGCTGAGGTCCGTCGCTTCGTCCGGTGGGCTTTTGAGGTCGGTGGGCCTCGGGGACGGCTGGTGGCATGTCGCTGTCGCTGTCGCTGTCGCTGTCGCTGTCGCTGTCGCTGTCGCTGGGGCCGGTGGCTTGTGCCGGGGTGGGTCGCTTCCTGGTCACTGTGGGTTCCTCCTTGTGGCGCCGGGGCGGTGGGACGCTGTGCGGTGGCTCCGGCGCCTTCTTGCGGCGGCTCGCCTGGGTGACGGTCTTGGGTGCCGTGTCAGGCGGCCGGGTGAGGTTCTTGTTCGTGTGGTCCATCACGGGATCAATGGCTTGGGAGGCGTGGCAGCACATCCTGGCGGACGGTGTGATCGGCGTGCGCCTGTGTGGTTCGCCGGTTCTGTGGCCGGCTGTTCGAGGGAGTCGCGTTCCTGGCGGAGGGGGGCCGAGGAGGGGGGTGCGACGGTTTGGGTGGTCTGTGTGATGGTGCTTGTCGGGCTGGTCGCGGGGGTCATGGTGGCGGCGGGGGTGGTCCGGGTGGCGCGGCATCGAGCCGGGGCCGCCGCCGACCTCAGTGCACTCGCCGGTGCCGTCCACGCTCTGGCGGACCCTGCTCTCGCGTGCCGTCGTGCACGCGCGCTCGCCGTCGCCAATCACGCCACCTTGAGCGGTTGCGTCGTCCGGACCGGTGTCGTCCAGGTCCGGGTGCGCGTGAAGCTATCGATCCCCGTCCTCGGTCAGCGATCACTGACGGCCGAGGCCCGCGCCGGACCTCGCTGACGTCGGTGGTCCCTCCTCTGGAGTGGACGGCTGTAGGTGCCGGCAGGACGGCTTGAGGACTCCGCAAGGCGGTCGCGAGGGCTCTGGCGGACGGTCGTGTGGGTCGTGCGGATGGCCGTTGGTCTACATGGACGGCATGAGGACTCAGACAAGGGTCGTGAGGGCTCTGGAGGTGGTCGTGTGGGTCAGCGAGTTCACCCACCACACCTGGGACGTCCGGGCCGCCGCCGGACCCGCCCCCACCCTGGCCCCGAAGCGGTGGACCTCCTGCTGGACACCGTCGCCATGCTGGCCGGGTTCGCCGGCTATCTCTGTCGGCTGCGCCGAGCTCCCCAAGATTGACGACGTTGCCGGTGTCCCGCAGAAGCGGTCGGAGATTTGATGGACACGTGTTCGCCTGGTGACGGTGCTCGGTCAGCAGTGGTCGCTGGTTGCCGGGTCCGGGTGGACGGCGGGGCCGGTGGGTCTCGTCAAGGGGACAGGAGGATCTTCAGAAGGTGGTTGGCGCCTTGTTTGTCGAGGGGGTCGTTGCCGTTGCCGCATTTGGGGCTTTGTATGCAGCTGGGGCAGCCTGTTTGGCATTCGCAGGCCTGGATGGCCTGGTGGGTGGCGGTGAGCCAGGATTCGGCTTTGGCGTAGGCGCGTTCGGCGAAGCCGGCGCCGCCTTCGTGGCCGTCGTAGACGAAGACGGTCATGAGGCTGGTGTCGGGGTGGCGTTCGGTGCTCACGCCGCCGATGTCCCAGCGGTCGCAGGTCGCGAAGAGGGGGAGGAGGCCTATCGAGGCGTGTTCGGCGGCGTGTGCGGAGCCGGCGAGGTCGTGGCCCTTCAGGAGCAGAGGCGCTATGGCCTCGTCGGGGAGGATCCACCAGACGGCGCGGGTGGTCAGGGTGCGCGGCGGGAGATCGAGGGGTTCTTCGCCGAGGACTTCGCCGGTCTGCTGGCGGCGCTTCAGGAACGAGACCACCTGCCTGGTCACCTCCACGGTGCCGAAGTGGAGCTCGCCGGGGCCGAGGGGGCGGGAGCGCAGGCTTTCCAGTACGGCGATGTCGGTGATGTCGCGGGCGAAGGTCGCGTAGTCGGGGGTGGCGGGGGAGACCAGGGCCACTCCGGCGTCCAGTTCCAGAGCGTCCACGATGTAGGTGTCGCCTTGGTGGAGGTGGACGGCGCCGGTGTGGACGGCACTGTGCGCGGAGGGTTCGTCCACGGTGCCGAGCAGGCGGCCGGTGGCCGTCTCCACGATCTGCACTGGAGACGCGCCGGAGCCGCGGATGTCGGCCAGGTCGGCGGCGCGTTCGCGGCGGGTCCAGAACCAGCCCTGCGCGCGACGGCGGAGCATGCCACGGTCCACGAGGCCGTCCAGCACCTCGGCGGCGGACGGGCCGAAGACCGCGAGGTCCGCTTCGGTGAGCGGGACCTCCGCGGCGGCGGCGCACAGGTGGGGGCCGAGGACGTAGGGGTTGTCCGGGTCCAGCACGATCGCCTCCACCGGTCGGCCGAAGAGCGCCTCGGGGTGGTGCACGAGGTAGGTGTCCAGCGGGTCGTCCCTGGCGATCAGCACGGCGAGCGCGTCCTGGCCGTCGCGTCCCGCGCGGCCGGCCTGCTGCCACAGGGACGCGCGGGTGCCGGGCCAGCCGGCGATCAGCACGGCGTCGAGGCCGGACACGTCGATGCCGAGCTCCAGCGCGTTGGTGGTGGCGAGGCCCATGATCTCGCCGTCCCGCAGCGCCTTCTCAAGCCGCCGGCGGTCCTCGGCGAGGTACCCGGCACGGTAGGCGGCCACCTGAGCCGGAAGTTCCGGGGAGATCTCCTCAAGGTTGTCCCGCGCGATCAGCGACACGCTCTCCGCGGCCCGCCGGGACCGTACGAACGCCAGGGTGCGCACGCCGTCCACCACGAGGTCGGACAGCAGGTCCGCGGTCTCCGCGGTCGCTGTGCGCCGTACCGGTGCGCCACGCTCGCCGCGCAGGTCCGTCAGAGGCGGCTCCCAGAGTGCGAAGGTGGTCGAACCCCGGGGAGAGGCGTCCGTGGTCACCTCGGCCGTCTCAAGGCCCGTCAGGCGCATCGCGGCGGCCGCGGGGTCGCTCACGGTGGCCGACACGAGCACGAACACCGGACGGGAGCCGTATTTCGCGCAGATCCGGCGCAGCCGCCGCAGGATCTGCGCCACGTGCGAGCCGAACACCCCCCGGTACCCGTGGCACTCGTCCACTACGACGATCTTGAGCCGGCGCCAGAACGACGTCCACGCCGAATGCCGGGGAAGGATGGATCTGTGCAGCATGTCGGGGTTGGTCAGCACATAGTTGGCGTTGCGCCGCACCCACTGCCGTTCCTCGGCCGGAGTGTCCCCGTCGTAGGTCGCCGCACGCACCTGCGGCAGGTCGAGCCGCCGCACGGCGCGCAACTGGTCCGCCGCGAGCGCCTTGGTCGGTGTCAGGTACAGGACACTGCCGCCGGTGAGGATCTCCGACATGGCCGGCACCAGGTAGGCCAAAGATTTTCCCGAGGCGGTACCCGTGGAGATGATCACGTTTTGGCCACGATGGGCCAGGTCGGCGGCGGCCGTCTGGTGGTCCCAGAGGCCGTCGACCCCCAGATTTCGCAGACGGCTGACAAGCGGTTCGCCGACCCACTCCGGCCAGCGTGCATCACCCGCCTGACGTGCGGGAACGTGTTCGACATGGGTGACACGCTCCCGGCGCGAGCGCACGGCGAGCAGCCGGCCGAGCAGCGGCTCGGCCCGGCGGGAGGCTGATGTGGTCGCAGTCACTGGTTTCCAGTTTGGCATCTTGGGGGAGAGTCGCCCGGAGTCGTGATTTCGTATAGACACGGAGACGGGGCGTGGTTGAATGCCGCGCGTCAGGGTATTGCGTGCCGGGACTTGGGGTCCCAGCATGTCAGACCCCTCGTCGTGGACTCAGCAGGCAAGGCGCTGGAGGATCTGTGGATCTGAAGTTGGACCACCACACCGAAGACCGGCTCACCATCGTGGAAGTCGAGGGTGAGATCGATGTCTATACCGCGCCGAGGCTGCGAGAGCTGCTGATCGACCTCGTGAACAAGGGCAACTTCCACCTCCTGGTCAACATGGAGAAGGTCGATTTCCTTGATTCCACCGGACTCGGTGTGCTGGTCGGCGGGCTCAAGCGCGTTCGTGCGCACGACGGCTCCCTGGAGCTCGTCTGCACTCAGGAACGCATCCTGAAGATCTTCCGGATCACCGGGCTGACCAAGGTCTTCGGGATCTACGCCTCGGTCGAAGAGGCCAAGGAAGCTCACGGCCGAGACAAGTAGTCATGGCCACCGTCGAGCTGACGTTCAGTGCCCTGCCGGCGCACGTCCGCACGGCGCGCTTGGTCGCCACGGCCATAGCGCGCCGCACCGGTGTGGCCGAGGCGCTACTGGACGAAGTGCGGCTCGCCGTCGGAGAGGCCTGCTCCCGGGCAGTGGAGGCGCACCGCGTCCACTGCCCGGGTGAGCCGATCCGCATCGAGCTGCGCGACGACTCCGGCCGATTCGAGGTCACGGTGACCGACTCGGCACCGAGTGACGATCTCGAGCAGGCCTACCAGGACGACGACGGCACGCCGACCCCGGTCAACGGCACGGCGCTCGCCAGTCTTCTGCCGGCCGACACGTTGATGTCGGGTTTCGGCATCGCGGTCATCGCCGCCCTGGCGGACGACGTCGAGGTGTACCCGAGCGCCAAGGGGCTGCGGATCCGCATGAGCTGGCCCGCCGCCACCGGTCTTCCGGCCATCTGAGGCCAAGGGCCCGGCCGCACGTCTTCCCGAGCCCGCCGTTCTTTTCGTCATGCCCGGATGACGGCGCTCCTTCGCTACCCACACCAGCACCCGGTCCACACGGACCGGGTGTTTCGGTATGTCCGCAGCTTTTTCGGACGCAATTTTTCGGCAATAGAGTCTTGGCCGTAACATGGAGGTCGCGCGAGCCGGAGTGGGGAAAACCGCGTTGTTGCAGGGCAAAGCCCCACTGCCTGCTCGGCGGGTTCCCGATTGGCCGGGGGGAGAGGCTTCATATCTGGCTGATGCCTGCGTAGACTCCCCGCACCGGCCAAGGTTTTGTCCCCGCAGATCGACGACGCCCTGCGGGAGGTCTGCGGACGCTACCGGAAGCGGCACTGCCAATCCAGCTCGGATGCGCGCCGCCCCCCGACTCGATTTCGCAGCGCGGTCCGAGCTCGGACCTACCCGTCAGGCCGAGGAGGACGGATGTCTGGGCTTTATCTAGCCGCTGACGACGCCGCAGCGGTATCCCTTAGCGGTTCCCACCTGACCATCGTGATCGTGGTCGCGGCGGTGGCGCTACTCGCGCTCGCCGTCGCCGGCGGTCTCGTACGTGAGGTGCTGGGTGCCGGTCAGGGCACTGAGCGCATGCAGAACATCTCGCGTGCCGTACAAGAAGGAGCTGCGGCGTACCTCGCGCGGCAGTTCCGGACGCTTGCCATATTCGTGGTGCTCATCCCTTTCCTGCTGTTCCTGCTGCCGGCTGAGTCAACCGGCGTGGCGATCGGCCGGTCTGTGTTCTTCGTGGTCGGCGCGGCGTTCTCCGCGCTGACCGGCTTCATGGGCATGTGGCTCGCCGTGCGAGGCAATGTCCGTGTGGCCGCCGCGGCGCGTGAGCAGGGCGAGAAGGTCGCCATGCGGATCGCGTTCCGCACCGGCGGCGTGGCCGGCATGTTCACCGTCGGCCTCGGCCTGCTCGGCGCGGCCATCGTGGTGCTCGCCTACAAGGGTGACGCGCCGAGCGTCCTGGAGGGCTTCGGCTTCGGCGCGGCGCTGCTCGCGATGTTCATGCGTGTCGGCGGCGGCATCTTCACCAAGGCGGCCGACGTCGGCGCCGACCTGGTCGGCAAGGTCGAGCAGGGCATCCCCGAGGACGACCCGCGCAACGCCGCCACGATCGCCGACAACGTCGGTGACAACGTCGGCGACTGCGCCGGCATGGCGGCCGACCTGTTCGAGTCGTACGCCGTCATGCTGGTCGCCAGCCTCATCCTCGGCCGCGCCGCCTTCGGCACCGAGGGCCTGGTGTTCCCGCTGATCGTCCCGATGATCGGTGTCATCACCGCCGTCATCGGCATCTTCACCACCGCTCCTCGCGCCGGCGACCGCAACGGCATGGCCGCCATCAACCGCGGCTTCTTCATCTCGGCGATCATCTCCGCCGTCCTGGTGGCCGTCGCGGCGTTCGCCTACCTGCCGGCGTCGTTCTCCGAGCTGTCCGGCGTCAGCCCCACCGTCGCCGGTCTCGACTCCGACCCCCGCCTGATCGCCATCGGCGCGGTGCTGGTCGGCCTGGTGCTGGCCAGCGCCATCCAAGTGCTCACCGGCTACTTCACCGAGACCAACCGCCGTCCCGTGCGGGAGATCGGCGAGAGCTCGCTCACGGGCCCGGCGACGGTCATCCTGTCCGGTATCGCCGTCGGCCTGGAGTCCGCGGTGTACTCGGCGCTCCTCATCGGCGGCGCGGTGTACGGCGCGTTCCTGCTCGGCTTCGGCAACGTGACCGTGGCGCTGTTCGCGGTGGCCCTGGCCGGCACCGGCCTGCTCACCACGGTCGGTGTCATCGTCTCGATGGACACCTTCGGGCCGGTCTCCGACAACGCGCAGGGCATCGCCGAGATGTCCGGTGACGTCGAGGGTGAGGGTGCGCGCATCCTCACCTCGCTCGACGCGGTCGGCAACACCACCAAGGCGATCACCAAGGGCATCGCGATCGCGACGGCCGTGCTCGCGGCCACGGCGTTGTTCGGGTCGTTCCGCACCGCGGTCGAAGGACAGCTCGCGACGGCGAGCGCGGACGTCAAGAACGCGCTGGGACAGTTCGCCTCGTTCAACCTGAGCGTCGACTCGCCGAACGTGCTGGTGGGTCTCATCATCGGCGCCGCGGTGGTGTTCCTGTTCTCCGGGCTGGCGATCAGCGCGGTGGGCCGGGCCGCGGGCCGTGTGGTGTTCGAGGTACGCGAGCAGTTCCGCACCAAGCCCGGCATCATGACCGGGTCCGAACTGCCGGACTACGGAAGAGTCGTGGACATCTGCACCCGCGACTCGCTGCGTGAACTGGCCACTCCAGGTCTGCTCGCCGTCATGACGCCGATCGCGGTCGGTTTCGCCCTCGGGTACGCGCCGCTCGGCGCCTATCTCGCCGGTGCCATCGCGGCCGGCACGCTGATGGCCGTGTTCCTCGCCAACTCCGGTGGCGCGTGGGACAACGCCAAGAAGCTCGTCGAGGACGGCCACCACGGCGGCAAGGGCTCCGAGGCCCACTCCGCCACCGTCATCGGCGACACCGTCGGCGACCCGTTCAAGGACACCGCGGGCCCGGCCATCAACCCGCTGATCAAGGTGATGAACCTTGTCGCGCTGCTCATCGCCCCGGCCGTCGTGACGTACGCCGACAACGCCGTGCTGCGTATCGGTGTCACCGTGGTCGCGGTCGGGATCGTCGTGGCCGCCATCGTGGTGTCCAAGCGGCGCTCCACGAGCATCGCCCCCGCGGGTGGCTCGGGTGCGACGCCGGTCGAGCCGGAGAAGGTTTCCAGCTGACCGGTTCTCACTGAGACACCAGGCGCACGGCATCCTGCCGTGCGCCTGGTGTCTTTTCCAGGTTGTTTGGGGGATGCCGGGTTCGTCGGGGGTTCTTGCCGGTCCGCCGTACACGTTTCCCGGTCTCTCGTAGGGCATAGTTGGCGGGTGAACACCCTTATCGTCCTGCGACATGCCAAGGCCGCGCATGTCCCCGGGCTGGCCGATCGGCAGCGGCCGCTGACCGATCGAGGCGAGGGGGACGCGGGCCGCGCCGGGGACACGCTGAAGTCCCTCGGGTTCTCACCCGATCTCGTGCTGTGCTCGCCGTCCGAGCGCACCCGCCGTACGGCCGAACTGGCGCTCGCGGAACTGTCTCCCGACGCGCCGGTCCACATCGAGACCGACATCTACGAGGCCTACCCCGACGAACTGGTCGAACTGATCCGCCGTACCGGTGACGAGGTCTCCACTCTCCTGCTGGTCGGCCACAACCCCGGTGTCCACGAACTGGTCGTCAGCCTCACCTTGGCCCGTGATCTGGACAAGTTCCCACCCGGCGCGTTCGCCGTCATCGAGACCACAGAGGCCTGGCCCGATCTCGGTCCAGGTGACGGCCGCCTGACCCACCGCTGGAACCCGAAGGACTGACCGGCCGGCCACCGTACGACGGCGCTGGATTCGCCGTACCACGTCCCGCCGTCGCGGCGCCGTTCAGGAGCGCTCAGGGTGCGGAGGACGTGGCACCGCGGCGGGTGGTGTTCCGGCTCGACGATCTCGCGGGTAGGTGGCGCCGCGCCGTGGTGGGTGGTGTTCCGGTTCGGTGGTCTGGTCGGTACGAGGCGCCTTGGTGGGTGGTTTCCGGCTCGACGATCTCGCGGGTATGTGGCGCCGTGGTGGGTGGTGTTGCGGCTTGGTGGGGGTCTGGTGGGTAGGTGGCGGGGCTGGTCGGGGGTCAGGGGGTTTGGGTGTCTTCGGCGTCGGCGGCGAGGATTTCGTCTCGGGGGATGCCGAGGAGGTACAGGATGGCGTCCAGGTAGGGGACGTTGACGGCGGTGTCGGCGGCCTGGCGGAGTACGGGTTTGGCGTTGAAGGCTATGCCGAGGCCGGCGGCGGTGATCATGTCGAGGTCGTTGGCGCCGTCGCCGATGGCCACGGTCTGGCTGATGGGGATGCCGGCCTGTGCGGCGAAGCGTTCCAGAGCGCGGGCCTTGCCCGGACGGTCGACGATCTCGCCGACGACGCGGCCGGTGAGTCTGCCGTCGACGACCTCAAGGGTGTTGGCGGCGGAGTAGTCGATGCCGAGGTCGGCCACCAGGGTGTCGGTGATCTGGGTGAAACCGCCGCTGACGATGGCGAAGCGGTAGTCGAGCCGCTTGAGGGTGCGGACCAGGGTGCGGGCACCGGGGGTGAGCACGACGTCGGCGCGCACCCGGTCGAAGACCTCCTCGGGGAGGCCTTCCAGCAGCGCCACCCGTTCCCGCAGGGACGCGGCGAAGTCCAGCTCCCCGCGCATGGCGGCAGTGGTGATCTTCTCGACCTCGTCCATGCAGCCGGCGTGCGCGGCGAGCATCTCGACCACTTCACCCTGGATCAGGGTCGAGTCGACGTCCATCACGATGAGCCGCTTGGCCCGCCGGTGCAGGCCCGACCGCTGCACCGCGACGTCGACCTCCTGCAACGCCGCCTCGGCCGCGAGCGCGGTACGCAGCGAGTCGGGGTCGGCGCCGGAGATGGCCAGCTCGATGCAGGTGACCGGCTCGTGCGCGAGGCGCTCGATGCGGTCGATGTTGGCGCCGGCCGCCGCGATGCGGCCCGCGATACCCGCCATGGCGGCCGGCAGCAGCGGCTCACCGAGCACGGTGACGTGCAGGCGGCCGCGGCGGCGCTTCTCCTTGGCGTCGGTGCCGGTGGACAGCTCGACCTCCATGCCGAGGTCGTCCGCCAGCCGTTCCACGGCGCTCCACAGAGCGCCGATGGTGCCGCCGGTCCCGGTCGGGGGGCCGCCGGCGTACGCGACGAGGACCCCGAGGGTGAGCCTGCCACGGATCACGACCTGCTCGGCGTCGGCCACCACCACGGGAAACGCCGAGAGCACGGTGAAGAGTCTCGACGTCACCCCGGGCCGGTCGGGGCCGTTCAGTGTGATCAAAAGCGTTCGCTGCTTCATCACCGGACAACGCTACCGACCGCTCAGAGTGAGCGCGCACGCGGTTCACCATACGGACGGCGAACGGCCATCTCCGCATGTCTTCATGGGGGCCTGAGGAGGAGGGCATGCCATGACCCAGCTCATTCCCGGTGACGTCCGCGGGGTCGCGGACGTCGGTGACGGTCAAGGCGTTCTGACCGACGCGCGCGGCCGGTACACGGTGACGCTCGCGAGGAACGCCGCGGAGATGCGGGAGGCGCAGCGCCTGCGCCACCAGGTGTTCGCCGAGGAGATGGGGGCACGCCTCGACTCCCCGATCACCGGTCTCGACGTCGATCCGCTTGACGCCTACTGCGACCACCTTCTGGTGCGGCACGGCGACACGGTGGTCGGGACGTACCGGCTGCTGGCGCCGGGCCGGTCCGACCGGTTGTACTCCGACGGCGAGTTCGACCTGTCCGGCTTGGCAGACATCCGACCGAACATGGTCGAAGCCGGACGTACCTGTGTGCATCCCGATCATCGGGGTGGAGCGGTGGTGGGGCTCATGTGGGCCGCGATCGCGCGCTACATGGTGGACGGCGGGTACGGCTGGCTCGGCGGGTGCTGCTCGATCCCCCTGGACGACGGCGGGATGACGGCCGCCGGGGTGCTCGACAAGATCCCGCTCGGGCCCGAGCGGTTCCGGGTGTGGCCGAGATACGAGTGGACCGGTGACAGGGTGCCGCGGCCGGACCGGTTCGTGATCCCGTCGCTGCTGCGGGGGTACCTGCGGCTCGGGTCGTGGATCTGCGGGGCCCCGGCGTACGACCCCGACTTCGGGACGGCGGACTTCTTCGTCCTGTTGTCACTGGCCGAGGTGGACACGCGGTACCTGCGGCACTTCCTCGGGGTGACGGGATGAGCGCCTGGACGTGGCTGCCGGCCGGGCCGTGCACCGTGCCGGCGTGCGTGACGCCGCCGTCGCGTACGGCCGGGCCCCTGCGACGGGTGGTCCGGGTGGCCGGGGTGCTGGCGGTCGTGCTCGTGGCGCTGCCGTGGATGGCGGTGGCGCGGCGGCTCGGGGGTGAATCGCTCGCCGCGGCCACGATGGCGCAGGCGAGGCTGCTGCTGCGGGTGCTCGGGATCACGGTGCGGGTGCGGGACGGGTTCACCGTGTTCGGCGGCGCCAGGTCACCTCGTGCGGCGGCTGTCGCTGAGGACGGGCCCGCGCTGATCGTCGCCAACCATGTGTCGTGGCTCGATCCGCTGGTGGTGGCGGCGGTGACGCCGTGCAAGGCGCTCGCGAAGAGTGAGATCGCGCGGTGGCCGGTGCTGCGGACGCTCGTGGCCGGCAGCGGCGCCGTGTTCATCGACCGGGAACGGTTGTCGCTGCTTCCCGCCACTGTGCGGAGAGTGGCCGATCTGCTGCGGTCGGGGGAGTCTGTGGTCGCTTTCCCTGAGGGGACCACGTGGTGCGGACGGGGGACGGGGGTGTTCCGGCCGGCGTTCTTCCAGGCCGCTGTGGACGCCGGTGTTCCCGTTCGGCCGGTCGCGCTGAGGTACGGCGAGGCCGGGGGTGCGCTCGCCACGGCGCCTGCCTTCGTGGGGGAGGACACCTTGCTGGCGTCCCTTGGCCGGGTGCTGGCGTCCCGGGAACTTGAGGTTGAGGTGACCCTGTTCCCGCTGCTCGCCTACGAGGCCGGGGTCTCCCGGCGTGAACTGGCCGGGATCGCGCGTGCCACGGTGTCGGGTGACCTGCCGAGGGTGCACGAGGTGCCGGTGGCCGCTTGAGCGCCGTACGACGGCGCCGGATTCGCCGTACCACGTCCCGCCGCGTCGGCGCCGGACAACCGGCGGTCACGGTGGGGTGGGAGTGTCGGTGCTCGGGGGCGGGGTGGTGCTCCGGGATGGCGTGGTGTGCTCGGGGTGAGGTGGGTGTGTTCGGGGGTGAGGTGGGTGTGCTCGGGGGTGCTTGGGGATGGAGTCGGGGAGTGGGGTGGTGCGCGGCCCCTGGTGTCGATGGGGGCCGCGCACCGGGGGTCAGCGGAGGACCTTGGTCTTCACGCGGATGTACTTGATGTCCTGGGCGAGGTCGAGCTTTTCGATCTCTTCGGGGTCGGTGGCGTCGACGCCGCCGGGGACGTCCACCGAGAAGGTGCCGAACTCGCCGTAGAGGTTGCCCTTGGTGGCGCGCTTGAGCCAGACCTTGATCTTGATGGTGGTGCCGGCGCCGGGCTTGAGGGTGTCGAAGACGCAGAGCAGTTCGCGGCCTTCGAAGTCGCACCAGGTGAAGCGGGACTTCTTGACCACGCGGTACTTGGAGGCACCCTTCGGCAGGAACGCGTACAGGCCGGCGAGGTCGGTGGCCCATTCACCGGTGTTCTTCGCCTTGATGGTGTACGTGTACGAACCGCCGCGGCGCACGTATTTGTTGTAGAGCACCGTGGTCTTGAGCGGGGACTGGGGGGCGGCGATCGCGTGGCTGACGCTCACGGGGGCCGCGGCGGGGGCCGCGGAGGCGGGTACGGCGAATGCGGAGGCGGCGAGTGAGCCGGCCAGGGTGAGTGCGGCGAGTACGGAGAGGTGCCGTCGCATTGAGTCGACTCCTGAGTGGATGATGGCGTCCTGCGGTCAGCGGCGCCATTTCGGGGGGAGATCGGCTGGAAACGGGGCCGCCGATCATATTGACGATGTCTGGTCGGGGATGATCATATGGACATCGCCGAATTCATGCCACAGATATGCGTTTTCTATCGCTTCTTCGTAGGAACGTGCCAAAAGTTCCTCTCCAGCGATAGCCGTGAGCATCAGCAGATGGCTGGACCTCGGCTCGTGCAACCCTGTGATCAGCCCGTCGACGACCCGCACGCCTTCCTGCGGCGTCACCACCTTGGACGTCCACCCCCGCGCCGCGCGGACCCGCCGTCCTCCCGGCGCCACGGCGCTCTCCAGCGCGCGCACCACGGTCGTCCCGACCGCGACGACCCTCCCTTCGGCCTGGTTGACCAGCCGTGCCGTCTGCGCCGGCACCGAGAAGCGCTCGGCGTACGGCGGCTCGTCCTTCTCCGGCGACGCGACCCCGGTGTGCAGGGTGATGGTCGCGATCAGCACCCCCCGCGCGACCAGGCCGGTCACGATCTCAGGGCTGAACGGCCGTCCCGCGCTCGGCATCTCGGCGCTGCCGGGCCGCACCCCGAACACCGTCTGGTACGCCGCGAGCGGCCAGTCTCTCGACACGTACGAGTACCTGATGGGCTTGCCGTGTTCCCGCAGGTAACCTGGTACGTCCCGGTCGAGCGTGGCACGCCACAGCCGCGGTGTCTCGCGGCCGAGGAGCCGCAGGGTGGCGCCACCCGGCATGGGAAGCCACTCTCCCGGCTCGCCTCCGCCGTACGGCACGGTGGTGTCCCCGGTGCGGCGGCGCAGCTCCACGAGCCACAGGCCGTCCTCGCGTTCGGTGGAGAAGTGCACGGTCAGGCGGTCGAGCGGCACCGCCGCCGGCAGGGTGGCCGAGTCGTTGACGACCAGCAGGTCGCCTGGCTGCAACAGGTCGGGTAGTTCGGTGAAGTCGTGGTGGGTGACGGCACCGGTGTCCTTTCCCGACACCATCAGGCGTACGGCGTCGCGGGACGGGCCGCGTGCCTCAGGGGGTTCGTGCGCCTCGCGGACCGCGGGCAGCTCGAAGGTGATCATCGGGTCACCCGGCCGCTGTCCGGCCGGGCCCGCACCAGGTCGACCAGGAACGCGGCGACCAGCTCGGGGTCGTCGGCCGCGGCGGCCTCCTCCTCGCCGATCGCGTCGGCCAGCATGCGGGTGCGCATCTCGCCGGGGTCGACCCACCACACCGCGACGCCGGGCTCCTCCGCGGCGAGCACCTTGGACAACTGCTCAAGCGCCGCCTTGGTGGCGCCGTACCCGCCCCACCCCTCGTACGCCTCGACCGCCGCGTCGGAAGAGATGTTGACCACCGCGCCGCCACGCTCACGCAGCCCCCGCAGCGTGGCCTGGATCATGCCGAGCGGCGCGACGACGTTCTGCCGCAGCGCGTCGTCGAAGGCGTCGAGCGGATAGACCGCCAGGGACGGCAGCGGTGTGGCGCCGAGCGTGCTCGCGTTGTTCACCAGCAGGTCGAGGCCCCCGAGCCCGTTCACGACCTGCGCGAGCCGCGCTCGGTGCGCGGGGTCGGCGACGTCGCCGGCCAGCGCCGTCGCGCCGGTCTCCAGCGCCGCCTTCTCCAGTTCGTCCGCTCCCCGTGCGGTGATGACCAGGTGCCAGCCGTCGGCGGCCAGAGCGCGGGTCAAGGCCAGGCCGAGGCCCCGTGAAGCTCCGGTGACCAGGGCTGTTCGTGCGTCTCGCGTCATGGCTTCGACGGTAGGAGCGGGCCGCCTGCGGGGCATCGGGCCGCGGGCCGTACCCGGTCTCGGCACATGGGCCTAGGACCTCGGACCCGGTTCACCTGCCGCCGCGACGCCTACAGTGAGGTGCGTGGAGGACATGCCGTACGGCGCGGGGGAGCGTGACGCGGTGCTGCACGCGGTCAGTTCGGCCGTGCTCGCGGTGACGCGCCATCTGTCGGTGCGCGAGGTGCTGCAGGTGATCGTGCGGTCGGCGCGGACCCTGCTCGACGCTCGGTACGCGGCGCTCGGCGTGCCGGACGACGACGGGTCGTTCGCCGAGTTCGTCGCGGAAGGGGTGTCGGACCGGCAGTGGGAGGCGATCGGGCCGTTGCCGCGTCAGCACGGCATGCTGGCGGCGTTGTTGCGGGAGGCGGCGCCGGTGCGGCTCGCCGACATCCGGGAGGATCCGAGGTTCGGGTGGTGGCCGGCGGCGCATCCGGTGCTGAAGGACTTCATCGGGGTGCCGGTCAAGGACGGCGACAGTGTGCTCGGCATCCTGTTCCTGTCCAACAAGCGGGCTCCCGGTGGGTTCACCGAGCGGGACGAGAGCCTGTTGATGTTGTTCGCGGCGCACGCGGCCATCGCGATGACCAACGCGCGGCTGTACGAGTACGTGCGGGAGCTGACCGTCGCCGAGGAACGGACACGGATGGCGCGTGAGCTGCACGACGCGGTGACGCAGAAACTGTTCTCCCTGCGGCTCACCGCGCAGGCGGCGTCGACACTGCTGGACGCCGACCTGGAGCGGGCCCGCACCGAGATCGACCGGGTCCGGCGGCTGGCGGGTGAGGCGCTGGCCGAGCTGCGTGCCGTCATCGTGGAGATGCGGCCCGCCGAGCTGGACCGGCACGGGTTGTCCGAGACGCTCCGCAAGCACGTGGCGTCGCTCGACCGGCTCTCCTCCGTGACGATGACGTTCGAGGGGTCCGAAGTGGAGAACCTCCGGCCGGACACCGAGGTGACGGTGCTACGGGTCGCGCAGGAGGCGCTGCACAACGCGCTGCGGCACGCCGGCGCGTCCGCCATCCACGTGGCCCTGGCCACCGCGGGTGGGTGCGTGGTGCTGGAGGTACGGGACGACGGCGACGGGTTCGTGGTGGAGGAGCCGACGTTGCGGGGGCTCGGGCTGCTGTCCATGCGCGACCGCGCGGAGGTGCTCGACGGCACGTTGAAGGTCGTGTCGGCGCTCGGGGAGGGAACCCTGGTACGGCTGGAGGTGCCCCGGTGATCCGGGTGGTGATCGCGGACGACCATCCCGTGGTGCGTCAGGGCCTGCGGACCTTTCTCGCGTTACAGGACGACCTGGACGTGGTGGGGGAGGCGGGTGACGGGGCCGAGGCCGTCTCGCTGGTCGGTTCCCTGGCCCCTGACGTGCTGCTGCTGGACCTGAAGATGCCTGTGCTCGACGGCCTCGGCGCGCTGCGGGAACTCGCCGGACGTGGAGCGCCGACCCGGGTGATCGTGCTGACGTCGGTCAGCGACCGCGGTGACGTGGCCCCCGCGATGCGCTCAGGTGCCGCCGGGTTCCTCTACAAGGACGTCGACCCCGACGCGCTGGTGCGGGCCGTCCGCGCCGTACACGGCGGCCAGGTCCTGCTGGCCCCCGAGGCCGCCGACGCGATGCTGTCCGGCCCGGCCGTCCCTTCCTCCGGGCCGCCGTCCATCGCGGTGCTCACCGACAGGGAGCGGGAGGTGCTGGCCCTGATCGCCTCCGGCCGGTCCAACCGTGAGATCGCGAGGGAACTGGTCGTCGCCGAGAAGACCGTGAAGACCCACGTGTCCAACGTCCTCATGAAGCTGGGGGTGCAGGACCGCACCCAGGCCGCGCTGTACGCCGTCCGCCACGGGTTGGCCTGATGCCGCGATGAGCCTGTCCTACCCGCTTTGAGGAGGGTCAACGGCGGGGGAGGGTCCGGCGGTGTGGCGAGGTGCGGTTGGGCTCGCGAGTGGGCCTGGGTCGGTCACTCGGGAGGGAGCGGTCGGTCGGGGGGTTGTACGTGGTCGGCGATGGTTTCGGCGCAGGTGAGGGAGTCGGTGTGGGTGGTGTCGACTTCCACGTCGTAGTGGACGCCTTCGTGGACGATTCGGGCCTGCGACACGGCCATTCCGGGGATGCGGTCGGCTCTGGTCCTCTCGCGTTCGGCGGCCACCGTGCTGTCGCAGCGGACGCCGGTCCACAGGACGGTCAGGCCGGTCAGGGCTGTTCTCCAGCGTTGCTGGGTGGCGGCGCCGCCGAGGAAGACGTCGTCGATGATGACGGGGGCTCCGGCGTGGGCCATCGCGGCGATGCCCCGCATCCATGCCGTCTGCAGGGCCATGAAGCCGGGGCCGACGTCGATGCCGCCGTCGTCGGCGAACTCGATGCCTGCGCTGGAGGCTCGCATGGACACAGGCATCGCCTCGATGAGTGAGTCGACGCCGAAGGCCAGCCATGGTCGCGGGAGGACGGCCTGAAGGTGGCGGACGATCTCGGACTTGCCGGCGCTGGATCCGCCGTTGAGCACGATCACCTGAGTGGCCACGGTCCGACACCGTAGACGGTCTGCCGCCACGCTGAGAAGCCGTTTTCCGAGGCCGCCTGGTCTGAACGAGGTGGCCGCCGGCCCTCGGGGCCGTCGGGGGCCCGAGGGACGGCGGGGCCGATCAGGGACGGGGGGAGTGGCGGGGGTCGAGGACGCTGTTGTGCGCGGCGACTCTGGCGCGGCGGATGGCGCGGTCGAGGTCGCGCAGGGCCTCGGCGCGGGTGTGGATCTGGGTGGAGCTCAGGCCGCGTTCCCTGGCGAAGCGGACGGCGGCGGCGAGACGGGCCGTCAGCGCGGCGACGCGGTGGGCTCTGGCGGGGTAGCCGGGGGCGAGGCCTTCGGTGGCGGAACGGGGGAGGGACGGGTGGGACTGGTCGGGGCCTTCCACGGTCAGCAGGGCCTCGGTGGCCGAGCGCATCGCGGTGGTGAGCGCGTGCTCGGCCTCGGGGAGCGCGGGGACGTCGGGAGGGGTGACGCTGGCCTCCATGGCGGTCCAGCGGACACCGGCGTACGAGGAGCCGCGGCGGTCGGGGGACGGCACGAGGCCGACGCAGCGCTGGGGAAGCACGGCGGTGGCGGCCTCGCCGGCCTCGACGGCGGCCATGGTGAACGGGGGTGGCCCGGTGAGGCCGAGAGGGTCGCCGGAGGCGGGCAGGGAGAGGCGCAGCGCGCTCATGCCTTCCACCCGCAGGTCGGCGAGGTAGGACCGCAGCGTCACCTCGGTGCCGCCTGACGAGACGACCTGGGGTCCCCCCGCGCGCTCCAGCCGGTCGACGGCGTCGTCCAGCCCGGCGTGCCCGGTGAGCCAGGCGTTGCCCCAGGCTACCAAGGTGGTGGAGATCGGTGAATCGGGGTGCACCGGACCACGATATGCGCTGATGCTGCAATAGGTTTGGTCCCGAGGGACACCCGGCGGGGCGGCCCGCCGGGTGGAGCCGGGCGAGCGCGGTGACCCCGCGTGGGCCCGGATCGACATGTCAGGAGGTAGTCGGGATGGGTGGTCAGGTGCTTCGGCTCCAGGATGTCGCCGTCCGCAGAGATGGCGCCGCTCTGTTGCGGGGCATCGACTGGACCGTCGAGGAGGACGAGCGCTGGGTCGTGATCGGCCCCAACGGCGCGGGGAAGACGACGCTGCTGCAGGTCGCCGCGGCGTTGCTGTACCCGAGTGACGGCTCGGTCGAGATCCTCGGGGAGACGCTCGGCAAGACCGACGTGTTCGAGCTGCGGCCCCGCATCGGGCTGGCGAGCGCGTCGATCGCCGAGCGCGTGCCGTCGGACGAGAAGGTCATCGATCTGGTTCTCACGGCGTCGTACGCCATCCTCGGCCGCTACAACGAGGAATACGAGTCGGGGGACGTGACGCGCGCGGTGGAGCTGATCGATCAGCTCGGCTGCGCTCACCTGATCAGGCGCAAGTTCGGCACCCTGTCGGAGGGTGAGCGCAAAAGGGTGCAGATCGCTCGTGCGATGATGCCGGACCCCGAGTTGCTGCTCCTGGACGAGCCGGCCGCCGGCCTGGACCTCGGAGGCCGGGAGGATCTCGTGCGGCGCCTGTCCGCGCTGGCGTACGACGCCAAAGCGCCGGCGATGGTGCTGGTGACCCACCACGTCGAGGAGGTGCCGAGCGGGTTCACGCACGTGCTGCTGCTGCGGCACGGCTCGGTGGTGGCGCAGGGGCCGATCGAGTACGTGATGACCGCGGACAATCTGTCCCGCACCTTCGGCGTGCCGCTGAGCCTGGAGACCAGCGCGGACGGCCGGTGGTACGCACGCGCGCTGCCGGGCTGAGCGGCGCGGCCGGCGGCCGGGTAAAGCCCGGACCAAATATCATTCCGGCCGGGGGACTTGTGAATCGTCCGGTCGGAGCAGCTTATGACTCAGCTCATCGTCGCCGCTTTTGTGGTGGCATTATCCGGTTACGCGGCTTATAGAGCGATTCGCATCGTGCCGCAGGGACAGGCGTACGTCGTCGAGCGCCTCGGCCGGTACCACCGCACGCTCGGACCCGGCGTCAACGTCGTGGTGCCGTTCGCGGACGGTGTGCGCACCGTCGTGGACCTTCGCGAGCAGGTGGTGTCCTTCCCGCCGCGACCGGTGAACACCTCGGACAACCTGGTGATCTCCGCCGACCTGGTGATCTACTACCAGGTCACCGACCCGAGGGCCGTCACGTACGAGATCGCGGGCTTCCTCGCCGCCGTGGAGCAGATTGCGGTGACCACGCTGCGTGAGGTGGTCGGCGGCATGGACCTCGATCGCGCGCTCGCCTCGCGCGACGAGATCAACGCCAGGCTGCGCGCCGCGCTGGACGAGGTGACCGGCCGGTGGGGTGTCCGGATCGACCGCGTGGAGCTCAAGTCGATCGACCCGCCTGGCTTCGTCCAGGACGCGGTGGAGAAGGAGATGCGCGCCGAGCGGGAGAAGCGCGCGTCCATCCTGAGCGCCGAGGGACGCAAGCAGTCCGCCGTCCTGACCGCCGAGGGTGAGCGGCAGGCCGCGGTGCTCAAGGCGCGCGGCGAGGCGGAGGCCGCGGTGCTGCGCGCGCAGGCGGAGGCGGAGGCACGGGCCATGCGCGCCAAGGGGCAGGCCGACGCCATCGCCATGGTGTTCCACGCCATCCAGGAGGGGGATGCCGAGCAGCGGTCGCTGGCGTACCGGTATCTCCAGGACTTTCCCGAGGCCGCCGGGACGGACGGTCGGACGCACAGCGGGACGCACACTGGGACGCACAGTGGGACGGACGGCGGTGCGGACCTCGGCGGCCGGTTCTCGGTGCGGCAGGACGAGGGTCCCGCGGCCCGCTGACCGGGTTCGGCCCGCCAAGGGGTGGGGAGGAACCGGACAGGGTCCCTGAGGTCTCATGGGTACGGTACGTCCGCCTAATATCGGGCGAAGCCGTACGAAAGGTGAAATTTTGGGGCCTTGGGAAGTGGTCGCGGCCCTGGTGGCGGGGGTCGCGGCGGGGGGGATCAACGCCGTGGTCGGGTCGGGATCACTGATCACGTTCCCGACCCTGCTCGCGCTGGGGTACCCGCCGATCGTCGCCAACGTCTCCAACAACGTCGGCCTGGTCGCCGGCGGCGTGTCCGGGGTCATCGGGTACCGCGAGGAACTGAAGGGGCAACGTGACCGCCTGCTGCGCCTCGGCTCGGCGTCGGTGGCCGGTGCGCTGGCGGGTGGCCTGCTGCTCCTCGTCCTGCCGGCCAAGGCGTTCCAGGTGATCGTGCCGGTCCTGATCGCGATCGCGTGCGTCATGGTGGTCCTGCAGCCGAAGATGAACGCCTGGGTGGCCGGCCGCCGCGAGACGGCGCACCCGCACGGCGGGATCTGGCTGTGGCTCGGGGTCCTCGCCGCCGGCGTGTACGGCGGCTACTTCGGCGCGGCGCAGGGAGTGGTCCTCATCGGGCTGCTCGGCATCTTCCTCGACGAGCACCTCCAGCGCGTCAACGCCGCGAAGAACATGCTGTCCCTGCTGGTCAACGCCTCGGCCGCCATCCTGTTCGCCTTCATCGCGCCGGTCGACTGGCAGGCCGTCCTGGTGATCTCGCTGGGCTCGACGCTGGGGGGATTCCTCGGCGCACGCGTCGGCCGCCGGCTGTCCCCCCGCCTCCTGCGTGCCGTCATCGTGGTCGTCGGTGTGGTGGCGATTGTCAAACTGGTGTACGGATAACCGCACCCCCAAGTGGGTATTTACTCAGACATGAAGGGTGACCGGGTCGAGATCGTCATCGACGCAGGCGGCACGCCGCGCACCTACGAAGTGATCGCAACCAAGGCCGGCCGCCGCGTGGACGTGGCCACCCGCCGGGGCCTGATCGAAGTGACCGAGGTCACCAGGACCGGCACCCCGGTCCGTACCGCACGTTTCATGGCGAGCCGCATCCTGGCCCTCGTCGAGTACCCCGCCGCGGACGCCGAGGACCCTGAGGAGTGACGGTCAGCTCTGCCGGGGACGCACCTGCACGACGCCGTCCCCCCGCACGTTGACCTCGAAGGCCGGCTGCGGAGCGGTGGCGGGGCCGTGCAGCACCGCGCCGTCCTCGATGCGGAAGACGCTGCCGTGCCAGGGGCACACCACACAGGCCTCGTCCTTCTCCAGGACCAGCCTGCCCTGGTGCAACGGGCCCGCGAGGTGGGAGCAGTGGTCGGCGAGGACCTTCACGTGCGCGCCGTGGCGCAGGACGAACAACTGGATGTAGCCGAGGCGGCGCGTCACGGGACGTCCGTCAGGCAGGTCCCACAGGCGGCACAGGTCGTGCCACCCCAGCGGGACCAGATGGGTCAGCGTCTCCGCGTGGGACGGGCCCGCGGTCATGCGGTAGGCCAGGTGGCCCCCGAGGAAACCCCCCACTCCGGCGGCGGCCAGGCCGAGGAAGCCCATGGTGCGGCCCGCGTTGTGGCGGCCGGTCGCGCGCATCCACAGCGAGCCGGTGTACAGGCCGAGCGCGGCGAGGTTGATCAAGGAGTGGACGAAGCCCACCCGTTGCTGCTCGCGGTGCAGCACCGACCAGTCGGCGATCCCCGCGGCGGCCGTCGGCAGCGCGCTCATGACGCCGGTGGCGAGGACGGCCCGGGTGGCGCGGGGATCGGCGTCGATGACATCGAGCACGGCCGTGGCGGTCCAGCAGCCCAGGCTGACCGTGGCGAGCGGCGGATGCAGCGGGTGGCCGGTCGGCACACCGTGCAGCAGGTCGCGCAGGGGATGGCCGGCCGGTAGCACCTGGCGTACGCCTTTGGCCAGGCCCTGGGTGACCCGGTCCAGTGCGCTCAGGTGCTGCAGACGCTCGGTGAGCCCGTCCGGCAGCGACCTGCGTCCGAGCCCCAGGGTCTCCCGGAGCGTCCGGCGCCGCGAGTTGATCGAATTCGAAGTTTCCTCCACTTTCGCCCCCTCTGCCTAGGGGACGTACCCCTGAGACCCAACGGAAACACGGAGTTTCGCTTCAGGCTACCCATGGCAGGTCAGGCGGGGGTGAGGGTGACCGGCACCCCGTTGAACACCGCGTTACCCGACAGCGGGTCCACCCGGGACGCGTCGGTCAGCACGTTGGCGCTCACCCCGGCGTGGCCGGCCGCCACCGCCTGCGTGGTCCCGGCGTGGCCCCAGCCGTGCGGCAGGCTCACCACCCCGCGCATGATCGTGTCGGTCGGCTCCACCGCGACGGTCAGCTCCCCGGTGGCGGACCGCACGACCGCCGTCCCCGCCAGCCCGAGCTCGGCGGCGTCGTCGGGGTGGATCTGGAGCGTGCACCGGTTGCTGCCGCCGACCAGCGGTGCCACATTGTGCATCCAGCTGTTGTTGGACCGCAGGTGCCGCCGGCCGATCAGCACGAACGGGCTCGCCTCCCGCGTGAGCGCCTCCCGCAGCCGCGCCACGTCCGCCAGGATCGGCCCGGGGGCCAGCTCCACCGTCCCCGACGCGGTACGCAGCACCTCGGCGAGCCGTGGCCGCAGCGGCCCGAGGTCCAGCCCGTGCGGGTGCGCGCGCAGCGTCGCCAGCGACAGCGCGTCACCGCCGTACGGCAGCCGTCCACCCCACGCGCCGTACGGCCCGAGCCGCAGCATGGCGTCCAGCCGCAGCTCCGCGCCGGTGGCCCCGTCGAGCGCGGCCCGCAGCGCGGCGGGGTCGCGTCCCTCCACCGGCGAGCCAGGCGTCTCCACGGCGGCGCGCAGCGTCTGGTCCAGGATCAGCTCGTCCACCAGGCCGGGGTCGGCCCCGGCCCCCTGTCCGGACGCGATCATCGCGAGCCTGGCCAGGATCTCCGCCTCCGACGGCCGTCCGTCCGGCAGCGGCAGCACCGGCGGCGAGTACCGCGCGTAGTCGCGGACCGCGAAACCGAGCAGCGCGAAGTCGTAGTGACCCGACTGGAGCACCCGCGGCGGCGGCAGGATCACGTGCGCGTGCCGCGTGGTCTCGTTCAGGTACGGGTCGACGCTCACCATGAGGTCGAGCCGGTTCAGGGCCTCGTCCAGCCGCGCGCCTCCCGGCGCCGACAGCACCGGGTTCCCCGCCACTGTGATCAGGGCCCTGATCTGTCCCTCACCCGGCGTCTCGATCTCGTCGGCCAGCGTCGCCACCGGCAGTTCGCCGTTCGCCTCGGGAAGACCGCGCACCCTGCTGTGCCAGCGTCCGGTGGTGTACGGCCTGCGCCGCCGCGGCCTGCCGACGGCGGGGCAGGGGAACATCGCGCCGCCTGGCCGGTCGAGGTTGCCGGTGAGCACGTTGAGCACGTCCACCAGCCACTGCGCGAGCGTGCCGAACTCCACGGTGCACGTGCCGATCCTGCCGTACACCGCGCCGGCCGGCGCGGCGGCCAGCTCACGCGCCAGCCCCGCGATCCGCTCCGCGGGGACCCTGCACACCGCCGCGCAGGCCTCGGGGGTGAAGGCCGCCGCCGCGTCCGCCAGCTCGTCGAGGCCGCTCACCGGCACGCGCACGTCCGTCAGCTTCTCGGCGAACAAGGTGTGCACCATGCCCATCAGCAGGTGCGCGTCGGTCCCCGGCCGTGCGAACAGGTGCTCGTCGGCGAGTTTCGCCGTGCGGGTGCGCCGCGGGTCCACCACGACCAGGCGGCCGCCGCGCGCACGCAGCGCCTTGAGCCGGCCGGGGAAGTCAGGCGCGGTGCACAGCGACCCGTTGGACTCCAGGGGGTTGGCGCCGAGCATCAGCAGGAAGTCGGTGCGGTCCAGGTCGGGGACCGGGATGGCCAGCGGGTCGCCGAACATCAGCCCCGCCGACACGTGTTTCGGCATCTGGTCGGCCGTGCTCGCCGAGAACACCTGACGCGTGCCGAGCGACCTGACCAGCGCCGGGCCGTACAGCGAACCCGCCATGGTGTGCGCGTTCGGGTTCCCGAGGTACACGGCGCGCGACGGCCCGGGTACGGCGGCGAGGCCACGCTCCACGGCCGCGAACGCCTCGGCCCAGCTCACCTCGTGCCACGTGCCGTCCCTGCGCACCATGGGGACGTCCAGGCGGTCGGGGTCCTCGTCCAGGCGGCCGAGGCTCGCGCCTTTGGGGCAGACGAAGCCCTTGCTGAACGGGTCGGCGTCGTCGCCGCGCACCCCCGTCACCCGGCCGCCGTCGTCCAGCGTGATCGTCAGGCCGCAGACGGCCTCGCACAGCGGGCAGGTCCGGTGAGCGGTGCGCATGGACGCCTCCTGAGTTCGCTTGGTGAACTCATCTTCGCCGTCCGGCCGCGGCCTGTGAAGCCCGTGGGATCCGTGTGGTGCGTTGTGGTGCCGAGCGCGTGAACCGTGGAGCCGCTGCGGAGAACCGTCGCACGGCCGGTCTTGTGGAACCGGCGGCCACGCTTGGTAGCGTGGAGACGCCATCTCCGCCCTTTCGATGGCACCCACATGTCCCATCCCCCCGCCGGGCCCGGAGGTGGCAGCCTTCGGCCCGGCCACTTCCGGCTCATGACCCGAATGGCGTGAGTAAAGGGATCTTCCACGTTGGATGAACTTGCTACGCACTCGTGCGGCGGTGTCCAACTACAGGTGGAAGATGGCATGCTCTGGAGCGATGAGAAGTCACCCCAGCCCACCCATACCGCCCCCCGCCTCCCCCCGGCGAAGCGCGACCCTGCCAGGGCCGGCCCGCCGCACCGCCGCCGTCATGCTCGCGACGTCCGTCGTCGCCGCGGCCGCGGCATGTTCCCCTGCCGAGTCGGCGTCACCCGACGGTGACAAGGGCTCCGGCTCCTCCGCCACCGCAGGCGCCACCCGCACCCCGCAGGCGGCCCGGCCCAAGCCGTTCACCATCGCCTTCGGCGGCGACACCCACTTCGAAGGCGTCCTGCGGGGCCGGCTCGCCAACCCCCGCACCGCGCTCGGCCCCATCTCCTCGGTGCTGAAGCGCGCCGACCTCGCCATGATCAACCTGGAGACCGCCATCACCACCGGCGGCACCCCCGCGCCAGGCAAGCAGTTCACCTTCCGCGCGCCGCCGAGCGCGCTCACCGCGCTCAAGGCCGCCGGCGTGGACGTCGCCTCCATGGCCAACAACCACGGCATGGACTACATGCAGTCCGGCCTGCGCGACTCCCTCGCCGCGATCCGCCGCGCCAAGTTCCCCGTCGTCGGCATCGGCAGAAACGCCGCGGAGGCCTACAAGCCGTACCGCCGCACCGTCAACGGCAACCGCGTCGCGATCATCGGCGCCACCCAGGTGCTGGACTCGGAGTTCATCCAGTCGTGGACCGCGACGTCCACGCAAGGCGGCCTCGCGTCCGCCAAGGACGAGGACCGGCTCATCCAGGCCGTACGCCAGGCGCGCAAGACGTCCGACACCGTGATCGTGCACCTGCACTGGGGCACCGAACTGCAAGGATGCCCCAACCCGGCGCAGCGGAGCCTCGCGCCGAAGCTGATCGCCGCAGGCGCGGACGTCATCATCGGCGGCCACGCGCACATCCTGCTCGGCAGCGGCTACCTGCGCGGCCGGTACGTCAACTACGGCATGGGGAACTTCGTCTTCTACAACTCCGGCCCGCAGACCGGCGCCACCGGGGTGCTCACCCTCACCATCCAGGGCCGCAAGGTGCTCAAGGACCAGTGGACCCCGGCCCGCATCACCGGCGGCATCCCTGTCCCGCTCACCGGCCAGGCGCGCCAGTCCGCCATCTCCTCCTGGAAGGGTCTGCGGTCCTGCGCCGGGCTGTCCCCCGACCCCTGATTCCGGGGATGACGTGCCATGGTGCCGCTATGTGAGTATTTGCCGCACCGAAACCAGTGCCGCAATCGGACGACCCATCCAGAAGCACTGACCTGACGGCGATGAAGGGGCAATATGAAGTCTGTGACAGCCCTGCGATCCGACCAATGCGACGACGACCAGCAGCAACCCCTGCGCCGGCGCCCCGCACAGCGCCGCAGCGCGCGCCGGGTCGAGCGCATGCTCGACGCCTGCGCCGAGCTGCTCGACGAGGCGGGCTACGACGCGCTGTCCACCACGCGCATCGCCGAGCGCGCCTCGGTGGCGATCGGCTCGGTCTACCAGTTCTTCCCCGACAAACGGGCCGTCACGGTCGCGCTGACCCAGCGCAACGTCGAGCTGTTCATCGCCAGGGTCGGCCGCCGCTTCATGATCGAGCAGTACGACCGCTGGTGGCACGCCGTGGACGCCATCATCGACGAGTACGTCGACATGCATAGGACCGTTCCAGGTTTCCGCGCGCTGCGGTTCGGTGACGCCGTCGACCTCAACCTCCTCGACTCCGCGTCGGAGAACAACATGGTCATCGCCGCGCGCTTACGCGAGCTCCTGCTCGCCGACTTCGGCATGGCCGACAGCGAGGAGCTCGACCTGTCCCTCACCGTCGCCGTCGAGGCCGGTGGCGCCGTGCTCGCCCTCGCGTTCCGCCGCGACCCCCAGGGGGCCCAGCCCCTGATCGACGAAGCCAAACGCCTCATCCGCGAATACCTCTCGAGCCAGCTCAAGTCCATGCAACGCGCCAGGCGCCGCGCCGGCCTGGAGGCCGTCACCGCCGACCGCTAGAGGGGCACGTCACGTTCCGGCACTCGCGCGGCCCCACCGTCCACGCCAAACCTCACCACCGGCCGCCAGAGGGGCAACGTCGCGTTGGCACCGTGCGCACCCGCCGATCCACGCCGGACGTCACCACCGGCCGCTGGATGGGTACGTCCCCCGGTATGGACGCGGTCACCTCAGGGACGCTGCGCGTGCCTGGAGCGCGCCTGTACTACGAGACACGCGGCACCGGCCAGGTGCTGCTCGTGGCGCAAGGCGGCGAAGGCGACGCGCGCCGCACCGGCGACCTGGTGCGGCGCCTCGCCGAGCACCACACGGTCATCACCTACGACCGGCGCGGCCTGTCCCGCAGCACCCTCGACGACCCCTCCGCGCCGCTCACCATGGACGTCCACGCCGACGACGCCTGCCACCTGCTCATGGCCCTCGCCGGCGAACCCGTACAGATCTTCGGCTCCAGCCTCGGCGGCCTCCTCGGCCTCGTCCTCGCCGTCCGCCACCCCCGCTGGATCCGCCGCCTCGTCACCCACGAACCCCCCGCGTTCACCCTCCTCCCCGACGAGGAACGCATCGCCGCCGAAGAACTGATCGACAGCCTGACGCACACCTACCGGGAGGAAGGCTGGGCCGCGGCCTTCAAAAGACTCGCCAAGATCACCGGCGCCACCACAGAAAGCAGGGAACCCGGCGCCACCCTCCCGCCACCCCTGTCCAAGGAACGCATCGCCAACTTCCACTACTTCTTCACCTACGACGTCCCCGCCATGCGCCGCTGCGTCCTGACCCCCGCGACCCTGGTCGCCGCACACGTCCCCATCATCCCCGCCGTCGGCCATGACACCTCCGACCGCTTCTTCGACCGCACCTGCGCCGAACGCATCGCCATGGCCCTGGGCACCACCCCCCGTGTCTTCCCCGGCGGACACAACGGCCCCACCACCCACCCGAACGCCTTCGCCGAACGCCTCCTTGACGTCCTCAACCGCTGATCACTCCCCGTACCACCACAACCACCCCCGCGGCCGTTCCCCGGCCCCCGCTCCGCGCGGCCGTTCCCGGGCCTCTTCCCCCCGCGACGACACCTGCGGGCCCTCCGCACCCCCCGCCTCGCACGTCGCCGCCACCTGCTGAACCGTCCGCCGTGCCGCCTGCAGCTCGGCCCGCAACCGCGCCACCTCCTGACGCTGCAGGTCGGCCGCCTCGAGCCGCGCCGTCGCGTACCCGAGCGTCCCAGGGAGCACCGCGGCGGTGACGGCGGCACAAGCGAGAGCGAGGGTGGTCTGCCAAGAGATGTCCATCGCAGCTCCCTCGAACAGGTGAGCGTCCAGACGAGGGGAAAATGCCCCCCTGTCAGGAACGCCACGCGGAGCGTACGCGAACATGTACCCCCCGCGACCGAAGCAATGCCCGGAAAAGTCGAGCGCCGCTCGGTAATCTCCTCCTTGTGGCACATGTGACACGAGAGCAGCTGGATCGGCTC
Organism: Sphaerisporangium rubeum; assembly: GCF_014207705.1. Classification (NCBI taxonomy): domain Bacteria; kingdom Bacillati; phylum Actinomycetota; class Actinomycetes; order Streptosporangiales; family Streptosporangiaceae; genus Sphaerisporangium; species Sphaerisporangium rubeum. Next base: position 940,113 of record NZ_JACHIU010000001.1, read on the forward strand.
CTAGAACAGGCGCTCCTGAACGACGACCACGGCGCCCTCGCCGATCGGCTCGACACTCTGACCCGCGGTTACACCTCGGGCGACGTGTCACGCGCCGCCATCTTGGTGTTAGCCGCCGAGGAATGGCGCCAAGCCGGCCAACCGGCCCGAGCCCTCGACTGCTACCAACGAGCCCTGGACGACGGCGGCGAGGTCCCCGTGGACCCCAGAGCCGGCATAGCCGACACCCTCTTCGAACTCGACCGCCCCGACGAGGCCCGAGACCTGATCACCTCCATCAAGTCCGACCCCCCGGTCTCCCCCTCCACGGCTCTCCACGTGGCGGAAACCCTCCTGGCCTACGGCGACCTCCCCGCGGCCCACGACTGGGCCACAGAAGGCATCCTGTCCGGCGCCGAAACCGGCAACACAAGGGAGGCTCTGCTCCGCACGCGGTACCGCATCCGCGTGGACCTCGGCCTCCCGGAGGACGACCTCGACGCGCTGCTCGCCTGACGCGAGGCCGCTAGAGCCGGCGCGCGTCCACATCGAACACGACGACCCCTCGCGCCGTCCCGGCCACCAGCATCGGCCCGGCGAACGTGAGCGCGTGGACGACCGCACCGACCGGCATGACGTGCGACGCTCGCGCGGTCACCGGATCCCAGAGCCGCACGGTGCCGTCGTACCCTCCGCTGGCCAGCACCACCTTGCCTCCCGGTAGCGAGGCACACGCCAGCGCCGTCACCCAGCCGGTGTGTCCGGTGAGTACGGCGCGCCGTTCGGGGTGGAGCAGGTCCCACAGCCGTACGGCCGAGTCCTTGCCCGCGCTGACCAGCAGGTCGAGACCGGTGACGACGACGACCGAGTCGGTGACACCGGTCAGATGGCGGCCGAGTCCGGCGGTGATACGGTCCCACAGCGCCAGGGTGCGGTAGATCCCTTCGCTCGCGAGGACGAGAGCGCCATGGTCGGCCTCGAGAAAGGTGACCGTGCGCACATCGTCCCGGGTGAGGTGACCGGTCCTCGCACGCGGGTTCCAAGGCTCAGCGCCGTCCGCGGTGCCGGGGTTCTTCCGCGTGTCCTGCCGAGGGTAGGGACCGGCGACCGCGACCACGGTGTCGTCGGGCAGGGACATCAGTGCCGGTTTCCGTGGCGACCCCCACTTGGCGGTCATGGTGGCCACACGGTCCCCTGACCACACGTCCCAGATGAGCAGGGTGTTGTCGAAACCGACGCCGGCCAGCAGTACGGCGCCGTCCGGACGTTCGATGAAGGCCAACGCGGTAAGCCTGCCGTTGTGGCTGCTCAGAGTGGTCCGCAGCCTGCCGGTGGCCGCCTCCCACACCCGCACGGTTCCGTCCTCGCCGGCGCCGGCCACCACCACAGGGCCGCCGGGCAAGGTGGTGGAAGCGATCGCGTTCACGCCGGTGGCGATCCCCTGATGGGCTGAGCGGCCGTGCGGCATGACCGGGTCCCACAGGCGTATCGTGTGGTCCGCACCCGCGCTGGCCAGCACTGTGGCTCCGCCGGGCAGCCCGCCGAAGGCAAGGGCCTTCGCGCGAGCGGTGTGCTTGGCGAAGGTCGCGCGCGGCTTCTTGATCTCCGGGTCCCACACCCGGATGTGACTGTTCCAGATGACACCGGCCATCATCGGGGTGCCGTCGGACAGGGTGGTGAACGTCAGCGCACGCAGCCAGCTGTTCTCGTGCGGCAACTCTGTGTCGTACTCCGTGGTGATCGCGTTCCGCAGGATGACGCGCTCGGTGTCGGCGCTGGCCAGCCGGACGGCCCCGTCAGGCGATGCGACGAAAGCCACGGCGTTCACCGCGCGCAGGTGATCTCTCAGGACTGTGCCGTGACCGGACCCGATGTCCCACAGGCACACGGTGTTCCCCGCCACGGCCAGCAGAGGCGTGCCGTCCGGTAACACCGTGAAGTCCAGCGCGCGGACCGGGCTGAAGTGACCTTTGAACGTGGTGCGGAGCCACCCCGTCGAGGGCTCCCACAGGCAGACCACCCCGTCACCGTCCCCCGCCGCCAGCAGCACGTCGCCGTCCGGCAGCGGTACGGCGGCCAGCGCGCGCACCTCACCGGCATGACCTTCGAGGCAGCCGACGTGTGTGGCGGTCGCCGGGTCCCACAGATGGACCAGCCGGTCCGCGCCTCCGCTGGCCAGGAGCCGCAGCCCGTCGCCGAGTTCCAGCGCCGCCAAGGCGTTCACCGGCCCTGTGTGCCGCGCGAGGACGGTGTGCGGCGCTCCGCCGACCGGATCCCACAACCGCACGACATGGTCGTCCCCACCGCTCGCCAGCAACGGCGTCCCGTCCGGCAGCGCCGTGAAGGCCAGCGCGTTGACCGGCCCCTTGTGCCCGATGAGTGTCCGGTGGAAGTCGGAACGGGCCACCTTGGCCCACCGGACGCCGAGAGGCCTCTCATCAGGCATCGGCAGCCCGCCGACCGCCTCCGGCTCGTCCTGCACCGCGACCGTGCGCAGGATGTCGGCCCGCTCGACGACCCCCGCGTCCCGCAGATGGTTCGCGGCCCGCCAGTACACCCGCGCCAGCGGGTGAGCCCCGGCACTGACCGTCCCCAGCACGTCGAGCAACCGCGCGGGCTCGGCGTGCACCATGAACCCGGCGTCCCCGGCCAGCTCTCCGAGTAGTTCCCCGGCCGCCGCATGCGCCGCCAGATGCCGGAGCAGGTAAGGATCGGCCGCCACCCACGAGTCCTCGGTCAGCGTGCCGAGCAGCGCACCGGTGATGGCCGCCTGGATCTCCGTCTCCCGCATCACCGTCTTCCGTGCAGGTGGTCCAGAACCATGAGCCCCCGCGCCGTACCTGCCACCAGTCGCTCTCCGGCGAACACGAGAGCGTTCACGATCGCCGAGACGGGAAGCGAGTAGACGGAACGGCCGGAGACGGCGTCCCACAGGCGGATCGTGCCGTCGTAGCCGCCGCTGGCGAGGACGACGGTGGCGTCGGGAAGCGTGGTGAAGGCCAGGGCCGTCACCCAGCCCGTGTGTCCGGTGAGCGTGGCGCGAAGGCCGCCGGTGAGCGGGTCCCAGAGGCGCACGGTGCGGTCGTGGCTGCCGCTGGCCAGGATCGGTGAGCCGTCAGGCAAGGTGGTGAAGGCGAGAGCATCGACGGAGTTTCGGTGCCGGTCCAGGATGTGCCGAGACCGGCTGGTGGTGACGTCCCACAGGCGAACGGTCCGGTCGTGACCGCCGCTGGCGAGCAGGGGGGTGCCGTCGTGGAGTGTGCCGCCAGCCAATGCTTTCGGAGCGTTTGCGTGGCCGGTGAGGATGCCGCGAGGCTCCCCGGCGACGGGGTCCCACAGCCGGACGACGCCGTGGTGCGTGATCGAGTCGGAGTCGACGTAGCTCTCCGAGCCGGTGCTGGCGAGGAGGACGCTGCGGTCCCGCAGCGTGACGAAAGCCACCGCAGCCACAGAACCGGTGTGTCCGGTAAGGACGGGGCCGGGTGCGCCGGAGACCGGATTCCATATCCGGACGGACATGTCGTAGCCGCCACTGGCCAGCAGATGAGTGCCATCGGGGAGGGTGGTGAAGGCCAACCCGTAGACGCGGCTGCTGTGCCCTTGGAGTGTGGCCAGGGAGGTCTCGCCGGCCGGATCCCGGATCTGGACGGTGCTACCGCCGGTAGCCAGTAACGGCATGCCGTCGGACGTCTTGGTGCAGGCGAGCGCGGATACCGGGTCCGGGTCGATGTGGCGGCTCTGGCGAGCCGCCACGGTCGGGTCCCACAACCTGATGGTGTGGTCCGAGCCACCGGTCGCCAGGAGTGGCGTGCCTCCGGGGAGGGTGGTGAAGACCATGGCCTTCACGTAACCCGTATGGCCGATGAGGGTGACGGACTTTCCGGAGGACAGGTCCCGAAGCACTACGACTCGGTTCATGTCGGTGACCGCTGTCAACGTATCGCCGCCTGGCAGCGTGGTGGCGGCGACGACATCCGTCCAGGAGCTGTGCGCCTTGACGGTACCCAAAGGCGCGCCGTCGACAGGATCCCAGAGCCGGATCTCGCCACTGGCGCCGCCGGAGACCAGCACCGGTGCTCCGCTTGCTGCGACGGTGAAGGTAAGACCGTACACCGAGTGCCGATGGCCGCGGAGAGTGAGATGATCACCGTCGGCCATGTTCCACAGAAGGACGGTGAGGTCGGTACCCGCGCTGGCCAGCCGCACCGTGCCGTCCGGCAAGGTGGTGAAGGCCAGGCTCAGCACCGAGCCCCGGTGCCCCTTGAGCTTGCCTCGGCTCTGTCCGGTGGCCGGGTCCCATAGGTGGATGAATCCCTGGATGTCGCCTGCCGCCAAGAGGGATGTGCCGCTCGGGAGCATGGTGAACGCCAGGGAGGACACCCTTGTCTTCGTCCCGATCAAGTCGTCGCGCACGCTGAAGGTGGCGAGGTCCCACAGCCGTACGGCGTGGTCTGAGCCCCCACTGGCCAGCAGGCGCGTCTCATCCGGCAGTGTGACGGCGGCCAATGCCTTAACCCGCCCGTGGTGGCCGGTGAGCGTGGTGTGCGGCGACGCGCTGACCGGGTCCCACAGCCTCACGTCATGGTCGTTGCCGCCGCTGGCCAGCAGCACCATCCCGTCCGCCAGGGTGACGAAGGCCAGCGCATTGATCACCCCCGTATGTCCGTACAGCGTGCGATGAAAATGAGACGGCTGCACGTTGGTCCATCTCAACCTCAGTGCGTCGTCCGGTGCGGCCACGAATCGCGCCACCGCTTCTGGCTCGTCCAGGAGCGCCGTCGTGCGCAAGATGTTCTCCCGGTCCGTCGTCTCCGCGTCCCGCAGATGGTGCGCCACCCGCCAGTAGACACGCGCCGCCGGATGCTCGTCCGGCTCGACCGCTCCGAGCGCCTCCAGCAGCCGGCCCGGATCCGCGTGCACCAGGAACGCCGTGTCGTCCGCCAGTTCCCCGAGCCGTCCCCCGGCCGCGGCGTGCGCCGCCAGATGCCTCAGCAGATAAGGGTCGGCCGCCACCCAGGAGTCCTCGGTCAGCGTGCCGAGCAGGGCTTCGGTGATCTTCGCCTGGACCTCGGTCTCCCGCATCAGCGGCCCCCGTACGAGCAGTCCACCACCAGCAGACCCCGGGCCGTACCCGCCACCAGCCGGTCGCCGCTGAACGCCAAGGCGTGGACCGTGACCGACACCGGCAGGGTGTAGATCGCGCGGCCGGTCAGCGGGTCCCACAGGCGGATGGTGCCGTCGTAGCCGCCGCCGGCCGGCTGCGCAGTCCCATCCCCCAGCGTGAGGAACACCACCGCGTACACAGTCCCCGTGTGCCCGTACAGCGTCCGGTGGACGTGTGACGACGTCAGCCGCGCGTACCGCACCGTCAACGGCGGCCCCTCCGGTACGGCGATCCGCGCCGCCGCGTGCGGTTCATCCTCCAGCGCCGTGGTCCGCAGGATGTTCGCCCGGTCCCCGGCTCCCCAGTCCCGCAGATGATGCGCGGTCCGCCAGTACACCCGCACCGGCGGATGCTCCGCCGGATCGACCGCGCCGAGCACCTCAAGCAGCCGTCCCGGCTCCGCATTCACGACGAACCCCGCGTCCTTCACCAGTTCCCCGAGCCGCCTCGCGCCTGCCGCGTGCACCGCCACATGCCGCGACACGTACGGATCCGCCATCTCCCACCCACCCGTGACGGTCCCCGGTAACGCCTCAGTGATCTTCCTCTGGATCCCTTCCTCACCGCCGCGCGCCGACGCGGAACCAGACCGTACGCCGCCCCTGCTCCCCATCCCCCCACCCCCACTCGGCAGCCAGCTCCCGCACCAACCACAACCCCCGACCACCTTCACAGAACACATCCCCCCGGTCCACCACCACCGGCACCTCCAGCTCCGATCCTTCATCCACCACATCCACCCGTACCACCCCCACACCGACCTCCACTGTCACCGTGACCTGTCCCCCGTCCCGCGACCCCGACCTCGAGTGGCGCACCGCGTTCGCCATGAGCTCCGACGTCAGCAACACCACCACCTCCACGGCGGGATACCGGTCCCCGAGCACGTCACGGATGAACCTCCGTGCCGTTCCTGCCGACTCCAGGATCGCGATCAGGGTGATCGACTTGCTCAGAGGGGGTCCTGTCAACGTCATGCTGCCGCCGTCCCTCGTGGTCTGGTAGGTGAATCACGAATGGTGATGTCATGACCACCCTCGGTGGTGGCTTGTGCTTAGATTGCCGTCGGCAGAACGAAACAGCAGTCCGATGGCAAGCCCATCCATGTCGGACCAGGACCCGACCCGGTTTCGGCAAGGAATGGATTCGGCATCGTCGTTCCGCCGTGATTCGTTTTCTCTGTCGTCTGGAGGAAGCATGAGCGACCCCGACTCACCTTCCAAGCGTGAAATCGCGACTCCCGTGGCCCGCTTCGGCGCCGAGATGCGTCGTTTCCGAGAGTCCCTGTCCCTCTCCCAGGACGCTCTCGCCGCACGTCTCGGCTGCACGCAAACTCAAGTGAGCCGCCTGGAACAGGGTTCGCGCAGACCTCATCGCGACCACGCCGTTATCTTGGACCGCGTTTTCGGCTTGTCCGACAAGGGCTATTTCGCCATGCTGCACCGTCGGATCCTCTCCCACCCCGAAGGCCCCCGTTGGTGGCTCGACTGGCCCGAAGAGATCGAACCTCGCGCCAAGGTCATCCGAAGCTGGGACCCCCTCCTGGTCCCCGGCGTTCTGCAAACCGAGGCGTACGCTCGTTGCCTGTTGAGCAGAGAGCCACAGGTCGATCCCGACGAGGTGGAACGGCGAATGCACGCACGCCTCCAACGACGGGCCGTCCTGGACCGCACCAGCCCGCCGCTCTTCGTGACCTTGATGGACGAGGGTGTGCTTCATCGCCGCATCGGTTCGCCGGAGGTGATGCGCGAGCAACTGACCTTCCTGATGGAGGTCGCCGATCGTCCCAACGTGACGGTTCAGGTCGTCGACCCGGCATGCGTCTCCGGTCTCCTCGGTGCCTTTATGATCGCGCAACTGCCGAATGGCGAACCTGACACCATCTACGCCGACTCACCTGCCGAGGGACTCCTTACGTCCGAGTCGGAGGTGGTTTCCACACTGTGGAGTAGATATGAGCTGATACGCGCATGGGCTTACCCTGAGCACGTATCCCTTCAGAAGATTCAGGATGTGATGCATCAATGGACCTGAGCATGGCGCAGTGGCGCAAGTCCTCGCGATCTGGCTCAAATGGTGCCCAATGCGTCGAGGTGGCCGACAACATCTCCGGATGGGTCGGTGTCCGGGACAGTAAGGTCCTTGATGGCCCTGTCGTCGTCACCACGACGTCGGAATGGCGATCCTTCGTAGCCGGCCTCAAGCGTCAGGCGTTGCGTTGAGGTTGTCCTCCGGGGTGCGTCAGGAGTCCTGGGTGGCCAAGGCGCGGAAGTAGTCGGCGAAGGCCTGGTGGTAGAGGCGGTAGACGGCTTGGCCGTCTTCGCTGGACTCGCTGACGTGGTAGCCGGCTATGTCCAGGAGCCAGTCGATGTCCGCCGTCGTGTACGTCGTGCCGGTGGGGGAGAGGGCCGTGGCCACGGTGGGCCAGATGAGGTGGCGGGGGAAGCCGGCGCCTTCGGCCCAGGCCAGGGGGGAGAGGAGCTCGCGGACCTTTTGTTCGTCGTCGCCGAAGCGGGCCAGGTCGGCGGCGAAGACGTCGGCCACCTCGCCGGAGAGCATTTTGGAGGCTTCCTCGGTGCCTAGGCGTAACGGGGTTTCGCGGGAGAGGAGGGCTCGGGTGACGATTCTGGCGAAGAGGAAGACGCCGGCGCTGGCTTCGGCCACGGCTTTCGCGGTGGCGGTGGTGGTGGCGTCCGGGGTGGTGACGTAGGGGGAGGTGGGGGTGCGGGTGAGGCGGCGGGTCACGTACTGCTCGATGTCCTGCTGAGTCTGAGGGTCGGTGTCGAGGATCACGGTGTGCTGGGCTTCGGGGTCGAGGAGTTTCGTCAGGGGGCCGCGGCCGGGGGTGGTGGGGGTGGTCATCCACGGAGCGTTGGGGCGGGTGCCTACGAGGACGCGGATGTCCTGGTGGCGGGCCAGGGGGCGGATGAGGTCGGTGGCTATGGCGAGGATGGCGTCGCGGCGGGCCTCGTCCAAGGCGTCGATGATGATGCGTACGGGGCGGTGGAGGGCCGTCACGCGGTCGATGAGTTCGGCGCTGGAGCGCCAGCCGTCGGGGGGTGGGGCGATGTCGAGGCCGGAGGCCAGGAGGTCCCAGCAGTCGTGGAGGGACTTGTTGCGCGCGTGGAGGGCCACGTCGATGAGGCCTTCGCGGGGGATGGTGCCGGGGGCGGCGCCTTCCAGTGCGCCTTCCTGCTCGGCGAGGTCGCGGTAGGCGGGGTGGGAGAGGGTGGCTATGCGGCCGAGCACGGCGGACTTGCCTGAGCCGGGTTTGCCGGTGATGACGCGCAGGCCGGACGCGTGGTCGGTGTCGAGCCAGGTGAGCAGGGTGCTGAGGATCTGGGTGCGGCCGGCGAAGAACCAGCCGGTGCTGTCGACCTCGATGCCGCCGGCGGCGCGGCGGAAGTGGTCGCGCAGGCCGGTGTCGAGGATGCGTTGCTGGCGGCGGGCCTGGGTGTGGACGTCGTCGGTGGGGAGGGCCATCGCCTTGGGGTTGGGGATGAGGCGCGGCGGGCTGCCTATGGCGCGGTGACGGGCCCGGGGGTGGCCGAGCCTCGCCGCTTCGGCGTTGATCTCGTCGACGATCTGGAACGGGTAGACGTAGTCGTTGCCGGGGGCCCAGTCGCGGGACGAGCCGCCGTCCCGGACGACGGCGGCGAAGCGTTCGGCGAAGTAGCCGTCCTGGACCTGGTCGAAGGGGCCGCAGCTCGCGATGATCGAGATGTTGGGTTCGCCGTCGGGGAACGTCTGCTGGGTGAAGGCCTTGCCGAGGAGGTCGGCGACCTCCTGAGCGGAGCTTCCGGAGTAGCAGGCGTCGATGACGACGACGGCGTGGCGGATCCGCCAGGCGGCGACCTTGCCGGCCAGGTGGCGCGCGCTGATCGCGAAGCTGTCGTCCTCGACGTCCCGCGGTGAGTCGCGGACCAGCAGGTAGTCGCCGTGGGGAGTGTGGACCCCGTGACCGGCCCAGTAGATGATCAGTGTCTCCGGCGGCTGTTCTCCCGGCGGCAGGCGCAGAGCGGTCGTCACGTCCAGGTGGGTGCCGCCGTCGGCGAGCGCCGGCAACCGCTGCGTGAGTTTGCAGGAGGCGAGGGCCGCGCACAGGTCGGGGACGACGCGCTTGACGTGTTCCAGGTCGTCGTGGTGGTCGTACTCCGCCATGCCGACGACGATGAACGCGCCGGTCGGTGCCTCTGTCATGGTCGGGGACGCTCCCGGGGAGATGGACGGACCTGGAAAGACCATGATGGCGTCGGCGGTCACCGGCTGACTACGGAACCGCCATCAAACCGCCCTGTATGGGTGCGCCTCAGGTGATGTCGAAGGTGGTGACGCCTCGCGTGGTGCCGGCGAGGAGGTAGGAGGTGGTGAAGGTGAGGGAGTAGACGACGGCCGAGAGCGGCATCGTCTCCAGGAGACTCGGGGTGGTGGGGTTCCAGAGGCGGACGGTGTGGTCGTCGCCGGCGCTGGCGAGAAGGGGGGTGCCGTCGGGGAGGGTGGTGGTGGCGAGGGTGCGGATCATGTGGGTGTGTCCGGTCAAGGTGGCGCGGGGACGGGCCGTCGAGGGGTTCCAGAGGCGGACGGTCTGGTCGCGGCCCGCGGTGGCGAGGACGGTGGCGCCGTCGGGGAGGGTCACCGCGGTGAGCGCGTAGACGGGGCCGTCGTGGGCCTTCAGGACGGCACGTGACGTCGTCGTGACGGGGTCCCACAGACGGAGGGTGCCGTCGTAGCCGGCGCTCGACAGCAGGCGGGTGCCGTCGGGGAGCGTGACGAAGCTCAGCGCGTACACGGGACCCTGGTGGCCGGTGAGAGCGGCTCTGGCGGTGACGGCGCGGGGGTCCCACAACTGGATGAGGTGGTCGTCGCCTGCGGTCGCGATCAGAGGCGTGCCGTCGGGGAGGGTGGTGAAGGCCAGCGCGCGGACCGTCCGGTTGGCGCCGACCAGCGCGGCACGGGGGGCTCTGGTGGTGAGCTCCCAGATCCAGACGGTGCGCTCGCCGCCGCCGACGGCGAGGAGCGGGGTGCCGTCGGGGCAGGTGCAGGTGGTGAGCGCGTACACCGAGGAGGCGAAGCCCGACAGGTACCGGTGCGGGGTGCCGGTCGCGGGGTCGCACAGACGGATGGGACGGCCGTTGCCGGGGATCGCGACGAGGGTGGTGTCACCCGGCAGGGAGACGCGGGTCATGGCGTACACGGCGTTGTGCTCGCCGGTGAAGGTGGTGGTGCGGCTGGCGGCGGCGGGGTTCCACAGGCGGACGCCGGAGTCGTGACCGGCGCTGGCGAGCAGGGGGACGCCGTTCGGCAGGGTGGTGTACGCGAGGGCCCGCACGGAGCCGGTGCTGCCGTTCAGGCCGGTGTGGTCGGTGGTGGTGGGGTTCCACAGGCCGATGGTGTGGTCGTCCCCGGCGCTGGCCAGCGCCGGGGTGCCGAGCGTGCGCGCGGGGAACGCCAGCGCGTGCACGGGGCCGGTGTGCCCGGTGAACGTCGGGTGCAGTGTGGTGCGCCGGGTGGCGAGCGCGGGGTTGCAGACCCGGATGGTGCAGTCGTCACCAGCGCTCGCCAGCAGCGGCACGCCGTTGGCCGGCGCGGTGACGGCGAGCGCGTTGACCGGAGCGGTGTGGCCGACGAGGGTGACGCGGTGCGACGCGGTGGCGGGGTCCCACACGCGTACGGTGCGGTCGTCGCCGGCGCTCGCCAGCAGCGCGGCGCCGTTCGGCAGCGCGGCGAAGGCGAGCGCGTTGACCCGTGCGGTGTGGTCGGAGATGACGCGGTGCGTGGCGGTGCCGAGGTCCCACAGCCGTACGGTGCGGTCGTCCCCTGCGCTTGCGAGCAGGAGGTCGCCACCCGGCAGGGGAGCGAACGCCACGGCGTTGACCGGGCCGGTGTGGCCGGTGAGCGTCAGCAGGTCGGCCGTGGTGGCGGGGTCCCACACGCGTACGGTGCGGTCGGTTCCCGCGCTGGCGAGCACGAGGGTGCCGTCCGGCAGGGTGGCGAAGGCGAGCGCGGTGACCGGGCCGGTGTGGCCGGGCAGCGTCGTGTGATGGGTGGCGGTGAGCGGGTCCCAGATGCGGACGGTGCCGTCGTATCCCGCGCTGGCCAGCAGCGGGACCCCGTCCCCCGGGGAGGTGACGGCGAGCGCGTACACCGCGCCGGTGTGGCCGGTGAGCGTGCGGTGGAAGTCGGACCTGGCGTGCGAGGCCCAGCGCGCGGTGAGCGGACGGACGGGACGGCCGGAGAGCACGCGGACGGCGTCGGGTTCGTCCTCGACGGCGGTGGTGTGCATGATGGCGGCCCGGTCCCTCGGGGTGGCGTCGCGCAGGTGGTGCGTGGCACGCAGGTAGGCGCGGGCCGGGGCCGGCAGGTCGGTGCCGGTGACGCCGAGCGCCGGCAGCAGCCGTGCCTGGTCGGCGTGGGCCAGGTAGCCGGCGTCGGCCGCGAGTTCGGTCAGACGGCCGCCGAGTGCCGCGTGCGCCGCCAGGTGACGCAGCAGGTAGGGGTCGGCGGACTGCCAGTCCACGGCGTCGCCGGTCGCCGGCGCGGTGGCGAGCAGCGCGTCGGCGATCTTCCGGTGGATCTCGGCTTCCCGCATCAGCGCGCGCCGGTCCGTACGCGTTGTGTCATGATCCGGACGGCCTCCGGGGTGCGAATCGGCTTGACGGGCTGGGAAGACCATGATGGCCTGCCTGTCACCGGCTGACTACGGAATCGCCACCAAAGGGGAGACAGCGTGCCAGAGCGCATGGACGACCTGATCGTAGTCATTCCCGGCATTCTCGGCAGCGTCTTGGCGCGAGACGGCCGTGAGATCTGGAACCATTCGCTGGCCGCCATGCGCCACGGCCTGCCGCCGGGCCGCCTGGCGGACGCGCTGAGCCTCGACGGCCCCGGTGAGGTCACCGCGACCGGGCTGGTCCGGGGCCTGCACGTCATCCCCGGATTCTGGGGGATCGACGGGTACGGCGGGCTGCTCGACCACCTGGAGAGGGTCTTCGACGTCACCCGCGGCAACCTCGTGGCGTTCCCGTACGACTGGCGCCTGTCGTGCCGCGTCAACGCGTGCCGCCTGGAGGCCGTCGTGCAGCGCGAGCTGCTGCGATGGCGTGAGACCGTTCCCGGCGCCAAGGCGGTGTTCGTCTGCCACTCCATGGGTGGTCTGATCGCGCGATACTACCTGGAGGTCCTCGGCGGCCGCGAGATCGCGCGCGGCCTCGTCACGATCGGCACCCCCCACCAGGGTGCCGCCAAGGCCGCCGCCGCGCTGAGCCTCGGCCTGGCCCCGGCGCTGCGCTCACGCCTCGGCCGGTTCGGCAGGTTCCTGGACGAACTGCGGGACGTCGTCGCGACCTTCTCCTCCGCGCACGAGCTGCTCCCGACGTACCGCTGCGTCGACCTCGGCGACGGCCACATGCACCGCCTGATCGACACCGGCCTCCCCGACATCCCCACAGAGGCGGTGAAACACGGCGCCGCCTTCCACCAGGAGATCAGGGACGCCGTCGCCGCCAACCCCCCGGCCCCGTACGGTCTGTGGACCTTCGGCGGCCACCGCCAGCCCACGACCCTCAGCCTCCGCCACGACGCCTCCGGCGTCACGGCACTGTCCACCTGGAACGGCGAGAACCCCCACGGCGACGGCACCGTCCCCCGCTTCGCCTGCGTCCCCCCGGAGTTCGCCGACGACGGCCAGGTCCGCTTCTCCGGCGACCGCCACGCCGCGCTGGCCACCGCCAAGCCCCTGCTCCACGCGGTCCACGCCATCCTCACCGCCACCCCCGTACGCAAGTACCAGGCCACCACAGAGGACGTCCTCTCCCTGACCGTCCCCGACCTGGCTATCACCGGCGACCCCCTGACACTGACCGTCACCACGGCCTCCGACCGCCTCCCCCTGACCGTCACCGCCGAACACGACGAGACCGCCGCGAGACTCACCGGCCCCGCCATGCGCAACCTCGGCGAAGGCACCTACCAGACAACCGTGACCTTCCCGTCCCCCGGCCCCTGGCGCCTCACCGTGAGACCCGCCGTCCCCACCTCGGTCGACCCGGTGACCGACGTCGTCGTCGCGGTCACACCTTCGTGACAGCACCGAACCCGCCTGCGGCCGAGGGCCGAAGGCGGGTTCGGAGGGACGGGTCAGGTGGTGGAGACCGTCAGTGTGTCGCCGGCTTCGTCGAGGTCGACGGTGACCTTGTCGCCGTCGTGGATCTGGCCGCTGAGGATGTTCTTGGCGAGTTTGTCGCCTATGGCGGACTGGACGAGGCGGCGGAGGGGCCGTGCGCCGTACAGCGGGTCGTAGCCGGTGAGGGCCAGCCAGTCCCTGGCCGCGGGGGTGACGGTGAGGGTGAGGCGGCGGTCGGCCAGGCGAGAGGCGAGGCGGTTGACCTGGAGGTCGACGATCTGGGTCAGTTCCTCCGAGCCCAGTGCGTCGAAGAGGATGACGTCGTCGAGGCGGTTGAGGAACTCCGGCTTGAACGACGTGCGGACCAGGGCCATCACCTTGTCGCGCTTGGCCGGGAAGTCCATGGACGGGTCCACGAGGAACTGGGAGCCGATGTTGGAGGTCAGGATCAAGATGGTGTTGCGGAAGTCGACGGTGCGGCCCTGGCCGTCGGTGAGGCGGCCGTCGTCGAGGACCTGCAGCAGGATGTCGAAGACCTCGGGGTGCGCCTTCTCGATCTCGTCCAGCAGGACGACGGTGTACGGACGGCGGCGGACGGCCTCGGTGAGCTGGCCGCCCTCCTCGTAGCCGACGTAGCCGGGAGGCGCGCCGACCAGGCGCGCGACGCTGTGCTTCTCGCCGTACTCGCTCATGTCGATGCGCGTCATGGCGCGTTCGTCGTCGAACAGGAACTCGGCGAGGGCCTTGGCCAGCTCGGTCTTGCCGACGCCGGTGGGACCGAGGAACAGGAACGAGCCGGTGGGCCGGTCGGGGTCGGAGATGCCGGCGCGTGCGCGGCGCACGGCGTCGGAGACGGCGCGCACGGCGTCGCGCTGGCCGATGAGGCGGCGGCCGAGCTCGTCCTCCATGCGCAGCAGCTTGGCGGTCTCGCCTTCCAGCAGGCGGCCCGCGGGGATGCCGGTCCACGAGGAGATGACCTGCGCGATGTCGTCGGCGCCGACCTCCTCCTTGACCATGGCGTCCTCGGGCTGGGCCTGCGCGTTGGCCTCCTCGAGCTCCTTCTCCAGGCGCGGCACGTCGGCGTACAGCAGCCGTGACGCCTCCTCGAACCTGCCGTCGCGCTGCGCGCGCTCGGCGGCCGAACGGGTGTCGTCGAGCTGCTTCTTCAGCTCGCCGACGCGGTTCAGCGAGGTCTTCTCCTTCTGCCACCGCACGACGAGCGCGTCGAGCTCCTCCTGGCGGTCGGCCAGTTCCTTGCGCAGCCGCTCCAGCCGCTGCACGCTCGCGTCGTCGGTCTCCTTGGCGAGGGCCAGTTCCTCCATCTTGAGCCGGTCCACGGCGCGCTGCAGCTCGTCGATCTCGACGGGACGGGAGTCGATCTCCATGCGCAGGCGGCTCGCGGCCTCGTCCACCAGGTCGATGGCCTTGTCGGGGAGGAACCGCGCGGTGATGTACCGGTCGGACAGCGACGCCGCGGCGACCAGAGCGCCGTCGGAGATCTGCACCTTGTGGTGGGCCTCGTAACGGCCCTTGAGGCCGCGCAGGATGGCGATGGTGTCGGCGACGCTCGGCTCGCCGACGAGGACCTGCTGGAAGCGCCGCTCCAGCGCGGGGTCCTTCTCGATGCGCTCGCGGTACTCGTCGAGGGTGGTGGCGCCGATCATGCGCAGCTCGCCGCGGGCCAGCATGGGCTTCAGCATGTTGCCGGCGTCCATGGCGCCTTCGGCGGCGCCGGCGCCGACCACGGTGTGCAGCTCGTCGATGAATGTGACGACCTGGCCGTCGCTCTCCTTGATCTCGGTGAGCACGGCCTTGAGGCGCTCCTCGAACTCGCCGCGGTACTTGGCGCCGGCCACCATGGCGCCGAGGTCCAGCGAGATCAGCTTCTTGCCGCGCAGGCTCTCCGGCACGTCGCCGGCGACGATGCGCTGCGCGAGGCCCTCGACCACGGCGGTCTTGCCGACGCCGGGTTCGCCGATGAGCACGGGGTTGTTCTTGGTGCGCCGGCTGAGCACCTGCACCACGCGGCGGATCTCGTTGTCCCGGCCGATCACCGGGTCCAGCTTGCCGGACTGCGCGCGCTCGGTGAGGTCGACGCCGTACTTCTCCAGCGCGCGGTAGGTGTCCTCGGGGCTCTCGCTGGTCACCCGCGCGTGGCCGCGGACCTTGTCGAACGCGTCCAGCAGGACCTTCGGCGTGGCACCCTGGGCCTTGAGCAGCGCCGCGACGGGGCCGCCGTCGGTGGCGAGCCCCACCAGCAGGTGCTCGGTGGAGACGTACTCGTCGTCGAGCTGCTTGGCCTGCGCGGCGGCGGTGTTCAGCACCACAAGCAACGGCCGGGACGTGCTCGGCGCGCTCACCGTGGCACCCTGCGCCTTCGGCAGGCCCTCGATCTGCGTCTCGGTCTCCGAGCGCAGCTTCTTCCAGTCGGCGCCGACCGCCTCAAGCAGGTGGACGGCGGTGCCGTCGTTCTGCGCGAGCAGGCTGGTGAACAGGTGCGCCGGCGCGACCTCGGGGTTGCCCTCGGTGGCGGCGCGGCGGATGGCGGCGGAGAGCGCGTCCTGGCTCTTGCGCGTCAGCTTGTAGTCCACGTTCGACCTTCCTCGCGAAGGCGGGCCACCGGGTGGATCACGGGGCCCGCCGGATGCTATGTGAGACGCCGCCGAGCGGCGGGAATGTCAGGCCGGCGGCAGCTGGTACTGGATCAGCGCGCGGATCATCGCCATCTCGCTCTTGAGGCGGGAGAGCTCCTCGCGCATGCGGAGGTTCTCGGTCTCCAGAGCGAGGATGCGCTTGATGCCGGCCAGGTTGATGCCCTCCTCCTGGGAGAGGCGCTGGACCTCACGGAGCAGGACGATGTCGCGGGTGGAGTAGAGCCGGCCCCGGCCCGCCGTCCGGCCCGGGCTGACCAGGCCGAGACGGTCGTACTGCCGGAGGGTCTGTGGGTGGAGACCGGAGAGCTGAGCGGCCACCGAGATGACGTACACGGGTGTGTCGTCGGACAGATCGAAATACCTGGCGTCCACCGGCGTCGCCTCCCTTCGGCTTACTCGCTTCCGGCCTGTCTCAGCAACTCGGCCCGCACGTCCTCGACGTCGGCCACGGCGCGGAACTCCTCGAGCGCGGACTTCGCCTTGTCGTCGAGGTGCTGCGGCACCGAGACCTCGACGGTGACCAGCAGATCACCCTTGGTGCCGTCCTTGCGGGTGACACCCCGGCCCCGCACCCGGAAGGTGCGGCCGTTCGGGGTGCTCTCCGGCAGGCGGAGGGTGACCGGCATGCCGTGCAGTGTCGGCACCCTGATCTCCGAGCCGAGCGCGGCCTCGGTGAACGTCACCGGGACGGTGATCGTCAGGTTGTCGCCGGAGCGGCCGAAAACCGGGTGTGGTTTGACGTGGATATGGACGTACAGGTCACCGGCCGGCCCGCCGTTCTCGCCGGGTGCGCCTTTGGCCTTGAGCCTGATGCGCTGGCCGTCGGCCACCCCGGCCGGGATGCGGGCCTGCAGGGTGCGGGTGCTCTTGCCGCGGCCGCTGCCCTCGCACACGGGGCAGGGGTCGTCGACGAGCAGCCCGCGGCCCTTGCAGTCGCGGCACGGCTCGGAGAAGGCGAAGTTGCCGAGGTTGCGGCTGGCGGCGCCGGTGCCCTCGCAGGTCGGGCAGACCCGCGGGGTGGTGCCGGCCTTGGCGCCGGTGCCGGAGCAGGCGGGACAGGCCGACGAGCTGGTCAGCCGCAGTGACACCGTGGTGCCTTCGACCGACTCGCCGAACGACAGGGTGACCTCGGACTCGATGTCCTGACCGCGCCGCGGCCGGGTGGTGGTGCTCGTCGGCCGGCCGCCGCGGTTGAACAACCCGCCGAACAGGTCGCCGATGCGCTCCCCTGTGCCCTGGCCACTGCCGCCGAACAGGTCACCGAAGTCGAACGGCGCGCCACCACCGCCGCGGGGAGCGCCGGCTCCCGCGAACCCGCCGAGGCCCGACCCGAACAGGGCTCGGGCCTCGTCGTACTCCTTGCGCCGCTTGACGTCGGACAGGACGTCGTAGGCCTCCGAGACCTGCTTGAACTTCGCCTCGGTCTCGGTGCTGCCCTGGTTGGCGTCCGGGTGGTACTTGCGGGCCAGCTTGCGGTAGGCCTTCTTGATCTCGTCGGCTGTGGCGGTCTTCGACACACCAAGGACCGCGTAATAGTCCTTTTCCAGGTAGTCCTTGGTGCTCATCTATCGCTTCCCATCGGTGCCAAAGGGGACTTCGCTCAATTGTCCTCGGGCTCGGCCGCCGCGTCGTCCGCGTCGGACGCGGAACGCTCGGTGGCCGGGGCCGGCTCCTCCGGCTCGGCGACCGCGACCCGCGCGGGACGCAGGATGCGGTCTCCGATCTGGTAACCAGGCTGGAGGATCTCCACGCAGGTCGGCTCGGTGACGTCGGCCGAGTAGCTGTGCATCAGGGCCTCGTGCACGGTCGGGTCGAACGGGTCGCCCTTGGCGCCGAAGGTGACCAGGCCGAGCTTGCCGACGGCGCTTTCGAGGGCTTCGCTCACCTTGGCGAAACCGCCGGTGAGCTCGCCGTGGTCGCGCGCGCGGCCGATGTCGTCGAGCACCGGCAGCAACTCGCTGAGGACGTTGGCCACCGCCTGCTCGCGGACCACGACGCGGTCGCGCTCCACGCGCTTGCGGTAGTTGGCGTACTCGGCCTGCAGGCGCTGCAGGTCGGCCGTCCGCTCGGCGAGCTGCTGGACGGCGACGCCGTCCTGCGGCCCGGTCTCCTCCGCGGGGGCGGCGGACGGCTGGTCGGCCGTCTTGCCCGCCCCTTCCCGCACCTCACCGGTCTTGGGGTCGATGCGGCGGTTGTCGCGGATCACCAGGCCCTCGTGCTCGCTCCCAGAAGTCGGGGACGTCACGCGGCACCGCCCTCCCGCTTCGGCTGGTCGTCGTCGACGATCTCGGCGTCGACGACGTCGTCGTCGGCCTTCGCCTGCTGGCCGTCCGCGGTCGGCGCGCCGGTCGGCGCACCCTCGGGGGAGCCCTGCGACTGAGCGTAGATCGCCGAGCCCATCTTCTGGCTGACCGTGGCGAGCTTCTCCGCGGCGGCGCGGATGGCCGCCGAGTCGGTGCCCTCCAGGGTCTTCTTGAGCTCGGCGAGAGACTCCTGGACCTCGGTCTTGACGTCGGCCGGGATCTTCTCGTCGTTCTCGTTGAGGAATTTCTCGGTCTGGTAGGCGAGCGAGTCGGCGTTGTTGCGCGTTTCGGCCTCCTCGCGGCGCTTCTTGTCCTCGTCGGCGTAGGACTCGGCCTCGCGCATCATGCGCTCGATGTCGTCCTTCGGCAGCGCGGAGCCGCCGGTGATCGTCATCGACTGCTCCTTGCCGGTGCCGAGGTCCTTGGCGCCGACGTTGACGATGCCGTTGGCGTCGATGTCGAAGGTGACCTCGATCTGCGGGATGCCACGCGGGGCCGGCGCGATGCCGGTCAGCTCGAACGTCGCGAGCTTCTTGTTGTAGGCCGCGATCTCACGCTCACCCTGGAACACCTGGATCTGCACCGACGGCTGGTTGTCCTCGGCGGTGGTGAACACCTCGGACCGCTTGGTCGGGATGGTGGTGTTCCGCTCGATGATCTTGGTGAAGATGCCGCCCTTGGTCTCGATGCCGAGGCTCAGCGGGGTGACGTCCAGCAGCAGGACGTCCTTGACCTCGCCCTTGAGGACACCGGCCTGGAGCGCGGCGCCGATGGCCACGACCTCGTCGGGGTTGACACCCTTGTTGGGCTCCTTGCCGCCGGTCAGCTCCTTCACCAGCTCGCTGACGGCCGGCATGCGGGTGGAACCGCCGACGAGCACGACGTGCGCGATGTCGGCGACCTTGATGCCGGCGTCCTTGATGACCTGGTGGAACGGGCCCTTGCAGCGCTCGAGCAGGTCGGCGGTGATGCGCTGGAACTCGGCGCGGGTGAGCTTCTCCTCAAGGTGCAGCGGGCCCTCGGCGGAGGCGGTGATGTAAGGCAGGTTGACCGAGGTCTCGGTCTGCGCGGACAGCTCGATCTTGGCCTTCTCGGCGGCCTCACGCAGCCGCTGCAGGGCCATCTTGTCCTTGGACAGGTCGACGCCGTGCGCGTTCTTGAACCGGGTGACGAGCTCGTCGACGACGCGCTGGTCCCAGTCGTCGCCACCGAGGTGGTTGTCGCCGCTGGTGGCCTTGACCTCGACGAAGCCGTGGCCGTCCTCCTGGCCGACGTCGAGCAGGGACACGT
This sequence comes from Sphaerisporangium rubeum, assembly GCF_014207705.1. Lineage (NCBI taxonomy): Bacteria > Bacillati > Actinomycetota > Actinomycetes > Streptosporangiales > Streptosporangiaceae > Sphaerisporangium > Sphaerisporangium rubeum. The sequence goes on from NZ_JACHIU010000001.1 coordinate 959,625, forward strand.
CGAAGGTGCCGCCGCCGAGGTCGAAGACCAGGATGGTCTGGTCCTTGTCCTTGTCGAGGCCGTAGGCGAGCGCGGCGGAGGTCGGCTCGTTGATGATGCGCAGGACGTTGAGACCCGCGATCTGGCCGGCCTCCTTGGTGGCCTGGCGCTGCGAGTCGTTGAAGTACGCCGGGACGGTGATCACCGCGTCGGTGATCTTCTCACCGAGGTACGCCTCGGCGTCCGTCTTGAGCTTCTGCAGGACGAAGGCGCTGATCTGCTGGGGGGAGAACTTCTTGCCGTCGATCTCGACGGTCCAGTTGCTGCCCATCTCGCGCTTGACCGAGCGGATGGTCCGGTCGACGTTGGTGACGGCCTGGCGCTTGGCGACCTCGCCGACCAGGACCTCGCCGTTCTTCGCGAAGGCGACCACGGACGGCGTGGTCCGCGAGCCCTGCGCGTTGGCGATGACCGTGGGCTCACCGCCCTCAAGGATCGAGACGACGGAGTTGGTCGTCCCCAGGTCGATACCTACCGCACGTGCCATGAGTACGTCCTTGTAGTCAAAGTTGAGTCCGAGTGACTCAATCATCGGGTTCGCTTGCTGCTTTGTCAAACAGCTTGAGTCTATCGGGCTCAACCTTGAGTGCGGCAGAGCTATTCCCCGGTTTCACCCCCGAGGAGGACCTGGTTCGTCCGCAAGGACGATGGGGCCCGGCCTTGAGAAGGGCCAGGTGAGACAGGTTCTCACTTGGCGCCGTCGACGACCCTGCGGCCGTCCAGCGGGGACGTCAGCTCGACCGTCGTGACCTTGTGCACGGCCATCAGCACGCAGATGGCGTCCGGGTCCGTGGTCCCCTCCCACAGGGTCACGGTCACCGAACCCGCGTTCTCGGCGACCTCCACCCGGTCGAGCACGTTGCACGGCTCGACGCCGGACCACCAGTAGACCTTGAGCGAACGGCCGTCCGCCGAGGGTTCGGCCCGCTCGAACGGGACCCGGTGCGTGTTCACCGTGCCGCCGTGCGGACGCACCGGGCTGGCCTGCGCACCAGGAGCCGGCGTGCCGGTGCCCGCGTTCGTCGAGACGGGCTGGTCGTCCTCGGGACGAGGGCCCGCCGAGGAGTCACCTGGCACGTTGCCGCACCCCAGGGTCAGCAGCAGGGATCCGGCCGCCATTAGCGCTGTCATCATCCGCGTGTCCCATTGCATGTCCTATTGACGTACCCCGTCAGGCGGGGGTTCGGAAACCTGTGCGGGCCGGTATGGCACTCGCGCCGTCGCACTGTGACGGCGCCGGACCCGTAGGCTGAGGGTGATCTCCTCCCTCTTCGCCGTCAAGGGAAGGTGCCATGGTGTTGCGTCGTGTTCTGCAGGCCGTCTCGGCGAGCGACCGGGTCGCGCGGGTGGTGAGAGCGGCCGGCCCCGCCGGGTTCGGCGCCGGCCGTACCGCCGAGGAGGCCGTGACCGCGGTGGCCGGATACGCGGCCGACGGCCTGCCGGTCACGGTCGACCGCCTCGGCCCGCCGGCGCGCACCCAGGCCGACGCCGAGGACGCCGTGAAGGACACGCTCGCGCTGCTCGACGCGCTCACCCGGCGCGGCCTCGCCAAAGGGGCCGACATCCTCGTGCGCCTCCCCATGATGGGTCTCGGCCTGGACCTGCGGCTGGCGCGGCGCGGCGCGGACCGGGTCTGCGAGGTCGCGGCCGAGGCGGGGGCCACCGTCACCCTGGACGCCGACGCCGTCACCGCCGACCCCGTGCTCGGCCTGCACTCCGCGCTGCTGACCGAGCATCCCTCGCTCGGGGTCGTGGTCCACGCGGCCCTGCACGACGCCGAGGAGATCTGCGGGTCCCTGGCGTCCGGCAGGGTGCTGCTGACCAGGGGAGGCGATCCGGTCATATGGGGTGCCCCGGCGTACGCGACGGCGCACGAGGCGGACCTCTCCTACGTCCGCTGTCTGCGCGTCCTCATGGCGGGCTCCGGCACCCCCGTGATCTCCACGCGCGACCGGCGCCTCATCGAGATCGCCTCCGCGCTGGCCGTGCTCAACGAGCGCGAGCCCGACGGGTTCGAGTTCCTCGTCCCCCAAGGCCCGCGGCCCGCGGGGCTGGACCGGCAGCCGGGGAGCCGCGTGCGCGTGCATGTGCCGTACGGCGGCGGCTGGTCCACGTTCGCCCCCTACGTCCAGGGGCTGCCGTTCGCTCAGAGGTGGCGGCCGGTGAGCCGATAGGCTGCGAGGGACCCGCGAGGGGGCTCGGAGAGACGCTGAGGCGAGGTGCCGCGATGATCGCGATTCTGGGGACCGGCAAGATGGGTGAGGCCCTGCTGTCGGGGCTGCTGCGTGCCGGTGTCGAGGCCGGCGAGATCGTCGCGACGGCACGGCGTGAGGAGCGCGCGCGGTCGCTCGCCGAGCGGTACGGCGTGCGCATGGTGTCCAACGCCGAGGCCGCGAAGACCGCCGACACGCTCATCCTGGCGGTGAAGCCGCAGGACATGGCGGCTCTGCTCACCGAGATCGCCCCTCACGTGCCGGCCGGCCGGCTGGTCGTGTCGGCGGCGGCCGGCATCACCACCGCCTTCGTCGAGTCGCGGCTCGGCGGCGACGTGCCGGTGGTGCGCGTCATGTCCAACACGCCGGTGCTGGTCGACCAGGCGATGAGCGTCATCTCCGCCGGGGCCCACGCCGGCGAGGACCACCTCAAGCAGACCGAGAGCCTGCTGTCCCCGGTCGGCAAGGTGCTGCGCATCCCCGAGTCCCAGCAGGACGCCGCGACCGCGTTGTCCGGCAGCGGCCCCGCCTACTTCTTCTACCTGGTCGAGGCCATGGTCGACGCCGGCATCCTGCTCGGCATGCCGAGAGCCGCCGCGCTCGACATGGTCACCCAGTCCATCGTGGGGGCCGCCATCATGCTGCGCGACTCCGGCGAGCACCCCGTGATCCTCCGCGAGGCCGTCACCTCGCCGGGTGGCACCACCATCGCGGCCATCGCCGAGCTGGAGCGCCACAGCGTGCGCGCCGCGTTCCTCGCCGCCATCGAGGCCGCCAGGGACCGCAGCAACAAGCTCGCCGCCGGCTGACCGGTCTCGTACGGCGGCTGCGTACCGCCGCGCTCCGGGCCACCCGAGGGGACGCCGCCGGATCCGGCCGGTACGGAGGTTGCCGGGTGGGCCGGAAGGGTGGGCTTCTACGATTGCTCAAGTGACGATTCGTCGCGGTTTCCCCCCGCTTCTCATGGGTCTCGTTCTCCTGGTGTCCGGCTGCACGAGTGACGACGCGCCTCGTGTGCAGATCGCCGAGGTGGCGCGGTCGGCGGTGAGCGAGGTCGTCGAGGCGCCGGCCACGATCGCGGCCCGGGCCACGGCGACGCTGCGCTCGCCGGCCGCGGGGACGGTGGCCAAGGTCTACGTACGGGACGGGGAGACGGTCCGCAAGGGGCAGATCCTCGTCAGGATCAGTTCGCCGCAGGCGCGGGACCAGCTCAAGCAGGCGCGCAAGGCGGAGCGGCAGGCGTCGAAACCGGTCAGGTTCGGCGGCGCGGTCCCCGCGCCACGGGTCGGTTTCGCCGGATTGCCGGGAGCCTCCGGCCTGGACCGGCAGGTGGCGCGCGACTTCCAGAAGGCACGCGACGCGGCGCGCAAGATCAAGGACCCCGGACTGCGCAAGCAGCTCGTCGCGGCGGTGGACGGCGCGCAGGCGCGGCACCGGGCCCAGCGCGCGGAGCTGAACAAGATCACCCAAGGGCTGGTCCAGTCGGTCAACCAGGTGCTCGCGCAGGTCAGCGGTCAGATCGGCGCCGGCCTCGGTGGGCTCGCGTCCTCCATGGGGTCGCTGCAGGCGGCCTCGGCGTCCCAGGCCAAGGTGGCGGCGCGGGTCGCGCAGGCCACGGTGGACGGGCTGGTGATCAAGGCGCCGTTCCGCGGGGTGGTGACGCTCGGCGGGCCGCCGGGTGGCGGGTCCGCGGGGCTCGGTTCGCTGCTCGGGTCCCTGCCGCCTGAGGTCGCGGGCCAGGCGGGGGCCGCCGCGGGTGGGTCGGCCTCGGGTGGCTCGGGGTCCGGCGGCGGCATCGCCGCAGGGGTGCCGGTGTCGGCCGGCGACGCCGTCGTGACGGTGACGGACGTCACGGAGCTCACGCTCTCGGCCGACGTGGACGAGACCGACGTGCTTTTGGTGAAGCGCGGCGTGAAGGCCGAGGTCGAGCTGGACGCGGTCACCGGCGCCACCTACGAGGCCGAGGTGACCGGCGTCGGCGTGACCCCCAAGGAGGGCACCACCGGCGGCGTCAGCTACCCGGTGCGCCTCACCCTCGGGGACGGCGTGTTCGACGACGGAGGCGAGGCCCCCGACCCCAAGCCCGGCATGAGCGCCGTGGTCCGTCTGACCGTGCGCGAGTCCCCGGACGCCGTCGCCGTCCCGGCCGCGAGCATCGTGACCAGCGGCCGCGACACCGTGGTGTGGGTGGTCAGGCGGGACGGCACCGCCGAGCGCCGGGTGGTGAAGCTCGGCGCTCAGGGGGACGCCACCGTCGAGGTCGTCCGCGGCCTGTCGACCGGCGAGCGCGTCGTGACACGCGGCGCCGACGCCGTACGTCCCGGCCAGAAGCTGACCGGGTGACGCGCGCCATGGGGGACGACGGCGGCGAGACGTCCCACCGCGGCGTCTTGCGCGGGGAGAGCGGCGTGAACGGCCGGGGGACGACGGCCGTGGCGGGGGCCCCGGCGTTCGAGGCGGTGGAGCTGGCGCGGTCGTACCGGCTGGAGGGGGTGTCGGTCGACGCGTTGCGCGGGGTGAGCCTGCGGATCTCGCCGGGGGAGTTCGTGGCGATCGTCGGGCCGTCGGGGTCGGGGAAGTCGACGCTGATGCATCTGCTCGGCTGCCTGGACCGGCCGACGGCGGGGGTGCTGCGGGTGAACGGCGTGGACGTGTCGACGCTGGACGACGGCGGGCTCGCCGACCTGCGCAACCAGGTGATCGGGTTCGTGTTCCAGTCGTTCCACCTGCTCGGCCGCACCTCGGCGGTGGACAACGTGGCGCTGCCGCTGGTGTACCGGGGGGTGGGCCGCGCCGAACGGCGGCGGCGCGCGCAGGAGGCGCTGACGTCGGTGGGGCTCGGTCATCGGATGGACCACCGGCCGTCCCAGATGTCCGGCGGCGAGCAGCAGCGGGTCGCCATCGCACGCGCGCTCGTCGGCGACCCCAAGGTGGTGCTGGCCGACGAGCCGACGGGGAACCTCGACACCCGCAACGGCGAGGAGGTGATGGGCATCCTCGCGCGGCTCAACGCCGAACGCGGGGTGGCCGTCGTGCTCGTCACCCACGAGGCCGAGGTCGCCGCGCAGGCGCGGCGCCGCATCCACGTGCGCGACGGTCTCATCGAACGGGACGAGGAGGACGCGCGGTGAGGGGTGCCGAGGCGTTCGGCATGGCGCTGGAGGCGCTGCGGGTCAACCGGCTGCGCAGTGCGCTCACCATGTTCGGCGTGGTCATCGGGGTGTCGGCGGTGGTGATCCTCGTGGCCATCGGCACCGGGGCCAAGGAGGCGGTGGAGGGGGAGATCGCCGGGCTCGGCAGCAACATCATCCTGGTGGTGCCGGGTCAGGTCGGACTCGGCGCGGCGCCGACGCAGAGCAGGCTGGACCTCGCGGACGTGGCGTACGTGCGGCGCGTGGTGGGGGACCCGGCCAAGGTCACCGTCGCGGTCAACTCCGGTGAGTCGGTGCGGGTGGGCCGTACCGAGGTGTTCGCCACGGTCACCGGGACCGACCAGTACATGCCGAACATCTTCGACCGGCCGCTGCGCCGCGGCCGGTACCTCAGCTCGACCGACGTGGACACCCGCCGCCGCGTCGCGGTGCTCGGCTCGGAGGTCGCCGACAAGCTGTTCAGGGACGTCGACCCGATCGGCCGCCAGATCACCGTCGCCGGTGTGCGGTTCCGTGTCATCGGCCTGTACGAGCCGGTCGGCGCGACGTTCGGCGTGGCGCGCGACCAGGAGGTGCACGTGCCGGTCACCACGGCGCAGCGGCTGGTCGGGCTGAGCCGCATCAACGGCATCGCGGTCGGCGCGTCGGGGCCTGAGGAGATCGAGCCGCTGCGGCAGCGGGTCGTGCGGGGGCTCGCCGAGCGGTACCCCGGTGAGCGGTTCAGCGCGGTCACCCAGACCCAGCTCCTCGGCACCATCGGCAGCGTGCTCGGCATGCTCACCGGCGTGCTCGCCGCCATCGCCGGCATCTCGCTGCTGGTCGGCGGGGTCGGGGTGTCCAACATCATGCTGGTCAGCGTGCGGGAGCGCACCAGGGAGATCGGCCTGCGCAAGGCGCTCGGCGCGCGGCAGCGCGACGTGCTGAGCCAGTTCCTCATCGAGGCGGTGCTGCTCACCACGATCGGCGGTGTGATCGGCATCCTGCTCGGGGTCGGCGGCTCGCTGCTGATCCAGGCGGTGTCCCCGGTGCCGGCCGCGGTCACGTGGTGGTCGATCGCCTTGGCCTTCGGCGTCTCGGTGGCGGTCGGCGTCTTCTTCGGGGTGGCGCCGGCCCGCCGCGCGGCGCGCCTCGACCCGGTGATCGCACTGCGCGCCGAGTGAGTGTGACGCGCGACCACCGGGTGGACGGCGTCTCAGCAGGTGCGACCGAGTGCGATACGGTCGGGTTCATGAGGGTTCCGCGGTGGCGCGGCCTCCGGGGCGTGCGGTTCGTCACAGGCGAGGTGAGCGCGTGAGCCGATCCGTGAGGGTCGTCTGGGACGACGGGCTGGTCGCCTACGACTTCGGCCCCGGTCACCCCTTGGCGCCGGTGCGGGTGGAGCTGACCATGGCGCTCGCCCGCGACCTCGGGGTGCTCGACAAGGTCGAGCAGGCCGGGTGCTCCCCGGCCGGCGACGACGAGCTCGCGCTGGTGCACGATCGCGCGTACATCGCGGCGGTACGGCAGGTCTCGGCCACCGGCCGTCCCGACCTCTCGATCGGGCTCGGCACCGCGGACAACCCCGCCTTCGCCGGGGTGCACGACGCGGCGGCGCTGATCACCGGGGCCACGCTCGCCGCGGCGCGCGCCGTGTGGAGCGGCGAGGCCGAGCACGCGCTGAACGTCGCGGGAGGGCTGCACCACGCCATGCCGGCCGCCGCCAGTGGCTTCTGCGTCTACAACGACCCCGCTGTGGCGATCGCGTGGCTGCTGTCGCAGGGTGCGCGCCGTGTCGCGTACGTCGATGTGGACGTCCACCACGGCGACGGCGTGCAGGCGGTGTTCCTCGACGACCCGAGGGTGCTCACCGTCAGCCTGCACGAGAGCCCTCGCACCCTGTTCCCCGGCACCGGGTTCCCGCACGAGACAGGCGCGGAGGGGACGTCGGTCAACGTCGCGCTGCCGGCGGGGACCGGCGACGCGGGGTGGCTGCGCGCCTTCCACGCGGTGGTGCCGCCGCTGCTGCGGGAGTTCCAGCCGGACGTGCTGGTCACGCAGCAGGGATGCGACTCGCACGCGCTGGACCCGCTCGCCGACCTGATGCTGAGCGTCGACGGCCAGCGGCGCACGTACGAGGCGCTGCACGCGCTGGCGCACGAGACCGCGCACGGCCGGTGGGTCGCCACCGGAGGCGGCGGCTACGAACTGGTGCGGGTGGTGCCGCGCGCGTGGACCCACCTGATCGCCGAGGCGGCGGGATCCCCGCTGGACCCGGAGACGGCGACCCCGGGAAGCTGGCGCGAGCTGGTGGACCGCCGCACCGGCGAGGTGCCTCCGGCGTCCATGACCGACGGACGGACCGCGGAATTTCCCGATTTCGCGGATGGTTACGACCCGGCGGACGCCGTGGACCGCGCCATCGTCGCCACGCGCAAGGCCGTCTTCCCCTACCACGGGCTGGACCCGCAGCCCTAGAGCCCCCGTCGGCGTGTGGGGCGCCGGACCGAGGGGCCACCGCAAGTGAGGGTCGTGCGCGGCCCATGACCCGAAAAGTGGACGGAGCGAACAATGCAGACCGCGCCTTCGCGGGACGAGCTGAGAGAGCATCTCATCCGGACGAGGATCGCCGGGGACATCGCGACCAGCCGGGAGAACAACCTCGACCACTACCGGTCCCTCGCGGCACGTGACCCCCACTACATGTTCGGCCTCACCCTCGACGGCGACTGGACCTACCGCGACATCCTCGCTCTGATGGCCAAGTCCGCCGGGGTGAGCCCCGACCCCGAGCACCGGTACGGCCAGGACACCATCGACGCCGACCGCACTCTCGACGCTCTGGACGCCATGGCCGGCCGCATCGCGGCGGTGCTGAGGCGGGACGCGCCGCGGATCATCGTGGCCACCGGCCACCCCACCGGCCTGCTCACCACTCACCTCGCGCTGGTGCGCCTCGCGCGTGAGCGTGGCGCGACGCTGCTGTCCCCGGCCGAGCAGCGGTCGTTCATGGGGAAGGGCCTCGGCAGGCGGCGGCGCATCCGGTACCTCGACGACGTCGCGATGCTGGACGACGGCGGCGCGCTCGTGCACACCCACGACCCGGCCCCGATGCGCGCGATGCTGGAGGAGCTCGGCGGCGAGCGGCCGGACCTGGTGATCGCCGACCACGGCTGGGCCGGCGCCGCCGGGGAGGCCGGGGTGGAGACCGTCGGGTTCGCCGACAGCAACGACCCCGGATTGTTCGTCGGCGAGGCCGAGGGGAAGGTCGCGGTCACCGTGCCACTTGATGACAACGTGCTACCGCGCTACTACGTTCCGATGAACGACTATTTGGTCGCGAGGGTCCAGAGTGGTCTGTGAGGCGTTCCGCTGAGATTCGGTCTGTCCGAAAAGCCGGGTTTGGTGCGTGCGTTGGGGCAGGCGCGTCGACCGTTTGCCAACTTTTTTGTGATCCTGGACGGCTCTAATGGGACGTGACGGAACCGTGTACAACATCGGGATCAGTGGTTGACCAGGCGGCTGGCCAGCGATTTTTCCGATTCCGGTGGCAGCCGTCTCCAAGGGCTGATGGAATAGGGGGTTTGCGCGATCGGAGACGCGTTCTACGCTGACAGCAGTACACGTGCGTGAGCAATGGCACCAGTGGGGATAACCCGGAAACACGTGCGGAAGAGGCGTCCGATGGGTGCAGGCGAAAGACCTCTCAGCGAGGTGAAGTTCCTGACCGTGGCGGAAGTGGCCACGGTCATGAGGGTGTCCAAGATGACGGTGTACCGGCTGGTGCACTCAGGGGAGCTCCCGGCCATCCGGGTCGGCCGCTCCTTCAGAGTGCCCGAGCAGGCGGTGCACGACTACCTCAGGGATGCGTTCATCGAAGCGGGTTGACTGACGCGGTGAGCGACATCACCTCGTCACGCGCCGGAAACGGTTCCATGACCGGCGCGTGCTTCGCTAGGGACGTGACCTTGGCCGGGAACGGGGTGGGCGGCCGGCCGCCCACACCCTCCCCGGTCGCCGGGTACGGCCTCTGGGTCGCGGCGCGGTGTTCCCCCCGGGAACGATCGACCGCGAAACGCCGGTAGGCTGTTGGATCGGTGTGCTCCGTGGCGAGCGGTTGATCCCGCGTGCGCTTCGTGCCGGTTTCGGCATGAGCGTCGGGGGTCGCGCGCGTCCCGCGGCACACGTTTTCGACCAACCTACCTTCACCTGGGGGTCCCGTGGGCTCTGTGATCAAGAAGCGCCGTAAGCGCATGGCGAAGAAGAAGCACCGCAAGCTTCTCAAGAAGACCCGCATCCAGCGGCGTAACAAGAAGTAGTAAGCGGCGCGGAACGACGACGCAGAGCGGCGGGCCGGGTGTGACGCGTTCATACCGCGGGCACATCCGGGCGTGCGCGAACCACCACACGTGATCCTGCGAGGCGCCGATGACACGCACCGTGCTCGTGACCGGGGTGTCCCGGCACATCGGAGCCCGCGTGGCGAGCGCACTCGCGGCCGACCCCGGCATCGACCGGGTCATCGGTGTGGACACGGTGCCGCCGGCGACGGCGGACGGCGTGGCCACGCTCGGCCGCACCGAGTTCGTCCGGGTTGATCTGCGCAGCCCGGACATCGCGCGGGTGATCGGCGCGGCCGACATCGACACGGTCGTGCACATGAGCCTGGTGACCGCTCCCTCCAGGAGCGCGGGGCGCTCCTCGATGAAGGAGCACAACGTCATCGGCACCATGCAGCTCCTCGCGGCCTGCCAGCGGTCCCCCACCGTGCGCAGGGTCGTCGTCCGCTCCACGACCGCGGTCTACGGGTCCTCCCCGCACGCTCCCGCGGTGTTCACCGAGGACGCCGAGCCGGCCGAGGTGGCGAGCTCCGGCTACGCCAAGGACGCCACCGAGGTCGAGGCGTACGTCCGCGGCTTCTCCCGGCGGCGGCCGGACGTCACGGTGTCGACCCTGCGGTTCGTCAACTTCATGGGCCCCGGCGTCGACTCGCCGCTGACGCGCTACTTCACCCAGCCGGTCGTCCCCGCCGTGTTCGGCTTCGACCCGCGCCTGCAGTTCGTCCACGAGGACGACGGCGTCGAGGTGCTGCGGCGCATGGCGCTCGAGGACCACCCCGGCACGTACAACGTCACCGGTGACGGTGTGATGCTGCTGTCGCAGTGCGTGAGGCGCAGCGGCAGGCCTACGGTACGGGTGCCGTCTGCGGCGTTCCGCGTGCTCGGCGAGGTCGCGCGCGGCCTCGGCCGGGTCGACTTCTCCCCCGAGCAGATCGCGCTGATGAGCTACGGCCGCGCCGTGGACGCCGACCGGTTGTGCGCCGAGCTCGACTGGCGTCCGAAGTTCACCACCGCGACGGCGTTCGACGACTTCCTCCACTCGCGTGGCCTGTTTGCCGGTGCGCCACTCTCTGTGATCGACTTGCTGGGGAACGTGGGGACACTGTGGGGCGGGGGCGGGAAACGGTGAGACAGGGTGATACGGAGCGTGAGCATCATGGGGAGCCCGGCGACGCGCAGGTGATCCCCATCACGGCGGCGCGGCGGCGCGCCGGCGACGGCGGGGACACCCGCTCGGTCGAGGACCGCCTGGCGGACCTGCTGGCCTTCGTGCGGCGGCGCCTCGCGGGGGAGTACGAGGTCGACGAGTTCGGCTTCGACCCCGAGCTCAACGACAAGGTTCTGCTCGAACTGATCCGGCCGCTGTACCGCCACTGGTTCCGCGTCGAGACCTCCGGGCTCGAACACGTGCCGGACGACGCGGGGGCCCTGGTGGTCGCCAACCACTCCGGCACGTTGCCGGTGGACGCGCTCATGCTCCAGGTCGCGCTGCACGACGAGCACCCCGCGCGCCGGCCGCTGCGGCTGCTCGGCGCCGACCTCGTCTACCAGCTCCCGGTGCTCGGCCACCTGTCACGCAAGTCCGGCCACACCCTGGCCTGTCCGGAGGACGCCGACCGCCTGATGCGCAAGGGAGAGCTGGTCGGGGTGTTCCCCGAGGGCTTCCGCGGCGTGGGGAAGCCGTTCCGTGACCGGTACAAGCTGCAGCGCTTCGGCCGTGGCGGGTTCGTGGCCTCGGCGATCAGGGCCCAGGTGCCGATCATCCCGTGCTCGATCGTCGGCGCCGAGGAGATCTACCCCAAGATCGGGGACTTCCGCACGCTGGCCAGGCTCCTCGGGTTGCCGTACCTGCCGGTCACCCCGCTGTTCCCGTGGTTCGGGCCGCTCGGCCTCGTGCCGCTGCCGTCCAAGTGGATGATCCGTTTCCACGAGCCGGTGCGCACCGACACCTACGACCCGGAGGAGGCCGACGATCCCATGCTGGTCTTCAACCTCACCGACCAGGTGCGTGAGCTGATCCAGCAGCAGCTCGACCGGCTGCGCCTGCAACGGGGGCCGGCCTTCCCGCCGTTCCTGTGACGGGGGACCGGCGGACCCGCGACGGGGGGCCGCCGTTAGAGAGACCGGCGGACCCGTGGAGGGGAACCGGCGCGGGTCAGCCGCGGTAGTGCCTGCGCAGCGCGATGGCCGCGGCGACGCCGCCGGCGATCGCGCCGGCACCCGCCGCGATCGGCAGGCCGATCATGGTGGCGCGGCGGCCGGTGCGGAAGTCGCGCACGGCCCAGCCGTTCATCTTGGCGTGTTCGAGCAGCTCGCTGTCGGGGTTGATCGCGTAGGGGTGGCCGACGAGCCGCAGCAGCGGCAGGTCGTTGGCCGAGTCGCTGTAGGCGGTGCAGCGCGTCAGGTCCAGGCCCTCGCGGCGCGCCAGGGCCTTCACCGCCTCGGCCTTGGCGGGGCCGTGCAGCAGGTCACCCACCAGGTGGCCGGTGTACACGCCGTTCTCGGTCGCGGCGACGGTGCCGAGCGCGCCGGTCAGGCCGAGGCGCTGCGCGATCACCCGGGACAGCTCGACGGGGGTGGCGGTGACCAGCCAGACCCGCTGGCCCGCGTCGACGTGAGCCTGTGCGAGCGCGCGGGTGCCGGCCCAGATGCGGTCGGCCATGACCTCGTCGTAGATCTCCTCGCCGAGGCGCACGACGTCCTCGACCTTGAGCCCGGCGACGAACGCCAGCGCCGTCTGCTTGGCGCGCGCGATGTGCTCGGGGTTCTCGTTGCCGCGCACCCGGAACAGCGCCTGGCCGATGGCGAACCTCATCAGGTCGGACGTGGTGAACAGCCCGCGTGAGGCGAGACCTCTGGCGAAGTGGTAGATCGACGCGCCGCGCATCATCGTGTTGTCGACGTCGAAGAACGCCGCCGCCGTGGGGTCGGGGTCCGCCACAGGAGTGGAGATCGCGGCGGCTGCCGCGACTTCCCCGGCCTTCTCCGCCTCGGTGCGCCGTCGCAGTAACCGCCTCATAGCACCTCAGCTTAACCGGCGACAGGGGGTGTGCCCGGTGTACGCGGCGTTAGCGTGGCGTGACGTCCGGCGCACATTCCGGAGCGTTCACGAGATCACGGCGTGAGATCGTCGATCATGTCCAGGTAGGCGCTGGCCTTCGTCCTGTCGTCGTCGCCGAGCTGGGGGAGCATCGGGGCCACCAGGTCGCGCTGCTGCTCGGTGAACCGCTTGATGGACGGCGTGTGCGTGTCGCGGCGCTTGACGTGCCGCAACGCCAGCAACGCCGACCGCGTGGTGTCGGCCATCTCGTCGAGGGTCGGCCCGATGAACCGCTCGCGGTCGTCCCCCGGGTACCCGAGCAGGGCCGCGGCCTCGGTGGCGCGCGAATGCGCCGCGGTCAGCTCGCGCTGCGCGCGCTCCAGGTCGTCCGGCGCCAGGCTGAGCAGCGTCGCCTCGGCGGCCCGCTTGATGGGGTACAGGTGGTCACCCGGCACCGAGCCGTACGTCTGCAATCCCGTCAGGGCCATCAGGCCGGTGACCGATACCACCATGGCCGCGGGACGCAGCCGCAGCAGCAGCGGCGGACGCCGGCCCGCGCCGACCGCGGGCTCGGGGCCGGTCTCGCCGGCGGTGCCGTGCGCGGCGAGCAACTGGCCGCGCAGCCTGGCCCGGAACTCGGGGGACGGTTCACGGGGCTCGTCACCGATCTGGCGCAGCCGGACGGTCAGCGCGCGCGCCGAAGGTCCGCGCCGCGTGAGGGCGGCCCACAGGCCGTACGGCGACCACGAACCCCCCCGCTTACCCATGAATGCTCCCTGCCGCACTCCGATGATCCATAGGTGCTACCTGCCCAACGAAACGGGGGGCGGTAGGTTACGGCCGGTCGCCGATCAGCCGAGGTCGTGGGGGAGCGCGCGGGCCAGGGCCCGGACGGCGCGGAACTGCAGCGCCTTGATCGCGCCGCTCTTCTTTCCCATGATCAGCGCCGTCTCCGCCAGCGTCATGCCCTGCAAGAAGCGAAGCACCACGCATTCCTGCTGCTCGGGGCTGAGGTCGCGCACCGCGCGCAGGATGCGCTCGTTCACCATGGTGGCGACCACGGCGTTCTCCGGGATGTGCGCGCCGTCCATCGGCGTGTCGAGCACCTCGGCCGTGGAGACCTCCAGCCGGTAGCGGCCGGACTTGTAGTGGTCGGTGACGAGGTTGCGCGCGATGGTCACCAGCCACGCGGCGAAGTCCCTGCCCTGCCAGGTGAACTCGGTGATGCGGCGCAGCGCGCGCAGGAACGTCTCACTGGTGAGGTCCTCCGCCAGCGCGTGGCAGCCGACCCGGAAGTAGACGTAGCGAAAGACAAGATCGACATAGCGGTCGTACAGCGCGGCGAAGGCGTCCGCGTCGCCGGTCTTGGCGCGCAGCACCACCCGGCGCAGCTCGTCGAGCTCCGCGGGTTCCAGGTGGCCGGAGGCGCGGGCACGGTCCATCTTGCCCGCCGCGCCCGGAGGGGAAAGCCCGGCCACCGACCATGTGTTCGACATCCGGTGTCCCTGGGGGAAGGAAGGGAAGGCGCGTGCTGCTGGCCCACTCTAGAAATCAACGTCTAATTACACAATCCACTTTGCCTCAGTAACTACCTCTCGTAACAGGAGTCACACGACAGATCGGACATCGGCTACCGGTTCGGAGGGAATGTCCGGCAGAGTTGGAAGCATCATGGAAGCCCTCGTAGCCGTCACCGCCTTCGCGGGTGCGCTGTTCGCCGCCATCACCACCGGCGTCCTGGTCGGACGCCTCAGGGACGAGCGGAGCGGATGGCTCCTCGCGTGGACCGTGACCACCACGGCACTCTGCCTGGCGCTGGGGTCGATCGCCATCGGCCACCTCATCGGGTTCGGCCCCGCGACGTTCCGCGTCTACCAGATCACCGGCGCGTTCCTCGCGCCGTTCTGGCTCGCCATCGGCATGATCCAGATGCTCGCCGCCAAGACGCCGGCCAAGTTCGCGGCCTGGCTGCTCGGGAGCGCCTTCACCCTCGTCACCACAGTGATCCTGCTGGTCGACCCGGTCAGCCAGGTGGACAAGTTCGGCACGACCCTGCCGCTCGGCGACACCCACTGGACGATCATCCCGACCGCGCTGCTCAACGTCGCGCACGCTCTGACGTACCTGATCCTCATCGGGTGCCTCATCCTCGCGGTGCTGCGCTGGCGCGGCGGCGACGATCTCGACGCCGACAACATGCACGCCGGAGTGGTGCTCGCCCCCACCGGTCTCGCCCTCGTGGGAGTGGTGCGCTTCGCCATCCCCGGCGTGTTCGCGGCGCTGGTGATCTCGCTGATGGTGGGGGCCATCTGGTACGCCGTCGCGCGGCCGCTCGCGCCGTACGACGAGGAGCGTGACGACTCCGACGAGTGGAGCGAGGACCCCCGGCCCGACGCCGGCGCGCGCCGGTCCGCGCGCCGCGCCGCGCCTGCCGCGTCCTTCGACTCCGGCCCCATGCCGGTGACGCAGGCCTCCCCTGTCCCGCCGCCGCAGTCCCCGCGGCAGAACCCTTCGCCGCGCCGCTCCGGCCTCGGTGACCTGGTGGCCGAGTACCGGGCCGGTGACCACGGGGACGTGGACTACGCGGCCCGGATGCACGGCTCGGACGGCTTCGTCGGCCAGCCGGGTCAGCCTGGTCAGCCTGGTCAGCCGGGTCAGCCTGGTCAGCATGGCCGGCCTCCGCAAGGCACGTACGGCGCGCCGGTGGGGCGGCCGGGTGAGCGCGGTCCCGGCGAGGCGGGGTGGTTCGACCCCCGCGAGTCCTCCGGGCCAGGTGAGCAGGGACGTTTCGGTCCCGGCGAGCCGGCGGGTCCCGGTGAGCGGGGGAGGTTCGGTCCGGGAGAGCCGGGGAGGACCGGTCCAGGGGAGTCCTTCGGTCCAGGGGAGTCCTTCGGCCCGGGTGAGGGATTCGGCCGCGCCGGCCAGGGATTCGGCGGACCACTAGGTGGCCCCGCGGGTCCAGGGGCCCCCGGTGGGCCCGACGTACCCGGTGGGCCGGACGCACCCGGTGGGGACCACGGCCTGTTCGGCGGGCCCGCGACCGGTGCGTTCATGGAGCAGGATCCGCTCGGCCAGGGGCAGTACGGCGCGGCGTCGTACGGCGGGCCGCCGGACCGCACCGCGCAGTACGGCCAAGGCGCGTACGCGCAGGAGCAATACGGCCGTGGCGCGCACGCGCAGGACCCGGCCGGCCAGAACGGTTCCGGCGCGCAGCACCCCGGTCAGGGCTCCGCGCCGGACGTCGCCTTCCCCGCCACCGGCGCGCTGTTCGCCGGGGCCGAGCTCCAGGAGGCGCTCAACCGCGCCGAGCCACCCGCGGGTGCGGGGTCCGTGCGGCCCTCGCCGCGCATCTACGGCCTGCTCACCGTCTTCACGCTGATCGACGGCGCCGGGGAGGCGTTCGACCGCCTGGCCGAGGAGACCGTGGAGGAGGTGCGGCGCAGCGAGCCCGACACGTTGATCTTCATCTGCCACGCGGTGAAGTCGGCGCCGTTGCAGCGCATCGTGTACGAGATCTACCGTGACGAGGTCGCCTACACCGACCACCAGCGCCAGCCCCACATGGAGCGGTTCGCGCGCGAGCGCGTGGCGCACGTCCTGGCGGCCAACGTGATCGAGCTCAACCTCAACGCCGCCAAGGTGGTGCCGCTGCCGACGGCCTACCGGGTCTGACGGCTCGCCGGTCGGCAGGTCCCCGCAGGTTCGGGACGGGGACCTGTGGGAAGCGGCCTGGTGCGGGGGGGGTCAGGCGGAGAGCGCGGCGCGCAGGCGGGACTCGTCCACGCGCCAGAAGTCGTGCTGCACACCGTCGATCAGTGTCACGGGGATCATCTCGCCGTAGTCGCGCATGTCCTGCTCGGACGCGGTGATGTCGCGCTCCTGCCATGGCACGCCGAGCTCGCCGGCCACGCGCGCGATGACGGTTCTGGCGTCGTCGCAGAGATGGCAGCCGGGCTTGCCGAGCAGGGTGATCGTATGTTGCGGTGCCATGGGTCCCAGCTTAACCCCGGGTCCGAGGCTTTCCACGGATTCGTCCGGTGAGGACGGCAGCGTTGAAGAAGCTTTCCGGGGGGCCGCGGCATAGGGTCGGGGCAGCAAGATCTGACCGGGTATGGGCGGTGGTGAGTCGGTTGGAACGTGCTGGCCGGTGCGGGGGAAGCGGTGCCGCCGGCGTGCGGAAACGCCGCGGTGGATCGGCGGGTGGAGCCGGGGACCGGGGCCCCGGCGGACGGACCAGGCCTCCCAGAGTCCGTAGCCCTCACTTTGTGCATCGCTTCACAAAGGGACTAACCTGGATTTGCGTCCGCTGTTCGTCATCCGTCGCCATCGCGAGCGCGGCCGGGGCGCACCGGTCGCCCCGCCGTCCCCTGGAGTTCCGGCAAAAGTGATCCGCCGCATGTCGCAAGCGCGAGAACGTGGCATCCCCGAGGCGACAGTCGCGCGGCTGCCGCTCTACCTGCGCGCACTAAACGGGCTGTCGGAGCGCGGCACCGCCACCGTCAGCTCCGAGGACCTGGCGCTCGCCGCGGGGGTCAACTCCGCCAAGCTGCGCAAGGATCTGTCGCATCTCGGGTCCTACGGCACCCGTGGCGTCGGCTACGACGTGCAGTACCTCATCTACCAGATCTCCCGTGAGCTCGGTCTCACCCAGGACTGGGCCGTCGCCATCGTCGGCCTCGGAAACCTCGGCAGGGCCCTCGCCAACTACGGGGGTTTCGTGTCGCGGGGCTTCCGGGTCGCCGCGTTGTTCGACGCCGACCCCGCGGTGGTGGGGGAGCGTCTCGTCGGCATGGCCGTCGATCCCGTCGACCGCCTTGAGGAGGTCCTCGGCCGCCGGGGGGTCTCCATCGTGGTCATCGCCACCCCGGCGTCGGCGGCTCAGGAGGTGGCCGACCGGGTCATCGCCGCCGGAATCACGAGTATTTTGAATTTTGCGCCTGTTGTGCTGACCGTCCCGGACGGGGTTGACGTACGCAAAGTCGATCTTTCGACGGAGCTGCAGATCCTCGCCTTCCACGAGCAGCGCAAAGCGGATCGTGAAGCAGGGAGCCCCATCATGACGGAGGACTGGGCCGAGGCGATGGACGCATGAGTCTTCTCGCGATAGGCCTGAGCCACCGGACGGCACCGGTGGCGCTGCTGGAGCGCGTCTCGATGACCGGTGACGCGCTGGTCAAGATGCTGCATGACGTGCTCGGCGACGTCCACGTGTCCGAGACGATGATCGTCTCCACGTGCAACAGGGTCGAGGTGTACGCCGAGGTCGACCGCTTCCACGGCGGGGTGACCGCCGTCACCGACCTGCTCAGCGCGCACTCCGGCGTACCGGTCGAGCAGCTCACCCCCCACCTGTACGTCCACTACGAGGACCGCGTGGTCGAGCACCTGTTCGCGGTCGCCTGCGGTCTCGACTCCATGGTGGTCGGCGAGGGCCAGATACTCGGCCAGGTGCGGCAGTCGCTGCGGCTCGCGCAGGACCAGGGGACCGCCGGCAGCACGCTCAACGACCTGGCGCAGCAGGCGCTGCGCGTCGGTAAGCGCGCGCACACCGAGACCGGCATCGACCGCGCCGGGGCCTCCCTTGTCGGCGTCGGGCTCACCCTCGCGCAGGACGTGCTCGGGCCGCTCACCGGCAGGCGCGCACTGGTGGTCGGCGCCGGCTCCATGAGCGCGCTTTCCGTCGCCACCCTCGCGCGGGCCGGGATCACCGACATCGTGGTCGCCAACCGCACGTTCGAGCGGGCCGCGCGGCTCGCGCAGAGCGTCGGCGGCCGGGCCGTGGAACTCGGGGACGTCGGCCGCGAGCTGGCCGGCGCCGACCTCGTGATCTCCTGCACCGGCGCCGGCGACGTCGTCCTCACCGCCGAGATGGTGCGGCGCTCCGGTCACACCGGGCCGCTGTTCCTGCTGGACCTCGCGCTGCCGCACGACATCGACCCGGCGGTGCGCGACCTGCCGGGTGTCACGCTGGCCGACCTCGAGTCGATGCGCGGCCTCGGCGACCAGGACGGCGACCACGTCGCGGCGGTTCGTTCGATCGTGGCCACGGAGGTGTGCGAGTATCTCAAGGCCGAGCGCGCCGCGCGGGTCACCCCCACCGTGGTGGCCCTGCGCGCCAAGGCCGCCGACGTGGTCGAGATCGAGCTCGGACGCCTGGTCACCCGGATGCCCGAGATCGACGGCCGGCTGCGTGGCGAGATCGCGCAGACGATGCGCAGGGTGGTGGAGAAGCTGTTGCACGAGCCCACCGTGCGTGTCAAGCGGCTCGCGGCGTCCCCGGCGGGCGATCATTATGCCGAGGCGCTGCGCGAGCTGTTCGACCTGAACCCGAAGGTGCCCGAGGCCGTGACCAGAGCCGACGTGGCGGACATCGAGACCGACTCGCCCGGTCGGGCCGGCGAGGAGGACGCATGACCGTCACCCAGCACACCTACGCGAGGCGTGGGGTGCTGCGCCTCGGCACCAGGCGCAGCCTGATGGCGACGACCCAGTCGCAGATGGTGGCCGACCGGCTCACCGCGCTGACCGGCGCGACCGTCGAGCTGGTCGGCGTCACGACGTTCGGCGACGTGACCAAGGCCCAGCTGTCCCAGCTCGGCGGCACCGGCGTGTTCGTCAGCGCGCTGCGCGACAAGCTCATCGACGGCGAGATCGACTTCGCCGTCCACTCGCTCAAGGACCTGCCGACCACGCCGGACCCCCGCGTCGTGATCGCCGCCGTGCCGCCGCGCGACGACCCGAGGGACGCGCTCGTCGGCCCGGGTGAGCTCGCCGGCCTCGCCGCCGGCGCGCGGGTCGGCACCGGCTCGCCGCGCCGTGTGGCGCAGCTCAGGGCCCTGCGGCCCGATCTGGAGTACGTCCCGATCCGCGGCAACGCCGACACCCGGATCGGCAAGATCGCCTCCGGCGAGCTGCACGCCGTCGTGCTCGCCTCGGCCGGCCTCACCAGGATCGGCCGCGAGGCCGAGATCGCCGAGGTGTTCGAGCCGGACGCCATGCTGCCCGCGCCTGGCCAGGGAGCGCTCGCGGTCGAGTGCCGGGCCGGCGACGACGAGCTGATCGAGCTGCTCGGCGCGCTCGACGACCCGCGCACCCGCGCCGCCGTGACGGCGGAGCGCACGGTGCTCGCCGCTCTGGAGGCGGGGTGCAGCGCACCGGTAGGTGCCTTCGCCGCCGATGCCGGGCACATTCTCAAC
The DNA here is from genome assembly GCF_014207705.1 of Sphaerisporangium rubeum. Lineage (NCBI taxonomy): Bacteria > Bacillati > Actinomycetota > Actinomycetes > Streptosporangiales > Streptosporangiaceae > Sphaerisporangium > Sphaerisporangium rubeum. The sequence goes on from NZ_JACHIU010000001.1 coordinate 979,581, forward strand.
CTGACCGCCGCCGTGGTGGCCCTCGATGGCACGCGGTCGGTGCGCAAGTCCACCGCAGGCGACCTCTCGGCAGCCATGGATCTCGGCCGCGACCTCGCGGCCGCCATGATCGCTGAGGGAGCCGGCACGTTGATGGGGGAGCGGATCCATTGAGCTCCGGAAGTCAGATCAGTAACACCTCCGGCGCCGAGCGGGCCGCCGGGGACTCCGGTGCGGCCGAGGCGCGCGTCACGGGCTTCGTGGCGTTCGTCGGCGCGGGCCCGGGTGACGAGGGCCTGCTGACGCTCCGCGGCGCCGACCTGCTGTCCCGTGCCGACGTCGTGGTGCTGGACCAGGAGGCGTACGGCGGGCTGCTCGGCCGCTGCCGTCCCGGCGTCAAGGTCGTCGACATCGCCGCCGAGGCCGGCGCGGTGTCGTTGAAGGCCGTGCGCGAGGCCAAGACCGGGTGCCGCGTGGTGCGTCTGTGTCCCGGCGACCCGGGGTTCTTCTCCTCAGTCGCCGAGGAGGTCGCCGCCTGCGCCAAGGCCGACATCGAGTTCGAGATCGTGCCAGGTGTGCCGCCGGCCACCGCGGTGCCGTTGTACGCCGGCATCGCGCCGGCCACCGGTGTGCCGGAGTTCCGCGTCGTGGACGCCGACCAGGTGGACGACTGGGCCCCGCACGCCGCCTGCGAGGGCACGCTGGTGATCTACAACGGGGTCTCGGCGGCGGTCGCCGTCGCCAAGGCCCTGGTCGCGTCCGGCAAGCCCGACACCACGCCGGTCGCGGTCACCCAGAACGGCACCACCACCGAGCAGTACACCGTCGTGTCCACGCTCGCGCGGCTGGCCGCCGACCTCAAGCACGCCGGCATCGCCGAGCCCGCCGTGATCGTCGTCGGCGACGCCGTCGCCGGCCGCGACAAGCTGTCGTGGTTCGAGAGCAAGCCCCTGTTCGGCTGGCGGGTGCTGGTGCCGCGCACCAAGGAGCAGTCCGCCGGCCTGTCGGACCAGCTCCGGTCGTACGGCGCGGTGCCGGAGGAGGTGCCGACCATCTCGGTGGAGCCGCCGCGCACACCGCAGCAGATGGACCGGGCCATCAAGGGTCTCGTCACCGGCCGGTACGAGTGGGTGGCGTTCACCTCGGCCAACGCCGTCAAGGCGATCAGGGAGAAGTTCGAGGAGTACGGCCTCGACGCGCGCGCGTTCGCGGGGCTGAAGGTCGCCGCGGTCGGCGAGGCCACCGCGAAGGCCCTGGTCAGCTTCGGTGTGAAGCCCGACCTCGTGCCGGTCGGAGAGCACTCGTCGGAGGGCCTGCTCGCCGAGTGGCCGCCGTACGACTCGATGCTCGACCCGATCAACCGGGTGCTGCTGCCCCGTGCGGACATCGCCACAGAAACCCTGATCGCCGGGCTCACCGAGCTCGGCTGGGAGTGCGACGACGTCACGGCGTACCGCACGGTGCGCGCGGCGCCGCCGCCTGAGCCGATCCGGGTGGCGATCAAGAGCGGCGGCTTCGACGCGGTGCTGTTCACCTCGTCGAGTACGGTGCGCAACCTCGTCGGCATCGCCGGCAAGCCGCACACCGTCACCGTGATCGCCGTCATCGGGCCGCAGACCGCCAAGACCGCCGAGGAGTTCGGCCTGCGGGTCGACATCATGGCCGACAGCCCCTCGGCGTCCGCGCTGGCGTCCGCGCTGGCCGACTACGGCGCCAAGCAGCGCCAGGCCGCTCTCGCCGCCGGGGACGTCCCGAGGCGGCCGTCACAGACCCGCAGAGGGGCCCGCCGCCGCGCCAGGTAGGGCCCGAGGCAGGCACCGCGTCCGCCGTCCGGGCCGCCGGCGGTGGCGAAGGGAGACAGCGAAGACATGATGCCGAACGCGGAGTTCCCCGTGGCGCGGCCCCGCAGGCTGCGCCGTACGGCGTCGCTGCGCCGCATGGTGGCCGGCACGCGGCTGCACCCGGCGGAGCTGGTGCTGCCGATGTTCGTCAAGGAGGACGTCACCGAGCCGCAGCCGGTCGGGTCCATGCCGGGGGTCGTGCAGCACACGCGCGACTCGCTACGCAAGGCCGCGCACGAGGCGGCGCAGGCCGGCGTCGGCGGGGTGATCCTGTTCGGCATCCCCGCGGTCAAGGACGCGCGGGGCTCGGCGGCCGACGACCCCGACGGCATCGTGCAGCGCGCGCTGGCCGACCTGCGGTCCGACCTCGGGGACGCGCTGGTCGTGATGGCCGACACCTGCCTGGACGAGTTCACCGACCACGGCCACTGCGGCATCCTCACCCCCGGCGGCGAGGTCGACAACGACGCCACGCTGGAACGCTACGCCGCCGCCGCGGTCGCGCAGGCGCGGGCCGGGGCCCATGTGATCGCGCCGAGCGGCATGATGGACGGCCAGGTCCGCGCCATCCGCGCCGGGCTCGACGGCGCCGGGTTCCCCCACATCCCGATCCTGGCGTACTCCGCCAAGTACGCCTCGGCGTTCTACGGCCCGTTCCGGGACGCCGCAGAGTGCGCGCCGCAGTTCGGCGACCGCAGCTCCTACCAGCAGGACCCGGCGGGCCCGGTGGGTGAGGCGCTGCGCGAGGTGGCGCTCGACCTCGCCGAAGGCGCGGACGCCGTCATGGTCAAGCCCGCGCTGGCCTATCTGGACATCCTGCGTCAGGTGCGCGACGCGGTGGACGTGCCGGTGGCGGCCTACCAGGTGAGCGGCGAGTACGCCATGGTGGAGGCCGCGGCGGCCAACGGCTGGATCGACAGGGAACGCGCGATCATGGAGTCGCTGACGGCGATCCGGCGCGCGGGGGCCGACCTGATACTGACCTACTGGGCCACAGAAGTGGCCAGAAGACTATCCTGACGGGTCATTTCCGGGGGTCGCCGCACTTTGGGCACGCGCCATCAGGCATCATCGGGGAAAGGCCGGGTGGGGAGGAAACGTCATGGTCGGGGTACCGCTGGCGGCACGCAGGGCGAAACGGCGTGGCCGCGCGCATGGAAAGGCACGTACGATCACCTCGGTGCTGGACTACGCCGCACTGGGCTGGGCCGCGGTCCCCGGCGCGCATCCGCTGCGCGAGGGCCGGCGCGCGTGTTCCTGTGACCGTGTGGGCTGTCCCGACCCCGGCGCGCACCCGGTGTCCCCGGCGTGGCGCATGATGGCGACCACCGACACCGCTCAGCTGGAGCGCTGGTGGGACCAGACGCCTGAGGCCAACATCATCTTGCCGACCGGCCGGGTGTTCGACGTGTTCGACGTCCCCGCCGCCGGCGGCCATACCGCGCTCTCCGCGATGGACGCCTCTGGCTTCGAGACCGGCCCGGTCGCCGTCAACGGCGACCGGGTTCTTTTCTTCGTGGCCACCCGAGGCGCTCCGGAGGACGAGGACGAGTGGTGGTCCTGCCACCTCGACTACGCGCCTGAGACCATCGAGGACACTCCTGGCCTGCGCTGGCACTGCCGCGACAGCTACGTCCTCGGCCCGCCGTCCACCCTCCCGGACGGCACCCAGGCGCGCTGGCTGCGTTCCCCCACCCCGCATCCGCTCCCCGACCCGCTTCATGTGCTCGACCACCTGGCCGACGCCATCGACTGAGCGCGGCACCCCCTTCGCCGCCGGGGCGGCCGGGGCCGGCACTACCCTGGACGGGTGAGCCGTACCGAGATCTCAGAGAGCCTGTTCGAGCGTGCGCGCGGCCTGGTGCCGGGGGGTGTCAACTCGCCGGTCCGCGCGTTCGGCGCCGTCGGGGGGACCCCGAGGTTCATGGAGTCCGGGGACGGCCCCTACCTCACCGACGTGGACGGTAACCGGTACGTCGACCTGGTGTGCTCCTGGGGCCCGATGATTCTCGGCCACCGGCACCCCGCCGTCGTCGAGGCGCTCACCGCGGCGTTGTCACGCGGCACGTCGTTCGGCACCGCCACCCCCGGTGAGGTCGAGCTGGCCGCCGAGATCGTGTCCAGGGTCGGCCCGGTGGAGCGGGTCCGGCTGGTCAGCTCCGGCACCGAGGCCACCATGTCCGCGGTGCGGCTGGCGCGCGGCGTCACCGGCCGGTCCCGCGTCGTGAAGTTCGCCGGGTGCTACCACGGTCATGTGGACGCGCTGCTGGCCGCGGCGGGTTCCGGTGTGGTGACCTTCGGCCTGCCGGACACGCCGGGGGTGACCGGCGCGTCCGCCGCCGACACCATCGTGCTGCCGTACAACTCTCCCGAGGCGGTCACCGAGGCCTTCGCGGCGTTCGGCGACCAGATCGCCTGCGTCATCACCGAGGCCTGTCCCGCCAACATGGGTGTCGTGCCGCCGCTGCCGGGCTTCAACGCTCTGCTGCGCGAGCTGTGCACCACCCACGGCGCGCTGCTGATCGTGGACGAGGTGCTGACCGGTTTCCGTGTCTCGCCGTCCGGCTGGTACGGCCTCGATCCGGTGGAGGCCGACCTGATGACGTTCGGCAAGGTCATGGGTGGCGGCCTTCCCGCCGCGGCCTTCGGCGGACGTGCGGAGGTCATGTCGCGCCTGGCCCCGGAGGGCCCCGTCTACCAGGCCGGCACGCTGAGCGGCAACCCGCTGGCGGTGGCCGCCGGCCTCGCGACCCTGCGGGCCTGCACCCCGGACGTCTACCGCCGTGTGGACGACGCGGCGTCGCTGGTCGGCCGGGCCGCGAGCGAGGCCCTGACCGCCGCCGGCGTCCCCCACCGCCTCCAGACGGCAGGGAACCTGTTCTCGGTGTTCTTCACCGCCACCCCGGTGACCGACTTCGCCACGGCCCAGACGCAGAGCACCGCCGCCTACCGCGCCTTCTTCCACAGCATGCTCGACCAGGGGGTCTACCTTCCCCCGTCGTCGTACGAGGCGTGGTTCCTGTCCGCCGCGCACACCGACGAGGCCCTCTCGCAGGTCGCCGAGGCCCTGCCGGCGGCGGCCAAGGCCGCCGCCGCGGCGCTGTCCTAGGTTCGGTCGAGGGCCTCCTCGCTCTCGGCCCGGTCCTTGCGCCGCTGCCGGAGCCTGCGGCCGGCGAAGATCAGCACGGCGAGCGCCACCAGGCCGATCACCACGTTGGTGCCGGTGCCGACGTAGGTCTCGACGACGGACCACTTCTCGCCGAGCGCGTATCCGGCGAGGATGAAGGCGGTGTTCCAGATCAGGCTCCCGATGCCGGTCAGCAGCGTGAAGACCCCGAGATGCATGCGTTCGACGCCGGCGGGGACGGAGATGAGGCTGCGGAAGATCGGGATCATGCGGCCGAAGAACACCGTCTTGCGGCCGTGCTTGAGGAACCACGCCTCGGATCGTTCGATGTCGGAGACCTGCAACAGGGGGATGCGCGCGGCGAGGGCCAGCGTGCGGTCGCGGCCGAGCATCGCGCCGATCCAGTAGAGAGCCAGTGCACCCGCGACGGAACCGGCGGTGGTCCACACCACGGCGTCGAGCAGGTCCATGTCCCCTTGGGAGGCGGTGAAGCCGGCCAGCGGCAGGATCACTTCGCTCGGCAGGGGAGGGAAGAGGTTCTCCAGTGCGATGGCCAGGCCGGCCCCAGGTGCTCCGAGGGTTTCCATAAGTCCAACGAGCCAGTCGGTCATGCCCTAGAGACTATGAATGATGTTGTATGCCAGGAATGAGGCTTGTGCCCGTTTATCCGGTAGGGGTGGCCCCACCTGCGGGAAGAGACCGGCTTCAGAATCACTGTCACCTGATCGCTCCAGCGTTTAGCATCGCTATATGCTCGATCTCCACAGGCTCAAAGCACTCCACGCCGTGGCCACCTACGGCTCGGTCGGCGCGGCGGCGGAGGCGCTCATGGTGACGCCGTCCGCCATCTCGCAGCAACTCGCCAAACTGGAGCGCGAGACCGGGGCCACGCTGCTGGAGCGCAGCGGACGAGGCGTGCGGCTCACCGACGCGGCAGGCGTGCTCGCGCAGCACGCCGAGCGCATCCTCGCGCTGGTCGAGACGGCCGAGGCCGACTTCGAGGCGCTCAGAGGCGCCGTGGTGGGCCGCCTGTCGGTGGCGGCGTTCCCAACGGCGGCACGCGGGCTCATGCCGCGCGCGATGAAGGAACTCAAGGCGCGGCACCCCGACCTCGACGTGGTGCTGTACGAACGCGAGCCGGACCGGCAGATCCGCGAGGTGGCGCGCGGAGAGCTCGACCTGGCGATCGTGCAGGACTGGCTCAACCGGCCCATGGCGATCCCCGACGGCCTGTCGCGGGCCACGCTCTTCGACGACGTGGTGGACGTGGTGCTGCCGGCCGGCCACCCGCTGGCCGGCCGGCGCGACATCGATCTGGCCGAGCTGGACGGCGAGCGGTGGATCAGCTCCTCACCCGGCACCGTCTGCCACGACTGGCTGATGTTCACGCTGCGCACGGCCTCCGTTGAGCCCGACGTCTCCTGCGTGGCCGACGAGTACCCGACGCAGATCGCGCTGGTCGCGGCCGGTCTCGGCTGCACGATCGTGCCGCGCCTCGGCCGGGGGGCGTTGCCGCACGACGTGCGGGCCCTGCCGATCCGGTCCCGGCCCACCCGCCGCCTCTACACGCTGTGGCGCACCGACGCGGCGCGGCGGCCCGCCATCCGTGCCGCGGTCGAGGTGCTGCGTGAGGTGAGCCCGCAACCGGTGTCGAGTCGCGCCATGGCGCACGCCGACCAGTAGGCTGTGTCCGATATGACTGTCAGCACCGTTGTTCACCTGCTCCGGCACGCGGAGGTGCACAACCCCGAAGGCCTGCTGTACGGCCGTCTTCCCGGGTACCACCTCTCGGAGACCGGCCGCTCCATGGCCGACGTGGTGGCCAAAGCACTGTCCGGCCGTGACATCACCCACCTGTCCTGCTCACCGCTGGAGCGGGCCCAGGAGACGGCGGCCCCCCTCGCCGACGCGCTCGGGCTGACCGTGCGCACCGACGAGCGCCTCACGGAGGCCGAGAACATCTTCGAAGGCCTCGCCATGACCACGATGTTCCGCGTGGCCAAGCACTACCGCCACATGTGGAACCCGCGCAGGCCGTCCTGGGGCGAGCCGTACGTCGAGATCGTGCGCCGCATGCGCGCCGCGATCGACGACGTGCGCGCCGAGGCACGCGGCCACGAGGCCGTGCTGGTCAGCCACCAGCTCCCCATCTGGACCATCCGCCAGGCCGCCGAGCGCCGCCGCCTCTGGCACGACCCGCGCCGCCGCCAGTGCGCACTGGCCAGCGTCACGAGCTTCACCTTCGACGGCGACCGCCTCACCAGCGTCGGCTACAGCGAGCCCGCCGGCGCCTTGCTCAGGCCCCCCGGCGGCAAGGGCCGCTAGCCCCGATTTCCGGGGCACCGCGCGCCATGGGTAGGGTTGAGGCGCTCTACCGGTTGTAGTGCAAGGAGTCCCGCCGCCGTGTTCGCGACGTCACGAGCCCTGATCGCCGTGCTTGTCATGGTGGTCCTCGCGGGCTGCGCGGGTAACCCGTCGGCGCAGCCGCAGTCCGGCGACACCCGGTTCGTCGCCGGTGACGGCGCTGTGAAGATCTTCGACGCCGGCGCGCGCACCGCGGCCCCCGCCATCGAAGGCGAGACCCTGGAGGGACGGCGGGCCCGGCTCGCCGACCACAAGGGCCAGGTGGTCGTGCTGAACTTCTGGGCCTCCTGGTGCGGCCCGTGCCGCAGCGAGGCACCGGTGCTCAAGGACGTCGCAGCCAAGACCAAGGACAAAGGCGTCACCTTCCTCGGCGTCGACTTCAAGGACGACCGCGCGCAGGCCCTCGCCTTCCAGCGCACACAGAAGCCGGGATACCCGAGCCTGTTCGACCAGCCCGGCAAGGTCGCGCTGGCGTTCCACGGCATGGTGAACCCCGCCGCGATCCCCTCCACCCTGGTGATCGACCGGCAGGGGAGGGTGGCGGCGCGCGCGCTCGGCGAGGTCAGGTACTCCGACCTGATGGACGCCGTCACCAAGGTCAGTGATGAGCGCTGACCTCGCCGGCACCGTGGCGGCCGGCTCCCTGCTGCTGGCCGTGCCGGTGGCGGTCGCCGCGGGCCTGGTGTCGTTCCTGTCGCCGTGCGTGCTGCCGCTGGTCCCCGGCTACCTGTCGTACGTCACCGGCATGAGCGGCGACCCGCGCAGAGGCCGCATGGTCGCCGGCAGCGCGCTGTTCGTGCTCGGCTTCTCGCTCGTCTTCGTGCTCGGCGGCGCGTTGTTCGGCGGCGTCGGGTCCCTGCTTCTCGGCAACGCCGAGGTGATCACCCGGGTGCTCGGCGCGCTGACCATCGTGCTCGGCCTCGCGTTCATCGGGTTCCTGCCGGGGCTGCAGCGCGACGTCCGCGTCCACCGTTTCCCCGCCGCCGGCCTCGCGGGGGCTCCGCTGCTCGGCGTGGTGTTCGGCCTCGGCTGGACCCCGTGCATCGGCCCCACCCTGTCCACTGTGCTGACCCTGTCCCTGGACCAGGCGAGCGCCGCGCGCGGCGCGTTGCTGGCCCTGGCGTACGCGCTCGGCCTCGGCCTGCCGTTCGTGCTCGCGGCGCTGCTGTACCGCAAGGCGCTCACCGCCTTCGCCGTGGTGCGCACGCGCAGCCGGCTGATCACCCGGCTCGGCGGCGGCATGCTGGTGCTGGTCGGCGTGCTGCTGGTGACCGGCCTGTGGGGGCAGTTCATCGCCGCCATCCAGGGCTGGGTCGGCGGATTCGAGCCGGTGATCTGATGACGACCACGACAGCGAAGGGCCTCGGGGTGGTCGGCTGGCTGCGCTGGGGCTGGCGTCTGCTCACCTCGATGCGCACCGCGCTGATCCTGCTGTTCCTGTTCGCCTTGGCGTCGGTGCCGGGTTCGATCTTCCCGCAGCGCTCCATCAGCCCCGACCAGGTCGCCAGGTACTTCCAGGACAGCCCCGGTACGGCGCGCTGGCTGGACCGCCTGTCGCTGTTCGACGTCTACACCGCGCCGTGGTTCGCCGCGACGTACCTGCTGCTGTTCCTCTCCCTGGCCGGCTGCGTGGTGCCCCGCGCCGCCACGCACTACCGGGAACTACGCCGGCCGCCTCCCGCCGCGCCGCGCAACCTGTCGCGGCTGCCGCGTCACGCGACCCTGGAGACCCCCGGGGTGACCGTGGAGCAGTACGCCGCGGCGCTGCGCGGGAAGCGGTGGCGCACGGTCACCGGGCCCGGCTGGGTGGCCGCGGAGAAGGGCTACCTGCGCGAGACCGGCAACCTGCTGTTCCACGCCGCGCTGCTGGCCCTGCTGCTCGCCGTCGGCCTCGGCGGTCTGTTCGGCTACCGCGGCAACGTGCTGGTCGTCGAGGGCAACGGCTTCGCCAACACCGTCGCGGCGTACGACCGCTACATCCCCGGCCAGCGGGTGTCGGCCGAGTCCCTTGAGCCGTTCTCCTTCACCCTGAAGGACTTCCAGGCCACCTACGTCGCCACCGGTGAGCGCCGCGGCCAGCCGCTGGACTTCTCGGCGCGCCTGAGCGTCAGCGACCGTCCCGGCGCGGCCGAGCGGCCGTACGACCTCAAGGTCAACGAGCCGCTCGAAGTGAACGGCACCCAGACCTATCTGCTCGGCCACGGGTACGCACCCGTGTTCCAGGTCACCGACGGCGAGGGACAGGTCGCGTTCGACGGGCCGGTGCCGTGCCTGCCGGTGGACCAGGTCACTTACCTGTCCGAGTGCGTGATCAAGGCGCCGGACGCCGAGCCCGAGCAGCTCGGGTTCCTCGTGCGGTTCCTGCCGACCGCGGTGCCGGCCGCCGACGGGTCCTGGGTGTCGGTGTTCCCCGGCGCGGCCAACCCCGCGATCCAGGTGTTCGCGTTCTCCGGCGACCTCGGCCTGCGCGACGGCGCGCCGCAGTCGGTGTACCGGCTCGACACCGCCAAGCTCAAGCCGCTGGTGATGGGGGACAAGACCAAGCCTCTCGCCGTCGGCGAGTCGCTCACCCTCCCCGGCGGCGCCGGCACGATCCGGCTCGGCGGGGTGCGCGAGTGGATCAGCCTGCAGATCGCGTACGACCCGGGCCGCGTGCCCGCGCTGATCGCCGCGTCGCTCGCCGTGCTCGGCCTCGTGCTGACGCTCACCGTGCGCCGCCGCCGCGTCTGGGTGCGCGTGCCGCAGGACGGCGAAGGCCCGGCCGAGGCCGGCGGCCTGACCCGCACCGAGGGTGGCGGCGCGGCGTTCGCCGAGGAGTTCTCCCAGCTCGTCACGGCCCTTTCCGGGCTGCACGGCCGCGAGGCGGCCACGCGTCAAGGAGTGAAGGATGTCCACTGACCCGGGGCTCGCCACGCTCAGCGACCAGCTGATCCTGGTGACCGTACTGCTGTACGTGTTCGCGATGATCGCGTACGCGCTCGACCTCGGTTTCGGCCGGGTGCGCGCCGCCGTCCCCGCCGAGACCCGTGTGCCGGTCACCGTCGGCGGCACAGCGGAACAGGCGGACGCCGGCGACGGGCCGGCGGCCGGCACCGACGACGCCGATGAGGGTCCGGAGCCGCCGGCGTGGGCCGCGAGGGCCGGCACGGTGGCGGTGGCCCTCGCCTGGCTCGGCTGGGCCGCCAACCTCGGCGCCGTGGTCGGCCGCGGCGTGGCCGTGGCCCGCTGGCCGTGGGGCAACATGTACGAGTTCGTGGTGGCCATCTGCCTGGCCGCCGTGACCGCGTTCCTCGTCATGCAGACCCGCAGGCCCGTGCGCTTCCTCGGCGCCTTCGTGACGCTCGCGGCCGCGCTCGGGCTCGGGTTCGCCGTCCGCTACCTCCACGTGCAGGCAGGGCCGGTGGTGCCGGCCCTGAACTCCTACTGGATCGCCATCCACGTCACGGCCGCCATCCTCGCGAGCGGGCTGTTCATCGTCGCCGGGCTCTCCGGCGTGCTGTACCTCGCACGCAAGGACGGCCCTTCGCGCCTGCCGTCCCGCGCGGAGCTGGAGGCGGTGGCGCACAAGGCCATCGTCTTCGCCTTCCCGGTGTGGACGTTCGCGGTGATCGCGGGTGCACTGTGGGCCGACAAGGCGTGGGGACGCTACTGGGGCTGGGACCCCAAGGAGGTGTGGTCGTTCATCACGTGGATCGCGTACGCGGCCTATCTCCACGCACGCGCCACGGCGGGCTGGCGGGGGAGGGCCGCGACGATCGTCCAGCTCGTGGCCTTCGGATGTCTGATGTTCAACCTGGTCGGGGTGAACATCTTCCTGTCGGGACTGCACTCGTACGCGCAGGTGCCCTGAGCGGGAACAGGGCTCAGAAGCGGCCTCAGACGGCGGGACAGGGCTTAAAGCGGGGGAGCGAGGGGCTCAGTCTTCCTCGCGGCGCAGGCGGCGGTCCAGGTCGCGCAGGAAGTCGGGGTCGTCGTCCGGGCCTCGGGGGAACGACGGCCGTGGCCGGTTCGGGCCGGCGGTCCTGCGCCGTGCCGTCTGCTCGCTGATCGGCCGGCCGACCAGCAGCCACAGCAGGCCGCCGATGCCGGGGAGCAGCACGGTGATGAGGACCCACAGCATCTTGGGCAGGTTTCTTGCATCTTGCTCCGGGGTCGTGATGACGTCGAACAGGCAGTAGAGCCAGAAGGCCAACAGCGCCAGGCCGAGAAGCACGCTAGGCATGTCCGCAGCGTAAGCCATTCCGCGGTAGATCGTGATTTCGGGGCGACATCCGCGACGGCCGGATTCATCGCCGTAGGACATTACCGATGGCTTCACGCCGTGCCGCGTCGTACGGTGGACGATGACCGCCAGACCAGCAGGGAAAGGTGCCCCGCCGATGCTCACGCTCGTCCCGGCACGCCGTCCGGCGCCTTGACGGCCTACTCCGGCGACAAGGGTCGCCACCGCAGAGGATCACGCTGGCGGCAGCGCGGCCCCGCGGGCCTTCCGTACCGCAAGGAGACCCCTCGCGAGGGTCAGGAGACACCCGAGCCGCGGCACGGTGAGAGCGTGGCCGACGGTCGGAAAGACCGTCAGGAGCGCCGGGACAACCGCAGGTCAGGCCGCAGGGACGGCCGGCAGCCCGAGTCGTTCTGGCAGGGTGACCGGCCGCGTGCGGACGTCCCCGGCGCGGTCACGGCGCCGGTGGTCGACCGGCCCCAGTACATCTGGCGCGACTTCGAACTGGACGACGACCGGCCGCTCGCGCAGCCCGATTCCCCCGACACTCCCGACCGCGGCGACGGGTTACTACATTGTGGCCCTTTGGAACGCATACTCCACCGTCAATGGGACGCGTCGTACGGCCCGCCGTCCGCTGACGTCGTGCGTGCCGTCGACAGCCTCGCGCGCCTCCCCGAGAAGCTGAAGTCGCTTCTGGCGGTCGGGCTCGACGGCATCTACATCGGGCCCGGCGGCGTGCCTGATCTGGACGACATGGGCTACCTGCGAGGCGCGCCGCTGCCTTCGGGGAAGGCCACGTGGGACATCTGCGCCGGCGCGTACGGCGACCGCAAGATCGTCGTCGGGGACCGGCCGTCGCCGACCCCGGACGTGATGATGCACGAGACCGGTCACGCGCTCGACGACATCGACGCACCGCCGGGTGAGTGGGTTTCGGACTCACCGGATTTCGCGGCCCTGTACGACGAGTGCGCTCCGTTGCTGGCCTCGACGTTCCACAAGCAGCCCGGTGGTCTCGGCCGCAAGGAGTTCTTCGCCGACGCCTTCGCCGCCATCGCCTCACGGCAGCGTCCCGCGCTGGTGGACATGCTGAACGGCGACACGCGCGCCGCGCTCAACGTCATGCTGTTCTTCAACAGGCGCTACGGAATCTAGGTGATCCGCCATGTACGTCATCCGGCTCGCGGACGGGAGGTTGCGGATCCCGCGTTCCCTGACCAGCGGCGACGGCCGCCTGATCGGCAACGCCTACCTGGAGGTCGCGCCGAACGACCCCGACTACGACCGCTGGCTCCCCGAGTCGATCACCGAGGAGCAGGACGCCGAGCGCCGGCGTCAGTGGCGGGAGGGGAACGACGAACTGGAGCGTGAATTCCTCGCGTTCAAGGAGTCACAGGCCGGCTCGGACCGCTGAGGAGCGGGGAGTGCATCAGGGGGGCCCGATGGTGCGGGCAATCGTGCCCCCGGATTAGTTGATACACATTTAAAGCAGTTAAGGACATCCGTAAAAAGAACAGTGACCCTGCGGCTTCCGGGGGGCACGCAGGATCACCGGGTGGTACACGGCCGGATCGAGATCACCGGGCATCGTGCTCGGCGGCCCCGGGACCGGCGGTTCAGACACGCGGCGAGTCGCCGTTCGGCCGTTCGGCCGTGAGGACTTCCTCGCCACGCAGGAGGGCGTGCACCTCCGACTCTCGGAAACGCCGGTGCCCTCCGGGGGTACGGATACTGCTGATGCGACCGGCCGCCGCCCAGCGCGTCACCGTTTTTGGATCGACCCGGAAGAGGGCGGCCACCTCTCCAGGGGTCAGCAGACGCTCGCTGCTACTCTCCACAATCTCTCCCCCTCGCGTCCCGCATCTCCAAGCGGGCGGACAGGTATCCAGTTTGCCGAGCGAAATCTGATATATCCGCGATTTAGCTTGAAAGATCACGGGTTGTTATCAGCTGACTGCCCGTTTGTTATATGATAGAGCCTCTTTGGGGCGCTCGTGGGTGTTTCTTTACATAAGCGCCGTGTTGGGAACACTAGCAGTGCTCGCTCCCGATGCGAAGCGAGCACTGTAAAGCTCCACCTGCGAAATCGCTCTCCGTGGGGTGGCGGGGGTAGACCGCTCCAGCACGGGGTGGCGTAACCTCGACCGTGTGCGACCGATTCTCGTTTACACCGCGTCACGCCTCGGACTGTTCGCGGTCACCCTCGGTGTGCTCTATCTGATCGGCCTCCACAACCCTCTCTGGCTGCTGGTGATCAGCTTTGCGATCAGCGGCATAGCCAGTTACGTGCTGCTGTCCAAGCAGCGGGATGCGGTGAGCCGGCAGATCAGTGAGCGCCACAAGGGCTAGAAGAGCGGGAACATGCCGACGCGGGCATGGTACTCGTGTCCGAGGCGCGTGGTGTCACTTCCGACGAGAAGGCCGCCTTTGTCGACGAGGAACGCTTTCACCCCAATGCCGCGCTCACGTGTGGGGTTCCACGGCAGCGCACGGCCGGTCACCGGATCGATCGCGCCGATGCCGGGCCGTGCCACCGCGCCGGGACCCGCGGTGTCCTTTCCGCGTGGGTTGTCGAGCCATCGCTGGTGCCCCCCGACGTACACCGCGGCACCGGTGACGGCCACCGAGTAGAGCGAGTCACCGCCGGTGTGGTTGACCCATGTCGGCCGCGCCGCGTCACGCGCCGTGGTTTCGAATCGGGCGGCCGAATCACAGAGCTTGCGCGCGCCGCCGGCACCGCCTGTCGTGACCACGACGAAGTACCGGCCGTCAGGTGAGAAGTCCAGACCTCGCACGTAATAAGGGAAGTCGTCTCTGCAGCGGGCCGCATACGCGTCGGTGCGCCACGGGGTCACCGCCGGCTTGGGTGCGCCGACGTCGATCAGGCCCACCTGGGGCCGGCGCAGCCCGTCGAGCGTGGTGAACGAGCCGATGACCGCGAGCACACGGCCGTACGCCGCCATGGCGTGGACCTTGAGCGTGCCGAGCCCGCCTCCCGGCGTGACGGTGAACGCGGGGTCCACCGCGCCGGTCGCGGCGTCCAGCCGCGCGAGCGCCGGACGCGTGGAGCGGCCGACCGCGGCGAAGTCGCCGCCGACGTACAGGTGGGGACCGGCCAGGACCAGCGTGGAGACGTCGCCGCCGCGCACCGGCGCGGCGAACCCCGGCACAGGGGCCCCGTCGGCGAGCCGCAGCCGCGTCAGGCCCATGGCCCGGCCCGGCCCGTAGAACGACCCGCCGGCGTACACCGTGGCGTCGGGGCCGGCCGCGAGCGCGGACACCGCGCCGTCGAGCCGCGGCGAGAAGTGGCGGTCCACCCGGCCGGTGAGCAGGTCGAACGCGAAGATGTTGCTCCGCCGGAGCTTCGCCGCCGAGCCGGCCTCCCGCACCCGGCTGAAGGACCCGCCGACGACGACGGTGCGGCCGTACACGGCGAAGGCGTTGACGATGCCGTCGAGCACGTGCGGTGTGGTGGCGACCGGATCGGTGGAGACGACGCGGTCGTGGGGGACCAGGCCGGCGTCCGCGGGGACGGCCAGAACCGGCGACAACGCTCCGGCGAGCAGCGCGGCGACGGGAAGGACCCGCCGCACGGGTGATTTTCCGGTAAACATTTGCCAAGTCCTAGCAGACGGAGCGTGACGATGTGGTCACTTTGGGTCGATCGCCTGGTCCCACTAAGCTGTGCGCATGACACGTGCATCGCTGGACAAACAGCCGCGGGAGATCGCGGCGATGTTCGATCGCACGGCCCGGCGCTACGACCTGGTCAACGACGTGCTGTCCCTCGGGCAGGACCGCCTGTGGCGCAAGGCGACCGCCGCGGCGGTCGACGCCGGCCCCGGTGAGCTCGTCCTCGACCTGGCCGCCGGCACGGGCACCTCGACCGACGCCTTCACCACTCTCGGCGCGCGTGCCATCGCGTGTGACTTCTCTCTCGGCATGTTGCGCGCGGGTGCCGAGCGACACGGCGGTTCCGGTGTGTCCGCCGAGGCCGGCGGGACGGGACGCATGGCCTTCGTCGGAGGCGACGCGCTGAAACTTCCATTCGCCGACGAGACGTTCGACGCCGTCACGATCTCGTTCGGGCTGCGCAACGTCCACGACACCGCGCAGGCGCTCGGCGAGATGCTCCGCGTCACCCGTCCCGGCGGCCGGCTGGTGGTGTGCGAGTTCTCCCGGCCGACGGTCCGGTCGTTCGACGTCGTGTACACCCAGTACCTGATGAAACTGCTGCCTCCGGTGGCCCGCGCGGTCAGCTCCAACCCCGATTCCTACGTCTATCTGGCCGAGTCGATCAGGGCCTGGCCGGGCCAGGCGGGGCTCGCGCGGATCATCGGCGAGGCCGGGTGGGAAGGCGTCCGCTGGCGCAATCTCTCCTTCGGGATCGTCGCGCTCCACCGAGCCGTCAAACCGGCCGCACAGAGTAGGTAAGCTCCATCTGACATAGGGCAGGGGAAAAGGGCTAGACTTCCGCCGACAAGTTTGTGAAGTAGTTCACAAAGGCACGAAGGCCCCGATTTCCCAAAGGCCCTCGAACACCCAGGACAGGACAGGTCCCGTGAGCGAGTCAGCCCCCGCGTTGGACGCCGACGTCATCGTCGTCGGCGCAGGACCAGCGGGTTCGACCACGGCTTATCACCTCGCGCGGTCCGGCCTCGACGTGCTGCTGCTGGAGAAGACCCGTTTCCCCCGCGAAAAGGTCTGCGGAGACGGTCTGACGCCGCGCGCCGTGAAGGAACTGATCGACATGGGGGTCGACATCGACGCCCCCGGCTGGATCAGGAACAAGGGCCTGCGCGTGATCGGCGGCGGTCACCGCCTGGAACTGCCGTGGCCGGAGTTGTCCAGCTATCCCGATTTCGGGCTGGTCCGCACCCGCCTGGACTTCGACAAGATCCTCGCCGACCGCGCCGAGGCCGCCGGAGCCAGGCTCCTGCAAGGCGTCAACGTCACCGGCCCGGTGCTCGACCTGCGCAGCGGCCACATCATCGGCGTGACCGCCAAGCGCGACGGCGAGCCGGTGACGTACCGCTCGCGCCTGGTCGTCGCCGCCGACGGCAACTCCACCCGGCTGTCGCTGTCCATGGGCCTGCACCGGCGCGAGGACCGGCCGATGGGTGTCGCGGTGCGCACCTACTTCACCAGCCCCCGGCACGACGACGACTACCTGGAGTCGTGGCTGGAGCTGTGGGACACCGGCGACGACGGCCGCGCGCGGCTGCTGCCGGGGTACGGCTGGATCTTCGGCGTCGGCGACGGCACGAGCAACGTCGGCCTCGGCCTGCTCAACACCAGCGAGTCGTTCCAGAACCTCGACTACCGCGACCTGCTGCGCCGCTGGGTGAAGAACATGCCGGCCGAGTGGGGCTACACCGAGGAGAACATGACGGGCCCGGTGCGCGGCGCCGCGCTGCCGATGGCCTTCAACCGGCAACCCCACTACACCAAGGGCCTGGTGCTCGTCGGCGACGCCGGCGGCATGATCAACCCGTTCAACGGCGAGGGCATCGCGTACGCCATGGAGACCGGCAGGATCGCGGCGCGCACCGTCGCCGCCGCGCTCGCCGCCGCGACCCCCGCGCAGCGCGAGCGCCTGCTGCGCGCCTACCCCCTGGTGCTCAAGGACCACTACGGCGGCTACTTCACCCTCGGCCGGCTGTTCGTCGAGGCCATCGGCAAGCCCGGCGTGATGGGCTTCCTGACAAGGCACGGGCTGCCCCACCCCACTCTGATGCGGTTCGCGCTGAAGCTCCTTGCTAATCTCACGGACCGGCGGGGTGACGTGTCGGACCGGCTCATCAACGCCCTGTCGAAGGTGACGCCTCCGGCATGACCAGACACCCGGGACGAAGACAGATGATCGCCGTGCCTAGACTCAGCAACCGGCCGAGAGGCGCCCGCGCGCTCGGACACATCAGAACGACGAGAGACGAAGGAGACCGATAGCCATGGAACTGTACGCCCCGATCGTGGTGCTGGCGGTTCTCGCGTTCGGCTTCGCGGTCTTCTCCGTCGGCATCGCCCCCTTCACGGGGCCGAAGCGGTGGAACCGCGCCAAGCTCGACGCCTACGAGTGCGGCATCGAGCCGACACCGCAGCCGGTGGGCGGCGGCAGGTTCCCGCTCAAGTACATGATCACCGCCATGCTCTTCATCGTCTTCGACATCGAGATCATCTTCCTGTACCCGTGGGCGGTCGCCTTCGACGATCTCGGTGTCTTCGGTCTGATCGAGATGGTGCTGTTCATCGTCGCCGTCCTGGTCGCGTACGCCTACGTGTGGCGTCGGCGCGGCCTGGACTGGGACTGAGAGGCGGCGTGCCCTCGGCGCGCGGGAGGAAGCACTGACATGGGTCTCGAAGAGAAACTGCCGAGCGGGTTCGTCCTGTCCACGGTTGAGCAGGCGGCGGGCTGGGCACGCAAGAACTCTGTCTGGCCGGCGACGTTCGGCCTGGCCTGCTGCGCCATCGAGCTGATGGCGACCGGCGGGCCGAACCACGACCTGGCGCGCTTCGGCATGGAGCGGGCCTCCGCCTCGCCGCGCCAGGCCGACCTGATGATCGTGGCGGGCCGGCTGTCGCAGAAGATGGCGCCGGTGCTGCGCCAGATCTACGACCAGATGGCCGAGCCCAAGTGGGTCATCGCCATGGGTGTCTGCGCGTCCAGCGGCGGCATGTTCAACAACTACGCGATCGTGCAGGGTGTCGACCACGTCGTCCCGGTGGACATCTATCTGCCGGGCTGCCCGCCTCGTCCCGAGATGCTGATCGACTCCATCGTGAAGCTGCACGACAAGATCCAGAACATGAAGTTCGGCGCGCACCGCGCCAAGCAGATCGAGGAGCTGGAGCAGCAGGCTCTGCGGTCTCTTCCGCTCATCGATCAGGGGAGCCCGAAATGAGCAGCGACAACCTGCCGGGTGTACCGGAGGAGCCGGTCGCGCGGCTCGGCATGTTCGGTGCGACCGGCACCGGCGACACTTCCGGCTACGGCCGGCTCGTGGTGCGCCGGCCGCCGAAGCGGTCGAGCGTGCGGCCGTACGGCGGCTACTTCGACGAGGTGGCCGACGCGCTGGAGGCCGCCGCCGGTGACGCGTTCTCCGGCATGGTGGAGCGCGTCGTGGTCGACCGCGGCGAGCTCACGCTGCACGTGGCGCGCGAGCGGCTGACCGAGGTCATGAGCCACCTGCGCGACGACCCCGCGCTGCGTTTCGAGCTGTCGCTCGGCGTCTCCGGCGTGCACTACCCCGAGGAGACCGGCGCCGAGCTGCGTGCCGTCTACCACCTGTGCTCGATCACCTTCAACCGCCGTGTGCGCGTCGAGGTGGCCTGCCCCGACGCCGACCCGCACGTGCCGTCCACGGTGTCGATCTACCCGACCCACGACTGGCACGAACGCGAGACCTACGACTTCTTCGGCATCGTCTTCGACGGCCACCCCGCGCTGACCCGCATCGAGATGCCGGACGACTGGGACGGCCACCCGCAGCGCAAGGACTACCCGCTCGGCGGCATCCCGGTGGAGTACCGCGGCGCCACCATCCCCGCGCCGGACCAGAGGAGGTCGTACGCATGACCACCGTGCACGACGGCGACACCGAGCGCCGCGACGACGACGCCACCGAGGGCCGGGTCTACAACGTCAACGGCCAGGACTGGGACCAGGTCGTCGGCGCGGTCGCCGAGTCCTCCGAGGAGCGCCTCGTCATCAACATGGGCCCCCAGCACCCGTCCACCCACGGCGTGCTGCGGCTCGTGCTCACCCTGGACGGCGAGACCGTCACCGAGGCCCGCACCGTCATCGGCTACCTCCACACCGGCATCGAGAAGAACATGGAGTACCGGACGTGGACCCAGGGGGTCACGTTCGTCACCCGCATGGACTACCTCTCGCCGATCTTCAACGAGACGGCGTACTGCATGGCGGTGGAGCGGCTGCTCGGCATCACCGACCGGGTGCCGGCGCGGGCCCAGGCAATCCGCGTCATGATGATGGAGCTCAACCGCATCAGCTCCCACCTGGTGGCCATCGCGACCTTCGGCCTGGAGCTCGGCGCCACCACCCCCATGCTGTTCGGCTTCCGTGAGCGCGAGATGGTGCTCGACCTGTTCGAGTACATCACCGGCCTGCGCATGAACATGGCGTACGTCCGGCCCGGCGGCGTCTCGGTGGACCTCCCGGCAGGCGCCGTCGACAAGATCGGCGAGTTCCTCAAGGTCATGCCGGGCCGCATCAAGGAGATGCGCAAGCTCCTGGACGCCAACCCGGCCTACGTCCGCCGCACCAAGGACGTCGCCTACCTCGACCTCACCGGCTGCATGGCGCTCGGCATCACCGGCCCCATGCTGCGGGCCGCCGGCCTGCCGTGGGACCTGCGCAAGTCCCAGCCGTACAGCGGCTACGAGACCTACGACTTCGACGTGCCGACCGAGACCTCCTGCGACGTCTACGGCCGCTACCTCGTGCGGGTGGCCGAGATGGAGGAGTCGCTCAAGATCATCGGTCAGTGTCTCGACCGGCTGGCGGGCTCGGAGCTCAAGGGCAAGCCCATCATGATCGAGGACAAGAAGATCGGGTGGCCCGCGCAGCTCGCGCTCGGCGCCGACGGCCTCGGCAACTCACCCGACCACATCGCCCACATCATGAGCTCCTCCATGGAGGCGCTCATCCACCACTTCAAGCTGGTCACCGAGGGCTTCCGCGTCCCGGCCGGCCAGGCGTACGTGGGGGTGGAGTCGCCGCGAGGCGAGCTCGGAGCGCACGTCGTGAGCGACGGCGGCACCCGGCCGTACCGCGTGCACTTCCGCGACCCGTCCTTCACGAACCTGCAAGCCGTGCCGGCCACCTGCGAAGGCGGCATGGTTGCCGACGTCATCGCCGCGGTCGCGTCCATCGACCCGGTCATGGGAGGTGTGGACCGGTGACGACCTACTCGCCGGAAGTCCGCGAGCGTCTCGAACGGGACGCCAAAGAGATCATCGGCCGTTACCCGCGGCCCCGCTCGGCGCTGCTGCCGCTGCTCCACCTGGTGCAGTCGGAGGAGGGCTACGTCTCCGACGCGGGCCAGGAGTTCTGCGCCGAGATGCTCGGCCTCACCAAGGCCGAGGTCGTCGGCGTGTCGACGTTCTACACGATGTACAAGCGCAAGCCCGCCGGTGAGTACCACGTCGGGGTCTGCATCAACGCGCTGTGCGCCGTCATGGGTGGCGACCAGATCTGGGACGAGCTGACCGAGCACACCGGCGCCGGCAACGGCGACACCACCGCCGACGGCAGGGTGTCGCTGGAGCGGCTGGAGTGCAACGCCGCCTGCGACTTCGCGCCGGTCATGATGGTCAACTGGGAGTTCTTCGACAACCAGACCCCCGAGTCGGCAAAGCAGCTCGTCGACGACCTGCGCGCCGGCAAGGAGGTCAGGCCGACCCGCGGCCCCGGCCGCCTGTGCACGTTCAAAGAGGCGTCGCGGGTGCTCGCCGGGCTCCCCGACGGCCTGGCCGGTGACGGCCCCTCGGCGGCGGGCCCCTCGCTCGAAGGTCTCAAGATCGCCAAGGCCAACGGATGGACGGCGCCGAAGGGGGCCTCGGAATGACCACGCTGACGCCGGTCCTCACCGCCAACTGGGACCAGGCCGACTCCTTCACCCTCGACGGCTACGGCGAGTACGCGGCGGCGCGCAAGGCGCTCGGCATGGACCCCGACGCCATCATCAAGGCCGTGAAGGACTCCGGGCTGCGCGGTCGCGGCGGCGCCGGGTTCCCCACCGGCATGAAGTGGGGCTTCATCCCGCAAGGGGACGGCAAGCCGCACTACCTGGTGGTCAACGCCGACGAGTCCGAGCCGGGGACCTGCAAGGACATCCCGCTCATGATGGCCAACCCCCACTCGCTGGTCGAGGGTGTCATCATCACCTCCTACGCCATCCGCGCCAACCAGGCCTTCATCTACATCCGCGGCGAGGTCCTCCACGTCGTGCGCCGGGTGCAGGCGGCGGTGCGCGAGGCGTACGAGAAGGGCTACCTCGGCACCGACATCCTCGGCTCGGGGTACGACCTGGAGCTGGTGGTGCACAGCGGCGCCGGCGCCTACATCTGCGGTGAGGAGACCGCGCTGCTGGACTCGCTGGAGGGCTACCGGGGTCAACCTCGCCTCAAGCCCCCCTTCCCCGCCGTCGCGGGCCTGTACGCGTGTCCCACCGTCATCAACAACGTCGAGTCGGTGGCGAGCGTTCCGAGCATCGTCGCCAACGGCGCCGACTGGTTCGCCGGCATGGGGACCGAGCGGTCCAAGGGCTTCGGCATCTTCTCCCTCAGCGGTCACGTCACCCGTCCCGGCCAGTACGAGGCGCCGCTCGGCATCACGCTGCGCGAGCTGCTCGACATGGCCGGCGGCGTCCGGGCCGGCCACCGGCTGAAGTTCTGGACCCCCGGCGGGTCCTCCACCCCGATCTTCACCGACGAGCACCTCGACGTGCCGCTCGACTTCGAGTCGGTCGGCGCCAAGGGCTCCATGCTCGGCACCCGGGCCCTGCAGATCTTCGACGAGACGACCTGCGTGGTGCGGACCGTCCTGCGGTGGACCGAGTTCTACGCGCACGAGTCCTGCGGCAAGTGCACCCCCTGCCGGGAGGGCACCTACTGGCTCAAGCAGGTGCTGCGGCGGCTGGAGAAGGGGCAGGGCACCGAAGAGGACCTGACGACCATCACCGACATCGCCGACAACATCCTCGGCCGGTCGTTCTGCGCGCTCGGTGACGGCGCCACCAGCCCGATCCACTCGTCGGTGAAGCACTTCCGCGACGAATACCTCAAGCACTTCGAGATCGGCGGATGCCCGTTCGACCCGGCGGCGTCCACCGTGTGGGGGGCCACCGCATGACCGTTCAGACGACGCCGGAGGGGCAGATCGAGCAGCCCGTCGAGATGGTGAACCTCACCATCGACGGGTTCCAGATCGCCGTACCCAAGGGCACGCTGCTGATCAGGGCCGCCGAGCTGCTCGGCATCCAGATCCCGCGCTTCTGCGACCACCCCCTGCTCGACCCGGTCGGCGCCTGCCGCCAGTGCCTGGTCACGATCGAGGGCATGCCGAAGCCCGCGGCCTCCTGCACCATCGTGTGCACCGAGGGCATGGTGGTGCAGACCCAGCTCACCTCGCCGGTCGCCGAGAAGGCGCAGCGCGGCGTGATGGAGCTGCTGCTGATGAACCACCCGCTCGACTGCCCGGTCTGCGACAAGGGCGGCGAGTGCCCTCTGCAGAACCAGGCCATGTCGAACGGCCAGGGCGAGTCGCGGTTCACCGAGGCCAAGCGCACCTTCGAGAAGCCGATCCCGCTGTCGAGCGAGGTGCTGCTCGACCGTGAGCGGTGTGTCCAGTGCGCGCGGTGCATCCGGTTCTCCGACGAGATCGCCGGCGACCCGCTGATCGACTTCTTCGAGCGCGGCGCTCAGGAGCAGGTCGGCGTCGCCGACGGCGAGCCGTTCCAGTCGTACTACTCCGGCAACACCATCCAGATCTGCCCCGTCGGCGCGCTCACCGGCGCGGCCTACCGGTTCCGGGCCCGGCCGTTCGACCTGGTGTCCACGCCGAGCGCCTGCGAGCACTGCGCGAGCGGCTGCTCCCTGCGCACCGACCACCGCCGCGGCCGGGTCACCCGCCGCCTCGCCGGTGACGACCCCCAGGTCAACGAGGAGTGGAACTGCGACAAGGGCCGGTGGGCCTTCTCCTACGCCACCGAGCCCGACCGCCTGCGCACCCCGCTGGTCCGCGACGAGGACGGCCACCTTCGGCCGGCCTCCTGGCCCGAGGCGCTCAGCGCCGCCGCCGAAGGGCTCGCGAGGGCCCGCGGCCGGGCCGGTGTGCTGGTCGGCGGACGCGTCACCGTCGAGGACGCCTACGCGTACGCCAAGTTCGCGCGCGTCGCGCTCGGCACCAACGACGTCGACTTCCGCGCACGCGCGCACACGCAGGAGGAAGCCGACTTCCTCGCGCACGCCGTCGCCGGCAAGGGCATCGAGGTCTCCTACGCCGACATCGAGAAGGCCCCGGCCGTGCTGCTCGCCGGGTTCGAGCCCGAGGAGGAGTCGCCGATCGTCTTCCTGCGCCTGCGCAAGGCGTGGCGCAAGCACGGTCTGCGGGTCACCTCCATCGCGCCGTTCGCGACCGAGAGCCTCGCCAAGATGGGAGGCACGCTGGTGCGCACCCTCCCCGGCGCGGAGGCCGAGGCCATCGGCGACCTGATCTCCGAGTCCTCACCCACCGCCGAGGCGCTGCGCGCTCCGGGGGCCGTCATCCTCGTCGGCGAGCGGCTCGCCACCTCACGTGGCGCGCTGTCGGCCGTCGTCCGGCTGGCCGCCGTCACCGGCGCGCGCCTCGCCTGGGTGCCGCGCCGCGCCGGTGAGCGCGGCGCCGTCGAGGCCGGCGCGCTGCCGGGCCTGCTGCCGATCGGCCGTCCCGTCACCGACGAGGCGGCGCGCGCCGAGGTGGCCCGCGCCTGGAACGTCGCCACCGTCCCGGCCACCCCCGGCCGCGACACCGCCGCCATCCTGGCCGCCGCGCTCACCGGCGAGCTGGACGCGCTGGTCGTCGGCGGCGTCGACCCCTACGACCTGCCCGACCCCGAGGCCGCGCTCACGGCCCTGGAGAACACCCCGTTCATCGTGTCCCTGGAGATGCGGGCCAGTGCCGTCACCGACCGCGCCGACGTCGTGCTGCCGATCGCCGCGGTGTCGGAGAAGAGCGGCACGTTCGTCGACTGGGAGGGCCGCGGCCGCAGCTTCGAGCGGGCCATCGAGGTCCCCGGCGTGCTGAGCGACCTCGGCGCCATCGCCGCGATCAGCGACCACATGGACGTCCACCTCGGCCTCCCCGACACCGCCGCCGCGCGCCGCGAGCTCGCCGCGCTCGGCGCGTGGCGCGGCGCGCGGCCGGGTGGCCCGGCCGTCAGCGGCGGCGCGCACCCCGCGCCGCGCGCCGGCCAGGCCGTGCTCGCCACGTGGCACCAGCTCATCGACGCCGGCCGCCTGCAGGACGGTGAGCCGTACCTCGCCGGCACCGCACGGCCCGTCGAGGCGCTGCTGTCGGAGGCCACCGCGGCCGAGATCGGCGTGGTGCACGGCGGTAAGGTCACGATCACCGCGGAAGGCGGTACGGTCGGCCTGCCGGTGCGGGTCGCCGACCTGCCCGACCGCGTCGTGTGGGTGCCGGCCAACTCACCCGGGTGCTCGGTGACCCGGGACCTTCGCGCGGTGGCCGGGGACGTCGTCGAGATCGGGAGCGCGGAATGAGACTCTTGCTGGCCGCACCGGCGGATCCGGTCGGCCCCACCCTGGCCGACTTCGGCAAGGATCCGCTGTGGATCTCCATCATCAAGGCGCTGTTCATCTTCGTGTTCTTGATGCTGGGTGTGCTGTTCGGCGTGTGGACCGAGCGCAAGCTCATCTCGCGCATGCAGCACCGCTACGGCCCCAACCGGGCCGGGAAGTTCGGCCTGCTGCAGTCGGTCGCCGACGGCATCAAGATGGGGCTCAAGGAGGACATCCTCCCGCGCACCGTCGACAAGGTCATCTACGTGATGGCGCCGGTCATCATCGCCGTCCCCGCCTTCCTGTCGTTCGCCGTCATCCCGTTCGGGCCGATGGTGTCGATGTTCGGGGTGCGCACGCCGCTGCAGCTCACCGACCTGCCGGTCGCGGTGCTCGTGGTGCTCGCCATGGCCTCGATCGGCGTGTACGGCATCGTGCTCGCCGGCTGGGGCTCGCGCTCGCCGTACGCCGTGCTCGGCGGGCTGCGCTCCACCGCGCAGGTGATCTCGTACGAGATCGCGATGGGTCTGTCGTTCGTGGCGGTGTTCATCTTCGCCGGCACGCTGTCCACGTCCGAGATCGTCAACGCTCAGGCGTCCGGCGGCACCTGGCACGTGCTCGGGCTCGACGTCCCGCTGCCGTCCTGGTACGCGGTGCTGCTCATCCCGTCGTTCCTGATCTACGTGATCACGATGCTCGGTGAGACCAACCGCGTGCCGTTCGACCTGCCCGAGGGTGAGGGCGAGCTCGTCGGCGGGTTCCACACCGAGTACTCCTCGTCGCTGAAGTTCGCGATGTTCATGCTGGCCGAGTACGTCAACATCTTCACCGTGTCGGCGCTCAGCATCACGCTGTTCCTCGGCGGCTGGCGCGCACCGTTCCCGATCTCGCTGTGGGACGGCGCCAACACCGGCTGGTGGCCGATGCTGTGGTTCTTCGTCAAGCTCGTGCTGGTGTTCTCGTTCTTCATCTGGGTGCGCGCCTCGCTGCCTCGCATCAGGTACGACCAGCTCATGGCCTTCGGCTGGAAGGTCCTGATCCCGCTGAACCTCGCGTGGATCCTGCTGGTCGCCAGCTTCCGCGCTCTGCGCGTCCCCGGTGAGCAGCGCACGCTCGTGATGGTCATCGCGGCCGTCGTCGTGATCTCGTGCCTGGCGATCTACTTCTGGTTCGACACGGCGAACCAGCGCCGCAGGGAGGCCCAGGCCGAAGAGGTCAGGGCCGAGTTCGAGCAGCTCGGCGAGGAGCCCACCGCGGGCGGCTTCCCGGTCCCCGCGCTGGACCTGCCCCACTATCACGGCGTCAACGGACGCAAGGAGGTCCCCAGTGGGACTAACTGATTTCCTGAACCCCGTGAAGGGGTTCGGCGTGACCTTCCACCACATGTTCAAGAAGCCGGTGACGACGAACTACCCGGAGGAGAAGCGGCCCACCGCGCCGCGTTTCCACGGCCGTCACCAGCTGAACAGGTGGCCGGACGGGCTGGAGAAGTGCGTCGGGTGCGAGCTGTGCGCCTGGGCCTGTCCCGCCGACGCCATCTTCGTGGAAGGCGCCGACAACACCGACGAGGAGCGTTACTCGCCGGGTGAGCGGTACGGCCGCACGTACCAGATCAACTACCTGCGCTGCATCCTGTGCGGGCTGTGCATCGAGGCGTGCCCCACGCGCGCGCTCACGATGACCAACGAGTACGAGCTCGCGAACTCCAGCCGTGAGAGCCTCATCTACACCAAGGAGATGCTGCTCGCGCCGCTCGGCCCCGGCATGGAGACGCCGCCGCACCCCATGCGCCTCGGCGAGACCGAAGAGGACTACTACCGGTTGGGCCGTAGCAATGGGTGAGACCATCACGTTCTGGGTGCTCGCCGTCGTCGCGGTGGCCGCCGCGTTCGGGCTCGTGTTCAGCAGGAAGGCGGTCTACTCCGCCCTCATGCTGGGTGTCGTCATGCTCTCGCTGGCCGTGCTGTACGCCGTCCAGGACGCTCCGTTCCTCGCCGTGGTGCAGATCATCGTGTACACCGGCGCGGTCATGATGCTCTTCCTGTTCGTGCTGATGCTGGTCGGCGTGGACTCCTCCGACTCGCTGGTCGAGACGATCCGCGGCCAGCGGTTCTGGGCCTTCATCGCAGGCCTCGGCTTCGCGGTGCTGCTCGCGGCGGGGCTCGGCAACGTCGCGTTCGGCGGCGCGACCGGCCTGACCACCGCGGTGCAGCAGAGCGGCGGCAACGTGCCGGGCCTGGCGTCGCAGATCTTCACCCGGTACGTCTTCGCGTTCGAGGTCACCTCCGCGCTGCTGATCACCGCCGCGCTCGGCGCGATGGTGCTGGCGCACCGCGAGCGGTCCACGCCGAAGCCCACGCAGAAGGACCTGTCGCGCGCGCGGTTCCTCGGCGACCACCCGACCCCGCTGCCGGGCCCCGGCACGTACGCCAGGCACAACGCCATCGACATGCCGGCCCTGCTGCCGGACGGCACGGTGTCGGAGCTGTCGGTCAACCGCGTCATCGCGCGGCACGACGTCGAGGACCGGCGCCTGCCTGAGGACCCGCGGCTCGCGCAGGCGATCAGGAACGTCGCCGGCGGTTCCCGGCGCGCGGCCGACCCGGTGGAGACTGAGCGGCCCGCCGCGGCGCGGACCGTCGAGGGTCACGTCGTCGAGGAGGAAGGCAAGTGACCACCCACTACCTGGTGCTCTCGGCGCTGCTGTTCGCCATCGGCGGCGTCGGCGTG
This sequence comes from Sphaerisporangium rubeum, assembly GCF_014207705.1. Taxonomy (NCBI): domain Bacteria; kingdom Bacillati; phylum Actinomycetota; class Actinomycetes; order Streptosporangiales; family Streptosporangiaceae; genus Sphaerisporangium; species Sphaerisporangium rubeum. The sequence continues at coordinate 1,007,149 of NZ_JACHIU010000001.1, forward strand.
CTGGTGCGCCGCAACGCCATCGTGGTGTTCATGTGCGTCGAGCTGATGCTGAACGCCTGCAACCTGGCCTTCGTCACGTTCGCGCGCCAGCATGGCAACCTCGAGGGCCAGGTGATCGCGTTCTTCGTGATGATCGTGGCCGCGGCCGAGGTCGTCGTGGGTCTGGCGATCATCGTGACGATCTTCCGAACCCGCAGGTCCGCGTCGGTCGACGACGTCAACCTGCTGAAGTACTAAGAGGTGGCCGTGGAACCCGCTGAGATCATCCAGCACTCCGGCGGAGTGATCGGGATGTCCTGGCTGATGATCGTCCTGCCGTTGCTCGGCGCGGCGATCCTCCTGCTGGGGGGCCGCCGCACCGACCGATGGGGTCACCTGCTCGGCGTCGTCATGTCGCTGGCGTCGTTCGTGGTCGCCGTGCTCGTGCTGTTCGAGCTGCTCGGCCTCGGCGCCGAGCAGCGCCGCAGGGTCGTCCATCTGTACGACTTCCTGCCGGCCGGCGCGTCGCTCCAGGTGAACATGGGTCTGCTGCTGGACCCGCTGTCGATCTCGTTCGCGCTGCTGATCACCGGGGTCGGGTCGCTGATCCACATCTACTCGATCGGCTACATGGCCCACGACCCGGGCCGGCGGCGGTTCTTCGGCTACCTGAACCTCTTCGTCGCCGCGATGCTGCTGCTGGTGCTGGCCGACAACTACCTCGGCCTGTACATAGGCTGGGAAGGCGTGGGCCTGGCGTCCTACCTGCTGATCGGCTTCTGGCAGCACAAGCCGACGGCCGCGACCGCCGCCAAGAAGGCCTTCGTGGTCAACCGCGTCGGCGACATGGGCCTCGCGCTCGGCATCTTCGTGATCTTCACGACGTTCGGCACCGTCGCGTACGGCCCGGTGTTCCAGCACGTCGGCGACCCGCAGGTGTCGCAGGGCACGCTGACCCTGATCGGCCTCGCGCTGCTCGTCGGCGCCTGCGGCAAGTCCGCGCAGCTCCCCCTGCAGTCCTGGCTTCTGGACGCCATGGAGGGTCCGACCCCGGTGTCGGCGCTCATCCACGCGGCCACCATGGTCACCGCCGGCGTCTACCTGGTGGTCCGCTCCGGCCTGATCTTCGAGGGAGCGCCGACCGCGCAGCTCGTCGTCACCATCGTCGGCGTCGCCACGCTGCTCGCCGGTGCGATCATCGGTACCGCCAAGGACGACATCAAGAAGGCCCTCGCGGGCTCCACGATGTCGCAGATCGGCTACATGATGCTCGCCGCGGGCCTCGGCCCCATCGGGTACGCCTTCGCCATCGCGCACCTCATCGCGCACGGCTTCTTCAAGGCCTCGATGTTCCTCGGCGCCGGTTCGGTCATGCACGCCATGAACGACGAGGTCGACATGCGCAAGTACGGCGGCCTGGCCTCGGTCATGAAGATCACCTGGATCACGTTCGGCCTCGGCTACCTCGCGATCATCGGCTTCCCGCTGCTGTCCGGCTACTGGACCAAGGACGGCATCATCGAGGCCACGATGGAGCACAGTCCCGTCCTCGGCTGGCTCGCCGTGATCGGCGCCGGCATCACCGGCTTCTACATGTCGCGCCTGTTCTTCATGACCTTCCACGGCGAACGCCGCTGGGAGAAGGACGCGCACCCGCACGAGTCGCCTGCCGTGATGACCTGGCCGCTGATCCTGCTGTCCATCGGCTCGGTGTTCGGCGGCGCGTTCCTCATCGTCGGCAACCGGTTCATGGAGTTCCTCTCGCCGGCCGTCGGCCGTCCCGAGGAGCTGCCGGTGTTCCACCCGTTCAGCGTCCCCGGCCTCGCCACCCTGGCGCTGGTCGCCGTCGGCGTCGCGTACGCCTGGATGCGGTACGGCCGGGCCCCGGTGCCGGCGGTCGCACCACGCGGCTCGTTCCTCACGACCTTCGCGCGGCGCGACCTGTACGGTGACGCGCTGAACGAGGCGCTGTTCATGCGTCCCGGCCAGTGGCTGACCCGGCTCGCGGTGTTCTTCGACAACCGCGGCATCGACGGCCTCGTGAACGGGCTCGCGGCGACCATCGGCGGCACCTCGGGCCGCCTGCGCCGCGTGCAGACCGGGTTCGTCCGCTCGTACGCCTTGTCGATATTCTTCGGTGCCGCTCTCCTGGTCGGCGCACTGTTCTTCGTAGGGAACCTGTGATGCCCTGGCTCTCAATCCTGATGGGCGTGCCCGTGCTGGGCGCGCTGGCGGTCGCGGCGGTGCCGAAAGGCAACGACAAGCTCGCCAAGCAGCTCACGCTCGCGGTGTCGCTCGCCGTGCTCGTGCTCACGCTCGTCATGGCGGCACAGTTCGACCCGTCGGGTGCGCGCCAGCAGTTCAGCGAGGTCCACGACTGGATCCCCGCGTTCGGAGTGCACTACGCCGTCGCGGTGGACGGCATCGCGCTCGTGCTCATCGCACTGGCCGCGGTGCTCGTGCCGATCGTGGTCCTGGCCTCGTGGCACGACGCCGAACGGCCGGACGCCAAGCGGTCGGTCAAGACGTACTTCGCGCTCATCCTGGTGCTCGAAGCGATGATGATCGGCGTCTTCGCGGCGACCGACGTCTTCCTGTTCTACGTGTTCTTCGAAGCCATGCTGATCCCGATGTACTTCATGATCGGGTCCTACGGCGGCGCGCAGCGGTCGTACGCGGCGGTCAAGTTCCTGCTGTACTCGCTGTTCGGCGGCCTGCTCATGCTGGTCGCGGTCATCGCGCTGTACCACCTCGCCGCCAAGAGCACGTTCCTGCAGCCCGAGCTGATCGGCGCCATCACCGACCCGAACACCCAGAAGTGGCTGTTCCTCGGGTTCTTCGTCGCGTTCGCCGTGAAGGCCCCGCTGTGGCCGTTCCACACCTGGCTGCCGGACGCCGCCGCGCAGGCACCCGCCGGCGCGGCCGTGCTGCTCGTCGGCGTGCTCGACAAGGTCGGCACCTACGGCATGCTGCGGTTCTGCCTGGAGCTGTTCCCCGACGCCGCCAAGTTCTTCACACCGCTGATCATCGCGCTGAGCGTCGTCGGCATCGTGTACGGCGCGATCGTGGCCATCGGCCAGACCGACATGAAGCGGCTCATCGCCTACACCTCCATCTCGCACTTCGGCTTCATCACGATGGGTGTGTTCGCGCTGACCGCCGACGCGCAGTCCGGCGCCACGCTGTACATGGTGAACCACGGCTTCTCCACCGGAGCGCTGTTCCTGCTCGCCGGTTTCCTCATCCACCGGCGCGGTTCGCAGTACATCGCCGACTACGGCGGCGTGCAGAAGGTCGCGCCGGTGCTCGCCGGCACGTTCCTCGTCGCCGGCCTGTCGTCGCTGTCGCTGCCGGGCCTGTCGACGTTCGTCTCCGAGTTCCTCGTGCTGATCGGCACCTACGAGCAGTACGTCGTACCGGCGATCATCGCGCTGATCGGCATGGTGCTCGCCGCCGTCTACATCCTGTGGATGTACCAGCGCATGATGGGTGGGCCCACCGCCGAGTCCGTACGCGGGCTGCCTGACCTGAACCTCCGCGAGAAGCTCGTGGTGGCGCCGCTCATCGCACTGCTCATCGGTTTCGGGTTCTTCCCCAAGCCGCTGCTCGACGTGATCAACCCCGCGGTCCGGCACACGCTCACCAGTGTGCAGGCGCCGCAGTTCACCCCGGCCATACCCGCGGCTGCCGACCAGAAGGGGCCAGGAGAATGAGCCTGCTCGCCCTCGCTCCCATCCCCGCGCCGAAGATCGAGTACGGGACGCTGTCCCCGCTGCTCCTGGTGTTCGGCGCGGCCATCGCCGGGGTGCTCGTGGAGGCGTTCACGCCGCGCTACCTGCGCAAGTCCCTCCAGATGCCGATCACGCTGCTGTCCCTCATCGGGGCTTTCGCGCTGACCGTCTGGCAGGGCACGCAAGGGGTGCGCGAGGCCGCCGCCATGGGAGCGGTCGCGGTCGACGGGCCGTCACTGTTCGTGTGGGGCGCCATCCTGCTGCTCGCCGTCGTCAGTGTCCTCCTCGTCAACGACGACGACCACTTCGTCGCGCAGGCGTCCGCCGTCCCCGGCAGCGCCGAAGAGGACCAGGCGATCAGCCAAGGCGGCGCGCACACCGAGATCTACCCGCTCGTCCTGTTCGCGGTCGGCGGCATGATGCTGTTCCCCGCGTCCAACGACCTGCTGATCATGTTCGTGGCCCTTGAGGTCATGTCGCTGCCGCTGTACCTGCTGTGCGGCCTCGCGCGCCGTCGCCGTCTCCTCTCGCAGGAGGCGGCCATGAAGTACTTCCTGCTCGGCGCCTTCTCCTCGGCGTTCTTCCTGTACGGCACCGCGCTGCTGTACGGCTTCGCCGGCACGGTCGACCTCGGCGGCATCGAGCAGGCCATCGGCGCGAACCTCGGCCAGGACAACCTGCTGTACATCGGCGCCGCGATGCTCGGCGTGGGCCTGCTGTTCAAGGTCGGCGCCGCGCCGTTCCAGGCGTGGAAGCCCGACGTGTACCAGGGCTCACCCACCCCGATCACCGCGCTCATGGCGTCCGGCACGCTGATCGCCGCGTTCGGCGCGCTGCTGCGGGTGTTCTGGGTCGGCCTCGGCAACCTCGACCAGATCTGGCAGCCGGTGCTGTGGGCCGTCGCCATCCTCACGATGGTGATCGGCGCCATCCTGGCGATCACCCAGACCGACATCAAGCGCATGCTGGCGTACTCCTCGATCGCGCACACCGGCTTCCTGCTGGTCGCGGTCGTCGCCACCGGCAAACTGGCGCAGAACGCCGCGGCACTCGGCGGCATCCTGTTCTACCTCGTGGCCTACGGCTTCGCCACGGTCGGCGCCTTCGCGGTCGTCACCATGGTCCGCGACGCCGGCGGCGAGGCGGGGCACCTGTCCCGGTGGGCCGGACTCGGCAAGAGATCGCCGGCGCTGGCCGGCATCTTCGCGCTGTTCCTGCTCGCCTTCGCCGGCATCCCGCTCACCTCCGGCTTCTTCGGCAAGTACGCCGTGTTCGCCCCCGCCGTGGCCGGTGGCGCGACGGCCCTGGTCATCGTGGGTGTCGTCACCTCGGCGATGGCGGCGTTCTTCTACGTCCGCGTCATCGTGCTGATGTTCTTCAGCGACCCCGCACCCGAGGGCCCGACCATCGCGATCCCCAGCATGGGGACCGCGGCTGTGGTGGCTCTTTCCGCGGCGGCTACCGTAGTCCTCGGGGTCTTCCCGCAGCCGGTGCTCGACCTGGCGCACTCGGCCGCGCAGTCGTTGTTCGTTCGTTAGGAGTCTCATGGCCGCGCCGCCCGTAGTCGACCTGCCTTTCATCGACGAGGGACTGGCAGCGGACATCGCCAGCGGTCTCGACGCCGTCGAGAAGCTGCTGCGGGCCTCCGCCGACAGTGAGGACGCCTTCGTCGCGGAGGCGTCCAAGCACCTCATCGAGGCGGGGGGCAAGCGCTTCCGCGCGATGATCGTGCTGCTGGCCTCGCACTTCGGCGACCCGAGCGCCCCCGGCGTCGTGCCGGGGGCCGTGGTCATCGAACTGACCCACCTCGCGACCCTCTACCACGACGACGTCATGGACGAGGCCCCGGTCCGCCGCGGCTCCCCGTCCGCCAACGCGCGCTGGGACAACACCGTCGCCATCCTCACCGGCGACTACCTGTTCGCGCAGGCCTCCGAGATCCTCGCCGACCTCGGCCCCGAGCTCGTCCGCATCCAGGCCCGCACCTTCTCCCGCCTGGTCCGCGGCCAGATCCGCGAGACCATCGGCCCCCGCACCGGCGTCGACGACATCACCCACTACCTCGAGGTCTTGGCCGACAAGACCGGCTCCCTGATCGCCACCGCCGGCCGCTTCGGCGCCATGCTCGCCGGAGCCCCCGACCCGATAGTCGACCGCCTCACCAGCGCCTGCGAAGCCATCGGCGTGGCCTGGCAACTGGGCGACGACCTCCTCGACGTGGCGTCCTCGGCAGGCCAGAGCGGCAAAACCCCCGGCACCGACCTCCGCGAAGGCATCCGCACCCTCCCCGTCCTGTACGCGCTGGCCGCGAACCCCCCCGCGAACCCTCGCCTCCACGACCTCCTCAGCGGCCCCGTCCCCGAGGAACACGTAGCGGAAGCCGTAACCCTCCTGCGCGCCGACCCCGCCATGACCCAGGCGAGAGCCGAACTGATGGCCTGGGTGGACCGCGCAAGGCAAGACCTCCTCACCCTCCCAGAAATCCCAGCCCGAGAAGCCCTGCTAGCCCTCTGCACCTACGTAGCAGACCGCTCCGGCTGACCCCCACACACCCCACCCACCCGGCCCCGCACCGCTAACGTGGCCGACCGCTCCTTCTGACCAGCCCCATGTGCCCTGTCTGTGCGGCCGACCGACCTCCGACCCAGGCCCCCCGGTCCCCACACAGCCCATGTGGCCGACCGCTCCTTCTGACCACGACGTCTCTCTCCTATGAGGCAGACCCTTCGGCCGGACCAGTCGACCTCACCAGACCCCACGCGCTCTCGACCCTTCATCAGGCCCTCACACGGTTCACCCCAACGTGGCAGACCGCTCAGGCTGAGCGAGAGGCCGGCCCCGATCCACGTGCGGCACGGCACGCCGTACCGCACGCGCGTGCCGCAACCCATCCCAGGTGAACACCGCGAGCGCCAGCCAGATCACCGCGAACCCGACCCACCGGCTCGTCGGCATGACCTCCCGCGCCACCAGCACCCCGCACAGGAACTGCAGTATCGGCGCGATGTACTGCATAAGCCCCAGCACAGTGAGCGGCACCCGGATCGCCGCCGCCGTGAACATCATCAACGGCACAGCCGTCACCACCCCCGCCCCCGCCAGCAACACCGCATGCCCCACCCCGAACCCACCGAACGTCCCGTCACCCTGAACCCCCAGAAAAATTAGATACCCCAACGCCGGCCCGAGCAGCACCAACGTCTCCACCGCCATGCTCTCCGCCGCCCCCACCCCCGCCGACTTCTTCAGCAACCCATACGTCCCGAAACTCACCGCCAGCACCAACGCGATCCACGGCAACCTCCCGTAGTCCACCGTCAGCACCACCACCGCCACCGCGCCGAGCCCCACCGCGACCCACTGCCACCCCCGCATCCGCTCCCCGAACACCACAACCCCAAAAAGCACGTTGACCAGCGGATTGATGAAGTACCCCAGCGAACTCTCCACGACATGCCCGCTGTTCACCGCGTAGATGTACACCCCCCAGTTCACCGTGACCGCCGCCGCCGCAAGCGTGAGCAGCAGCAACGTCCGAGGCCGCCGCACGATCCCCCTCACCCACGACCAGTGCCGCCGCACCACCAGCACCCCGACCACCACGACAAGCGACCAGACGATCCGGTGCGCCAGGATCTCCACAGCCCCCGAAGGCCGCAACAACGGCCAGTACAACGGAAACAACCCCCACATGGCATACGCAGCCACACCAAACAGGACACCACGTCGTGAGTCAGACATGCCCCCCATCATGCTCCGCCCCACCCCTTAACCACAAATAAGCAACAACACCCCCAACAGTTAAGCGAAGCTAACCCCAGGGAACAACCCACCCCACCCCGTGGTTGCTCAAACTGCACCCCTCGCCAGGGGACCTCGACCCGAGGACCCTGGCCCGAGACCCTGCTCCCAACCGGAGGTGTCCCCAAATGGGTTGGCTCTTCGCCAAGCACAAGACGTCCGTGGTCACCCCCGCCGAAGCCCTCCCTGGCCGGGAGACCCCCATCCCCCTCCCCGACCGCCACGCCGTCCTAGGCACCCCCCTCTCCCCGCCCTACCCCGAAGGCACCGAGACCGCCGACTTCGGCCTCGGCTGCTTCTGGGGCGCCGAGCGCAAGTTCTGGCAAACCCCAGGCGTAGTCACAACCTTGGTCGGCTACCAGGGCGGCCACACCCCCAACCCCACCTACGAAGAGGTCTGCTCCGGCCTGACCGGCCACGCCGAGGTGGTCCGAGTCGTCTACAACCCCGCCGAAGTAACCTACGAGGAACTCCTCAAGGTCTTCTGGGAGTCCCACGACCCCACCCAAGGCATGCGCCAGGGCAACGACGTAGGCACCCAGTACCGCAGCACCATCTACACCCACTCCGACACCCAGCAAAAGTCCGCAGAGTCAACCCGCGACACCTACCAACAGTCCCTGACCAACGCCGGCCACAACCAGATCACCACAGAAATCACCCCGGCCCCCCCGTTCTTCCCAGCCGAGGAGTACCACCAGCAGTACCTCCACCGCAATAAAAACGGCTACTGCGGCATCGGCGGCACCGGCGTAAGTTGCCCCATCGGCCTGACCACCGGCGAGGCGTAGACCAGCAGCTTCACCATCACCGTGGCCCAGGATCACCCGGCATGCCCGGCCCTGATCTTGGGCCAGCGCTATTTCCGGCGAGGATCTTCTCTACAAGGTCAAGGGCAGCCCGCCTGCGGCGGTCTGCCGCGCCTCGGGCGTCGCTGGCCGCGCTGCGGCTCTTCGGCCGGTCGTGGCCACCGCCGCCCACGCGACCTGACGACTCCCAGAGAACTTGCAGCAGACATACAAAGCACGCACGAACAGCAACGACGACGAGCGCGTCAAGCTGAGGGCCGTGATTTGATCAACACCGTTCTGTTTCGCTCGGACTCTAAAGTGACAGGGCCAGACAGGTTCTATTTTGCATCTGGCGGCAGACAGTATGGGGAGCCGACCGGATGATTGGCGGGATTGGAAGCGCGGGTCATCGTGGTATTACCAAGTTCCCAGATATCCTGATAGGAAATGCGTCCATCGATCCAGCCGTCTGGTATGAGTTTGGTGGGCCTGGTGCAGTTGAGCGCCGTGAGGGCAAATGGCCTGCCATTGTTTGTTAGTATTAAATGTTTAGGCTTCCCGGAAATGCGATAGTCAATACGAAGCTCGAAGCTGACGGACCATCGCGTGGTGATCGACTTTATAATAACGGTATCCTCGAAGCCATTCTTGAGAGTAATGGTTCGATTGCGGAAATAGATGTCACCTGGTTTGGCCTCTTCGAAGTCTTTGCCAGCCTTGTCGCGAGCCTGAGGTTGCGCTTCATCGAAGTCGAGAATCATTTGGAGGGCTTCGCCGCCATCCTGTGGCGGAAAATTCACAAGGGCACCAGTGAGGGGCTTTGTGCGCTTGATATTCACGGGTCGTATCTCGTCAATGGATATCGACTGGTTCCGCGGACCTGCGAGCTTGATTGTCAAATACTGCTTGTTAACGCTTGCAGCACCAACAGCCTGAAGGTCCCCGCGGATGCGATCTCCGTATCCGTGGGGATTTTCGTTAGTATATGACCACTCTTTCAGATATCGCACTTGCTGTGAAGTCAGTCGCACATCGGCCGGTGTGGCTAACTGAAGAGGACCAGACTCTGAGATGTCGACGATGGTGAATTGCACATTTTGCTCACCTGGCATCGGAGATGGGGTTGGAGTGGCCTCTGATGCACCACCGCGTGGGTAAACGAGAGCAACTGTTAAGGCTAAGATCAATACTGCCGCCGCTATTGAAAGTTTTGGCCAACGGGTAGATGTCAAATTAATAATCGTCTGATAAGCATTTCCATGAATGGTCGAATGCTTGATCGTTTGAGTCTTCTCTTCTCTACTTTTTCCGTGAGCCCTGAACCAAGGAAATGATGGACGTCGCCATCTGGAGGCCATTGCCGCTCCTGTTACTGGCTCTGTGACAGGTCGCCGCCTACATCGGAATCTGACACCCTCTGCTCCCCCGAAACGTTCATGATCTGTTTCGCTGACCCATTAACTCTTGTGTTGCTAATGCTCTGAGTCCGGATGGGAGGCGATGTCGGCTCAGCAATGGTCAACCATGCCTGGATAACCCCGCCGATCACCACGAGTGCGGCGATCGCGATCCACCAGGCCAGGTCCCACTGCTGGGTGAGCATCCCAGTGGCCACATTCACCGCGGCCGCGATTGCCACTGTCCCTGCCGCCGCAACCCCACGCCTGACCTTGATACTCATTCGCTGCACCCCCAGAGGACGCGCTAGTACGCCATGAGTATGCCAGACTGGCAATCGATACGTTGCCGTATGTTGTAGTTCCAGCGGGTTCGCGGCGATGGAGGGCCTCTACCGCACGTGGCACCACGTGGCACATTGGCCTTGTTTGCTAGTGCGATTAACTCGAAGGGTGTCGAGAAAGGTTTCGAATTCTTAGAGCGAGTGTGAACGGCTGTGAGCGTCTTGCTCCACGGGACACAACTTTCCAACGTACGACGACCTATTTTGCAATCAGACATTCGAGCAAACACGCCACCAATTGGTTTTTTTCCGGCAACGGCCGTGACGATCGCCGACTTCGCGTATCGCCGACCGTGGCCGGCAGCGAGTGACTATGGCTGAGGTGACACGAAACGCGCCGCGCGGCCGGTGCCCTCCCGGCCGGGAGCACCGACCGCCGCACGTGAGCAGCCTTGCGCCGCGAGAAGCGTCTACGCGAGGGACCGCCAAGCTACTGGCTAGCAGGGTGGCAGACGTCCCTAGGCATCCGTCAGTACAGCTCTACGATCGCCATGCGGCGGCTTGTCTCCACACGGGGTCGGGGGCGATCGAAGGCCCGGCGCTTCGCACCGGTCCATCGGGAGCCCGGGGAACTGCCCGCAGCAAACTTGCCCGGCATGGATGAGCCCCCCACCATCGCTTCCCCGGTGGGGGGCTCCATCGTGCCGGACTACTTACGCCCTCACCCATCCAGCACGATGTGATCAGGGGGTGGTTGGTCTGGCCTGCCGCGTACGGCCAGGATCGTGCTCCACTCCTCATCGGACACCGGGGGGATGCCCAACGAGACGGCCGCGTTGTCGAGGTCCTCACGGTTGAGGTCCCAGGAGTGCACCAGGCCCTCAGCTCGGCGCCGTCGCCGTTCGCTCTCTACGATGTCCGCCACTGCCGAGCGGACCCGCTTGACGGTATCCGGATTCGCTTGCCGTTGATCTTCCGGTGGATCGTGGGGGATGTAGGGATACACGGCAACCGGGCCCTACCGCTCGGGTCCTGCCTTGGCCATCGCCGCTACCGACTGTGCGCCGTCGGCAGGGGCGTCGATGGGGCACAGCACTTGCGGGGCGCCGCCACCGCGCCGCCGGTAGGTGTAGCACGGGGTTTCGCTGGCGCGTCCATCGTCAATGGCGATGGTCGTGACGGGCGATCCGTCGGCACCCCAGACGTCCAATTCCGGAGGGTAGAAGTCCAGCATGGACGTGGAAGCCTTGTAGTCGCCGCCCGCCACGGACAGTTTGACCGTCTTCGTGATGAGGGTGAAGAGGCCCTGTTCTTCGAGTAAGGGCACCAGTTTCGCCAGGTAAGTACGGTGACGCTCGGCTTGTTCCTCTCGGCGGTCCACCCTCCAGCCTGCGACCATTGCTTCGACTCCTCCCAGTGCTCGTTCCAGGGCATCTGTTGTGCCAGCAGCGGGAGTGTCTCGGGGTCGCCGCAAGCACATTCCCAGGGAACGCCCCTACCTGCGCTCGGGGAGTGGCCAGGGAGGGTGGCCACTCGCCGACATTTCTCCTAGAAGGGCTGAATGTAGACGCGGGCGAACCAGGTGCCCACCGAGGCCGCGTGGAGATGGCCTGCTATGCCTCTGTCGCCCTGTACTGCCATCACGGCGTGGATGTGCGGCACGCCGTCAACGATCTCGCCGGTGCCGTTCATCTCGGCGGGGAATTCGTAGTCGGTCACGATGTCTTTCGTCGCGTCGTCTTCCGGCATGGTGGAGATGCGGAACGAGTCGACGGCGCCGATGAGTGAGACGACCGCGCCGTTCGTGATGCCGAGTTCGGTGACGCGTGCCTGCAACGTCTCCAGCAGTTCGGCGTTCTTGATCTCAATCAGATGCACGGATCAGCTCCGTTCAGGATCAGGCCAATGGTGCGGATGTTCTCCGGGATCGGCTCAGATCGTAGAGCGGCGCGGAGGGCCGGAGTCACCAACTCGGCCGGGCCTTGACGGAGCATCATCGCCGAGCACCAGCGAGCCCCGGCGTCCTTGGGGTTGTACAGCTCTTTGATCAGGGCTTTCGGGTTGTCACCTACACGTTTGCCGACAGCCCACATGTAGAGGTCACGAACCTCCGCATCACGCCGGAGTGCGTGTGTCGCGGAGTCGATCAAATCGAGCTTCGAGGTTTTCGCGACGATCCCACATGCGTTGACCCGCAGGACGGGCGGGCCCTCATCGAGCCACCGAACAAGATGGCGCACGGTCGCCATGTCCTGTGACGCGAAGTGCGAGATGAGCAAGTCGGTTTCGTGGGAGGTCTGGACGGTGGCCAGGGGGCTGGGATCGCCGCTCGCGATCGATGTCACGATCTCTGCTGCGGTGTTTCTGGTGGTCGGCGGAATCATCGGGCTCAACGCGCCGAGAGCGGTGCCCACGACGAACGTACGTCTTCTCACTTCCCCGAACTCCAAGACACTCAGAGGGACGTTCAGCGCTAGGGCCAGGAACGGGAGCCAGAACGCTGGTTTGCGCTTGCCGTTCTCCCAGCGTGAGACCGTTTCGCGGGTGACTGTCGGCCTGCTGGAGAGATCGCAAAGGACGTCGGCAAGCTCCGATTGGGAGAGTCCGGCCGCTTCACGGAGGTCTTTGATCAGGGGTCCGATCGACACGTCCCGATCGTACGCTTGGGAGCTTCTGACGACCTCGGGATCGGGGTGCTCACTCTGCAAAGGGTGGCGTCGCCGGCCCCAACCGCTTCGCGGCCCCTTCGGGATGCTTCGCATTGGCGCCGGCCACTCCACTACGTACGAAGGCGGCCGACCCTATCCCGCGGATTCCGAGTGCTGTTGCTCGCGTGCGATCCGGCGGGCGGTGGAGATTTGTTGCCGCGCGAGTTCCGCCCAGAAGTGCTCTCCGTCGCGGTGCCCGCTGCCGACGTACCGCCACTCTCCGGCTGTGACCGTCTGACGAGTGTCGAGGTCTGGGAGGCCGCGCCGTTGCCGAGAGGCTTCGGCCTGGTGGTCGGCCCGTGCCTGCCGCAGGGCACCCAAGGTGGTGGAGTAGTGGCGGCTCTTGGTGGAGAAGTGGCCCCGGTAGCCGAGCATGTGAGCCCACTGCCGCAAGGGCAGCAGCCGGAACTCCGGCTTGCGGTCCAGGATGAAGCACGTGTAGATCATGCGCCGGGCGTGCTCGGTGACCTCCAGCCCTGACACATACCTGATGTCGCGGATCGGGCGGTCCACCGTCCCGGCGGACTCGGCGCCTTTGATGGCGTATTTGGCGATGTAGGACGCGACCCGTTGGTCTGCGACACCCTCAAGCGTGGTGGACACGTAGATGGGGTCCACATCGAGCTGACTTCCCCACTGGCCGACAAAGGAGGAGCCGTCGTCAGGCGCCGGGACCGAGACGGATGCCACCGTCTCGCGTATGGCGTCCTGGAGGATGGGGACGGCGGCCCAGTCGGGGGGACGGTCGGTGGGGCCGTCCGGTCCGTCGAGGCGGATCACGGCGTGAAAGTGGACCAGGCCCCGCGCCTGGTACTCGGCGACCTTGGCGTACGACAGCCGCATCCGCTTGCGCAGTGCCGCACGGGTGATGCCCAGCCGCCGGGCGAACGCGGCCGGGAGTGCTTGGGTGAAGCGCCGCCACAGCTCACCCGCGTGCGCATTCCACAGCACGGCGCCGACGTAGTCGTAACAGTCCACGCAGACGGGTTGCCCGACCTGCGGATCATCTTCCTCATGCCGTGCGCCGCAGCTTTCCGGCCGTCCGTGCGAGCACACCGGGTTGTCTCGCCTAGGCCGACACATCAGCGCCTTGCCGTCCCGTTCGCGACGCGCGTGGACGGCGCCGAAGGACGGGGCGGTGAAGGTGGCGAAGACGCGTGGGTGGGCGCTCACGTCTTCGGGGACACCCTTGCCGCCCCGCAGGCCGGAGAGGATCAGGTGGTAGGTGTCGTCGCGGTAGGTCTCCGAGCAGGCGGGGCAGCGGCAGGCACGGCGGTTGCCGCAGGCGGTGAGCAGGTATCCGCTCGGTTCATCGGCCGTCTGGTAGACGTCCAGGATCTCTAGGGCGGAGTCGAACGTGATCCGGTGGCCCTGGAGCCGGATCGGTTCGGCGCATCCTCCCGTTGCGCGCACCATCTGTTGCCAGCGGGCGAAGTCCGGCATGGATGCGCGTCGAGCAGCCGCGAAGACCTCGGGGGAGAAGGAGGGAGCCTCGCTCATGCGGCATCCCTCCCACTCTCGGCGGACGGGGCGGGGGCGGGTACGTCATCGACGTACTCCATCCCGTGGATGGTGGCGATGCGGCGCCACTTGTCCGCAGACCACCGGGGCGACTCGGCGATTTTGCGCTTGCACCACTCCTCCGCAAGCGCGGCATACGGTCCCAGTTCATCGGGTACCAGCAGGGGCCTCCTTTCCTCGGACGGAAGCCACCCGCCTCGTCCGAAGACGACGAAAGCACCAACGCACGGCAGGCCGAGGACAGGTGACGGCCTGTGGAGCGGTGGTGCTTTCAGCGAGAGGAGATCATGGAGTGTTTGTCTGCGACGGGTTAACCGGTGAGCGCTGCCAAGTTCTGAGGCCTACCGCTGGGCCGGGACCCTCCAGCGGAACGGCTGATCATGTCTTTTCGCCCGGTGGCTTTCGTGCGCTCGCGTCTGCTGTCGCGGCCGGTTTCTCGCTTGCTTCGACGGGATCGGGGGACTCTCGGACTCTTCTACATCTACCACTTCACAACGGATAAGCGCAGCTCAGCGTTCCTTTCATGCGACAAACCACACGGGTCTCAGGACGTCCCTCCGTGTCTGTAGGCGTGTGTAGACGTCCGTCTGTGCAGGAGTATTTCCGGCCCAAAGTAAGGGAGCCATCACCCCGGAGTTAGGCTGACGGCTCCCGAGACGTCCTGGACGTCTTCCGGTCATTCCTCGCGCCAGATCGGTACGAGCAAGTTCGGATCAAACTTCTTCCGTCCCTTGCCCGCCGGATGGACGACCACCGCGTGCAACGCCTCTTTGACGTGGCCACGCTTCTGGGACAGTGCCAACCCGCCCTCTTCCTCCGGCATGTACCAGCGCTTACGGATCTCCGCTGTGTCCTTTGTCGCACGAGCCTGCCGCCGCTCGTTCGACGCCTTGAACCTGGCCGACTCCGCGCGAAGATCAGCGATCGACTTCTCCAGCCGAGGAAGCAAGCGGAAGTAGTGGTCGTTCGTCACCTGGCCCGCCTCCCACTGCTGGGTGAGCGCTTCTAGCCGGTTCCTCGCGTCCTGGTATTCCTGCTCCCGAGGCCACGCCGTCACCGTGTCGGAGCTGGTGAACGTCGCCTCTTCCTCCATCTTCGTGAGCACCAGTTCCGAAATGAAGAAGTCAACGAGGTCACCGCGTCGGCCCACGCCGCCGCACCCGCCTTGCGTCTTGTCCGGGCACACGTAGATGTGCTGCTTGCAGTCACGTTGGTGGGTGACACGCATGGACGCGTTGCAGGTCGCGCCGTCCGGCTTCACACGTCCACATCGGAGGATGCCGGTGAGGAGGTACCGGTATTCCGTAAAGTCGGGGGGACGAATATCGCCGATCTTGCCACCTGGGTAGACCTGACGACCCCGGCGGGCATCCATGATGGCCTTGATCGCCAACCACTGATCAGGGGTGATGACGGGCTCCCATCGCCCCACGACCGGATCACCGTTGGTGTCCCGGACCAGTTCCCCGCCGAGCTGACGCCAGCCGCACATGCGAGGGTTGTCCAGCGCCAACCGCAGCGATCTCGACGTCCAGAGGTTGCCGCGCGACGTCATGATCTCCCGGCGTTGCCATTCAACGACAATCGAGTGGATTGAACGTCCCCGGATGAAGTCGATCGCCGCTTGTCGGAGAAGCGGCGCTTCGTCAGCGTCCAAGGTCAAGCGATCGGCCTGCCAGCCGAACGGCCGAGTCCCACCGACCGGTTCGCCCCTCTCGGCGCGGGCCCGGTGGGAACTCCGCATGCGGCGTTGCATCTTCCGGACCTCCATCTTCGAGATGACCACCCCGAAGAGCCCCATGCTCTCGACGTCTTCGCTGTACAGGTTCTTCTAGTTCTGCATCTCAGGCATGATGTCCACAGGAGGTGCGCAGGATGCCGACGAATCCCCCCGTCCCCGTGGTCTCGTACGCACGTATCTCGGCCGACACCAAACGGGACGAACACGGTGTTCAAGATCAGCACAAGGTCAACCGCCAGACGGCCGCACGGTGCGGCTGGACAGTAGTCCACGAGTTCACCGACAACGACAAGTCGGCTGCCAAGGAAGGCATCGTCCGCGACGGTTTCGAAGCGATGGTCCGCGCACTGCGCGCCGGCAAGCTGCCGGACGGCACACCTGTCCAAGGTGTCGTCATCGTGGCGGAAGACCGATTGGCGCGGCGTCCAGGGGACTATGAGCGCTTCGTGGACGCGTTCACCTTCCAGGACGGCCGCGTGTTCGCCGATGCCAGGGGCAGCAAGGATCTGTACAGCGAAGACGTCGAAAGCATGGGACTGTTCGGGGCGGTGATCTCCAAAATGGAGGTACGGAAGATGCAGCGCCGCGCACGGCGTTCGCATCGCGCTCGCGCCGAAGCGGGGACCCCGTCCGGCGGGCCGCGTCCCTTCGGGTGGAACGAAGACCGGCTGACGTTGAACGAGCGTGAGGCCGAACTCCTTCGACAGGCGGCGCGGGCCTTCCTCGGCGGACGTTCCATGTACTCGATCACCCGCGAGTGGCAGAGGCATGGCGTGAAGACGTCGCTCGGTAACGACTGGAGCGTGCGCTCCCTCAAAGTCGCGCTCATGAACCCCCGCACCTGTGGCCTGCGGGAGTTGGACGGGGAACTGGTTCGCGGGACGGACGGTGAGCCGATCGTCGGCAGGTGGGCGACGATCCTCACGCGGGAGGAATGGAACGCGATCCGTGCCGTCTTCAACGCGCGGAAGGGCCACTTCATCACGAGGGATATGCAGATCGGGAGGGCTCACCCTGCCGACTACCGTGACCCGGCCTATCTCCTGTCCGGCATCATTCGCTGTGGTCGCATCAAAGAAGACGGAAGCCTCTGCAACACCCCCATGCGGGTCAACGTGAAGAAAGGGGCGGGCCACCACGCGTACGTCTGCCGGAGCAAGGCGGAGGGTGGCTGTGGTCGTTGCAGCCGGCGGGGAGACCTGGTTGACCTCTTCGTGACCGAAGCCGTTCTGGCGAAGCTCGAAGAGGCGACTTTCACCGAACCCGAGGAAGGCGGCAACCCGCACGCGGAGGAACGGCTCAAGGCGGCCCAAGAACGTTTGGACGGGCTGATGGCGCAATGGAACGCGGGTCACATCGGGAATGAGTTGTTCTTCAAGCTCGCTCCGGGTCTGGAGCAGGAGATAGCACGACTGCGCGGAGAAGTCAGCAAGAGCGCCGCCTCGGCCGAGTTGCGCCGCAAGCGGGCCGTCACCGATGTCGCGGAGATCCGGCGGCGGTGGTTCCTACCTGAGGCGGAAGGCGGGTTGCCGATCTCTCAGAAGAGGACCTACATCCGCGAGGCTTTGCACACGGTGATCGTCCGTCCGGCCGGCAGAGGTCAGAAGATCTTCAACCCTGACCTGCTGGAACCGGTGTGGCGTGAGGACTGACAAGACGTCCTAGACGTCCTGGACGCTTCGAGGGTTGTCGCCTCTGTCTGAGGGGTGACAACCCTCTTGCTTTTTGCCGTCATGGAAAGTGTGGGGCCGGACTTCTAGGGACGTCCCAGGACGCGGACGGACGTCGGCGGACATCCCAATCGGTGTCCGACCGGGGAACCCTCGCCTGGTGCCATGCGTTGTTGAAGTGGTACACCTGAAGACGTCCAAGTCACCCGATCACGAGAGACAGGAACAGCGAGAAACCGGCCCGCGAACTGTTCGGCGCGAATAATCTACCGGGAAATATAACTTAAATACATGGTTGCCGTTCCACTGGAGGGACCCGGCCCAGTGGTAGGCCAAAAAATTGGCGCGCCAACCGGTCTATAAATCATCGCGCACATACTTTTAAACACTCCATATTTCTCTCGCTGAAAGCATCATCGTCACCCCATGCCGCATGTTCGGCATGCTCGCGATGGTGCTTTCGCCGTCCCGTGCCACGGTGGCTCCCTTCGGCGAAAGGAGTCCTCCACTGGTACCCGACGAACTGGTGCCACACCTCGCACTTGCTCAGGAGTGGGGCAAGCGCAAAGCTGCCGAGTCGCCGCAATGGTCCGCCGACAAGTGGCGACGTGTCGCGGTCGTCTTCGGCGTCGAAGTAGGTCCGGAACACGTGGAGAAACCGGCCCCTGACCGGGACGGGACGGCCGCATGAGCGACGTCCCTGGTTTCTCTCCTGAGGTCTTCGCCGCTGCTCGGCGTGCGGCCATGCCGGACTTCCCCCGGTGGCAACAGATGGTGCGCGCCACTGGCGGCTGTGCCGAACCGATCCGGCTGCAAGGTCACCGGATCACGTTCGACAACGCGTTAGAGGTCCTGGACGTGTACCGGACGGCCGATGAACCAACCGGGTACCTGCTCACCGCCTGCGGTAACCGTCGTGCCTCCCGGTGTGCGGCGTGTGCCGAGGTGTACCGGGACGACACCTATCACCTGATCCTGTCCGGCCTGCGTGGCGGCAAGGGTGTCCCGGAGGACGTCAGCGCTCACCCTCGGGTGTTCGCCACGTTCACCGCTCCGTCGTTCGGCGCGGTCCACGTCCGGCGGGAAAAGAACGGCAAGCCACTGCCGTGCCGGCCACGCCGCGACAACCCCGTGTGCGAACACGGACGGCCCCAAGGGTGCCGGGCACATCACGGCGAAGATGACCCCCAGGTCGGGCAACCGGTCTGCGTGGACTGTTACGACTACGTCGGCGCGGTGCTGTGGAACGCGCACGCCGGTGAGCTGTGGCGGCGGTTCACCCAAGCGCTTCCGGCCGCGTTCGCGCGACGGCTGGGCATCACCCGTGCGGCCCTGCGCAAGCGCATGAGGCTGTCGTACGCCAAGGTTGCCGAGTATCAAGCGCGGGGCCTGGTCCACTTTCACGCCGTGATCCGCCTGGACGGACCGGACGGCCCTGCCGACCGTCCCCCCGGCTGGACGACCGTCCCGGCCCTTCAGGACACCATCAGGGAAACGGCGGCGTCCATCACAGTCCCGGTCCCGGAGGACGGCTCGGGGTTCGTCGGCCGATGGGGAAGTCAGCTCGACGTGGAACCCATCTATGTGTCCAGCACCCTGGAAGGCGTGGCGGACCAGCGGGTCGCGTCCTACATTGCCAAATACGCCACCAAAGGGGCCGAATCCGCGGGGACGGTGGACCGTCCGATCCGTGACGTCAGATACGTATCCGCTCTGGAGGTCACCGAACACGCGCGGCGCATGATCTATACGTGCTTCGTCCTGGACGGCCAATCGGCGTTCGGGTCGTTGCGGCTGCGGCAGTGGGCTCACATGCTCGGCTACCGGGGCCACTTCTCCACCAAGAGCCGTCATTACTCCACGACCCTCGGCGCGCTGCGTCAGGCTCGGGCCGAGTATCAGGCGCAAGCGTCCCGTGAGCGGCGGGGCCTGCCGGACCCTGGTACCCGTGAGACGGTCACAGCAGGACAGTGGCGCTACGTCGGCAGCGGACATCGCTACGGGGAACACTTCTGGGCTGAGCTGGCACGACAGCGCATCTCGACGGCGCGCCGGATCGCACGCGAGCAACAACGCCAGGAGTCGGCGAGTGAGGGGGACTGACCGCTGACGTAGTGGCGTGGCCGGCGGAATGCCGTAGATACCCGAATGGTGATCGGGGGGGAGTTCCGCCGGCCCCACCGTCTTGCACGTGGGCCACCCACAGCAACCCGCCTGCCTGTCCGTCCCGTCTGCCGTCATCCCGCCCCTTGGGGCAAGCGGGCCAGGGGCAGGGGTGCCAGGTGGAGCCCCCTACTGGGTTCTGGTTCGTTTTTGGTGGTTGGTTGCGGGGTGTGATGGTGCTCAGGTGGAGGAGAGGACGCGGCGGCGGAGTAGGTCGAAGTTGGCCCGGCCGAACATCTGGCGTTTGAGCATCTTGATTCTGTTGACGTGGCCTTCGACGGGGCCGGAACTCCAGGGGAGGGTGAGGCCGGCGGTTACTGCGGCGTGGTCTCGTTCGATGCCGCGGATGAAGGAGTTCAGGCCGGGGAGATCGCTGTTTGCGGCCTGGGTGAGCCAGTGGGTGAGCTGGGTGCCGTTGCGTTTGCTCATCATGATGGCGAAGCGGCGGACGTGGCCGGTGAGTGCGGTCAGCTCGGGGCATCTGCTCAGGATCTGGCCGAGTGCTTGCTGGTGGTCGGGTGTGAGGTTGTCGGGGTGGGTCGTGATCCAGGTGACCACGGTGTGGACCGGTGGAGGTGGCGCGGACGCCGGGTGGTGCCGGGCCCAGGTACGCAGGCGGCGGACGTAGTCGCGGACGTTGTGGTAGCTGCCGTTGTAGCCCTGGGCGTGGATCTCCTCAAATAGCCGGATCGGTCGGGTGACGCCTGCGGTGAAGCGTTCGTGCAGGTAGGGCTTGAAGTTGTCGAGGTTGCTCGGCCGGGCGGCCTGGGTCAGCTTGTCGTCGACGGTAGCCGCGCGGGCGTAACGTTGCACGGTTCCTCGCGCAAGGCCGAGCCTGCGTGCGATCGGTTTGATGCCGTGCCCCTGGGCGAGTAGTTCCTGAACCAGCGCGTAGCGCTCGCGGATCCGCGTGTTCAGCCGGGTCTGCATCTGTAGTTCATCGCCGCCGGCCGGTGCCGGTGGCCGCTGGGGGTCGTTCGCGGTTGCCGAGGAGGGTTCGGGCAGGCAGGCGCGATGCTGGATGACGCATTTCTCGACGGCTTCGATGAGGTTGTGCCAGACATGCCATCGGTCGGCCACCTGGACCGCGTGGGGTGCCGCGCTACGGGCGGCCTCGGCATAGCTGCTCGCCCGGTCCCGGCAGATGACCTCGACTCCCGGGTGTGCGGTCAGCCACGTGGCCAGCGTGTGAGCGTCCCGGCCGATCAGCAGTTCGATCGGGCGGCGGGTCATCATGTCCACCAGGACCGTTCCGTATACCTTGCCACGGCGCAGTGAAAAGTCATCGACTCCCAGGACCACCGGCGCCGTGACAGGCGGCTCCGGCAACGCGCGGATCACCCGCAGCAGTGTCGTCCTGCTGGCCGGTGACCCAAGCACCCGGGCCAGACGAGCCCCGGCACGACCGGCCAGAGCCAGCGCGATCGACGCCAAGGCCATGGTCAGCGGCAGACTGCGCCGCCCGTGCCGGTAGGTCACCTCCGGCACCTGCTCAGCGAAGATCTTGCGCCCGCAGCTCGGATTGACGCACACGAACCTCCGTACCTCCAGCTCGATCACCGCGGGCTCGCCACCCACCGCCAGATCACCCAGCCGGCGCCTGTAGCGGCCATGCACCCGCAACGACAGAACGCCACATGCCGTACAAGCCGCCCCCTGACCGACCGTACGCCCCACTATCCGCAGGCCAGAGGGCATTCGATCGACCCGCTCCACGGAAACCCCACGCAGATGCGGAAACATCACCTCAAGATCGCCAAAACCGCACAGCACACATGATCACAGCATTGATCACCGACCGTCACCCGATCACCAAAAGTGAACCAGAACCCCTACTGGAGGAACGACCTGGTACCCCTGCCCCTGGTCTGCTTGGCTTTGCCCTGGATGACGGCAGCGGGTCGGACAGGCTTCCACAGCAACCCGCTACGGTCTTTCGGCAACCCCTGCACTGCTCCCGGAGCCTGATTCCCCCGCCGGAGGCGCATCCCTGTCGAACACGCAAAAGCCCCCACCGGAGTAGGGGCTCTTACGCTGATCACCGTCTCAACGCGATGCCTAGATGGCGTCAGCCTGCTTGATGTAGTGCAGGAACGCCGACCATGGCTCAGGGGTGACGGTGGGCCTTTCCCCCTGAACGTGGACACCTTGGAGACTGGATCTTGAGGTCCAGGGGAAGAGATGTCTCTGATGGTGATGAAGAACTATCCGGCCGAGTTCAAGGCCGACGCGGTGGCGCTGGTGCTGTCGAGGCCGGACCGGACGATCACGTCGATCGCGCGGGATCTGGGGGTCAGCCGCGAGACGCTGCGGGTGTGGGTACGCGCCGCGCAGGCTCGGGGTGAAGGCGGGCAACGAGCGGCCGGCGGGGGCAGGACCGGCAAGGACACGCCGGCCGGGCACCTACCCTCGGACGACGTGCTGGAACAGGAGAACAAGCAGCTCAAGGCGCGGATCCGGGAGCTGGAGCAAGAGCGGGACATTCTGCGTAAGGCGGCCAAGCTTTTCGCGGGCGAGACGAACTGGTGAACCGCTTCCAGTTCGTTGAGGATCACAAGGCGCTCTACGGGGTGAAGCGGTTGTGCCGGGTGCTGCAGGTGTCACGCTCGGGCTTCTACCGATGGTTGAAGGGCGCCGCGGCGCGGCTGGCCCGCCGCCAGGCCGATGAGCAGCTGGCCGAGCAGGTACGCAGGATTCATGCCGAGCATGACGGCACCTACGGCTCGCCTCGGATGACGGCCGAGTTGCGTGCGGCCGGGATCGTGGTCAACCACAAGCGGGTGGAACGGGTGATGCGCGAGCACGGCATCGCCGGGCTGCGTCTGCGCAGAAAGGTCCGCACCACCATCCCGGAGCCGGATGCGGCACCCGTGCCGGACCTGATCCAGCGCGACTTCTCCGCCGGGCTGCCGAACACCCGCTACGTCGGCGACATCACCTACCTGCCCGTCGGTGGCGGCCGGTTCCTCTACCTGGCTACCGTGGTGGACTTGTGCTCACGCCGGCTGGCGGGCTGGTCGATCGCCGATCACATGCGCACCGAGCTTGTCGTGGACGCGCTGCAGGCCGCGGCGCACACCCGGGGCGGCCGTCTGGACGGCGCGGTGTTCCACAGCGACAACGGGGCACAGTACTGCTCGCGGGAGTTCGCGCGGGTCTGCAGCCGGCTCGGCGTCACCCGCTCGCGCGGCGCGGCCGGGACCAGCGCCGACAACGCCGCCGCCGAGTCCTTCAACGCGAGTCTGAAACGCGAGACGTTGCAGGGCGCGCACCACTGGCCCGACGCCCGCACCGCCCGCCTGGCCGTCTTCCGCTGGATCACCCGCTACAACACCGTCCGGCGGCATTCCAAACTCGGCCAGCTCAGCCCGATCGCCTACGAGAAGACGCCAGATAACCTGAAGCCTGCCGCCTGAAATCGGTGTTCACGTTCATGGGGGAAGCCCCGGTGACTACGGGGCCGGTCGGGGTCTTGCTGTCCCTGACTCCGATGATGCCGGGCAGGTTGGATGCCACCTCGACGCAGTCACCCCCGTTGTTGCTGTAGGTGCTCTTGCGCCAGCGCAAGCGAGGCGGGCCAGTCTCCGTCCCTGCGGCTTCAGAGTTCATGATCCCCACCCTTCAGTGGATACACGAGCGAGGAGGTTCCGGGTCTGATCCGGATCAAGTGCTCTGGCTCGCAAGTGGTTGAACACCAGGTTATACCGGTCAATTGCCACTCTTTCTTCCAGATACACAGCACCAACCTGGTTCTCCAGATACACCACGTCCGGGTCTGGTGCTTCGGGGAAGCCCAGGGAAACGAAGCCTCCGTCCATGGCGGGGTGCGGCCCTGCGCTGAACGGAAGCACTTGAAGAGTGACGTTCGGACGACGCGACATCTCGATCAGGTGTTGCAGTTGAGCACGCATCACGTCCGCGCCACCCACAGGCCGCCGGACAGCGGCTTCGTTCACAATCACCCACAGCTTGAGCGGGTTGTCCCCGGTGACCCGCTCCTGCCTGGCCACCCGGAAGTCGATCTTTCGAGTGATCTCCTCAGTACTCGCCCCTGTAGCAGCGGTAGCCAGGAACGCGCCGTAGTACTCCGGCGTCTGGAGTAGCCCAGGTATCAGCTCAGAGTGGTAGCTCCGCACCTCGGCGGCTTCCGCCTCCAACCCCACGAACACTTGGAACCATTCGGGAACCACGTCCCCATAGGTGTGCCACCAACCACGCTGCCGGGCCTGTCGCGCCAACGTCAGAAGCTCGTCCCGAGCGTCCCCGTGGATCTCGTACACATCGAGCAATGCCCGTAGGTCGATCGCTCTGATTCCACGCCGGCCGGTCTCAATGCGACTCACCCACGACGGATCAAGTTCGAGCCTGTCGGCCACAGCTTCGGCCGTAAGGCCCTTCTCCTTCCGGATCCGGCGCAGCTCGCTGGCAAGTCGTCTCCGCCTCACTGTGGGACTGCTCCCCATGGTCAACCCGATCACCTCATCTCTGACAGCAGTGTGCCGTGCGAGATCACCCCATGGGACCACCATGGGCAAATCGGAAACTTGTCGATGGCATCTTGCCATCTCCAGGTTGACGACTGCACCATGGTACCGGCAAGAGGCCATCCCCACCCGACTTTGGGGAGTCAACAATGGGCGACAAGGTCCCCGGTGCAATGGCGTCTCCGCTCAGGAGAACGAGAGGTGATTCCGCCACGACAAAACGCGAACCCCGCACCATCAAGGAGATTCAGTACACCCATCTCGTACGACTGGCTTGGGAGCTGAACAAGCGCGGCGTCGGCACGGTGCTCAGCATCCCCACGAACAACGCGGTAACGCTCTTGTTCCCTCGCGCTTCGCAGAGGGTAAAAATCATGGTCGTACAAATTAACCAAGTCTGGTTCTACGCCTGGGGCCGGAGTCGTGCTCATCGCGTGAGCACCCGCGATCCTGACGCCGTCGAACGAGTTTGGGAACTAGCCCAATGAACCGGTCGCCAGACAAGCCGTTGAACCAGATCGGCAATGTTCTGTTGCTGGCCCGTGCCAGCTCGGTTCAACTTGCACGTGAGTACGTCTGCGCACAACTGACCCTTGTCGGAGTCCCAATCCCAGAAGATCTAGAAATACTGACCAGCGAATTAATGACTAATGCGATCAAGCATTCCGACTCAGGTCGACTCCCAGGCTTCGTTAGGCTACGGGTATTCGCGGACCAGAGGATGATCCGCGTCTCGATAAACGATGCTGGGGCCAAAGCTGGTAGCGTCCCGCGTATTCTCCCGCAAGCCGACCCTATGGCGGAGAACGGGCGCGGTCTGTGGTTGATCCAAGAGCTGTCCCATCAATGGGGATGGATGGAAGACCCCACCGGTCGGCTTGTCTGGTTTGAAATGCTCACCCCTCGCGTTCCTAGCTCTATGTCCCGCAGATCAGACCCCATGGTGTAGCGGGAGAACCGCTGCTCGGCCAGGCGGCGGCGTGGTCGATTCTCCCCGCGCTGCCGCCGGCTCCATCGGCACACTTAGACCGTGTTCTACGTGGTGAGCCGGGCAAACCGCTTGTAGCAGCACAGTGCTGCCGCGAGGCCGAGAAAAGCCAGGTAGTTGCCGGAGTAGCGTTCGTAGCGGATGGTGAGTCGTCGATAGCCGGTCAGTCAGGACATGGTCCGTTCGATCACCCAGCGATGCCGGCCTAATCGCTGACTGGACTCGACTCCCCGGCGGGCGATACGAACGGCGATGCGCTTGCCGCGTAGCCACCGGCGCAGGTCATCGCGGTCATACGCCTTATCCGCGTGGAGCTTGCCGGGCTTGATGGGACGGCCATGGCGAGGGTGGTGTCTCATTTGGAGTTCGGTCACCATGGGCTTGAGGCGCTCGCTGTCGTGGGTGTTACCAGATGAGACACCGACCACCAGGGGCAGCCCGGACCGGTCGGACAGGATGTGCATCTTCGAACCCGGCTTGCCCCGGTCCACCGGGCTCGGTCCTGTATCGTCGCCCCCTTTTTCGCCCGTACGTGGGCCAAGTTCAGCACGACACGAGACAAATCCAGCAGGTCGGCGGCAGCAAGTCTGTCGAGCACGGCATGGTGCAGCCTCCTCCACACACCGGCCCGCGACCAGATCACAAACCGGCGGTGCACGGTGGACTTCGATATCCCAAAACACGGCGGCAGGGCCCGCCAGGCGCATCCGCTCACCAAGACGTAAACGATGGCCGCGAACACCGTTTCATCAGGCGTGTTCTGCGTCCCGCGGGCCGACTCCGGTTGCTTGAGCCCCACCGGGAAAGCGTCACATCCAGAACCGTATGTTCGCAGGGATATTGACGATGACAGCAAGGACAAGGGACAGCACGATCAACGCAACGAGGACGGTGATGTGACGCGGCCAGGCGGTCTGATACGTAGGTTGCTCGACGGAAATTCCATGCAAAACAGTCCGATGCTGGCGAAGGATCCTGCCGATCCCGGTAGCGACCAGGGTTGCGGGAATGGCGGCCAAGAGCCCTCTGGCGAGAATCACCTGTAAATCCGAGGTGTAACTACCGACAGAGAGAACAGGGGCCTGGCATTGCGTTCCGGGTAAGTTGAAAAGGTCGATGCAGAAGGCGGTCGTCCAGGTGAGAGCTCTGCCCAGCACCGCGATGATGCCGGCTGTCGAGATGGAGAGCAGGACGAGTGCAGGGCGCAGGCGTGTCGTGACGACCGATGTCGCCGCAGCGGCGGTGGCGAGTCCTAGGGTCGCAACCATGGTGTAGGAGTCTCTCCATATCAAGCCGAAAAAAGGCGGAGACCCCGAGTCAATCAGATCGTCGCTAGGAATATATCCCCGGGCATCGGGAGCCACAACACCATCCATCAAAAAAGTCAAGCCCACGCCGAGGGCAACCACGATCAGACCCGCGCAGAAACCCACGGCCATCGCCCGACCGATCCGAGGCAAGGGCATATTCGCGGACTGGTGACGGGATACCAGGATGGGCCCGAGCCATAGAGTAAGGACGGCCGCCACGGTGGGTATCCCGAGTTCCAGACCCAATAGAGCGCTGTTGCTGAACTGGGTCCAATGAGACAATTTGGCATACCATGCAATGGAAGCGCCCGGGAACGGGTCCGGCCCGGGAGTGACCTTCCAAAATCCGCCCGACCGATCCACGGCGAACCAGATCGAGAAGCAGGGCGCGGCCGTGACGGCGGCGATGACGATCGTCATGTTGGACACTCGCCGATCGGACGCAACAATGCGGGCGGTGGAAATGATCCATCCCGTCAAAAGAAGACCACCTACGAGCAGCAGGAGAACGGTAGCCAAGGTCCGGACTGCGGTGAAGGCCAAGCCGAAGTGTGCCCATCCGTCGGATGTGCCCGCCGGCTCAAGGCTGTTTCCTATGACGAAGCCGACAGCGAGCATCGCGGCCGGGGCAAGCCAGGCATGCGGGCCTGGCCACAGAGTCGCACCGGCGGTCGCGCGGTACAGGCCCGCGGCGAGCAGGCCGGCCATGAGGGCCCCGGCTGGGACAGCGCTCAGCATCGTTGCCGTCAACGATTTCTCTAACATCACCACGGATATGGCGAATCCCAGTGACCGTGTGAGCAGACCTGCGGCAAGGCCGGCACCGACCATTTCCCAGAGACGGATACGCGTCAAACGCCCCGGGTCCTTTATGGTGGCGAGGCGCACGCCGGGCCAGGGATGAGGGCTGAACGAGGTGCGCCACCGTCGCGTCGACGGCAGCGGCAGAGCAACAATGACACGGGGGAGGATCTCACCCTGTCCCTCCAGTGCCGCAGCCATCGCGTCCGCGTGAACCTCGCGCGTACGGAAAATAGCATTGCGGATCATATAGATCAGTAACGCCGTCGAAGCCACCAGCGTGAGCCAGTAACTGGTGTCGATGGGATCAGAGATCAGGAGCGGAACGCTCCATTTCCAGTTCCACGGAAGGTTGACCAGCCCAGGCTGGAGCATCATCACCGCGAACGGAACGACTGCCGTCACGATGAATGCCCGCCAGAGAGCGATGGTCGCGTAGGTCCTGCCCACATCACGGTTACGCAGATGAGCCAGCTCGTGGAGAACGACTGCGCGGAAACCTGGCCGGTCGGCAATGAAGCGGGTGACCAAGCCTGCGTCGAGACGTACCTGATGACGGAGAAACGTGCCGAAGACCTGGCCCGTTGCCGAGGCCGAATAGGGGGCCAGAAGCCAGCGAGGCGGGCGGGACAGTCCGGCCTGCCGAGACAGATCGTTGAGTTCTCCGATGAGATCCGGTGATTCGTTCTGATTCAGTGGAGTCAGCCGGGAACGTCGGATGATCCATGGCGGATGCAGTGCGTACAACAGGATAGCGAACACGAATTCGGCCATCAGCCCCAGCCCGGCCCCGGCCGCCCACCGCAGATTCGACGGCATTATGCAGCGTTCGAGGTACTCCAGGACCCTCTGATCTCCAACTCGTGCAGGGCTCAGACTATCGAGGAGATCGTCGAGGCCCACGGCGGGTCGCCCGCGGATCAGCGCAGCCTCGTTTACGCATCGTTGCGTGGTCGCATTGATGTCCTCGCCCCGCTCAGGCACCCTGCTGTAAAGCATCATGAACAATTGGGCACTGATCGCGGACATGGCGACGATCAGGAGAGTGAACTGGATGCCGGTTCCCGAGCGTGTTCGCAGCAGTGATCGAACCCGTGCCGTGTTATCTGTTTGCGGTGCTCCAGCTTCCGGCATCAGCGGGGTGGCGGAGGCACTCACTCGAGGGTGTCCCCGAGTAGAGCGCGACCCACTACCGCGTTCGCCAGTAGATCCGCCTTCGTCTTGGGTGTGCCCAAGCTGACAGCCGTGTCGCGGACGATGTCCCTTACCCTTGCCCACTGTTCAGGGGTCAGTGGCAGAGGTCCTTCGTCCTCGGGCTCCTGGTCGGTGCCGAAGAGCCTGCGTATCTGGCGGATGGTCGATTTGGTGTGGTGTAACAGACCTTCGGCTATCAAGGTGGTCACCACCCCATGCGATGCCTCTAGAAGAATCGGGGTGGCAAGCATGGCGACCTCGGCCACACCGAAGCCCAGCAACCCACTGCCTTTGTCGTCACCCGCCAGGGCGCGTTTTCGGTCGGCGAAATACGCGCGGGACAACGGGTCGAATATCGGCACCTCACTCGGTGCGGCCCGTTGTACCATTACCCGGGCCACCTCGGTCACCAGCGCGTCCTCCGCCAGTAACTCGGTCATCGAGTCCTCCTCCTCATGGCATCGATGGCCATGTCCCACCCCCTGAAGCGGACCCTCGTATCCCGCCCTGAGGAACCCATGCTCGGGAGCCAGCCTCCTTCAGTCATGCTCGAACAGTATCCCGTGAATCATGATAGAGAGAGTATTTCGTGAAATCACGGGCCTCACCCACCCATTCAGTTGTCACCACCACCGTTCACATGTCCTAATAGCAGGCAATCATCGGAGAAATCGGACATCGCCTGCTGTCAAAATAGGCACCCGTGACCGCGCCAGCTGATCGTGTGCGCCTGCAAGCACGGGCTCGCGCGATGAAGGCCGCCGGCACCCTCAGACGCACACGATGGGCCGACGAGAGTCGGCGCGAAGATCGTCGAAGGCCTGTTCTTCTCGGGCGTCGCCGTCAAGCCCGTCATCCCAAACGGCTATGCCAGCGCCAGGATCGCCTCTAGAACCCGCAGGTGGTGGGGCTGCGGCGGACGATGTCCCGTCGCGGGCCGCGACGGCGCCGACCTGCGAAGCTCCACGGGACAAGGGCTACGACCATCCCCACCTGCGCGCGTTCCTGCGCGGCCGGGACATCGTCCCGCGCCTCGCCCGCCGTGGGATCGAGTCCAGCCAGCGCCTGGGGCGTCACCGGTGGGTCGTCGAACGGACGGTCTCCTGGCTGGCCGGCTGTCGCCGCTCACACCGGCGCTACGAGCGCCGGGCCGACCATTTCGCGTCCTTCGTCGCCCTCGCTGCGGCCCTCATTTGCTACCGCCGACTCGCAAATGAGTCACCGTCTTAGACCGTGTCCTACGTGGTGAACGGTCGTTAGCGGGGCATGGGGATGAAGGAGTGAGGTGACCGAACTCCACACCACCCTCGCCATGGCCGTCCCATCAACCGCTACGAACGCTACTCCGGCAACTACCTGGCTTTCTCGGCCTCGCGGCAACTCTGTGCTGCTACAAGCGGTTTGCCCGGCTCACCACGTAGGACACGGTCTTAGATTGACAGCTCGGCACAACTGACAGGCGCGCCCATCCCTGACCTTGCGAGGGTCGGGGCATTGTCGTGTACGGGCCGCAGTGATCCGGCGTGCGGGGAGCTGGTCACGACGTAGAGAGCTAGTCGCCCTGCTCCGGCGTGTGATGGCGGACGTCGGCGTGAGGTGTTGGGCGGCCCTGTTGCTGTACTTTCCTGCTGTACGTCTTCCCGCTGGCATGGCACCTTGAGACCAGGCGGCGGACGGAGAACGCCATGCGTGTCACTGGATGGAACAACGGTAGCCACCATCCCAACGGCTCGGGCTACGGACTACGAGTCTCGAAAGCGGATCGAGATCGGCTCTTCAACCCACGCTGGCGTATCGTGATCTTAAATCTAGAAGATGACCAAGCTGTCATAGTCCCGGTCGCACCGTCCTTCTGGCGAGGTTGCACCGAACTCAGGAGCCGAGACATCGGTCGCTGGCTGATTAAGCGTAGCCTTGCTCCGTGGCCTAGGGGAAAGCCACCGCTGCTCATCATGGAGCAGGTGGTGGCGAACCAATTTGTTGTATCGCCGATCCCCCTGAGAACATGAGACTCAATTCATGCCGTGAGTACGCCAATATAGAACACGCTGACCAACAGCGGAATTGTTCGCCTGGCCAGCTATTATAGCCTTAACTTCCTCTGACTTAGGGTCCACATCTGCATCCACTCTCCACCTGAGGAAGAAGGCAAAGAAGGGATCGGAGATGTATAGCCTAGAAAGGCTCTCATCGTAATCTACGACCGGCTCTCCCTCGATGTGTACGCGCGCAATTTTCGACATCTCTTCCAAGACGCGAGTGATCTCCTGCCGTTGGGGCACTTCACTGCTCAGGATTTCGCGCAATGATGCGCGTAGAGCTTCGTATGTCACAGAAGTAAGCGGGCCGGTGTGGGCAATACCCGCAAGGACAACCCCGTAGATATCCGTTGCAGTGCCGCTTTTAAGAGTGCGCACCTTCCGGTCCGTACGCTGACGTGGACCTTGCACGAGCATATCGAAGGCTGTTCGAGAGGTATTCGATGCACGTGCCGCGAAGAAGTCGTCCCATATGGGGGCGGTAATAATGGCGCCTTCTTGCGACCGTTCCCGCACTCCATTCTCTTTGCAAACGTGCAGGCAAAATGTCTGCATCAAGTGCGGGCTTGAGAAGCTCTCGCCGGCCAACCTCTCGGCAACTTCACCATTCGGATCTTGCACATTTAGGGCTTCGAATCCCTTATGCGCGATCGCAAGCAGCTCGTTTTTAGACCAGAAACCTACCTCCAACTGCTCGACACGGCCAGTCATCTCCTTCTCGACTCGTACAACATCGTACGCTCGATGAGGAACAGCTATGACGATTACCGGCAAGCCATCGAAGACGAGGTCCTTCAGCCCACGCACAATCTGAAGCTGAACGTCAGGCTCAATATAGTGAAAGTCATCAATCACCAAAGAGTGCAGGCCACTCCGCAAGGCATCTCGGGCTACCGAGGAGATGGATCTACTTCTAGCGGTGCGATCACTCGTGGTGTAGGAGGTTGCCGACTGACCTTCCTTCGCCCCTTTCAGTACACCAACACCCAACTCGCCTTTCGTTGTGCGACTATCCGTCTCGGAGGAGGTCTGTGTTGTTTCCACTTGCGTGATGAGTCCTAGGTAATCCGCGATCAGCGACCACAGTTCATCAAGGGATGATATCGTCCCCCCGGAGAGCCAAATGGCGTCCTCTCTCGCAAGAACACTCTTAACCAAAACCGTTTTACCGGTCTTCGTAGGTCCAGATATCGAAAGAATTCGGTGCCGCTCGTCAAGGTAGTCCTGGATCTTCTGTTCTAGCCTGTACTCCTCTCGGCTGATGTAGGTGAGCGTGGGAAGACCCCCTGCCACGAAGACTTGTCCTACCTTGACATTTCCTGACCCTGCCATGGCTTCAGTCTAAGGCAGGATGCGCACGCCCATGGAAGATCGTCACACGCCACGATTTGCACCTTATGTGGTTTTTCTTCCTGATCGACATCAGCGACCGGGCCATGGCAGGTTTCGAGCGATGCTAAGCCGCATCTTGCTCCGCGCCGTACGTCCGGCCTGGCGGCTCGACACTACGGTTCACAGCAGCCGATCGCTGGCCAACTGTGGCGAGGCGAAGTGGGTGATCGTCACGGCGTTCAGTGACCCTCTGCCGGCTTCTGGGCGCGCGGGGCGGTGCGTGCCCGGACCGGCCGAAGAGCCGCAGCCGGGCACGCAGACCGCCGGCGCGCCCGGCGGGCCGTGAAGCGGACCGCCCTTGACCCTGTAGAGAAAGTCGTCGCCGGATCGGGGCGGGCTCAAGATCGGCCATAGCTGGAAGTTTGGGAGGTCGGGACGAATGCGCAGCTCAGCAAGCACGTTGGTCGGGCGGGGAATGATCTAGGCGGCCAGAACGTAGGCCGTTCTCTTCATGCCTGAAGTGAAGGGCTTGTTGATCTGCTTCGCGTCCGCGAAGACGTAGCCGTCGTTGTACGTGAACGCTTCCACGAAGCGCTCATAGTCGCCAGGACGGCGGGTTAATCGATCATCGGCGACGATCACGACACCCCGAACCGGCGTGCCGTCGACCAGCTTCCCCACGCGAAGCGCCCTCAGCATGGTTTCGAAGTCATCCCGCACGACGTCAGCCTTTGCCGCTGACTTGTCGTTGTCCGTGAACTCATGCACGACGGCCCAGCCATGCCGCCCCGCTGTCCGCCGGTTGATCGCGTGCTGGTCCTGAACACCGTGTTCATCACGCCGTGTATCCGCCGAGATGCGAGCGTAGGAGACGACGGGAACGGCCGGGGGAATCTGGTCCATGAGCACCTCCACAAGATTTACAGCCCTGGGAGTACTACTACCACCAGCAGTACCTCCACAAGGTCCCCAACGGCTACTGCGGCATAGGCGGGACAGGCGTGTCCTGTCCGGTCGGCCTGACCGCTGGTGAAGCCTGATCTTCCGAACACCACCGGCCCTTGATCGCCCGGCTTGCCGGTCCCCGATCGAGGGCCAGAGCCGTTTCCGGCGGCACATCAGTCGTTGGGCAAGATCGTGAGTCGCTGCCCCTTAGGCAGGGGGCGAGGAGCAACGACAAGCCGCGTCTGGTTTCGCGCCAGGAAACCTGCTCACGACATGGTCGCCTGAAGCTGAGATGATCGCTGGACGACGACGTCCGTACGGCAGACGGTGCGGAGCCACCGTTCCTGACCGAGGTCGGCACGAGCCAGGTCGGGTACGTCGGTCACTCCGGGATGAGGCCTGCTTCGTGGGCGAGGACGGCCGCTTGGACCCGGTTTCGCAGGTCGAGCCGGGTGAGGATGGCGCTGACGTGACCCTTTACGGTTCCCTCGACGAGCCCCAGTCGGCGGGCGATCTGGGCGTTGGACAACCCGGCGCCCAGCAGGGCCAGCACGTCGCGTTCCCGTTCGGTGAGTGCCGCCGTCCTGGTGCGGGCGGTCGTCGCACGGCTGAGTCCCGAGGAACGTAGTTCGCCGATGACCCGTGCGGCCACCCTCGGTGACAAGTACGCGCCGCCCCCGGCGACCGCATGGACGCCGGCGATCAGCTCTCGGGGGTTGCCTGACTTGAGCAGGAAACCGCGGGCACCTTCGTCGAGTGCCCGGGCCACGTAGGCGTCCTCGCCGAAGGTGGTGAGGATGGCGACGGCGACCGACGGAGCCGCACGGGAGATCTCGGCGCCGGCGGCCAGACCGTCCAACCGGGGCATTCGGATGTCGAGCAGGGCGACGTCCGGGCGGTGTGCCAGGGTGAGCTCGATCGCCTCCCGACCGTCGCCGGCTTCGGCGATCACGTCGATGCCGGGGTCGGTGGTGAGGATGGCGCGTACGCCGGCTCGGATCAGCTCGTCGTCGTCGGCCAGCAGGATCCTGATCATGATTCTTCCCGGTGGGGCAGCGTGGCCGCGATCTCGAACTCGTGCTCACTCGGTCCAGCGTGGAAGGTTCCGCCCACGAGTCGGACGTGCTCCCGCAGTCCTGACAGGCCGGTACGCGTGCCGCGGCCCCGCCGCGCGTTCCCCGACAGGGCATTGGTGACGGTGACCGCGGTGGTGCCGTCCGAGGTCGCCAGCCGCACCTGTACGGCCGCTCCGGCCGCGTGCTTCGCGGCGTTGGTCAGCGCCTCCTGGACGACGCGGCGTACGGCGACCTCCACTGTCGGCGGCAGATGCCGTTCGCCTCGCCACTCCAGCGTCACGGGCAGGCCGGCCTGGACTGAGCGTTCGACGATGTCCTCGACGCGTTCCCTGACTGGTCGCAGGGGCGCGGGCTCGTCGTCGCGCAACAGGGTGAGGATCTCGGCCAGTCGTTCGGTCGCCCGCCCGGCTCCGGCGCGTAGCTCCGCCACCGTCGTCCGGTGCCGCTCGTCGAGCTCGGGCGCCACCTCCAGTGCTCCGGTGCGCAGCGCCAGCAGGCTCAGCTCGTGTCCGAGCGTGTCGTGCATGTCGCGGGCGATGCGGTGGCGCTCCTGCATCCGGGCGCGTTCGGCGGTGAACGCGATCAGTTCGGCCTGCTGATGTATGGAACGGCCCAGTGTCCACGGCAGTATCACGGTCAGGCCCAGCAGCAGAAAGCCCGTGCCCCACGTGTCACCCACCGCCAGGGAAAGCAGAAGGTTCAGCGCGGCCCCCGCGGCGAACACACCCAGCACGGGGGCCGGCTGGGGCGTCCGCCGACCGGCCAGCAGGCTGAGCACGAAGACCGCCCCGGCGAAAGCGGTACTCCACACCGGGACGGCGTCGGCCATACCCAGCGCCGTCCCAGCGCTCGTCACGGCGCACAGCCCCAAGGAGATGACCGGGTACGAGGCGGCGAGCGCCATGGCCGCGATGAGAGCCGGTAGGGCACCCGCCCATGCCCACACGGGCAGCTCGGCAGAGGACAGAACAATGACGATCAGCAGTGCCGCGATCACGCCCAGCGCCCACGGTGGTACGGGCCATCTGGTCGGCCACCCACGGTTGTGGTTCATCACGCCGCCGACGCTATCTCGTGGCAAGTTGGGCGGATTCCTCCGGTACGGGTGGAGCTTCGGGCGAGCGGCGTGCACGGACCAGCGCGACGACGCGGGCGACCAACACGCTGATGTTCATCACGGTCGCGACAGCGGACCAGGCGACCAGCGCCGCTGAGTAATAGCACAGTTGGAGGAAGGTGATGTCCCGTCCGCCTCCGACGAGCCCACCGAGCAGGTCGGGAAGGTTGATCAGCAGGGCGAGGGGGACGAGCCGAGGCGCCAGCCGTAGGGCGAGGCGCCACGATGGCCGGTTGGCGAGCCGGCTCGCCCAATGCCGCGTACGCCGCAGGTTGCGAACGCCGAGGAGCACGCTCACCAGGGTGAGGCCGGCCAGTGACAGGTCGACGATGAGCCGCACTGGGGCGCCTGTTTGTGGCTCGCCACCGGTCACGAGGGTGGCCAGTTCGTCCGTCAGCGCGTAGATCCCCTCGTTGGCGAGGCCGATGCCGCTGTTCCCCATGACCGCGATGCCGTAGCCGCCGGGGAGCAGTAGCTGGTCGGCGGTGTAGGTGAACCAGATGCCGCTGTGATGGATTCGGCCTTTCTGGTCGTTGTCCCAGCCCATGCCGTACGTCCACCGCCGGTCGGAAGACGTGTGCATGGCCGTGACGCTTGTGGCCGAGACCAAGCGGGTCCCGTTCGCGGCCTTGCCCCCGTTGTTCTGCGTGATCAGCCATTGCGCCATGTCCTCGGCCGTGGTGATCACCCCGTCGGAGCCGTTGACGAACCGGGCCGGCTCTTCGGCGGGAATCGACATGCCGTACGCATAGACATATCCCTTGCGCATGGTATTGGGGAGATCACGTGGAGTCTGGTTGATCGTGGTTGTCGCGCGCATACCGATCGGCTCGAACACGTGACGCCGCATATAGTCCGCGAACGGCTCGCCGGTGACGACTTCCACCAGGCGGGCCGCGAGGTGGTAGTTAGTGTTCGTGTAGTGATGCCTCGTGCCGGGTTCGGCGGCCAGCGTCGCATCGCGCGCACGCGCCACGGCCGCAGCTGGCGAGACCGGCTGCGGCAGGCTCTTCTCCCGAAAAGTGCCGTCGGTGATTCCGGAGGTCTGGTTCAGCAACTCGCGTACCGTGATTCGCGTCCCGCGCGGGTCGGCGATCCGGAAATCCGGCAGGTAGTCGCGTACCGGTGCGTCCAGCGTCACCTTCCCCGCCTCGGCCAACTGCATGACTGCGAGCGCCGTGAACGATTTGCTGACCGACGCGCCGGGCATCGGTGTTTTCGCGGTCACCGAGGCGCCGCTCGAGTCATGGCCGTACCCGCCCGTGTACAGCACCTGGTCGCCCTTGGTGATCGCGACGGCGATGCCTGGATAGCCCGCCTTGTCGGCGAAGCCGGACACTACCCGTCGTACGGACGCCTCGTCCGGCGCCGTGGCCGCGAACCCCGGGTCCGCTGACAGCACCACAAGCCCGGCGGCCGCCGCAAGGCCCAGCCACCGTCTTCTGCTCTTCCACACAACGCCGCTCCCGTCGTCTCGTTGACGACGGCCACGCTAGGCACCGCGTTCTCCTGTCACAGGACCCGAAGGACACGGCCCACCCCTGACTTTCGTCAGGCCATCGTTTTGTGCTCCTGATCTCCGAAGGCTTTCGGGTTGAGATCATCGCGTCGGCAGATCTATTGCCTGTGGCGAACCGCTACCACCAGCAGTACCTCCACAAGGTCCCCAACGGCTACTGCGGCATAGGCGGAACCAACGTCAGCTAGGTGACCCATCTGTGTTCCTGACGGTCGAGCTTGGCGCCCGGTGAGCAATGACCCTGCAAGTCCTGGTTGTATGGCATGGCTGACCTCTGTGGCTTGAGCCGCATTCGGTCGTTTGGCTTGGCCGCCGCACGCATCGTCGGAAAGCTCATCGTGTTCAGGCGAAAGCAAGGCGTGACAGACTCAGGGCTCATAGCATCAACGCTATGAGCTGGGGTACCGTAGAGCTGGAACCAGAGGTTCGGAAGTGGCTTGAAGATCTGCCTTCGGCGTCGTTCGCCAGGGTGGCGTTCTATGTCGATCTGCTGGCGGCGGAAGGCCCTCTGCTGGGGGAGCCCTACACGAAGCAGCTTGACGGCAAGCTGCGTGCGCTCCGGTTTCATCTCGATGAGTTCGCGGTGCGCATCACCTACTGGATCGCACCTCGTCGCCGGATCGTGCTCTTGACCGTGTTCCACAAGACACGATCACGCGATCACCGTGAGGTTGAGCGGACTCGGCGAGCAATGCGTCGCTGTGTCGAACTGGCGCACACCGTCGACGAGGAAGAAGAAGCGGTATGAGCGAGCAGGGAAGCTGGCGAGAGCTCAGGGATCGCCGGATGGCTGAGCCTGGTGCGGCTGAGGCCTATGAAGCCACACGTCTCGCCTACGAACTGGGCAAGACGGTGCGTGCGATGCGTGAGGAGCGTGGCTGGAGCCAAAACGACTTGGCTCGTAAGGCCGGCATGACCCAGTCAGCGGTGGCTCGGTTCGAAGCGGGCGGAACCGTCCCCACGTTGCCGGTTCTGGAGCGCCTGGCGCGTGCCTTGGACGCGGATGTCGAGGTCCGGCTGACGCCCCGGGCTCCCGCTGCCTGAACTGGGGTCCCAGCGAAGCCCGGAAGCCCGCTATCACGTGCCGAGAGCCTTGGAAGCTACTGCGGGCCTCGGCGGCACCGGCGTGGTCTGTCCAATCGGTCTGACCGTCGATGAGGCTTGATCGATGAGCCCGCTGGTTACCTGCTCAGCGGTGATTCTTCGGCGAGTCCTGCCTGATAACCCGCGATAACGAGGTGGGCGCGGTCACGGGCGTCGAGTTTGGTCAGCAGTCGGCTGACGTGGGTCTTGAGGGTTGCCCGGCTGATGTGCAGGGTGGCCTGGATCTCGCTGTTGGACAGGCCGTGGGTGATCAGCGTCAGGACTTCGCGTTCGCGGGGTGTCACACCGTCGAGAGACCGGGTGGCAGTCGGTCGGTTGGTGAAGGCGGCGATGAGGCGGCGGGTGACGGTGGGGGCGAGCAGCGCCTCGCCGGCGGCGACCGTACGGATCGCGTCGAGCAGCCGCGGAGGTGTTATGTCCTTGAGGAGGAAGCCGCTGGCGCCGGCGTGCAGCGCCCGGTAGACATGGTCGTCCAGGTCGAAGGTGGTCAGGATGAGCACCCGGGCGGGTGCGGGCTGGCGGTGAGCTGTGCGGTCGCCATAATGCCGTCGATGTCGGGCATGCGGACGTCCATAAGGACGAGATCGGGACAAAAGTCGGCGGCGAGAGCCACGGCCTCGCGTCCGGTGCCGGCTTCGGCGACGACGGTGACGCAAGGGCTGGCGTCGAGCAGGCGGCGCACGGTGGCTCGGTAGAGGGGTTCGTCGTCTGTGAGCAGGACGCGGAGTGCATCGCCGGTCATGTCGGGAAGGGGAGGGTGACGCGCACGGCGAATCCGCCGGTCGGTTCTGCTTGTCGAACTCCACCAACTGGTGAGCCTGCTCTACCGGGGTCGGGACATCTCCTGGCTGCAGGCGGCCTATCTCTATCCGACACCCACGCTGCTGCTGACAGTGACGTCCGGAGCCGGTATCGCGGTCATAGTCTGCCGGCTGGCGTTCCTCCTCCGGACCCGGGCTCGTCACACTTCGGACCTGACCTGAACCCCGCTTACCAACGGGAGACTGAGGCCGGGCTTGTTGGGTGATGTCCGAGGCGGTGTCAGGGGGTGGCCGGGACGGTGCTGGTCGTGACGATGGAGCCGAAGAAGCGGACCCGCGACGCTTGCTTGAAAACACCCCGACGCGCGCTCGGTGCGATCGACAAAGGCCGTCACATGCTTCCAGCGGGTCTCGCAACTGGTACAGGAATTTCTTCCGCGACCACGACCTTCTCTCCATCACCACCTGACCACTAGCCGCGAATTTTCGCCGGAAGAGAACCGCTACAAGGGGTGGCGTCGCCGGCCCTGGCCGCTTCGCGGCCCCTGCGGGGTGCTTTGCATTGGCGCCGGCCACTCCACTACACACAGAGGCAGCCGACCCTATCCCGCGGATTCCGAGTGCTTTTGCTCGCGTGCGATCCGGCGAGCGGTTGAGATTTGTTGTCGCGCGAGTTCGGCCCAGAAGTGCTCTCCGTCGCGGTGCCCGCTGCCGACGTACCGCCACTCTCCGGCTGTGACCGTCTGACGGGTGTCGAGGTCGGGGAGGCCGCGCCGTTGCCGAGAGGCTTCGGCCTGGTGGTCGGCCCGTGCCTGTCGCACGGCGCCCAGGGCGGTGGAGTAGTAGCGGCTCTTGGTGGAGAAGTGGCCCCGGTAGCCGAGGATGTGAGCCCACTGTCGCAGGGGCAGCAGCCGGAACTCCGGCTTGCGGTCCAGGATGAAGCACGTGTAGATCATGCGCCGCGCGTGCTCGGTGACCTCCAGCCGTGACACATACCTGATGTCACGGATCCGGCGGTCCACCGTCCCGGCAGACTCGGCGCCTTTGGTGGCGTATTTGGCGATGTAGGACGCGACCCGCTGGTCTGCGACGCTTTCCAGCGTGGTGGACACGTAGATGGGGTCCACATCGAGCTGACTTCCCCACCGGCCGACGAAAGAGGAGCCGTCGTCAGGGATCGGGACCGAGACGGATGCCGCCGTCTCGCGGATGGCGTCCTGGAGGACGGGGACGGCCGCCCAGTCGGAGGGCCGGTCGGTGGGGCCGTCCGGTCCGTCGAGGCGGATCACGGCGTGGAACTGGACCAGGCCCGGCGGCTCCTGAGCTCGTGGCGGCGCCCCTTGTGGCCCGGCACCGGCCGCGGCGGACCGGGCCGCGCCCGGACGGCCGGACGGCCGGTGGTCCGCGTGTCCGCGAAGACCACCGGCCGCGCCGTCGTGCCGGCTAGGAGCCGAGCGTGACGTGGAAGATCTTCTCGTTTCCGTTGTTCGGGATGCCGTCCTTGTCGCCCTGGGTGCTGGTGGTCAGCCACAGGCCGCCGTCGGGAGCGGGCTCCACAGTGCGCAGCCGGCCGTAGGTGCCGTTGAAGAACACCTGCGCGCTGGGCAGGCTGCTCCCGCTGATCGGCACGCGGTACAGCCGGGTGGCGCGCTCGCAGGCGATGTAGATCACGTCGCTCACGATGGCGATGCCGGAGCAGGAGCCCTCCGCCACGGGGTAGGTGCGCTTGGGCGCGATGTACCCGGCGGTGCCGCAGGTGCCCGTCGTCCCCTCACACGCCGGCCAGCCGTAGTTGCCGCCCTTGGTGATCAGGTTGGTCTCGTCCATGATGGAGTTGCCGAACTCCTGCTCCCACAGCCGGCCCTGCGAGTCGAACGCCAGCCCCTGCGGGTTGCGGTGCCCGTAGCTCCACACATAGGTGCCGAACGGGTTGTCCGACGGCACGGTGCCGTCCGGGTTGAGCCGCAGGACCTTGCCGTTGAGGCCGTTCAGGTTCTGCGCGTTGTCGCCGTTCTGGGCGTCGCCGGTGCTGGCGTACAGCTTGCCGTCCGGGCCGAACCGTAGGCGGCCGCCGTTGTGGTACTTGTTGCGCAGGATCCCGGTGAGCAGGATCTGCTCAGAACTGAGGGTGAGCCGGTCGTTCTCCAGCTTGATGCGGACGATCCGGTTGTCGGTCGACGTCGTGTGCATCATGTACAGCCAGTGGTCGCTGGCGAAGGTGGGGGCGATGGCCAGCCCCATGAGGCCGCCCTCGCCGTCGGTGTCGTCGACGTTCGGCACCGTGCCGATGTTGGTCTTCGCCCCGGTGGCCGGGTCGAGGTGGATGATGTCGTGGACGTCCCTGCGGCTGTAGAGGATC
The DNA here is from genome assembly GCF_014207705.1 of Sphaerisporangium rubeum. NCBI lineage: Bacteria > Bacillati > Actinomycetota > Actinomycetes > Streptosporangiales > Streptosporangiaceae > Sphaerisporangium > Sphaerisporangium rubeum. Next base: position 1,047,964 of record NZ_JACHIU010000001.1, read on the forward strand.
GTGCCGTCGGGCAGCGTGAGCAGACCCCACGGGAGGTCGGTCTCGGTCGCGATCTGCGTCACCCCGCACACCGAGCCGGCGCACCCCCCGCCGGTGGTCACGGTCGCGGTGTTGCTGCGCGACGAGACGTTGGACTGCGCGTCGCGGGCCACCACGTAGTACTGGTAGCTCGTGTTCGCCGACAGCCCGCTGTCGATGAAGGTGGTGGCCGGCGGGTTGCCGGTGACCGTGCCCACCAACGTACCGCCGCGGTAGACGAGGTAGGCGCGGACCCCGACGTTGTCGGTGGCCGCGGTCCACCGCAACGTCACCGTGGTGCCGGACGCGGAGCCGGTGAGCTGGCTCGGGGCGGTGGGCGCCTGGGTGTCGGACTGGCACTGCGGTGGCGTGATCGTGACCGTCGCGCTCGCCTGGGAGACGTTGCCCGCCGCGTCGCGCGCGTTGACGTACAGACCCCACGTCGAACCGGGGACCACGGTGAGGGTGGTGGACAGGGTGGTCCCGCTCACCGACTTCATCAGCTGGCCGTCGTGGTAGACGTCGTAGAACGCCACTCCGACGTTGTCGGTGGAGGCGCTCCACGCGAACGTGACCGAGTCGCATACCAGGCCGCTCACCCGCGGGTTGCCCGGCACCGTCGGAGGCTGGGTGTCGGCGCTTCCGGTGGACGTCGTCCACTTCTGGTTGCTCTGCCCGTTACACGTCCACAACTGCACCGGGGTGTTGTTGGTGGTCCGGCCTCCGCTCACGTCCAGGCACATGCCGGACTGCACGCCGACGATGCTGCCGTCGGAGTTGATCCGCCACTTCTGGCTGGCCGCCCCGGTGCAGGTGGAGATCTGCAGCGTGGCCGGCGGCGTGGTGTCCTGGCCGACCACGTCCAGGCACCTCGGGGAGCTGTACACCCGGAGCTCTCCCGCCGTGGTGGAGGTCCACGTCTGGCTCGCCTGCCCGTTGCAGTCGTAGATGGTGACGCGGGCGCCTGGCGTCGTGGAGTTGCCGGCCACGGTCAGGCAGCGGCCGGACGCCACGCCGACCACGGGCGAGGTGGCCGCCGACGCGGGCGTCGAGCTCACCACGATCGTGGCGGCCACCGAGGCGAGCGCGGCCACGAAGGCGGCCAGAGCGCGCGGCCACGGCCGTCCGCGGGTGGTTAAGGCGAACATTCGTATCAGTCCTTACCGGGGTCGTTCGAGGGGGGTTGCCAGGGGAGGGCTCTCGCGCGGCGCCGGCGGGACCGCGGTGCGCGGTCACCACTGAGAAGCCGGTCGGCGCATTGCGGCGACGGCGCGGCCCTGGCTCGGGGGGGACGGCGCCGCCGACCGCACCCGTGAGGTCCATTCGCTACCAGATCCAGCAAAGTGCGACAGAGCCCATCAAGAATGAACAGCACCTCTCTGACATGCTGTCAGAAATATTGTCACGACTCCCGATGAATGTGGCATATCGGATTGCCCGCTCACCGAAGCCGTCCGATGGCGGCCGGCACGCCAGGTTTGGCGATGGGGGCGCCTCACGCGGGTGACCGCGCCTTGACGTGGGGCTCGGCCGCGGGTGGTGCCTCTACGTCACATGCGGCGCCGCCTGAAGATCATCGTTCCCGAGATGAAACATTCACCGCCCGCCCGCTCCCCGGACCCCTCTGCCCGGACCAGACCGGACCGCGAGATTGCGACGGATATGATCCACGCGCTGCGGTCGGCGAAGGGAGCGGGTGCACGAGGGCGGGAACACGCAGTCACACCGGACCGGCTACTGAGCGCAGCCTCTAACCGGGACGAATTCAACGACTACGAATGGCTGACGGAAGAGAACCGTAGGATACTCCGCGCTCGAGCTATCCGACTGGACGTGAACGGATACCACCTGACGGGCATTGTTCGCTCTGAATTCGAACCAGGTCATCCATCCGTACGCGAACGGGCGGAACATGCACGGGACCGCATCCTGGCGCGGCCAGATCCCGTTCCCGGATACGTTGAGGGGGACCAGTATGGTTCCCGACTCCCTACTTGGTCAGCGTCTGACTGCCTGGCGATGAGAAGGAGGCATGCCTTGAGAAACTGGTGGGTGTGGCCCAAGATCCGCGTGAGGTGGCTTCAAACAGGCAAGATGCGCTCACGACCGCGCGCAACCTGGTCATCGGTCAGCGCTCAGAGGTCAAGCGTGAGGTATTTTTGGCATGCAAGGGATTGGGGATCAAAACGGCAGCCACCTCGACGATTTGACGGGCTTAGCCCACCCTCTCAGCTGGTTCGAGGCTAATATGGGATCTGCGTCACTGCGCGGCCAGGGACTGTACCTGGCCAAGGAAGCGGCACCACACTTGTCGATCAAGAGTGGGTCCGAAATCAAGCAGTCGGTTTGCTGAGCAGTGATGATCCCGTTGATGTTCAAGCCGCAGCGATGACGCTCAGCCGTCTGCCTAGGGAAGTTACCAGCGAGCTAGACGTCAACCTCCTTGCTGCACATAACCATGTGGTGTCCGTCAATTGAGCGCAGCGCTTTGTATGTGGCAACCCGAGCGTTATCGGGATACAGCAATGCGCTCGCGGCTGATGAGGACTGCGGTCCTGGCTGATCCGGCAGTAGATCGCAGCTCTGCGCATGGGTCACATAGATACACGTTCGTGAGCAACGGCGTCTCCTGTCCCATTGGCTTGACGACCCGACGAGGCGTAGACCAGCAGCTTCTCTATCGCCCTGGCCCAAGGTCATCCCGCAGGGGCCCGGACTCGATCTTGGGCCGGCTCCATGTTCAGCGAGGAGCTTCTCTTAATGGTCAAGGGCAGCTCGCTTCGTGACCTGCCGCGCGCCGGGCGCCTGGTGGGCCGGGCTGCGGCCTTCGGCCGGTCCCGGTCCACGCCGCCTGCGCGCGACAAGCGTTTGTGAGGCCCAAGAGCCCTAAGAGTGCGTTAAGCGAGCTAATCTCCTTTCGTCGTTGCGGTTGGTTGGATGAGGTCTGCTGGTCGGTCAGCCGCCGTTCGGCCTACCGGCGCGGCTGGCGCGGACACCGGGCCGCTCGTGAGCAGGTTCTCTGCGTATATCGCGACTGAACTGGTCACGGTCGCCCCTTGTCCGCGGCGACGGCCTTCACACGGATACCTACTGTCGGAGGTCCTGTCGAAGGGCGGTCGTCGCGGGACCGGCTGGGACGGCGGGGGTTCGAGGCCAGGTCCAGGCGGAGCGCAGGATGAAGGCCAGGAGCAGCACCTCGATTCCGATGGAGAGGCCGTAGAAGGGGGCCCAGTCCCAGGACTCCCCTGCCGCGTTGAACCCCGAGTAGGGGATGTAGAGCAATGCGACGACGAGGTTCGTGGCGCGGTTCACCTGGGCGGGCAGCGTCACGGAGAGCATCACCATCAGGGCCGGGATCGCCACGGACGCGAGCATCATGGTCAACAACGTCGGGCTGATGTCGAACTCAAAGACGACGCCGGCGCGGAGGTCGTCGATGACGCCGGGTTTGTGGAGGTGGAAGTAGTCGACGTAGATGTAGAGGAACATGAAGCTGGTCCACGCGGCGGCGAGCTTGGCCTGCACGGGGATCGGCGGGCTGTCGAGCCGGTTCGGGGTTCTTGTTCGGATGGTCATCGGTTCTTCTTTCGAGAGGAGCGGTCCCTCCGCCGGAGTAGCGGCAGGGATGTACCGAGGCCGCGCCCACCTGGACGAGCACATCGCCTCGATCGGGCAGCGGTAGCCCGGACCTCGGACGACTCGAGCGTTGACGGCAGGCCGTAGCGGTGCTGGTCGGCGGCCCGCTTCGTCGTCGCCGCGGCCGGACTCGCCCCCGGCACCAGGCGTTCTCCGGCATTTGATCGCTGTTCGATTCCCACAGAAGCCTCCTCACGTCCGAGCTACGACTCTCGCTGGTTCGTACATCGTACGTCGTACGCTGTACTACGATTAGTACGCTGTACCATGACCGGACGCTGAACGATTGTCAAGCCGTTCGAGGGAGCGAGGAGACCCGTTGTCTGCAAGGGAACGACGCCAGGTCGCGTCAGACGCGGGGCTGAGCAAGAAGCGGGTGGTGGTCGAGGCGGTCCGGCTCGCCGACCGCGATGGGGTCGATGGGCTGAGCATGCGCCAGCTGGCTCGCGCGCTCGGCGCGGGCGCGATGTCGCTCTACTACTACGTGGCGAGCAAGGAAGAGTTGCTGGACGCCATGATCGACGTAGTGTTCGAGGAGATCGAGCTCCCGCCTGAAGAGTCCGACTGGCAGTCAGCGATGCGACGGCGGGCGGTATCCACCCGACAGGTTCTCGCACGCCACCCGTGGGCGATCGGTCTGATGGAGTCGCGGACATCGCCGGGGCCCGCGAACCTTCGCCACCGCGAAGCGGTCACCGCCTGCCTGCGGAGGGCTGGCTTCCCGGTCTTGATGGCGACGCACGCCCACTGGTTGCTCGACAGCTACGTCTACGGTTTCGCACTGCAGGAAGCCAGCCTGCCGTTCGACACCGCCGATGAGTTCGCGGACATGGCCGAGGACGTCTTCCTGCCCCAGCTTTCTCCTGACGAGTTCCCCTACCTCAACGAGTCCGCCGCGGCGCTCGTCGCTGCCGGCTTCGACCCGGCGGAGGAGTTCATTTTCGGCCTCAACCTCGTCCTGGCCGCCCTCGAGTCCCTGAGAGTGCCTACGTGAGCCTCCATCCATGACTATCTTCCCCATGACCTGCCGCTCAAGGGCGCGACGTACTACTAATTCGCCAAATGGCGCGACGACGGCACCGCCGAGACGATCCACGACCTGTTGCGCCGGCGTCTGCGCGAGCAGAAGAAGCGATCAGCCGACCCGAGCCTGGTCGTGCTGGACACCCAAAGCGTCCACGTCGCGGCCGGGGCTCCCGCCGAAACGACCGGCCGGGATGTCGCCAAGGAGGTGCTGGGCCGCAAACGAGGCCTGGCCGTAGACGTGCTGGGGCTGGTCATCGCGATCGTCGTGCTCGCGGCCTCAGCTCACGAGAACGCCGCCGGGTCGCCCTCGGCGCCTGGTCCGCGGCTATGAACATCTCCCATCGAGTTCCGAATCACGGATGTACTTGGCGATGACGGACGTGATGTCCCGGCGTCTTACTTCTTCGACGCCGTCCTGGCGGTGGACATGACCAGGTCCGACACCCGCCCGCCCGAGCTCGGAACCTGGCTTCTGAACCGCCTCGATACCCGCGAACAGGCCCTGATCCGCCAGATCGAGCAGACCCAGACCGGCATCGACTTTTGACCGCGCGGCTCAGGCCGCCGACCGGAGCCCGGTGGGACGACGTCGGAGAGCGGGGTCGAGCAATGCCGGGGGCTTGTACTCCTGGTCGAGCGCGCTGACCTCGGTGCCCGGCGGGACGATCTTGTCGATCCGGTCGAGGATGTCGTCGGACAGCTCGACGTCGGCCGCGGCCAGAAGGTCGTCGAGGTGTTCCATGGTGCGCGGGCCGAGGAGCGCGGCGGTGACGCCTGGGTGGGCGATGGCGAACGCCATGGCCAGATGGGTCATGGGCAGGCCGGCCTCCTCGGCGAGCGGGATGAGCTGTTCGACGACGTCGATGCGGCGCTCGTCGGTGAGGTGGCGGGAGAACTGGACGCGTTTGAGGTCGTTCTCACCGCCCTTGCGCACCCGGCCGGTCAGCAGGCCCTGGCCGAATGGACCCCACACCATGACGCCCATGCCGTACTCCTGTGCCAGCGGCAGGACCTCCCGTTCGATGCCGCGGTTCAGGATCGAGTACGGCGGCTGCTCGGTGCGGAACCGCTGCAGGCCGGCGCGTTCGGCGGCCCACTGCGCCTGGACGATCAACGAGGCGGGGGCCGTCGAGGAACCGATCACGCGCACCTTGCCGGCCCGGACGAGGTCGGTCAGAACGGAAAGGGTCTCCTCCAGGTCGGTGTCCGGGTCAGGCCGCTGGAGCTGATAAATGTCGATGTGGTCGGTGCCGAGCCGGCGCAGGGAGTTCTCGACGGCGGTGGTGATCCAGCGGCGGGAGGCACCCCGCTGGTTGACGTCCTCGCCCATGGGCATGCCGACCTTGGTGGCCAGGACCACCTCGTCGCGGCGGCCCTTGAGGGCCTTCCCGACGATGTCCTCGGAGTCGGCGTAACGGTCGGCGGTATCGATGAGGTTGATCCCGGCGTCCACCGCCTTGTGGATGATCCGGACCGACTCGTCCGGGTCGTTGCCCATCTGGCTGGCGAACATCAACGTGCCGAGTGCGTAGGGGCTGACCTTGATCCCGGTCCGTCCTAGGTTGCGATACTTCATGTACGTGCCTCTTTCGGTCCCGGCCGGCGAGGGGTCTCCGCCGGCCACCGCCCGTCGGCCGGTACGTCCACCTTCCGCGGACCCGCGGGCATCGACCAGTACCCGCCGCAGCCGGTGGACCCGGAGTACCACGACCGGACGCGGCCGATTGCCCATACTGGGGAGATGACCGGATCCACCGATCTCGGCAGGGCCCTGCACGCCTGGCGGGATCGCACGAAACCGGCCGAGGCCGGCCTGCCGGACGACGGACGCCGGCGCGCGCCAGGCCTACGGCGTGAGGAGCTCGCCCTGCTCGCCGGCTTGTCCGTCGACTACATCGTGCGGCTCGAGCAGAGCAGGTCGACGAATCCGTCCCCGCAGGTACTGTCCGCGCTGGCTCGTGCGTTGCGGCTGACGACGGCGGAGCGTGAGCACCTTTTCGTACTCGCCGGTCAGGCGGTGCCGGGTCCGGGGCAGATTTCCGACCATGTGCCGGCAGGCGTCCAGCGCCTGCTGGATCGGCTGACCGGCACACCGCTGAGCGTGTACGACGCCGCATGGAATCTCATCACGTGGAACCGGTTGTGGGCCGCGGTGTTCGGCAACCCGCCCGCGTCACGCGGCTTCGGGAGGAATGCGGTGTGGTGGTCCTTCGTGGAGCCGCCCGCCGGATACCCCGAGCCCGTGAGCAGGGAGACGGGTCACCGCGCCGCCTTCATGTCCGACCTGAGAGCGGCGTCGGCTCGCTATCCGAAGGACGCCGGACTGGCCGCGCTGATCGATGAGCTCCGTGCCCGCAGCGGTGACTTCGCGGCGCTGTGGGGCTCCGGCGTGGTAGGTGTGCACAAGCCCCTGACCAAGACGGTCCGGCACGCGAGCGTCGGCGAACTCACCCTCGACTGCGACGTCCTCGCGACGCTCGGCACCGACCTGCGGATCATGGCCTTCACCGTGGCGGAGGGCAGCGAGACCGCCGAGCGGCTGCGGCTGCTGGAGGTCGTCGGCGTCCAGGCTTGACGGGCACCGGAACGGACACATGCTCGGAGAGCGTCGCCACCGGCAGGGTCATCGGGACCGAGCCTCTACACGGCCGTCAGCAGGCGAGCTGACTGAGACGATCGTGACTATGAGACTGGCTGTGATCGCGGTGCTGAGCATCTGCGCGGCGGCGGCGTGCTCGGGCGACGGAGGCGGGGACCTGCGGCCCTCTCCGGCCCGCGAGAGAACGGCAAGTCACAGCGCTTCGGGTGGGGCGGTGGATCCGTCTCCGTCCGAGGAGGTCTGGACGGAAACATCCGGAGGGGGTGCGGCGATGACGAGTGTCGTCGCGCTCGCACCCGGCCAGGCCTGGGCGGTGGGCTACAAGGGTGAGATGGGGGACGACCCGTTCATGCGCTGGGACGGCCGCGCCTGGAAGCCCGTACGTCCGCCGGAGGGCCTGCGCAGTCCCAGAGTGGTGTCCGGGACGTCCGCTGACAACGTCTGGGTCTTCGACGACGACGGGGATGCGTGGCGCTGGGACGGTCGCCGGTGGTCGGCCGGGGGACGACCGCGCTGGCCGCGCTCGACCGTCCTGAGGGACGCCGTGGTCGCGGGGCCGGAGGCGGTGTGGGTAGCCGGCAGCCAGAACATCGGCACATCGAACAGCCCGTCCTACCGCCCCGTCCTGGCGCGCTGGTCTCCCGCAGGCTGGTCCGAGGTACGCTCTCCCCGGTCCTCGGAGGCCGGCATCAACCGGTTCGGCGCGGTCGCCCCCGATGACCTGTGGGCAGTGGCCGGCAGCTTCGAAGACGGGTCCGCGGTCGAGCATTGGGACGGACGGCGCTGGAGGACGATCCCCCTGCCACTGTCGCTGAACGGCGCGAAGATTGATTTCCGCGACATCGTGGCGGTGTCGGCGCAGGAGATCTGGGTGGTCGGCTCGGTCCTTCGGCCCGGGCGTCGTCAGGCCGCGCTACTGATGCGCTGGGACGGCGGCCGGTGGAACCTGGTGGACGTCCCGGCAGGCGCGAACTCGTTCGGAAGCGTGGCGTCGGACGGCCACGGCGGGGTGTTGATCGGCGCGTCCAACTACCACTACGACGACCATCGCATCCTGCTCCGCTTCGACGGCCGGTCCTGGACCTATGAGGAGGCTCCCGGGGACAACAGAGCTCCGGCGGTGTTCGACCTGGCCCGGGTCCCTGGAGACGATCAGGTGTTCGCGGTCGGCGGCAACCCCTCCTACGACGAGGACAGCCGGGGCTGGATCTGGACGAGGCGCTAAGAGCTCCTAACAGAATGATCTTTGTTGTGCTTTGATCTCTCGCTGTAGCCGAGTGAGAGGACCACGGGTGGCCAAGCTGAAGCCGTGGGAGGTCAGCGACGAGTTGTGGGCGGTGATCGAGCCGCTGTTGCCTCAGCGTCAGCGCCGGTTCCGGCATCCGGGGCGTAAGCGGCTGGATGATCGGCTGGCGTTGCAGGGCATCTTGTTCGTGCTGCACACCGGGATCGCCTGGGAACACCTGCCTCAGGAACTGGGCTTCGGCTCGGGCATGACCTGCTGGCGGCGCCTGGCCGAGTGGAACGCCTCCGGCGTCTGGCAGCGGCTGCACGAAGTGCTGCTCGATCGGCTGCGCGCCGCTGACGCGCTCGACCTCTCCCGCGCCGCGGTGGATTCCTCGCAGATCAGGGCGTTAAAAGGGGGCCGCAGACCGGCCCGTCCCCGGTCGACCGAGGGCGAGCCGGCAGCAAGCACCATCTGATCACCGATGCAGGCGGCGTCCCGCTGGCCGTCATCTTGACCGGCGCCAACCGCAATGATGTCACCCAGCTTCGCCCGCTGCTGGACGCCATCCCCAAAGTCCGTGGCAAGCGCGGGCGCCCCCGGCAACGCCCCGATGCGGTACTCGCCGACCGCGGCTACGACCACGACAAGTACCGCCGCCTGGTCCGCGAGCTGCAGATCCGCCCGCTGATCGCCCGACGCGGCACCGAGCATGGCTCCGGCCTGGGCAAACAACGGTGGGTCGTCGAGCAGACCTTCGCCCTGCTGCACGCCTTCCGGCGCTTGCGCATCCGCTGGGAGATCCGCGCCGACATCCACGAAGCCTTCCTCAAGCTCGCCTGCGCACTCATCTGCTGGCGACGCCTCGCCTCATTGCGTTAGGTGCTCTAAGACCGGCCGGGACGGGAGGAACGCGGCATCTCTCAAGTTATTGCCCGAAGCGCATCCCTGCCACCACCAGTACCTCCACAAGGTCGCCAACGGCTACTGCGGCATAGGCGGTACCAACGTCAAGCTAAGTACCCGTCCGAGTCGGCCGCGTGTCCGACGGGCTTGATTCCGACCGAGGAGTAGCTTCCGCGGATCTCGCTGTACGGCTCGCGCTCGATGCCTGAGCGTGAGCCGTACTGGTGCTTGGCCCTGATCGGCTGACCGAGCATGGTCACCTCGATCGTCAGGACGTCATCGCGGTGCGACGCCGGGGCGTGACCATTGCGCGGTGGGGCGGCCGTTGAGACGCCACGGGTGCCCGGTGACCCGCGGCCGGCCTTCAGGCGAGTTTTCCCAGTTCTCCTGTCGGCCGTACACCGTGAGGTCCAGGGCGTGGTAGGTGGTCATCAACGCCTCCACGCCCCGCCCGGTGGTCCAGTAGGTCTCGTAGACCTTCTCGCCGTCGCGCAGGTAGCACGCGATGAACCCGAAGTCACGACCGTCGGCCAGAGCCGGGTCGGAGTCTTTCGCCGAGTACCAGGGGAACCTGTAGCCCATGAACTCCGCGAACGGGGCACTTTCGTCGTAGGGACCCTGGCAGAACACGGTGTAGGTGACGTCCCGAGCGTGCAGGTAGTCCAGCATCTGCATGTGACAGGTCGAGAAGGTGCACCCCTCACACTGATGCTCGTACGGTTTGCCGTCGTGCCACATGTGGAAGTAGGCGATGAGCATCCGGCGGCCCTCGAACACCTCCACCAGCGGGGTGTCCCCGCCAGGGCCCCGCACCGTCACCGTCGGCATCAAGGTCATCGGCAGCCGACGACGAGCGGCTGCGATCGCGTCTCCTTCGCGGGTGTGGGCCTTCTCCTGGACCAGCAGTTCGTCACGCTCGCGCAGCCAGGTCTCCCGGTCGACGACCGGGGGTGCGGCGGCGCTGGACGCGGGGGTTGCCGTCATGGCTGTCTCCTTCGTGGAGTGGGGATCGGTCACAGGTACAGACGACCGAGTCGGCGATCGTCATCGGTGACCGATGACGGATGGGTCCGCGGTCGTCAGTACGGTTGTGAGGATCACTCAGCCCCGGGGGAATCCCATGTCCGACTCGCCTGACAAGCAGGCGGTCTGGCTGCAGCGCGCCTTCGACGAGCACCGGCGTGAGCTACACGTCCACTGCTACCGCCTCGCCGGGAACGTCACCGACGCGGACGACCTGGTGCAGGAGACCTTCCTGCGTGCCTGGCGGGCTCGCGACCGCTTCGAGGGCCGGGCGTCGGCGCGCACCTGGTTCTACCGGATCGCCACGAACGTCTTCCTCGACAGCCGCAAGGCGGCCGGTCACCGGACGGTGCCGTACGGTGATCCGCTGGAGTGGTCCACCGAGCTCGGTCCCTATCCCGACGCACTGCTGGCCGACGATCCGCAGACCGGTCTCGCCGCCCGGGAGACCGTCGAGCTGGCCGTGATCGCAGCGCTCATGTACCTGCCGCCGCGGCAGCGGGCGGCCTTCGTGCTGCGCGACGTCTACGGCTGGACGCCGCAGGAGATCGCCGCCGCGCTCGACACCGCCGTAGCGGCCGTCAACAGCCTCCTCCAGCGGGCCCGCCACACCCTCCGGCGGCGCGCTCCGTCGGACCCGAAGGACTGGCGCCGCCCGCAGCTCACCGGTAAGGACGAAGAGATCCTGCGCCGCTACGCCAACGCGAAGGACCCGGAGACGATCCGGGCACTGCTCGCCGAGGACGTACGGATCACGATGCCGCCCGAGCCGCCGGTCGTCGGGATCGACGCGGCCGCGGAGTTCCTCGGCCGACCGCTCGACTGGCGTACGTTCCCCACCTCGGCCAACGGACGCCCGGCACTGATCAACTATCTCCGCCGGCCTGGCAGCCCGCACTACGAGGCGTTGGTCGTCGACGTACTCCGGATCGAGAACGGGAAGATCGTAGAGAGCAACGCCTTCATCGGTGCCCGTCACGTCGCCGCCTTCAGCATGCCCGCCACGCTCGAGCCCTGGACGAGCAAGTCTCAAGCTGAGTGGCCGAGTCTGCGCTGTCCTACCTCGGTTGATGCTGGACACTGCGGCCTCGGGTGATGGTTGACATGATCGATCCGGAGTCGTGCCGGGGATGCGATTCGCTGCAGCAGCGGATAGGGCGATTCATGACCGAAGGCCGTCAGCGATTGTGTCCGACCGTCCATCTGAACGCTGCGGCCGCGTGGTTCGCACCTTGGCGGAGGTAGAAGTGATGCGCCTCGGTTCGTGATATGCCGGACTCCAGGAAGACGTAGTCGGCGCCATGCTCTGCGCCCACGTCCTGGCGGCGCCATTCGGGGTGCACGGCGAGATCCTCGATCGAAGCCCGGCGACCGAAGCGCACCGAGAGGATGTCCAGGTAGACGCTGGCAACGCCGACCAACTGGTCCTGAGGCGAGCGGGCTTCGAACAGTGCGGCGTTCTCGCTCGCGAGGACCTGGACGGTGCGCTTGACGGCGCGGCCGCGGTCCCAATCCGGAGGACGGCTACCGGGCGGGTCGAAGAGCCACTCCAGCCCCGTTACGAACTCCGCCTCGGTACCTGGCTGGGATCGTCGAATCCGGATGTTCATCAGATCATTATCGGGCTGAGTTGCTGCTGCACGTGCGCCACCTGGGGTTCGCTCAGCACCCCGCGCAGGTGCTCGATGGCACACGCGCCGCCGACGGCGCCGTGGCCGACGAAACCGGCCGCCTTGTTCGTCCACTCCTGGTAGAGGAAGTCGATGGCGTTCTTCGCTCACGGTCGTCGCGATCTGCTGAGGAAGCCATCGCCTCGAGGCCAGGAGAAGGTCCGGTCGAGGTGGGCCAGACCGGCGTCCGCGTACTGCTGTGCGCCGGTGCGTACGCCGTGTGCGATGTCCTCCAGCAGTGCGCATCGAGCGTAGAAGACGACGCGTTCATGGACGGCCGCGTCCACAGGGCCGTCGTAGTGGGTCAGTGTCAGGTCGAAGATCTCGGGGCCGAGGTCGCGGTAGATCAGGGCGAGTTCATAGGCGGGATCGGCTATGGCCGCGTCGGTCCAGTCGATGACGCCGGTGACGGTGCTGGTCTCGACGTTGACGAGGATGTGCTCGCTGCCGAGGTCGTTGTGGCAGAAGACAAGCGACTGAGGGCCTTGGGGAGCCGTGCGGGTGAGGAAGTCCTCGACGAGGCGGCGAGCGGGTACTGGGATGTGCGGGGCGATGTCGCGATAGTCCCGTTCGGCGTCGTCCAGCAGTTCGTCCAGCGGGTAGGAGTCGCGGGGCACCAGCGCTGCCATCCGTTCTGCCGGAGCCGCGTGAAGCCGGCTGAGAAAGAGCCCCAGAGGTGGGGCCAGTCGTACGGGTTCCGGTACCGGACGCTGGTTCAGCGGAAGACCCGGCAGCTTGGCGTACGCGAGGATGCCCGCACCGTCGTCCACGAAGATCGGCCGCGGTACAGGCAGCGGGGACAGTTCACTGACGACGGTCAGCAGGGCCGCCTCACGCCGGGTCGTCTCCTGCCGTGAGGCCGGGTCTTCGTCTCTGCTCTGCCGTACGACGATCTCACTGTTGACCTCGTACGCGATGTTGTCCAACCCGCCGCCGAGGCTCGTGATGGTCCTGATCTCGTACCCAGGCATGTGCCGGGCCAGCGCTCCGAGGATGTGGTCGGTCATCCCCGCACTCTAAATGTCCCGGCGAACCTCGTTGCCTCGGTGGTTGACCTGGAGTTCGGTCCACGTCCTAGCCTTCGCGGCATGGCGGATCACACGATCACCGGCGCGAACGATGACGGATCCGGTGCTGCGAGCACCGCCGACGAGGTTCTGGCCGGTATCGATCTCAGTGGCAGGACCGTGGTGGTCACGGGTGGGTACTCCGGGCTGGGGCTGGCGGCGACCCGTGCGCTCGCCGGAGCCGGGGCTTCGGTGGTCGTGCCGGCCCGGCGGCCCGATGTGGCACGGCGTGCACTCGACGGAGTGGAAGGGGTCGAGATCGACAGGCTCGACCTCGCTGATCTCGACTCTGTCCGGACGTTCGCCGAGGGGTTCCGCCGCGGTCACGGCGGTCTCGACATACTGATCGCCAACGCGGGGGTCATGGCCTGTCCGGAGACACGGGTGGGGCCGGGCTGGGAACTGCAGTTCGCGACCAACCACCTGGGTCATTACGCGCTGACGAACCTGTTGTGGCCCGCTCTCACGGCCGTCGGCAGGGCCCGGGTCGTCGCGGTCGCCTCCGGGTACGACCCTGGGTGGAGCATCCGCTGGGATGACGTGCGGTTCGCTGGTGACTATGACAAATGGGCTGCTTACGGCCAGTCCAAGCTCGCGAACATCCTGTTCGCCCGCCACCTCGACAGGGTCGGACGAGAGCGTGGCGTACACGCCTTCTCGGTCAACCCCGGCTGGGTTCTCACTTCTCTGCAGCGGCACCTCACGGCCGGCGAAATGGTCGGTGCCGGCTGGATCGACGCCGACGGAAACCCGGCGCCGGGTCTGTTCCGAACACCTGAGCAGGGGGCGGCGTCCCTGGTCTGGGCCGCGACCTCACCTGTGCTCGACGACCATGGCGGTGACTACTGCGCCGACTGCCGCGTCTCGCGGGACGGCCCCGGACACAGCGATGAGGCGGCCCGTCTGTGGACACTCTCGGCGCGCCTCACCGGGCTGGATGTCGCCGCTTCCCCGCATCGTCGGGGCCGCCGCGCACCGTTCCGCCGATCAGCGGGAAACGAGCCGCGATCGCCGCCACCGTGAGGGCCTGGCGGTGCGTGAGCGTCCCGGTGCGCGTCCATCAGGCGGTCGTGCTGGCGGGACTGCTCGCCCTCCTCTGGTTCTGCCGGCACTGGAACCTGCTCGGCCGGCATCTGTGATCACTCGGCCGCGCGGCTTCGGCCGTCGGCTGTCCTCTGTGTCGTGTTTCGGCCTGTCGGCTCAGGGCTCCGCGGTGACGGTGCGGCCGATCCGCTGGATCTCGATCAGTCGACGCACATCGCCTGGTGGGTGGACCGGAAGACCCACGTCCCGCCACCCGGAGAAGAATAGGTCAGCATCGTGTTGTAGGTCCCAGCTGTGCAGTCGTGGCCGACCGCGAGGACCGCCTGCCGGGCCCAGTGCTGGGCCGCCGCCAACCCCTCGGCGTAGGTGCTGCCCGCCCCCATGGCGGTGGCACTGCGGGGAGTGTCGTAACCGTCGGCGTGCGCGGCCATGGGGGCGATGGCCAGGCCGGCCGCCACGACCGCTGAGGCGAGGCCGAGCCGGCGGAGCCGAATGTCTTGTCGCATGCTTCTCCTTACGGGAGGACCGGCGGGTGATCGATCGATATTGATCTAACGTGGATCGATGCAGCGGGGTATTGACCGGTCGGCCACAAGAATCTGGCGGCCTTTTCTCGTGGTGGGGAACACGCGTGACACGACAGCCACCATCCGCAGGGTGAGCTGGGACGATGCGTCGCACTCCGATCGATTGTGTGACGGCGATGCGGCACGGGAAGAACGACCGCTCAGAATATGTAGGTGTGAAAATTACAAGATCGGAGGACGTGGGGTGGGGTGTACGGATCCGTCGAGAGCTGTGGCGTGGATGCCGTTGGTGTCACGGCCGGAGGGGACGTCGCCTTCGGCCGGGGGAGAGGTTCGTACGTCCCTCTCGGGTGAGGGTTCGTGGGGTGGGGCCGGAGCCGTGAGGTCGTCGCTCTGCTTGTCGCGGGTCAGGTAGAGGTAGACCAGTGCGCCGATGAACAGGACGATCGAGGTCCACTGGTTGATTCGCAGGTCCAGGAACGTCACGGCGTGGTCGACTCCGCCTACGGGGTCGATTCTCAGGCCTTCGATCCAGAAACGTCCGAATGTGTAGCCGGCGACGTAGACGGCGAACAGGCGGCCGTGGTGCAGGGTGAGTTTTCTGCCGGCCAGGATCAGTGCGAAGCCCAGGGCCGCGTCCCACAGGGATTCGTACAGGAATGTCGGGTGGTAGAGGACGCCTGGGGCACCGCCGTGGGCCTGGTCGATCTCCAGGCCCCAGGGCAGTGTGGTGGGGCTGCCGTACAGTTCCTGGTTGAACCAGTTGCCCCAGCGAGCGATGGCCTGGCCGAACGCTGTGGCGGGGGCCACGGTGTCGGCCACGGCGCCGAGGTACACGCCGCGGCGGCGGCAGGCGAGCCACATGCCTACGCCGCCGAGGGCTACCGCACCCCAGATGCTGAGGCCGCCTTCCCAGATGAACAGCACCTGGTACGGCTCGTGGATGGCGCGGGGGCCGAAGTAGCTCTGCCAGTCGGTGATGACGTGGTAGAGGCGTGCGCCGATCAGGCCGGCGATCACCGAGGGGACGGCGAGGTCGGTGATCGTGCCCTGTTCGCCGCCGCGTGCGCGCCAGCGGCGTTCACTGAGCCAGATGCCGAAGGCGATCGCGACGACGAAGCACAACGCGTAGGCCCGGATCGGGATGAAGCCGAGGTGCCAGACCGCTTGGGAAGGGCTGGGGATCGACGCTAAGGGCATGCGGGTGAGATTAGTGAACGTGGGGCCTTTTGGCCGCATTTGTGACCTCTTCGCAAGGACCCTCGTGCTGACGCCGGCGGTTCGCGTCCCGGCCGGGATCGGTGGCCGGCGGTATGACCTACCTCACAGCACGGGGCTGTCAGGGATTCGCCTGCTGTCTCGCTCAATTGTCGAGTGAGAACAGGACAGGAGGAAGACCATGAAGCACCGGATCGTCGTTCTCGGCGCCGGGTACGCCGGGGCCTTCTCGGCGGGGAGCCTGGCCCGGCGTCTCGACCCCGGCCAGGTCGAGGTCACCCTGGTCAACGACGGGCCCGACTTCGTCGAGAGGCTGCGTCTTCATCAGCTCGCGGCGGGGCAGGAGCTCAGGAAGCGGCCGCTGGCCGGGATGTTCGCCGGCAGTGGGGTGCGGCTGCGGGTGGCGCGGGTCGAGGCGGTCGACGTGGGACGCGGGGTCGTCGCATTGGGGGATGGGGAACTCCTCCCGTACGACACGCTTCTCTACGCGCTCGGCAGTACGGTGGCCGACCGCGGTGTGCCTGGGGTCGTGGAGCACGCGTTCCACGTCACCGGCAGGGACGCGGCGCTGCGGTTGCGTGAGCGGCTGGACGGACTCGGCCGCGGTGCGCGGGTGCTGGTCGTGGGTGGGGGGCTGACGGGGATCGAGACGGTCACCGAGATCGCCGAGTCACGGCCGCGACTCGCGGTGACGCTGGCGGCGCGTGGTGAGGTCGGCGGGTGGATGTCGCCGGGGGCCCGCCGGCATCTGCGGAGGGCTTTCGACCGGCTGGGTGTCGTCGTGCACGAGCACACCGACATCTGCCGGGTCGAGCCGGACGGGGGGATCGGCGCCGACGGCACGGTCTACGCGGCCGAGGCGACGGTGTGGGCCGGGGGGTTCGCCGTCCACCCCATCGCGGCCGGAAGCGGACTGGAGGTCGCGGCGACCGGTCAGATCGTCGTGGACGGCGCCATGCGCTCGGTCTCGCACCCCGATGTGTACGCCGCGGGGGACAGCGTGTACGTCATCGGCGACAACGGCCGGCCCTTGCCGATGTCGTGCGCCTCGGCGGGATTCACGAGCATGCGCGCGACCGCGGCGATCATCGGTCGCCTGACCGGACGCGAGGGGTCGACCGCTCCGCTGAAGTACTACGGCAACCACATCAGCCTCGGACGGCGTGACGCGATCGTCCAGATGGTGGATGGCGACGTCCGGCCCGCGTCGTGGTACCTGCGGGGTCCCGCGGCCGCGCGCCTCAAGGACCGCATACTCAAAGGCGCGGCCTGGAGCACGGGGCATCCGACCTTCGGCATGCCGGCCAGGAGGCGCCGGTTGGTTCGCGACCCGTCGGCCGAGCGGGTCATGGCCTAGAGTCGGCCGCGTGGAGCGCCTCGCCACCGAGCGGTTCGAGGCCAACCGGGAACGGTTGGCCTCGCTGGCGTACCGGTTGCTCGGCTCGGCGGCCGACGCGGAGGACGCGGTGCAGGATGCCTTCCTGCGGTGGCAGGCGGCCGATCGTGACCGGATCAAGGTGCCGGAGGCGTGGCTCACCAAGATCGTCACCAATCTGTGCGTCGACCGGCTCCGCTCCGCGCAGGCGAGGCGCGAACGCATGGTCTGGCTGCCGGAACCGCTGCTCGAGGGGGACCCGATGCTCGGGCCCGCCGACACCTTCGAGCAGCGCGAGTCGGTGTCCCTGGCCGTCCTGACCCTGATGGAACGTCTGTCTCCGCACGAGCGCGCCGTGTACGTGCTGCGCGAGGCGTTCTCGTACAGCCACGCCGAGATCGCCGGCATTCTCGACATCACCGAGTCCGCCAGCCAGCAGCACCTTCACCGGGCCCGGCGGCGGGTCGCCACCGCGCCGGCCGGCGATGTGGTGGACGACGCCGGCGTGCGCCGGGTGGTCGAGGCCTTTCTCGACGCCGCCGCCTCCGGCCGGGTGGAGCGGCTGCTCACGCTGCTCACCGAGGACGCCACGGGGGTGTCGGACGGCGCGGGGGTCGCGGGTGCGCTGCTGCGGCTTCCCACGCCGGAGCGGATCGCCGTCGCGGCGCGGGGTGCGCTTCGGCCGAGCGACGGCAAGCGGCGGCGGATCGGCGGCTCACCCGCGCTGTACGCCGGGGTGGTCAACGGCTCTCCCGCGCTGGTCGCGGTGCTCGGCTCACGGGTGGTGGGCCTGTCGGTGCTCGTGCTGCGCGACGGCAAGATCGCTTTCGCGTACGGTACGGCCTCCCCTGAGCGGCTCGGTCGTCTCGCCGCGGCCTGGTCGGAGCGGGAGCACGACGCGCCGATCATCCACGCGTGGTGACCGGGTCGGCGTGCGACGTGAGGGTTCGGCTGGAGGGGAGCCGGACGAGGTGGAGGAGGCTCATGCCGAAGAGCAGGACACCCAGGGGGATGTGAAGGGCCTTCATGTGTGCGATGCCGAGTGCGACCTGGGCCAGGGTGAGCGCCAGGAATCCGGCCGCGTACAGGATGGGCCGGGGTGAGCCGCCGCCTGGACGCCACAGGAGGATCGCGGTGACGAGGTGGAGCACCGCCACGGCGAACACCGTGTACGCCGAGGCGCTGTGCAGGGGACGGCCGGCGGGGGAGGTCAACAGCAGGCCGGCGGTCACCGGAGCGGAGAAGACGGCCAGGGTCTGCACGAGGATCACGACACGTAGGTACATGGAGGTTCCTGAAGGGCCGGGGATGGGTCGTCTCCTGTAGTCCGACGAGTCCGGGGGTGGAAATGTGAGGTGCGGCGCCGGGCTCACATTTCGTGAGGCTGTTTCGTCGGACACGGTGAAGGCAGCAGGA
This sequence comes from Sphaerisporangium rubeum, assembly GCF_014207705.1. Taxonomy (NCBI): domain Bacteria; kingdom Bacillati; phylum Actinomycetota; class Actinomycetes; order Streptosporangiales; family Streptosporangiaceae; genus Sphaerisporangium; species Sphaerisporangium rubeum. Next base: position 1,066,714 of record NZ_JACHIU010000001.1, read on the forward strand.
GCGGCGACGGAGCGGACCACGTCATGAGCACCACATCTGGACCAGAGGACACGGCAGGCGACCCGGTCACCGGGGAGCGGGTACAGCTGATCAACCTGGCGTACCGGCTGCTCGGGTCCCTGGCCGAGGCCGAGGACGTGGTGCAGGAGACGTACGCGCGCTGGTACGCCATGGCACCGGAGCGGCGCGACGACATCGAGTCACCCGGTGCGTGGCTGACCACGGTGGCCAGCCGGATCTGCCTTGATCTGCTGGGTTCCGCGCGGGCCCGGCGCGAGCGCTACGTGGGGGACTGGGTACCGGAGCCGTTGCCGGAGCGTACGGAGTGGACCGGCGGGGGCGATCCCGCCGACCGGGTCACTCTGGACGAGTCGGTCAACATGGCTTTCCTGGTCGTGCTGGAGTCGATGACCCCGGCCGAGCGGGTCGCGTTCATCCTGCACGACGTGTTCCGCTACCCGTTCGCCGAGGTGGCGCGCATCGTCGGACGTACGCCGGTGGCGTGCCGCCAGCTCGCCTCGTCGGCCCGTCGCCGCGTCCGTGAGTCGCGGGCCCCGGCGGCTCCGGTGGCGCGGCAGGCCGGTCTGGTCAGGGAGTTCAAGCAGGCGTGGGAGGCCAAGGACATCGAGGCGCTCGTCGGGCTCCTCGACCCGGACGCCGTCGTGACCAGCGACGGCGGCGGCCTGGTCGAGGCCATGCCGCGGCCGGTCGTCGGCAGCGAGCAGGTCGCGCGTTACGCCGTCGGGCTCCTCGGCAGGATCTCCGGTCTGACGTTCCTGGAGCGCACGGTCAACGGCCGGCCGGGCCTGGTGGCCCAGCGTGACGGCGTCACGGTGACGGTGCTGGCCTTCCACGTCACGGGGGACCGGATCACCCACATCTGGGGGGTGCGCAATCCCGAGAAGCTCCGGCTGTGGGGGGTGGGCTCACCCGCCTAGGCCATTCACATCTTCGGAAGGGACGACCATGACCACATCGAAGGCGATCGAGCAGGACGGACTGCGGTCGCGGCTGCCGGACCCCATGCGGTTCTTCACCGAGGTGGGGACGCTCGCCGGAGCGATGAACAAGGCCACGAGGAACGGCGCGATTCCGCAGACCACCATCACCCTGATGCATCTGCGGGCCGGCCAGATCGTCGGCAGCACCTACCACACCCTCCGGCACACCGGCGTCCTTCGCGAGTCCGGGGAATCGGAGGAACGCATCACCGCCGTGGCGTCGTGGCGGGACGCGCCGTACTTCACCGACGCCGAACGCGTCGCGCTCGAACTCGTGGACGCGGTCCTCCTGCCGAACCCGTCGGGGGAGCGCGTCGGGGACGATCTGTACGCGCGAGCGGCCGCTCACTACGACGAGAAGGCGCTCTGGACGCTCACACTGGCGATAGCCCAGGTCTGCTTCTTCATTCCCGTCGCGCTCATCGCCAAGCCGATCCCCGGCAGGCCTCTGGGACAGAACTACAGCGACTGACGCGGGCCGGTCACCGCAGGCCCGTGCAGCGAGGCATGTCCGGGATGGGATGGGTGGTGGCGGTGACGTGTTCGGCGGCCACGAAGCCCCACCCTTCCCAGCGTTCCTGGAGGGGTTCTGAGCGGTCGCCTCGGGTGTAGTACCAGACCCGGCCACCGTCGGCCTGGACACGGCCGAGGTCCCAGCAGACGAACCAGCTCTTCGGGGTGTCCAGCGTCGCGATCCGCGCGGTGCCGCTCACGTCCGCGTACAGCGGGGTGTCGGTCCGGTTGACGCAGACGAAGTCCCTGGTCCACACGTGACCGGCCTGTCGCTCGTCCACGTGCCTGACCCCGGTGCGGCCGGTGCAGTGCGCGGTGTCGGCGTCGGCCCGGGGGTCCGGTCCCGGCCGCCAGATGAGGACCGCGGCGATGACCACGGCCGCCGACGTGGCCAGTGCCCCCCAGGTGCGTGGCGTGCTCGGCAGTGACAGGCGTCTGCGCGGCGCGGCCTTCTCCGGCGCGGGAGGAGCCGGCGGCGGCGTCTCGACCGGCTGTTCGTCGCCGGGTTCCTGAGCCGAGGGCTCGGCGGTGGTCTGGGCCTGTACCCAGAGCCGGTGGAGCTCGACGAGCTCGGGCCGGGTCGCCTGGCATTCCTTGGCGAACTGTTCCAGGAGGGTGAAACGCGGGGGGACGCTGTCGCCGGAGCAGTAGCGGTGGAGGGTGGACTTGCCGACGCCGAGGCGTTTGGCGAGAGCGTCGTAACTGCGGCCGGTCTTGTTCTTCAGGTGACGCAGATAGGCGGCCAAGTCTTCGACGGAAGGCTGTTCTGACACCCCGACTCCTCGAGTCCTGACCCGAGTACGACATTCCGAAGATTAACAGCAGCACCATCCGTACCAGGGGTATCTGTCCCAGCTTGTCCCAACACATCTGGGATTGCCCTGGTCAACGTAGGTATCTGTCCCGTGGTCCCAGAGTTGTCCCATTCCTCTTGCTGTGGGACGGCCACCCGGCCACGGTGATGATCGTCAGTCGACGAAGATCACCGAACTGTCAGGAGAGACATGACCTCCCTTCCTTCCGTACGGACTTCCGTACGGCGCGGGGCCGCCACCGCGGCGGCGCTCACCGCGCTCGTCTGCGGCCTGCCGGGCCTCCCCGCGCACGCCGCCGCGGCCCCCAACCTGCAACTGCCCTTCCCCTGCGGCCAGCAGTGGCGGCTGGACACCTGGGGCCACGCACCCGCGCTCGACATGGTCAAGGAGCCCGATCAGGTCGGCACAGAGGGGGCCTCGCTGGTGGCACCCGCCGCCGGGACGGTGAACAAGTCCTTCTACCACGAGAACGCCGGCAACGTGATCCAGATCAACCACGGCGGCGGCTACTTCACCACGTACCTGCACCTGCAGTCCCGGGCCGTCGCGGTCGGCGCCAGGGTCGCGCAGGGGGCCCAGATCGGGAGGGTCGGCCGCACCGGCCCCACGTCCAACAACCACCCGCACCTGCATTTCGAGCTCGGGTACGACGCCAACGGCAACGGAGAGGCGACCTGGGGCTACGAGGGCGCCGAGCGCGTCAGGCCCACGTTCAACGGCGTCACCTACGGCGGCGCCAACAACCAGACCAGCAGGAACGTCACCAGCGGCAACTGCGGGGGGTCTCCGGACCACGGGGTGCTGGATTTCTATCTGACCGATGATCAGGGTTCGGGTGCGTCGACGCGGCCGGTGTTCGCGTATGGCAATTCGCCGATGGTGCCGATCACGGGGGATTGGGACGGTGACGGCAAGGACACCGTGAGTACCTTCGATCCGACGACGGGTCAGTTCTACATCAGTGACAATCCGGTGAGTGGTGCGGCGCAGTACACGTTCCGGTACGGCGATCCTGGTGGGGTGCCGTTCGTGGGTGATTGGGACGGTGATGGCAAGGACAACGTGGGTGTGCGGATGGGGAACCGGTTTTATATGCGGACGAGTCCGGTGACGTCGGCGACGGAGACGACGGTGTCGGTGGCGTATGGGGATTCGCCGATGCTTCCGCTCGCGGGTGACTGGGATGGTGACGGCAAGGACACCGTCAGTGCGTATGACCCGAGGTCGGGGTGGTTCTACATCAGTAATGACCCCTCGACCGGTGCGGCGCAGTACTCGTTCAGGTATGGCGACCCCAATGCCGTTGCGTTTGTGGGTGATTGGGACGGCGACGGCAAGGACGGTGTGGGTGTGCGGATGGGGAACCGGTTCTATCTGCGGACCAGTCCGGTGACGTCGGGGACCGAGACGACGCATTCGGTGGCGTACGGCGACACCCCGGACCTGCCGGTGATCGGCGACTGGGACGGCGACGGCAAGGACAGCCAAGGCATCGCTCGCTGACATCCCCTGACTCTGCGCATTCCCCTGGAGAAACTGTGAAGACCCCTGCTTCATCACGTTTACATGTCCGAGTCCGGCCGCTGATCGCACTCGCCGCTCTCGCCGGCGGGCTCCTCGTCGCCGGTGCGCCTCCGGCCCTGGCCGCCGGTCCCACACCTCCTGTTCCAGGACCGGCCGGTCCCCCGGTACCCGCGGAGCTCGCGGCGGCCATCCCCTACGCGGCATGCGTGCCTGGTGGGGAGACCGCGGCGGACGGCGCCGTCGCCAACCAGGTGCGGCCCTCCATGAACGGCCCCCGCATGGGCCGCAGCGTGAACGCGTACAACGTCTCATGCGCCAGGGTCATCTCCCGCACCGTCAAGGGCCGCGGCCTCGACAAGCGGGCCGCGGTGATCGCGGTGACCACGGCGATCACCGAGAGCACCCTGCACAACTACACGACCGCCGTCGACCACGACAGCCTCGGGCTGTTCCAGCAGCGGCCCTCCCAGGGCTGGGGCACCCCGGCCCAGTTGGTCGACCCGGTGTACGCCACCAACGCGTTCATCAACGCGATGCTGCGCAAGTATCCGAACAACTCGTGGATGAGCGGCGACATCGGCGCCATCTGCCAGCGCGTGCAGGTGTCGGCGGTCCCGGACGCCTACGGCCGCGAGGTCCACGACGCGCAGTTGCTCGTCGACGCGTTGTGGAACAACACCGGTGACTACGGGGTGCTGGATTTCTATCTGACCGATGATCAGGGTTCGGGTGCGTCGACGCGGCCGGTGTTCGCGTATGGCAATTCGCCGATGGTGCCGATCACGGGGGATTGGGACGGTGACGGCAAGGACACCGTGAGTACCTTCGATCCGACGACGGGTCAGTTCTACATCAGTGACAATCCGGTGAGTGGTGCGGCGCAGTACACGTTCCGGTACGGCGATCCTGGTGGGGTGCCGTTCGTGGGTGATTGGGACGGTGATGGCAAGGACAACGTGGGTGTGCGGATGGGGAACCGGTTTTATATGCGGACGAGTCCGGTGACGTCGGCGACGGAGACGACGGTGTCGGTGGCGTATGGGGATTCGCCGATGCTTCCGCTCGCGGGTGACTGGGATGGTGACGGCAAGGACACCGTCAGTGCGTATGACCCGAGGTCGGGGTGGTTCTACATCAGTAATGACCCCTCGACCGGTGCGGCGCAGTACTCGTTCAGGTATGGCGACCCCAATGCCGTTGCGTTTGTGGGTGATTGGGACGGCGACGGCAAGGACGGTGTGGGTGTGCGGATGGGGAACCGGTTCTATCTGCGGACCAGTCCGGTGACGTCGGGGACCGAGACGACGCATTCGGTGGCGTACGGCGACACCCCGGACCTGCCGGTGATCGGCGACTGGGACGGCGACGGCAAGGACAGCCAAGGCATCGCTCGCTGAACCCACGGGGGCTACGGGCCGCGTCCTGCTCAGGACGCGGCCCGTACGCGATCTGGTCAGCCGGGGGTCACTTGCCGATGACGGCGTTCATGTTGTCGGCGAACTTCTGCGGCGAGACGGAGAGCTGGAACAGGCCGGAGATGTTGTCGAGGAGGACCTCGGCGGCCGTCGGGCTGAGGGCCTGGTCCCAGGACTGAGCGAAGGTCTTGGCGTTGCTGGCGAGGTCGTACACGAACTTGAGCCATTCGGCGTCCGGGGAGGCGCTCAGCTGGCTCTCGGTGCCCTTGACGATCGGGACGGAGCCGGTGGCGATCCAGTCCTTGACCTCGGCGTCGGTGGACAGGCCGGTGGCGAGGAACTTCTTGGCGATCTCCTTCTGCTCGGGGGTCGCCTTGGAGTAGATCGACAGGTACTGCGCGGGGTTGCCGACGGTGTTGCTCGGGTCGCCCTTGCCGCCGTCCACCGGCGGGAAGTTCATGTAGCCGAGGCCGCCGCTGGACACGAAGTCGCCGCCTTCGGTCTTCTGGATGCCGTACGACCAGCTTCCGTGGAGCATCATGGCGGCCTTGCCGGTGTACAGCAGCGCCTGGTCGGCGTTGGAGTCCGCGGTGATCGAGGAGAAGCCCTTGATGAAGCCGTCGGCCTTGACGAGCTCCTGCACCTTGGTCAGCGCGTCGAGCGCGGCGGGGTTGGACCAGGAGTTCTTCTCGCCGTCGAACACGGCCTGGAAGACCTCGGGGCCGCCGATGCGGTCGAAGAGGAACTCCAGCCACATCATGTTGGTCCACCGGGACTGGCCGCCGAGCGAGAACGGCGCGATGCCCTTGGCGTTGAACTTCGGCACCAGGTCCATGATGTCGCCCCACGACTGCGGCGGCTGCACCCCGACCTGGTCGAAGACCTTCTGGTTGTAGTACAGGACGATCGGCTGCACCCGCTCGATCGGCAGCGCGTAGATCTTCCCGTCGACGGTGCCGGCGGGGAACGCCGAGTCGAACAGCCGGTCCTTGACCGCGGGGTTCTGGTCGAGCCACGGCGTGAGGTCGTCCACCTGGCCGGCCTGCACGTAGCTGCGCAGCGTGCCACCACCCCAGCCGAAGACCAGCGTGGGGGCCTGGCCCGCGCCGATCGCCGTCTTGATCTTCGTCTTGTAGGCGTCGTTCTGGAACGCGGTCACCGCGAGCTGGCTGTTGGGGTTGGCCTTGTTGAACCGGTCGATGACGGCCCTGCGGACGCCTTCCGCGGGTTGCGCCGTCAGGATCCAGTAGCCGGCCTTGGCGCCGCCACCGCCGCCGCCACCGCCTCCGCCACCACCACCGGTGTCACCCGGCCCGCCGGTGCCGCAGGCGGCGAGCACGGCTCCTACGGGGAGGCCCATCGAGAGGGCGAGAAAGGTACGGCGGGACGTCGTCCTGGGTTCCACGCAGATCTCCGTACTCGAACGCCGGGGCCGCTCGCCCGCGGCTCGTCTCCTGTCGGCGGAGCGGCGCGACGAGTCTGGCTCAGCGCGAGTCCGCCTCTGATCCGGTGCGATGAAACTTTCATTGAACTTTAAATGACCTTGCGGCACGCAATCTAGATTTCCGCGCACAGGCCTGTCAAGGGTCATGCACAGCCGTCAAGGCGACCCGGTAAGGAGCCGAAAGCGATCGGAGATGCCGGTGAAAAGGACTTCAGGCCGCGGGAACGGTGATGGATCCCGCCACCCGGCCGCTCACCGACGCCTCCAGCGTCCAGCAGCCCGCGGACGGCACGACGACGATGCTGGGGTAGGAGATGCCGTCCGACCGGGTCACTTCCTGGGTGAACGATCCGCGTCCCACCGCCTCGGTGCCGCGCACGGTCAGCGGACCGTCGGCCGCACGTATCAGCCACAGGATTTTCGTGTTCCCCCCGTCAGCGGCCTTCCCGCCGGGGGTGATGGTGGGGTCGTCGCCATCGGCGTAGAAAAGCACGGCCGCGAAATCACCTCCACCCATCCAGGGTGGCGGCGACGACGGGTCGCTGAATCCCTGGTCGAGTTTCTCGGGAAGCGGATCCTTCCTGACCTCGGTCACGGCGCACGACCGGTCACCCGTGGAAGGCGCGGCCTTCTCGCGCGGCGGCTCGAAGGTGCAACCGGTGACGGCGCAGAGGCTCAGCGACGAGATCAGGACGGCGGCGGATCCCCGGCGGTGGCGCATCACCCCGTGCTACTCCCGAAGATCGGTCCACGTCAAGGCCCGATCTCGCGGCCAGGTGTCTTGCAGCACTTACGTCAGCGCTCGCAAAAAAGTAGATGATAACCGCATCTATATAGCAAATCTATGAAAGTCTCTCGCAGAACCTTGTGGAATCCGGTATTCCACGCCTAATGTCACCTCACCCTCACAGCCTGCCTGCGCGACGGCGTGAGGCCGCTCACCCCCCGAGAGAAACGAGCAGCCGATGTCACGGAGGATCACAAGCGCGGTGGCGAGGGGGCCCGGCCGGTCGCCGTGGCGGACCGCCAAGGCGATCGCAGCGGTCGTGGTGGTGTCGGCCACGGGTCTCGGTGTCGCGCCGGGGCCCGCCGTCGCCGACCGCGGCCGTGCCCCCGTCGTGACCCGCGCCGCGCTCGACCCGTCGCTGGTGGCGGGACGCGGGGCCGATGTCGCCTTCCTGGAGCAGGAGGCGGAGAACGCCGCCACGAACGGCACCGTCATCGGCCCGGACCGCACCGCGTACACCTTGCCGTCGGAGGCGTCCGGCCGCAGAGCGGTACGGCTGGCCCCGGGACAGTACGTCGAGTTCACCCTGCCGAGCGCGGCCAACGCGATCACCGTGCGGTACAGCGTGCCGGACGCGCCGCGCGGCGGCGGCATCGACGCGCCGCTGCACGTCACCGTGAACGGTGGCGGCAAGAAGGTCATGACCCTCACGTCGCGGTACTCCTGGCTGTACAACCAGTACCCCTTCAGCAACGACCCCGACGCCGGTCTACTGCACCCCGACTGGTGGATCACCGAGTGCCAGTGCGTGCCGGCCGCCACCAGCCCCACGCCGGTGATCACCAAGCCGTTCCGGCCGTCCCACTTCTACGACGAGCAGCGCCTGCCGCTCGGCAGGACCTACCGCGCCGGAGACCGGGTCCGCCTCACCGCGCCGGCCGGCACGAACGCCGCGTGGACCGTCATCGACCTGCTCGACTCCGAGCTCGTCGGCGCACCCCACGTCCGGCTGGTCGCGGCCGACGTGCTGCTGTTCGGCGCCGACCCGCTCGGCAGGCGCGACTCCGCCGGCGCGTTCGACAAGGCCATCGCCTTCGCCAAGCGCAACAAGCTCAAGGTCTACATCCCGCCTGGCACCTACCAGGTGAACCGCCACATCATCGTGGACGACGTCACCATCGAAGGCGCCGGCAGCTGGTACACGATCATCAAGGGCCGCGAGGTCGCGCTGCCGGTCCCCGCGCCGGACGGCTCCACGCACACCGGCGTCGGCTTCTACGGCAAGGACGCCGCGGACGGCGGCAGCCGCGACGTGCACCTGTCGGGTTTCGCCATCGAAGGGGACGTGCGCGAGCGCGTCGACACCGACCAGGTGAACGGCGTCGGCGGCGCGATGAGCGACTCCACCATCGAGGGCCTGCACATCCGGCACACCAAGGCCGGCATGTGGTTCGACGGCCCGATGCGGAACCTGCGGATCATCGGCACCGTCATCGTCGACCAGATCGCCGACGCCGTCAACTTCCACACCGGGGTGCGCGACTCGGTCGTGTCCGGCACCTTCGTGCGCAACACCGGGGACGACGGCCTCGCCATGTGGTCGGAGAAGACCGCGAACACCGGCAACACCTTCGCACGCAACACCGTGCAGACACCGGTGCTCGCCAACGGCATCGCCGTCTACGGCGGCACCGACAACACGCTGACCGGCAATCTCGTCGCCGACCCGATCAGGGAGGGCAGCGGCATCCAGGTCGGCTCACGCTTCGGCGCCGAGCCGTTCACCGGTCACCTGTGGATCAGGGACAACACCACGGTGCGGGCCGGCACGTACGAGCTGAACTGGAACATCGGTCTCGGGGCCATCTGGTTCTACGCGCTGGAGAAGAACATCGAGGCCGACGTGCAGGTGGTCGGCAACCACTTCCTCGACAACACCTACAACGCGATCATGCTGGTGAGCGAGTGGTCGGTGAAGGACCTCTACTCCATCTCCGACGTCCACTTCAAGGACATCAGAGTGGACGGCACCGGCACCTCGGTCGTCAGCGCGCGCGTGGCCGGCTCGGCGACGTTCGAGAACGTCGACGCGCGCAACGTCGGCGCGGTCGGCGTCAACAACTGCGGGACGTTCCACTTCACCCCGGCAGGCTCGGAGTTCACCCTGGTCGACCGCGGCGGCAACGACGGCGGCGGCACCACCGGCCCCTGGCTCGCGCCGTGGGAACTTCCCAACACCATCACCTGCGACGACCGTCCCCCGGTCGTGCCGCCTCCCGCGCCGTCCCCCTGGTGATCAGGCCGGAACGCGGGGCCGGGCCGCTCGGAGCGGCCCGGCCGGGGGTCAGATCGGGGGATAGGCGTTGGTCACCAGCATGGTGAACTGGTCATGGTGCCACTGCCCCGGTGCCGGGGCCTCGTAGAGCGCTCCGGTGCGCTCGGCGGGGTTGATGCGGCCGTACGCCGTGGGGCTGCACATCACGTCGAAGCGCGCGTTCGGGTCGTCCACGTCCAGGATGGGTGGCCGGCTGAGACCGTCGGACTCGCCGGGTGGCTTGATCCACAGTAAGGCGTGGTAGTTGTTCGGGGACACGGGTCTCGGCCGCTCGCCGAGACCCGCGCCGGCCTGGTTGCAGAAGTTGTGGCGGTAGGTGCGCCGGTCGATCCTGGCCTGGTCGACATGCGTGTCGACCTGGGTCGACGTCGAGGGTGCCCTCGGACGGTAGGTCCCACCCCAGCCGTTGCGTGAGGTGTCGACGATCATGCCGACCGAGGAGGGGAAACCCCGGCTGGTCATGGCGTTGAGCAGCGCCGTGGAGAAGTCGCCCTCGTCGAAGACGGGGTTCCGGTCGTAGAACCTGCTGCTGTGCACCGGTTGTCCGCCGACCAGGCGGTAGGGGTCCGGCAGGAAGGTCTCGTCCAGCGGTACGTAGTCGGCGACGTTGAGGGCGAAGCCGGTCACGGCCGACATACCGCGCGCGGTGCCGCGCACCGTCGCGGCGATCCGGTCGGCGAAGCCCGGGAAGACCGTGTCGTAGCCGATCCAGTGGGAGACCCCGGCGTCCAGGTACAGCCAGACGTTGGGGAGCGGGCCGAGGCGGTCCACGGCGTACCGGATGCCGTCGGTGTAGACCCCGCTCGCCTCGGCCGTCTGGCACATCGCGGTCGGCTGGAACGGCGCGACGGCCAGCGAGGCCAGCGACCGCGGCTCGACGACGAAGACGACACGCAGGCCCTGGTAGCGGGGCCGGGAGACGATCTCGGTGATCGGGTCGATGAACTCGGCCCGGTACCTGCCGAGGCCGTCGGGTGATCCGAGCTCACCCCCGCCTGCGGGGCTCGTGCAGTCGCGGTACGGCAGGTCGTACAGCACGAAGGTCACGTACGTCGCACGCTGCTGCAGGGCTCCTTCCAGGTGGTCCACCAGCGTCCGGGAGCTGTAGGGGCCGGTCACCTTGGCGATGCGGTCCAGCCACACGGCGGTCGGGGTGCCCGCCACCGCGTAGATGCGCAGTTCGAGCTGGTTGTTCCCCGTGCCGGAGCGCACTATGGAGGCGGACCGCAGTGCGTTGGCGGTCCAGTCGGGGTTCACGTAGCCGGTCCCGCCGAGGAACGGGTTGACGGGGGTCTTCACGGTCGGCGTCGGGATCGGCGTGGGGGTCGGCGTCGGGGTGGCGGTGACGATGGTGCGGCAGGTCACGCCGTTGAGGGTGAAGGCCGTGGGGTGGGGATTGGCGCCTTGCCACGTGGCGGTGAAGCCGAGGACCATGGTCGCGCCGGCGTTGAGGACGTGGTTCGGTGGCTGGGTGTACGACTGGCTCAGCGCCGTCACCTGGGTGCCGGACTGGATCCACTGCGCGTTCCAGCCGTTCTGGATCGTCTGGCTTCCCGGGGGCCCGGGGAAGGTGAAGGCCACCGTCCAGCCCCATAGCGAGTCGCCGGTGTTCCGCACCGCCAAGGAGGCGACGAAGCCACCTGAACCGGTGGTGCCCCACTGCTGCACGGTGTAGGTGGCCTCGCACGACGCGGCGGCCGACGCGGCGGCGGACAGGCCGGTGACGGCGAGCAGGAAGGCCACCGGCAGGACCAGGACGCGGTACCACGGGGAGCGGCTGTTCCAGGGACCCATCCGGGATCCTCTCCTGAAGCGCGGCCGGTCAGCCGGCAGCCGGGGGGTAGGCGTTGGCCACCAGTGCGGCGAACTGGTCGTGGTGCCAGTCTCCGTACATCGGCGCGTTCGGCAGCGCGTTGGTCGGCACAGCGGGGTTGAACCGGTTGTTCGCGGACGGGTCGCACATGCGGTCCACGAGGCGGTCGGACTCCGGGGGCAGCAGCGGGCCGCCGGCGCCGTCCGACTCGCCAGGCGGCTTGATCCACAACAGCGCGTCGACGCCGGGGAACGGGTTCGCGACCGGCCGGCTGCCGAGGCCCGCACCCTTCTGGTTGCACCAGCTGAAGCGGTAGGGACGCCGGTCGAGGCGGCCGCCGTCGACGTACTCGTCCACGGTGCCGCCGACGCCGGGGGAGCCCGGACGGTCCGGCCCGCCCCAGCCGTTGCGTGAGGTGTCGATCACCGCGCCGATGGCGGAGGACAGGCCCCGCTGGATCAGCGCGCCGCGCATCGCCGTCGCGTAGTCGCGTTCGTCGAAGTACGGGTTCCATTCGTAGAACCTCGCCGAGCGGACCGGGGAGCCGCCGATCATGGCGTACGGGTCGGTCAGGTAGGGCTCCTCGGTGGGGACGTAGTCGGCGACGTTGGTCGCGATGCCGTCCACGCTCGCCGCTCCCGCCGCGGTGTCCCGCACCACGGACGCGATCAGGTCGGCGAGCGCGCCGAAGTTGGCGTCCCAGCCGATCCACCCCGCGTGGCCGGCGTCGAGGTAGGTGTAGACGTTCGGCAGCGGCGACAGGCGGTCCAGTGCGTACCGGATGCCTTGCGTGTACGCGCCGGACTGCCCGGCCTGGACGCACGACACGTAGTGGTTCCCTGTGATGAGGTCGACCAGCGAACGGGGCTCGACGATCGCGGCGACACGCAGCCGCGCGTACTTGGGCTGGGAGACGACGGCGGTGATCGCGTCGACGAACTCGGTCCTGTACCGGTTGAGGCCGTTGTCCTGCCAGTGCAGTTCGGCCGGGGAGACGAGGTTCAGGCAGTCCTTGTCCGGCAGGTTGTACAGCACCAGTGTGACGTAGCCGGCTCCCTGCGCCACGGCGGCGTCCAGGTGCGCCGCGAGGCCTCGGGTGACTCCCGGGCCGCCGGTGACCTTGGCGATGCTGTCCAGCCAGACCGCCGTGGACACCGACTTCAGACGCCGCATGCTGTCGGCGGCGGACCCGCCGGCCGCCACGGCGGAGCTCTCGACGTTGGCCGTCCAGTCCTGGTTGACGTACCCCGCCACCCCGGCGAAGGGATTGTCGACCGGCACGTCAGGCGTCGGCGTCGGCGTCGGGCTCGGTGTCGGTGTCGGTGTCGGTGTGGGGCTCGGTGTCGGTGTCGGTGTGGGGGTCGGTGTGGGGCTCGGGATCAGGATGATCCGGCATGGCACGCCGTTGAGCGCGAAGTCCGTCGGAGGCGGGTTGCTCCCGGTCCAGGTGGCGTTGAAGCCGATCGTGAACGACCCGCCGGTCGCGATGGTGCCGCTCCAGGCCGGGCTCGTCGCGCTGACGCGACGGCCGTTCTGGGTCCAGTTCGCCGACCAGCCCTGGGTGAGCCGCTGGCTCCCCGGGAACGTGAAGGTCAGCGTCCAGCGCGGCAGGGGTTCACCGGTGTTCCTGACGGCGATCGACGCGGTGAGACCGCCGGAGCCCGACCCCCACGTGGTGGTGGAGTACGTGACCTCGCAGCTCACCGCGGCGTCGGCACGCACAGAGGTGCCGGCCACGAGCCCCACCGCCGCGAGCACCGCGGCCATGAGGACGGTGAGGAGGTTGCGCGGGGTCTGAGCAAGCCCCATGGACGATCAACTCCATGATCGATGAACCGATGGTCCGCCGTCCCCGTCCGACGGCCGCGGCACCGTCCGTCCGGACGCCGGTGACTTCACGGTGCGGCACACCCCGGCGACGCGTACAGAACGACGCCGGCCCTCACCTTCTGTGATGGACGACAAAGGGGACAACGGCCTGACCGAATCGACTCGGAACCTCGGCAAACGCCGTGTGGCGACCTGATGGCGGTGCACAACCCATTGAAAGATTCAGCCCGGCGGCAGGTCATCGGTGGCGGTGTCCCCATCATCGGTCACGGGCTTGGGAGAGGTCAGGTGCGCATCACGGGAGATGTGGCGGTTCGCTGCGCGGTGAGAGATTCGGATGATCGGTGAGGAGGGGCTCATGAGCGAGGAACTGCCGGCGGCCGGGTACTGGACGGGTTTCGACCAGTTGCGTGCGGCGCAGGACAAGCAGCTTCACATGGTGTTCGAGCAGGTCGGCAGGTCTCCGTTCTATCGGGAGCGGTTCGGGGGACGGCCGGTCACGGAGCTCGACGGGTTGCCGATGACCTCCAAGGACGATCTGCGGGACAGTTATCCGTTCGGCATGCTGGCGGTGCCGAAGGCGCGACTCGCCACCTATCACGAGTCCAGCGGGACCAGCGGCGCCGCGACACCCACTCCGACGTACTACACGGCGCAGGAGTGGGACGAGCTGGTCGACCGGTTCCTGCGGAACTCGATCCCGATGACGGCGGACGACACCTTGCTGGTGCGCATCCCGTACGCGCTGGTGATGGCCGGTCACCTCGCGCACCAGGCGGGACTCGCCGTCGGGGCCACGGTGATCCCCAGCGACTGCCGGTCGCTCGCGTCGCCGTACTCGCGCGTGGTTCGTGCGCTGCACGACCTCGACGTCACCCTGACGTGGTCGACGCCTAGTGAGGTGCTGGTGTGGGCCGCGGGGGCCAGGCTGGCCGGGTACCGCACCGAGACGGACTTTCCTTCCTTACGGGCCTTCTACACCGCCGGTGAGCCGCTCAGCCCGGCACGGCGTGCGCGGATCAGCGAGGTGTGGGGTGGCACGCCGGTGCTCGACGTGTACGGGTCCACGGAGGTCGGCTCGGTGGCCGGGACCTGTCCGGCGGGGGTGATGCATTTCTGGGCCGACCGGCTGCTGCCTGAGGTGTACGACGCGGAGACCGGTGCGTTCGCGCGCGAGGGGTCGGGGCAGCTCGTGGTGACGCCGCTGTACCAGGAGGCCATGCCGCTGATCCGGTACGACCTCGGCGACCACGTGGAGATCCACTACGACGAGTGCGCGTGCGGGTGGTACCTGCCGACCATCCGGGTGCTCGGCCGGATCTCGCACGGCAACGAGGTGGCGGGACGGAGCCTGTCGGTGCGGCAGGTCGAGGAGGCCGTCTACCGCCTGCCTGCCGGGCTCGGCGTGCTGTTCTGGCGGGCCAAGGCGCATCCCGAACGGCTGGTCGTGCAGATCGAGGTGGAGCATGAGCACGCGGCGGACGCGGTGAGCGGTCTGCTGGCGATCATCGAGGAGCTGCTGGACGTCCCCGCCACGGTGGAGCCGGTCCCGCCTGGCACGCTGGTCCCGGCCGAGCTGCTGACCGGCCGTCTGGACGCGATGAAGCCGCGCCGGCTGTTCGGCCCGGACGAGGACTGGGACGCGGCCGTCCTGCGCTGCTGACCCTGGGCCGGAATCCGGGGTCACGGTGCGGCGTGTCCGCGACTGCCGAGGGCCCAGGTCGGCGGAAAACCCGTTGCCGGGGGCTCGGGCCGGCGGAAAACCCGTTGGGGTGGAAAACAGGAGTGATGGCACACTTCACTCGTGACCCCGGATTCCGTGCCTGCCACCGTCGCCCCGCACAAGAACGAACGGCCGGACCTGCGGCGGCTCCAGCGGCGGACGCTCGGGGTGCTGTCGGCGGCACAGGTCGCCGGCGGGATCGGGGTGGCGACCGGCGCGGCGGTCAGTTCCCTTCTGGTGGCGGACATCTCGGGGTCGGTGGCGATCAGCGGGTTCGCCGGGACGGCGACGGTGCTCGGGGCCGCGCTGCTCGCGATACCCGCGGCGCAGGCCGCGAACCGGTCGGGACGGCGGACGGGGCTGCTGCTCGCGTACGGGCTGGCGGTGCTCGGCTGCGTGATCTGCGTGGCGGCGATCGCCATCAGGTCGTGGCCGCTGCTGCTCGCCGGGCTGGTGCTGGCCGGGGGAGCGAGCGCGGGTAATCTCGCGGCGCGTTACTCGGCGACCGATCTGTCGCCACCCGGGTACGCGGGACGTCATCTTTCCCTGGTGGTCTGGGCCGCGACGATCGGGTCGGTGACCGGCCCGAACCTCGCGGGCCCGGCGGAGCAGGCCGCCGTCGCGCTCGGACTCGGCCGTGAGGAGGGCCCCTTCGCGCTGGCCGCCGTGACGTTCACCGTGGCCGCCGTGATCGTGGTCGCCGGCCTACGTCCCGACCCGCTCCTGGTGGCCCGTGGCACCGCGGGAAACACCGGCACCTCGACCGGCCCTCGCATCTCGACCGGCCCCCACATCTCGGACGGCTCCGGCGCCTCGGACGGCGGCGTCGCCGGGGGTCTCGGCACAGCGGACGGTCCCGGTACGCAGGACGGCCGCGGTGGCGCGGCGGTACGGCCGAAGCGGACGTTGCGCGGGTCGTGGCGGGTCGTGCGGGAGACGCCGGACGCGCGGCGTGCGCTGGTGGCCATCGCGGCGAGCCACACCGCCATGGTGTCGATCATGTCGATGACACCGGTCCATCTCGACCACGGCGACGCCGGTCTGTCGATCATCGGGATCGTGCTGAGCGCGCACATCGCCGGCATGTACGTCTTCTCGCCGCTGGTCGGCTGGCTGGCCGACCGCGCCGGCGCCATCCCCGTCCTCGTCATCGGGTTGTGCCAGCTCCTGCTCGCCGCCGCGATCGCCGCCTCGGCCGCGCCGGGTGACGTCGCGCTGCTCAGTCTCGGCCTTTTCCTGCTCGGCACCGGCTGGTCCTGCGGCCTGGTCGCCGGCTCGGCGCTGCTCAGCGAGTCGGTCGGCATCGACCACCGGCCGTCCGCGCAGGGCCTGTCCGACCTGATCATGAACGTCTGCGGCGCCACCGGCACCATGGTCGCCGGGGTGGTGGTCGCCGCCGGTTCCTACGCCATGCTCGGCGTGGCGGTCGCCGTCCTGGTGACCCTGCCGGCCGCGTGGCTGCTGTCCGCACGCGCCGGCCGCGCGCCGGCCTCCTGAGATTGTCGGCGGCGTCCGCCATAGTGGGTGGCATGTTCGAGACCGAAGCGGAGCTGGACCGGCTCCAGGCCCTGCTCGACGCCTCATTGGCGAGTTCCACCGCGCACCTGAGATCGATCATCACCCCCGGGGAGCGCACCATCCCGGCGCGGCGGCTCACCGAGATCCTCAACGGCATGTGCACGCTGGCCCTCTCGACCGTGACGGCGAGCGGTGAGCCGCGGATCAGCGGCGTCGACGGCCACTTCCTGCACGGCAAGTGGATCTTCGGCACCTCCGCCACCGCCGCCAAGGCCCGCCACCTGCGAGCCCGTCCCGCGGTGAGCGCCGCCTACCTGCGCGGCGAGGAGATCGGCGTCTTCACCCACGGCACCGCACACCTCCTCAACCCCGAGGATGGCCCCGCCGACCCCACCTGGGACGAGGTCAAGGCCCACCTGATCGCTCACTACGGCGAGTCCCCCACCGGCTGGGGCGACGTCGTGTACTACCGCCTGGAGCCCCACTGGATGGTCGTCTACGCCGGCGACCCCGACAAGGTGGCGCCGAACGCGTCCTGAACCGCCGCGCACGCGGGAATGTCGCCGTCGGTGGCCATACTCGGGGGATGGAACCTCGGATCTCACTGATCACACTGGGGGTGTCCGACCTCCGGCGGTCGCACGCGTTCTACCGTGACGGTCTCGGGCTGCCGACCACCCGCGAACCGGAGGAAGGGATCGTGTTCTTCCGCACCTCGGGGGTGGTGCTGGCGCTCTATCCCTACGCCGATCTCGCCGACGACGTGGGGCCGGGGTGGGACGGGCCGCGTTCGACGTTCACCGGCATCACCATCGCGCACAACGTACGAGAACGTCACGAGGTCGACGAGGTGCTGGAGCAGGCGCGCCGCGCCGGGGCCGAAATCGTCAAACCGGCGGCCGACACGCACTGGGGAGGCTACTCGGGCTACTTCACCGATCCGGACGGCTACCTGTGGGAGATCGCCTGGGGGGCTTTCCCCTTCCACGCGGACGGCTCCGTGGACGTCGGGTGAGTGCGTCAGGGGTGCCGGGGGTCAGGTGTCGTGGTCGGTCGGTGCCGGGGTGCGGCAGGTGACCTCGAACCAGACGACCTTGCCGGTGGGTTCGGCGCGGGCTCCCCAGCGGTCGGCGAGGGCTTCCATCAGGTAGATGCCGCGGCCGCCTTCGTCGCCTTCGTGCGCGTGGCAGACGGCGGGCATGGCGGGGTTGGTGTCGCGTACCTCGCAGCGGCAGGTGCCGTTCTCGATCGTGAGGGTGAGGACCGCACCCCACGCGTGGCGCATGGCGTTGGTCACGGTCTCGCTGACCAGCAGTTCGACGGTGTCACCGCACCCGGGCACATTCCATTCCGCGAGCTGCCTGCGCACCCGTTTGCGGATGCGCGGCACCGTGGTGGGTTCGGGGACCAGCACCCAGGAGGCACGCGTGCCGTCGCGCCACGCCGAGCGCACCGGCTGCACGGGCCGGCTCTGGCCCCCGAGATGTACCCGGGCCGGCGTCGTGAGCCGTCCTGTGGCGGTCGTCGTGGCCGACATGGTCACGCCGCCTGCCCGTAGGCCGGCATCGCCTTGTGGATCGGCACGCTGCGTCCGTCCGGCATCAGCTCGCCAGTGTCCTCGAAGACGACCACGCCGTTGCACAGCAAGCCCCAGCCCTGCTCGGGGTGGAAGGCCACCATGCACGCCGCTTCGTGGTCCACAGCGTGCGCGGGCGGGCATTGAGGTTCGTGGTGACACATGGGAGTTACCTTCGATCTGATCGCTTTCGCGTCTGCCGGTCTTTGCCAACTTCTGAGTCGGTCTCGACCGGCTAATACCAACTAACGGGATTTCTACCCATTTCGCTACCCATAGCACACAAATGGGTACGAAACCTTTACCTCCGAGGGCTGGCCAGGTGACTCCGGCCCTGCTCAGCCACCCTCCGGCAGGCTGGAAAAGCAGGAGGGGTGTCCGGTGCGCAGGCACCGGACACCCCCACGGGCAAAGCGGGAATCACAAGGCGCGCAGGCCCTGGATGACCTCGCGCAGAATGCGTTCCTGAGGCAGTGACGCCACCCCGGCCGGCGTGCGCACGGACACGAGCCGCTGTTCGCGCAGATCCCCGAGCAGCACGCGGGTCACGGTCAGCGGCAGGCCGCTGTCGGAGGCCAGGTCGACCACGGACGTCGGCTCGGCGCACATGCGCAGCAGCCGCATGTGCTCGGGACCGAGCCCGTGCCGCGGCCGTGTCCCGGGGACGGCGGTCACCAGCGCCATCATGTCGAAATCCGGGCCGGTGGGCCGGGTGCGGCCCCGCGTGACGGTGTACGGACGGACCAGGGGCCCGGCGTCCTCGTCCAGCCAGCGCTCACCTTGACTCATGAGACGTCCCCCTGCCCGTCACGCGCGCGCTGCCAACCCGCGCGGAATGAGGAGAACACGTCAGGTGACGGCTGCGGCTCCTCCGCCTGCCGCTCCTCCAGGCTCGCGGCGGTGCGGCGTTCGGCGGCGGCCCGCTGCGCCGACTCCCTGAGCTGCGGTGCGAGGCTCGCCTGCCGCACCCGCTGCGGCAGGCCGGCCCGGCGTTTTCTCTCCGGGCCGTCGTCGTCCCCGATGGTGAGGGTCTCGCTCTCGGAGAAGCCCCCGGACGCGGCCTCCGCAGGCGCGCGGTGCGCCGGTACGTAGGCCTCGCCGCCGGCCTGCCGGGGGCCGTCCCCCGCGCCGGGTTCGAGCGCGGTGATCTGCTCGACGAGGTACTGCCCGTTCTGCGTGCCACCCGCCGGGATCGGGGTCACCAGGTCGTCGGGGATCAGGACGATCGCGGTGGTCCCGCCGTACGGCGAGTTGCGCAGGGAGACGCGGATGCCGCGCCGGGCCGCGAGGCGGCCGACGACGAACAGCCCGAGCCGGTCGCTGTCGGCGAGGTCGAACTCCGGCGGCTCCGACAGCCGGTGGTTGATCTCGGCAGCCTCCTCCTGGCTCAGCCCGAGGCCGCGGTCCTCGATCTCGATGACGAAGCCCCTGGCCACCGCCTCGCCGCGGACCTCCACGTGGGTGTGCGGCGGGGAGAAGATCGTGGCGTTCTCGACCAGCTCGGCCAGCAGGTGGATCACGTCCGTGGTGGCCGCGCCGTTCAGCGCCGTGTCCTCCGGGATGGTGATGTGGACCCGCAGATAGTCCTCGACCTCCTCCACGGCGGCGCGCACGACGTCGTAAAGCGGCACCGGGTGCCGCCAGCCGCGGCCCGGCACGGCACCCGACATGATGATCAGGCCTTCGGCGTGCCGCCGCATGCGTGTGGTGAGGTGGTCGATGCCGAACAGGTCCTCCAGCAGGTCGGGTTCGGTCACCCGCTGCTCCAGGGAGTCCAGCATGGTCAGCTGCCGGTGCAGCAGCGACTGGTTGCGCCGCGCGAGGTTGAGGAACACCTTGCCGACACCCTTGCGGATCTCGGCCTGCCCCACCGCCGCCTCGATCGCGGTGGACTGCACCGAGGTGAACGCGCGGCCGACGTTCTCGATCTCCGCCGTGCCGCTCGTGGTGATCGGCGGCGTCTCGGCCGCCACGTCGACGTCCTCGCCGCGCCGCAGCCGCCGTACGACCTCGGGGAGCCGGTGGTGCGCCAGCTCCAAGGCGGCGCGCTGCAGATCGACCAGCTCGGCGGTGATGCGGCGGCCGAACCGCACCGAGACGTACAGCGACAGGCCGATGCCGAGCAGACCGAGCAGAGCCACGGTGCCGACCTGCCACAGCGTCCGGCCGGCGAGGCTCTCGGCGCGGTCGGCGACCTGCTGCGCCGCGATGCCGGCCTGCCGGTCGAAGGTGATGTTGAGGCTCTGGATCGTGGATCCCCAGGTCGCCGACGACCCCGGCAGCGGCCGGCCGGGCTTGACCTCGTAGTTGACCGAGTCCTCGATGGAGGCGTATCGCGTGTACGCCGGGGTGCTCTGCAGTGTGATGTACGGCTTACGCAGCTCGGTGTCCAGGAGCTGGTAGCCCATGTCGTACAGCAGCCGCCGCTTGGTCACCGTCGAGGTGAAGAACGTCTTCTCCTCGGCGGTCATGGCGCCGAGCCCGACGACGGCGGCGAGGAGACCGGCCTGTTCGTTCATCAGCTCGCGGCTGCGGGCGAGCAGGGTGAGGGCCCGGGTCGGCTCGCTGAGCGAGGGGTCGTCGGAGATCTGGTTCTTGTCGTAGATGCGGGTCACCGCGTCCGACATGAGGCGGTAGGCGTCGAGCGCGAGCATGCGCGTGAAGCTGCGCGTGTCGACGCGTGCGCGGATGTCGGGGAGCCGCCGGGTGACGGTGACGAAGTCGGTCACGGCCGCGAGCAGCGGAGGGCTGGTGATCGCGCGGACGTCGTCGGTGAGGGCCAGCCGCTCGAAGGCGGCCCTGGAGCGGTCGGTCCTGGCGCGTTGCTCGTCGAGTTCGCCGCGGTCGGAGGAAGAGGATCCGAGGTAAAGCAGCGAGAGATAGCGCTCCTGCTGGATGTTCGCGGTGACCGCACGGGCCGGGTTGATGACGTTGTCGTAGACGGTCCTGATCCGCAGGAGCCGTAAGCCGTCCTGCGTGGTGATCGTGGCGGCGAACGTCCAGATCCCGATGAGGGAGACCAGTGGCACGAGCACCAGGGTCAGGATCTTGAACTTGATGGACCTACTCTGCCCGCCCATATGACCTCGCAGGGGAACCGGATCGTTACACGCGGGTTATCGGTGGCGAAACATTACCAACGGGGATCGTGCGTAGGTAGTGCCCTGAAGCAACGAAACGGCTCATTTTGCGTGGGATCGTCAACGTAATCAGTGGCAATAACTGTCTGGTTGTCAGACAATCCATGTCATGACATCCGTGCTACCCCTCGCTCCGATCCCCGCGCGCGGAACGGCCGCGGGCCCGGTCGCCGTGGTCGCCGCGGCCGTGTTGTGGGGGACCGCCGGCACCGCGGGAACACTGGCTCTCGGCGGCACGGCCGACCCCGTCGCGCTCGCCGCGGCCCGCCTCGTCGTCGGCGGCGCGGTGGTGGCCGTGCTCGCCGGCCTCGCCAACGTGGCCGCCGTGATCCGCTCGGGCCCCGCGCGCATGACCGCCGCGGCGGCCGCGGCCGCCGCGTACCAGTTGTGCTACTTCGCCGCCGTGACCCGCACCGGTGTGGCGATCGCGACCGTGGTCGCCATCGGCAGCGGCCCCGTCTTCACCGGCCTGCTCACCTGGTCGCGGGACCGTGAGCGGCCGGGCCGCCGCTGGACCCTCGCCACGGCCGCCGCCGTCACCGGATGCGCGGTCCTCGTCTCCGGCGGCCAGGCCTCCGGCGCGGAGCCGCTCGGCGTGCTGCTCGCGCTGACCGGTGGTCTCCTGTACGCCTTCTACGCCGTCGTCGCGGCGCGGTCCATCACCGGCGGCGCTCCCTCAGGCGCCGTGATGGGGGTGCTGTTCGGCGGCGCGGCGGTGATCATGCTGCCGGTGCTGCTGTGGCGGGGCACCGGCTGGCTCGCCGAACCGAACGGCCTGCTCGCCGCCGGCTACCTCGGCTGCGTCACCACCGCGCTGGCCGCCTATCTGTACGGCAGAGGACTGCGCGCCACACCGGTGGCCCGCGCCGCCACCCTGACTCTCGCCGAGCCCGCGGTGGCCGCGCTGCTCGGGGTGCTGCTCCTCCACGAACGGCTCGCGCCTGTCTCCCTGGCGGGCCTGGTGCTCCTCGGCGCCGCACTGGTGCTGGTGGCCGTCCCCGGACGCGCTCAGGTACCGACCGGCGCTCGGGGAGAGGCAGAATCGTCGAGGTGAAGATCCGCCCTGTCTCCACGGTCGAGGCCCTCGCCGCCGACCTGCGCCGGCGGGTGCTCTCCGGCGAGATCGCCCCCGGCACGGCCCTGCCGGAGCAGGAGCTGTCCGGCCGGTACGGCGTCGCGCGGCCCACCGTCCGCGAGGCCCTGGCCGCCTTGGTGCACGAGGGACTGCTGCGGCGCGAGCCCAACCGCAGCGCGTACGTCCCCGAGGTCACCCTCGCCGACCTCGCTGACCTGATGCTGGTGCGGCGTCCCCTGGAGAACCTGATGGCGACCAGCCTCGCCGGCAGCCGGGTCCCCGCCGCCGACCGCGCGCTGTCGCGCATGGCCGCGCTGCCGCCTGACGCGCCGTGGGCCGACGTCGTGGCCGAGCACATGGCCCTGCACGAGGCGCTGATCGTCGCCGTCGGCAGCCCGCGGCTGGAGCGCATGTACGCCACGTTGACCGCCGAGACCCGGCTCGGGCTGGTGCGGCTGCGCACCGTCTACCAGGACAGGGAACGGCTGGTGGCCGAGCACCTCGGGCTGCTGCGGGCCATCGCCACCGGTCCCGCCGAGGTGGCGCGGCGTGCCGTGGCGGCCCATTTGGATCACACCTGGGGTGCTGATTAGCCACTTCTCTTGCACGGATGGCTCGGGAGTCGTCACAATCGCGCCCATGCGCGGCAACTCTGTGCCGGATTCCTATGTGTACGTCACCGAAGAAGGCGTCACCCGCCACTACGCCGACGGCAGCGTCGAGGCCCTGGCGTGGGAGGACGTGGTCGAGGTCCGTGTCGGCGGCGTCACCGAGTCCGACATCCTGATCGTCCTGCTCGACCGGGACGGGCAGGGCTGCGTCGTGCCGCGGTCCGCCACGGACGCGACCTTCCTGGCCAGGCTCCGCTACCTGCCGGAGTTCGACCTGGACCGGCTGAGCGAGGCGTTCCTGACGGCGAACTCCAGCTACGTCGTGGTCTGGCGCAGTCCCGACCCGCCGTCGCCGTTGCCGGACCTCGAATACGACTGATCCGCGCACTCGTCGTGGCCCGGGCCGTCCGCGCCACGTGGCCTTCGAGCGACGCGGAGCGACGCCGAGCGAGGCCGCTCCGGCGTACCGGCATGTCAGAGATGGCGTGACATGTAACGCCAGGGGGCCGAGTACACAGATTTGGACCGTTCCGTCAAGCAGGTTGGCCAGAGGTTCTAGGCCGAATGTGGCCATTGCCCAGGTATTTCGTCCGGTAAAGATGATCTTTAGTATGTGAACGGGTACCCGTGCCCGTGTTGTTACGGAGCAACGTGACAACCAAAGTGACGCGACAGCCGTCTGTTATCTGCACGACGATGCAGGAGCAGGGTAGGGGTGGGCATGAGGGTGGGGCTGGAGGAGCGTGTGTTCACGCTTCCCGACGCGGGCCCGCTGAAGGCGTCCAGCATTTGGACACGTTCCTATATGCGGGCTCTTCTGGCGGGTGACATGGCGTGCGCCTTGATCGCCTGTGAGACGGTCATGGGATTCAGGCTCTGGGTGGGGGCCTTCATCCCGTGGTCGGAGCTGCTGTTCGGCTTCGGCCTCGCACTGGCGTGGCCGTTCGCCTTGGCGCTCGCCGGTGTGTACCGCGAGAAGAGCCACGGCGAGGGCAGCGAGGAGTTCCGCGCGGTCTTCAACGGCGGGGTGGGTGTCACGGCCGCCGTCGCCATCGGCGCGTACGCGACCCAGACCATGATCGCGCGCAGCTACGTCATGGCGATGCTGCCGCTCGCGACCGTGCTGACGCTGGTGTTCCGGTTCCGCATGCGCAAGCGGCTGCACCGGCGGCGCATCGAGGGCGAGTACCTGCGCCGCGTGGTGGCCGTCGGCCACCGCACCGCGGTGCTCGACCTGGTCATGCAGTTCAGGCGCCAGCCTTACCACGGCATGCGGGTCGTCGCGGCGTGCCTGCCACCCGGCCAGTTCCCCGGCAACGGGCTCGACGTCGACGGCGTCCCCGTGTACGGCGACTTCGCCGACGTCGCGGCCGTGGCCGACAAGGTCAGCGCGGACGCCGTCGCCGTGCTCGCCTGCCCCGAGCTCGACGGCGCCGCGCTGCGCCGCCTGGCCTGGAGCATCGAGACCAAAGGCACCGAGCTGTTCGTCGCGCCGGCGCTCATGGACGTCGCCGGGCCGCGCACCAGCATCAGGCCAGTCGCCGGCATGCCGCTGCTGCACGTGGAGCACCCCGAGTTCGACGGCACCCGCCAGGTCGTCAAGAGCCTGTTCGACCGGCTCGTGGCGACGGCGGCGCTCGCGGTGCTCGCCCTCCCGATGCTCTTCATCGCCGTGCTGATCCGCGCCACCAGCCAGGGCCCCGCGCTGTTCACCCAGACCCGGGTGGGCCGCGACGGCAGGACCTTCCAGGTCTTCAAGTTCCGCACCATGGTCCAGAACGCGGAGAAAATGAAGGTCGACCTGCTGGTCGACAACGAATTCGACGGCGTGCTGTTCAAAATGCGGAACGATCCACGGATCACCAAGGTCGGCGGGTTCCTGCGCCGCTACTCGCTCGACGAGCTGCCGCAGCTGCTCAACGTCCTTCGTGGTGAGATGTCCCTGGTCGGCCCCCGTCCCCCCCTGCCCGACGAGGTCGAGCAGTACGGCACCGACGTGCGCCGCCGCCTCGTCGTCAAGCCCGGCATGACGGGCCTGTGGCAGGTGAGCGGACGCTCCGACCTGAGCTGGGAGGAGTCGGTCCGCCTGGACCTGCGGTACGTGGAGAACTGGTCCCTGATCCTGGATTTGCAGATCCTGTGGAAGACCTGGTCGGCCGTCGTCCACGGGGGAGGGGCCTACTAGTGAAGGCGCTTGTGCTCGCCGGGGGGGCCGGCACACGGCTGCGGCCGATCACCCACACATCGGCCAAACAGCTCGTGCCGGTCGCGAACAAGCCCGTCCTGTTCTACGGCCTGGAAGCCATCGCGGCGGCCGGGGTCCGTGAGGTCGGCATGGTGGTCGGCGACACCCACGAGGAGATCGAGTCCGCAGTCGGCGACGGTTCGGCGTTCGGCCTGGAGGTCACCTACCTGCGGCAGGACGCGCCGCTCGGCCTGGCCCACGCCGTGCTGATCGCGCGGGACTACCTCGGTGACGACGACTTCGTGATGTACCTCGGCGACAACTTCATCGTCGGCGGCATCGAGACGCTCGTGGACCGCTTCCGCGCCGAGCGTCCCGCCGCGCAGATCATGCTCACCCGCGTGGCCGACCCCCGGCAGTTCGGCGTGGCCGAGCTCGACGCGCGCGGCCGGGTCGTCGCGCTGGAGGAGAAGCCGATCGAGCCCAAGAGCGACCTCGCGCTGGTCGGTGTCTACCTGTTCACCCCGGACGTCCACGACGCGGTGGCCTCGCTCAAGCCGTCCTGGCGCGGCGAGCTGGAGATCACCGACGCGATCCAGTGGCTCATCGACCAGGACCGGCGCGTGGAGTCGTCGGTCATCTCCGGTTACTGGAAGGACACCGGCAACGTCACCGACATGCTGGAGGTCAACCGGCTGGTGCTCGACGGCCTGGAGCGCGGCCTGCACGGCGTCATCGGCGACGAGTGCGAGATCATCGGCCGGGTCGTGGTCGAGACCGGCGCCGAGGTGGTCCGGTCGCGTGTGGTCGGGCCGGTGGTCATCGGGGCCGGCGCGGTGGTGCGCGACTCGTACGTCGGGCCCTACACCTCGGTCGCGGAAAATTGTCAGATCGTGGACAGCGAGATCGAGTACTCGATCCTGCTGCGCCGCGCGTCCATCATCGGGGTGCGCCGCATCGAGGCGTCCCTGATCGGGCACGACGTCGAGGTCACGCCCGCTCCCAACACCCCCAGAGCACACCGTCTGGTGCTCGGCGATCACAGCAAGGTGCAGATCAGCTCATGAGGCTTCTTGTGACCGGCGGCGCCGGGTTCATCGGGTCCCACTATGTCCGCACGGTGCTGACCGGCGGCTACCCGGCGTTCGCCGGGGCCAAGGTGACCGTGCTCGACAAGCTCACCTACGCGGGCAATCTCGCCAACCTCGCGCCGGTGGAGGACCGCTACGAGTTCGTCCACGGCGACGTGTGCGACGGCGCGCTGCTGGCCGACGTCGTGCCGGGCCACGACGTGGTGGTGCACTTCGCCGCCGAGTCCCACGTCGACCGGTCCATCGACGGCGCCGCCGACTTCGTGCGCACCAACGTGCTCGGCACCACCACCGTGCTGCAGGCGTGCATGGACGCCGGGGTGTCCAAGGTCGTGCAGGTGTCCACCGACGAGGTGTACGGCACCATCGACGAGGGCTCCTGGGCCGAGGACGCGCCGCTGCGGCCCCGGTCGCCGTACTCGGCGGCCAAGGCCGGCGGCGACATGATCGCGCAGGCGTACGCGGTGACCCACGGGCTGCCGGTGTCGATCACGAGGTGCGGCAACAACTACGGGCCCTACCAGTACCCCGAAAAGGTCGTGCCGCTGTTCGTCACCAACCTGATCGAGGGCCGCAAGGTCCCGCTGTACGGCGACGGCGGCAACGTGCGCGACTGGGTGCACGTGGACGACCACTGCCGCGCCATCCAGCTCGTCGCCGAGCGCGGCGAGCCCGGCGAGGTGTACAACATCGGCGGCACGGCCGAGATGGACAACATCGAGCTCACCGGCCGCATCCTCGCCGAGCTCGGGGCCGGCTGGGACATGGTCGAGCGGGTCACCGACCGCAAGGGCCACGACCGGCGGTACTCCCTGGACGACACCAAGCTGCGCGGCCTCGGGTACACGCCGATGACCGGGTTCGACGACGGCCTCGCCTCCACCGTGCGCTGGTACGCCGACAACCCGTCGTGGTGGAAGCCGCTCAAGGGACAGCGGTGAACCGGCCGCTCGTCACCGGCGCGGGTGGCATGCTCGGCCACGCCGTGGTCGCGGCGCTCGCCGCCGACCCCTCGGGGCCGCGGTTCACCGCGTACGACCGCGGCGGCCTCGACCTGCTCGACCCCGCCGCCGTGCGCGACGTCATCGGCCGCGACCGGCCCGACGTGGTGGTCAACTGCGCCGGCTCGACCGCCGTGGACGATGCCGAGATCGACGAGGCGAGCGCCACGGCGATCAACGGTGACGCGGTGCGCACCCTCGCCGAGGTCTGCGCCGACGCCGGCGCCACCCTCGTGCACGTCTCCACCGACTACGTCTTCGACGGCACGGCACGCACGCCGTACGCCGAGGACGCGCCGCCTGCGCCGGTCAGCGCCTACGGCCGCGGCAAGCTCGCCGGCGAGCGCGCCGTGCTGTCCACCGGGGCCGGGTACGTCGTGCGGACCGCCTGGCTGTACGGCGGGCCGCGCCGCGACTTCGTGAGCACGATGATCGCGCTGGAGGCCGAGCGCGAGACCGTCGGCGCCGTGGCCGACCAGGTCGGCCAGCCGACCTGGGCCGGGGACCTCGCCGCTCAGCTCCTGCTGCTCGCGAGGTCAGGCGCCGCACCCGGCGTCTACCATGGCACCAACGGCGGCACCGCCACGTGGTACGACCTGGCCCGTGAGGTCTTCACCCTGCTCGGCGCCGACCCCGACCGCGTGCGGCCCGTGGGGAGCGACGCGTTCCCGCGGCCGGCCGCGCGGCCCGCGTACAGCGTGCTCGGCCACGACCGCTGGGCCGAGGCCGGGCTCGGCCCCATGCGGCACTGGCGTGACGCGCTCCACGCGGCGTGGCCGTCGATGCGGCACGCGCGGCAGGGGCCGTCGATGGCCGGGGGCCGCACCTGATGTACCTGTCCGAGACCCGCAGGTCCGACGCCGGCAAGGCCGCGTCCCCCGCGGGTGAGCAAGCCCCGGCTGGCGCGCCGGGCCACGGCCTGCCCGGGAAGAACGGCCGGCCCGGCGCGTCACCCGGCGACGGTCCCGCCACACCGGCGGAGACCGGACCCGGCACCGCCACAGGCGCGGACGGTGATCCGGCGGCGTCCGGCGGTCAGGCGGGAACCGGGGACGGCACGGGAACCGGCGGCCAGGCGGGTCGCCTGATCGCGGGGAATGTCGTCGCGCTCGGCATGGTGAGCCTGTTCACCGACATCTCCTCCGAGATGGTCACGGCCGTCCTGCCGCTGTACCTGATCTTCCAGCTCCAGCTCAGCCCCATGCTGTTCGGCCTGCTCGACGGGGTGTACACCGGTGCGACGGCGGTGCTGCGCCTGGTCGGCGGCCACGTCGCCGACCGGTTCAGCCGCCGCAAGCTGGTGGCCGGGTTCGGGTACGGGCTGTCGGCGGTCTGCAAGCTCGGCTACCTCGCCGCGGGTCGCTCGGTCCCCCTGATCGGCCTGTTCATCGGCCTGGACCGCACCGGCAAGGGCCTGCGCACCGCGCCGCGCGACGCGATGATCTCGCTGAGCGCGCCGCCGGAGGCGCAGGGCAGGGCCTTCGGGCTGCACCGCGCCATGGACACCGCCGGTGCGCTGCTCGGGCCGATCGTCGCGTTCGGCGTGGTCGCCGTTGCCGGTGCCGCGTACGACGCGGTGTTCGTGGTCAGCTTCTGCGTGGCCGTGATCGGCGTGCTGGTGCTCGTGCTGTTCGTCAAGGAGCCGGGACGCGCGGCCACGCTCCAGGCACGGCCGAAGGTCACGCTG
The DNA here is from genome assembly GCF_014207705.1 of Sphaerisporangium rubeum. NCBI lineage: Bacteria > Bacillati > Actinomycetota > Actinomycetes > Streptosporangiales > Streptosporangiaceae > Sphaerisporangium > Sphaerisporangium rubeum. The sequence continues at coordinate 1,095,738 of NZ_JACHIU010000001.1, forward strand.
CGCGGCACAGGCACGCTGCTGCGCCACCCCGCGTACCGGCGGGTCCTGCTCGCCACGCTGCCGCTGTCGCTCGCCACGGTCAGCGACTCGTTCCTCTACCTGATGCTCCAGCGGCGCATGGACCTCGACACCGGGTGGCTGCCACTGCTGCCGGTGGGGGTCGCCGCGGCGTACCTGGCCGGGGCCGTGCCGCTCGGCCGGCTCGCCGACCGCGCCGGCCGCGCCACGGTCGTGACCGGCGGGTACGCCGCGTTGCTGGTCTGCTACCTGCTGGTCCTGCTGCCGCCAGGGCCCGCCGTGCTGGTCGCGGTCCTGCTGCTGCGTGGCCTCGCGTACGCCGCCACCGACGGCGTCATCAGCGCGCTCGCGGGCCCGCTGCTCCCCGAGGAGCGCCGCGCCACCGGCCTCGCCGTCGTGCAGACCGGCCAGGCGCTCGGCCTCATGGCCGCCTCGTGGGTCTTCGGCGCGTTGTGGACCGCGCGGGGACCGGAGACCGCCGTCCAGGTGATGGCCGTGGCGCTGTGCGCCGCGCTGGCCCTCGCCATACCTCTTCTCAGGAAGGCACGCCGGTGAACCTGTCCGTGATCATCCTGACCTACCGCAGCGCGGCGTACATCACCCGCTGCCTGGACGCCGTGCGCCGCGCCACCGAAGGCCTGTCCGCCGAGGTGATCGTCGTGGACAACGACTCACCCGACGACACCGTGCGCGTGGTCCGCGAGGCCGCGCCGTGGGCCGACGTCATCGCGCGCGACGTCAACAGCGGCTTCGCCGACGGGTGCGCCGCCGGCGCCAAGGTCGCCAAGGGCCGCTACCTGGTCTTCGTGAACCCCGATGCCGAGGTGCGGCCCGACGCGTTCACGGCGCTGCTGGAGTGCGCCGAGCGCAACCCCGGCGCCGGCATCGTCGGCGGCCGGTGCGTCACCGGGGACGGCGCCGTGGACCCCCGCTCCTGGTGGGGCCGGCCCACCCCCTGGTCGGTGCTGTGCTTCGCCACCGGCCTGTCCACGGCGTTCCCCGGCCACCGGCTGTTCGACCCCGAGTCCCCGGTGACGTGGGACGGCGAACGGCGGGTGCCGATCGTCACCGGCGCGTTGATGCTGGTGGACCGGCGGCTGTGGGACACCGCCGGCGGCTTCGACACGCGCATCTTCATGTACGGCGAGGACGCCGACCTGTGCCTGCGCGCCAGGGCCGCCGGATACCGGCCCATGGTGACCGACCGGGCCGTCTTCCTGCACGAAGGCGGCAGGTCGTCCTCCAGCCTCGGCAAGCTGGTGCTGCTGTTCACCGGCAAGGTCACCGTGGTGCGCCGCCACTTCCCGCGCGGGCTGCGCGGCGCCGGGGTGCGGGCCCTGCTGTTCGGTGTGTGGCTGCGCGGCGCGATGAGCGGCCGGGCCGCCGGGGTGGACGCCGACCGCCAGGGACGTCCCATGGCGCGCCGCGGCGACTGGGCCGAGTTGTGGGCCGCGCGCGGCAAGTGGTCCGGCGGCTGGGACGCGGGCCATTGATCTACCAAACGAAATGTCGACGACAAAGTTGGGGGAGTGGGCGATGACCCGCCACGACGGTCGGATCGGAGCGCTCGCCGCGGTCGATCCCGCCGCGGCCGACCTGGCCGACCGCATGGTCGACCTGGCGATCCGCGGGCTGCCACCGGGGTACGTGAACGGCGAGTTCGTGTTCACCCGCAGAGGCAGGCAGGAGCCCGGCGGCGGCTGGACCGCCGTCGCCGAGGGCCGCAGCGTGCGGTACAGCGCCATCGTGGCGCTCGGGGTGGCCCCGCTGCCGGCCGACGCGCAGCGCGCGGCACTGGCGGGGGACACCGTGCACGATCTCGTGGGACGGCTCGTCAAGGGCCTGCCGTCGGTCACCAACCTCGGCGACGCCGCGCTCATCGCGTGGGCCGCCGCCGAGAGCGGCCACGGCGACCTGCCGGTCGCGCTGGACCGGCTCGCCGAGCTGGAGCGCGCCGTACGGCCCGGCGACCCGGTGTACACCGTGGAGGCCGCGTGGGCCCTCGCCGGGCTCGCCGCCGCGCACACCGCCGGCGGCGGCACCCCGGACGTCGAGCGGCGGCTGTCGGAGGCCAGGGACCGGCTGCTCGGCGGACTCGGCGACGACCGGCTGTACCGGCACGTCATCGGCCCCGCCTCGTGGTACCGCGCGCACGTCGGCTGCTTCGCCGACCAGGTCTACCCCCTGCAGGCCCTCGCGCGCCTGCACGCCGCCGTCGGCGACACCACCGCGCTCGGCGCCGCCGAACGCGTCGCGGAAGGCATCTGCGCCGCTCAGGGGCCGGAGGGCCAGTGGTGGTGGCACTACGACGCGCGCACCGGCGGCGTCGTGGAGGGCTACCCGGTGTACAGCGTGCACCAGCTCTCCATGGGTCCCATGGCGCTGCTCGACCTCGCCGACGCCGGCGGCACCGCGTACCTCAAGGAGATCGCGCTCGGGCTGCACTGGATGACCTCGCGGCCCGAGGTCGACGACCAGCTCATCATCGAGGAGCTCGACCTGACGTGGCGCAAGGCTGCGAGGGACGACCCCAAGAAGATCGTGCGCGGCGCGCGTGCCGTGGCCAGCGCGATCAACCAGGGTGCGCGGCTCGGCGTGCTCGACCGCATCTACCCGCCGATGACCGTGGACCGCGAGTGCCGGCCCTACGAGCTCGGCTGGCTGCTGTACGCGTGGCTGTTCGAGCTGAAGGGACAGGCGCGGTGACCAGGCGTGAACTGGTCGGGGTGGCCTTCGACCCGCTCACCATGGAGCAGGCCGTCGCGCGCTGCGTCACCGCCGTCGAGGGTCGCGAGAACCTCACCATCGGCGTCGTCAACGCCGCCAAGGCGGTCCGCATGGCCGAGGACACCGTGCTGCGCGACTCGGTGACGTCGTGCGACATGGTCGTGGCCGACGGACAGGCCGTCGTGTGGGCCTCCAAACTGCTCGGCAGGCCGCTTCCCGAGCGGGTCGCCGGCATCGACCTGTTCACCTCCCTGATGGCCGAAGGCGCGCGGCGCGGCCACTCGGCGTACTTCCTCGGCGCGCGGCCCGAGGTGCTGGAGAAGGTCGTGGCCCAGGTACGCGAGACGTACCCGGGGCTGCGCATCGCCGGGGCCAGGGACGGCTACTTCACCGACGAGGAGGCCCCCGGGGTGGCGGCGGCGATCGGCGCGGCCCGGCCCGACCTGCTGTTCCTCGGCATGACCTCCCCCAAGAAGGAGATCTTCCTCGCCACGTACGCCGACGACGTCAAGGCCGGTGTGATCCACGGGGTCGGCGGCTCGTTCGACGTGCTCGCGGGGAAGGTGCGGCGCGCTCCGGTGCCGATGCAGCGGCTCGGCCTGGAGTGGCTCTACCGCTTCCTCCAGGAGCCGGTGCGCCTCGGCCCCCGCTACCTGTCCACCAACACACGCTTCGCCTGGATGGTCGCCAAGGAGTACGCCGACGACCGGAAGAAACGCCGGTAGCGGGGTGCGGCCGATGTACCCCGCCGCACGGCCGGTGACGCGGGGGGCCACCGGGACGCGCCACGTCCTGGCCGGACCGTTCCAGAGCCGGTCAGGTGCGGCTGCTCTCGTCCCGCAGCCAGGTCGTGTAGTCCTTGGCGCGCACCGCCTTGCGCGCACGCGCGCGAGCGACGAGCGTGACGGCCAGGAACACCGCCAGGTGCGGCGCGAGCCACGGCGTGCGCCGCGCGATGGCCAGCAGGTCACGCGGGCCTGTGCGTGCCTCCTGCGCCGCCGTGGTGACCTCGCCGCCTGCGACCTGACCCATCTCGGCGACCACCGTGACGGCGCGCACCCGGCGGCGCATCAGGTCGGCGAACGTGCGCGGCGGGTGGATCACCGCCGAGGCGGTGGCCACCACGCGGCGTTCGGCGGGGCCGAACGCCAGCGACGCGGCCAGGTCGTCACCCATCACCGGCGGCAGCTCCATGATGCGGCGGTTGCCGGCCTCCGACACCGCGATCACCCCGCGGCCGAACAGCCCCTCGCGTACGGCCGGCAGGCGGGTCCACACCGCGTAATAGGCGCGCACCGGCCAGGGCCGGTCACGCAGCACGAGCGCGCGCTCAGGCGCGGCGGCCAGCATGCCGGCGGTGAGCGCGTCACGCAGGGCCCGCACGTCCGCCGTGCCGACCTGCACGTCGGCGTCGACGTACACCCGCGGGAAACTCGTGGCGGCCTCGTCGCCGAGCCGCAGCGCCTCCCGCTTGGACGGCACCGGGGTCTCGACGACCCGCACGCCGTGGTCTCTGGCGACCTCGGCGGTGTCGTCGTCACAGCCGTTGGCCACCACCACCACGTCGAACTCACCCGGCTCGGCCTGCCTCAGCAGGCTCTCCAACAGCCGGCCGATGACCCGGCCCTCGTTGTGCGCCGGGATGACGACGCTCGCACTTGGCATAGTTCCGAAGTATCCACCCTGAAGGGGAGTCTCCGATGACCGAACCGCGAATCGCGCCGACCGCGGACGTGGATCCGAGCGCGCAGCTCGGCGCGGGCAGCACCGTGTGGCACCTGGCCCAGATCCGGGAGAAGGCCGTGCTCGGCGAGGACTGCGTACTCGGCCGCGGCGCCTACGTCGGGCCGGGGGTCCGGATCGGGGACCGGGTCAAACTCCAGAACTACGCGCTGGTCTACGAACCCGCCGTGCTGGAGGACGGGGTGTTCGTCGGACCGGCCGCCGTGCTCACCAACGACGTCTACCCCCGGTCGACCGATGTGGACGGCACGCTCAAGCGGGACGGCGACTGGCCGGCCGAGGGGGTCATCGTGCGTCAAGGAGCCTCGATCGGCGCGCGCGCCGTCATCGTGGCGGGCCGCACCGTCGGCCGGCACGCGCTGATCGCCGCCGGGGCCGTGGTCACCCGGGACGTCCCGGACTTCGCGCTGGTCGCCGGGGTGCCGGCCCGGCGCGTCGGCTGGGTGGGCCGCGCCGGCGTCACCCTGCACGAGCAGGCGCCGGGCCGCTGGCGCTGTCCCGACACCGGCGAGCTGTACGCCGAGAGCGACGGACATCTCAGCGGGCCCCTGTGAACCTCACCGAGCTGTCCGGCCGGTCCAAGGCCGTGATCCTCTCGGTCGCGGTCCTGCTGGCCGCCGCGGTCGCCGCCGGGTACGTCCTGCGGTCCCGCGAGGCCTCCCCGCCTGCCGCCGCGGCCTCCGGCGCGCCGGAGGCCGTACCTCTGGCCAAGGAGACGGCCATCGAGCGCGGATCACTGCTCCTGGTACGGGCCGGGCCCGCCGCCGGCAGCGGCACCGTGCTCGCCGTGCCGGGACGCGGCGAAGGCGCGGCCCGCAGCACCGGGCTGCACTGCAAGCGGTTCTACGCCGCCGCCGGCACGGGCCTGTGCCTGCGGGTCACCCCCGGGCTCGTGACCGGCTCCGAGGCCGTCGTGCTCGACGACAGGCTGCGGGAGAAGCGGGTCGTGCCGCTCGCGGGGGTGCCGAGCCGGGCCAGGGTGTCGGCGAGCGGCCGCATGGCCGCCTGGACGTTCTTCGTCACCGGCGACTCCTATCTCGCCACCGGGTTCTCGACCCGCGCGGGGATCCTCGACACCCGCACCGGCACGCTGGTGAAGAGCCTGGAGGAGTTCACGCTCCAGATGGACGGCAAGGCGCACCGCGCGCCGGACGTCAACTACTGGGGGGTGACCTTCGCCGCCGACGACAACCGCTTCTACGCCACCGTCGCGACCGGCGGCCACACCTACCTGGTCGAGGGCGACTTCGCCAAGCGGCGCATGAAGACGCTGCGCGAGAACGCCGAATGCCCCTCGCTGTCCCCCGGCGGCGACCGCCTGGTGTACAAGAAGCGCACCGGCGGCGACGAGGCCCCCTGGCGGCTGTACACCCTGGACCTGCGCACCGGACGTGAGACGCCGCTCGCCGAGACCGCCAACGTGGACGACCAGGCCGCCTGGCTGGACGGCCGCACCGTCATGTACAGCCGCCTGCGTGGCGACAGCTCGGACGTCTGGACCGTCCCCGCCGACGGCTCCGGCCGTCCCGCGCTGCTGCTGCGCGACGCCTACTCACCGGCGGCGACGTGACCCCCGTCCCGCCGTCACAGGATCACCGGCTCGCCGGTGTCCTCCCAGATGTTGCCCTCGAAGAGGTTGCCTCTGCCTTCGGTGGTGAAGTACGTCACCGGCCCCCAGAAGCCGCCTTTGGGGAACAGGCGGCGGGTGAACACGTTGTTCACGATGCGGATGCCGGTGGGGGTGCCGAACTTCCCCTCGCCGCCGTAGACGGCGTAACCGCCGCCGCCGAGCAGGTTGCGCTCGACCAGCACGTCGTGTGCCCTGCTGAAATCCTGGTACAGCGAGATGGCCGAGGTCTGCGACAACTGGTTCAGAATGGTGTTGTGGCGGATGGTCAGGGACAGCCCTTTCTGCGGCGAACCGTTGGCCTGGGGCCCGGTCACGTGGTCACCCGGCCATTCCTTGAAGTCGTGCATGTAGCAGTCCTCGATGAGGCCGTGGTCGGTGCCGATCGAGTTCGGCACGGTGTGGATGTTCACCCGGCGCACGGTGATGAAACCGCCCTGGTTGAGCACCCCCCACTGCGCCTTCACCACGCCGTCGCCGGAGATCTCGCTGTCCTCGATGACCGCGCCGGAGAACCCCTTCACCTGGATCACCGACCAGTCACCCTCACCGATCACCCGCACGTTGCGCACCCGCACGTTGTCCGCCTTGATGTTGAGCTTGCCGTGCACCTCCAGGTTCTCCACCAGGGCCCCCGGCTTCTCGACGGTCACCTCACCGACCTTGGTCAACTTGGTGCCGGGCCGCACCCCCGTGGTCGCGGCGGACGGGAAGCCGCGGGGGATCGCCTGCTCCGCGGCCGTCGGCACGGCCGTGGGGGCCGGCGTCGCGGAGCTGGGGAAGACGTTGCCGAGAGCGGCGGGTGTGCGGCCGGGCACGGGGTCGCGGGCCCCGGGGTCCCCGCCTGCGCAGCCGGACACAAGCAGCGTGCCGGCGGCCAGCAAGGCAAGCCGTCCCGGCAGGGAAGAGCGCATTGCGTACTCCCGGTGGTCGTTGGTCGGAACGCTCCAATTCACCTGTTTTCAAAAAGCGAGCATCCAGATCTACGGATGTGCGCCTGCCCCCAGAGGGACGCCGCGCCGCGGGGGACGCCGGGCCGGCCCGTGACTGCCGATCATGGTCCCGGAACCGGGGCCCGGCGTGCTCCTGTCACGGGTGAAGGCGATCACCGCGGCCGAGGACAACAAGGCGAGCAGCGCGATCCCGACCTGGGAACGGCCCCGCTGCAGGCCCTGGAGCTGCGGGCCGATGACGTCGCCGATGGCCTCCCACTTGATCATCACCCGGCCGTCCGCGCCTGCGGAGGTCTGGAGACTGTTGAGCTTCTGCGTGAGCAGCCGCAACGCGAGGTCGAGGGTGCGCTTGGACTCCTGCGCGTCGTCCGACAGCGCCTGGAGCGAGGCGTACGGCTGGCCGTACACCGGAAGCTCCTCGTTGCCCCAGTGCGCCACCTTGTAGTCGAACCTGGCGGTGCCGCCGAGCGCCTGCAACCGCCGCGCGGTGCCGGGGTTGTCGAAGAAGCGCTCCGTGGCGAGCGCCATGTAGATGTGGTTGTCGGTGAAGTGGCCGTACACCTCGCCCTGGAACCTGCTGGTCTTGGTGACGAACGCGACCGTGACCGAAGTCTGGTAAAGAGGTGACCGATACCGGACCCAATACACCGCACCGGCGGCGACCAGGAAGATCAGCGCCAGGCAGCAGCACCGCGCAACCACTCGCCTTCGCACCGACTCATGGTGGCACAGGCGGCGGGAGTTTTGGGACAGGCCTGGTAAACGAACCAGACAGAGGAAACACTTGATGGCGATGACAACGCGCCAGGCTTGTCCCGCGTCCTACCCCGTACGGCCCGGTGGGGTGGGACACAAGGTCACGTGGCCGGCCGGCGCGGGGGTGAAGGGGAACAATGGACCTGCTTGATTCGCTGCGAGCGCTGTTGCGGCGCTGGCCGGTGACCGTGGCGCTGCTCGTCGCCACGATCGCGGCCACGTCCGCCGCGTTCATGGCGATTCCCTGGCAGTACGAGTCGAAGGCCACGGTCGTCTTCCTGTCGTCCCGCAAGGGCGCGCAGCCGGTGGGGGGGAACCCCTGGCTGGCGTTCGACGGGTCGCTCACCATCACGGCCGAGGTGATCGCTCGTGGCATGAGCGACGAACGCACCATGCAGCGGCTCAAGGACGCCGGCAACACCGCCGAGTTCACCGTCGGTCTCGCGCAGGACTCGCGCGGCCCGTTACTCGACATCACGGCCACCGCGCCGGACCCCAAGGTGGCGCAGTCCACCATGGAGGCGCTGGCCGAGCTGTCCGCGCAGCGGCTCAACGAGATGCAGCAGAAGTCCTCCATCCTGCCGGACGCGACGATCCGCGCCGAGCTGGTGACCTCCACCGACAAGGCCGAGCTCACCCCCGAGAAGAAGATCAGAATGCTGTTGATCATCTTCGCCGGCGGTTGCCTGCTCACCCTCGGCGTCCCGTTGTTCCTGGAGTCCCAGGCGCAGAAGCGACGGCGCCAGAGCCAGCCGGAACCGCAGATGTCCCATCTCGGGCCGCCACCCGCCGCTCCCCACCCCCCGCGCTCCGCGCGCACCTCCCAGGGTGGTCCGCGTCCGACCGGCCCCACGGTGCCGCGCAGCCGTCCCCCCGCGCGGGTGCAGCGCTCCATCGACCCGCCTGAGCCGGTGGTGTACGACCGGCGCATCGGTTCGCCGCCACCGGCCCCTCCCGGCCGCTACGGCTCGTCCGCCGAGCCGAGGGACCCCTGGGACCGGCCGCAGGCCGACGACGAGTTCACCCAGACGCCGGTCGTGAAGGCCACAGAGGACCTCTACGTCTGGACCGACGACAAGGACCGGCCGCGCGGCGCACCCCCGGCCGCCACGGGCCGCTCAGGCGACACCCGCGGCAAGGGACGGCGTGCCAAGCCCTCCGGCCCCGGTCCCGTCCCCGGCCAGAACGGCAAGGCGCCGCACCCCGGCGACGACTCCTACGCCGTGTTCGACCCCACCACCCCAGGTCGGTGACGAGCACGTCAGAGGCCGCGAGGGTCCACGCACCCCCTCACCGGCCGCTCAAGCGTCGCACGCTGCTGCCGAAGAAGCGCGTCGACCCCGTGACGATCATCTCGTTCTTCTTGGTCATCCTGTTCGTCATGCCGGCCAGGTACGTCATCGGCCCCCTCGGCGGCGCCGGTTCCCCCGCGTCCATGGTCGCGGTGATGCTCCTGGTCTGGTACCTGCTGTCCACGCTGTCGCCACGCTGGACCCCCCTGCACGGCCGCCAGCCGGTCCGCGCCGTCATCGTGTTCTTCGCGCTCGCCGTCCTCGCCAGCTACGTCGCCGCGATGACCCGTCCCCTGTCGTCCGAAGAACTCAACGCCGCCGACCTCGGCCTCGTCCTCGTCGCCGGCTGGGCCGGCATCGCGCTGGTCACCGCCGACGGCATCCCCGACATGGACCGCCTGGAGACCCTCCGCCGGCGCATCGTCCTCGGTGGATCGGTCCCGGCCGCCGTAGCGATGATCCAGTTCTTCACCGGCATCGAGATCACCCAGTACATGGCCCTCCCCGGCCTCGTCGAGAACGGCGCCGGCGTCCTGTTCGAACGAGAGGGCTTCTTCCGCCCCTCAGGCACCGCCACCCACCCCATCGAACTAGGCGTCGTCCTCGCCGCCATCCTCCCCCTGGCCCTCCACGGCGCCATCTACTGCCGCGACCAGCAGGCCCGCAAGAAACGCTGGCTGATGGTCGCGCTGATCGCCACCGCGCTCCCCATGAGCGTCTCCCGCAGCGCCATCCTCGGCCTGTTCGTCGCCATGATCGTCCTGCTCCCCACCTGGAAGCCGGAATGGCGCCTGCGCGCCATCCTGATCTTCGGTGCCGCCTCCATCGTGATGCGCATCATGATCCCCGGCCTCATCGGCACCGTACTCAACCTGATCTCCGTCATCGGCGCCGACGAGAACTCCACAACAAGAACCGGCGACTACGACGCCGTGGTGGCGGCCGTGACCCAACGTCCCCTCTTCGGCCAGGGTTTCGCGACCTACCTCCCCCGCATCTACCGAGTGATCGACAATCAGTACCTCATGTCCTCACTCGAAACCGGCCTGGTAGGCCTGACAGCCCTCCTGACCTTCCTCCTTGCAGGCTGGGTCCTGGCCCGCCGAGCCAGAAAAGCCGCCACCAACGAGGAAACCCGCCACCTGGCCCAATGCCTGGCCGCCAGCAGCGCCGTCGCCATCTTCGGCTTCGGCACCTTCGACGCCTTCAGCTTCCCCATGATCGCCAACGTCATGTTCCTCCTCCTGGGCCTCACCGGCGCCTTGTACCGCCTCCAGACCACCGGCCCCACCGCGGCGCAACCGCCTGCCGCCTGACCTCCGTCACCGCGTGGCCTCTTTTATCAGAGGCAATGACCGGAGTCTTCGCTCGATGTGCGTGGCGACGAACGACGGGATCGCCGGATCGGCACGGACCTGCGGCCAACTGTCCACCAGCGCCGTCACGGTCTCCTGGACCACGCCTGAGACGAAGACCGGATCGAGACGAGCATGTCGCGCGAGACTGCGGAAGTTGTCCAGAGTGATGAGCCTCGCCACCTTGCCGCCGTTCACCGAGAACGCCAACTCCTCGGCACGGAACTCGTCGTAAGAGGTGACGCAGACGAAGTCGTAGGCGGGGGAGAGCCGGGGACCGACTCCGTCAGGGTAGCGCAGAGTCCAATTCTTGAGGTGCGCGTCGAGGTTGCCGATGACCACGATCGTGGCCAGTCGCCGGATGTACTCCTCCACATCCTGTGGACAGACGGCGTTGATGACTCTCGCCAGTCCGGCATAGGTTGCCCTGTCGTACTTGGACTCGACGGCGACTTCCCTGATCTGCGCGAAGTCCTCTTGGTGGACACGGCCGCCGTCGCTCCTGTCGAACCGGCGCACCGCGAACGCGCTCTCCTCCGGGTGAATCAACCCGTCGGGAAGACCGATGAGATCGGCTCCTGTGATGAGGCGGATGTCCGGCACATCGATGCCGGCGAGCTTGGCCCAGCTCAGCATGGAGTACTCGTTCGCCGGAACCTCAGGGAACCGCCGGTCCGGCAGCTTGACGATCCAGTCGCCACCCTGGCCCGACATGGGAAGCACAAGGCCCTTTCCCTCCCAGCGCATGGAGAACTTGGCCTGTACGCCTGCCAGGGAGAACCTGACCTGGCCCGCTTCGTCCCTGGATCTCGCACCTGAATCCGGAATCCCCAGCACATCGGATTCAGGAACCACCCGGACGTTTCCCGGAAGGTCCTCTCCCAGGAACATGAGCACCTGGAAATCGTGCGGGCTGGACCTGCCGAGTTCCCGTCCGATCAGATCGCGCAGCCCGCTTCCGTGCTCAGGAAGCAGATTGGCGAACCACTCGGGTACCGAACCGCTCGCCGTCCGGCGTCTGCCGGGATCGGCCTCGAACGCCTGCCCCAGGACCGGATGAACGGGCTCTCTGTCCTCGTAGTCGAACCATGTGTTCCCGCCGCGATAGCTCAAGGTGCCGACCCGGCGATCTCCAAGGAGCACTCCTGCCGTCGCGGTCTCAGTCAAGTTCGTCGTCCTCGTCGAACAGGGCCGTCACATCCGGCCCATCCGGGAAACCGAAGAGAGCCCGGCTTTGTACATGGTGGAAGATGGTCATTTCGACCTTTATTGCGCGCCTTTCCAAAAAGGCGATGCTCTGGCCCGCACGAAGCAGTGCGATCGCCTCGTCGTCCAGACAGTGACTCGCCAGTACTCGTGCATCGAGGTCCCGCCGCAGCAGGGACTCCGCCACGCTGTCAGACTTGCCGGTCGACTGGACCAGGCGGTTCGCGATTCCGGCTCCCAATGTGCTCACGTCATCAAGAATCGGAACAAGCACGTCGCCTGTCTCAAGAAGTCGCGCGGTGTCGATCGGCTCACCGGAACCACGGGGATCAAGGCTCCTCGGCACCTGCGACAGCAAGCCGAGGATGTTGACTTTTCCCTGCGCTCGGTCGAGGCGGGTCTGCGAGATGTCCGGCCGCCAAGGTCCGCCCGCCGGCAGAAGCTTGAGTAGCCGCTCGGCGCTGTCGAGTGGATCGGTGTGTACGGCTGCCACGCACTGCCGCAACCTCGCCGTATCTCCATCGGGGGCCACCCCCAGCACTGCTCCGCGCCAAATCCAACGACGCAGGATCTCCGCGGCCCTGCCTTCAGGCGGGCCGAAAGCCGTGACGAAATTCGCCAGCACCGGTATGATCAGGGGGTTCGGCACAAGTCGGAAATGCGGAATTCCCGCGACATCACGAAGGTAGTCGACGGTATGGCCCAGAGCTTTCCCGGTCCGAGCGAACGCGTCTTGCCTGTCGGCGTCGTCGTGGAACTCATCATGGAGCCTTCGATCGACTCTCCCGCCACGTATGGCCATGAGGCTTCGCGCGAGGATTTCCTCGGGAAACTCCCCGAAACCGAATGTCCGAACGCTTTCGCGCAGCGAACGCAGGTCGGTCGGCTTCTGGTCGCTGATCGGCTCTAGAGCTTCGAACACTCTCCCGAGGTCCAACTCGCTCTCGAAGGTGTACATACGGTCGAGGATGTCGCGCAAGGCGCGATCGTCCTCGCCTGAGAAGATGTACGTCGGAACCTTGTAGCCCCGGACGGCGGCCACGACCTCGTCGGCCAGCGAGACCTTCTCATCGCTCAGGTGGCGCCGCGCGCGGAACCAGGCATTCGTCCTTTCGTCGTCCAGGACCAGGGACATCGGCAGTAGATCGTCGTCAGGCTGCTGCCGGGGCACGGAAACGAATTCCACCCGGTCAAGATCGAAATAGATGCGAAAACGAGGGTCGACGGTTTCCTCGCCTGCGGTCAGCGCACCGACCAGACTGATGATTCTCTGCCGGCCCTCCACAACCCAGAAAGCGTCCCCGACCGCCTGAGCGTGGACCCGCAGAGGGCCGATATAAAAGGTCTCGGCAGGGGCGGGTCGCCGCCATACCAGAAGGTTCCCGATCGGATAGCCGCGGAACATGCTGTCGAACAGCAGAGCGACGTTGCCCTCCGGCCACGGATAAAAGCGTTCGAACGAGGGCAAACGGATCCGGCCGCTGACCGCGAGGCCGACCAGGTCGGTCAGTGCGACACTCTCGACCTCCGGCCGGTTCACCGCAGCCATGTCGCCTCCCTTCGGCCCAACTCTATTCCGGTAGCCGGAGAGTGCTCGTCCATCCGGCATGGTCACGACGCACGTCGGCAGCGCCACGCCGGTCAGGACGGGAAGAGGCAGAACTCGTTTCCCTCGGGGTCGGCCAGGACCACGTGGTCGTCGTAGGTGTCCAGCACCTTGGCCCCGAGACCGGTCAGTCGTTCGACCTCGGTGTTCAGGTCCTCGCTCACCAGGTCGAGGTGGAAGCGGTTCTTGGCGGTCTTCGGCTCGGGGACGAGCACGAAGAAGAACCGCGGCCAGACGCCGGGGGCGGCCTCGACCTTCACGGTCGGGTCGTCCTCGGGGGAGAGGATCCCCTCCGAGCGCAGGCGTTCGAGCTCGGCCTCGTCATAGGGGGCGACGGCGTAGCCGTCCAGGACGGCGGCCCAGAAGCGTGCGGCCGACGCGGGATGGCGGCAGTCAACCACGACGTCCTTGATCCATGCCATGAGGTCTATCGTGCCGGACTCAGAGCTGCCTCATGGCCTTGTCGAGGGCTTCTGCGACCTGTTCCTGTTGGGACGCGGTGAGGTGGGGGTGCATGGGGAGGGAGAGGATCTCGGCGGCGGCGGTTTCCGTTACGGGGAAGTCGCCTGCGGCGTGGCCGAGGGATCTGAAGGCGGGCTGGAGGTGGATGGGGACGGGGTAGTGGATCTGGACGCCTATGCCGGCTTCGCGGAGGGACTGGGCCACGCGGTCGCGTTGGGGGACGCGGATGACGTACAGGTGCCAGACGTGGAGGTTGCCGGGGGCGGGCTGGGGGAGGCGGACGCCTTGGATGCCGGACAGGAGGTCGGCGTAGCGGGTGGCGGCGGTGCGGCGGGACTCGTTCCAGGTGGCGAGGCGCTTCAGTTTGGCGCGGAGGACGACGGCCTGGAGGGTGTCGAGGCGCGAGTTGAAGCCGAGGGTCTCGTGGACGTACTTCTCCTCGCTGCCGTGGCTGGTGAGGAGGCGCACGGCGCGGGCCACGGCGGGGGACGAGGCGAGGACGGCGCCTGCTTCGCCGTAGGCGCCGAGGTTCTTGCCGGGGTAGAAGCTGGTGGCGGCCAGGGACACCGGGGGGCGGCCGTCCTGGGACGAGCCCTGGGACTGGGCCGCGTCCTCGACGACGGCGAGGCCGCGGCGGGTGGCGAGGGTGTGGACGGGGCCCATGGGGGCCTGCTGGCCGTAGAGGTGGACGGGGAGCACGGCCGCGGTTCCGGCGTCGGCGGCGGTCGCGGCGGCGGCCGGGTCGAGCAGGAGATGGTCGTCGTCGCAGTCGGCGAGCACGGGACGCAGGCCCGCGCGGACCACGGCCTCGGCGGTGGCGACGAACGTGTTGGCGGGGAGCACGGCGCCGGCGCCGGGAGGGAGGTCCAAGGCGCGCAGGGCCAGTTCGATGGCGTCGGTGCCGTTGCCGACGCCGACGCAGTGGGGGACGGCGGAGAACGCGGCGAACTCCTGCTCGAAGGCCGCGACGTCCGGGCCCTGGACGAACGCGGTGTCCCGCAGGACACGCGCGAAGCCCTCGGCCACCTCGTCGGCCACTTCGGCGTGGGCGGCGCGCAGATCGACGAATGGGATCATGACAGTGCTCCGTGGTCGACGGTGGCTGGACGGACGTAACGGGCCGGCACTCCGGCCCATACCTGCTCGGAGGGGACGTCGCGGGTCACGACCGATCCCATGCCGACCAGGGAGTAGGAGCCGATGACGCGGGACTCGCGCACCAGGGCCCCCGAGCCGATGTAGGCGCCGGGTTCGACGCGGACGCCGCCGGCGAGGCGCACCCCCGCGGCGAGGGTGGCGAAGTCGGACACCTCGACGTCGTGGGTCAGCGTGACGTGCGGCATCACGCAGACGTGCGCGCCGACGGTGACGGCGGCGGTCAGCACGGTCTGCGCCAGCACGACCGAGCCGGGGCCGATGGACGAGGTGCGGGAGACGGAGGCGCTCGGGTGGACGAGGGCGGCGTAGCGCTCGGGGGGCTGGGCCAGGCGGGTGACGATACGGGGACGGCTGGCGTAGTCGCGGGGGCTGCCGGTGCAGACGACGAGCTGTGCGCCGGGGAAGCCGTCGAGAGCGCCGGTGCCGGCGAGCACCGGCACCCCGTCGATCGTGGTGCCGTGTTTGGCGGGGTCGTCGTCGAGGTGCCCGAGCAGGTCCCAGGTGGGGGACACGTCGTTGATGTCGTGGACGAGTTGCGCGGTCTCCCGCGCGAAGCCGCCGGCGCCGACGATGAGCAGCGGAGTGCGGGTCATGGGGTGTGCTCCTCGGCGGCGGCCGGGGCCATGGCGGGGGCCTGGGGCTCGGTGTTTCGCATTTCGCGCAGGACGCCGCGGCTGCGGTAGCCGTACAGGCCGACGACCAGCAACGTGAACGTGCCGGCGGCGGCGATGACGGCGATGTCGGGGCCGATGAGGCGGGTCGCGAAGTACGCGAAGGCGCCGGTGGCGAGGCCGGCGAGGACCGCGGGCCACAGGCGCAGGGCCAGGGTGCGCAGGTGGATGCCGGCGCGGGCCAGTTGCCACAGGTAGACCGGCAGGATCACAACCGCGGCCACGGCGACGAGCGCGACGGCGGCGCCGCGCAGGCCGTCTACCTGGACGCCGATCCACATGGCGGGGATCAGCACGACGAGCCAGATCGCCTGGACGGCGAGTACGGCACGCGAGCGTTCCAGGACCACGAGGTAGTCGTAGACCAGCTCGAAGAAGATCCGCAGACCGGCGAGCGCGGCCAGCCCGGCGAGGGCCACGGCGGCCGGGGCCCACTGGTCGCCGTACACGAACCGGATGATCGGTGGCGCGGCTCCGCTGAGCAGCAGGCACACCGGCAGGGTCACCCCGACGAGGAGGCCGGCGACCGCGATGTACGCGCGGCTCAGCCTCGGCCGGTCGTGCTGGAGCCTCGCGAACGCGGCCGGCGCGACGGCGCGTACCGGCTGGGAGAAGACCGCGACCGGCCAGCCGGAGAGGTTGACCGCGAGTACGTAGAAACCGAGCGCCGTCGGCCCGAGCACGTGACCGACCACGATCTGGTCGGCGTACCCGACTCCGAACACCAGCAGCGAGGACCCCGCCAGCGGCACCCCGAACCGGATGAGCCGCCTGGCCACGCTCCTGTCGAACCCGAACCGCAGCTTCTCCGGCGAGAAGTACACGATGAGCGCGCCACCGGCCAGAGACCCGCAGACCCGGCCCGCGGCGAGGCTCATGGCCCCCCAGCCGAGCAGCGCCAGCACCAGCGACACGATCGCGCCGAGCCAGCTGTCCACCTGGTCGGCGATCATCTTGCGGCCCTGCATGAAATGCCGCTGCATGAGCGCCGCCGAGGTGGACACCAGCCCGTTGGTGACCACGCTGACCGCCAGCAACCGGACCGGCCCCGTGGCCTCGGGATTCCCCATGGCCTCGGCGAACGCCGGCGCGGCCAGCACGAACACGCCACACAGGAAAACGCTGAACCCCGCCGACAGCGTGGCCACCGTCGGCACGATCGACCGCGGATCGTCCGGCCACCGCACGATCGCCAGGCTCACCCCGAGCTCGTTGATGCTCAACATCGCCAGCAACGCCACCAGCGCCACCGCGAACGTCCCGAACTCGGTCGGCCCCAGCACCCGCGCGAGCGTGATCCCGATCGCGAGCGTCCCGAGCCGCGAAGCCAGCGTGCTGAGAAAACTCCACCCCAGCGCCTTACCGGCACGCCTGCGCAACGACCCGGTGTCGGTCACGCCGGCCTCCTGCTGGGGGAGTGACGGCTCTCCGCCGTAACGCGGCGCCGATTTCGCCGCACGTGGTTCCCGCCGTCGCGGCGCCGGGGGAGGGAGGCACGGAACGGCGGGACGAACGGGGGCGGGCTCGCGTGGGGCGGCGGGACGAATGGGGGCGGGCTGGTGTGGAGTAGCGGGGTCATTTGGGGGTCCTCGCTACGGTGTTGAAGTCGTCGCGGGAGGCGGTGCCGCGGAGGCGGTGGTATTTGCGGCGGAATTTGTGGGACAGGACGCCGGTGGCGGTGGTCAGTGCGTCTGCCGGGGTGGGGCGGGTGGTCATGGCTTCTTGGTAGATGTCGAGTTGGGTTCTGGCGGCTCGGTCGAGGCTGAAGCGGTCGGTCACCAGGCCGCGGCCGTAGTCGCCGAGGCGGTGGCGGAGGCCCGGGTCGGCGATGAGCGTGCGGAGTGCGGACTCCAGGCGTGCGGAGCCTTCCTCGGGGCCGGAGCCCAGGCCGTACCAGCCTTGGGAGAGGAAGGTCTTCTCCGAGTCGGGGGTGAGGAGTTCGAAGTAGCCTCGCTCGCCTTGGACGATCAGCGGTTTGGCGAAGGCCAGGGAGCGGAGCGCGGAGCCACCCATGGCGAGGCAGGCGGTGGCGGCGGCGTAGGCGGGTCTCGGGTCGAGGAGCTGGCCGGTGAGGACGACGGCGCGGCGGCCGGCGGCGGCGTTGGCGGCGGCGGCGCGGGTCTCGACCTCTAGACGTGCGGGGCCGTCGCCGACGATGATCAGGCGGAGGTTCAGCTCGGTGGCGAGGCGGCCGGTCACGTCGATCGCGGTGAGGATGCCTTCGAGTTTGAGCTCCTGGACGAGGCGGCCGACGATCACCAGGTCGAAGGGGCCCTCCTCCAGGTCGAACTCCTCGCGGAACGCGCCGACGGGGTGGCCCGGCGCGTTGGCGGTGACGTCCACGGGGGGTTCGATGAGGTGGACGTGGCGGCGGCCGGGGGTGGCGCGTTCCTGGATCTCGCGCGTGCCGACCACCAGGGGGAGCGAGCCGGGGAGGAACGGCGCCACGTCCATCGACATGACGGTGCAGACGGCCGCGGCGGGGCCGGTGAGGGCCGCGTAGAAGGCTTCGACACCGGGGGGCCACTCGTAGCCGTGGATCACGTCGAGGCGCCGTCGCGCCGCGAGGTCGCGCAGCAGGCGGACGGTCGCGGCGGACGGACGGCGGCGGCCGGGGTCGAGCGGCAGGTGTTCGAGGCCGGCGGCGGTGACGTGCGCGACCATCGGGCCGGGTTCGCCGATCACCGCGACCTCGTGGCCGAGCCGCTGGACGGTGGCGGCCAGCTCGACGGCGTTGAGCTGGCTGCCGCCGACCTCCATCGCGTGGGGGTAGACGAGAATGCGCACGTCACAGCCCCGCGGCGGCGTGCAGCGCGGCGACGACGGTGTCCTGCTCTTCCTCGGTCATCTGGTGGAACAGCGGCAGGATCAGCGAGTTGGCGGTCAGCCACTCGGTGGCCGGCAGATCGTACGGCCCATCGGAGGCGTACGCGGGTTCCAGGTGCGCCGCCATGATCCCCCGCCGCGCCGACACCCCGCGTCCGGCGAGGAACGTCAGCAGGTCCCCACGGCTCATGGGGAAGTCCTCGGGAAGCGCCACCCAGAACGACTGGTAGTTGCCCTCGCCGTACCCGGGGTCGCGCACCGTGACCAGGCCGGGGACGCCGGCCAGCATCTCCTGGTAGCGCGCCGCGAGGGCCCGCCGCCGCTCCACCATGGCAGGCAGCTTGCCGAGCTGCACCAGTCCCACCGCGGCCTGCATGTCGGTCATCCGGTAGTTGAACCCGACCTCGGTGTACTCCTCAGGCGCGCTGGACCCGCTGGAGTGCCGGTCGGCGGCGCTGACGCTCATGGCGTGCTCACGCAGCCGCCGCGCACGCGCGGCCCACTCGGCGTTCCCGGTGGTCAGCATGCCGCCTTCGCCGGTGGTGAGCAGCTTGCGCGGGTGGAACGACCACGCCGCCATCGGCGCGTCCGCACCGACGGGCCGTCCCTTGTAGGTGGACCCGGCGGCGCACGCGGCGTCCTCGACGAGCAGCAGCTCGCCGTGCGCGGCGCGGATCTCGTCCACGTCGGCCGGCACGCCACCCTGGTGGACGACGATCACGGCCCGGGTGCGCGGCGACCGCGCGGCCTCGACGGTCTTGGCGGTGAGGTTGCCGGTCGCGGGGTCGATGTCGGCGAACACCGGGGTCGCGCCGACGTACCGCACGACGTTGGCGGTCGCGATGAACGACAACGACGGCACGATCACCTCGTCACCGGGCCCGAGGCCGCCGAGCACGAGCGCCAGGTGCAGCGCCGTGGTGCACGAGGACGCCGCCACACCGTGCGCCGCCCCCACGTGCTCGGCGAACGCGCGCTCGAACTCGGCGACCTTCGGCCCCTGCGCGACCCAGCCGGACGCGATGACCTCGCCTGCCGCCGCCTGCTCCTGCGGGCCGAACCACGGCCGCATCACCGGGATCATCGCCCGGCCACCTCCCTGATCTCCATGCCGAGCAGGTCCGCCAGCAGGCGCACCCGTTGGTGCCAGTCGTGCCGCGCCGCGAACTCCCGCCGCCTCCGGACCAGCGCGGGGGTCCGCGGCACGCTCAGCTCCGCCGCGACGGCCGCGGCGAACTCCTTGGGGCTCCGCGCGACCGGGATCAGCGGCCCGGCGGCGAGCCACGCGGTGGCGGGAAGGTCGGTGGAGACCACTCCGCGTCCGGCCGCGAGGTACTCCAGGGTCTTCAGCGGGAAGCTGGCCCGGTTGAACGCGGTCGCGGTGTACGGCGTCAGCCCGACGTCCATGACCCGTAGGTACGACGGCAGCTCCTCGTACGCCTTGCGTCCCACCCAGTGCACGTTGGGACGTTCCACCAGCCGCGGCCACCGCGACGGCTCGTACCCGGCGGACACCGGCCCGACCAGCACCAGCGGGGTGTCGTTGTCGGCGACGGCTTCGAGCAGCGCGATGTCGATGCGCGCGTTGACGTGCCCCACGAACCCGGCGACCGGCTGATCGGCGAGTTCCGCCGGCAGATCGTCCGGCAGGGGAGCGTCCTCGATGCCGGCGTACGCCGACACGTCGCACCCGTTCGGCACGAGCGTCGCGGTCCTGCCGAGCCGGCTCACCCGGTCGGCGAGGTCGGGTGAGACCACGGCGACGGCGCCGGCGCGGGCCGTCATGCGCCGCTCGACGGCGGCGAGCCTGGCCGCCGGCATGCGGATCAGCGAGGCCCCGGCCACCAGGTCGTCGGTGACGTACCGCACGGTGCGCGCGCCGCGTGCCACGCCGATCAGGTCCATGGACCCGGCGACCACGACCGCCGTGACGGCACGGCCGAGCCGCCGTGCGGCGCCGCGCACGGCGCGCCGGCTCAGCGCCGCGGTGAGCCGGTCCACGCCGGGACGGTACGCGGCCGGCGGCGCGGCGGGGCTGAGCCGCCACAGGCCCGGCCGGACCGCACGCAGCACGTGACCCGCCTCGCCGGTCTCCGGGTCACGCAGCCCCGAGGTGACCGGACGCGGCGGGTCGACGTACAGCACGTCGGTGAACCCGGCGAGCCGGTCCGCCATGTGGCGGTCGGTGCCGCTGACCCCGTCGTAGCGTGTGCCGCCGGCGTAGACCAGCAACCCGCTCACTGGCCGGCCGCGCGCTCGGACCGCCACCAGTCCACCAGCCGGCGCAGGCCCTCCTCCAGTCCGATCTCGGCCTTCCAGCCGAGCCCTTCGGCCGCCGCGGACACGTCGGCGAGCCGCCGCGTGACGCCGTTGACGGCGCGGGCCGGCCCGAACTCGAGCCCGAGGTCCTCACGGCCCATGACGCGCATCAGCGTCTCGGCCAGCTCACGCAGGCTCGTCTCGGTGGAGCTCGCGATGTTGAACACCCGGTCGGTGACCCCGGAGGCGGCCGCGAGCAGGTTGGCGCGCGCGATGTCCTCGGTGTACACGAAGTCCATGGTCTGCAGCCCGTCGCCGAGGATCAGCGGCGGCGTGCCGGACTCGATGCGCTCCATCCACCGGATCAGCACCTCGGTGTACAGCCCGTGGATGTCCATGCGCGGCCCGTACACGTTGAAGTACCGCAGCGCCACGTAGTCGAGTCCCCGCATGGCGTGGAAGCTGCGCAGCAGCCCCTCGTTGAACGTCTTGGCGGCGCCGTACAGCGTGTCGTTGTCGTACGGGTGGTGGTCCTCGCGGGTGGGGAACGTCTCGGCCAGGCCGTACACCGACGCCGACGACGCCGCGACGACCTTGCGGACCCCCGCCTCGGCGGCGGCCTCGACGACCTCGTAGGTGCCGTCCACCAGCACCTGGAGCGCCAGCCGCGGCTCCTCGGCGCACTGGGTGATCCGGATGGCGGCCTGGTGGAACACGATGTCCATGCCCCGGGTGACCGACCTGACCAGCGAGGTGTCGCGGATGTCGCCCTCCACGACCCGGAGCCGTCCACCCGAGGCCTCGGCGGCGGCGAGGTTGGCCCGCCGGCCCCGGACGAAGTTGTCCAGGACGACGACCTCACCCGCGCCGGCGGCGAGCAACTGGTCGACGATCGTCGAGCCGATGGTGCCCGCGCCGCCGGTCACCAGGCAGCGGCTGTTGTCAAACATCGAAAATGTCCCCCAGGTCGATTCTTCTGCCGTCATTGTGGATGCTCCGCCCCGCCGCTTCCAGCAGAGCGAGCACCCGCAGTCCTGATCTTCCGTCGGTCAGCGGCGCGCGGCCCTCGGTGATGGCCGCGGCGAACTCGCCCATCACGCCGCGCAGCGCCTCACGCTCCGGCAGGGCCGGGACGACGACGTCACCGGTCCGGTAGGAGATGAGCGCCGCGCGGCGCTCGTCGGCCCCCGCGGACGCCAGGTCGACGCCGCGGTCGTACACGGCGAGACGCTGCGCGGGGTTCACGTCGTCCCACACGATCGTGCGGCGGGAACCGCCGATCACGGTCGTGCGGATCTTGGTGGGGCTGAGCCAGTTGACGTGCACGTGCGCGAGCACGCCGGAGCGCAGCCACAGCGTGAGGTACGCCAGGCACGGCCGTCCCGCGCCGATCGGGTCGGCGGCGTGCGCCGCCACCGCCACCGGGTCCAGGCCCCCGGGGAGCACGAAGTCGAGGATCGACAGGTCGTGCGGCGCGAGGTCCCACAGCACGTCCACGTCCGGCTGCACCAGCCCGAGGTTGATGCGCACCGAGTCGACGAACTGCACGTCGCCGAGTTCCCCGGTGGAGATCAGGTCGCGGATCCTGCGGACCACCGGGGTGTAGCAGAAGGTGTGGTCCAGCATGAGGACCCGGCCGCGCTCCTCGGCGAGCGCGACCAGCTTGACCCCTTCCGCGTGGGTCGGGGTCAGCGGCTTCTCCACCAGGACGTGCTTGCCGGCGTCCAGAGCGGCGCGGACCAGGTCGAAATGGGTCCGCGCCGGGGTGGCGATGGCGACCGCGTCCACCGCCGGGTCCTGGAGCACCTGCTCGTACGAGGCGGTCGGCCTCACCGTCGTGTACCGTCCGAGCACCGTACGGGCCCGTCCCTCGTCGAGGTCGCACAGCCACTCCAGCCGCAGCTCGGGGGTGGCCATGGCGTTCCGCACCAGGTTGGGCCCCCAGTAGCCCGCGCCGATCACGGCAAGGCCGATCGTCACGTGGCACTCCTTTCGTTCGGTCAGGCGATCGAGTCGCTCACGGTCACGGGATCAGTCGGACGGGGTGAACAGGACGTCCACCCAGTAGTTGGCGCCGTTGAAGCTGGCGGTCGGGAAGCCGGACGACGTCCCGTACCGGTAGACGCCGTTGACGCCGCCGGCCCCGCCGTTGGCGAGTGCGTGCAGAGGGGAGTTGTCCACGGGACCGGCGTTGAAGTAGCCGCCGTCTCCCGCGTAGTGGCCGTTCGGCGCGTGGTAGGACGCCACGTACACCTGACCGGCGGTGACGCTCACGGGGCTCGCGAACGTCAGGGTCTGCCAGCCGGACGCCGACTCGTTCTCGAACGTGCCGGTGGCCAGCAGGGTGCCGGTGGCGCTCCACAGGTTCCCTGTGTGCGAGCCGGTGTTGCCGCTGCCCTTGTAGAACCGGACGCCGGTGACAGATCCATCCATCTCGGCGGTGAACTTGACGCCGACCTCCACCGCGTCGGAGTCGTTGATCGACGGGTTGGTGGGTGTGGCGTTGCTGGCCCAGATGGAGCAGGGGCAGCTCGCCGGGCCGCCGGTGGTGAACGACCAGGACGTGGTGGTCATGGCGTTGTCGGCGTCGTCGAGCGCACCGCTGACCGTGACCGTGTAGGTCGTGGCCTGCGCCAGCGCCGCGTCCGGCGTGAAGGTCAGCAGGGTGCGGGCCTCGTTGAGCGACGCGGTGCCGGCGACCGTGTGGTTGGCGGCGTCCTTCAGCACGATGGACGCGGTCCCTGTCTTGATGGGCTCGCTGAACGTCGCGGTGACGGCCGTGCCGGTCGCCACGCCGGTGCCTCCGTGGTCGGGGGACTTGAGCGTGACGTACGGGGCCGTCGTGTCGGCCAGCCTCGTGAAGATCACGTCGACGCCGTAGTCGGTGGCGGCCCACGAGCCGTTCGGGAACGAATGCGCGCCGTACTTGTAGACGCCGTTGCCGCCGCTCTGGCCGCTGGCCAGCGCGCGCAGCGGCCCCGCCGACACGGCCGAGTCGAAGCCGTACGACGTCGCCGAGTACTTGCCGTTCGGTGCGTGGTAGGACGCGACGTACGTGGTGTTCCGCGTCACCGGCACCGGCGAGGAGAAGTAGACCTCCTGCCAGCCCTGCGTGGACTCGTCGGTGAAGGTCGCCGTGGCGAGCTCACCGCCGGCCCCGGTCCACAGGGTGCCGGTGTGGGTGCCGGTGTTGCCGGGGCCCTTGTAGAACCGCACACCCTCGATGAAGCCGTCCACGTCGGTCTGGAACTTGAAGCCGACCTCGACGGCGGCGCCGTCGTTGACGGTCTGCACGTCGGGGACGGTGACGTCGGGCCGCACCGTGCAGGGGCACACCCCGGCCGTCCACGTCTTCGCCGTGACGAACGAGAACGTGTGCGGCGTGGTCATCGTGTTGTTCGCGTCGTCCTTGGCGCCGGACACCGACACGCTGAACCGCTCACCGGGGGCGAGCGGGGCCGCCGGGGTGAACGTCAGCGTGGTACGGGCCGGGTTGAGCGCCGCGGTGCCGGCGACCGACGCGTTGGTGGAGTCCTTCAGCGTGAACGTCGCGGTGCCGGTCTGCACCGGCTCGCCGAAGGTCACCGCCGGCTGCACCGTGGTCGGCACGCTGGACGCGCCGGCCACCGGGGCCGCCGACGTCACGGCCGGCGGGTAGATGTCGTTGATCGAGAACACGACGTCCACGTAGTAGTTGCCGCCGTTGTAGGTCTGGTTGGGGAACCCCGCCCCGACCCGGTAGACGCCGTTACCCGCTCCGTCGACGGCCTTCGGCGCCGTGAGCGGCGGGTTCACCAGTGCCTGGTAGCGGAAATAGTTGCCGTCGGCGGCGTAGTGGCCGTTCGGCGCGTAGTACGAGGCGATGTACTGCGTGCCGGCGGAGACGTACACCGGCGAGGCGAAGTTGAGCGTCTGCCATCCGGTGGAGGTCTCGCCGCCGAAGGTGCCGGTGGCGAGCTGCGTGCCGGTGGCCGACCACAGCGAGCCGGTGTGGGTGCCGGTGTTGCCGGAGCCCTTGTAGAACTTCACGCCGGTCAGGTAGCCGTTGACCGACGGGGTGAAGCGCACGCCGAGCTCAAGCGCCGTGCCGTCGTTCTCGGCCGGGTTGTTCGGCACGGTGGACGGCGGGAACAGGCTGCAGGGGCACTCGACGGTGACGTTGCGTGTCGCCTCGGCCCCGACGTTGCCGCTGTCGTCGGACGCGCGCACCTTGATCGTGGTCGCGCCGACGCCGGTGACCTTCCACGAGTACGTCCAGCTCGTGCGGCCGGTGGCGGGGTGCCACGTGGCGCCGTTGTCGGTGGAGACCTCGACCGCGCCGACCTGGCCGCCGAGGTCAAGCGCCGTGCCGCTGATCGTCACGGTGGAGCCGTTGGACACGGTCGCGCCGGACACCGGTGCCACGATCGTGGCGGACGGGGCGGTGGTGTCGGTCGACTTGCTCGCGAGGCCGAGCGGCGAGACCAGGGACTTCGGCTGCACCCCCATGTCGGCGAGCAGGTTGACCGTGGCCTGCCTGATCCGCTGGTCGGCGTAGGTGTTGGAGTCGTAGCTGTCGTGCTCGTCGTCCAGGCCCCAGCTCCACTGCACGGTGCCGGCGCCGAACACCAGAGCGCCGCTCGGCGCGCGGTACAGCGTCATGCGGTGGGTGGCGCTGCGCTCGGCGACGTTGGTGCCGAGGTCGATCAGCACCTGCTCGGCCGTCGCGGTGGTCGTGGACAGCCGCACCAGGCCCTTCGGCCGGAAGCCGTTGTCGACGTCCTCGTCCCACTCGTAGCCCACCAGGCCCGGGAAGCTCACCGACCCGGTGATCTGGCTCGCGACCGTCGTGTTGCGCCAGAAGCGCATCTTGCCGTCCGCCACCGGGACGGTCAGCGGGATGGCCTGGCAGCCGTTGGCCGAGGTGGTGCAGTTGACGGTGAACAGCGTGCCGGTGAGGCCGTTCTCCGGCCTGCCGCCGTCGGCGGGGGGGCTGAAGCGGTAGTCGCGCCAGGTGCCGGTCCACACGTTCGGCGTGGGGTCGATCTTGGCGTTGGCGTTGGTCTCCTTGTAGGACACCAGCGTGCGGTAGCCGTTCTCCCAGCGGGTCTTCCAGTAGACCTCGTTGCCGCTGAAGAACGCGAGGTTCACCCCGGCGTCCCTGGCCGCCTCGAACGCGGCGCGTTCCTCACCCGACCAGTACTCGTCGTGGCCGACCGACAGCAGCGCCTTGTGGCCGAGCAGCGAGGACGGCGACCGCGCGGCGTCCAGCGACGACTGGTAGGTGACGTTGTAGCCGTTGGCCTCCAGCCAGCGGACCATGGGGTACTCGTTGGAGAACACGAAGTCGCGGCCCCACGGCGTGGACTCGCGCGTGTTGAACGGCCGGTTGTAGCTGACCTTCACGGCCCGGCCGGGAGCGGCCACGCTGTCGCCGCGGTACAGGCTGTTGAGCGCCTTGTTGGGGTTGTTCTCCGTGGCGGGGATGTCACCCCAGGAGTTGTACGCCTGCCAGGTGCTGTCGGAGGTGCGGAAGAGCACGTCGGAGGTGGTGGCGGCGTCGTCGCGGACGACGAAGACCACGTGGGTGTCGTCGTTGGTGTCGGGACGCACCACGTGAGCGAAGTAGATACCCGAGACCGCCGTGGTGGGAACGGTCCAGCTCGCGACGGTGCCCCAGTTGCAGGACACCTCGCCGGTGGTGGTGTTCTCGGGGCAGCTCGGCTGCGAACGGGAGACCGAGGTGGTGGCCGGCACGGTGATGACCTTGCGCGCGCCGTTCCCCTGGTAGTAGCCCATCCGGTAGATATCGACCTGCAACGACAGCGCGCTGGACCGGATCTTGAAGTTCACGGTCTGGCCGAGGTTGACACTCATCTGGTCGGCGTAGCCCTCGACCGTGCCGTGGGGGTTGGTGTCCCACTCGCTCGGCGGGTTGCCTTCCAGGGTGTTCTCACAAGTGATCTTGTTACCGCCCGCGTCGCACGGGCCGAGCGCGCTCGCGGGAGCGGCCGGCGTGACCAGTAACGCGGACAAGGTCAACGCTGCCGCGACGATCGCCGACCGCTGTCGGCGCGCGGCACTGCGCGGTTTCATTGGTGCTCCAACGTGATGGAAATGGGTGAGTGATCCCCGGTGGTGCACACGCTGCGGAGCGTGGTCCCGACGAATCGACGCTCGTACTGCGGCGCCGGTTTACCAAGGACATGCAATCGCGACACTTCTGTCACACCCGTAACCATCATGGGGAGGCCCCGGCGACCCGTCAGGTCGCCGGGGCCGTCCCGTGGTGAGCCGCCGGTGAGCGGCGTGCGTCGGCTTTCTCGATCAGGCGGGTTCTCACCCGGCCTTCTCCTTCATCGCGATCACGGACTTCACCAGGCCGCCGAGCCGCTCGTAGTGGATCTGCGACGAGGGGAAGTAGTGCCGCATCTCGGTGATGCTGAGCAGCTCGACCTCCATCACGATGGTGCGGGCCGCCTCACGGTCGGAGGTCGGCGTATGCACCAGCGGCCAGCGCCGCAGCAGCGCCGTGCGGGCCGCGATGGGGAGGTACTGGAAGCCGGGGAACAGGAAGTGCGGCTCCACGGGGAAGTAGCGGTACGGCGTCTGCACCCAGTGCCGATCGGCCAGTTCGTGCACCGCGTCGGCGAAGAGCTGCCTGCGCAGGTGGCCGCCGACGTGCTCGATCACCGCGTTGGAGAACACCAGGTCGTACCCCTCGGCCCTGATCTCGCGCGGCAGGTCGCACGCGTCGGCGACGTCGGCGCGCACCCAGTCCGGCAGGTCGGTCGGCGGCTTCTCCAGGTTGACGACGCGCACGCGAGCCGGACGCACCGGCGCGCGCAGCCAGGCGCTCACCGTGCCGCCGAGGTCGATGACCGACATCTCCGACAGGTCGGGGAAGCGCTGCGCGAACCAGTGCCAGCGCCGTGCCCTCGCCTTGGCTCCGAGGGAGTCAGGGGCGTCGACGAAGCGACTCCGGAGGGAGTTCAGACGGCTCACGGTCTCTCCTTGACGGCGGGTTCTAGGAAGGAAACGACAGAAGGGGAGCGGTGCGGCGGAGGAGCGGCTCGGCACGTTCCAAACGGAAGACGGCCCAACTATCGCAGACGCCGTGACCGCGTGGACCGGTGCGGGCGATTCGATAGCGCTCCGAGACACGGAGATGTCACCCTTGAGCACGTGAAGCAACTGAGCATCGCGAACGTCTACCTGCACACGCCGGCGCTGCACAGCGACGAGCGTGGAACGTTCTCCGAGTGGTACCGCGCGGACCGCATGGCCGAGGTCGTGGGCCACCCGCTGGACCTCGCACAAGGCAACTGCTCGGTCTCCCGCCGCGGCGTGCTGCGCGGCGTCCACTTCGCCGACGTGCCGCCGGGCCAGGCCAAGTTCGTCACCTGCGTGTCCGGCGCCGTGCTCGACGTCGTGGTGGACATCAGGGTCGGCTCGCCGACCTTCGGCCGGTGGGAGGCGGTCGAGCTCGACGACCGCACCCGGTGCGGCCTGTACGTCGGGGAGGGCCTCGGCCACGCGTTCATGGCGCTCTCCGAGGAGGCCACCGTCGTCTACGCCTGCTCGCAGGCGTACGCGCCGCGCCGCGAGCACGGCATCCACCCGCTGGACCCCGCGCTCGGCATCGCCTGGCCCTCGGACGTCAAGCCGCTGCTGTCCCCCAAGGACGCCGTCGCGCCGACCCTGGCCGAGGCGCGCGAGAAGGGCCTGCTGCCGCAGTACGACGACTGCCTCGCGTACTACGCCAAGCTGCGGGCCCGCGGCGTTTCCGGCAAACCGGACGCATAACGTGTTTGCGGTTGTTTGCGCAGGTGGGTAAGGGTTGCCTCAATCACCGTACGTATACCAATTGAGCGCGAATAGCTGATAAAACCAGGCGATCCGGTTGTCTCATCGTTTCCCAACCGCAACAATGGCCTCGCACTTAAACGTGATCGGCGCTCAGGATGAGCGCCGGGGGTGGAGGCTGTACCAGTGAGCGGTCGCCGGCAACCGGATCCGTCGCGCCCCAGGCGCCGGTCCGCGAGTAGAAGAGCCGGGACGCCGTCCCGGTTCCCCGTTCCAGGTCGGGTTTCCTTACTGGCCGCCGTGGTGGTCCTCGGTGCGACGGTCACCGTGGTGGTCGTCAACCGGGAACCCGCCGCGCCGCCTCCGGCCGTGAGCACCCAGCCGGTGTCGTCAGAGGTGACCCTGGAGTCCAGCCTCTGGAAGTCCAAGAAGGTCCAGGCCAAGCCCCAGATGGAGAACACCCCGCTGGAGCTCGGCACCCGGTTCCGCGCCAACAAGGACGGCGAGGTCACCGGCATCCGGTTCTACAAGCCCGAAGGTGAGACCGGCACGCACCGCGGCAGCCTGTGGGACTCGCGCGGCAAGCTGCTCGCCAAGGTGACCTTCACCGGGGAGAGCGGCAGCGGCTGGCAGCAGGCGCTGTTCGACGAGCCGGTCCGCACGGTGGCGGGCCGCACGTACACCGTCTCCTACCACACCACCACCGGCGGGTACGTCGCCAAGCCCGGTGCGTTCAAGAAGCCCGTCACCTCCGGCCCGCTGACCGCCGAGGCGGGGGTGTTCGGCATCACCGACAAGGCCGGGTTCCCCTCACGTGTGCACCCGCGCCTGGTCAACTACTACGTGGACCTGATCTTCCGGCACCGCGAGCGCCGCTGGCACCACCCGCGTCCGAGCGGACGTCCCGGCGAGCCCACGCCGACGTCCAGCGCGTCCGGCGGCGAGGCCACACCGGACCCGAGCCTCACGCCGAGCCAGACCCCGACGCTGCCGAGCGAGACCCCGACCGCGCCGGACGCGACTCCCAGCCTGCCGAGCGAGACGCCGACCGCGCCGAGCGCCACGCCGACGCGCACGCGCACCCCGTCCGCGACGCCGACCTTCACCCGCACCCCCAAGCCGTCGCCGACCGAGACCAAGGACCCGAGTCCGACTCCGGCGCCGCCGACCAAGACCTCGTCACCGCCGCCGACCCGCGGCTTCCCCGGCGCCGGTGACACCGGTGTCCCCGCAGGGGTCACGCTGAAGGAGAGCAAGTCGATCACCGTGACCAAGGACGGCACGGTCATCGACGCCATGGAGGTCCGCGGCGAGATCAACGTCGACGCGAACGACGTCGTCATCAAGAACACGCGGGTCGCCGCGGCCCCCGGCCAGTGGGGCATCATCCAGCGCCAGGGCCGCAGCGGCCTCGTGGTGGAGAACTCCGAGATCTTCGGCAACGGCAAGGACCAGACGCAGTTCGGCATCATCAACCAGGGTGGCGACCTGACGGTGCGCCGCGCCGACATCCACACGATCAGCAACGGCATCCTCACCGACCAGGGCCTCATCGAGGGCAACTACCTGCACGACCCGAAGTACTTCTCCGGTGACCACACCGACATGATCATGTGTACGTCGGGCCCGCCGTCCGGCGCCAAGCTGGTCATCCGCGGCAACACGGTGATCAACAACCTCGACCAGACCGGCGCCATCGCGCTGTTCCAGGACTTCGGCGTGGTGCGGAACGTCACCGTCGAAGGCAACTTCCTGGCCGGCGGCGGCTACTCGCTGTACGCCGGAGCCGGCAGCAAGGGTGTCTCGTCGAACATCAAGGTCATCGGCAACGTCTTCAGCAAGGACGTCTGGGCCAAGGGCGGCTACCACGGCCCGGTCGCCTACTGGGACAAGAACGGCTCAGGCAACGAGTGGCGTGACAACGTCTGGGAGGACGGCAAGGCCGTCTCCGCGAGCTGAGCCCTCGGCGGACAGAGGAAGGCCCCCGCGGAGAAACTCCGCGGGGGCCTTCTCGTGTCTCGTGGCGCTCAGCCGACGCGCCAGGTGTCCCCGCCGCGCAGCAGCTCCGACAGCACACCGGGGCCGCGGTCGGCGACGGCGTCGTCGACCTGCCGCTCCATCAGCGTGTCGTACGCCGGCCGCTCCACCGAACGGAACACGCCGATCGGGACGTGCTCGAACGCCGGCTCGTCCAGCCGCGACAGCGCGAACGCCACCGACGGGTCGGGGTTGTGCGCGTCGTGCACGAGGATCTCACCCTCAGGCACGCTCGCGCGGTCCACGACCTCGATGCCGCCGTTCGACGCGCGGCGCACGGCCTTGGTGGCGGACACGATCGGCTGTCCGTGCTCCAGGCGCAACGTGATGTCGTCGCGCAGGCCGGGGTCCTTGAGCTGGTCGAACGCGCCGTCGTTGAAGATGTTGCAGTTCTGGTAGATCTCCACCAGGCTCGCGCCGCGGTGCGCCGTGGCGTCGCGCAGCACCGACTGCAGGTGCTTGCGGTCGGAGTCGATGGTGCGGCCGACGAAGCTCGCCTCGGCGCCGAGCGCCAGCGAGATCGGGTTGAACGGCTTGTCCAGCGACCCCATCGGCGTCGACTTGGTGATCTTGCCGATCTCGGACGTCGGCGAGTACTGGCCCTTGGTCAGCCCGTAGATCCGGTTGTTGAACAGCAGGATGTTGAGGTTGACGTTGCGGCGCAGCGCGTGGATCAGGTGGTTGCCGCCGATGGACAGCGCGTCGCCGTCCCCGGTGATCACCCAGACCGACAGGTCGGGCCGCGACGCCGCGAGACCCGTCGCGATGGCGGGGGCCCGGCCGTGGATCGAGTGGAACCCGTAGGTGTTCAGGTAGTACGGGAAGCGGGACGAGCAGCCGATGCCGGAGACGAACACGATGTTCTCGCGGCGCAGCCCGAGCTCCGGCAGGAAGCTCTGCACCGCCGCCAGGATGGCGTAGTCACCGCACCCGGGGCACCAGCGCACCTCCTGGTCGCTCTTGAAGTCCTTCAGGGTCTGCTTGCCGGTGGCACGCGGGATGAGGGTGAGCCCGCTGCCTCTGAGCCCCCCGAGATCACCGGCGTCACCGACGTCACCGACATGGCCGTTGGTCGTGGTTTCACTCACTGTCGATCACGTCCTGGATCACTCCGGCCAGTTCCTCGGCCTTGAAGGGGAGACCGCGCACACGGTTGTAACTGATGATGTCGACGAGGAAGCGAGCACGCAGCAGCAACGCGAGCTGGCCGAGGTTGATCTCGGGCAGCAGCACCTTGTCGTACGCGCGCAGCACCTCGCCGGTGTTGGCCGGCAGGGGGTTGAGATGGCGCAGGTGGGCCTGCGCGACCTTGCCGCCGGACCGCCTGACCCGCCGCATCGCCGCCGCGATCGGCCCGTAGGTCGAACCCCAGCCGAGCACGAGCACCCGCGCGTCGCCGTCGGGGTCGTCGACCTCCAACGGCGGGATGTCCTGCGCGATGCCGTCGATCTTGGCCTGGCGCAGGCGGACCATGCGGTCGTGGTTGTTCGGGTCGTAGGAGATGTTGCCGGTGCCGTCGGCCTTCTCGATGCCGCCGATGCGGTGCTCGAGGCCCGGCGTGCCGGGTACGGCCCACGGCCGCGCCAAGGTGGCGGGGTCGCGGCGGAACGGCAGGAACGTCTCGCCGTCGTCGCCGTTCGGCGTGACCGTGAAGTCGGCCGTCAGGTCCGGCAGGTCGTCCACCTCGGGCAGCAGCCACGGCTCCGAGCCGTTGGCGAGGTAGCCGTCGGACAGCAGCATCACCGGCGTGCGGTACTTGACGGCCAGCCGCGCCGCCTCGATCGCCGCGTCGAAGCAGTCGGACGGCGTGGACGGCGCCACGATCGGCAGCGGCGACTCGCCGTTGCGGCCGAACATGGCCATCAGCAGGTCGGTCTGCTCGGTCTTGGTCGGCATGCCGGTCGAGGGGCCGGCCCGCTGCACGTCCACGACGATCAGCGGCAGCTCCGTGGCGACCGCGAGACCCACCGTCTCACCCTTGAGCACCACACCGGGACCCGAGGTGGTGGTGACGCCGAGCGCGCCGCCGAACGCCGCGCCGAGCGCCGCGCCGACCCCCGCGATCTCGTCCTCGGCCTGGAAGGTGCGCACCCCGAACCGCTTGTGCTTGGACAGCTCGTGCAGGATGTCCGACGCGGGGGTGATCGGGTACGACCCGAGGAACAGCGGCAGCTTGGACCGCACCGACGCCGCCACCAGGCCGAGCGCGAGCGCCTGGTTGCCGGAGATGTTGCGGTACAGACCCGGGGCCAGCTTGGCCGGCTTGACCTCGTACGACACCGAGAACGACTCGGTGGTCTCGCCGTAGTTCCAGCCCGCCTGGAACGCCGCGACGTTGGCGTTGGCGATGTCGGGCTTCTTGGCGAACTTGGTGCGCAGGAACTTGACCGTCGCCTCGGTCGGCCGGTGGTACAGCCACGACAGCAGACCGAGCGCGAACATGTTCTTGGCCCGCTCGGCGTCCTTCTTGGAGATCTCGAAGCCTTCGAGCGCCTTGACCGTCAGCGAGGTCAGCGGCACCGCGTGGACCCGCCACTCGCTGAGCGAACCGTCGTCGACGGGGCTCGCGGCGTAGCCGACCTTCTGCAGGTTGCGCTTGGTGAACTCGTCGGTGTTGACGATGACGTCGGCCCCGCGCGGCAGGTCGCCGAGGTTGGCCTTGAGCGCCGCCGGGTTCATCGCCACCAGGACGTTGGGTGCGTCACCGGGGGTGAGGATGTCGTGGTCGGCGAAGTGGAGCTGGAAGCTCGACACTCCAGGGAGCGTGCCGGCCGGAGCGCGGATCTCGGCCGGGAAGTTGGGAAGGGTGGAGATGTCGTTGCCGAACTCGGCGGTCTCGGCGGTGAAACGATCGCCGGTGAGTTGCATGCCGTCGCCGGAGTCGCCCGCGAATCGGATGATCACGCGATCGAGTTGCTGCACCTGCTTGGTCACAGCTCACTCCTCTTCGACGCGGCGCGGCGTCGTCGCTGGTGGCACGATGTCACTTCCATGCTAGATCCCTAAGGGTGGCTCGGCTTCTTTCCGCATGCGCGTCGATCAGAGGTGTGACCGTCTCTGTGACGGCGGGCGGTGTACTACGCGGCCCGGCCTGCCGTTTTTGTGGAACGGCGGTGGAACGCGGTGGTCCTTCCGGGGGAGGACCTGAGGGTGGAACGGGGGTCGGCGACGTCCGCCTACGGCCTCATCACGGCCGGAAGCGGATCCAGGTACACAGCCCTGCGGCGAGCCTGCCTAGATCAACGTGCAAGCGGGAGTAGAGCACGTCTCTGGTCACGTTCACCAACTATATGTCGCTCATGCCGATGGCCCCAGTCTCGCCTCGCCTGTGTGGCGCGGCTCTCAGGCCGCCGGGGTGCCGCTGACTTGTTCCCCGTCATGCTCTCCCGCACCTGATGTTCCCGGCACGGTGACAAAGGTATTCCCCGATGTACATTTAGGGGATCCGGCCGCGTGGAGGTGGAGGCGGCATGAGCGGTTACTACGGTTCGTACCTGATCGTGGCCGTGTTGCTGCTGGTCGGCTGCGCCGTGTTCGCCGGCGCGATGCTCGCGAGCCGCATGCTCAGCCCCCGCAACGCCAGCCCGGAGAAACTCACCACCTACGAGTGCGGTGTCGACCCGGTCGGCGAGGGCTGGGCCCAGTCGCAGATCCGCTACTACGTCTTCACCTATCTGTATGTCGTGTTCGCGGTGGACGCGGTGTTCCTGTTCCCTTGGGCCACCGTCTTCGCCGCGCCGGGCTTCGGCCTGACCACGCTCGTCGAGATGTTCGTCTTCCTGGCGTTCATCGCGCTCGGCATCCTGTACGCCTACCGTAAGCGCGTGCTCACCTGGACCTGAACCGGCGCTGTACCCATTTCCGGCCGGCGCGCGAGGCCTCGCCGGGAGTCCGCGCAGGAGGGAGAATGCGACCATGGCCGCCAGCGATCTCCCGATGCCCACGGTCGGGCCGGTTTCCCGGCTCGCTCCCAAACCCATGCGGTTCATCCTCAACTGGGGCCGCCGCTATTCGCTGTGGGTGTTCAACTTCGGGCTCGCGTGCTGCGCCATCGAGTTCATCGCCACCTCGATGAGCAGGCACGACTTCATCCGCTTCGGCGTCATCCCGTTCGCCAACGGCCCTCGGCAGGCCGACCTGATGATCGTGTCGGGCACCGTCACCGACAAGATGGCCCCCGCCGTCAAACGGCTCTACGAGCAGATGCCGGACCCCAAGTACGTCATCTCGTTCGGCGCCTGCTCCAACAGCGGCGGCCCGTACTGGGACTCCTACTGCGTCACCAAAGGCGTCGACCAGATCATCCCCGTGGACGTCTACGTCCCCGGCTGTCCGCCGCGGCCCGAGGCCCTGCTGTACGGCATCATGAAACTCCAGGAGAAGATCGCCGGCGAGTCCCTCGGTGAGCGGTACGCGCCGAAGGGCCCGGACGCGTGAGGGCCGCCGTCGAGGAGCGGTACGGCGCGCGCGCCACCGTGTCCGACTCCTACGGCCAGACCACCGTGGATGTCGGGCCCGCCGACTGGCTCGACCTGGTGTCGTTCGCGCGCGACGGCCTCGGCTGCGCGTACTTCGACTGGTTGACCGGCGTGGACGACCCGCCGGAGAGCATCACCGTCGTCGCGCACGTCTACGACCCCGCCGAGCACGCTCACCTGCTGCTGCGCACCAAGGTCTCCCGCGCCGCGCCGCGCCTGCCGAGCGTCACCGGCGTCTACCGAGGCGCCGACTGGCACGAACGCGAGACGTTCGAGATGTTCGGCGTGGACTTCGAGGGTCACCCCCACCTGGTGCCGCTGCTGCTCCCCGACGGCTTCGAGGGCCACCCGCTGCGCAAGGACTTCGTGCTCGCCGCCAGGGTCGCCAAGGCCTGGCCAGGCGCCAAGGAACCCGGCGAATCCGGTCACGGCGCGCCGAGCCGCCGCCGCGTCATGCCTCCCGGCGTCCCCGCCGACTGGGGGAGGCCCGCCGCGCCGGGGGAGGGACGCGATGGCTGAGGTGCTCGACGTCGCGCTGCGGCTCGCGGTGATCGTCGTCGCGTTCCTCACGCTGCCGCTGATCGTCGGCCAGACCGAGCACAAGGCCATGGCCCACATGCAGTCCCGCCTCGGTCCCATGTACGCCGGAGGGTTCCACGGGTGGGCCCAGCTCATCGCCGACGGGGTGAAGTTCGTCCAGAAGGAGGACGTCATCCCCGCCGCCGCGGACCGCAAGGTGTTCGCGCTGGCCCCGGCGGTGGCGCTGGTGCCGTACCTCGTCGTGATGATCGTCATCCCGGTCGGGCCCGGCCTGATCGGCGCCGACCTCGACGCCGGCCTGTTCTTCGTGCTGGCCGTCATGGGGGTCGGGGTGCTCGGCTCGATCATGGCGGGCTGGTCGTCGGCCAACAAGTACTCGGTGCTCGGCGGCATGCGCTCGGCCGCGCAGCTCATGTCGTACGAACTGCCGCTGGTGCTCGCCGCGTCGTCGGTCGCCATGGCGGCCGGCACGTTGTCGCTTCCCGGCATCGTCGAGGCGTGGCAGTGGTGGTGGCTGCCGTGGCAGGCCGTCGGCGCCGTCGTGTTCTTCGTCGCGGGGCTCGCCGAGCTGCGCCGGCCGCCGTTCGACATGCCGATCGCCGACTCCGAGATCATCATGGGGCCGATGACCGAGTACACCGGCATCCGGTTCGCGCTGTTCATGCTGTCGGAGTACGTCGGCATCGTCGTGCTGTCCGCGCTGACCACGGTGCTGTTCCTCGGCGGGTGGCAGGGGCCGCTGCTGCCGGGGCCGGTGTGGACGCTGCTGAAGGTCTTCGCGCTGGCCTTCGTGGTGATCTGGGTGCGGGTCAGCTTCCCGCGTCTGCGCGCCGACCAGCTGCAGAAGCTGGCCTGGCTAGGCCTGGTCCCCGCCGCGCTGTTCCAGCTCGCCCTCACCGGCGTCGTCAAGGTGCTCGCCGGCTGACACCCGCGCCACGGCGTCGCGCAGCAGCGCCGCGTGCTCGGGACAGGTGGCCGGGTCGCCGAGCAGGATCCGGGCCGCGTGGCCGTTCTCCGCGGCCCGGCGCAGCACGGCCGCCACGGGGTCGAGGTCCGCGCCGCGTGCCTG
The DNA here is from genome assembly GCF_014207705.1 of Sphaerisporangium rubeum. Taxonomy (NCBI): domain Bacteria; kingdom Bacillati; phylum Actinomycetota; class Actinomycetes; order Streptosporangiales; family Streptosporangiaceae; genus Sphaerisporangium; species Sphaerisporangium rubeum. The sequence continues at coordinate 1,132,306 of NZ_JACHIU010000001.1, forward strand.
CTCCGGCGGCTCGACCCGGCCGGTGGAGTGGGCTTCGAGCACCGCACGGGTGATGACGGCGAGGATGTCGCCGTCCCAGTCCCTGCCGTCCGGGCCGTACCGCACCAGCGTGGCCACCGACCACTGGTCGGGATGCTTGGTGATCTCGTCGAGCGCGGCGTCCGGCAACAGCGGCCGCGCGTCGGCCCCGTTGCCCCGCCGCATCCGCGTGACCGAGGCCAGCGACCCGCCGAGCGCACGCAGCAGCGCCACGTCGGCCGGTCCGAAGAGCCTGGGCCCGGCCCGCCTGGCCAGCGTCCGCACCGCCTGCAACGCGATCGGACACGCTTGGCCCCAGAACGCCGCCAGATAGGCCGCGTCCCCGCGGACCAGGTCCTCATGCAGCCGTGCCGCCGCGCCGTCCTCGGCTGCCGGTGCTCCGGCCGCCGTGTCCTCGCCTCCGGCGAGCCGCGCGAGCGTCTCCGCGTCCTGTCCGGCCCGCTCACCCGCGTGTCCCGTCGCCTCCCAGTCGAGCCGCACGGTCGCCGGCACGGCCGAGGAGGCCGGCGGGCCGTCGGCGGTCGTGAGATGGCCGGCCAGAGCGTGGGCCCTGGTGGCGCGGGCCGCCATGTCGCGCGCGTCGCGCAGGGCCTCGTCCAGGAGGTGGGGGAACGCGGCGAACGACAGGGTGCTGTCCCAGCGGCGCATGTTCCGCTGGATCATCGGGCCGTGCTCGGCGAGCAGGGAGTGCAGCCGCTTGAGCCGGTGCGCAAGTTCCTGAAGGCCGGCGGGTTCCACGCCGGCGAACTCGTCCATGTCCCCCCTCTCGCGGACGGCCCGCCGTCCGGGGCTGCTACAAGACGACCTTCCGGCGTTCCGCCTCTTCGAGACGGGTGATCAGATGGGGCTGTTCGGCGAGCACGTCGTGCAGGAGCCTGACCAGCACGGCGTATCGCGCGTACCAGTCGGCGGCCCACCGGTCGGCCGCGGCGCCGTGCCAGGTGGGCTCGCCGAACAACGGCGGGACGGCGGCGAGCGCCTGGAGGATCTCACCGGCCGCGTCCGCGACCTCGGCCATGTCCGCACGGCACTGCTCGACCGGCGACGGCTCCATGCGGACTCCTCCCCTGAGGCGCGGCTCCGGCAAGGCAGACACCGCCGTGCAAACTTAAGGGAAACGACGGCCGGCTGTCAGGCTTACCGGATCGGAAATCCGAATTACCGGATATCCAGACTTCCCCTCTTCCGGTGGTCGCACAGTGCGGCTCTCGACGGTGGTGCGGCTTCGCCGGTCATGCGGTGATATCGCCGGTCACATCGCTCAGTGCACGATGGCCAGCATCACGTCCGACGCGGTCGGCCGGTTCTCCGGCTTCTTGTCGAAGCACCTGCCGAGCACGTCGGCCAGCGCGTCCGGCAGCCCCGACAGGTCCGGCTGCTTGGTGAAGATCCGGTTGAACACCGCCGCGATGTTGTCCTCACCGAACGCCGGCGTGCCGGTCGCCGCGAAGTACATCGTCCCGGCCCAGCTGAAGATGTCCGACGGCGGCCCGACCCGTTCCCCCGACACCTGCTCAGGCGACATGTACGCCGGCGTGCCGAGCGCGCCGCTGGATGTCGCCGTGGCGTTGTCCAGCACCCTGGCGATGCCGAAGTCCACCACACGCGGCCCGTCCGCGCCGATCAGCACGTTGCTCGGCTTGAAGTCGCGGTGCACGATGCCGGCCTTGTGGATGGCGGCCAGCGCGCCGGACGTGCCGAGCGCGAGCCGTACCAGGCCGTCCTGGCCGCGCGGCCCGCGTTCCCGAATGAGTTCCTCCAGCGACGCGCCTTCGACGTACTCGCTCACGATGTACAGCCGGTCGTCGGCCACCCCGGCGTCGACCACCCGCGCGGTCGAGAACGGCGCGACCCGGCGGGCCGCCTCCACCTCGCGCAGGAACCGCTGCCTGGCGTTCCCCTCCGCGGCCAGCCGCGCGTGCAGCACCTTGATCGCGACCCGGCCGCCTTCCGGCGTCTCCCCGAGGTACACCGAGCCCTGACCACCTTGCCCCAGGCTGCCGATCAGCCGGAAACGACCGATCTGCGTCGGCTCACCCGCCGGCAGCGGCGCCGGGTCCCGGCCCGGCAGCGTCGTGCCGCTGCGCAGGTGGGACGACCGGTCCGGCGACGGCTGCGTCACCGAGGGCTTCTCCACCAGGGTGGGCCGCGGCGGGGGCGCGGGGCTGTCCTGCGGCGGGTACGACGGCCGGTCGCGCGCCGCGGCCGGCGGGTACGCGGGCCGGTCCTGCGGCTGTGGCGCGGGCCGGGGGTACGACGGCCGGTCCTGCGGGTACGGCTGCGGCGGGTACGACGGCCGGCTCTGCGCGCCGTACGGTGGCCGGTCCTGCGGCGCGGGGTGGGGTCGCGGCGGCGCGGGAGGCGCCGGCGGCGCGGGCTGGTAGCGGCCCGCGGGCCGCTGCTGCTGCCACGCCGGCGCGGGGAACCGGCCCTGCGGCCCGGCCGCCGGGTGGCCGTGCGGCGGCGGGAAGGCGCCGTGCCTGGCCGGCCGGGGGCCGAAGACCACCGAGCGGATGGCCAGCGAGTGGATGAGCCCGCCGATCCACACCGTGAACAACGCCACCACGATGACCAGTGCCACCCAGTCCGGCATGTCCGAGGAGTCGCCCCACGCGGCGGCCAGCACGGTGAGCGACACCAGGCACAGCAGGTACAGCACCGCCGCGACCCACAGCACCGGCGCACGCCTGCGCGCGGCGGCGAAACCCATGGTGAACGGTGTGGCGACGCCACAGGTGAGGAGGGGAGCCAGTGCCCACACGATGCTGAGCGCCGTGCTGGAGGAGGAGGGCCTTACTGGCTGCATAGCGGGAACAATACGGAGATGCATGGTGGTGCGCACGTTTTTCCGGACGAGCCGGGCAATGAGCCGCGAAACCGCGACCTTTCCCCGGCCGTCCGGTGCAGGAGCGTCAGCGGAGATAAATGGTGAGTTCCACCAGATCGGCGTTCAGGTGCGGTGGCAGGTTCACGGCGATGGAGACCTCCTCCGCCGAGACGAACAGGCCGGTCTCCTCCCGGTGTGCGACCACCCGGCGGGCCAGCTCCGGCGTCATGCCGGGGAGCGCGGCGATCACCGCGGCCGGTGCGTGGTTCACGTCCACGAGGCCGCCGTCGTCGTACTGCCGCGGCAGGTCGGGCCGGCCGATGCGCACCTCGCGCGCGAGCGCCGGGTCGCGCTCGGCCAGCTCGCGCGCCTGTCTGCGCAGTTCGCGGCGGTACTGCGCCATGGCGACCGCCTGGTCGTTCGGCGACTCGACGCGGTCGAAGACGTGCTTTCGCACGATGAGGGACTGCACGGTGCCGCCGAGCCAGTTGAGCCCGGACGCGAGAACCGCGAGGACTTCGAGCGCGTTGTCACCGCCGGGTGCGTCGGTCACCACCCCGGCCACGAACAGCACCAAGCTGAGCGAATAGACCAGCGCGGACAGCGCGAGCCACGCGCTGCGGGTGCGCGCTGCGGCGTACCCCATGGTGAACGGCGTGGCCACCCCGCACGTGTACAGCGGCGCGAGGGCCCACAGTACGCTCCCCGCGCCGGACGGCTGTGGCGGCGGCTGGTACGGCGGCACACCGGCGGTGAACGGCGGCGGCACAGGCGCTGGCGGCTCCTGCCGGGGCGGCGGCGGCACGGGCCGGTCGGCGGGGAACAGGCCGTGCTCCCTGAGCGGGTCCCCGTGCGGATGCGGCGGGTTGAACGGCACGTGCGGACGGCGCGGGTCGGGTGGCGGCGCGTACGGCCGTTCGTACTTCGGTTGCGGCCCGGAGGGGCCTTCGTACCTCGGGTGCGGGTTTGTGGGACCTTCGTACCGGGGTGGTGGCGCCGAGGGCCGATCGCGTCGCCGGGCCCCCGGATCGCCGGGCCGCGAAGGGTCCGGTGGCCCCGATCCGGGGCTCCCCTGGCCGCCGTTGGTCGGGTGCATAAGGCGAAGAATACGGCCTCGCGTGGGACGCCGCATCGGTCTCCCGGCTGATTCGGCGTGTCGGAAAACTACCTCAAAAGGCTGATGTTTCAGGAAAACCGGGACGGTCGGCGGGGGGCACGCATTCACGAGACCGCCTATGTGCGTCATGATGTTGGATCGTGGCTCGTATACCAGGAGAAGGTTTGGCGAAGGGGCTGGCCGTCACCTTCCGCCACATGCTGACCAGGGCCGACACCCGGCAGTACCCCGAGGTACGACCAGATCTCCCCGCGCGCAGCCGCGGCGTCATCGCGCTGGTCGAGGAGAACTGCACGGTCTGCATGCTGTGCGCGCGCGAGTGCCCCGACTGGTGCATCTACATCGACTCCCACAAGGAGACCACCCCGGCCCCTGAAGGCGGCCGTCCCCGCGCGCACAACGTGCTCGACCGGTTCGCCATCGACTTCTCGCTGTGCATGTACTGCGGCATCTGCATCGAGGTCTGCCCCTTCGACGCGCTGTTCTGGTCCCCGGAGTTCGAGTACGCCGACTACGACATCCGCGACCTCCTCCACGAGAAGGACAAGCTCGCCGAATGGTCACAGACCATTCCAATTCCCCCCGCACACGACCCCGGTGCCGCGCCACCCAAAGAGATCGCCGCCGCCACGACCCCCAAACCCGCGCGACCCGCCGCGAGGACGGCCCCCGGCCCGCGCAACACGGCCGTCCGCGCCATCCGTCCCCCCGGCTCGCTCCCCAAGAAGCCCGGCGAGGGCCCGGGGGCGGTGGAGGAGTCGTGACCTCCGCGGCGCTCTGGCCCCCCACCGTCCAGGAGGTCGTCTTCCTGCTGCTCGGAGTGGTGGCGGCCGGGTCGGCGCTGCTGGTCGTCACCACGCGGCAGATCGTGCACGCGGCGCTGTGGCTCGTCGTGTCGTTCGGCGCGCTCGCCGGGTGCTACCTCGTGCTGACCGCCGAGTTCGTGGCCTGGGTCCAGGTGCTCATCTACGTCGGCGCCGTCGTCGTGCTGCTCCTGTTCGGCATCATGCTCACCCGGGCCCCCATCGGCCCGTCCGGCGACCTCGACTCCGGCAACCGGCCCGCCGCGATCGCCGTCGGCCTCGCCACCGCCGGTGTGCTGGTCACCACCGTGATCCACGGGTTCGGCACGGCGTACGCCGACCTCACGCCGGGCCGCGGGGCCGCCGAGCCGCTCGGCGCGAGCATCTTCCGCACCTGGGTGCTGCCGTTCGAAGCGCTGTCGGTGCTGCTGCTCGCCGCGCTCATCGGGGCCATCGTGCTGTCCAGGACCGACATCGGCGGAAAGGACTGACGTGCACGTCGTCTACCCCGCCGTCCTCGCCGCACTGCTGTTCTCCATCGGCGTGTACGGCGTGCTGGCCCGGCGCAACACGATCCTCGTGCTGATGTCGGTGGAACTCATGCTGAACGCCGTCAACATCAACCTCGTGGCGTTCGACATGTGGCTTCGCGACGCGCTCCACGGCGGCCAGGTGCTCACCCTGTTCGTCATCGTGATCGCCGCCGCCGAACTCGGCCTCGGCCTCGCCATCGTCCTCGCCGTCTTCCGCAACCGCCGCACCATCGAGATCGACCACCTGCGCGACCTCACCGAGACACCCGGCGACGACGGGCCGGACACCGGCCCACCAGGCGGCGCAGATCCCGACGGCGCGACGCCTGGCCCGGCCGTAACCGGTGGCACGTCCGCCACGGCGCCAGGCGGTGTCCGATGATCGGCGCCGCCGCCGCCGTCGTGCTGCTGCCGTTCCTGGCCGCCGCCACGGGCCTGCTGCTCACCCGCCGGCCCTGGACCGCCTCGGTAGCCGGCGCCGTCGACCGGGCCGCGTACCGGCGGGCCGCGCTCGTCGCCGTCGTCCCCGCCGCCGTCTCCTTCCTGCTCGCCTGCCGGGTGGCACTCGACCTGCTGACCCGCGACACGATGCCGCGCGCCTACGCCGACTACAGCGGCGAAGGACCGGCGACGGCCGGGCTGAGCGGCGCCGTCGAAGGCACCCTGACCGAGATCGGCACCGGCTCGGTACCGATCACCGTCGGCCTGCGCGTGGACGACCTGTCCGCGATCATCGCCGTGCTCGTCACCGCGGTCGCGCTCGCCGTGCAGGTCTACTCGATGGGGTACATGCGCGACGAACGGCGCTACCCCTCCTACAGCGCCTTCATCAGCCTCTTCACCAGCGCCATGCTGCTGGTCGTGTACGCCGCCGACCTGCTGGTGCTGTACGTCGGCTGGGAGATCATGGGCCTGTGCTCCTACCTGCTGATCGCGCACTGGTGGGAGGACCGCGCCAACTCGCGCGCGGCCGTCAAGGCGTTCCTCGTCACCCGCACCGGTGACGTCGGCTTCCTGTTCGGCATCTTCACCCTCGGCGTCTCCGCCGGCGGCTTCCGCGTCGCCGACGTCCTCACCGCCGTCCCCGACATGCCACCCGGCACGCTCGTCGTCGCGACCCTGCTGCTCCTGCTCGGCGTCGCCGGCAAGAGCGCGCAGGTGCCGCTGCACACCTGGCTGCCGGACGCCATGGCCGGCCCCACCCCGATCAGCGCGCTCATCCACGCCGCCACCATGGTCGCCGCCGGCATCTTCGTCGTCGTCCGCCTCTACCCGGCGTTCCTCGCGGCCCCCGCCACGCTGAACACCCTCGCCGTCATGGCGGCCCTCGGCATGCTCGGCGCGGCGCTCGCCGCGCTCGCGCAGGACGACCTGAAACGCGTCCTGGCGTACTCGACGATCAGCCAGCTCGCGTACATGGCCGGTGCCCTCGCCGCCGGCTCCGACACCGCCGCGCTGTTCCACCTCGTCACGCACGGCGCGTTCAAGGCACTGCTGTTCCTGTGCGCCGGCGCCGTGATCCACGCCGTCGGCTCCAACCTGATGAGCCACATGGGTGGCCTGCGCCGCACCATGACCGTCACCTTCCCCGCGATGACCATCGGCTTCGCCGCACTCGCCGGCCTCCCACCCGCCAGCGGCTTCTTCAGCAAGGACGCCGTACTGGCCGCCATCGAACACACCGCCACCTCGGCCACGTCACCCGCCACCTCAGCCGCACCGCTCACCGGCCCCATCGCCTGGCTTCTGCTGGTGTGCGCGTTCCTCACCGTCGCCGTCACCGGCGCGTACGCCACCCGCGCCTGGCTGCGCACCTTCTTCGGCCCCTCCCGGCTGGCCGCCGTACCACTCCCCGAACCCGGCCCCGGGGTGGCACACGTCTGGGACGGCAAAGAGGCCCCCCGCTCCATGCTGTGGCCCATCGGCGTACTGGCCGTCCCCGCTCTCCTGCTCGGCTTCACCGGCACGAACCTCGTCACCTGGCCGTCCGCCGCACTCAGCGTCCTCGCCGCACTGCTCGGCGCCGGAGCCGTCTACCTGTCCTGGCGCGCCACCCCCGCCGCCGACCCGGCCCGCCTCCTCGGCCCGCTCCGCTCCCCGTGCGAACACGCCTTCCACGTGGACAAGCTCTACACGCTGATCTTCGTCCGTCCGGTCCTGTCCCTGGCCCGCCTCGTGTCCCGCGCCGACGACACCGTGGTCGACGGCGCCGTCCGCGGCTCCGGCACCCTCACCACCTCCGCCGCCACCCTGGTACGCCGCCTCCAGACCGGCAACCTCCAGCTCTACATGACCGGCGTCCTCGCCGGCCTGATCATCCTCACGGTCGGTGCGGTGGTGCTCGGATGATCCTCGTCGCACTCCTCGCCGCACCGCTCGCCGGTGCCGCCGTCCTGCTCGCGCCGGTCACCCGCCGGCCCGGTCCCGGCGACACCGCGCGGATCATGCCGCTGTACGGGGTCGTGGTGTCCGGCGTCACGCTGGCGCTGGCCCTGATCGCCGCCGCCGCTTTCGACTACGGCAGAGCCGGCCGCATGCAACTCCAGGTGGACCGGGAATGGATACCCGGGCTGGACCTGCGCTTCCACCTCGGTGTGGACGGCATCTCCCTGCCACTCGTCGTGCTGACCGCGCTGCTGACGTTCCTTTGCTTCGTGTACCTCCTGCGCCACCGGCCGGCGCGAGGACGCCTCGCCGAGCTCGCGTTCACGCTGCTCGCGCTCGAAGTCGGCATGATCGGCACATTCCTCGCGCTCGACCTGCTGCTGTTCTTCGTCTTCTTCGAGATCGTGCTGATCCCGATGTACTTCGTGATCGCCGTCTGGGGAGGCACGGAACGACGCGCCGCGGCCGTCAAGTTCATCCTGTACACCCTGCTCGGCTCGGCCGTCCTGCTGCTCGGCCTGCTGCTCGTCTGGAGCCACGCCGGCACCCTCGACATGGTGCGCCTCGCCGAACGACACGGCGACGGCATCCCGCGCGCCGCGCAGATCCTCGCCTTCCTCGCCGTAGGCGCCGGCCTCGCCGTGAAAGCCCCCATGTGGCCCCTGCACACGTGGCTCCCCGCGGCCCACACCGAAGCCCCCACCGTAGGCTCGGTGCTGCTGGCCGGCGTCCTGCTCAAGATGGGGACCTACGGCTTCGCACGCATCGCCATCCCCGTCCTCCCCGACGGCGCCGCGGCCCTGGCGCCGTGGCTGGGTGCGTTCGCCGTGACAGGCATCATCTACGGCTCGCTCGCCTGCCTCGCGCAACGCGACCTCAAACGCCTCATCGCCTACTCCTCGGTCGGCCACATGGGCTTCGTCCTGCTCGGTCTCGCCACCCTCACCCCGGCAGGCATGAACGCCGCACTCTTCGGCAACATCGCACACGGCCTCATCACCGGCCTCCTGTTCTTCACCGTCGGCTCCCTGAAAGACCGCTACCACACCGCCGACCTCTCACCTCTCCCGACCAGCCACCCCACCCCGAGCGGTGAACCCACCCCGGCCGGCCTATCCACCCCGAGCGGTGAACTCACCCGAAGCGGCGAACTCCCCCCAAGCGGCCGACCCGCCACCCTCCCCGGCGGCCGATCCGCCACGCTCCCGAGCGGACTACTCGGTACGTCGCCGTACCTGTCATCCGTGCTGACCTTCGCCTGCGTCGCCTCCCTGGGCCTCCCCGGCCTCGCCGGCTTCTGGGGTGAGCTACTTTCCCTCCTGGCCGCCTTCGATCCCGCCCCCGGCCTCTCCCGGCCCCTGTACCTCACCTACATGGCCCTCGGCGGCATCGGCACCATCCTCACCGCCGCCTACTTCCTCCGAACCCTCTCCCGGATCACCCACGGCCCTCCGGTCCGCGCCGCCGCCACCGGCGAGCCCTCCGCGGCCCTCGGCACGGCAGCCTCCGAAGAACCTCCCGCCGTCCCCGACGTGACCGCGTACGAACTGGCCGCCTGGACCCCCCTGGTCGTCCTCATCCTGGCTCTCGGCCTCTGGCCGAAGGCGCTGCTCGCCGTCACCGACCCGGCCGTACGCGCACTCCTGGGGGCACCGTGATCCAGTCGATCGACTACGCCGCCGTCGCGCCGTCCCTGATCCTCGCGCTGACCGCCGGTCTCGTCCTCCTCCTGGACGCCTTCCTGCCACGCACCCGCGCACTGCCGGCCACCGTGACCTTCGCCGCCGTGCTGGCCTCCCTGGTCGCCGTGGCCCTCCAGGCCGCCGCGGGCCGCACCCTGAGCACCTTCTGCGTCCCCCCCGACCGCCGCCACGCCGCGCCGGCCTGCTCCTACGTCGTGGACCACCTCACGCTGATCTTCGCGGCCGTCGTCCTCACCGCGGCGCTCGTGATCGTGCTCCTGTCCGCCACGCAGCTCACCCTGCCTGGTGCGATCCCGGTGGGGGAGTGGTACTTCCTCCTGCTCTGCACCTTGGCCGGCGCCGTCACCCTCCCCGCCTCACGTGACCTGATCACGCTGGTGGTCGCGCTCGAACTGGTCTCCCTGCCGGCCTTCGCTCTCGCCGCGCTGAAACGCTACGACGCCAAGGGTTCGGAGGCGGCACTCAAACTCTTCCTCGTCTCGGTCGTCTCCACCGCCGTGATGCTCTTCGGTGTCTCCCTGCTGTACGGCCTCACCGGCTCCGTCCACCTCGTCCGCATCGCCGAACGCCTCACCGGCCCCCAGGCCGCCACCGGCGAAGGCCCGGCCGTCCCCGTCGGCGTGCTCGCGGTCGCCGTCGTCCTCGTGATCGCCGGCTTCGCGTTCAAGGTCGCCGCCGTCCCGTTCCATTTCTGGGCCGCCGACGTCTACCGAGGCGCTCCGCTACCGGTGGCCGCTCTGCTGTCGGTGATCTCCAAAGCCGCCGGTTTCGCCGGACTCATCCTGCTCCTCACCACCGCACTGGCCGGCCAGTCCGCCTTCTGGACCCCCGTGGTAGCCGTCCTGTCCGCCGTCACCATGACCACCGGCAACCTGCTGGCCCTACGTCAACGCGATCCCGTCCGCCTCCTCGCCTGGTCCTCGGTCGCGCAGTCCGGCTACATCCTCGCCCCTCTAGGCGTCCAGACCCAGAACGCCGCAGGCGCCGCCACCGCCTACCTGGCCATCTACGCCGCGATGAACCTCGGTGCCTTCGCCGTCGTCATGCTCGTCCCACCCCCCGGCCTCGACGACCGGCGCGACCTGGACCACTACCGCGGCCTGGCCTCCCGCGGCCCCGCCGCGGCCCTGTCCCTGGCGTTCTTCCTCGCCTGCCTCGCCGGCCTGCCACCCGGCCTCGCCGGCCTCTTCGCCAAGATCGTCGTCTTCCGCGAGATCGTGGACGGCGGCGGCGCCTGGCTGGCCGTCGTCATGGCCGTCAACACCGTGATCGGCCTGTACTACTACCTCGCCTGGATGGCCCGGCTCTTCATCCCCACCCCCACGACCCCACCGCCAGGCCATCCCGCCACCCCACCGGCAGGCGCGGCAGCCGTCCCCTCCTCAGAAGCAGCCGGCGGCGCGGTCACCAGCGCGGTCACCGGAACTTCCGGCGCCGCGATCACCGCTGGTCGCCTGGCCGGGGCCCGTCCCGCGGCCATAGCCGTCGCCATCACCCTGGCGCTCACCATCGCCTTCTCCGTGGCCCCTCAGCTGATCCTCTCCGCCGTGGGCTGACCCGGGAACGTTCGACCAGGCCACAAGCGTTGCTTGGGTGGAACAACCCACCGGAGGGGAGGAACCGTGCACCACAACGGGCTGCGCACCGCCGTCCTCCTCGGTGCCCTCTCCACCTTGATCCTCGTCGTCGGCGCCTGGCTCGGTGGCGGCTCCGGCCTTCAGCTCGCCGTGCTCCTGGCCCTGCTCGCCAACGGCGCCGCCTACTTCTTCTCCGACCGCATAGCCCTGTCCGCCATGCGGGCCAGGCCCGTGAGCGAGGTCGAGCAACCCACCCTGTACCGCATCGTCCGCGAGCTCTCCACCGACGCTCGCCAGCCGATGCCCCGCCTGTACGTCTCCCCGACCATGCAGCCCAACGCCTTCGCCACCGGCCGCGACCCCCGGCGCGCCTCGATCTGCATGACGTACGGCATCCTGAGCATCCTGAACGAACGCGAGCTGCGCGGCGTCGTGGCCCATGAGCTGTCCCACGTGTACAACCGCGACATCCTCATCTCCTCGGTGGCCGCGGCCCTCGCCACGATCATCACGTACTGCAGCTACATCGCCGTCTTCTTCGGCGGTTCCTCCGACGACGAGGAGGGTCCCGGCTTCCTCGGCGGCCTCCTCATGATCGTCCTGGGTCCTGTGGCCGCCGCCATGATCCAGATGGCCATCTCGCGCTCCCGCGAGTACCAGGCCGACGAGTCCGCCGCGCGCCTCACCGGAGATCCTCTCGGCCTGGCCTCGGCCCTCCGCAAGATCGAGATGGGTACGCGCACGACCCCTCTCCCCGAAAGCAGCCGCCTGGCCAGCGCCTCCCACCTGATGATCGCCAACCCCTTCCGAGGCGCCGGCATCTCCCGCCTGTTCGCCACCCACCCCCCCACCTCAGCCCGCGTGGCCCACCTGGAACGCCTGGCCGGCTACCCCCGCTGACCGCCGGCCGGCACGAGAAGTCCCGCCCCAAGGCACGGACCTCGAAAGCGGCGATCACTCACGCGCCGGCAGCAGCCGCCACGTCCCACACAGGAAAAGGTCCCGCACCCCACCCGAGGCACGGGACCCGAAGTCCGACGACGATCAGTCACTCACTCGCCAGGCAGCCACCACGTCCACACATCAGGCTTCATCGGGAACGAGTCGACCTTGGTCAGCTCTCCGGTCGACGGATCGACCCGGCGCGCCGTGGCCCGGTCCGCGAACCCCGAGGCGTTGACCCGGACCCCCCAGACGACCATCTTCCCGTTCTCGTCCCAGTCCAGCCGGTACGGCGTCTCGTTGATCGGCACCTTGAGGTCGAACGCCGGCGACACCGCGTCCGTCGACAGGTCGTACTGCCGCAGCGTCGACCGGCCCTTGGTCAGCGAGGTGATCACCAGCCCCACCGTCACCTGGTCGTCCGCCAGCGCGATCGGCACGTTGTTGGACACCACCTGTGGCACGACCCGGCTCTCCCCGGCGTTCCCCTCGGTGTCGTACACAGTGAGCTCGGTCGTGTTGTCCTCGGTCAGACCGCCGGTGAGCACATGCGAGCCGTCCGGGCTGAACCCCTGCACGACCTCCGCCCCCGGCAGCTTGGCCGTCCCCCCACCTCGCAGGTCGACCAGCAGCGACGGCAGGGATCCGCCGGCGTCCGCGTAGTCGATCGCGACCCGGTCCCCGTCACGGGACAGCTTGATCGAGACGTCCGCCATCCCGAGGCCCTTCGGCACCTTCGCGGCCTTGCCCGGCAGGGCCCGCGCCGGGCCACCCGCGACGTTCCGCCACACCAGCCTGCGGTCCGACTTACGGAAGTACACGACCCGTCCGCCGTCCCCACTGATCCCTAAGGGAGCGTTGCTGAACTTGTCCACCTTGCCGTCCGCCAGCCGCGGGTGCACGGCCGCGTCGGCGAGCGTGACGGTCTTCCCGTTGCTCAGCGTCAGCTTCCACCCTCCGCACGGCCGGGTGAAGTCACCTTTCACACACGAATGCAACCAGGCATAACGTACGGTTTTCCCACTCTTCGACACCGTGGCCGTGGAGGCGGCTCCCGTCCTCGCCTCCACAGGACCCGTTGTCATGCTCACCGTCGCCGCGGTTGCCACCGCGAGCAAGGCGAGCGTACGCGCACGCTTCATGGCGCTCCTTTCGTCACATCAATAGATGCCTGACAAACCCGGATGGTTGGGTCACAATTCAGCGTCAGCTAAGCGGCTGATCATGCACGGAGGAAAGTGCTTCCCGGTGGCGCACAAGTGACGCGGGTGACCACAAAAGTTCAACCTTGTACCACCAGGGGGATGCCGCCGCGCGGATATGCGTCTACCGTCACGGACATGGGGCACTCATCTTTCAGCATCCGTCTGAACGACGTCCAGACCGAAGCCCTCATGCGCCAGGCCCATCTGGAGGGCCGCAGGGTCGAGGACGTCATCCGCAGCGCCGTACAACGCCATATCGACGGCAGACAGGCCGCCATCACCCTCATGTCCCGCTGGAGCCTCGACCGCGAGGACCTCGCCGCAGCCGCCGCCGCACTGAACGTGGAACCGCTGACCGACGAGGAGTGGTCACAGGCGGTCCGTCCCCCCGTCCCCCGGACCCGGGTGTCATGATCCCCGGACGCGTCCTGGACGTGAGCGCACTGGTCGACATAGCCGTCGCCAAGACTCGCTACTCACGTCACATCGTCGCCATGTGCCTCTACCGGGGAGGCGGCCTCTGCGTACCCTCGTCCGCACTGGCCGCCGTGTACTCGATAGCCCCCTTGGACACCCAGGCCGAACTCTTCGACCTCATCATGGGCCCCGGCGTCACCATCGACGACCTCACCGCCGGCAAGGCCCCCGACATCGGCGAGCTCCTGGACGGCTCCAACGACGTGGTGGCCGGCCACGTCGTCTGGTGCGCACGCCAGACCCACTGGCCCGTGCTCACCGACCGAGGCGACCACCTGTCCCTACTGGACCCCCACATAATGATCGACCCCATAACCTGACCCCACCCCCGCCGCCACCGTCCGTGAGCCCTACGCGGAAACGGAGAAGGCGCGGCCGGCTCCAACGCCGCCTCCACGCCGACACGCGAGGTGTCCGTCACCGCGCCGGCGTGGAGGGTCCCGCGTGCTCGACCCGATCGCCTGTGCCCCGCGCGGTGACGCGGGGCACAGCACGACCTGATCCTCAGCCCACGCCTACGCCGGCACGTAGGTGTGCACCATCGCACCGGTGCTGGTCGTCCTGCCGTCCACCAGCTTCAGCGTCCGCGGCACGGCCCCGTTCTCGAACATCCTCTTCCCCGTCCCGAGGAAGATCGGGAACGTCCACAGCCGGTACTCGTCCACCAGCCCGTGCTCGATCAGCGTCCGCGCCAGCACCCCGCTCCCGTGCACCTGCAGCTCGTTCCCCGGCTGAGCCTTGAGTCGCGCCACCTCCTCGGGGACATCCCGCGAGATGAGGTACGAGTTGCTCCACTCCAACGAAGTGAGAGTGGTCGAAACGACATACTTCGGCAGCTTGTTCAGCCGCGTAGGTACCGGATTGTCCTCGTCGATCACGTTGGGCCAGTGCGACGCGAAGATCTCGTAGGTCCGCCGTCCGAACAAGAAGTCGTCCGCCTGCAGAAACCACTCGTTGACGATCTCGTCCATGTCCGCGTCAGCGAACGGCATCAGCCACCCGCCTCTGTCGAACCCCCCACTGGTGTCCTCCACGGCCGTCCCCGGCCCCTGCACAACCCCGTCCAACGACATGAACGCGGTCAACGTCAGCTTCCTCACTACGCCTCCTCAGCGTGCTGTCCGTGCCACCCGGAAATCGTGCTCCCAAGCAGAAGAAGCTGTACACACGCAGAATTGCTCACTTCCCAGACTTACAAATCCCCCAAAAGAGGAGTAAAAGCCTCCACTCACTCATCTCCCCAAACCCCCACCACCAAGAGCCCACCCTCCGAGCCCACCCCCCGACCAGCAAAACCGCCACCCGCAATACACATCACCCTCCAAACCCCCCGTCCTCCAACCCTCCCGAACCCATCCCGGCCACCCACACGCACACCCCACCGACCCCCCCTAACACCCCCCAGAGAACCCCCCGAACCTCCGGACCGGGAACTCCACCGAAACAGCTCACAGGCCGGCGTCCCCCCAAGCCCCGTCCCCACCCGACCCACAACCCGCCCCGGTTGGCCGGCCACCCAGGGACTCCTCCCTGCTGACCGGCCACCCGGCGACCGCCACCTCCACCGTCAGGCGGCGACCGCCACCTCCACCGTCAGGCGGCAGGCTCCGAAGAACCCACCCCCCGACACCTACCGATAGTTCGTGAACTGCAGAGCGATGTCCAAATCCTTGCCCTTGAGCAAGGCGATCACATCCTGCAACTCGTCCTTCTTCTTGGAGCTGACCCGCAGCTCATCCCCCTGGATCTGAGCCTTGACCCCCTTGGGCCCCTCATCCCGGATGATCTTCGAGATCTTCTTGGCGTGCTCCTGGTCGATCCCCTCCTTGAGCCCCACAACCAGCCGGTACTCCTTCCCCGACAACTTGGGCTCCCCAGGATCCAGCACCTTCAGCGACAGCCCCCGCTTGATGATCTTCTCCCGGAAGACATCAAGCACAGCACTGGCCCGCTCCTCACTGTTCGCCTTGATCTCAATGTCCGTCTGCCCCGACCACCCGATCGAAGCCCCCGTCCCCTTGAAGTCGAACCGATGCCCCACCTCCCTGACCGTCTGGTTCAACGCGTTGTCGACCTCCTGACGGTCGATCTTGCTAACCACATCGAAGCTACTGTCGGCCATACAACAGGTGTCCTCTCTACTCCGACCTCGACCCTAGCGACCAACCCACCCCCCTGTGCAGCCCACCACCCCGCCGGTTGTCACAGCCACCCTCGAAGTCCGCTATTCTTCTACCTGTCCCCGCAAGGAGACACCCCAAGGCAGGTTGCCCGAGTGGCCAAAGGGAGCGGTCTGTAAAACCGTCGGCTCAGCCTACCCAGGTTCGAACCCTGGACCTGCCACACCAAGCAGAAACGGCCCTTGACCAGCGTAAACGCGGTCAAGGGCCGTTCTTGTTGTGTCCGGTTGCGGCCGACCTTGACCCGTAGCGCTCTCGCTCGCGGGACGACCTCGGCGGCCGGCCGCTGGGTGCGGTGTGCGGTGTGCGGTGGAGGAGAACTTCTGTGGCTCCCCGGTTCATCCTCTCTCGACGGGGTGAACCTATGGGGTCGTCGCGTCCAGGATGCGGCGCATAGCTTCCCCCTGCTGTCCGTGGATGCACTTGGCGTGGACCTTCAAGAGGATGTCCACGCTGTGCCCGGCCCACTCGGCGACCTGGGGCGGCTATGGAGATGGGCCGTCAACCCTGTGTGGAGGAGCTCGTTCTCCACAATTTGATCTTCACCAGGTACTTGTCGTCAATCTTTTCTATGAGCGAGACGAAGGCGATTTGTCCCTTTTCGGTTCGTATGCAGAAAGACAGGTCTGGATCGCTCGCGTCGATAGTGTAAGATTTCCACAGTTCCCCTAGGCGCATTATTTGGTCTCGACATCGGGTGTAGGTGACCGAATCATCCGAATCCCAGGTTGCAGACACTGCCTTCTTGGCTGACTTGATAGAGCCCGGGGCGGCGTAGATGTCGATGCCGGGTGCGTCGTATTGAACGATGGCTGGCTCGCCCTTATCCAGGTCAACGGCATTCAGAAGCACCTCGTCGTCGAACACGAGGGGCGGTCCATCGGCTGTGCCGGTGGGAGCGGTTGGTGAGCTAGGAACTGGTTGGCTCGTGGCGGAGGACTGTGGTGCGGCCGGAGTCGTCTCGGCAGTGGGATCGTTTGGCGGTGCTGCCCTTAGGGCGATTGCGAGACCCAGAAGAATGAGCACCCCGCAGACTGCGAAAAGTGCCATCTTGGGTCGCGGCTGATTGGCATATGCGCCAGCAATGCCAGAGACCACACCCGCAATGGATATTACGAGCGCAGCCCAGTTGGCTGTATCCATATCGCTTAACTATGGAGCATAGGAGTATGCAAGGGCAAGTCTAAGTTTGATAACAGGCATGCCCCATGGAAAGCTGAAAATGATCGCGCTAGGCCGGGAGTCAAGTGTTGTATACGGTTTGACCGAATTGTCCGACGAGGTATCTGCGAATGGGAAAAGACTTTCCTTGATCGCCCTACGGAGACGCAGGACTGCCGACCTCGTCGGGAGCCATCCGCCTGATGAGTGGGACGGAGCGCGGTGCGACGGGGTATGAGCACCGTGCATGCGCGTGGTGCTCATTGGCGGGGGACGTGGTGCCTACGCTACGGGGATGCGGATCGACCTTTTCACCATTGTCGTCACCGAGTACGACCCGGCCATCGAGTTCTTCACCGAGTCGCTGGGGTTCGAGCTGGTGGAGGATTCGGCCTCGCTGACCAACGACGGACGGTCCAAGCGTTGGGTGGTCGTACGGCCACCTGGTGCCGCGACCGGCGTTCTGCTGGCTCGTGCCGATGGCGAGCGGCAGGCTGCAGCGGTCGGGGACCAGGTGGCCGGTCGGGTCGGGTTCTTTCTGCGCGTGGAGGACTTCGAGGTGGCGTACGAACGGATGGTCGACTCGGGGATCGTCTTCGTGACGTCGCCGCGTACGGAGCCATATGGCCGGGTTGCGGTTTTTCTGGATATCGCTGGTAACCGGTGGGATCTGCTCGGTCCGGCGTGAGGCGAGTGGTGCATGTCGGGTCGCTGTCAATACGCGCGGCCGAAGATGACGCGCTTGCCGTACGCGGATGGTTCGTCGCAGTGGATGCAGCGGCCGGTTTCCGGCGGGGCCTCCAGGGGGATGCAGCGGGGGGTGGCGGCGGTTGTGGTTTTGATGTCGTTTTCGCAGGTGGGTTTGCCGCAGTGGAGGGCCAGGGCCCAGCCTGTGGAGACGGCTTCAGTGAAATGGGGCCAGGTGTCGGTGGGTGTGGTGTGGGTGTCGCGGAATCGGGTGGCGCGGGTGAGGAGGAAGGTTTGGAAGTCTTCCAGGATGTTGGGGATGAGGGTCGGTGCGGAGGAGAGGGGGATGTTTTGTTTGGGCTCGTCGCCGAGTCTTTTCGCCATTACGGCGGTGCCGGACTGGAGGTCGCGGGGGCCTAGTTCCAGGCGGATGGGGACGCCGCGTAGTTCCCAGTCGTTGAAGCGGAAGCCGGGGGAGAGTTGTGCGCGGTCGTCCACGTGGCAGCGGACGGTGGCGGATTTGAGGCGTGCGGCCAGTTCGTGTGCGGCTGTCCTGGTCTGCTCGCCTTGGTCGCCGCGGCCTATCGGGATGATCACGACCTGGTGGGGGGCGAGTCTCGGGGGGAGGACGAGGCCCTTGTCGTCGCCGTGGGTCATGATGACCCCGCCGATCATTCTTGTGGACATGCCCCATGAGGTGGTGTGGCAGAGTTCGAGCCGGCCGGCTCCGGAGGTGTAGCGGATGTCGAAGGCCTTGGCGAAGTTGGTGCCCATGTAGTGGGAGGTGCCGGCCTGGAGGGCTTTGCCGTCCCGCATCATGCCTTCGATGGTGAAGGTGCGGGCCGCGCCGGCGAAGCGTTCTCCGGGGGTTTTCTCACCGGGGAGGACCGGGATGGCGGCGATGTCTCGCGCCACCTGTGTGTAGATGTCGAGGGCCAGCATCGTCTCGCGCATCGCGTCGGTCTCGTCGGTGTGCGCGGTGTGGCCTTCCTGCCAGAGGAACTCGGTGGTGCGCAGGAACATGCGGGGACGTAGTTCCCAGCGCACGACATTGGCCCACTGGTTGAGCAGGAGGGGTAGATCGCGGTGGGACGATATCCACTTCGCCATCATCTCGCCGATGATCGTCTCCGACGTGGGCCGGACGATCAGCGGTTCCTCCAGCTCCTTGCCGCCGGCGTGGGTGACGACCGCCAGTTCGGGTGCGAATCCTTCGACGTGGTCCGCTTCACGTCGGAGGTAGCTTTCCGGGATCAACAGGGGGAAGTACGCGTTCTCGTGGCCGGTGTCCTTGATGCGGCGGTCGAGATCGGCCTGGATCAGCTCCCAGAGGCGATAGCCGTACGGTCGGATGACCATGGTGCCCTTGGCGGGTCCTCTGTCCACGAGCTGAGCCTTGACGACCAGCTCGTTGTACCACGCCGAGAAATCCTCACCCTGAGGAGTGACACCGCGTTCGTTCCGCTCCATGTGGTGAGGTTAGCGGTCCTGGCCAGGTCGGAGCGGGTCATTTTCTCTGCGCCGAGTGCCGGGGGTCGCGGGGAAACAGATGCCGTGGACGCCGTTTATGCTGATCGCGTATGGGTGGTGAAATCGGGACGGTCGGGGCGGCGGGGGTGGTTTTCGCCGGGACCAATGTGGACGACATCATCGTGCTGACGGTGCTGTTCCTGTCGGCGCGGGCCGTCGGGAGGCCTCGGGTCTGGCAGATCGTCGGCGGGCAGTATGTCGGTATCGCGGCCTTGGTGGGGGTGTCGGTGGTCGCGGCTCTCGGGCTGACCGTGGTCCCGGATCAGTGGGTCGGGCTGCTCGGGTTGGTGCCTTTCGCGTTGGGGGTGCGGGGGGTGGTCAGGACCGTGCGTTCGAGAGGTTCTGAGGATGGGCCGGACGCGGTCGTGGCCGGTGGGGTGTTGTCCGTGGCCGGTGTCACGGTTGCCAATGGAGCGGACAATCTTTCGGTGTACACGCCGATGTTCCGGGCCATCGGGGTGAGCTCGACCCTGATCACTGTCGCGGTGTTCGCGGTGCTGGTCGCGCTGTGGTGCCTGGCCGGGTTCTGGCTGGGATCTCATAAGAAGGTCATCGGGTTCGTGGAGCGGTACGGACACTGGCTTGTGCCGGTCGTGTTCGTCGTGATCGGTGTGGTGATCGTGGTCGAGTCCGAGGTGGTGGGGCACCTGATCGGTCTTCTTTGAGGTACGGGAGCGTCGGGTATGCGGGGTAGGTTGCGGTTTGTGGTGAATGACGGTGCGGGGACGGCGCGGGTGGTTCTGCGGCGGGTCGGGGTGGGGGATGAGGAGGAGTTCGTGCGGCTGGCCCGGGTGAGTGCCGGGTCGCATCATCCGTGGATGTCGTTGCCGGTCACGGGGGAGGATTTCCGGTTCTATCTTGGACGGTTCGCTGATCCGCTGGCGGCGGAGGGGCTGCTGGTCTGTGTGCGGGAGACGGGGGTCATCGCGGGGCACATCAGTATCAACAGCATTATCCGTGGACGGTTCCAGAACGGGTCACTGGCTTATGCGGCGTTCGCGCCTTCCGCGGGGCGGGGGTACATGTCGGAAGGGCTGGGGTTGGTGCTGCGGTACGCGTTCGAGGAGTTGCGGCTGCATCGGCTGGAGGCGCAGATACAGCCGGGGAATCATGATTCGATCCGGTTGGTGCGGCGGCACGGGTTTCGGTACGAAGGGCTCGCGCCGGAGTTGTTGTTCATCGACGGGGCTTGGCGTGATCATGAGCGGTGGGCCATCACCAGCGGGATGGTGGAGGGGGTGGCCGGGGAGCCGCACCCCACGCTGCCGGTGCGGTGAGGCCGCGGCTTGGGGTGGGGTGCGGTGGTGGTCGCCGGTGTCGTGGTGAGGGCTCTCAGCCGCAGACCGTGCGGTTCGGGGGGGTTTTGCCGGTCAGGAGGTAGGTGTCGATCTTCTGGGTGGCGCAGGTGTCGGAGCCGTAGGCGCCGTGGCCTTCGCCTTTGACGATGAGTTCGACGCCTACACCGGAGCCGAGGCGGGTGGCCATGCGGTGGGCTCCCTCGTACGGGGTGGCGGGGTCGCCGGTGTTGCCGACGATCAGGATGGGGGAGGCGCCGGCGGCGCTCACGTCCACCGACTTGGTGCGGCCGGTGACGGGCCAGTCGGTGCACTGGAGGATGGACCAGGCGAGGAATTCGCCGAAGACGGGGGAGGCCTTGCGGAAGGCGGGGAGTTCGCGTCGTACGTCGGCCTCGGTGTAGCGGTCGGAGGTGTCGGCGCAGTTGATGGCGGTGTTGGCGGGCTGGAGGTTGTTGTAGCGGCCCCGCTGGTCGCGGCCGTTGAGCGCGTCGGCGAACAGCAGCAGGATGTCGCCGTTCCCGTCGAAGGCGGTGCCGAGGCCGCGGTCCAGGTACGTCCAGGACTCCTTGGAGTACAGCGCGGACGCGATGCCGAAGGTGGCGTGGCTCTGGGTGAGCAGGCGGCCGGACGAGGTGCGCAGCGGCCGGTCGTCGAGTCGTTTCAGCAGGGACGCGATGCGCGCGGCGCCTTGGGCCGGGTCGCGGCCGGTCGCGCAGCCGCTTCGTCTCGCGCAGTCCTTGAGGAAGTTGCCGAGCGCGAGCTGGAAGCCTTTGGCCTGGCCCAGTGAGTGGCCCACGGTGTCGGACTCGGGGTCGACGACGGCGTCGAAGACCATGCGGCCGACGTTCTCGGGGAACAGGTGCGCGTACACGCCGCCGAGC
Organism: Sphaerisporangium rubeum; assembly: GCF_014207705.1. NCBI lineage: Bacteria > Bacillati > Actinomycetota > Actinomycetes > Streptosporangiales > Streptosporangiaceae > Sphaerisporangium > Sphaerisporangium rubeum. Next base: position 1,153,651 of record NZ_JACHIU010000001.1, read on the forward strand.
TCGGTGCCGTACGAGGCGCCGTAGTAGTACAGCGTGCGTTCCCCGAGTGCCTGGCGCAGCAGGTCCATGTCACGCGCGGCGTTCTCGGTGCCGACGTACGGCAGCACGCGCGCGGAGTTGTCCTCGCAGGCGGCGATGAAGGTGCGCGTGCCGGCGGACAGGGCTCGCCGCTCGGTGTCGTCGTCCGGCGTGGCGTCGAGGGTCAGCAGTTCGTCGTACGCCTTGTCGGACAGGCAGCTCACGCCGGCGCTCTCGCCGACGCCGCGCGGGTCGAAGCTCACCAGGTCGTAGCGTTCGTGCAGCGACAGGAAGGTGTTCACGGCGAGCGGCAGCGTGGCGACGCCTGACCCGCCGGGGCCGCCGAAGTTGAACACCAGCGAACCGATGCGCGCCTGGCCGGCCTTGGGCCTGGCCTGGACCCGGATCAGCGCCAGCTGGATGGCGCCGTACTCGGGGTCGCCGTACCGCAGCGGCACCCACAGCTTGGCGCATTCCCACGGAGTGCCGTCCCGCAGAGTGTCCGGTCTGTCCCCCGAGCCCTGGATGGGGGTCGGCGCGTCGCAGCTCCGCCACAGCAGCGACGACCGCACCACGGGGACGGCCGCTTCGGCGCCGGCGCCGGTGAGGCACACCGGCAGGCACATCAGGACGGCGACGGCGAGCCGGACCGGGGAGAGCTTCATGACACCCATCTTGGCCGCCGGAGGTGCTCAGCGGTGCACGATCAGCCATGTGGCGACGGCCGTGACGGTCTCGGAACGGTTGCCGATGATGTGGGGACGGCTGCAGGGGAACGTGACGGAGTCGCCCGCGGCCAGGGTGATGACCTCGTTCTCGAACTCGATGGTCAGCTCACCCGCCGTTACGGTGCCGACCTCGTAGCCGTCGTGCTTCAGGAACCGGCCGTGCGCGGTGGACACGGCACGCGGCGGGTAGGTCGACTCGAAGAACTCCACGTCGGGGGTGGCGGCGGGGGAGAGCCTGCGGAACAGCACGCCGCCGGCCAGTTCGATCGGCGCGATCTCGCACGCGCGGCGGACGGCCACGGTCGCGGGGAGGTCCGGCGGGAGGTCGGCGGACGCGGCGCCGGTCCGCACCGGCGCGGCGCCGGGGGTGTCGAAGACGGCGGCCAGCGGTGCGCCGATCGCGGAGACGAACGCGATGAGCCTGCTCACCGACGGCCGCATCGTGCCGCGTTCGATCTGTGAGACCGCGCTCGCCGAGATGCCGAGTTCCCGCGCGACGGCACGCAGGGACTTGCCGGACCGCAGCCGCAGCTCGCGTAGCCGCCTGCCGAGGCTCTCGTTGGTGATCGCTTCGAGGTCCTGCCGGCTGGTCATGGCCTCCACACCATTGTCACAGGGGATTAACCTCGGGGAAATTCACCGCCGGTCATCCAGGCATACATTTGCGGCAACTGTTAAGTGGTCACTTAACAGCCCGGGTGCGCACCCTTCCATCGGCACATTACCCCCCAGGGATGCTCACATGACCGAACCCGGCGTGTCGCCTGCCCCCTCCGTCACCGAGCCCGTCCACGGCCACCAGGACCTGGTCGAGGCCGCCGGCATGCCGGTCGGCATCGGCGTGGTCGAACCCGTCTACGATCCCCGCCTCGCCAACGAGGACCTCGCGCCGCTGCGCGAGCAGAAGTGGACGTCGTACAACATCTTCGCGTTCTGGATGTCCGACGTGCACAGCGTCGGCGGCTACGTGACCGCGGGCAGCCTGTTCGCGCTCGGCCTCGCGAGTTGGCAGGTGCTGTTCGCGCTGGTCGCCGGCATCGTCATCGTCAACGTGTTCTGCAACCTGGTCGCCAAGCCGAGCCAGGTGACCGGCGTGCCGTACCCGGTGATCAACCGCGCGATCTTCGGGGTGCTCGGCGCCAACGTCCCCGCGATCGTGCGCGGGGCCATCGCCATCGCGTGGTACGGCGTGCAGACCTACCTGGCGTCGCAGTCGCTCATCATCATCTTCCTGAAGTTCTGGCCGGCCACGGCGGCGCTCAACGACACCGCGCAGTACGGCTTCCTCGGCCTGTCGGCGCTCGGCTACATCTGTTACGCCATCTTGTGGGTGGCGCAGGCGGCGGTGTTCTGGAAGGGAATGGAGGCGATCCGCCGGTTCATCGACTGGGCCGGGCCCGCGGTGTACGTCGTCATGGTGGTGCTCGCGATCTACCTGGTGAGCAAGGCCGGGTGGCAGAACATCAGCCTCGACCTGTCGCAGGGGGACAGCCTGACCTTCGCCGAGTCGATCCCGGTGACGCTGAGCGCGATCGCGCTGGTGGTGTCGTACTTCTCCGGGCCGATGCTGAACTTCGGTGACTTCTCCCGGTACGGCCGGTCGTTCGGCGCGGTGAAGCGCGGCAACCTGCTCGGCCTGCCGCTGAACTTCCTGTTCTTCTCGCTGCTCACCGTGATCACCGCGTCGGCCACCGTGCCGGTGTTCGGCGAGCTGATCACCGACCCCATCCACACCGTGCAGCGCATCGACTCGGCGTTCGCGATCCTGCTCGGCGGCCTGACGTTCGTCATCGCGACGGTCGGCATCAACATCGTGGCCAACTTCATCTCCCCGGCCTTCGACTTCTCCAACGTCAGCCCGCAGCGCATCAGCTGGCGTACCGGCGGCATGATCGCGGCGGTCGGCTCGGTGCTGCTCACGCCGTGGAACTGGTACTCCAACCCCGACGCCATCCACTACACCCTCGGTCTGCTCGGCGCGCTGATCGGCCCGCTGTTCGGCATCCTGATCGCCGGCTACTACGTGATCAGCAAGCAGCGGGTCTGGGTGGACGACCTGTTCACCATGGACCCCGGCGGCCGTTACTGGTTCAGCCGCGGCTACAACCCCAACGCCGTCTGGGCCACGGTGCTCGCCGGTGTGCCGGCCATCGCCTCGGTGCTGCTGCCGAAGCTGCTGCTGGACCTTGAGCTCACGACGGTCGACCTGACGTGGATCGCCGACTACAGCTGGTTCCTCGGCTGCGGCCTCGGTTTCGTGGCCCTGGTCGCGCTGGAGCGGGCCGCGCCGCGGATCGGCGGCCTGGACCGCGACGTGGAGCAGGCCACCGACGGAACGGCCCTGGCGTCCTGAATGGCGCACCTCAGGGTGATCAACCCCAACACCGCCGGGGCCATGACCGTCGTCATCGGCGGCGCGGCCCGGGCGGTCGCGGCGCCGTCCACCGTGGTGACGGCGGTCAACCCGGACATGGGGCCGGAGTCGATCGAGAGTCACTACGACGAGGCGCTGGCCGTGCCGGGTCTGCTCACCGAGATCGCGGCCGGCGAGCGTGACGGCGCGGACGGCTACGTCATCGCGTGCTTCGGCGACCCCGGCCTGGACGCGGCGCGCGAGCTCGCGTCCGGTCCGGTGGTCGGGATCGCGCAGGCCGCCATGCACGCGGCCATGCTGGTGGGACGGGGCTTCAGCGTGGTCACGACGCTGCCGCGCACCACAGGCAGAGCGTGGGACCTGGCCCGCCGGTACGGCTTCGGCGAGGCGTGCCGCGGGGTGCACGCCTGCGACATCCCGGTGCTGGCGCTGGACGACCCGGCGTCCGGCGCGCGCGAGGCGGTGGCCGCGCTGTGCGCCGAGGCGGTCGCGGCCGACGGCGCCGACTCGGTGGTGCTCGGCTGCGCCGGCATGGCGCCGTTCGCGGCGGAGATCGCCGTACGGGTCGGCGTGCCGGTGGTCGAGGGGGTGGCCGCGGCGACCAAGCTGGTGGAGGCGCTGGTCGGCCTGGGGCTGCGCACCAGCACACGCGAGGAGTACGCGCCGCCGGGGCCCAAACGGTACACGGGGCTGCTCAGCGGCTTCACGGTGCCGACCGAGGGGACATTAGCCGTTCATTCACCTTGATGTCCGGTTCCCGGAGACGGATGTTCAAAAGGGACGGCTTGGGTCGTTCGAGAACCACGCAAAACCCGACATGGGAACAGGTGCTCATGACCTCCTCCATCTCCCGTCGCGACCTGCTGCGCACCGGCGCCGCCGGCAGCCTGGGTATCGCCGTCGTAGGCAGCTTCGAGGCCATCGCGGGGCCGGCCGCCGCGCAGACCGCCGCGGCCCACGGTGTGACGGGGTACGGCCCGCTCGTCGCCGACCCCGCCGGCCTGCTCGCGCTGCCGCGCGGCTTCTCGTACACGATCGTCGCCGAGGCCGGCAAGACGCTGCTCGACACCGGCGAGCCGACCCCGAGCGACGCCGACGGCACCGGCGTGTTCCGGTCCCGTGACGGCTTCGTGCTCGTCAACAACCACGAGATCGGTGGCAGCGAGCCTTACGGCGTGCCGCCGCTGCCCGGCCTGACCTACGACCCGGGGGCCAGGGGTGGCACCACCAACATCGTGGTGGACCACCGCGGCAAGCGGGTGCGCGAGTACGTCAGCGTCGCCGGCACGCACAACAACTGCGCGGGTGGCGTCACGCCGTGGGAGACCTGGCTGACCTGCGAGGAGACCGAGCAGAAGGCCGGCGGCGTCTACCAGAAGGACCACGGCTACGTGTTCGAGGTCGACCCGTCCGACCAGAAGGCCAACCAGGACCCGGTGGCGCTGAAGTTCCTCGGCCGCTACTCGCACGAGGCCGTCGCGGTGGACCCGCGCACCGACGCCATCTACCTCACCGAGGACGCGAGCGGCCCGAACGGCCTGTACTTCCGCTGGGTGCCGCCGCAGGGCTTCAAGGGCCGCAAGGGTGCGCTGCGCAAGCTGGCGCTGTCCCCCGGCGGCGACACCGCCGGCAAGCTGCAGGCGATGAGCTGCTCCAAGGGTGGCAAGCACATCCCCGACCTGTCCCTGGCGACCCAGCCCGGCACCACGTACAAGGTGACGTGGGTGGACGTGCCGGACCGTGACGCCAAGACCGTCTCGGTGCGCAAGCAGTTCACCGACGACCAGGTGACCCGCAGCCGCAAGCTCGAGGGTGCGTGGTGGGGTGACGGCGGCGCGTACTTCGTGGCGAGCTACGCGCGCAACGCCGACGGCAGCGTCAACGAGCACGACGGCCAGGTGTGGTTCTACGACCCCAGGAGCGAGACCGTCACCCTCAAGACGATCTTCGGCGTGAACCCCGACCCGGAGGCGGACACCCACTACGACGGGCCGGACAACATCACCGTGTCGCCGTACGGCGGGATCATCCTCGCCGAGGACGGCGAGGGGGTGTCGCACCTGGTGGGTGTGACCAAGAACGGCACGCCGTTCCCGATGGCGCGCAACGAGCAGAGCGACAGCGAGTTCACCGGCCCGGTGTTCAGCCAGGACGGCAAGATCCTGTTCGCCAACATCCAGTCGCCTGGCTACGTGTTCGCCATCACCGGTCCCTGGCGCCGGCCCGGCGACGGTGACAACGGCCACGGTCACGGCCCTGGCGGCAAGGACCACTGAAGCCGCGGATCGACCCGGCACCGCCTCGTCCCACCTGGGACGGGGCGGTTTCGTCGTTCACGGGGGAGTCACGGGGAATAAGCCACCCGGTTACTAAGGTTGCCTGAAGCAATCAATTATATTGCCTAAAGGCAACCAAGCCGCGGTGGCGAGGACGACGCGCGCTCCGCACGGCTCCCGCGACGTGAAAGGATCTCGATGGCAACCGCCGCCACAGCCGGAGCGGAGGCGACCCCGGCCGCCGCCGGCGCCGCGTCCCCCATGACGCACCGCCAGATCCTCGAAGCACTGTCCGGACTGCTGCTCGGCCTGTTCGTGGCGATCCTGTCCTCCACCGTCGTCGCCAACGCGCTGCCGACGATCATCGCCGACCTGCACGCCGACGAGACCACCTACACCTGGGTGATCACCGCCACGCTGCTCGCCACCACCGTCTCCACCCCGCTGTGGGGCAAGCTGGCCGACCTGACCAGCAAGAAGGTGCTCGTCCAGCTCGGTCTCGTCATCTTCGTGGTCGGCTCGGCGATCGCGGGCCTGGCCCGCGACCCCGGCATGCTCATCGCGGCCCGGGTGATCCAGGGCCTCGGCGCCGGCGGGCTGACCGCGCTCACCCAGGTCGTCATGGCCGTGATGATCTCGCCGAGGGAGCGCGGCAGGTACTCGGGCTACATGGGTGCGGTCTTCGCGCTCGCCACCATCGGCGGGCCGCTCATCGGCGGCGTCATCGTGGACACCCCCTGGCTCGGCTGGCGCTGGTGCTTCTACGTCGGCGTGCCGTTCGCCGTGCTCGCCTGGGTCGTGCTGCAGAAGACGCTGCACCTGCCGGTGTACCGGCGCGAGGTGCGGATCGACTGGACCGGCGCGGCGCTCATCGCGACCTCGGTGTCCCTGCTGCTGGTGTGGGTGTCGTTCGCGGGCAACAAGTACGACTGGGTGTCCTGGCAGAGCGGCGCCATGGTCGGTGGCGCGCTGCTGCTCGGCCTGCTGTTCGTGCTCGCCGAGCGGAGGGCCGCCGAGCCGATCGTGCCGCTGTGGCTCTTCCGGAACCGCGCGATCAGCCTCGCGGTCGTCGCCAGCCTCTTCGTCGGCGTCGCGATGTTCGGCGCGACCACGTTCCTCAGCCAGTACTTCCAGCTCGCCAGAGGCGAGTCGCCGACCATGGCCGGGGTGATGACGCTGCCGATGATCCTCGGTCTCGCCATCTCCTCCACGGTCGCCGGACGGATCATCACGAGGACCGGACGCTGGAAGGTGTTCCTCGTCAGCGGCTCGCTGCTGCTGTCCGCCGGCTTCGCGCTCATGGGGACGCTGCGGTACGACACCCCGTACGCGCTGATGGCGGTGTACATGTTCGCCATCGGCGCCGGGGTCGGCATGACCATGCAGAACCTCGTGCTGTCGGTGCAGAACCAGGTGCGGCCCGAGGAACTCGGCGCGGCCAGCTCCGTGGTGGCGTTCTTCCGCACGCTCGGCGGCGCCATCGGCGTCGCGGTCCTCGGCGCGCTGCTGGCCCACCGGGTCGTCGCCTACGTGCAGGAGGGGTTCGGCCGTCTCGGCGTCACCAGCTCCGTGAGCGACGGCTCGGTGCCACGGCTGGCCGATCTTCCGGCCCCGGTCCGCGCCGTGGTGCAGGCGGCGTACGGACACGGCGCGGGGGATGTGTTCCTCTACGCGGCGCCATGTGCTTTCCTGGCACTGGCCGCCATTCTGTTCATCAAGGAGATCCCGCTGCGGACGCTCAACGCCGAGCAGATCCGCGCGGGAGCCGACGCACAGCCGCCTGTGGTGGCCGCCGCGCGACCGGGCAGGCATGCCCGGCGGTCCCGTGGGGTCCGGGGCGTGCGGCGCGCGCCTCGGCGGGAGCACGCTCGTTGATCTCCGGGATGTGACGTACGGCATCCCGGCAGTCCCGGAAAGGTGGGCCGCATGACGGCCAGGGCACAGACGGTGATCCCCGCCGAGGCGTACGAGGCCTACTGCGCTTTGGAGGGCCAGCTCGCCGTGCTCCTGCGGCGCTCCCGTGCGATCTCCGCGGAGGTGGGCCGCGCCGTCCACCCCGAGCTGGAGCCGGGTGCCTACAGCCTGCTGGTGCGCATCGACAACGCCGCGCCGGCGCGGCCGAGCGACCTCGCCGCCTACTTCCGCGTCGGCAAGGCCACCATCAGCCGGCAGGTCAAGGTGCTGGAGGGTCTCGGCCTGATCGGCAGGCAGGGAGATCCGCTCGACGGACGGGTCTGCCTGCTCGTGCTCACCGACGAGGGCCGCGAGCGGCTGGCACGCGCGCGTTCGGCCCGCCAGGAGCGGTTCTACGCGCTGCTCGCCACCTGGCCGCGCGACGACGTGCGCAACCTCGCCGACATGCTGGCGCGTTTCAACACCCTCACCGCGACCTACGAACGCGACCAGTTGCCTGCCACGGCGGCCACCGCGGGGTGAAACCCGCCGTGAGTAAAGCGCGGGTACGGAAGGTGTTGCCGAGAAGTGTGTTGGTCCCGCGTTTTGACGGACTCCCGGCATACTCTGTCCGGTTATGGAGACGCGGTGGGTGGGTTCGGACGGTTTAGAGGTCACGGTGGCCGTCCGCGGCGGCGGCCAGGTGCTGCGCCTCAGTCGTCACGGCACGCACCTCGCCGATCTCTACTCGGTCGACGAGCTGCGCCGTTTCGTGGACCTCGCCGATCTCTGCGAAGTGATCACCGTGCCGTTCGGCGAGCGCGCCGCGTGCCGGCGGCACGAGGCGGTTCCCTGAGCGTCTCCCGCAGGTGTTCTGATTCGCGCCGGAAGCGGGGTCCGTGTATGGTTACACCTGTCCAGCGAAGCGGTGACGCAAGGCGCGGGACAGGCCCCTTTAGCTCAGTCGGCAGAGCGTCTCCATGGTAAGGAGAAGGTCTACGGTTCGATTCCGTAAAGGGGCTCGGCGTAAACGCCCTCTCCGGCCGCTCCGGGCAGGGCTTTTCGCTTGGGCGGGTGCAGATTCTCTGGCCGCCCCGTGGCGGAGTAGCTCAGTCAGGCAGAGCAAGCGGCTCATAATCGCTGTGTCGCCGGTTCAAGTCCGGCCTCCGCTACTACCCTTCCGGGTCACCTTGCCTTTTGAGGCGGCTCGGTCTGGGTTGTCCATGTGTCCCGAACGTAGAAAGGCACTCCCACGTGGCTGCCACCGACGTTAGGCCGAAGATCACGCTGGCCTGCCAGGAGTGCAAGCACCGCAACTACATCACGCGGAAGAACCGGCGTAACGACCCCGACCGGCTCGAGCTGAAGAAGTACTGCCCCAACTGCAAGTGCCACCGTCCGCACCGCGAGACCCGATAGTCCTGCGCGGTTCCCCCCGGCGGGGGCGGCCTCAGCGCCGCCTGGCACGGTTGTCGTCATGCGCCACCGGCGTTCTCCACCAGGAGACGCCGGCTTGTCGCGTCCCCTGGTGCGCCAGGCCGGTGATCCGTGCCGCCGGTCGCTCTGTTACGGTCGGCTCGTCGGCTCCGACGCAAGGCTTCCCGCAGGCCCCGTAAGGCTCCGAAAGGCACTGGCACGATGGCGTTGAACCGTGATTTCGTCGGACGCACCTATCCGGCGCCGGGCTCCTACGAGGTCAGCCGGGTCAAGATCAAGGAGTTCGCGGCCGCCATCGGCGACCGCGACCCCGCGTACCGCGACCCTGAGGCGGCGCGTGCGCTCGGCCACCCCGATGTGGTGGCCCCGCCGACGTTCCCCATCGTGTTCACGCTGGCCGGCACCGGCGACATCCTCGAGGACCCCGAGCTCGGGCTCGACTTCACCATGGTGGTGCACGGCGAGCAGCGCTTCGAGTACACCCGGCCGATCTACGCCGGTGACGAGCTGCTGTGCTCCTCCACCGTCATCGAGATCCGCAGCGTCGGCCGCAACGAGTTCCTGACCCTGCGCAGCGACGTGACGACCCTCGACGGCGAGCACGTCTGCACGACCTACAACACCCTTGTCGAGCGCGGAGGGGCGGCCTGATGACCGCGACGGTGAAGTACGACGAGGTCGAGACCGGCCACCAGATCCCCGCGGTCGACTACCCCGTGAGCCGCACCGACCTCGTCATGTACGCCGGCGCGTCCGGCGACTTCAACCCGATCCACTGGAACGAGCGCCACGCCAAGGCCGTCGGCCTGCCGGACGTCATCGCGCACGGCATGTTCACGATGGCGCAGGGCGGCCGGTTCGTCACCGACTGGGCCGGGGACCCCGGCGCGGTGCTCGACTACGGGGTGCGGTTCTCGTCCATGGTCGTGGTGCCGGACGACGACAAAGGCGCGGTGATCACCGTGAGCGGCGTCGTCGAGGAGAAGCTCGACGACAACCGCGTGGTGGTCGCGCTGACCGCGCGCTCCGGTGACTCCCGGGTGCTGTCCAAGGCACGCGCCACGGTGCGGCTCGCCTGACCTGGAATGCTTCCGGCCCTGGTGGGTAATGGGGCGAAGGTGACAGAGGCACCGAAGCATGTACATGGACTCGCGGAACAATGGGCCGCGGCGCGGGCCGATCACGACGACGCGACCGCCGATGTGCTGAGCGGGCAGATCGAGGAAGCCGGGTGGACGGTCCGCGGCAGCGGGGACGGCTACGAACTGACGCCGGGCCGGCCGTACAAGGTATGGCCGGTGGTGTCGTCCATCACGGCGCACGACGGCGCTGATCGTGACGACACCGGGGAGGCCCCGGACGGCGACGGCGTGGAGCTGAAGACGCAGACCCCGACGCGCGGCACGCGGCCGGAGGACTACGTCACCGACCCGGTCGAGCAGGACGTCGGCACCGAGAACATGATCGCGTCCCAGGTGCTGTGGGACTCCACTCTGGCGGCCTCACGGCTGGACGAGGCGATCACCGCCGCCGCGCGGGCACAGCAGCACGACGAGGTGGCGTCCGACGCGGTCACGGTGGCGCTCGTCGTCGATGGACACCCGTCCGACCTGCGCAAATGTGTGGACTCTGTGCTGTCCTACACCAAGGCCCGCATCATCGCGCTCGACCTCGGCGACATGGACGGCGCCGGCAGCGTGCTGCACGAGCTGGCCGAACGGCACCCCGGCCGGATCACCGCGTGGCACGTGGCGGAGGCGCCGCACTGGCGCGGCGGCGGCGCCGGGTGGGGTGCGGCACGCGACAAGCTCCTCGAACTGGACACCGGTGAGGTCCACGTCGTGATGGAGACGTCCACGGTGCTGGACGGCGACGCCGTCACGCCGCTGGTCGAGCTGCTGCGCGACGGCGTGGTCGCCGCCGGGTGGAAAGGCGCCGACCACGTGGACGGGGAGTGGTGCGCCGCCGGCCCCGGTGAGGTGCGCGCGCTGCGCGGCAACCTGATCGCGGTCCGCCGCGAGGCGGCGCTGAAGGCCGGCGGCTTCCCCGAGGAGGCCCACTACTACCGCCACGGCGACCTGGAGTTCTCCCTGCGCCTGCCGGGGAAGCTGGTCGCGGCCGAGGAGCATCTCCCCGTCCACCGTGAACGGCACCGCGCCTACGACGAGGCCGACCCCGCCTACCGCGACCGCGAGACGTCCCGCACGGACGAGCGGGTGCGGCGCCTGCTCGGTTCCGAGGTCTAGGCTGGCGGGGACGTGCTCACGGCAGGGGAAGTGCATGGCTGAACGGCAGGACGGCGTGCGGCTCGCGCCGTACACCACGCTCCGGGTGGGTGGCGAGGCGCGTGCCTTCGTGGTCGCGCGCGACGCCGGCGAGCTCGCCGCGGTGGTGGGGGAGGCGGACCGCGCGGGACAGCCCGTGCTGGTGCTCGGCGGCGGGAGCAACCTGCTCATCTCGGACGCCGGTTTCGACGGGCTCGTCGTGAAGGTCGCCTCCCGAGGCGTCCACGTCACCGAGCTCGACGGCCACGCCGAGGTGACCGCCGAGGCCGGCGAGGACTGGGACGCGCTGGTCCAGCGGGCCGTGACCGAGGGCTGGTCCGGCGTCGAGTGCCTGTCCGGCGTCCCCGGCCTGGTGGGGGCCACCCCCATCCAGAACGTCGGCGCGTACGGCCAGGAGGTCTCCCAGACGGTCACCGGGGTGCGGGTGTACGACCGCGAGGCCGGCGAGATCAGGGACCTGCGGCACGACGACTGCGGGTTCGCCTACCGCGACAGCGTGTTCAAGCGGCACCCCGACCGGTACGTCGTGCTCGCGGTGACCTACACCTTGGCGCGTGCCGAGCTGTCGGGCCCGGTGGCCTACCAGGAGCTCGCCACCCGGCTCGGCGTGGAGCTCGGCGCGCGGACCGGCCTGCACGACGTGCGGGACGCCGTGATCGGCCTGCGCCGCGGCAAAGGCATGGTGCTCGACCCGGCCGACCCTGACACGTGCAGCGCCGGGTCGTTCTTCACCAACCCCGTCCTGAGCGCCGCCGAGGCCGCCGACCTGGAGCGCCGCTCCCCGGGGTTCCCCCGCTGGCCGATGCCGGAGGCACGGGTCAAGGTGCCGGCCGCGTGGCTGATCGAGCACGCCGGCTTCCCCAAGGGGTACCGGCGCGGCCGGGCCAGGGTGTCCACCAAGCACACCCTGGCCCTGACCAACCCCGGCGGCCACCACGTGACGGGTTTCCCCGCCGACCCCAGGGGGGTGATGGGGGCCGTCCCCGAGGAGCACGACGCCGCCACGGCGGCCGACCTGGTGGGGCTGGCCCGCGAGATCCGCCAAGGGGTCGAGGCGAAGTTCGGCGTGACCCTGGTCAACGAGCCTGTTCTCGTCGGCGTCACGCTCTAGAGCAGCGCCTCGGCGAACAGCACGATCGCGAAGACGACGAAGCAGGCGGCGGCGCCGTACCGGATCGCCTTCTCCGGCAGGTGACGGCCGAGAAGGCGGCCGACCACGATGGCGAGCGCGTCGGCGGCGACCATGCCGACCGTGGAGCCGATCCATGTGCCGAGCCAGCCGTGCTGGGTGGCGAGGGTGATGGTGGCGAGCATGGTCTTGTCGCCGAGCTCGCTGAGGAAGAACGCCACGGTGACCGCGATGACGGCGTTACGCGTGGTGCGCTGTGCCTTGCGCGACTCCTCCTCGGTCAGCTCGTCGCCGCGCAGCGTCCACAGCGCGAACACCAGGAACGCGACACCGGCCACGATCGAGATGGCGGTGCGCGGGAGCGCGTCGCCGATCAGGCCGCCGAGCGCCACGCTCAGCAGGTGCACCACCGTGGTCGCGATGGTGATGCCGGCCAGCACGGGCCACATCTTGAACCTGGTGGCGAAGGTCAGTGCCATCAACTGGCTCTTGTCGCCGAGCTCGGCGACGAAGATCACAGCGAGGCTGATCCAGAACGCTTCCAACGGGGGTCGCCTTTCGTGTCGCGCGACCGGGCCGGAAGCGGCACCCGGGGAGATCGGGGACCTCGGCCCGGCAGCATGAATGCATGACTGCTGGGCCGAAGGTCTCGTCCGCCTCGGTGCGAGGCCCGTGTGACCGGGCCGGCGAACCGGCCAGTGTGTCGATCACACGATTGGGACTACTCCCCTTCGGGAACTGCACCCCCACTGTAGCCGACGCCGGCGTCACACCAGCAAGGACGACCGGTGCGCCGCCGCCGCGGCCTCACCGCGGGTGGCGACCCCGAGCTTGGCGAGGATGTTGGAGACGTGCACGCTGACCGTCTTGACGGAGATGAACAGCTCGGCGGCGATCTCACGGTTGGACCGGCCGAGTGCCACCAGCCGCAGCACCTCACGCTCACGCGGCGTGAGCTCGGCGGCAGGAGCGGTGTCCCCGGTGAGCGAGGCGCCGACGCGCCGGCACAGGGCCTCGATCTCGCCGAGCAGCGGCCCGGCGCCGAGCGCGACGGCGAGCGGGTGCGCGGCGCGCAACCGGCTCGCCGCGCCGTCTCGGTCGCCGGCGCGGGCCGACGCGGCGGCGGCCAGGAACAGTGAGCGGGCCCTCGGGTGCGGCCGGCCGAGGTGGCGCCACACCTCGGCGGCGCCGTCGAAGTCGCCGAGAACCATCAGCCGGTACGCCTCGGCGACCGGCCCGCTGATCGTCATGGTGCCGGCCAGCTCCTTGGCCGTGGCCAGCAGCGCGCCGGCGCGCTCGGGGTCGGCCGCCGCCGCGCTCTCGTACACCACGCGGCTCTGCGCGAGCGCGCGCCAGCCCAGCATCGGCTTGCTCGACCAGCCGAGCATCGGCCGGTCAGGCGCCGCGCCGGGGGACGACAGCAGCTCCTCGGCCGCCGAGAGCGCCTCAAGCGGCGCACCGCACAGCAGGTGGTGCTCGACCCGCAGCCGGATGCCGGCCACCCACTCCTGCGCGAAGTACTTGGAATCGGCGTGCGGCTCCGCGGTCTCGGCGATGATCTGCCGCAGCAGCTCGGTCTCGCCGCGGCCCGCGGCGACGTCGCCGCGCACCCGCAGCAAATGGCCCCGGATGCGGGGCACCGGTTCCATGGCCAGGGCCTGCTCGATGATCTCGATGACCTCGTCCCAGCGGCCGAGCGCCTCCAGCGACTCGGCCCTGTTGTTGGCGAGGAACGAGCCGGACGTGCGGTAGCGGCCGTAGGTGCGGGCCATCGCCTCGCCGTTCAGCGCGAGCGCCACGGCCTCCTCGGACCGGCCGAGGTTGGTCAGGCCGTCGACGTTGTTGGCGACGGCGCGCAGCACGATGCGCGGCGAGGAGAGCCTGGTGCCGATCTCGATGGCCCGCTCGTTGGTGCGCATCGCGGTCTCCAGGTCACCGCCGAGGGAGTGGCCGAGGGCCAGGTTGGTGAGCAGCTCCGCCTCGCGCGGCTCGTCGCCGACCTCGCGCGCGATGCGCAGCGCCTCGGTGGTGAGCGCGCTGCCTTCGACGAGCTCGTTGATGAACATCAGATACGAGCCGAGCCGGGTCAGCACGTGCGCGCGGGCCGCGCTCGGCTTCGCCGCGAGACGCTCGGCGTACCGCAGGTCGTCGAGCGCGCCTGGTTTGCCTTTGTCGGACTTGAACTGGCTGCGCCGCACCATCAGCCGGGCCACCCGCTCGGGCTCGGCGGTCTCGTCCAGGTCCGCGAGCGCGGCTTTGACGAACCTGAGGCCGAGGTCGGGGTCGCCGGTGACGGCCGCGGCCTCCGCGGCCTGCTCGAGGACGGCGATGTGGGTCACGCCGATGCGCTCGGCGGCGTCCGGCACGTGGTTCCACAGCGACAGCACCCGCTCGAGGAGCTGGATCTGCTCGGTGTAGGCGAACGCGTTGGCGGCCTTGGCGGCGGCCTCCCAGGCGGAGATCAGGGCCCACAGGTGGTCGCGCGCGGCGTGCCAGTGGTGCGCGATCTCGATGGCGGCCCTGCCGGGTGGCACGAGGGTGCGGTCGCGCTCGATCTCTTCGGCGAAACGCGCGTGGACCCGGTTGTGCTCGCCGGGGAGTAATTCCTCGTGGACGGCCTCGCGGATGAGCGCGTGGCGGAAGACGTAGGCGCGGCCGTCGACCTGGATGACGTTGCCGGCGATGGCGGGCCGCAGCCCGTCCTCGACCTCGATGTCCGACATGCCGGTCACGGCGGCCAGCAGTGTGTGCCGGACGCGGTTTCCCCCGGCCGCCGCGACGCGCAGCAGGCGCTGGGTCTCCTCAGGCAGCCGCTCCACGGTGCCGATGATCAGGTCGTGCAGCGAGCCCGGCACGCTGCTCTCGACGCCGTTCTCCAGCAGCGCCTCGACGAACAAGGGGATGCCTTCGCTGCGCTCGTGGACCCTGCGGACCAGCGCGGGCTCGGGCTCGTCGCCGAGGATGCCGGCCATCTGGCCCGCGACCTCGCCGAGCGAGAGCCGCGGCAGGTCGATGCGGACCACGCCGCTCACCCGGCCGAGCTCGGCGAGCACCGGCCGCAGCGGGTGCTGGCGGTGCAGCTCGTCGGAGCGGTACGTGATGATCATGAGCACCGGCGCGGTGCGCAGGTTGCGGCTGAGGAAGGCGATGAGGTCGCGGGTGGAGCGGTCGGCCCAGTGGACGTCCTCGATGACGAGGATCACCGAGCGCCGTTCCGCGAGCCGTTCGAGCAACGTGAGGAACTGCTCGAACAGCCGTGCTCTGCCGGTCTCGGTCTCCTTGTCGCCGCTCGGCTCGCCGAACTCCGGCAGCAGCCGCGCGAGGTCGCGTGCCGCGCCGTCCGGCAGCAGCGCGGCGACCTCCGAGGCCCCCATCTCGCGCACGAGCTGGCGCAGCGCCGCGGTGAACGGCGCGTAGGCCAGGCCCATGCTGGACAGCTCGACGCAGCCACCGACGAGCACGTGTGCCCCCGCGTACGCGGCCTCCTCGGTGAACCGGCTGACCAGGCGTGTCTTGCCGCCACCCGCCTCGCCGCCGAGCAGCACGGCGGACGCCGCCTGTTTGCGGGCCTGCTCGAACGCGTCGGCGAGGGTCTCGAGCTCCGCTTTCCGTCCGACGAAGACGGGACTCACCATCCGGCCCACCATGGCTGAAAGCATCGCACGCGCGACCGACAGGTTCCTTTGATTTAGTCCTCGCTAAAGGCAGGTACGGATCGGGTCACGGGGGGTGCGAGGCCCGGCCGGGAGGGAGGCTCCGGCCGGGCTTCGACGGGGTCTGTCTCCGGTGGGGCCGCGTCGCGCGCGGGCCCCGGGTGCGGGGGGTCACGACGTGCGCAGCTTGCCGAAGGCGGCGCGCAGCCCGCGCGCGGAGCCGGACGCCTTGCCGTCCCTGGCGGTCTTGCCCTTGGCGGCCTCGCGAGCCCTGCGGTCGTCCGCAGCCTGCTTGTGCAGCTCCGCCACCTTGGTGTTGATCAGTTCGTAGTGCAGTTCGGGAGCCATCTCGGCGTCTCCTTGGATGTCGTCCTTCTCTTACATCTCAAGGTTCGGTCTAAGGCCCACCCCGCCACATCGGGCGGATGCCTTATATCCCGCCGCGCAAGGGTCCTAGGACCCCGAGCGACCCCGTAAGCCGCCTTAGGCGCCGACAGGACACCGGTGACGTCCCAGGTCAGCGGCACCGGTTTGGAACTATCAGGCCGGTCGGCGATGCTGGTGAGGTGTCAACACCGACGACTTCGCTCACGGAGGTCGCGTCGTCCGGCGCCACCCTGCGGGCCTTCCTCCATGGACTGCCCGGCGTGGACCGTGTCGGCGCCGATCAACGCGCCGCGACGCTGGGCACCCGCTCCATCAAGACCACCGCCAAGGCCAAGGCCATCGATCTCGCCATATCCATGGTCGACCTCACCACCCTGGAAGGCGCCGACACCCCCGGCAAGGTGCGCGCGATGTGCGCCAAGGCCGTACGGCCCGACCCCGCCGACGCCTCGGTGCCGAAGGTCGCCGCCGTCTGCGTCTACCCCGACCTCGTGCCGCACGCCGTCGAGGCGCTGCGCGGCACCGGAGTGCGGGTGGCGAGCGTCGCCACCGGCTTCCCGAGCGGCCGCACGTCCCTGGCCGTCAAGGTCGACGACACCGCGCTCGCCGTCGCGTCCGGCGCCGACGAGATCGACATGGTGATCGACCGCGGCGCGTTCCTCGCCGGCGACTACCTCACCGTGTACGAGCAGATCGTCGCGGTGAAGGCCGCGTGCGCGCGCAAGGACGGCGAGGACGCGCACCTGAAGGTCATCCTGGAGACCGGCGAGCTCGTCACCTACGACAACGTGCGCCGCGCCTCGTGGCTCGCCATGGTCGCGGGAGCCGACTTCATCAAGACCTCCACCGGCAAGGTGGCCCCCGCGGCGACCCTCCCGGTGACGCTGGTGATGCTGGAGGCGGTGCGCGACTTCCGCGACCGCACCGGCCGCATGGTCGGGGTGAAGCCCGCCGGCGGCATCCGCACCACCAAGGACGCCATAAAGAACCTGGTGCTCGTCAACGAGACCGCCGGCCCCGACTGGCTGACCGCCGAGTGGTTCCGCCTCGGCGCCTCCAGCCTGCTGAACGATCTGCTGATGCAGCGCACGAAGCTGACCACCGGCCACTACGCCGGCCCCGACTACTTCACCCTGGACTGAGGACACCGATGTCCGACATCTTCGAATACGCACCCGCGCCTGAGTCCCGGGACGTCGTCGACATCCGGCCGTCCTACGGGCTGTTCGTGAACGGCGAGTGGATCGACTCGCTCGGCGACGAGCGCCACAAGACCCTCAACCCGGCCACCGAGGAGGCCCTGGCCGAGTTCTCCTACGCCACCCCCGCCGACGTCGACCGCGCCGTCGACGCCGCGCGCAAGGCGTACGACTCGGTGTGGGGCCGCATGCCGGGCCGCGAGCGCGCCAAGTACCTGTTCCGCATCGCGCGGATCGTCCAGGAGCGCGCACGCGAGCTGGCCGTGCTGGAGTCGCTGGACAACGGCAAGCCGATCCGCGAGTCACGCGACGTCGACCTGCCGCTGGTCGCCGCGCACTTCTTCTACTACGCCGGGTGGGCCGACAAGCTGCGGCACGCCGGCCTCGGCGAGGACCCGCGACCTCTCGGCGTGGCCGCGCAGATCATCCCGTGGAACTTCCCGCTGCTCATGCTGGCCTGGAAGATCGCACCGGCGCTGGCCTGCGGCAACACGGTCGTGCTCAAGCCGGCCGAGACCACGCCGCTGACCGCGCTCGCGTTCGCCGAGATCTGCCGCCAGGCCGACCTGCCGCCGGGTGTCGTCAACATCGTCACCGGCGCCGGCGAGACCGGCCAGGCCCTCGCCGGACACGAGGGGGTCGACAAGGTCGCGTTCACCGGTTCCACCGAGGTGGGCCGCCTGATCGCGCGGTCGGTCGCCGGCACGCGCAAGAAGCTCACGCTGGAGCTCGGCGGCAAGGCCGCCAACATCGTGTTCGACGACGCCGCGCTCGACCAGGCCGTCGAAGGCATCGTGAACGGCATCTTCTTCAACCAGGGCCACGTCTGCTGCGCCGGGTCGCGCCTGCTGGTGCAGGAGTCGGTGGAGGACGAGCTGCTGGCGGCGCTCAAGCGGCGGCTGGCCACGCTGCGGCTCGGCGACCCGCTCGACAAGAACACCGACATCGGCGCGGTCAACTCCGCCGCGCAGCTCGACCGCATCCGCGAGCTCAGCGACGCGGGGGAGGCCGAAGGCGCGCAGCGCTGGTCGCCGCCGTGCGCGCTCCCCGACAAGGGGTTCTGGTTCCCGCCGACGCTGTTCACCGGGGTCGCGCAGTCCCATCGCATCGCGCGGGAGGAGATCTTCGGCCCGGTGCTGTCGGTGCTGACCTTCCGCACCCCCGCCGAGGCCGTGGAGAAGGCCAACAACACGCCGTACGGCCTGTCGGCCGGTGTGTGGACCGAGAAGGGCTCGCGCATCCTGTGGATGGCCGACCGGCTGCGTGCCGGGGTGGTGTGGGCCAACACCTTCAACAAGTTCGACCCGACGTCGCCGTTCGGCGGCTACAAGGAGTCCGGCTACGGCCGTGAGGGTGGCCGCCATGGACTGGAGGCGTATCTCGATGTCTGATCTGAGCCGCCACCGGGACCACGGCGCACGGCGTCCCCGGTGGACACGGACGGCACGAGGGAGGGCCTGGCTGCGGGCCGGACGCGCGGCGGCCGGGTCCCGCCGCGGCTGGTTCGCGCACCGTTGCGGGGTGAGCCGGTGCCGTCAGGTCGCCGAGCCGACCCGGCTGTCCACGGAGGAGACGACCTGGAGAAGCGATGACTGAGCCCGGCCGCCTGGCCGTACGCAAGACGTACAAGCTGTACATCGGCGGGGCCTTCCCGCGTTCCGAGAGCGGAAGGTCCTACGCCGTGACCTCCTCCAAGGGTGACTTCCTCGCCAACGCGGCGAAGGCGTCACGCAAGGACGCGCGTGACGCGGTGGTCGCGGCACGCAAGGCGTTCCCCGGCTGGTCCGGCGCCACGGCGTACAACCGCGGCCAGATCCTGTACCGGATCGCCGAGATGCTGGAGGGCCGCCGCGCGCAGTTCGCCGCCGAGGTCGCCGACGCCGACGGCGTGTCGGTCAAGCGTGCCGGTGAGCTGGTGGACGCGGCCGTGGACCGGCTGGTCTGGTACGCGGGCTGGTCCGACAAGATCGGCGCGGTGCGCGGCGCCGCCAACCCGGTCGCCGGTCCGTACTTCAACCTGTCCACCCCCGAGCCGACCGGTGTCGTCGCGGTCGTCGCACCGCCGATGGGCCCGCTGCTCGGCCTGGTCTCGGTCGTCGCGCCGGTGATCGTCACCGGCAACACGTGTGTGGTGGTGTGCTCCGAACGCGCGCCGCTGCCGGCCATCACGCTGGCCGAGGTCCTCGCGACCTCCGATCTCCCCGGCGGTGTGGTCAACCTGCTCACCGGCCGCGCCGCGGAGCTGGCCCCGTGGCTGGCGTCCCACATGGACGTCAACGCCATCGACCTCACCGGCTGCGACGAGGAGCTCGCCGTGGCCTGCGAGAAGGACGCGGCCGGGAATCTCAAGCGCGTGCTGCGTCCGCCGGCCGGCAAGATCGACTGGCTGGCCGACCCCGGCGTGGACCGCATGACGGCTTTCCTGGAGACCAAGACCGTCTGGCACCCCATCGGCGTCTGACGTCCACCGGCACCCCGGTCCCGCTCCGGCGGGGCCGGGGTGCCGTCATTCCAGGTCGAGCTCGCCGGTGAGGTACCGCTGGACGGCGGGCCCGGCGGTCGCGACGACGGTCTCGGCGGGGAGCAGCGCGAGCGCGTCCACCTTGAGCACGTACCTGACCAGCGCCAGGCCGATGAGGGTGGAGCCGGCCAGGATCGCGCGGGTCTCGGCGTGGTCGCCGCCGAGGGTCTTGGCGATGGGCCGCAGCACCTCTTCGGTGATGAAGCCGCGCAGGAGCGCGGCGGCGGCCTCCGAGGCGGCCGCGGCGTGCAGGATGGCGTGCAGCCGGGGGCCGGTCTCGGGGTCCTCCCACAGCGACAGGTAGCGGCGTACCAGGCGCTCGCCGAGACCGTTGCGGTCGCCTTCCACGGCCTCCGACAGGCGCCGCAGGGGGACGCCGCGGCTGCGCACGGCGGCGTCGAACAGGCCGTCCTTGGTGCCGAAGAAGTGGATGACCAGCGCGGGGTCCACTCCGGCCTCGCGTGCCACGCCGCGGACCGTGGTGCTCGTGAACCCCTTGGCGGTGAAGGACTCCATGGCGGCGTCGAGGATGGCCTCCCTGGTCTGTGACGTGCCAGGACGTCGTCCGCTCGCCTTGGCGGGCCGCTCGGTCACGAAATCTCCCTTCGATCGCCTCTATTCAACCACGTTGAATTCATCTATGTTGAACTCAACACTGATGAAGTCAACGGGTGATGAAATGAAGAAGATCATCGGGGCCGTCCTGGCCGCCACCGTCCTCGGCATGCTGTTCGTCGCGTCCTTCCTCGGCGCGTTCCGCGCACCCGAGCCCCACCACGTCCCCGTCGGAGTCGTCGGCCCGCAGGCGGTCGCCGGCCAGATGGCCGCCGCGCTCACCAAGGCCAGGCCCGGCGCGTTCGACCTGACCGCCTACCCCACGGCCGCCGCCGCGCGCACCGCGCTCCTCGACCGCGAGGTGGACGGCGTCATCGACCCCGCCGCCGCCAAGCTCACCGTCGCGAGCGCCGCCGGCCGCACCTCCGCGACCGTCCTCACCACCGTCTTCCAGAACGTCGCCAAGGCCCAGGGGAGAACCCTCACCGTCGAGGACGCCGTCCCCCTGCCGGCCGGCGACTCCGGCGGCATCGCCGGCATGTTCTACGCGCTCGCGCTGGTCCTCCCGGCCATCGCCATGGCCGTCATCCTGTCCCGCGCGGCCCCCGGCCTCACCGCACCGGCACGCGCAGGCGTCCTGCTCGCCGGGGCCGTGACCGCCGCGCTCGGCAACGCCTTCCTCGCCGGCACCGTCCTCGGCGCGCTCCCCGGCGCGTTCCCCGGTCTCACCCTGGCCTCCGCCGCGATCGTGCTGACCATCGCTCTCGTGGTCGCCGGCCTGCTCCGGGTCGCGGGTCCCGCAGGCGCCGGCCTCGCGGCGCTGCTGTTCATCCCCATCGGCCTCCCCGCGAGCGGCGGCCCCCTCGGCGCGCACTTCGTCCCCGAGTGGTACGCCGCCATCGGCGGACTCCTGCCGGTCGGCCCCGGCGGCGACCTCATCCGCAACGTCGTCCACTTCGACGGCGCCGCCGTCACCGGCCCCCTGGCCGTCCTCGCCTTCTGGGCCGCCGCCGGCGCCGTCCTGCTCACCGTCCCCGGCCGCCGCACCACCCCGGCCCCGGCGCCGGCCCCCGTCGCCGTCCCCGCCGCATGACCACCCCCGCCGGCGGCCCCCGGGCCGCCGGCACGACATTGCCGGACTTCGGAAGGTTCAGGGCCGTGAACTGGTTGGGACCAGGTAGTTCTTCACGTGGCTCGGGGACGTCATGCTCCTCAAGGTTGAGGAGGTGACGATGCCGGCTCAGGATCTCGCGGTGGCCGACCCCCCTGACGTGGCCGCGCCGCGCCGGCGGTACCGGCGGCTGATCGGCAGGTCGGCGGTGTTCGCGGCGGTCGTCTGCGTCGTGGTGCTCTTCCGGGACAGGCTGCCGGACCCGGCCGAGGTCTGGGGGCTCATCACGAGGGCCGACCCGATGTGGCTCGGGGTCGCCGTGGCGGCCGAGGCGGCGTCGATGCGCGCGTTCGCGACGTTGCTGAGGCACCTGCTGGTCGCCGGAGGCATCCACCTCAGCCTGCCGCGCGCGATGGCCGTGACGTACGCGCGCAACGCGGTGTCCAGCTCGCTTCCCGGCGGCCAGATCCTCAGCGTCGCCTACACCACGCGGCAGTTCCGGCGCGTCGGCGCGTCGCCGGCGGTCATCGCGGCGACCCTCGTCCTGACCTCGGTCTTCTCCACCCTGACCTTTCTCGCGCTCGGAGTGGTGGCGCTGCTCGCCGAGCCCGCCACCCGGACCACCGCCATGTGGGTGTTCGCCGGCGCGGGGTCCGCGCTGGCGCTCGCGGTGGTGTTCCTGCCGGAACGGCGGCCGAGGCCGGCCCGTCACGGTCCGCGGCTCACCGCACTGCTCGACGCAGTTTGCGCCGCCAGGTCCGCGATCACGCTGACCCGCCGCGACCGCCTCGTGCTCCCCGCCGTCGCGCTGCTCAACTGGCTGCTCGACATCGCGTGTCTCGCCGCCGTGTGCGCCGCCACCGGGGTGTCGGTGGGGACGCACACGGTTCTGCTCGGCTACGTCGCCGCCAAGGCCGCGGGTGTGCTCGCGTTGCTGCCAGGCGGCCTCGGCGTCACCGAGATCGGCATGGCCGCGACGTTCGCCGGCGCGGGCCTCGGGCTCCCCGCCGCCGCGGCCGTGGTGGCGATCTACCGCCTCATCTCGTACTGGGCCGTGCTGATCGTCGGCTGGTGCGCCTGGCTGGCGCTGAACGTCAGCGGGACTGCAGCGCGTCCAGGGCCACCGCCATCGCGATGACCAGGCGCCGGTCCAGGCGCGGATCGTTGACGTCCACGGCGTAGCGGTCGCGCAGCCCCCACTGCCGGTCCACCGAGAAGCCGATCTGCGCACCCACGCCGAAGTCGAAGTGGTACGGCAGCCACGACAACGAGTCCACGAACCGGCGCAGGATCGCCACCACCAGGTTGCGTTCCTGACCGGTGAACGTCGGCAGGCCCGGCTGCTGCAGATGCCACGTGGAACGCAGCAGCGACGCGCCGAACTCCTTGCGGAAGAACCCGATCGGCTGGCCGGCGTGGTCCACGACGTCGTACCCGCTGCCGAGGTCGAGCACCTTGCGTGCCTTGAACCCCGCGAGCACCTGCTGCCGCGACTCGTCGGTGTACAGCGTCACCTGCTCCTTGAACGCCATCCGCTTCTGCTCGGCGAAGGCGACCATGGGTCCCTCGGAGCCGTCAGGGTTCGTCAGATGCACCACATAGCGGTTCACCATCATGGTGATCTTCTGACGGACGAGCAGGCGCCGCTGCGCCTGAAGGGTGTGCAGGTCCACGTTGCTCTCCATGGTCAGAGGGGATTGCCACCCTAAAGCCTGTCCGGCCGCGCGGCGTCGTGGCCTCGCTGCGGCGCGTCGAAGACGAATGGCGGCGCGGGAACGGGGCAGTAGCAATGATCGTTGAACAGGACGACCAAAGAAAAGGAGACGGGGGAAAGATCATGCATCGATCACGCGAACACAAGATCATCGCCGGTGTCTGCGGAGGCCTCGCGGAAAAGTGGAACATGCCGCCGACCATGGTCCGCCTGCTGTTCATTCTCTCCTGCATCCTGCCTGGCCCTCAGTTCGTCATCTACCTGATCATGTGGGCCCTGGTACCCAAGGCCCCCGCCGGTGCGCCGTACGGCCGGTACTGAGCGCTCGGCGACGGTCATCCGTTCGTCGGACGTATCCTCAGGAAGGTGAGCGAAACCCGCAGCCGTCCCCTGGTCCTCGTCCAGGACGATCTGGTGGACTACGAGGCGGCCATGGAGCGCATGACGGAGCTGGTCGGGGCCCGGCAGCGCGATGAGATCCCCGACACGTTGTGGCTGCTCAGCCACCCGCAGGTGTTCACCATCGGCAAACGCACCTTGGCCGAGCACCTGCCCGACCCCTCGCACGGCATCCCGGTCGTGCCGACCGGCCGGGGCGGCCAGCTCACCTACCACGGCCCCGGCCAGCTCGTCGGCTACCTCATCGTCAAGCTCCGCGCCGACGAAGGCGTGGTCGACTACGTACGCGAGGTGGAGCTGCGCCTGGTGGAGTCGCTCGGCAAGCTCGGCGTCCCCGCCGAGCGCCGCGAGACCCCACCGGGCTCCGAGCTGCTCACCGGGGTGTGGACCACCGGGAACTCCCGCAAGATCGTGTCGATCGGCATGCGCGCGTCCCGCGGCGTCACCAGCCACGGCTTCGCACTCAACGTCGACGGCGACCTCACCCCGTGGGGCTTCGCCGTGGCGTGCGGCATGCCGACGGTCGACATGACGTCCCTGGCCCGCGAACTGCCGTCCCATCCCGGTTTCGCCGAGGTCCGGCGGGTGGTCGCCGAGGCCTTCGAGGCCACGGCCTGAGCCTTCCCGGGGGCCGCGGTCTCGCGGCCCCCGTTTCGTACGCGCGTCAGACGACCGGCTCGGCCGTGTCCGTCGGCACGTCGTCGACCGTGCGGCGCGGCCCGGTGAACCAGTGCTTGGCCGACAACGTCCACCACAACGCGATGCCGATCAGCACCGCACCGACGGCGATCGGCGCGTAGTTCACCGACGTCCACGTGAAGTCCGCGTTGCCGGGCACGCCGGAGGGGCCGAGCGGCAGCACGAAGTAGATCGAGATGATCGCGATCTCGATCACCGCGATCCACCCGAGCACCTTGTACTTGCTTCCGAGCGTCCACGGCCCCGGCTTGAACGCGTCACCCATGCGCAGCCGCAGCCAGATCGGGATGAGGAACGCCAGGTACAGTCCGATCACCGCGATCGACACCACCGCGAGGAACGCCACCGGCGTGGCGCTTCCCTCCGGCGCGTACAGCGCCGGCAGCGTGATCAGCAGCGCCACCGCGCACCCCGCGATGATCGCGTTGACCGGTGTGCGGTTCCTGTCCACCTTGGACCACAGCCGCCACCCCGGCACCGCGCCGTCCCGCGAGAACGCGTACATCATGCGCGACATCGACGTGACACAGCTCATGCCGCAGAAGAACTGGCCGATCGTCGAGATGCCGAAGATCACCGTGGCGAGCCCCGGCGTCAGGGACGACGTGAAGATCGCGCCGACGAAGCCGAACTCCTTGTTCACCGCGTCCACGTCGGTCGCCGCGAACAGGAACGCCAGCAGCAGGATCCAGCCGCCGATCGCCGAGTAGAAGATCGACCGCCACAGCCCCTTGGCCGCGCTGGTCGCCGCGCCGTGCGTCTCCTCCGACACGTGCGCGCACGCGTCGAACCCGGTGATCGTGTACTGCGTCAGCAGGAACCCGAGCGGCAGCACGTACAGCCAGAACGTCGTGCCGGACGCGCCGTCCCCGAACCCGGAGTTGTTGAACGTCTCGAACAGGAACCCGACGCTCTGGTGACTCGACGGCCCGAAGATCAGGATGGCCACGACGACCGCCGCGCCGAACACGTGCCACCACACCGAGACGTTCTGCAGGATCGAGATCAGCCGGTGACTGAAGATGTTGATCAGCGCGTGCAGGACCAGCACCACCGCGAACAGCAGGAACGTCTGCTTCAGCGCGTCACCCTGGGCCCAGGAGTCGCTGAACCGGCCGATCGTGATGTTGAGGAACGTCGCGCAACCGTAGTCCACCGAGGCGGTCACCGCGATGAGACCGATGAGGTTGAGCCACCCCGTGAACCACCCGTGAATGGGCCTGCCGAGCTTGGCGGCCCACCAGTAGATGCCGCCGGCCGTCGGATACGCCGAGACCAGCTCCGACATGCAGAAGCCGATGATGAGGATGAACGCCGAGATCAGGGGCCAGCCGACCGAGATGGCCAGCGGACCGCCGTTGTTCCACGCCTGACCGAAGGTCGTGAAACACCCGGCCAGGATGGAGATGATCGAGAAGGAGATCGCGAAATTGGAGAAGCCGCTCCAGGTACGGGAAAGCTCTTGTTTGTACCCGAGTTCGGCGAGGCGTTGTGCGTCGTCGTCGAGGGAAGACTGCTGAGCCATCAGCTCTCCTTGGCTGCACAGTTCGTGCCGGTGGTGCTAGGGGGTGACGAGGTGGAAGTGGACATTACGCCTGTGCGGGGAGGTCAGCCACCCCGTACTCGGTCGATCAAGGTGCCGAGCCCCGGGTCCGACAGATCACGCACCGCCTGCGCGTACTTGTCGGCGGCCTCGGCGTCGTAGTCGAAGTCCGCGGCGGCGGCCTGCTCGGCGAGCAGACCGTGATGGACGCCGAACCACAGCGTCCACGTCAGGTTGGACATGGCCAGGTACAGCCGCACCCGCGCGGCCGGCCGTTCGTCCCCGTAGTAGGCACGGGTCAGCCGCGCCACCATGTCCGGGTCGTAGTCCGCCTCGGCGGCGATGTCGCCGAGCTCGAACGCCGGGTCGTTGTTCCCGGAGAGCTGGTAATCGACGATGCGCACCGCCGAGCCGTCGAAGATGAAGTTCTCCGGCAGCAGATCGTTGTGACACGGCACCGCGGCCGGCATGTGCCGCGAGAGCGCCGCCTCGATCTCGCCGACCAGCGGCAGCCAGTCCTCGTACCCCGCGGGGATGCTCAACCCGTGCGCACGGCAGGTCGCCAGCAGTTCCTCCTGCTTACGGAAGATCGAGAAGTCCGTCGCGAACGCCGGCCCCGCGTGCAACCGCCGGCACGCCGCCGCGATCCCCTCGGCCATCCCCGGATCCCGCACCGCGGCGGCGTCCAGCGTGACCCCGTCGATGTACTCCAGCAGCACCGCACCCGGCAGCCGCAGCAGCACATCCGCGCCGACCCCCGTCCCCGCCGCGCACA
Organism: Sphaerisporangium rubeum; assembly: GCF_014207705.1. NCBI lineage: Bacteria > Bacillati > Actinomycetota > Actinomycetes > Streptosporangiales > Streptosporangiaceae > Sphaerisporangium > Sphaerisporangium rubeum. The sequence goes on from NZ_JACHIU010000001.1 coordinate 1,180,347, forward strand.
CCGTGTTGGCGATCTCCAGATCGAGCGGTATCCCGAGCCCCGCCGCCGACACCCGCGGATCCAGCACCCGGAGCAGCCAGCGATCACCGGCGTCGCTCTCGACGCGCACGATGTGGTGGCTCAATCCCCCCTTGATCCGGGTATGGGACACCGGGCGGCCGGCCCAGGCGGCAACCAGCTCCAGGGCTGGAGCGAGCGCATCTGGCACGCTGTGCCTCCTTTGGTCTACCTTCAGACCATTGATCCGATTTTCTGGGTGGCTTGTTACAGGGGAGTAGAAATGATGCAACTTCCTGCCGAAGCCCAAGCCGTAGTGATCGGCGGCGGCGTGGCCGGCTGCTCCGTCGCCTACCACCTGGCGCGGCTCGGCTGGACCGACATCGTCCTACTGGAACGCCACGACCTCACCGAAGGCACCACCTGGCACTCGGCCGGTTTCGTCGGCCAGCTCCGCTCCACCGTCACCCAGACCCGCATGATCATGTACTCCGCCGGTCTGTACCCCGAACTCGCCGACCTGACCGGCCTCGACCCCGGCTGGCACGGCGTAGGCGGCCTCCGCCTCGCCACCACCCCGGAACGCCACGAAGAACTCCTCCGCCAAGCAGGCGCCGCCGAGACCTACGGCCTCGACATGGAACTCCTGTCCGGCCCCGCCGCGCAGGAAATGCTCCCCCTGCTGAACGTCACCGACGTCCTGTCGGCCCTCTGGCTCCCCGGCGACGGCTGGCTCGACCCCGCCGGCCTGGTCCGAGCCCTCGCCGCAGGAGCCGAGAAACTAGGCGTCCAGATCATCACCGACGCCGAGGTCACCGGCATCGACGTCCACGAAGGCCAAGTGACCGCCGTCCGCGTAGGGGACCAGCTCATCCGCACCCCCACGGTCGTCAACACCGCAGGCGCCGCAGCCGGGAAAATCGGCCGTCTGGCCGGTGTGGACATCCCCATCGTCCCCATAAAACACCAGTACGTCGTCACCCCACCCTTCGGCGTCCCCGCGACCACCCCCACCGTCCGCGACCCCGACAACATCGTCTACTTCCGCGAGGAATCCGCCGGCATTCTGGTCGGCGGCTACATCCGCACCCCCCAGATCTGGGACACCCCCACCCCACTCACCACCCCCCGCACCCTCTTCCCCCCCGACATGCCGAAATTCGCCGAATCCTGGCAGTCGGCCACCCGCCGGATCCCAGACCTGACCACGGTGGTCCCCGACGGCGACACCCCCGAAGCCTTCGCCAAGGTCGTCCACGGCCCGGAAGCCTTCACCCCGGACGGCGAGTTCCTCCTCGGAGAAACCCCGGTGACCGGCTTCTGGGTGGCGGCAGGCTTCTGCGTCCACGGCCTCGCCGCAGCAGGCGGCGTAGGCAAGGTAATGGCCGAGTGGATAGTGGACGGCACCCCCGAATACGACACCTTCGGCATGGACATCCGCCGCTTCCCCGCACACGCGAGCAGCCGGCGCTGGTCCCGCACCAAAGCCATCGACTCCTACAGCAAGTACTACGACATCATCTACCCCGGCGAAGAACGCACCGCGGCCAGACCCCTCCGCCGTTCCCCCGCCTGGCCCCGCCACCAGTCCCTAGGCGCCGCCTTTGGCGAAAAAGCCGGCTGGGAACGCGTCAACTGGTTCGACCTCCCCGCCACCCGCACCTCCGGCAACGCCACCGAACCCACCTCCGCCGACGGAGCCCCCGGCAACGTCACCTCCGCGAACGGATCCCCGCACCTCGGCGACACCTCCGACGGCGAACGCTTCCGTCCCGCCGGCTGGGCCGGAAAACACTGGTCCCCCGCCATCCGCGCCGAATGCCTCGCCACCCGAGACACCGCCGCGCTCTTCGACCAGACCTCCTTCGCCAAACTAGAGGTGACCGACCTCGCCACCCTCCAACACCTCTGCGCCGCCGACCTCGACCGCCCCGTAGGCACAATCGTCTACACCCAGATGCTCAACGACCGAGGCGGCATAGAAGCCGACGTCACGGTGACCCGCCTCGCCCCCGACCGCTTCCGCATAATCACCGGCACAGCCTTCGGCGTCCACGACGCCACCTGGCTACGCACCCACGGCCTCGACGTCCAGGACGTCACCTCCGCCTACGCCTGCTACTGCCTGTGGGGCCCCAACTCGTTGTCCATCCTCAGCGACCTCACCGAGGACGACCTCACCTTCCCCTACATGCAGGCCAGAGAGATCACCGTAGGCAACATCCCCGTCCTGGCCCAAAGAGTCACCTTCACCGGCGAATTCGGCTGGGAACTCTACTGCCCCACCGAATACGCTCTGACCCTCTGGGACACCCTGACAGAAGCCGGCACCCCCAAAGGCCTCCGCCCCGCCGGCTACCGAGCCCTCGACTCCCTCCGCCTCGAAAAGGCCTACCGAATCTGGGGCTCCGACATAACCCCAGAAACCACCCCCCACGAAGCCGGCCTCACCTTCGCCCTCTCCAGAACCAAGAACTACCTGGGCCGCCAAGCCCTCACCCCCCCAACCAAAACCCTCCACTGCCTCGTCCTCGCAGACCCCACCCAAATCTGCCTAGGCGGCGAACCCGTAAGAGTCGCCGGCCACCCCACCTCAAGAGTGACCAGCGGCGGCTACGGCCACCGAGTAGACAAGTCCATCGCCTACGCCTACCTCCCCACGACAGCCCCAGAAGCCCTCGTCGAAGTAGGCGTAACCGGCACCTGGATCCCCGCCACCATCACCAAAACCCCCCCGTACGACCCCACCAACTCCCGCATCCGCCACCTCCCCAGCATGTAGCGGCCAGCCAAATCGGCATTTATGGAAGTAGCAGCACCGTCCCCGAAATGGAGCCTTCGGCGCTGTTTTATTTAAGGCGACCCTCACCTCACTCCCTGAGGTCCGTCGCGCAAGCAGTCCGCCGTCCGTATCTCGAACCACACCGTTCGTCCATTGGTGTGCTGTCCCCATCCCCACGCCGAGGACAACTCCTGGACCATCCACAGTCCTCTGCCGCCTTCGTCGAACAGCCCGGACCGTTCCGGAATCCTCGGAACGCTGTCCGGCGACCCCTCATCGGTCACCTCGACCCGCACGGTCTCCCCGTCGTCGTACACGCACAGCGTCACCACTCCACCCGGCCTCCGTCCCGACTCCGAGTGCCGAACCGCATTCGTGAAGACCTCGCTGACCAGGGTCTCGACGTCGTCCACATCCTTCCGTCCAGCCCGGTACAGCACCGACCGCACGTACATCCGGGCCACCTTGACCCAACTGCTCCGTCCTTGAAGATCGATCTTGCCGAGAAGATTCATGCCCCTCACGACCCTTCCCGGAGTCGGGACGCCTTGCCGGCTCCGGTACTGATCAGGTCAGTTCCATGCCATTCCCAGCCTCTCGATGAATTGCCCAGATCGGGCTGATTGTTCCGGTAAAGCGAGGAAGGGGACTCAGGGGTCTGTAGTTCCCATCGGAACCAAATCGAGGAGTGGCTGCACCCCCGCCGTCGGCTCTCTATGACATTCGGCATGCCTCAAACATCCCGCGAGCGAGTCCAGATTTCACGGTCAACAGGTCGTCAAGCGAGACCGAATCATGCTTCTATGGAGTTATCAGTTCCGGTCCCACGCCTGAATTGGACTGAGAATGACTACTCCACCAGATCCCCCTGCCGCACAATTCGGGCAAGAGGTAAGAAAATATCGCCGTTGTCACGGTCTCAGCCAAGAAGCCCTCGCGGCGAAGCTGCAGATCACCCAGGGACACCTGTCCAAGATCGAATTAGGTGCCAGAAACCCCCACCGCGAGATCGCCGGAAAACTCGACACCGTGTTCACCCTCGACGGCCACTTCCTGACCCGCTACCTGTCCCTCTTCGAGAGCCGGCGAGGAGTCGCGGAGTGGTTCCTGAAGTACCTCGACCTGGAACCCAAGGCATCGATCATCAGGTCCTACGATCTAGCGATCATCCCAGGCTTCTTCCAGACGGCCGACTACGCGAGAGTCATCTTCCAAGGCGGCATGGTCAAGCCGTCCGAAGTGGAAGCCCGCGTCAACTCCCGCCTCGCACGTCGCACGATCCTCGACTCCGACGACCCCCCGTCCGTGTTCGCCGTCCTGGACGCGTCCTCACTCCACCGCGAGATAGGCTCCCGCGAAATCATGATCGACCAACTGGCGTTCCTGCTCGACATGATGGAGCACTCCACCGTGAGTATCCAGGTCGTCCCCCTCACGGGTGTACGTACCACCGTTGGCGTCAGCTCGGGCTTCATCATCATCGAGGTAGACGAAACCCGATATGTCTCCATCGAGGCCGCTGGCCTGTCTAGCATTACAGCAGATCCGAGAACGGTCGACCGGACGATGATGTTCTTCGACCACCTGCGGAGCGAAAGCCTGCCAACAACTCAGAGCCGGAAGGTGATCGAGGAGCAATGGAAGACTCTACGCTGATGTTCCGCAAGTCGAGCTACTCGGCACAGGAAGGCCAGTGCGTGGAGGTCGCGATCCTTCCCGATCGCATCGCGATCCGCGACAGCAAGAACCCAACCGGCCCGGCCTTGGTGTTCCCTGCCACCGACTGGATGCTCTTCTTGGATACGCTGAGGACTGTCTGAATTGTGGGAGATCATTAGGCCTCGATTTCTAATATGAGTCTCACGTGACAATTCTTGTCTCGTGCTGGAATCCTGCTCGCCGTGCTACAGGCAGGATTGTTAGTTCGCTGTATTAAGAGCGGAGAGGTCTGGATGGCCAAAGGAACTGTGAAGTGGTTTAACCCGGATAAGGGTTATGGCTTCATTACGGTAGACGGTGGCAAAGATGTGTTCGTCCATTACTCGGCAATCCTAAAGGAAGGATACCGATCTCTCGAACCAGGGCAGCGCGTCGAATTCAACATATCAGTTGGGGAAAGTGGGCCGCAGGCCGAGGAAGTTCAGCTTGTGGCTGCAGTTGGAACTCGGGAATCTGAAATCCAAGGCGCGCATTCTGGACGGCCACCTGTGGATAGGTCTACTTATAGACCTCTGCCGCCGAAGCCGAGATCATTTGTCGGCGAAGTGACCGTCTCGATCTATCTTGAAAATGAAGCGGCCTCGTTGGAGGTGGAGACCGCAGTTAGAGAGGTGCTTAAGGAGGCAGGTCTTAAGGTCGAGATCGACTATCCACCTGTACTCGGATCGTGGTTTAAGCGGATGATAGCTCGCGCTAATGATGAGGTCGCGGAGGCGGGCCTTGAGGGGGTTGTTAATAAGGCTGCGCGTGCAGTCGAGCTCGACCAGTTGCAGCGTCGCCAAGCGGAAATTAACGAGACCAATCTAAATGCTGTCGCCAACCTGATCGAGAAGTTAGAGAAGACGTCGGCGGCGGTTATTCAGATTGGGTCGATCTTGATTGTTAAGACCGAATCAGAACTTAGAATTCGAGAGTTGACTCTGGTAGAGCTACAATATCTGGAGTCCAACCCGATTCTCAGGAAAGATCCAGCTGCGGCTGCTGCGGCGTTTGGAGTCCGAGAAGAGGCAAGAGAGTTCAGAGAGACACCTTCAAGTCGCGTACTGGGAAGTGAATAGCGCCTTTGCATGTAGTACCCGGGTTCACTGCACCGACGTGTGGCCTCCAGTTCGGGAGAGTTCTTTCTGGACGCTGTAAACACCGGGGAGCTCGCCGACTGCGCGTTTAACACGGTCGACCGGCTTTCGGGGGTTCACGCCAGGTGTGCATGACTCCGGTACCTGCGTGTGATGGTTTGTGTTGTCCTGCGACCGGGTGGCTGGCCGTCGCCCCGGTGAGAGGCGTATACCATGGTTCCCGGCTCTCTGCTGCGGATCTTCTCGAAGGTCTCGGCGCTGGACTCTCTTTGCAGGCGAACCGGACGACTCCACCCAACATGCACATCCTCCTTGATCTCACGTCATCATGAGGTGAACTGACGCGACAGCGTGCTGGCGAAGCTTGACCGCCCGAACCATCGTTTCCCGGTACTGATGACCAGGTACGCAAAGCCCGCAGCTTCATCCCCCAACTATCTCCTCGTCCACCCGGAAGCCGAACTGATCGTCGGCGTACTCGCCCCCAACGCTGTACGGGAACTTCCCTCGGAGCACTTGCGTAACTCACTGCCAAGCATCGTGTGGATTGTCAATAATGTCCGGGTGGCAGAAACGCGTTGCGAACGGTGTGATCTGAAAGTCGGCTTGGGGTGCTCCTGCTCTGGTGTACAGGTGAGGAGGTTCGTCCCCTCTGAGATCCTGATCTCGCCTAAGCGGTACGCGCACTTGCCTAACGGGTGTAATCACACCGCGACACCGGACATCATGGAGAGCGATTGGGGGGCGATTCGCCAACCTCGTCCAGGCTTATGGACCAGTATCAGTCCAGGTAGTCCTGCATGGGCCGAGAGCGGCAACCTGGGCCGATACGCCGAGCGACGGTGCGAAGACTGCAACGGCGCATTTCCCGGCGCCAACTGACGCAGGGGCATGTGGGTACCTGACGGGGTCCGTCCTTTTGCGAGCCGTCGCGGGATTTGAGGGGTACAGATCAGAAGGTCAGCGGGGGTAGCTCCGTGCGGGTGGGGAGGCCCTGCCAGTTGCTTTGGCTGGCGATGGTGAAGGCGGCCAAGGCGCAGCCGCGGCGGAGGCGGTCGGTGGGGTGGAGTTCTTCGAGGACGCCGCTGAGGTAGCCGGCTACGAAGGCGCCGCCGGCGCCGGCTGGGTCTACGGCGGTCACGGGGGCCGCCTGTGCGTCGTAGCGCATGCCGTTGACGGTGCTGCTGGCTCCTTTGCTGCCTCGGGTGACGACCAGTTCGCGGATCGTTCCAATGGTGGGTTCGATGAGTTGGAGCTCTTCTTGGTTCGCGAAAAGGACGTCGGCGCCGGTGGCGAGTTCGTTGAGGGCTTCTACGGCTTCTTGGCGGTCTATCCAGAGTTGGGGTCGGTAGTTGACGTCGACCGAGACGGCCAGGCCGGAGTCTCTGGCGAGTTTCACGGCGTGGTGTGCGGCGCTCCAGGCGGTGCCGCTCAGAGCGGGGGTTATGCCGGTCACGTGGAGGATTTTGGCGGACTGTACGGCGCGGGCCGGGATGTCGCCGGGGCCGAGGCGGGAGCCGGCGCTGCCGCCTCGGTAGTGGACGACGTGGCCGGCTCGGCCTATGCGGCGTTGACGCATGGCGAGGCCGGTGGAGGCGCCTGGGTCGGTCTGGATGTGGGTGGTGTCTATGCCTTCGCCGCGGAGGACGGTGACTATGCGTGCGCCTAGTTCGTCGGCGCCTACGCGGCCGAGCCAGGTGACGGAGTGGCCGAGCCGGGCCAGGCCGACGGCGGTGGTCAACTCGGGGCCGCCGATGTCGAGGCGGACGTCCATGTCGTGACGGATGCGCTCGGCGGTGATGATGCCGACGGCCTCTCCGAGCGTGAACACGTCGGTCATGTCAGATCTTTCGTGCCAGGCGGACTCGTGCATCTGCGGTGCTTGATGGCGGAAAGCATGGCAGAGACCGGAGGGGCTCACAACGAAGTGCGTGATTCCTGTCTGTCGGTGCGAACGAAGTGTGCGGTGCGGCACATCGGTGGCGAAGGTGTGCGACTCCACGAGCCGCAGCGTTCCTGTCCGCCGGTGTGCTGGTCGACAGTGATCGTGGGATAAGCGGTGATCTTGCTTCGGTTTCGGTAAGGATGAGGTGGATCTCGGAAAAACGACGAAGGGGTCGAAGTGATGACGAAGTACCTGATCTCATTCCCGAGTGACGCAATGGTCGTTTCCCAGGAGGAACTGCCGGCGGTCGCCGACGCGGCGCACGCTGTGGTGCGGGAGGCGAAGGACGCAGGGGTCTGGGTGTTCGGTGGGGGTATCGACGAGAGCGTTCCGCCGGTCATGGTGGACGGGGACGGGACGGTGACGGAAGGTACGTATCCGCAGACGCGGCGGATCGAAGGCGGGTACACGGTTCTGGAGCTGCCGTCGCACGAGGCGGCACGGGAGTGGGCCGCGAAGATCGCGGCCGCGTGCCGGTGCGCGCAGGAGGTTCGTGCCTTCCAGTACGACCCCGCCAGTTGACGTGCCGGCGGGCCGCCTCATGTTGTTCCTGAGGCGGCCCGGGGTGGCCGCTCGTCGAGCGGCGACGTCAGTCTTCGAAGGCGTCGACGATGGCCTGGCAGAAGGCCTTGAGGTCGTCCGGCATGCGGCTGGTGATGAGTTTGTTCGGGCCGTTGGTGCAGACGATGACCTCTTGGTCGGTCCAGGCGGCGCCGGCGTTGGTGAGGTCGGTCTTGAGGCTGGGCCATGAGGTGACGGCGCGGTCGCCTACGACCTTGGCCTCGATGAGAGTCCACGGTGCGTGGCAGATGGCGGCCACGGGCTTGCCTGCGTCGAAGAAGCCGCGTACGAAACGGACGGCGTCCTCGTCCATGCGCAGGAAGTCGGGGTTGGCCACGCCGCCGGGGAGCACCAGGCCGTCGAAGTCGGCGGGGCCGGAGTCCTGGACGGTGGTGTCCACCGGGAAGGTGTCACCCTTGTCCAGGTGGTTGAACGCCTGGACGCGGCCGGTGTGCGTGGAGACCAGACGCGGGGTGCCGCCTGCCTGTTCGACGGCGCGCCATGGCTCGGTGAGTTCGACCTGCTCCACCCCCTGGGACGCCACGAGGAAGGCGATCTTCTTACCCTGAAGCATGAGTCACTCCTTTGAGCTGCGGTTCCTTTCTGCTCTATGAACCCGTGCCCGTTGGCGCGCGGGGTATGCGCGGGTGGCCGCGGTCACGGGACGGCGGCCACGGACGTACCTGGTGGGTGGGGGAAAACTCAGAACTCGTCGAGGAGTGAGCTGAGGAGGCGGCGCGACTCGGTGACGGTGGCGGCTTCCACGCACAGATGGTCCATGACTTTCATGTACGGGTCGGTCTCCTCGCGTTTGTCCAGGTACAACGCGCTGGTGAGCTGTTCCATGTACACGACGTCCGGCAGGTCGCCTTCCAGGAAGCGCAGGATGCTGAAGGGGCCGCCGGCGGCCGAGTGGCCGCCTTGGCCGAACGGGACGACCTGCACGGTGATGTTGGGCCGGGCCGCCATGTCCAGCAGGTGTTCCACCTGTGCGCGCATCACGCCGGGGCCGCCGAGGGGACGGCGCAGCGCGGCCTCGTCCACGAGGGCCCACAGTTTGGGGCCGCCGGGGTGGGTGACGCGTTGCTGGCGGGCCATGCGCAGGTCGACGCGGCGGGTCATCTCGTCGGCGGAGGCGCCGTAGTGGCCGAGCTTGATGACGGCACGTGCGTAGTCGGGGGTCTGGAGGAGGCCGGGGACGAACTGGATCTCGTAGGTGCGGATGACGGACGCGGCTTCTTCGAGGCCGACGTACAGCTCGAACCAGTTGGGGAGCAGGTCGCTGAACTTGTGCCACCAGCCGGGTGCGTTGGCCTGCCTGGCCAGTTGGAGGAACGTGTCGCGTTCGGCGGCCTCGGTGACGCCGTACAGGGTGAGCAGGTCGGCGACGTCGCGGTCCTTGAAGCCGACGCGGCCGAGCTCCAGCCGGCTGATCTTGGCTTCTGACGCGCGGATGGTGTGGCCTGCTTGATCGCGGGTGATGCCACGGGTGGTGCGCAACCGGCGGAGTTGCGCGCCGAGCAGGATGCGCAGCGCGGTGGGGCCTCCGCCTCCGGGTCGGACTAAGGAGGGTATGTCCGGTTTGTCGTCCTGGCCGAGTGGCATGGCCATGCGTCTTCGCTCCCTGGAACCATGATGGAGAAGTCTTTCAATGTTCAATCTTGACGCTGCGGAGGGTCTGGCGACTACCCCATAGGGCATCCTTACTACTCAGGTCGGGTAAACCACGCACAGTGACCTATACCGGTGTTCTGTAGGGAAAGTTATGAGTTTGCACGTGCAGATGTTCTTGCATATGCATCGTGCGTGGAGAAAGATTGATCCTCCCGCGTCGACCACGCACTCGCGGGGCCGCGACGTAGTGAGGACGTGATGACGGCTCAACCGGTACGCCGGCAGGCGGTCATAAGGGGCGAGGCCCCCTGGTGGCTGCTCCCTTCGGTGGAGGCGGCCCTCTGCGGCCCCGCCGGCGCCGAACTGCGGGAACTCGGCCACACCGGAGCCCCCGTCAAGGAGGCACGCGACTTCACCGCGCAGACCCTGACCGCCTGGGGCCTCGCCGAACTCTCCGCCGACGCGCGCCTGGTCGTCTCGGAACTGGTCACCAACGCACTTCGTCACGCCGGCCCGCCACAAGGCGTACGCCTCCTGCACCGCTCCGCGCACCTGGTCTGCGCCGTCCTCGACTCCGCCGACCACCCCCCGATCCTCACCACGGCCGACCATTTCGCCGAGTCCGGCCGCGGCCTGTGGCTGATCGACACCCTCTGCTCCTCCTGGGGCTGGCACCCCCTGCCGCACGGCAAACTCGTCTGGGCCAGCTTCCCCACACCTCTCCCGTCCCACCACCGCACCTCGGCCTGACGCGCCGCTCCGCGAGGCTCTGACCTGGTCCGCGGCCCCGATCCGGGTGGTTGTACTGTGGTGATGAGTCCTGGCCTCCCCCCGCAGCCGCACCGTTTCATCGTGGGGAGAGGGAGCGATCATGGCCAGAGCAGTCGGTATCGACCTCGGTACCACCAACTCCGTCATCGCGATCACGGAGCAGGGTCAGCCCACCGTGATCCCCAACGCCGAAGGCGAACGCACCACCCCCTCGGTCGTCGCCTTCACCCCCGCGGGTGAACGCCTGGTGGGCCAGCTGGCCCGCCGCCAGGCCATCCTCAACCCCAAAGGCACCATCTACTCCGCCAAGCGTTTCATCGGCCGCCGCTTCGACGAGGTGAGCAGCGAGGTCAACGCGGTGTCGTTCGACGTCGTCCCCGGCCCCGACGACGCCGTCCGCTTCAAAGTGGGGGAGAAGCTGTACGCGCCGGAGGAGATCTCCGCGATGGTGCTGCGCAAACTGGTGGCCGACGCCTCCAAGTTCCTCGGCGAGAAGATCACCGAGGCGGTCGTCACGGTCCCCGCGTACTTCAACGACGCGCAGCGCCATGCCACCAGGGACGCCGGCCGCATCGCCGGCCTCGACGTGCTGCGGATCATCAACGAGCCCACCGCCGCGGCGCTGGCGTACGGCCTGGACCGCAAAGGCGCCGAGACCGTGCTGGTGTACGACCTCGGCGGTGGCACGTTCGACGTCAGCATCCTCGACATCGGCGAAGGCGTCATCGAGGTCCGCGCCACCGCCGGTGACACCCACCTCGGCGGCGACGACTTCGACCGGCGCGTCGTGGACCACCTGGCCGACGAGTTCCAGCGCACCGAGGGCATCGACCTGCGCCGCGACCCGCAGGCCCTGCAACGGCTGTTCGAGGCCGCCGAACGCGCCAAGGTCGAGCTGTCGTCCGTCACACAGACCACGGTCAGCCTGCCGTTCATCACCGCCGACGCCAACGGCCCGAAACACCTCAACACCGCCCTCATGCGCTCCACGTTCGACGAGATCACCCGTGACCTGGTGGAACGCACGAAGGACCCCGTGCGGCAGGCCATGACGGACGCCAAACTGACCCCTGACGACATCGACGAGGTCATTCTCGTCGGCGGCTCGACCCGCATCCCGGCCGTGCAGGAACTGGTGCGCCGCCTCACCGGCGGCAAGGAACCCAACATGACGGTCAACCCCGACGAGGTGGTGGCCGACGGCGCCGCCATCCAGGCCGGCGTGCTGAAAGGCGAGGTCAAGGACGTCCTGCTGCTGGACGTCACCCCGCTGTCGCTCGGCGTGGAGACCCTCGGCGGCGTCATGACCAGGGTCCTGGAGCGCAACACCACGATCCCGGCGCGCCGCACCGAGACGTTCAGCACCGCCGAGGACGACCAGTCGGCCGTGGACGTGGTGGTGCTGCAGGGGGAGCGGGAACGGGCCGCGGACAACCGCGCGCTCGGCCGGTTCCGGCTGGAGAACATCCGGCCGGGACGGCGCGGGGAACCGCAGATCGAGGTGACGTTCGACGTGGACGCCAGCGGCATACTCAACGTCACCGCCAAGGACAAGGACACCGGGGGAGAGCAGCGCATCACGATCAGCGAGAGCTCCAACCTCGACAGGTCCGAGATCGACCGCATGATGCGCGACGCCGAGCAGCACCGCGCCGAGGACACCCGGCTGCGTGAGTCCGTCGACGCGCGCAACCTGCTCGACGCGGCGGCCTACCAGGTGGAACGGCGTCTCACCGAGCTCGGCGAGACGGTCCCCGTGCACGAGAAGGCCCGTGCCGAGCAGCTCGTCGCCGACGCGCGCCGGGCCGTACGGGAGGAGGCGCCGCTGGAACGGCTGCGCGACCTCACCTCCGAGCTGCGGCAGGTCGACCAGAGCCTCGCGCGTCCGCCGGAGCAGGGCCGCGCCGAGGCGGGGACGCGGGCCGGCGACGAGGACGTGATCGACGCCGAGTTCACCGAGGAGTGACGTGAACGGCCACGACGACGAGCGTCCGCTGGTGGCCGAGGCGCAGGGGACCGAGGGGCCGGACGAGGACCTGGAGGCCGCCGCGGCGAAGCTCGCCGACATGGAGGACAAGTGGCTCCGCGCGGTCGCCGACCTGGACAACATGCGCAAACGGCTCCTGCGGGACGCCGAGCGGATCCGCGCCGAGGAACGGGTGCGGTCCGCGCGCGAATGGCTTCCCGTCCTGGACAACCTCGACCTCGCGCTGCGGTTCGCCGACGCCGAGCCCGGGGGTGTCATCGAAGGCGTGCAGACCGTGCGCGACCAGGCCGTGGCGCTGCTGGCCCGCCTCGGGTACCCTCGGCGCGACGAGACAGGGGTGCCGTTCGACCCCGCCGTGCACGAGGCCGTCGGCACCGTACCGGCGGGGGACGCCGCGCCTGGCACGGTGGCCGAGGTGGTGCGGCCGGGGTACGGCGAGCTGCGTCCGGCGGCGGTGCTGGTCGCCATGGCGCAGGAGTGAGGCACCGTGGCGGCCCGCGATCTGTACGAGGTCCTCGGGGTGCCGCGGACGGCGACCCGGGAGGAGATCCAGCGCGCGTACCGCAAGCTGGCCCGGTCCCATCACCCCGACGTCAGCAAGGACCCCGGCGCGGAGGAGCGGTTCAAGGACATCGCCGAGGCCTGGGACGTGCTGTCCGACCCGGCGAAACGGCGCCGGTACGACGCCTTCGGCCCGGACTGGCGCTCGGTGCCTGAGGATGTGGACCCCGAGGCGTGGGCCAGGGCCCGGCGCGGCCCGCGTGCCGGTGCCGGACGTCATGCCGCCCCCGGTTTCGGCGGTCTCGGCCCCGACATCGACTTCGCCGACCTGTTCGGCGGCGGCTGGGGACCGGCAGCCGGCCTCGACCAGGAGGCCGAGATCACCATCGGGGTCGGCGAGGCGTACCACGGGGGCCGCCGCCACATCACCCTGACCGGCCCGGAAGGCGCACGCGACCTGCGGGTCGACATCCCGGCCGGCGTCACCGACGGCCAGCGGATCCGCCTCGCGGGACAGGGAGGCAGAGTCGACGCGGGCCGGCCGGGGGATCTGTACCTGAACGTCAGGATCTCCGACCCCCGGTACCGCGTGGACGGCCGCGACCTGTACGTGTCGCTGCCGCTCACGCCGTGGGAGGCCGCGCTCGGCGCCACCGTCGCGCTGGACACCCCCGGTGGCGAGGCCAAGCTCAAGATCCCGCCGGGTACGTCCAGCGGCCGCCGCCTGCGCCTGCGCGGACGCGGCCTGCCGAGCCCCCGCGCGGGGCCGGGGGACCTGTACGCCGAGGCGCGGATCGTGGTGCCGCCGCGTCTCACCGACGAGGAACGCCGGCTGCTGGAACGGCTCGCCGACGTGTCGGCCTTCGACCCGAGGAGGAGCCTGTGACCACCGCGCTCATCCGGCTTCCCGGCCTGAGCCTGGAGCAGTTCGCCAGAGCCGGGGGACTGCACCCCGACCAGGTGCGCCGCCTGGTCGCGCTCGGCCTGATCGACCCGCTCGGCGGCCCCGACCTGCGGTTCGCGCCGTCGCAGCTCATCGTGCTCGGCCGCATCGAACGGCTCCGCGAGGGCCTGTGCGTCAACTACGCGGCGCTCGGGCTGGTCATGGATCTGCTCGACCGGGTCGCGGAGCTGGAGGCGGCGCTCCAGCGGGCCCGGCATTTGTAGGAAATGTCAATGAAAATCCGTTCACGGCGTAATACGCGCGACGCGTAATCCGCTTTGCGCGAAAATGTGCCGACGGTGAAACGCGTGCCGATCAGGTCCTTTTTCTGGAAGTGTTGACGCCGTATTCGACCTTCGGGAAAGGAAGCAGATCTCATGATCGTCTCCCCGCGTCCCCACTCGTTCGGCCGCGTCGTCGCCACCACCACCAGCGACATCGCCCCTGTGGTCCCCTATGAACCCGTCGTCCAGCGGCTCCTGCGAGAACGCATTGTCTTCCTCGGACAGGAGGTCGACGACCAAATAGGCAACCGCATCTGTGGTGAATTGCTCCTGCTCGCCGCGGAAGACCCGCAGCGCGACATTTTCCTTTACATCAACTCACCTGGCGGCTCCGTGAGCGCCGGCATGGCCATTTACGACATGATGGAATACGTCCCCAACGACGTCTGCACCGTCGGCATGGGCCTCGCCGCGTCCATGGGCCAGTTCCTGCTCTGCGCCGGCACCCCCGGCAAGCGGTACGTCCTGCCGCGGGCCCGCGTCATGATGCACCAGCCCTCCGGCGGCATCGGCGGCACCGCGTCCGACATCAGGATCCAGGCCGAGCAGATGCTGTACACCAAGCAGACCATGGCCCGCCTCATCGCGCAGCACACCGGGCAGCCCCTGGAGCGCATCGAGGCCGACTCCGACCACGACCGCTGGTTCACCGCCGAAGAGGCCAAGGAGTACGGCATCGTCGACCACGTCGTCGCCACCGCGCGCAACATCCCGTCCGCCGGCCCCGTGTCATGAGCGACGCCGAAGTGATCCCCATCCACAGCCGTTACGTCATGCCGACGTTCACCGAGCGCACCTCCTACGGCGTCAAGGAGATGAGCCCCTACAACAAGCTGTTCGAGGACCGCATCATCTTCCTCGGCGTGCAGATCGACGACACCTCGGCCAACGACGTGATGGCGCAGCTCCTCACCCTGGAGTCCCTCGACCCCGACCGCGACATCAGCCTCTACATCAACTCACCCGGCGGCTCGTTCACCGCCATGACCGCCATCTACGACACCATGCAGTTCGTCCGACCCGACGTCCGAACCGTCTGCATCGGCCAGGCCGCCTCCGCCGCGGCCGTCCTGCTCGCCGCCGGCACCCGCGGCAAACGCGCCGCGCTGCCGCAGTCACGCGTGCTGCTCCACCAGCCGTCCATGGAAGGCAGTTTCGGCACGGGAAGCGACCTCGAGATCCAGGCCCGCGAGATCATGCGCCTGCGCACCATGCTGGAGGAACTCGTCGCGCGCCACTCCAACCGTCCCGTCGAGACCGTCCGCGCCGACATCGAACGCGACAAGATCTTCACCGCCACCCAGGCCAAGGCGTACGGCCTGGTGGACGACGTCTTCGAGAACCGCAAACGCTCATGACATGAGAAAAGACAGGGGGTGCCGCGCCGCACCCCCTGCCACGTCTCTTCGGGTCAGACCTGGCCGGCCTTCTCCAGGGCCGAGCAGCAGGTGTCCACGATCAGGCGGGTCACCACGTACGGGTCGGCGTTCGCGTTCGGCCGCCGGTCCTCGATGTAGCCGTGCTTGTCGACCTCGACCTGCCACGGGATGCGCACCGACGCGCCGCGGTCCGACACGCCGTAGCTGAACTCGCTCCACGGCGCCGTCTCGTGCATGCCGGTGAGCCGGTGCTCGATGTCCGCGCCGTACCCCGTGATGTGCTCCTGCGCCTTCGTGCCGAGCGCCTCGCACGCCGTGATGATCGGGTCGTACGACGACCGCATCGCCTGCGTCGAGAAGTTGGTGTGCAGGCCCGCGCCGTTCCAGTCACCCTTCACCGGCTTCGGGTCCAGCGTCGCCGCGACCCCGAACTCCTCGGCGATGCGGTACAGCAGCCACCGCGCCACCCACAGCTGGTCCGCGACCGCCACCGGCCCCGCCGGCCCGACCTGGAACTCCCACTGACCCGGCATGACCTCGGCGTTGATGCCGGAGATCGCCAGCCCCGCCTCCAGGCACGCGTCGAGGTGCGCCTCGACGATCTCGCGGCCGTACACCTCGTCCGCGCCGACCCCGCAGTAGTAGAACCCCTGCGGCGCCGGGAAGCCCTGCGGCGCGGGGAACCCCAGCGGACGGCCGTCCTTGAAGAACGTGTACTCCTGCTCGATGCCGAACCACGAGTCCTGCGCGGCGAACTGCTCGGCGACCGGCGTCAGCTTCGCGCGCGTGTTGGTCGGGTGCGGCGTCATGTCGGTCAGCAGAACCTCCGACAGCACCAGCACGTTGTCCCCGCCACGGATCGGGTCCGGGCACACGAACACCGGCTTCAGCACACAGTCCGACGCCTTACCCGGCGCCTGGTTCGTGCTGGACCCATCGAACCCCCAGGTGGGAAGCTCGGCCCCATCCGCAAGGATCTTGGTCTTGGACCGGAGCCGCGCCGTCGGCTCGGTCCCGTCGATCCAGATGTACTCGGCCTTGTAGGTCACTGTCGATCCCTCTCAACCTCTCGGGCAACAACACGCGAAGCGCAACGCCGACGCTGTCAACCCCCCGTTTCCCACCTGTTGCCCATGTATGAACACCATGTGAAATGGTCCCAGGACCCTACGTGTCCTCCCTCACAAGTCCCCCCAGCTAAACCCCCGACTTCCCCATCCCTTCCCCACCCGGCGTACCGACCCCCAACCCAGTTTTCGGACCCCACCGTCCGCAACCCGCCGATCCAGCGACCCACACCCGGCGACCACCCACCCCGGCCACAACCTGCGTCTCATTTCCGAACTCTGCTATGGCAGAGTTGCCGTGAGCACCTCACCCCGACCCAGGAGGACCCCCGCATGTCCACCCCGGAACAACTCGACGCACCCTCCCGCCACCGCCAGTACACCTGGAACGACCCCATGATCACCGCGACGGCCGGCCGCGACCTCGACGGCATGACCACACTCAAAGCGATCATCGACGGCACCGTCCCCCCACCCCCCATAGCCATAGCCCTCGGCTTCGACCTGGAAGAAGTGACCCCCGGAAACGCCGTCTTCGCCTTCACCCCCGCCGAGTACCACTACAACCCCATCGGCTCCGTACACGGCGGCGTCTTCGCCACCCTCCTCGACTCGGCCGCCGGCTGCGCCGTCCACTCGATGCTCCCGGCAGGCGTCGCCTACACCACTCTCGACCTCATCGTGAAGTACCTCCGTCCCATAACCACCGGGACCGGCCGGGTGACGGCGACCGGCACCGTCACCCACCTCGGCACCCGCACAGCTCTCGCGGAAGCGAGACTTCAGGACAGGACGGGCCGCCTACTGGCCACCGCCACCAGCAGCTGCCTCGTCATCCGCCCCACCTGACGCGAAGTAGTGCCCCTTCTCCAGATCGTCGATGAACCCGATCTGCGTGGGCCGCCACCCCAGCATCTCCCGCGTCACCGCACTGGACGCCGCGCCGTCCGTCCCGAGGAACCCGGCCAGCCACCCGAAATGCCCCGCCGCGTCCTCAGGCCGTACCGCCACCACCGGCACCCCGAGATGCCGTCCGATCACCTCGGCGACCTCCCGCAACGCCACCCCTTCGTCGGCGATCGCGTGCAGCACCGACCCGGCGGGAGCCTTCTCCACCGCGAGCCGGAACAGAGAAGCCGCGTCGTCCCGATGCACGAACGGCCACCGCTGCGTCCCGTCCCCGATGTACCCCGACACCCCTTTCTCCCGAGCGATCCCGATCAGCACCGCGAGGAACCCGGGATCCCCCTCACCATGCACGATCGGCAGCCGCACGACCGACGACCGCACCCCACGTGACGCGTACCCGAGCGCCACCCGCGCCGTCGCGATCCGTCCGTGCACCCCGCCATTCCCCTGCTCCACCGGCCAGTCCGCCTCCGTCGCGACCCGTCCCGGCGCGATCCCCCCGACCCCGGAGGCGATGACGAACGGCCTCCCGGACCCGGCGAGCGCCTCCCCGAACGTCTCGACGGCCACTCGATCCGCGTCCGCGGCCCCCTGGTAGTCCCCGCTGAACGCGATGTCGTGCTTGAACGCGAGGTGGATCACCCCGTCCGCCGCCTCGGCCTCGCGCCGCAACGTACCGAGGTCGTCGAGGTCTCCCCGAACCACCCGGACCCCGGCCGCGTCGAGCGCCGCCGCCGAAGCGTCCGACCGCGCCAGCCCCACGACCTCGTGGCCGGCCTCGATCAGTTCGGGAACGAGCGCCGACCCGCACCACCCGGAAGCACCGGTGACGAGAACACGCATGAGAATCCCCTCCACAGAGTACGATGTCAGTCACTGTCATCTGAAAGCCGTCACAGCAGGCACCTGACCGGCCGGGCCGGAGCCGTGCCAGCGCCGTGTGCGCGCGATGCCAGCGGCCTGCCCCAGTCTGCGTGTCGAGAACGAAGCCCGACACGGCCCCGTCCGCGACGAAAGGCCGCAGACATGAGCAACTGGATCGCCACCTGGGGCACGGCGCAGCAACTGGCGCGACCCGCCGAATCCGGCGGAGGACCGCAGCTACCGCCGGACGACGACCCCACCGCAGGTGACGCACCGGTGGGGGATCTCCAGGCCGAACCGGCCGCCGCACCGACGAAGATCAGTGCGCAGACCGTACGCATGGTGGCGCGCACCACCGTAGGCGGCAGCGCCGTCCGCGTAGCGCTGTCGAACTCCTTCGGCCACCCGCCGGTACGCGTCGAGGCCGCGCGCGTCGCGCTCCACGACAGCGGAACCGCGACCCGCGACGGCAGCGCACGCCACCTCACCTTCGGTGGCCGCACCACCGTGGTACTGCCGACCGGCGCACAGATCCACAGCGACCCCATCGAGTACGACGTACCAGCACAGACCGACCTCGTCGTCTCGCTGTACATCCCCGGCGAGGAGGTCACCCCGACGACCCACGAACTCGGCCTGCGCACGGCATGGTTCGCGCCAGGCGACCAGTCCGCGGCACGGCACCTGCGCGACGCCACCGCGTTCACGTCCTACCTGTGGCTCACCGGCATTGACGTGCTCGCACCGTCCACGGCCGCCACCATCGTCGCCATCGGCGACTCCATCACCGACGGCGCCGGCACCACACCCGGCGCGGACACACCGTGGCCGTCACGACTGGCCCGCCGGCTCGCCGCGCGGCACGACCTGCCGCCACGCGCGGTGATCAACATGGGGATCGCCGGCAACCGTCTCCTGCGCGAGACCGACGGCTTCGGCGCCGCCGCACTGGCCCGTTTCGACCGCGACGTCCTCGCCAGACCCGGCGCGCGCTGGGTGGTCCTGTCCGAAGGAGGCAACGACATCATCTTCGGCTCGATGCCAGGCATGCCGGACAGCGAGCAGGCGACGACGGAGGACATCATCGCCGGGTACCGCACGCTGATCGGCCGCGCGCACCTGCACGGCCTGCGGATCATCGGCTGCACACTGACCCAGATCGGCGGCTCGTTCGTCTTCACGCCGGAGAACGAACGCACACGCCAGGACGTGAACCGCTGGATCCGCGGCGGCGGCGAGTTCGACGCCGTGGCCG